>NZ_JAQGDU010000002.1:797500-960000 GCF_029504475.1 Methylorubrum pseudosasae | reverse complement strand
CCAAGCTGATGCCGGCTCTGGCGGCCGGCGTCGAAACCTCGCCCGAACCTGTCGATGACGCGACCCTGGTCGAGATCTTTTCGCGGCTGCGCGCGGCCGATCCGGAACCGCGTTCGGAACTCGAATATCTCAATCCCTATACGCTGCTCGTCGCCGTGGTGCTCTCGGCTCAGGCCACCGACAAGAGCGTGAACCTCGCGACCGCCCCGCTCTTCGCCATCGCCGACACGCCGCAGAAGATGCTGGATCTCGGCGAGGAGCGGGTTCGCCACTTCATTCGCACCATCGGCCTGTTCAACACCAAAGCGAAGAACGTCATCGCGTTGTCGCGGATTCTGCTGGAGCGTCACAGCGGCGCGGTGCCGTGCGAGGCCGAGGCCCTGGAGGTGCTACCGGGCGTCGGGACGAAGACGGCGAGCGTCGTGCTCAACGTGGCCTTCGGCGTGCCGCGGATCGCGGTCGATACCCACATCTTCCGCGTCTCGAACCGGATTCCCCTGTTTTCCGCAGCGACGACCGACAAGGTGCAGGCGGGGCTGGAGGCGCTGGTGCCGGAGCCGTTCCGGCTCAACGCACATCACTGGCTGATCCTGCATGGGCGCTACATCTGCAAGGCCCGCCGGCCGGACTGTCCGCGTTGCAGCATCGCGGATCTATGCCGCTACCCCTCGAAGACGACGGCACTCACCCCCATATCGACCGGGGATTAGGCGGGTCTGCGTCGACGGCGGCAATGCGTTGCCCGGCCAACGCGTTGTGCTGCAAACCTCGTTCCGGTAGATTGATGCTAAGGCGGCCGGACATGTCTCTCTCGGGAAGCATAATCCGGCCGTCTGCCCGCCAGACGGGCCGCCGCGCCGCGGATTTCGCCTCAAGTGCCAGTTCCGAAGGAGCCTCGGCCCCATGGACTTCCTCAAACCACGGTACACGCCTATGAACCGCCGCCGTCGCATTTACGAGGGCAAGGCGAAGGTCCTCTACGAGGGACCGGAGCCGGGGACGCTCATCCAGCACTTCAAGGACGACGCGACCGCCTTTAACGCGAAGAAGCACGAGGTGATCGACGGCAAGGGTGTGCTGAACAACCGGATCTCCGAGTTCGTCTTTCAGCACCTCAACGACATCGGCGTGCCGACGCACTTCATCCGCCGGCTCAACATGCGCGAGCAGCTGATCCGCGAGGTCGAGATCATTCCGCTCGAGGTGGTGGTGCGCAACGTCGCCGCCGGTTCGCTGGCGACGCGGCTCGGGCTCGAGGAAGGCACGCAGTTGCCGCGCTCGATCATCGAGTTCTACTATAAGAACGATCAGCTCAACGACCCGATGGTGTCGGAAGAGCACATCACCGCGTTCGGCTGGGCGACGCCCCAGGAGATCGACGACATCATGGCGCTCGCCATCCGCGTCAACGATTTCCTGTCGGGCCTCTTCCTCGGTGTCGGCATCCGTCTCGTTGACTTCAAGATGGAGACCGGCCGCCTGTGGGAGGGCGACCTGATGCGGATCGTCGTCGCCGACGAGATCTCTCCCGATTCCTGCCGGCTGTGGGACATCAAGTCCTCGGACAAGCTCGACAAGGATCGCTTCCGCAAGGATCTCGGCGGCCTGATCGAGGCCTATACGGAGGTCGCCAAGCGTCTCGGCATCATGTCCGAGAACGAGAAGGTTCAGGCCGGCGGCCCGCGCCTGGTGCAGTAAGCGTCTTCAGCGAGGCTCGGCCGGCTCCAGGCCGGTCCAGCCTCGGCGAAGGCGGAGATGAGTCGAGAGATCCGGGTCGAAGCCCGGATGATAATGGGGGTCCTGCGCAAGCAGCGGCCCCCATCGTTTTTTTAGCGCTTCGACCTCGGCACGGTGTCGGGTCGCCGCCGCCGGTGAGGGCCGGCGGCTCGCCGATTCCCGGTGATGGAGCCGGGCGCCGCCGACATAGAGGGTCCGCAGGCCGACCGCGTTCAGCCGCAAGCAGAGATCGACGTCGTTGAAATCGATGGCGAAGGTCGATGCATCGAAGCCGCCGACGCGGGAGAACTTGTCCGCCTCGATGACGAGGCAGGCGGCGGTCACGGCCGAGACGCTTCGGGTGGCGCGCAACGCGCTGAGATAGCCCGCTGCATCCCCGGCGAAGTGGCGGTGGCCATGGGTGACGAGACCGCCGGTGCCGAGCACGATCCCGCCATGCTGGATCCGGCCCTCCCCATCGACCAACCGGGCCCCGACCGCGCCGATCTCTGGGCGCAAGGCTTCGCGGACCATGCGCTCCAGCCAGTCCGGCGCTTCGGCCTCGACGTCGTTGTTGATAAAGGCGAGGAGGCGTCCACGCGCCTGCGCCGCCACGCGGTTGTTGATCGCGGCGAAGTCGAAGGGACCCGGACAGGCGATGATCCGCGCCGCACCCTCTGCCTCGAGAGTGCGGAAATAGGCGAACGTCTCGGGATCGCGACTGTCGTTGTCGCAGATCAGGATCTCCTTGGCCGGCCAGTCGGTGCGGTGACGCAGGCTCTCGATGCAGGGACGAAGCAGGTCGAGCCGGTCACGGGTCGGGATGATCAGGCTGACGAGGGGGCGCGGCTCCGGCAAGGGCCGGTGGAGGCGGATCACGCCGTCTTGCCCGACCAGGACGGGCGTGCCCCCCTCCCCCACCCGATCGAGATCGCGCCGGACCGCGTCCCGCCGCGCCGTTCGCCCCTCACCTATCCCGTCGAAGCGGCCGAAGGACAGGACGCGCGGGAGGTGGCGTACGGCGCCGGTGCCGAAGCGGTGCGCGATTGCCAGGGTCAGATCGAGCACGGCGGCGCCGGGAACGGTGTCGATTCCGATTACGCTGGCGCGGCGAAGGGCGATGACGGGGCCGAGATAATCGACCGTGCGCAGGTAGTCCCGATCGAAGGCCGGACGCAACAGGGGAAGCCAGGGGCCGTGGACGGCGTGGCTGAACAACGCGTCGCCGTAGATCGCGTGACGATCCGGATCGGCGAAGGCGGCGGCGATGGCGGCCGCCGCGCCGGCGGCGATGTGCTGGCCTTCGGACGTGAGCAGGACGATCGGAGGCCCGTCCGCGGTGATGCGGATCGCGCCCGTCGCATCCGTCACAACGCGCTCAATCCCGGCTACCGCGAGGGCGGCATGCGGTTCGCTCGGCGGTGGGACGATGCGGGACCGGTCCAAATGATGATGGGCGCCGACCAGCGCGACGAAAGCCTGCGCTGCCCGCAATCGCCTGCCGGAAAGCCGGGCCGACAGGATCGGCAACGCGCGCTTCGGATGGCGGAGCGCCCGGGCAAGCCGCGCGAGGCGTCCCGGAACGGGCTCGGCGGCGAAGAGCAGGGCGTCGGGCCATGCGGGGGGCAAGCCGTCGGCGCTCATTCCAGCTCCTCGCCGAAGGTCGTGAGCGAGAGGGCGGGATGGTAGAACGGATCGTGCCGGATCACGTCGCGCCAGCGCTCGGTGAAGGCGGCGGCCTCGCGCTCAAAGCGCGCGCGTGCCTCACCGACCGGCCGGCCGCGGCTCACCGATTCGAGGTGAGACAGCACCGCATGCGGTGTCCACACCGTCTTCCAACCCCGCGCGCCGAGACGCAGGCAGAAGTCGATATCGTTGAAATCGACGGCAAAGGTCTTTTCGTCGAAACCGCCGACGGCCTGGTACTTCTCGCGCGTGACGGCGAGGCAGGCCGCCGTGACGCCCGAGACCTCGTGCGCCACGCTCAGGCGATCGAGATGGCCGGGCGTGTCGGCGGGGCGGCGGCGCAGGATATGGCCGGCCTCGCCGCCGAGCCCGACCACGACGCCAACGTGCTGAAGGCGCCCATCCTCGTAGAGGAGTTTCGCGCCGACCGCGCCGACCTCCGGCCGGACCGCCTGGGCGACGAGGACGTCGAGCCAGTCGGGCCGCAGCACCGCCACGTCGTTGTTGAGCAGCACGAGGACGTCGCCACGCGCCTTCCGCGCGCCGGCATTGACCAGCGCCGAGAAATTGAAGGGGTGCGGATAGGGCTCGATCCGGACCCGTGGATCGAGGCGCAACCGCTCATACAGATCCAGCACCGCCGGCTCTTTCGAGCCGTTGTCCACGATCACCAGTTCGAGGGCGGGATAAGGCGTCTTTTCGAGGACATCCTCGGTGACCCGCGCGATCAGGTCGAGCCGGTCGCGGGAGGGGATGATGATGCTAACGAGCGGTGCCGGGTCCGGCAGCGGCCATTGAAGATCGAGGCGGCCGTCCCGGAGCGCCGCACGCGCCGACGATCCCGTGCTGCGCAGGTGCAAGTCGAGGCGCGGCGCGCGGGCGGCCGGATCAATCGTGACGGGCTCGCGACGGCACAGGATGCGGGGGATGTGGGTGACACGGGTCGCGGAACTGGCCGCAAGATCGAGGGTGACGGCCAAAGCATCGGGGCTATCCACCGGCTCGGCGGGCAGTCTGGCGAGGAAGTCCCCGACGATCAGCGCGGGCGCGCCGACATAGCCCATGGCAAGCGCCAGATCGGGGCTCCAATCCGGCTTGAGGCGCGGCTTCGGCGTCCAACCGGCGGTCTCCTCGTCGGCATAAACCATCTCGGCCGCCTCGGCCTCCCGGCTCTTGGCAAGCAGGTGCAGCGCCTCGGGCGCCAGGATGTCGCCGGGGCGGAGCAGGCCGAACAGGTCGGCCCCTCCGGCAAGCTCGCGCAGCGTCGCGGTCGGATTCCAGGACGTGGAGAGCACGCGCCCGTCAATAGCCGGGCTCGTCGGCGGGGCGCCGTCCGTCCAGGCGATGAGCAGAGACCAGTCCTGATGGGTTTGGGCGCGTAGGCTCGCGACGCTGCGCGCCACCGCATCGGCCTGCGCGAAGGAAGCGGGGAGAACGAGGCGGATCTGCGCGCCGGATCTCGGCTCGGTCGATGCGGCCCGAAACAGCCGCGATGCCTTCCAGGCCGGATAGCGGGCAAGGGGTGACACCGCGCAGGCCCCGCGAAGGCTGTCGCGCCAGCGCCGCTCGTCGCGCGCGAGACCGGCGCGCAGGGCGGCTGCGGCGCGTCCCGGCCGCTTCAGCAGCGCCTCCACAAAGACGCTCGCGCTGCTCCGCAGCCCGATGCGCTCCAGCACGAAGCCCGGCTCGGCCGCGATTTCGATGCCCTCGCAATCGCCGGGTAGGTAGCCGAGCCAGCGCGCGGCGCCGAGGGCCACACCCGGCAGCACGAAGCTGTCGCGTCGGCCGGCGCTGCGGAGCAGGCGCAGCAGCGGCCTCTGCGGCCACGCTCGCACGGGCAGCGTGTAGGTCAGGACGATCCAACGGTCCTGCCACGTTTTTCGGTCAGGGGGCGACAGGACGAGGCGGCGGTCGAACAGGGGGTCGCTGGTGGATACCAGGGAGAACGACGTCTCACGTCCCCGCCACAGGTCCCACCCATCGCCCCGCCTTGCATCAGGCTTGGCCATCAGACTTGGCGATGCCGTCCTCCGGCGCGTTTCCAGCCGTGCTGCGCGGACAATTCCGTCATTGTGCGACCGGGGCCTCACCCTGTTCCGCTGCTGCGGCGGGTGCGGGCTTGCGGCGGCGCACGGCCGGCTTCGGGCGCGCCGAGGCGCCGGCTAGAGTCACCTCGATGTCGTAGCCCATCGCCTTGTCGGCGGGCACGGTGAGATCGTTCTCGATGACCGTCGCCTCGCCCTGCGCGGCGCCCGCTGGAACCACCACCGCGACACGGTGGCTGCGCATCATCACGGGTTGCTCATTGAACTTCACGCCGATGCTCACCGGCACCTCGAAACGCCCGGCCGCACCGGCCGGACCGAGCAGGGCACGCAGCTCGACGCCGACACGCACCGCGACCGAGCCGTCGGGCCGCGCCTTGCACTCGCGGCTGAGCCGGCCGAGCACGATCTGATGGCGCAGACGCCGGTTGTCGCCCGCGGCGCCGGCGAAAGCCTGGACCGCGGCGCCGCCATCCGGGACGAAGACCGGCGGGCAATAGACGTCGTCGGGGTCCTGCGCCCGCGGCGCGGTCACCGCCGGCGCGTCGCCCTCGCGGCCACCGAACATGTTCTTGAAGAAGCTGCCCGGTTCGGCCCGTGCCGTGCCGGGCACGGCCAGCACCAATCCGCCGAAGATGATCAACGCCCTGCGCATCGTCTGACCGTTCCCTGCCCTTTCCCGGCGATCCCTTGAACGCTCCGGAGCCGAACGATCCTACTTGAGCGCGTCGAAACCGGGGCCGAAGCCCTTCATCGAGACCGGGATTCCGACCCCTTCCTCCGGCGTCTGGAAGACGATGAAGGTCGATTGCGACCCGTTGCGCATCGATTTGATCAGGCCGTCATCCATCACCACCTCGGCGACGCAGCCCATGGTCAGGCAGCGCACGAAGCTGGCGCGGCCGATATCGGTCTGATCGATCTTGAGGCCGAGGCCGGAGGTCAGAAGGATGCCGAGCGGGGCCTGCACCCGCAGCAGGTAGCCGCGGTTGTCGGCGATCTTCAGCACGATGACGACGAGGTTGAGGTTCGGCCGGTCTTCCGCCGCCACGTACTGCACGAGGGCGCATTGCTCGGCCTTGGCACCGGCCGGCGTCTCGCAGCGCAACTGCCAATCGTCGAAGGTCTTGCGCACGGTCCCCTGGGCCTGTGCGGCACCGCCCGCGGCCAGCACCGTCGCAGCGGTCGCGGCCACCAGCGCAAGACGGCGGCCGGTCCCAGGACGCAAAGCCCGAACCACGCCCGCAAACAGACTCATACGAACTCCGATCGATCGCTTCTCGAGACGGCGGCCGGCTCCGGCGGATGCCCCTCGCACTGACGCAGTGGAGGCGTTCGGAGGTGCCGCGCGGCCTCGGGCGTTGGGACCATGCAGGTTTCCCGGTGTCAAGCAATCGCGGCGAGGGTGTGTCGGGAATGGGGCAAAGCGGCTACCCCTCGCGGCCCGCCTGCCCTAAGGTAAGGTCAAGCTCTCGATTATCCGAGGAAACCGCCATGCGCCGCCTCGCCTCCCCCCTCGCCCTCGCGACCCTCTTGGTCGCGGCGGGTTGCGGGGGTGCCTCCGCCCTTTCCCTGCCGTTCGAGGAATCGGATTACCTCCCGCCCGAGGCGACGACGACCTATGTCGAGCGCTCCCTCAACCATCAGGCGCCGCTCACCATCGAGCATCCGCCGGTGGAGCGGAATCCGCGCGGGCGCCGTCGTGGCGATGCGGCGGCCATCGCCGGCTTCTGCCGGGACGGGGGCACCGTGATGCGCCGCGATGCGATGGGCCGGCCCACCTACCTGCGCCAGCGCGAGGTTTGCGACAACGTCGCGCCCCGCACCCTGTGGCCGGGCCATGTCAATCCGCGCCCGACTTGGCCTGCCGAGGCCGCGCCGGCCCGCAGCCGGGCGATCGTGACGAAGTACTGAGCCGGCTCCTCCGGTCGATCACACCGGAGGCGACGCCTGAGGATCGCCCGAATTCGCCGTCCCGCAGGGATCGGCCGGATTGGGGATCAGCCGTAGCGGTGCAGCTCCGAGCCGTGCCGCTTCAGCCACCGCTCGGCCTCATCCACATGCGGACAGAGTTCGTTGGTGAGCGCCCAGAAGCGGGGGGAATGGTTCATCTCGCGCAGATGCGCCATCTCATGCGCGACGAGGTAGTCGAGCACCACCGGCGGCGCGAGGATCAGCCGCCAGGAGAAATTCAGCTCGCCGCGAGCGGTGCAGGACCCCCAGCGGCTGCGAGTGTCGCGCAACGTCACCCGCGCCGGCCGCTGGCCGAGGCGCGTCGCGTAGACCGCCACCGATTGCGACAGGTCGCGCCGGGCCTCCCGCATCAGGAATTCGCGGACGCGGCGCGGCATGTGCGCCGGATCGCCCGGGACGGCGAGCGTCGCGCTCGCAGGATCCGCCTCGGCCATGCCGCGCCCCTCCCGCGCCACGATCCGGTGCGGCACACCACGGAGCGGGATGACCGAGTCTTCCGCGAACGGCACCCGCTCGGGCAGCTTGGCGAGGCGGGTGGCGATCCAGCCGCCGTGGCTCTGCGCGAACTTCTGAGCCGTGGCGAGCGACGACCGGGTCGGCAGCGTGAGCACCACCGTGCCGGTCGCGCTCGAAACCCGCAGGGTCAGCCGGCGCGCGGTCGGCCGCCGCAGAATGGCGATGCGGAAGGTCTGCCCGTCATGAGCGATCTCGATGTGATCCGGATCCGGCCGTCGCAGCAGGGCGCGCGTCATGCCCGCGAGCCTAGCCGCAGCCGGCCGCCTCAGCCATCCCAGCAATCCCTCTCTCACCGGAAATCCACCTGATCGGATGCTTGCCCGCGTCGCGGTCAGGCGCTTCCCTCCATCTCGCGCACGAAGCGGGCGATGCGCGGGGCGATGACGGACCGGAAGCGCGAGCCGTTGAACACGCCGTAATGCCCCACCTTCTCCTGCATGTGGTAGGCCTTGCGGGCATCGGGCAGGTTCGGGGTTAGATCGAGGGCGGCCTTGGTCTGGCCGACGCCGGAAATGTCGTCGTTCTCGCCCTCGACGGCGAGGATGGCGCAACGGCGGATCGCCGAGAGATCGACCAGCCGTCCGTCATGGCGCATCCGCCCGCGCGGCAGGGCGTGATCGACGAAGACGGTCTGCACGGTCTGGAGGTAGAATTCCGCCGTCAGGTCCATCACCGCGAGATACTCGTCGTAGAAGTCGCGGTGCTTCTCCGCCGAATCGCCGTCGCCGGTCACGAGGTGATGGAACATGTCGGTATGGGCAGTGACGTGGCGATCGAGGTTCATCGCCATGAAGCCCGAAAGCTGCAGGAAGCCCGGATAGACCCGGCGCATCGCCCCCGGATAGAGCGGCGGCACCACCGTGATGCAGTTCTTCTCGAACCAGGCCATGCCGCGCTCCTGCGCGAGGCAGTTCACGGCGGTCGGCGAGCGGCGGGTGTCGATCGGCCCGCCCATCAGGGTCATCGAGACCGGCAGATGGGCCGAATCCGCCGCTTCCATCAGCGCGACGGCGGCGAAGACCGGCACAGCGGGCTGGCACACGGCCATCACGTGCAGGTCCGGCCCGAGGTCACGGAACATCGCCTGCAGGTAATCGATATACGTGCCGAGGTCGAAGCGCCCGTCCAGCAACGGGACCATGCGCGCGTCGGACCAATCCGTGATGAAGACTCGGTGGTTAGGCAGCATCGCCTCGACGGTGCCGCGCAGGAGCGTCGCGTAATGGCCCGACATGGGCGCCACGATCAGGAGCTTGGGCTGCGGCTCCGAATGCCCGGCGGGCAGCGCCCGGTCGAAGGCGATCACCCGGCCGAAGGGCCGTTCCCAGACGACGCGCTCGGAGACCGGGACGACTTGGCCGTCGATCACGGTCGTCGGCAGTCCGAAGGATGGCTTGCCGTAGCGGCGGGTCACGCGCTCGAACATTTCCAGCGCGGCCGCCGCCGAGCGGGCATAGGGACCGTAGGCGAACGGATTGCCGGGATTCGCCAAGCTGTGCCGAGCGGCATCCGCCGCGAGCCGGGCCGGCGTCAACATCGCGCGGGCCGTCTCGTACCAGATATATGCCAGGTCCATTTCGGCACTCCCCGGCGCGGCCCCCGAGTCGGCCGTGCTCGCATCGATCTTATCGAATGTTGCAGGTGGAGAAATCCTTCAAAGTTACAGGGCCGGGTCACGCGTCCGTGGACGTTCACTTCGCCAGCCCTATCGTAGCCGCACCATGATGGAAGCGGCTCACCAGACCCTGACCCCGACGGGCCGCCACCTGCGGCTCGACACCTTCGTTCGCCTGCGCTGGCTCGCGCTCACCGGGCAGAGTGCGGCCGTCGTCGGTGCGCAGTTCGGGCTCGGGCTCAACCTGCCCTTCGGCTGGTGCTTCCTCGTCATCGCCACCTCGTGCTGGCTGAATCTGGCGCTGCGTATCCGCTTTCCCGCGAGCTACCGGTTGAGCGACGATTCGGCGGCGTTGCTTCTCGCCTTCGACATCGTGCAGCTCGCGGGCCTGCTGTTCCTCACCGGCGGGTTGCAGAATCCGTTCTCGCTCCTGTTCCTCGCCCCGGTCCTGATCTCGGCCACCGCCCTGCCGCCGGAGCGGACCCTGGCGCTCGGTCTACTGGCGGTCGGGCTCGCCACCCTGCTCGCCCTCGTCCACCGCCCCCTGCCCTGGTTCGCCGACGGGCGGATCGAGCTGCCGTTCCTTTACGTCTCGGGGGTCTGGACCGCGATCCTGCTCGGCACCGCCTTCACCGGCGTCTACGCGTGGCGGGTGGCGGAGGAGACGCGCCAGCTCGCCCGGGCTTTGGCCGCGACCGAACTGGTGCTCGCCCGCGAGCAGCACCTGTCGCAGCTCGACGGGCTGGCCGCGGCGGCGGCGCACGAACTCGGGACGCCGCTCGGCACCATAATGCTCGTCGCCAAGGAGCTCGACCGGCAGCTCGGCCCGACCGCCTCGCCCGCCATCGCCGAGGATCTGAGCCTGCTGCGCGATCAGGTGGACCGCTGCCGCGGCATCCTGTCGAAGCTCACTTCGATGGGCGAGGAGAACGAGGAGGGTGAGACCTTCCTCCAGACCGTCACCTTCGGCCACCTCGTCGAGGAACTGGTGGCGCCTCAGCGGGCGCTCGGCGTCGCCGTCGAGGTCGTGCGGCAGGGCGACGGGCCGGAGCCGGTCTGCCGCCGCAATCCCGGAGTGATGTTCGGGCTCGCCAACATCCTCGACAACGCCGTGGACTTCGCCGAATCGCGCGTGGTGCTCGAAGCCGGGTGGGACGCCGAGCGCGTCACGCTGACGGTCCGCGACGACGGCCCCGGTTTCCCCAGCGAGGTGCTGTTGAGGGCCGGGGAGCCCTACGTCACCACCCGGAATCGCGACCGTTCGCAGAATCCCGACGAGGTCGGCGGGGGGCTCGGACTCGGCCTTTTCATCGCCAAGACGCTGATCGAGCGCTCCGGCGCGCAGCTCCTCTTGTCCAACATCACGGAGGTCGGACAGCACGGTGCGCTGGTGCGGGTGACGTGGGCCCGTCACATTTTCGAGAGGGAGGTGATTGTGCCCCATCGCGTTGCGCACAATTCTCTGCGACCCCTAACGGAACGGGATGCCGCACCCATATAATGCAGAGAGATGACACGAACCGACGAGGAGCACCGCATGCTGACGCAGAGCGGGACGACGGTGCCGGGCTCCGACACCGCTTTTCTTTCCGATGCCGATCCCCTTTCCGCCTTCAGCGATCGCAGCCTGCTGATCGTTGACGACGACAAGCCTTTCTCGACCCGCCTCGCCCGGGCGATGGAAGCGCGCGGATATGAGGTTCATGTGGCCGAGAGCGTCAGCGAGGGCGTCGCGGCCGTCGAGACCAAGGCGCCCGCTTTCGCCGTGATCGACATGCGGCTCGGCGACGGCAACGGGCTCGACGTGATTGCCCGCCTCAAGGAGCGCCGCCCCGAGGCCCGGGGCGTGATCCTGACCGGCTACGGCAACATTGCCACGGCGGTGACGGCGGTCAAGCTCGGCGCCTTCGACTATCTCGCCAAGCCGGCCGATGCCGACGAGATCCACGGCACGCTGATGGCGCAGCCGGGCGAGCGGGCCGACCCGCCGGAGAATCCGATGTCGGCCGATCGGGTGCGCTGGGAGCATATCCAGCGCGTCTACGAGCTGTGCAGCCGCAACGTCTCCGAGACGGCACGGCGCCTGAACATGCACCGGCGTACGCTCCAGCGTATCCTCGCCAAGCGCGCGCCGCGCTAAATCTACAAAGGGCCGGCGGATTGAAACCGCCGGCCCTTTTCGCTGCCAAATCGTCCGCGCACGCGCAGGCCCGACGCATTCATACCCTATCTGTGTCTGCTCGTTCGTTCCGGGCGGTTGCGCCGGGCCCCGGCCTCGGGCTAGTTCGCCGCTCGAAGAGCGGAACAGGCTTACGCGGGTATGCGGAACCTCATCACGATACTCGGTCTGATGGTGCTGGTCGGCACGGAAGTGTTCGCCGCGGCCATTGCTGCCGGCTGGGCGCTGGCCGGATTGCTCGATCTCGGCGACCAAGTCGGCCACGTGCTCATGGCGCTGTTCAGCCTCGTCGCCGCCTGGATCATGGTCCAGCTTTGGCGCCGCGCCACTGAAGCCGAGCCGATCGGCTCGACTCGACGCCGCTGATCTTTTTCGTGCGGTGACCTCTTCACAAAACCGCGATAGATTTCCGGGATCCCGCAAGCCGCGCCTCGCCTGCTCCCGGTTCGCCTTGAAAAGTCCGGCTCACTCGCACGCGATCGAGCGCAGCTTCCTCCATCCCCGGCATCGCCGCCCCGCGCGGCGCGGCCCGCCGATTTTCTAAACGAGTGCCCGCCATGAAAGCCCGCATCGTCGTCACCTTGAAGACAGGCGTTCTCGATCCGCAGGGGAAGGCGATCGAGGCGGCCCTGAAGTCGTTCGGGATCGATGAGGTCTCCGGCGTACGCCAGGGCAAGGTGTTCGACCTCGAGGTCGCCTCCGAGAACCGCGAACAGGCCGAGGCGACGTTGAAGGCCGCCTGCGAGAAGCTTCTCGCGAACACCGTCGTCGAGAACTACACCGTCGAGATCGCCTGATGCGCGCCGCCGTCGTCGTCTTTCCGGGCTCGAATCGCGACGGCGACGTGGCCCGCGCACTCCGCCGCTCCGGTGCGGAGGTCGTTAGCGTGTGGCACGCCGACACCCAACTGCCGGCCGGCACCGACCTCGCGGTGGTACCCGGCGGCTTCTCCTACGGCGACTATCTGCGTTGCGGCGCCATTGCTGGCCGGGCGGCGGCCATGGATGCGGTGCGCACGCACGCCGCCCGCGGCGGCCTAGTGCTCGGCATCTGCAACGGCTTCCAAATCCTGTGCGAATCGGGCTTGCTGCCCGGAGTGCTGATGCGCAACGTCAATCGCCGCTTCATCTGCCACCGGCAGTTCCTGCGGGTCGAGCGCGCCGACACGCGGTTCACCTCGGCCTATACCGAGGGTCAGGTGATCGACGTCTGCGTGGCGCATGGCGAGGGCAACTACTTCGCCGATTCGGAGACGGTCGGCCGCCTCGAAGGCGAGGGCCGCATTGCCTTCCGCTACTGCGACGCCGGCGGTGCGCTGACGGAGGATGCGAACCGCAACGGCTCGCTCAACTCCATCGCCGGGATCTATTCCGAGCAGCGCAATGTGCTCGGCATGATGCCCCACCCCGAGAACTTCGTGGATGGGCTCGTCGGCGGCACCGACGGCAAGGGCCTGTTCGACAGCCTGGCGGCCTGAGGGCCGATCGCCCGGACAGGGGACGTCGCGCGGCCGGATCGCTGCGCTGACGCTCGCGATGACGGCCAGGGAACCACCTCCCCGTCATCGCGTGGCGAACGGAAACCCCGGCGCTGTCAGGGGCTCAGTGCCCCTCGAATTCCATCAGCGTGCGCACGGTGACACCGAGATCCCGCAGGCGCTGGGCGCCGCCGATCTCCGGCAGATCGATCACGAAGCAGGCGGCCACGACCTCGGCGCCGAGCTGGCGCAGAAGGTTCACCGCCGCCGTCGCTGTGCCACCGGTGGCGATGAGGTCGTCGACGAGGATCACGCGATCCCCCGGCTTGATCGCATCGACGTGGATCTCGATCTCGTCGGTGCCGTATTCCAGCGCGTAGGCCGTCGAGACGGTCTTGTGGGGCAGCTTGCCCTTCTTGCGGATCGGCACGAAGCCCGAGGAGAGCTGGTGCGCCACGGCACCGCCGAGGATGAAGCCGCGCGCCTCGATGCCCGCGACCTGATCGATCCGCCCGCCCGCATAGGGGTGCACCAGCGAATCGACCGCCCGGCGGAACGAGCGCGGATCGCTAAGCAGGGTCGTGATGTCGCGAAAAATGATGCCCGGCTTCGGATAGTCGGGAATCGAGCGGACCGAGTCCTTCAGGGCGGAGTGGCGGCGGGCTTCCATGCGGGGTGCTCGGTTGACGGCGATGCGGGACGTTCGATGGGAACGGTGGCGAGGAGCGAGGGGCGCGAGGGAGCCCCGCCCGTTACGCGGCGGCCTTGCGCAGCAGGCCGATCAGCTCACGGTGCAGCACCTCATTACCGCAGGCCACGGAGCGGGCCGCGAGCGGCTCGGCGCCGCCATCTGCGCTGGACACGAAGCCGCCAGCCTCGCGCACGAGAATGATGCCGGCCGCGATGTCCCAGGTCTGGAGGTCGCGCTCCCAGTACAAGTCGGTCCGGCCGCAGGCGACGTAGGCGAGGTCGAGCGCCGCCGAGCCGAGGCGGCGGGTGCCGCCGGAGACCGCCATCACTGCAGCGACCTCCTTGAGCAGCCGGCCATGGCTGCCGCGGCCGAGATAGGGCGTGCCGTAGGCGACCAGCGCGTCGGCGAAATCCTGTCGGCCGGAGACGCGCAGGCGGCGGTTGTTGAGGAAGGCGCCCTTGCCGCGCTCGGCGATGAACAGCTCGTCCTTGGCCGGATCGTAGATGACGCCGGCGACGATCTGGCCGTCGCGCTCGAGCCCGACCGAGATCGCGAAATGCGGGATGCCGTGCAGGAAGTTCGTCGTCCCGTCGAGGGGATCGACGTGCCAGGTGTGGCTCCGGTCGGTGCCCTCGATGGTCCCGCTCTCCTCCATGATGAGGCCGTAGCCGGGCCGCGCCTTCATCAGCGCGTCGCGCAGGACCTCCTCCGCCTTCCGGTCGGCGGCCGAGACGAAGTTGCCGGGGCCCTTGCGGGACACCTGGAGGTTCTCGATCTCGCCGAAGTCGCGCTTGAGACCACGGGCGGCCTTGCGCACGGCATCGACCATGACGGTCATGAGGGGAGAGTTGATCATGCGGTTCGGCTCGCAGCCCTGGCCGGGCGCCTTCGTTGGAAAACAAATCTGTCAGGGCTTCTATACGCCTTACGCCGCAGCGCCAGGGGTGATCGGCGCAGGGGCGATATCCGGCAGAGTCCAGCGCTGGACCCAGAGGGGCAGGCAGAGAGCGTGAAACCGTCGCGCAGAGTTGGCGGCCGCGCCTTCCAGATTCCCGTTGGTGGTCGAGGGCCGGATCATCGGCGTCATCGGCTACTCCGGCGATCCAGACACAGCCGTCTGCCAAGCGGGCATCGGTGCCCTTAAGTGAGCGCTGCGACGAACCGGGCGGTGGCGTCGCGCGGATCGGACCCGCGCATCACACCGCCCATCACGGCGACACCCGCCGCCCCAGCCTCGCGGCAGGCGCGGGCGTTGCCCCCGTCGATCCCGCCGAGCGCGAAGACCGGAACGCCGTGGGCTGCTGCGGCGCGCAAGGCGGCGAGACCGAGGACGGGACCGTAGCCGGGCTTGCTCGCGGTCGGGAAGATCGGGCTGAGGGTGGCGTAATCGGCGCCGGCCGCCGCGGCCGCCGCGACCTCGGCAACGGAATGAGCGGAGAATCCGATCAGCGCCGCGGCGCCGAGCGCCGTCCGCGCCGCGCGGATGCCGTCGATCCCGGCAGAGCCCGGAAGGTGCACGCCCTGCGCCCCGGTTTCGGCCGCAAGATCCGCGTCGCCGCCGACGACGAGCCGTCCGCCGACCGGCTGCAGGAGGGCGATCAGGTCGCGGACCAAATCACGTCGCGCGTCGCGGTCGAGATCGCGGTCGCGCAGCCAGACGAAGCGCGCGCCGCCCGCCACCGCCGCGCCGACGGTCTCAGTCAGCGGCCGCGCCGCCCCGTGGCGGTCGGTGACGATGAGGAGCGGCGGCAGCGTCACCCGCCCTCACGAACCGACGAGGCCGAGTTGCGGGCTCGACGGCTCGGCCCGGCCGCGGCGCGGGATGCGCCCGGCCAGATGGGCGAGCCGGCCCGCCTCGACGGCGTGGCGCATGGCGCCGGCCATCCGCACCGGGTCGTCGGCTTTCGCCACGGCGGTGTTGACGAGGCAGGCCGCGGCGCCCAGCTCCATCGCGATCACCGCGTCCGAGGCGGTGCCGATACCGGCATCGACGATCACCGGCACCTTAGCCCGGCGGCAGATCAGCTCGATATTGGCCGGATTGGCGATGCCCATGCCGGAGCCGATCAGCGAGCCCATCGGCATCACCGCGGCGCAGCCGAGATCGGCCAGCCGCTCGCAGATCACGGGGTCGTCGTTGCAGTAGGGCAGCACCGTGAAGCCGTCATCGACGAGGTGGCGGCAGGCTTCGAGCAACTCGGTGACATCGGGATAGAGCGTCTCGCGGTCGCCGATCACCTCGACCTTGATCCAGGACGTCCCGAGCGCCTCGCGGGCGAGTTCGGCGGTCATGATCGCGTCGCGGGCCGTTTCACAGCCGGCGGTGTTGGGCAGGAAGCGGGCGCCCTTGAGCTTCTGGAAGGTGTCCGAGCCGTGCCCCTGGAGCGAGACCCGGCGGATCGAGGCGGTGACGACCTCCGCGCCCGAGGCGCGCACCGATTGCGCCATGATCTCCTGGCTCGGATAGCCCGCCGTGCCGATGAACAGCCGCGAGGCGAGCCGGATGCCGGCGATCTCCAGCGCGTCGTCTCCAGGGGCGTCCCCGGCGGCGTTGGCCTGGGCGAGGGTGGTGTCGTGATGGTTCATGGTCAGCCTCCCTGCATGGCGCGGACGATCTCGATGCGGTCGCCCTCGTTGAGTGACGTTTCGGCCCAGGCGCTTTTGCGCACGACGCGGCCGTTGACGGCGATGGCGATGCCCTGGGCACTCTCGATGCCCCGCTCCTCGGCCTCCGTCGCGAACAGGGCGGCGAGGTCGGTCGCCTCGCGCTCGCAGGTCTCTCCGTTGACGGTCAGCCTCATGCCACGGCCCTCCCCCCGGTTTGATGCGATGACGAGAAGCGCGCCCGTCCGAAGCCGCAGGCGAAGTCCGGCAGCGCGCCCTCGGTGAGGAGCGTCGCCACGGCGTCTGCGGTCGCGGGGGCGAGCAGGTAGCCGTTGCGGTGATGGCCGGTGGCGAGGACGAGGCCCGGTGCGGCCTCCTCGATGATCGGTGCGTCGTCGTCCGAGGTCGGGCGGAAGCCGCTCCAGACCGCGTCGATCTCCATTTCTTCGATACCGGGCAGAACCCGCCGCGCGCCCTCCAGCAAGGCGAACATGCCGCCCGCGGTGACACCGCTGGTGAAGCCGCAATCCTCCACCGTGGCGCCGACGATGAGGTGCCCGTCGCCCTTCGGCGCCATATGCACCGCGTCGGTCCAGACCATGCGGGAGAGGGTGCCGGTGCGCTTGGTCGTGCGCAGGGCTAGCGACTGTCCCTTCAGCGGCCGGACCGGCACGGACAAGTCGGGCACGTCCAAGTCGCTGGGAAGCAGGCTCGCATCGCCGCTCCAGGCGCCGGCGGCCAGGATCACCGTGTCGGCGGCGAGCGTGCGGCCAGCGGCGTGCAGGCCGGTGACGCGCCCGCCCCGGCGCTCCAGCCCCTCGACCGCGACGCCCTCGCTGATGACGACGCCAGCCGCCTCGCAGGCGCGCAGCAGCGCTTCCATCACGAGCCGCGGATCGACCTGGGCGTCGAGGGGGCAGAGGATGCCGGCGGTGACGTTGGGGCGCAGCAGCGGCTCACGCGCGCGCACCTCCGGGCCGGACAGCCATTCGGCGGCGACGCCCGAGCGGCGCTGCAGGTCGTGGCGGAAGCGCAGGCGCTCCACCTCGTCGCGGCCGATGGCGATCACGAGGGTGCCGTCGGTGCGGTAATCGATCTCGCGGCCCGAGGCGGCCTGGAGCGCGTCGCGAAAAGCCGGCCAGCGGCGCAGGGATTCGAGCGCCAGCGGCAACAGCAGATCGGAGCCCGGCTCGTGCTCGGCGGCCGGCGCCAGCATGCCGGTCGCGGCGAGGCTCGCACCGCTTCCGACGCTCCCGCGCTCCACCACGGCCACCGAGCGGCCGGCCTGCGCCAGCCGCCACGCGATCGACAGGCCGATCAGCCCCGCGCCGACCACGGCGACGTCGGCACGCTGCGGCAACTCCGCCGCGCGCGGCCGTATCGCGAGGCTGCGGCGCTGGCCGATCGGGGAGGTCAGCAGGTCTGACATCGAAAAACGTGCCTTCCACGGGTCTGCCCGCAGGAACTGGCACCATGTGCTTCGATAGAAGCGGGTCCGCTCGAACGAGCGCCCCATCAGGTCCAATCCCTACGCCGGTATGAGCCGGATCAGGTTCGAAGGATTTCCGCGCTGCCAGCGACGGCGATAGCGGTTTCTCAGCCCCTTGTCGGGGATCTCCCTGGAACAGATCGGATGTGGGCCCCGGCCGGCGCGCGGTCAATCCCTCCCGGAGCCGGGAAGCAGGCAAATCCGTCTACGCTGTAAACCGGATGGCGGAGTCGCCCGAACGCAGGGGCCGCGTTCGCGGACGATTCATTCCGCTGCGGCGGCCTCCGCGGCCCGCCTCCGGCCCGGGCGGTACACCGCCATCGGCTCGTCGAACCCGTCGAGGACATGGCTTCCCAGCGGATCGGGGTCACCCCACAGGAAGTCCACGAACGGCTTCGACATCAGGAGCGGCTCCTGAAGCGTGCGGTTGAGCCGCGCCAGCCGGCTCGCGAGGTTCACGTCGCGGCCGATCACGGTGAAGTCGAGCCGGGTGCCGGAGCCGACATTGCCGTAGGCCGCCTCCCCGTGATGCAGGGCGATGCCGGCATCGACCACCCGCTCGCCCTGGCCGAAGCGCCCGACCGCGTTCGCCTCGGCCAGGGCCGCCAACGCCGCCTCCGCCGCCGTGAGCGCACTCTTGGCCGCGCCGCCGAGATCGTCGCCCGACTCGCGGAAGATCGCGAGAAGCCCGTCGCCGAGATATTTCAGCACCTCGCCGCCCTCCCGCTCGATCGGCGGCACGAGGCAGTCGAAGAACGCGTTCAGGAGATCGACCGCGCCCTCCGGCGTCCGGTTGGCGGACAGGCGCGTGTAGTCGCGCATATCCGCGAACAGGATCGCCGAGCGGATGCGACGCACCTGCCCGCGCCGGATGTCGCCCGAAAGGATCGCGCGATGCGGCTCGTCGCCGACATAGATGCGTAGCACCGTATCGAGCTGCTTGTTGAGGATGCGCATCTCCATCACCGCGGCGAGCGCGGGCATGACGAAGCGCAGGATCGCGATGTCCTCATCGCGAAAACCGTCTTTCGCGCGGGTGGCGAAGGTGATGCCGTTCTTGTTGCCGTTGGTGAAGATCAGGGGCGCGACGAGGTAGTGCGTGTAGCCGTCGGCCTTCAGCTCGGGGATGATCGCGTAGGCATCCTCGGCGGTCTCCGCGAGGTCGAGGCTCAGCCACTCGCCGGTTTCGTGCACGGTGGAGAACGGGCTCACCTGATAGGCCTTCGCGGAAACCTCGCCGTGAGGGAACAGGCGCACCGTCGAGCCGGCGCCGCGGGTCCAGACCCGGCCGACGCCCGAATACTCGGAATGAAGCGTGTCGATGGCCGTGGAGGCCCGGTCGATCGGAACGCCGATCGCGTTGAGGCGCTCGGCGAGCCCCGCGAGCAGGTCGTCGGCCCTGGGCAACCGGGCGCCTTCCCCGAGCAGCCAGTCGCGGATGCCAACGCAGCGTTGCAGAGCCCCGAACGGGACGTCCTCGGCTTCCGATCCGTCGGCGAGCGCCGTCGGTGTTGGTTTCGGGGCGTCGGCGTCGCGCATCGCTGGAAGGTGGGTTCTCGGGTGCTCAAAGCAAGGCTTCGCGCGGGACACGGCCGGCGCTTTGAGCCCATGGTGGACGACGAACGCCCGGCACGCTCCGGCTTTAACGAACGAGCTTGGCCGCATCGTGACGCGGGATTCCGGGCATGGCGGCCAGCATGGCCGCAATTGGGACGCTGGATCAAGCGATCGAAGCAAGCCGGCAATGCGAAGCGCACGCCCCTGCGCTAAGGCGGAAGCGTGGCAGGAGGACGCCTGCCGGACCCGCCGATCGATCGGCGCCAGGACCACCCGACATGTTGAGAACCGCTTTCAGCCTCACCCTCCTGGCCACCGCGGCGCTTGCACCGAACCTCGCCCTGGCTCAGGGCAAGCAGGATTTCACGCTCGTCAACCGCACCGGCTACCAGATCGACGAGGTCTATGTCGGGCCCGTTAACCAGTCGCACTGGGGCCAGGACGTGATGGGCAAGGACGCGATCGCCAACGGCGACACGGCCGACATCACGTTCAACGGCGGCTCGAACGCCTGCAAGTGGGACATTAAAGTCGTCTACAACGACGGCGACGAGTCCGAGTTTCGCGGTGTGAACCTGTGCAATGTCAGCAAGGTGACTTTGTTCTGGAACCGCAACGCCGGCGAGACGCGCTTCGTCGTCGAGTAGGCCCGACCCGAGGGGCCTTGCAGAGTGACAACGGCCGGAGAACACGTCCGTGGAGCCGTCTCCGACCCGTTTGCATCAGGTCGGCGTCTCTCGGACTTCGTTTCAACGCGCTTTCTCGCGCCGAACCGCTAACCACTTCGTCGGAAAGCGCTCTGGCTCCCAATCGATGGATGCCTCTCAACAGATCGCGAGCGTGGTCTTTTCTGCATAATATCGCGCTTGCGATTGTTTGAAGCGGTACCGATAACAGCTGGGGCTCACGCTTTCAGAGTCTTACGCGCTCCCTGGCCCGTGTCGAACCAATTCCTTCACCTTCACATCCGAGGCGGACGGCTTCGAGGGGTACCATGCGCTCTACTCGGTCGGGACCGACGTCGCGGCGACCGATGGGCCGTTCCGTGCTCGCGTAGAGGCGCATCGGTTCGGCCCGATCAACGTCTTCGAGCGGACTTTGAGCGGCGTCCGGCATTGGCGTGACGGGGCCCGCGTGCGCCGCGACGACTTCGATCACTTCGTGATCCAGTACCTGCGCAGCGGCACCTATTACGGCGGCTCCATCGACGCGGAACGCCGCCTCGCACCCGGCGACGTCATCCTGTTCGACATGAGCCGCCCGCAGCGCTCGCGGATCGAGACGGCATCGACCGTCACCGTGAGCCTGAGCCGGAAACTGGTCGAGGCGGCGGCGCCCGAGGCGAGCCGCTATCACGGGCACATCTTGCCGGAGGCGGTGTCGGGCCTGCTCGGCGACCTGATGGGATCTCTCGCGCGGCGGGCCGCCGCCACCGAGCCGAGCACGGCGGAGAGCACCGCCCGTGCGCTGACCGAGTTGTTGGCCAGCGCGCTCGGACAGGTCAGGCCCGACGACGAGGCTTCGAGCGCCCTCATCGCCGATCTGCGGCGGCGGCGCGCGGAGGCGTTCATCGAAGCGCGGCTGAACGACCCCTCACTCGACGTGTCGATGGTGGCAAGGGGGGCGGGGTTGTCGCGCAGCGCGCTCTATCGCCTGTTCGAGCCGACGGGCGGCGTCGCCTACCACATCCTGACCCGTCGCCTCGAACGATTGAGCGCGGCGCTCCGCAATCCGGTCGAGGTCCGCTCGATCACCACCCTCACCTTCGATCACGGCTTTGCCAGCGAGAGTCATTGCAGCCGTGCCTTCCGCGGCACGTTCGGCCTGCCGCCGGGTCGCTATCGCGCCGAGATGCGTCACCCGCGCGCGGGCACCCTCGGTCAGCCTCTGCCCGGCGAAAGTGCCGCCAACCTGATGTCCGCCTGGTCGCGCGCCCTCGCCTGAACCCACGAATGTCATCCCCTTCCGCGCACCCGCAGCCGGGCACCGCCATCGCCCGCGCCGGCCTCGCGGGCTGGCCGCTCGTCGCCTTGCTGGCGATGATCCAGTTCGCGGCCTTTAGCGACCGGTTTCTCCTGACGCTGGTCGCCACCCCGCTCAAGAAGGCTTTGGCCCTGAGCGATACCCAACTCGGCCTGCTCCAAGGTTCGGCCTTCGCCCTCCCCTACGCGCTCACCCTTCCGCTGCTCGGCATCGTGGCCGATCGCGGTCGCCAGCGCGGCCTTCTCCTGGCGGGGCTCTCGTTATGGAGTGCGGCGACCTTCGCCAGCGGCGTCGCGAGCGGGTTCGGGGCGCTTCTCGCGGCGCGCGTCGCGCTCGGCGTGGGGCAGGCGGGGTTCGGCCCGGCCGCCCTCTCGTTGATGACCCGGCATCTGCGCCGGGATCGCCTCGGCCGGGGCATCTCGGCGCTCACCGCCGGAGCCACGCTCGGCCGCAGCTTCGCGCTGCTTGCGGGCGGGGCCGTGCTGGCATGGCTGACGACGCGGGGCGGGCTCACCCTTCCCGGCCTCAAGCCGCTCGCCCCTTGGCAGGCCCTGCTCGTCCTCGCGGCGCTGCCGAACCTTGTCCTCGTGATCCTCGTGCTGCGCATCCGGTCGAACCGGCGGGCCGCCGCTTCGGCACAGGCGTCGCGCGGGCTGCCCGGAGTGTCGCTTCGCAGCGCCCTGGCCTGGATCGGGCGGCGGCGGACGGCGTACCTGCCGCACGTCGCCGCCGCGACGGCCGCGGTCCTCATGACGCAGACCCTCACCGCCTGGGCGCCGACCTTCTATGTCCGCTCCTTCGGCCTCACCCCGGCGGAGAGCGGCCTGCGCCTCGGCCTCCTCGTGCTGATCGCGGCACCGTTCGGCCATTTCGCGGGCGGGCTGGTGCTGGACCGGCTGCGCGGCGCCGGGCGCGCGGATGCCGCGCCGCTGCTTCTGGCACTGGGGCTGATCCTGGCCGTGCCGATGACGGCGTTCGCGAGTTTGAGCCCCGACCTGTCCCTCTCGCTTCTCGGGTTCGCCGGACTCGTCGCGCTGCTCGGCTTTACCGGTCCCCCCGGATTGGCCGGCATCCAGATTCTGACCCCGCAGCGGCTGCGCGGCCGGGTCAACGCCCTGTTCCTCGCAACGGTCAATCTGGCGGGGTTCGGTCTCGGGCCGCTCCTGGTCGGCCTCCTCAGCGACCACCTGTTCGGGGAGGCCGGCCTCGGGCTCGCGCTCCTCGCCGTCTACGCGCCCGTCGGCGCCGTCGGGACCCTGGCCGCCCTGCTCGCTCGCCGCGCGTGGCGCCCGGCGCGTCGACGCCGAGCCTGAAACGAAAACGGCCGCCCCGAAGGGCGGCCGGTTCGAGGTCCGGATCAGTTGTCGAGGAAGCTTCGAAGCTTCCGCGACCGGCTCGGATGCTTGAGCTTGCGCAGCGCCTTCGCCTCGATCTGGCGGATGCGCTCGCGGGTCACCGAGAACTGCTGACCCACCTCTTCGAGGGTGTGGTCGGTGTTCATGCCGATACCGAAGCGCATGCGCAGCACGCGCTCCTCGCGCGGCGTCAGCGAGGCGAGCACACGGGTCGTGGTCTCGCGCAGGTTCGACTGGATCGCGGCGTCGATCGGCAGGACGACGTTCTTGTCCTCGATGAAGTCGCCGAGATGCGAATCCTCCTCGTCGCCGATCGGCGTTTCGAGGGAGATCGGCTCCTTGGCGATCTTCAGGACCTTGCGCACCTTCTCCAGCGGCATGGCCAATTTTTCGGCCAGCTCCTCCGGAGTCGGCTCGCGGCCGATCTCGTGCAGCATCTGGCGAGACGTGCGGACGATCTTGTTGATCGTCTCGATCATGTGCACCGGAATGCGGATCGTGCGCGCCTGGTCGGCGATCGAGCGGGTGATCGCCTGCCGGATCCACCACGTGGCGTAGGTCGAGAACTTGTAGCCGCGGCGGTACTCGAACTTATCGACCGCCTTCATCAGGCCGATATTGCCCTCCTGGATCAGGTCCAGGAACTGCAGGCCGCGGTTGGTGTACTTCTTGGCGATCGAGATCACGAGGCGCAGGTTGGCCTCGATCATCTCCTTCTTCGCCTGGCGGGCCTCGCGCTCGCCCTTCTGTACCATCGCGACAATCTTGCGGTACTCGCCGATCTGCAGGCCGGTCTCGGAGGCGAGCGTCAGGATCTGCTCGCGCAGGTCCGCGACCTGCCGGCCGCCGCGCTCGACGAAGTTCTTCCAGCCCTTGCCGCCCAGCGTGGCGACGCGGTCCATCCAGTTCGGGTCGAGCTCGTAGCCCTGGTAGTGGCGCAGGAACTCGTCGCGGGCGACGCCGTGGTGCTCGGCGGCGCGCATCAGGCGGCCCTCATGCGAGATGAGGCGCTTGTTGATGTCGTAGAGCTGCTCGACCAGGGCCTCGATGCGGTTGGCGTTGAGCGAGAGCGACTTCACGTCGGTGACGACGATGTCCTTCAGCTCGGCCTGCTTCTTGGTCTGCGCGGAGGTGACGGTGCCGCCGCCCGTCTTCAGCTCCGTCTCCTCGTTCTGGAGCTTGCGCAGCTTGCGGTAGTTCGAGGCGATGTTGTCGAAGGTTTCGAGAACCCGCGGCTTGATCTCGGCCTCCATGGCCGCAAGCGACACGTTGTTCTCCATGTCGTCTTCGTCGTCGGCGCCTTCCGGCGGGACGGCGCCTTCGGCCTCCTCCGACTCCTCACCCTCGGCTTCCGCCTCCTGCGGCGCGCCGCGGGCATCGGGGCCGGCATAGGTGGCTTCGAGATCGATGATGTCGCGCAGAAGCACCTTGCCGTCGACGAGTTCGTCGCGCCAGATGATGATGGCCTGGAAGGTCAGCGGGCTCTCGCAGAGACCTGCGATCATCGCCTCGCGGCCGGCCTCGATGCGCTTGGCGATCGCGATTTCGCCCTCACGCGAGAGCAGCTCCACCGAGCCCATCTCGCGCAGGTACATGCGCACGGGATCGTCCGTGCGGTCGGTCGGCTCGCGCGTGGTGGGCGTCGCCACCGCGACGGCGCGGGTGCCGGAGGTCTCGGCGACCTCTCCGCCCTCCGTGCTCTCCTCCTCCTCGGAGGCTTCGCCGTTGGCCTTGGCCTCGGGGGCAGCCTCCTCGGATTCCTCAGCCTCGACCACGCGGATGCCCATGTCGTCGAGCTGCGCGAGCACGTCCTCGATCTGGTCGCCGTCGACCTGACCGTCCGGGAGGACCTCGTTGATCTCTTCGTAGGTGACGTAGCCGCGCTTCTTCGCGAGCTTGACCATCCGCTTGACGGCGGCATCCGTCAGGTCAAGGAGCGGGCCGTCCGTCGGTTGATCCTGGGCGGCGTCCGCATCGTCCCGCTCGGTTGCCTTCGTTGCCATGCTCAGCCTATTGTTCTCGTGGCGGCGCCGCAGGCTGAGCCCGCGCTCCGCGAAAGACCCGTCGCAATGTCGTGGAATGGCGCGCTTGTCGAGTGCCCGCGCCGATTCTCGTTGCATCCGCTCTAACTTGCCGTGCGTTGACCGACCGTTAACCAAGTCGGCCCCCCGCCGCCGTCACCCTAGGGTCACGCCGGCGCGAATTCACTCCTCATGAGAGACCTCCGCTTCCGCCTCGGCCGCAGCGATCACTGCCAATTGCTGCTGCACGTCACACAGCCACGCGAAATTGGCCTCGGATCCGTCCTCGGCAAGAGCTCTCTCAGCTTGGTGAAGTTCGCTATGTAGCGCGCCCGTCTGCCGGTGCAAGATCACGGCCTGATGCAGAGTCTGTTCGAGGCGCTGCGGATCGGCGTTCGGATCGAGCGTCCAGCGGTCGCCGGAACTGACTAGGGCGAGCAGCCGGGCATGGGCCTCTTCGAGCCCCGCGCGACGCAGCCGCGCCTCCATCAATTCGGCCTCCGGGGTGCCGGCCTCCGCCGCACGGTCAAGCAGGAGGGTGCGCAGCGCGCGGGCATCCGGGTTGACCAATTCGAGGGCCGCGAGAGCCTCCTCCTCGATTCCGAGCAGTTCCGGATGCGCGAGCAGGCTCATGACGATCATCGCCTCGCGCTTAGCCGCCCGCCCGCCCGCCGCCGGCACGGGGGCGGCCGTCTTCAGGAGCGGGTTGAAGCCGGTGGTGATGCGGGGCGATGGCGGCGGATCGCCGGGGCGGGGCCGGCGCTGGAACGGGGCGCCGCGCGGGCTGGCCGCACGTCCACCGGCTGCGCGCTCGGAGCGTCCGCCGGAAAATGAGGCAGGCCCGCCGGACAATCCCCGCAGGCGCCCCTCGATGTCGTCTCGGTAGAAGCGGCGCACGGTCTCGTCGCGAATGCCGGCCACCGCCTCCCGCAGGGTCCGTGCGAGCCCAGCGCGGCGCTCCGGGGTCTCGAGGGTCGCCGCCTCGGCCTCGCGCGCCCACAGCATCTCGACCAGCGGTCGCGCGGCCGAGAGCACCGCCTCGATCGCCGAGGGACCGCCGGAGCGCATCAGGTCGTCCGGATCCTGACCCTGGGGCAGCATCGCGATGCGCAGGGATTTGCCGGGCTCCAGCATCGGCAGGGCCACGTCGAGCGCGCGGAAGGCGGCGCGCTGACCCGCCCCGTCGCCGTCGAAGCACAGGATCGGCTCGTCGGCGTGGCGCCAGAGCAGGGCGAGCTGATCCTCGGTCAGCGCAGTGCCGAGCGGCGCCACGGTCTCGGGGTATCCGGCCAGCGTCATGGCGATGACGTCGACATAGCCCTCCACCGCGACGATCCGGCTCCGATCGTGCGCGGCCTTGCGGGCAGCGTGGAGGTTGTAGAGCATCCGCCCCTTGTGAAAGAGCGGCGTCTCCGGCGAGTTCATGTACTTCGCCTTGGCCTCGGCCTGCATCGCACGGCCGCCGAAAGCGACGACCCGGCCGCGGATGTCGAGGATCGGAAACATGATCCGGTCGCGGAACTTGTCGTAGGGGACGTTCACACCCTCGGGCGCCGCGAGCAGCCCGAGTTCCAGCATCAGGTCGCGATCGACCCCTTTGCTCGCGAGGAAATCGCGCAGGGCGTAGCGACCGGGCAGGGAATAGCCGAGCCGGAACGTCTTGCGCGTCGCCTCGCCCAGGGCCCGCCGGTCGAGATAGGCCCGCGCCTCCCCGCCCGCCTGCCCGCGCAACTGCTCCTCGAAATAGACGGCGGCCAGTTCCATGACTTCGAGCGCGCCCTTGCGCCGCTCCTCGGCCTGCTCGTTCTCGACCGTCATCTTCGGCAGGGTGACGCCGGCCTCGCCGGCCAGCCGCTCGACCGCCTCAGGGAAGCTCAGGCCTTCCGTTTCCATGACGAACTTGAAGATGTCGCCGTGCTTGCCGGAGGAGAAGCAGTGGTAGAACTGCTTCTGGTCGTTCACGTAGAACGAGGGCGTCTTCTCCGAATTGAACGGCGACAGGCCGCGCCACTCGCGGCCGGCCTTTTTCAGCCGCACGCGCCGGCCGACCACCTCGGAGGTGGGCACGCGGGCGCGGATCTCTTCGAGAATGTGGGGCGGGTAGCGCACGGGGACTCTGCTGGAAGCGGATCGCGTGGACGTTGAAAACCGGCCTTGCGGCAGGCAGTCTAGCGCGGCGGGCCTGCCGGAGTCTTAAAGCCGATCGCGCGGAGCTTTCGCCGGGGCGATGCGTTGCCGGCCCGATGACGGAATCGCGCTCGCCCCCCCGCTGCGGCATCGCCCGCCGCCCGTTCCTCGGCCTCGCCCTGTTCGGCGCGCTCACCCCCGGAGCGCGAGCCGCCGACGATCTCTCGGCGGTGCTCGATCCCGCGGCCAAGGCGGAAACGCTGTATGACGAGGGCGCGTGGTGCGAGGGGCCGGTCTGGGCGCCGTCCCTCGGTGGCGTGATCTTCAGCGACGTGCGCCGCAACCGGATGATGCTGATCCGCGAGGGCGGCCGCGCGGAGGTGTTTCGCGAGCCCTCCAACAATTCGAACGGCAACACCGTCGATACCCAAGGCCGGCTCATCACCTGCGAGCACCGCACCTCGCGGGTCGTGCGACGGGAGACCGACGGCGCCATCACCGTGCTGGCCGACCGTTACGATGGCGGGCGGCTCAATGCGCCCAACGACGTCGTGGTGGCCCGCGACGGCGCGATCTGGTTTAGCGATCCCACCTACGGCATCGATCAGGCCGAGGAGGGTGTGCCGCGCCCGTCCGAGCAGAAGGGCCGCTTCGTCTTCCGCCTCGCCCCCGACGGATCGCTCACCGTCGCCACGGATCGATTCGTGCAGCCCAACGGGCTCGCCTTCTCGCCCGACGAGCGCGTTCTCTACATCTGCGAATCGGGCACCCGCGAGGGGGCGACCGCTGAGATCCGCGCCTTCGACGTCGCGGACGGGCAGCTGTCGAACGAGCGCGTCTTCGCCACGGTCCCGAAGGGCGTGCCGGACGGCGTGAAGGTCGATACCGACGGACGGGTCTATGCCGGCACGGGTGACGGCGTGCGGATCTGGTCACCCGACGGCCGCCCGGTCGGACACATCCCGACCGAGAGCCCCTGCGCCAACCTCGCCTTCGGCGGGCCGGACGGACGGCGGCTGTTCCTCTGCGCCGGGAAGCGCGTGCTTGCCATCGAGACCAAGGTGCGTGGCGCCGCGATCGGCTCAGAGGGAAGCCGCCCATGACGATCCGCCTCGCACGCCGCACACTTCTTGCCGGCACCGCGGCCTTGGCCGCCGCACGGACGATGGCGACGCGGCCGGCCCAAGCCGAAGCGGCCACCGCGCCGGTCGGCGCCCTCGAACGCGTCGTCGCCGCGCAGGCGCCGACGACGCCGACCGGGCTGACCCTGTCCGCCGACGGCCGGATGTTCTTGTTCATGCCCCGCTTCGACGAGCAGACGGTGTTTACCGCGGGCGAGGTGTTTCCGGACGGGCAGGTCGTGCCTTATCCCAACGAGGCGGCGAACCGGCCCGATCCGGCGCGCCCGGCCGAGACGCTGTTCCACGTCCCCAACGGCGTATTCGATGCAAAGAACCGCCTCTGGCTGCTCGATGCCGGGCTGATGGCCTCGTCGGGCGAGCCGGTGCCGGAGGCGGCCAAGCTCGTCTGCATCGATCCGGCGACGAACGCGATCCTGCGCACGATCCCGCTGCAATCGGTCGTGACCAAGACCTCCTCGCTCAACGATCTGCGGGTCGATGTAAGGCCGGGGCGCGAGGCGGCCTACATCACCGACCAGGGCCAGACCGGCGCGGGCGCGCTGATTGCGGTCGATCTCGCGAGCGGCCGCGCGGTGCGGCGGCTCGCCGACCATGCCAGCACGCAATCGGTGCCCGGCATCCTCAAGATCGTCGAGGGCCGGGTGCTGCTGAAGCGCGAGGCCGACGGTACGACGAGCCCGATCAAGGGCGGCGCCAACGGCATCGCGCTGAGCCCGGATGGCGCACGGCTGTACTACACGCCGCTCATGAGCCGGCGCCTCTACGCGGTCGAGACGGCCGCCTTGCTCGATTCGGGAAAGGACGACGCAGCGGTCGCGGAAACGGTGACGGATCTCGGCGAGAAGGGCCTGACCGGCGGGCTCGCCGCCGATTCGCGCGACCGGATTTATCTCAGTCTGCAGGAGTTCAACGGCATCGGCCGGCGCGATCCGGACGGGCGGGTCGAGGTCATCGCCACCGATCCGCGCCTGATCTGGCCGGACACGTTCTGGATCACAGCGGACGGCTGGCTCTACCTGTCGTCCGCCCAGGCCAACCGCCGCCCCGAGCATCACGGCGGCATCGACCGGCAGGAGCCGCCCTACGCGATCTTTCGCATGCGGATCGATGCCGGGCCGGCGTGACGTGTCGGGAGAGACAGGCCTCCCATCCACGACCTCACCCTGAGGTGCTGCGAAGCAGCCTCGAAGGGTCCTCCAGATCCCGCGCGCCCTCTGGAAGACCCTTCGAGGCCCGCCGACGCGGGCGCCTCAGGGTGAGGAGGCGCGTGGGATCGTACCGCCTTGATGAGCTGCGCTCTTCCGAGAAAAAATTACTTCCCCGCCAGCGCATCCTTCACCAGCGCGCTCGCGCGGCCGAAATCCATGCGGCCGGTATATTTGCCCTTCAGCGCGCCGATCACCTTGCCCATGTCCTTCGGGCTCTCGGCGCCGGTCTCGGCGATCGCGTCGGCGATGGCCGTGCGCATCTCGGCCTCGTCCAGTTGCTGCGGCAGGAAGGTCTGGATGATCTCGGCCTCGGCGCGCTCGCTCTCGGCGAGTTCGGGCCGGCCGCCCTGCTCGTAGACGCCCGCGGCCTCCTGGCGCTGCTTGATCATCTTCTGGAGGAGCGCGAGGATTTCATCCTCGCCCGTCTCACCCTTGCCCTCGCCGCGCGCGGCGATGTCGCGGTCCTTGAGGGCGGCCTGAATCATGCGCACGGTCGAGAGCTTCTGCTTCTCGCCGGCCTTCATGGCCGCTTTCATTTCGGCGGTGATGCGCTCGCGCAGCATGATGCTATGACTCCCGTCGGGTGTTTCGATGCGGACGTTCGATCCGTCCAGGGCATTGCGCACGGCTGATTCCGCGCCCAGATTGACCCAGGCGCGGCCGGCTCGCTATGAGCCCCGCGAGATATCGCCTTGCCCCGCGGCCCGAATGAGCGGCCGCGCGAGGCGGCGGACATAAGCCGGATCGGACCCATGCTGCAAGACGAACCCGCGACCCTGCGCGCCGATCCCGCGCGCACGAACCCGGAACCCAAGGCGCCCGAGCCCTGGAGCGAGCCGTTGGTGACGGCCCTGCTCGTCCTGGCCGACGGCACCGTGCTCGAAGGCTTCGGCATCGGCCAGACCGGCGCCGCCGACGGCGAGGTCTGCTTCAACACGGCGATGACGGGCTATCAGGAGATCCTGACCGACCCGTCCTATGCCGGGCAGATCGTCACCTTCACCTTTCCGCATATCGGCAATGTCGGCACCAACGACGAGGATCTGGAGAGCCTGGACCAGGCGCCGGCCTCCGGCGTGCGCGGCGCGGTGATCGCCTCGGCGGTCACCAAGCCTTCGAACTGGCGCTCGTCCTCGCATCTCGACGGCTGGCTCAAGGCCCGCGGCATCGTCGGGATCACCGGGATCGACACGCGGGCGCTGACCGCGCTGATCCGCGACCGCGGCATGCCCAACGCCGTCATCGCCAACGACCCGGAAGGAAAATTTGACCGCGAGGCGCTGAAGGCCCGCGCGGCGGCGCTCGCGCCGATGGAGGGTCTCGACCTCGTGCCGCCGGTGACCTCCCGCGAGACCACGGCCTGGACCGAGACCGTCTGGGCGGTGAAGGGCGGCTACGGTTCGCGTGCGCCGGGCCAGGGCCTCAAAGTGGTGGCCATCGATTACGGCGTGAAGCGCAACATCCTGCGCCTGCTGGCGGAAGCCGGCTGCGACGTCACCGTGGTGCCGGCCACGACCACGGCCGAGGACATCATGGCGCTGAAGCCGGACGGCGTGTTCCTCTCCAACGGCCCCGGCGACCCGGCCGCGACCGGCGAATACGCCGTGCCGGTGATCCGCAAGCTGCTCGACGAGCGGGTGCCGACCTTCGGCATCTGCCTCGGCCACCAGCTCATGGGCCTCGCGCTCGGCGCGCGCACGGTGAAGATGGGCCAGGGCCATCACGGCGCGAACCACCCGGTGAAGGACCACACCACCGGCAAGGTCGAGATCGTCTCGATGAACCATGGCTTCGCGGTCGATCCCACGAGCCTGCCCGAGACCGCGGTCGAGACCCACGTCTCTCTGTTCGACGGCTCGAATTGCGGTCTCTCGCTCACCGACCGCCCCGCCTTCTCGGTGCAGCACCACCCGGAAGCCTCTCCGGGCCCGCGTGACAGCCACTATCTGTTCGAGCGTTTCGTGAAGCTGATGCGCGAGAACCGGCCCGAGACGGCCGCCTGAGGCGGAAGAACGACCCATGGGACGGCGGCCCAAACGCCGCCGTCCCCGCGTCACAAAAAACTCCACCTTGCCCCCCATCTCCTGGCCCATGGCCGGATCGCAAAAGAATCAGCGGCCGGATCGTTTGGGGGCTTGCCGCATGACGCTCGACGACGCGCGCGACGACTTCTCGCGCCTGCATCGCCTGTTCACCTTCCACCTCGGCGTGGCAGTCGGGCTGGCTTGGCTGACGACACTCTATGCAGCGGTTTCCGCGCCGTGGGTGCGCAACATCCGCGCGCTGATCGACCCGACCGATCCGATGCGGATCGAGAGCACGCTGTCCTACCTGTTCGTGATGCCGGCCGTCCTGACGCTCGCCTGGGCCTCCGCCTATTTCGGCCGCGAGACCATGCGCCGCTTCCAGACCCTGCCGAACCAGACCCTCGAATTCGCCGCCGCGGCGATGGTGGCCTTCGGCGTGTTCTACCTGTCGATCGACCGCGCCGTCGCCGTCATCGGCGCCGGGTTCTGAGCTCTAGCGACTTCCAAGTGCCGGCGCATTCAGCCGGCACTCATCCCTCCACCCAAAGCCGCACCGCGTCGTCGGCGAGCAGCCGCACCAGCCGCTGCTCCGCCCCCGCATCCGCGGCGATGACGACACCACCGCAGACCGTGTCGCGGCCGGTGAACGCGTAACGCAGCACCGGCGCCGGTCTCAGCCCGCCCGATCCCGTCGCGCAAAATCCCTGCATCGCGTGCGGCCGGTCACTGCGGCCGATGGCGACCTCCAACCCGGCCGCCTGCCCCTTCAGCGGAATCGCGAAGAATTCGAGTCGCCGCCCCTCCTGCTGGGCGAGCGCCCGGCGGGGGCTGGAGAGCGCGACGAGGGTGTCGGGGGGCAGGTGCAGCAGCCCCTCGAACGACAGCGACGGCCCCACCCTCACGAATCGGTCGATCACCGCCATCCCGCTCAGGTCGTCGAGCACAAGGAAGAGGCGCGCATGGGCGTAGTCGGGCCCGTGCACGGTGGTCGACAGCGTTAGGACCTGGGCACCGTCGAGCGTGAGTTGCGCACTCAGCGTTCCCGAACCGGCGACCGGCTCGCACCCATCGGGGATGGCGACGTTGTGGGCGCGGGGCGAGAGCAGGTAGTGGCGCGCGGGACCGACCTCGACACCCTCGGCCCCGCCCCCCTCCACGATCCAGCGCCGCGAGCCCGTGGCGAAGGTGAAGGAGGTGCAGTCGCGATGCCCGTGCGGTGATTGCGCGGCATGGGTGAGGGCGAAATGACCCCAGCCCTGCTCCATCCCATCGTAGCGGAGCGCAAGCATGCCGGCAGTGCGGCCCTCGGGAACGGGCGCCGCGTCGCGCTCCGCGACGAGGTCGTGACCCTGAGAATGTCCCCGCGAGGAGAGCCGGGCGATCCAGGCGGCGTGGTCGAGGCCGGCGGGGGCATCGCCGAAGGGCGGCAGCCGCCCGCCGCGATCGATCAGCCCGGCGAGGCCCGGCAACGCCGCCTCGACGCGGCGGCGGATCGTCGGGCCGGGTTCGGTCTCGCCGAGCGCGTCGGCGATCGCCTGTCCGTGGCTCAGGAGATCGAGGCGCCGCACCGGGGCGGCATCGGTGAATGCACCCGCCTCCGATAACAGCGCATCGAAGCCGTGGGTGAGGCTGTCGCGCGCCAGGGAATCCCAGTACGGGGCGAAGGCGAAGCCGGGCAGCGCCCGTGCGACGGCAAGCAGCGCCGCCGCCGCCTGGATGCCGTGCAGAGCCCGCGCTAGGGTGTTCTGCCCGACGATCTCGGCGAGCGCGAAGCCCTGCCGTGCGGCCTCCGCGGCGATTTCGGCGCGGGTGGGCTCGTCACCGCCTGTAAGCAGGCTCGCCAGCACGTCGCCGCGGGGGGCCAGAGCCGCCGGGTGCAGACTCAGGCCGTCCGCCGGCTGGCTCCACGGATTGGCCCGCGACCACGCGGCGGCGATGGTCCGGGCGCGGGCCGCTCCGTCCGGAAGTGCGGCGAGCGGCAGCAGCCAGGCCAGCGACTGATAGGCGAGGCGCCACGCCACCGAGCGGAACGGATCCTCGCGCCAATCCGGCGCTTGCGGCAACGTCCAATCGGGCAGACCGGCCAGAGCCAGGACGACACTCTCCCCCTCGATCCGTGCACTGCGATCCGGCCCGTTGCGCAAGTCGCGGGCCCGCGCGAGGATCGGCGCGGCACCCGTCTCGGACCCCGCCCGCCACGATGCGGGCACGCCTTCGGGCAGGCCGAGCCGGTCGGCGAGGCGGGCGAGGAAGGCCGGCGCATCGAGGACGTCGTCGTCGCAAAGGCTTTCGAGGCGGAAATCGTCTTCGAGCGCGAGTTCGGGCTGGCCGATCAGCTCGCTCTCCGAGGCGGTCTGCGCATCCTCCCACGCGCCGAAATCGAGCGCGACGGCTGCGGCACCGGGCGGCGGACGCAGGGTCAGGGTGAAGCGGCGGGCTTGCGGCTGAGCCGAGAGGTTGATGACCGCACCGAGGCCCGGCACGGAGACGGCGTTGGCATAGGGCGGCGCGATCTCCACTCCCGCCGCATCACGGTAGACGAGGCGCACCCGCGCGGCGTGCTCGTCGGCCCGCGCGGCGTAGATCTGGCCGCGCAGCACCAGGGCGACGTCCTCGGCCAGCGCGTAGTCGAATCGCAGCCCTTCGCCGGACAGCGGGCGCCGACGCGGCGCCGGCGCCGGATCAGGCGCGCCGAGGCGCAGGACAGGGTCGGCCACGGCGACGTCGCCGGTGTTGCGCCACGAGCGCAGGGTGACGCTGACGCCGCGCGCCTGATCGGGCACGCGGAAGGCGATGCGGAACGGCTCCGCACCGAGAAGCGCCGGCCCCGGAATCCAGGCGACGTGCGGATCGAGCAGGCTGCGGGCCAGCCCCGGCACGTGGTCGAGATCGAGGCTGGAGCCGTCCGCCGTTAGAAAGTCGAAGCCGGCCGCGACGGCATCGACGGCCAGAGCCGCCGCCTCGTCCGCGTCGAAGGCAAGACCGAATCGCAGGCAGGCCCAGGTTCCGGGCGTCAGGTCGGAAAAGCTCAAGCCCACCCGCGCGAAGCGGTTGTTGGGTGCGATGCGGTGCAGCCCCTCGCGCCCGCCCGGCCCGGCGCCCCCGGCATAGCGTGAAGCGGCCGGCAGCAGAGGCGCTGCGCCCTCGCCGTCGGAGACGGCCGCAGCGGCCTGCTCATCGATCTGGTCCATCACCCGCAGGCGCTACCTCGGGGATCGGCCGTGTCAAGGCGCGAGCCAGCCTCGTGCAAGATTGCCTACCTAAACCTCCTCCCTGACGCGGGTTTCACCGTCCGGGTGCGCCCGCGTCCCGCGCTTCTTGAGAAGCCCTTGGGATGGGGGCGTTGCCATGACGACGGGCGTCTACCTGTTCGACCTCGCCTCGCAGCACGCGCGTTTTCTCGCGACGCGGCAGGCCACCATCGCCGGAAACGTCGCGAACGCGAACACCCCCGGCTACAAGGCGCGGGACGTGATGCCCTTCGCCCAGGTTCTGGCACGTACCGGGCTCGACATGGCCTCGACCGCCACGAGCCATCTGGGAACGCAAGGCACCGGCATCCCCGTGCGCGAGGCCAAGCCCACCGAGACCTGGGAAGTGCTCCAATCGTCGAGCGCGGTCAGCCTGGAGCAGGAGATGCTCAAGGCCGGCGACGTCTCCCGCCAGCACAACCTCGATACGGCGGTGGTGAAGTCGTTCCATCGCATGCTGATGGCCGCGGTGAAGGGCGGCGCATGATCGATCCCCTGCTCTCCGCCTCGCGGCTCGCGAGCGCCGGCCTCGAAGCGCAATCGCTGCGCATGCGGGTCGTCTCCGAGAACCTCGCCAACGCGCAATCGACCGGCGCGACCCCGGGCGCCGATCCCTATGCCCGCAAGACGGTGACGTTCCGGGCCGAGCTCGACCGGGCGGCGGGCGTCGCCTCGGTGCGCCTGCGCGAGATCGGCACCGACAACGCCCCGTTCCGCACCGAGCACGACCCCGCCAACGCGGCCGCCGACGCGAACGGCAACGTCAAGCTGCCCAACGTGAACATGCTCGTCGAGATGGCCGACATGCGCGAGGCCAACCGCTCCTACGAGGCGAACCTCCAGGTCATCAAACAGGCCCGGGCCATGGTCGCCAGCGTCATCGATCTCCTGAAGTCCTGAAGAGCCGCCCGCGATGATCGAAGCCCTCAACTCGCTCGCCGCCTTCGACAAGGTCGCCGGCACCTCCTTCGCCGGGGCCGCGCCGACCCAGAAGGCCCTATTCAGCCCAGCCGCCCTCTCGGGCATCGCCGGGACCGCCCCGACCGCGCCCACCGATTTCGGTGAGGTGATGGCCCAGGTCGCATCCAGTGCCCGCGACGCGCTGCGCACCGGCGAGGCCACGGCGATCTCCGGCATCCAGGGCAAGGCCACCGCGCAGCAGGTGGTCGAGGCGGTGATGTCCGCCGAGCAGAGCCTCCAGACCGTGGTGGCGATCCGCGACAAGGTGGTCGCCGCCTACCTCGAACTCAGCCGCATGCCGATCTGATCGGCCGCGCCGCTTCCGTTTCAACGCGCGCTCTGACGCCGAACCGGCATCCCGTTCGGCGGTAAGAGCGCTAGCCCGAAGGATTCCTCGCCATGCGCGCGCTCGCTATCGCCGCCACGGGCATGTCCGCCCAGCAGCTCAACCTCGAAGTCATCGCCAACAATATCGCCAACCTGAACACCACCGGGTTCAAGGGCGCGCGGGCCGAGTTCACCGATCTGCTCTATCAGGCCGAGCGGCAGCAGGGCGTGCCGAACCAGGCGGGCCAGGAGGCGGTGCCGGAGGGCGCAATGCTCGGCCTCGGCGTCCGCGCCGCCGCGATCCGCAACCTGCACCGGCAGGGCTCGCTGGCCAACACCGGCAACCAGCTCGATCTGGCGGTGAACGGGCGCGGCTACTTCCAGATCACCAGCCCTGCGGGCGAGATCCAGTACACCCGCGCCGGCTCGTTCAACAAGAACAACGCCGGCCAGCTCGTAACCATGGAAGGTTACGCGGTCGATCCTGCGATCCTGATCCCTCAGAACACCACCCAGGTGACGATCAACGAGTCCGGTCAGGTCTTCGCCAAGATCGACGGGCAGGTCGCGTTGCAGAATGTCGGCCAGTTGACGCTCGCCAACTTCGCCAACGATTCCGGCCTCGAACCGCTCGGCAACGGCCTCTACCGCGAGACCCCGGCCTCCGGCGCGCCCGTGGTCGGCAATCCCGGCGACGTCAGCTACGGCAAGCTGCAGCAGGGCTATCTCGAAGGCTCGAACGTCGATCCGGTGAAGGAGATCACCAGCCTCATCACGGCCCAGCGCGCTTTCGAGATGAACTCGAAGGTGATCCAGGCCGCCGACGAGATGGCCGGAACGGTCTCCAAGGGCATCCGCTGACGCGCGCGGCCTCCACGCCCGCATCCATTTACGCGTCCTCCCCTCCTCCTTCGGCGCGAGCCCCCATGCCCCGCAAGACCTTCGTCCGCGGCCTCGTGCTCGCCGCCCTCGCGGCCGGCTCGGCGCAGCCCATCGCCCCGGCGCAGGCCGTCGAGGGCATGGCGAATGCCGAACTCATGCTGCCGGTGCCGACCGTCACGATCTATCCCGGCGACACGATCAAGGAATCGATGCTGCGGATGCAGGCCTATCCCGCGACCTACCGGGCGCGCACGGCGGTCATCGATGCCTCCGCCGCCATCGCCGGCCGGGTCGCCCGGCGGATGCTGCTGCCGGGTGAGCCGGTACCGGTCAACGCCGTGGACGATCCCCGCCTCGTGAGCCGCGGCGCGCCGACGCAGATGATCTTCGAGGAGAACGGCCTCGTCATCACCGCGGTCGGAGCGCCACTCCAGAACGGCGGCCTCGGCGAGACGATCCGCGTGCGCAACACCGACACCAACCGCATCATCCTCGGCACGGTGATGGCCGACGGCCGCATCCGGATCGGCGCGCAATGATCCGTCGCCTGCTCCTCGCGGTGCTGCTCGGCCTGCTCACCGGCCTGGGCTTTGCCGTCATGACCGGCCCGGTCTTCGCCGCCGGCACCCGCATCAAGGACATCGCGACGCTCAAGGGCGTGCGCGACAACCAACTCTTCGGCTACGGCCTCGTCACCGGCCTTCAGGGCACCGGCGACACCCTGCGCAACGCGCAGTTCACCGAGCAGTCGCTGCAATCGCTGCTCGACCGGCTCGGCATCAACGTGCGCGACGCCCGCCTGCGCACCCGCAACATCGCCGCCGTGATGGTGACCGCCGACCTGCCGCCCTATACCGGCACCGGCTCGCGCATCGACGTCACCGTGACCTCCATGGGCGACGCCACGTCGCTGCGCGGCGGCACCCTGCTGATGACCTCGCTCACCGGCGGCGACGGCCTCGTCTACGCGGCGGCGCAGGGGCCGCTCGCGGTGTCCGGCTTCTCGGTGCAGGGCCAGGCCGAGCAGTTGACGCAAGGCGTGCCGACGGCGGGCCGCATCCCGAACGGCGCGATGATCGAGCGCGAGGTGCCCGGCACCTTCCGCGATCTGCCCGAACTGGTGTTCGAGCTGAAGAACCCCGACTTCAAGACCGCGACCCAGATCTCCGACGCGATCAATGCGTGGTCGCTCGGCGCCTTCGGCCGCCGTATCGCCAGCGCGCGGGACCAGCGCGCCGTGGTGGTGATGCGCGGGCGCCAGATGGCCCAGACCCGGCTCGTGGCACAGATCGGCGATCTGACGATCCAGCCCGACACGCCGGCCCGCGTCGTCGTGGACCAGCGCACCGGCACCGTCGTGATCGGGCGCAACGTGACGATCTCCACGGTCGCGGTCACCCACGGCAATCTTACGGTGCGGGTTACCGAGGCACCGGAGGTGTCGCAGCCGGAGCCCTTCTCAAACGGGCAGACCGTCGTGGTGCCGCGCACGGAAGTGTCGGCGCGGGAGGAGCGCGGCAAGCTCGCCATCCTCGGCGGCTCCGACCTTCAGACGCTGGTGCGCGGGCTCAATCAGGTCGGGCTCAAGCCCACCGACATCATCGCGATCCTGCAGGCGGTGAAGACCGCCGGCGCCCTCCAGGCGGAGCTTGTGGTGCAGTGATGAACGTGACGCTGCGCATCGCCCTGTGCTGGCTCGCGCTCGGCGGGACCGCGCTCGCGGCCGGCGGCGACCATGCCGACCCGGCCAAGGACGCCGCGATGCGGGCGCTCGCCACCCGCGACGCGCCGAAGGAGGTCTCGGCGCAAGAATTCGTCGCCAAGGAGCCGGCCAAGACCGGCTACTGCGCCAACATCGCGGATGCCGCCGCCGATGCCCGCTTCGCGTGGCAGAAGGAGCAGCTCGCGGTGATGGAGCGGCAGGTCGAGGAGCGCATCAAGCTCCTCGAAGAGAAGCGGGCCGAGTACGAGGCGTGGCTCAAGCGCCGCAACGAATTCCTGGCCAAGGCCGATGAGAGCGTGGTCGCGGTCTACGCCAAGATGCGGCCCGACGCGGCGGCGCTCCAGCTCGCCAACATGCCCGACGAGGCGGCCGCCGCCCTGCTGACCAAGCTCAACGCCCGCACCGCGAGCGCCATCCTCTCCGAGATGGAGGCGGCCCGGGCCGCCGGTCTCGCCCGTGCGATGTCGGAGTCGGGCCGCAAGGACGCGACCGCTCCGGCCGTCAAGAAGAACCAGAGGTCGTGATGCGCCCCTCCTCCGCCGCCGTGGCCGTGCTGGCCCTCTCGCTCGGCGCCTGCCAGAGCGATCTCGACCGCCTCGGCCGTCCGCCGCTGCTGACGCCGATCGGCACCGGGCTGAACGCGCCCCGCGAGCCGCTGCCGACCTCCTTCGGCGCGCTCGGCCCGCGCCACAGCTACCACTCGACCTGGAGCCCGGCGAGCGCCGCGCTCTACCAAGATCCGCGCGCCCGCGACGTCGGCGACGTCATCACGGTCAGCATCGCCATCAACGACAAGGCGCAGTTCGACAACGCGAGCGAGCGCGGCCGCAGCCAGAAGAGCAGCCTCGGCTTCGATTTCGGCTACGGCATCTCGGGGCTCAAGGACACGGCCACCGCCGATACCGGCATCCGCTCCGGCACCGAGACCAAGGGGCAGGGCTCGATCGACCGCAAGGAATCACTCAGCCTCTCGGTCGCGGCGGTGGTCACCGAGGTGCTGCCCAACGGCAACGTGCTGATCTCGGGCTCGCAGGAAGTGCGGGTCAACAACGAGGTCCGCGTGCTCGAAGTCGCCGGCATCGTCCGCCCGCGGGACATCTCGCGCAAGAACACCATCGATTACGACAAGATCGCCGAGGCGCGCATCTCCTACGGCGGGCGCGGCCGCATCACCGACGTGCAGGGCCCAAGCCTGGGTCAGCGGGTCTTCGAGACCGTCGCGCCGTTCTGACGCCGCGCCCCGAGCGCGCTTGCGCTGAAGCGGCGAACCGCTCGCACCGCGAAGCGATGTGAGCGAACCCAGGAGAATCGAGATGGCGGACGCCAAGGACTCCAAGAAGAGCGGCAAGGGCTGGATCGGGGCGCTCGCCCTCGTCACGCTGATCGCCGTCGGCACCGGGGGCGGGCTCGGCGTCTACCTGCTCGGCACCGTCGAGAAGTCGGTCGACCTCAAGCAGCGCGAGGAGGCCGGCAAGGCGGTGAAGGTGCTCAACTACACCGGCGACCTGTCCCTGCGCAGCGTCGGCTCGGTGGTGGCGAACCTCGCCGAGCCGACCGATTCCTGGGTGCGGATCGAATCCTCCGTCGTGTTCAATACGGGCGCGCTGCCCAACCCCGACGTGACGCTCGCCGAGATCCGTGCCGACGCGCTGGCCTACCTGCGAACGCTCTCCATGGCGCAGATCGAGGGCGCGAACGGCCTCCAGCACCTGCGCGAAGACCTCAACGAGCGCGTCGCGACCCGCACCAAGGGGGCGGTGCGCGAACTCATCGTCGAATCGCTGGTGGTCCAGTGAAGAGAGCGCGCGCGATCCTCGTCACCGCCGGCCTTGCCGTGGCGGCCGGCCTCACCGCCTCCGCCGCTCTGGCGCAGGGTGCCGCGCCCGGCGGCGTCACCGGCGTGCCCGGTCTCGACGCGCTGCTGCCGCCCGGCAACGGGGCGGCCTCCGGGCGCATCATCCAGCTCGTCGCGCTGCTCACCGTGCTGTCGCTGGCGCCGGGCCTGCTCGTGATGGTGACGAGCTTCACGCGCTTTGCCGTCGCGTTCTCGTTCCTGCGCTCGGGGCTGGGCCTTCAGAGCACGCCAGCCAACCTGTTCCTCGTCTCGCTCGCCCTGTTCATGACCTTCTACGTCATGGCGCCGACCTTCGACCGCGCCTGGAACGAGGGCGTGAAACCGCTGCAGGAGAACCGCATCAGCGAAGAGGAAGCCTTCGGCAAGATCGTCGATCCGTTCCGCGAGTTCATGACCCAGCACGTGCGCCCGAAGGACCTTCAGACCTTCACGGACCTGGCGAGCCGCACCTTCCCCAAGGCCGAGGCCGGCGAGAAGATCGACCTGCGCATCCTGATCCCAGCCTTCATGATCTCCGAGCTGCGCCGGGGCTTCGAAATCGGCTTCCTGATCGTGCTGCCCTTCCTCGTCATCGACATCATCGTCTCCACCATCGTGATGTCGATGGGCATGATGATGCTGCCGCCGACGGTGATCTCGCTGCCGTTCAAGGTGCTGTTCTTTATCCTGATCGACGGCTGGAATCTGCTGGTCAGCGGCTTGGTGCGATCGTTCTTCTGATCCTCGTTTTTCGAATATCCCACCCCTGACCCTCATCCTGAGGAGTCCGCATCGTCGGGCCTCCAAGGACCTTCCAGAGCTGGCGCGATGCCTGGAACACCCTTCGAGGCCTCCGCTTCGCGAAGGCACCTCAGGATGAGGATGAGAGTTGGAGCGATACGCGTCGCTCACGATGCTCGATGCTTCGACAAGACCGCGCTCACCTCGTCATCGCTTGCGAAATCGCCCCGCTCCCTCTGGGCTATGGCCTCAAGCAGATCGTTGGCTGGCCCGATGTCGCTCTCGGGGCCGGTGTAGAGGCTGTCGGCGATGCGGAAGGCAGCATCGCACAGGAACGGGCCGAGCGGCCGCGCTCCCACCCTTCTGGCCTCCTCCGAACCATCCGCGATCATCAACGGCTCCCGGCACCGCTCGCGAGACCTGTTGCGTCGCAATCCCCGCGCAAGGGTGAGCCCTCATTCAGTCTGGCGACACGTGTCAGGTCGCCAACGGGATCGGTCCGGGGATGTTCGGTCGCGAGCAAGCCGAAAGATTGTGGAGCAACATCGTCGATCTCGGCGCGAGACGGCTGATCGCCCTCGGGCTGGTCGGCCTCTTGGTGTTTCTCGGCGTCGGTGTCGGCGCCTACTATCTCAGCCGTCCGGCGCAGGAGATGCTCTATACGGGCCTCTCGCGTGAGGACGTGTCGCGCATCGGCGGCGTCCTTAAGGACAACGGCATCCCCTTCGACGTGTCGTCGGACGGCACGGCGGTGCTCGTCTCCTTCGGCCACACCGCGCAGGCGCGGATGCTGCTCGCCGAGAAGGGCCTGCCGCAGAGCTCCAAGTCCGGCTACGAGCTGTTCAACGATCTCGGCTCGCTCGGCATGACCTCGTTCATGCAGGAGGTGACCCGCGTGCGGGCGCTCGAAGGCGAGATCGCCCGCACGATCCAGGGCATGAAGGGCGTGCGCGCCGCCCGCGTGCACTTGGTGCTTCCCGACCGCGGCTCGTTCCGCCGCGACCAGCAGCCGGCCTCCGCCTCCGTGGTGGTGCGCACCGAGCCGGCCGACGACACGTCCGGCGCGCAGGCGATCCGCCAGCTCGTCGCCTCGGCGATCCCCGGCATGAAGCCCGACCGCGTCACCGTGATCGGCTCGGAGGGCACGGTGCTGCTCGCGGGCGACGATGCCGGCACGGCGCCCACCGGCAAGATGGCGACGCTGGAAAAGTCGGTAAGCCGCGAGATGCAGGACAACATCCGCCGCACGCTCGCGCCCTATCTCGGCGTCGGCAATTTCGAGATCAGCGTCGCGACCCAGCTCAACACTGACAAGACGAGCACGAACGAGACGATCTTCAATCCCGACCAGCGGGTGGAGCGCTCGGTGCGCTCGGTGCGCGAGAGTGAGAACGCGCAGAACCGCAACAGCCAGCGCCCGACCAGCGCGCAGGAGAACCTGCCCGACCAGCGCACCCGCTCGGACGGCAACGACCAGTCGAGCAACGAAAGCTCGAAGAAGGAGGATCTCACCAATTACGAGATCTCCCAGAAGACGGTCCAGACGGTGAGCGACGGCTACGCCATCCGCCGCCTCTCGGTCGCGGTGCTGGTCAACCGCTCGCGGCTGACCGCGCTCGCCGGGCCCGACGACAAGGCCAGCCTCGACAAGCAGATTGCCGAGATCGAGGAACTGGTGGGCTCGGCCGCGGGCTTCAGCAAGGAGCGCGGCGATACGATCAAGGTCGCGGCGGTCGGCTTCGTCAACGACGGACAGCCGATGGAACCGGTGCCGCCGCTCTCGCTCACCGACGTGATGATGAAGCAGTCCGGCACGCTCATCAACGCGGCGACGATCCTCGTCGTGGCGGGCCTGCTGATCTGGTTCGGCCTGCGTCCGGCCCTGCGCGCGATCCTGGCGACGCCCGAGACCGCCCAGAGCGAGGTCGCGGCACTCGCCGGCCCCGAGGGCGCACCTGCCCTCGCCGCCGACGGCACGATGGCGCTGGCCGCACCGGGTGCCGCGCTTCCCGGCTCCGGCGAGGCGGCCAAGCTTCCCGCGCCCGGCGTCGCCGGCCTGCTGGAGGAACTGGAGGACAAGATGGCCCGCTCGCCGCAGAAGCGGCTGGAGCAGCTCATCGACATCGACGAGGAGCAGGTCGCAGCCGTGCTCAAGCGCTGGCTCATGCGTGAGGAGGCAGCGTGATGGACGCGGTGCTCGCCCGCTACCTGCCGGACTTCTCCGCCCCTCCCCCGCCGCCTGCGGCGCTCTCGGGCGAGCCGGATTTTTCGGGGGCGTGGTTCCGCGCGCCCGTTGCCGCGGAGCCGGCCGCACCGGCTCCGATCGAAATCCAGGCCGAGCTCGACCCCTTCCTGCCCCGCGCCGCCGCGGCCACCCTGCGGCCGGCCGAGGATCGCGAGGCACTGATCGCCGCCGCCGAAGCGCGTGGGCGCGAACAGGGCCGGGCCGAGGCGATGGAAGAGTGGTCGGCGCAAGCGGCGCTCGAACGCGCGGCGCAGCAGGCCCTGTTCGAGGAAGGAGTGGCGCAGGCCCGTCGCAACTGGACCGAAGCGCAGGGCGAGATCCTGGCGCAAGGCTTCGTCGCGGCGATGCAGGCGCTCGACGCCACGCTCTCGGACCGTGTCGCGCGGCTGATCGCGCCGGTGCTGGGCGAGGCGCTGCAACGGCAGGCGCTGGATGAACTCGGCGCCGCCCTCAAGCGCATCCTGGCCGAGCCGCAACGGGCGGCGGTGCAGGTGCGCGGGCCGGATGATCTGATCGCGGCGCTCGCCGCAAGGCTCGGCGGCTCGACCGGGATCGCTTTTGAGGCGGCCGAGGGGCCGGAGGTGACGGTGCGGGCGGGCGAGACCGTGATCGAGACCGAACTCGCGGCCTGGAGCCGCCTGATCACCGCCGCGATCGCGGAGGCGTAAGATGTCGGACCGCCCCCACGAAATCATCATCATCAAGCGCCACGGCGATCACGAGGAGGGCCATCACGGCGGCGCCTGGAAGATCGCGCTCGCCGACTTCATGACGGCGATGATGGCGCTGTTCCTGGTGATGTGGCTGATCAACTCCACCAGCAAGGAGCAGAAGCAGACCATCGCCGAGTACTTCAACCCGGTGAAGCTCGCCGAGGTCACCCACGACCGCAAGGGCGTCAACGACCCGCAGGACACGCCCAACGATCCCGCCCCGTCCGGCAAGGGCAAAGGCGACGGCGGCAATGCCGAGGGCAAGGGCGATGCGGCGGGCGCGCCGGGCAGCCGCGCCCGCGAATCCGCCCTGTTCCAGGACCCCTACGCGGTGCTCGCCAAATTGGCCGCGGAGGCCGAGGCCGCCGGGCCGGAGGCCGCGAGCGCGGATGCCTCCGCCCTCGAAGCCGGACAGCCGGGCGTGGCCGGCGGCGAGACCGGACGCGACCCGTTCGACCCGCTCTACTGGCAGGTCGCCGCCCTGCCGCGTCGACGCACGGACAATCCCGGCGCCCTCGACTCCGCCGCCACCGCGCCGGCCGAGGCCCGCCTCGACGCCCGTGCCCAGACCGCCGGCTCCAAGCCCAGGGAGCCGCAGAAGGAATCGGCCAAGGACATCGCCCGCCAGAGCCTGAGCGATGCCATGCGGCAGGCCGGCGTCAAGCTGGCCTCGGCCGAGCCGATGCCGCTGACGATTCCGAGCGCCGAGCCCACCAAGCCCTCGGCCGAGGCGGCACCGCTCGCGTCCCCGGCCGAAGCCAAGCCGGCCCCGCCCGAACCGACGCTTCTGGCGAAAGCCGAGGCGCCGCCTGCCAAGGACATTACCCCTGCAAAGGAATCGGCGGCGCCGGCCGATCAGGCCGCGAAGGCGGCCGAGACCGCGGCACTCTCCGCGCTGAAGGCGGAGATCGCGCGGGCGGTGCCGTCGCTGCCCAACGGCGCGCCTGCGCCCCAGGTCGAGGTGCGGCGCACCGGCGAGGGCGTGCTCATCAGCATCACCGACGAGATCAATTACAGCATGTTCGGGATCGGCTCGGCCGAGCCGACGCCGAAGGTGGTCAAGGCGCTGGAGCGCATCGCCAAGATCCTCAATAGCCGCCCCGGTCGCGTCGTCGTGCGCGGCCATACCGACGGTCGCCCGTTCCGCTCGGAGACCTACGACAACTGGCGCCTGTCGTCGGCGCGGGCGCAGATGGCCTCCTACATGCTCGTGCGCGGCGGCCTCGACGAGGCCCGCATCGACCGCATCGAGGGCTATGCCGACCGCCAGCCCCGCATCGCCAACAATCCCAAGGCCGCCGAGAACCGCCGCATCGAAATCCTGCTGCGGGGGCTGCCGGAATGATGCTCCGGACGCTTCCGAGGCGCCCTCTCGCCCGGTTCAGCCGCTCGGCCGTCATCACGGGCCGGACGGCGAAACAATCCCGCCGCGCGACGGCCATGGAAGGGGTATCCCGCAACGCCCTCACGGCTCTCGCGCTCGCCCTTTGCCTTGTCATCGCTCCAGCGCAGGCCGCCGAGCACGGCGACACCCACGCGCCCGCCGCGGAAGCCCATGCCGCCGACGACCATGGCGGACATGGCGCCCCGGCAAAGCCGATCGAACCGCTGCCGGTGAAGGCGCACGGCCTGCCGGTCGAACTGACGCGGACGCTCCAACTCCTGCAGGACCGCATCGCCCGCGGCTCGACCCAGGCACATCTCGCGCAGCGTCAGCTCCTCGGCCATATCGAGCAGCGGCTGATCGCCCTCGATCCCGAAACCTGGGCCGAAGCGGAGAACGTGCGCGCCGCCGTCACGTTCGCGCTCGCGGGCGGCGGACCGGGCGCCCTGCGGGTGATTCTCAGGTCCGGTAAGGTGCCGGAGGCGGAACAGCCCCTGGCGCTCGGGGCGCTGGCCTATCTGGAAGGGCGTGAGCGGGAGGCGCGGGCCAAGCTCGCCGGCATCGACCCGCGCACGATGCCCGCGGGCCTCGCTGGGCAGCTCGCGCTGACGCAATCGGCGCTGATGGTGCGCGACGCGCCGGTCAAGTCGCTCGAACTCCTCGACCTCGCGCGGCTTCTGGCGCCCGGCACGCTGGTCGAGGAAGGGGCGCTGCGCCGCCAGATCTTCGTCGTGGCGCAGGGCGGCGATGCGCGCCGCTTCGAGGCGCTGGCGATCCAGTACCTGCGCCGGTTCCGCCGCTCGGTCTATGCCGGCAACTTCCGCCAGCGCTTCGCCGGAGCGCTCACCCGCCTCGACTTCGACAGCGACCGCACCCGCATCGCCAGCCTGGAACGGATGCTCGACGAGATCGAGCCCGAGGGTCGGCGCGACCTCTACCTGCTCGTGGCGCGCGCCGGGCTGGAACAGGGCCGCCGCGAGACCGCGCTGTTTTCCGCCGAGCGGGCGATGGGGCTCGCCGCACCGGATTCGCAGCCGGCCGCGCAGGCGCGGCTCTATCGCGGCGCGGCGCTGATCGTGGCCGACGGGCGCTTCGAAGAAGGCTACGAGGCCCTGCGCGGCCTCGACCGGACCGATTTCGTGCCGACCGACGCCGAACTGCTCGATGCCGCGCTCTCCACAGCCCGGCAGATCCGCACGCCCTCCGCCGTCGCCGAAGCCGCCGCGACACCGCCACCCTCTTCGAGCCGGCCGATCCCGGAATCCGGTTCGCTCCTGCGGGCGCAGGAAGCCCTGGCCCGGGCCGAGCGCGCCATGGATGCCCCCGCCCGCACCCCTTGAGTCTTCCCCGCACTCCAACCATCGGACGATCGACCCGTGATGCGGTCTCTCGACACCCTCCCCCTTCTGCGGCCGAAGTCCGAGGCCGGTCGTGCGCCCGTGGGCGAGGATGCGCGCGCGGGCGTCCCGCCTGACTTCGAGGCGATGCTCGGCGCCTTCGAGAACGGGGCGGCGGAACGCGGGACGGCCGATACCGGCACGGCACGGACTGGAGAGGCCGCGGCGGAACAGGTCGAGGCCGGGACGGACATGCCGCCTTCCCTCCCCACCGAGGCCTTGCCCGCAACCACCCTCGACGTCGGCGGCTCGGCCTTGCAGGCGCTAATGGCGCTCACCGGTCCCGCGGCGCCGGCCATCGCGGTTCCCCCGGATGCCAGCCTGGAGGCCATGGTGCAGCGAGCCGCCGCACGCGCCGGATCAGGGCCCGGCCCGGCCCCGGCGGAGCCGGCCTTGCAGATGTCGATGGTCGGCCTGGAAACGCATTTCGCGCCGGTTCGCCCCCATGGCGCCGCGGCCCCGGCGCAAACGGCCATGGAGCCGGGCCTGAACGAGCTATCCGCGCCGCCGACCCTCCCGACATCCGGCAGCATCGGCGCCGCGCCGGCCGCTCTGGTGAGACAAGAAAAGGCGCCCGATGCGACCGTGCCGTCGGCATTGCCGGCCGGCGGGCCGGACGGACCGCTCGCGCCGGGATCGGCCGCGATGCAGCCCCCGGCATCCCGCGGCGACGCTCGCGATCCGGCCGTGCCATCCGATCGTGCGGCATCGGAGGCGCCCGCGAACGCGTTGACGGCACCGGCCGCCACGACACCCGCGCGGCCGGCCTCGCCCGCTCCAGGCCCTGACCGCCCCGCCGAATCGACCGCGGTGAGCCCTGCACCGACACCGGACGAGGCCGTTCGGCAAGCGGCGGGCGCTCCCCCGGCGCAAGCGGCCGGCACCGAAGCTCCGCGAAGCCCCGCTTCCCGCGGACGCGCGGCGCCCCGGAGCGATCAGGCCGAGCCGGCCGGTGCGGCGGACAACGCCGCGCTCCCCGATCAACCGGAGAGCACGAGCCTCCCCGAGCCGGTCGCCGTCACCCAACCCGGCACGCCGGGGCAGACCCGACGTGACCCGGAATCGCGGCAGGATCGCCCGGCCGCCATCGCACGCCCCGATACGATGCCGGAGCATGCCGCCGTGGCCATGCCGCGACCGCAGGCCGAAGGTGGTGCGCGCGCCGAGAGGACTGGAAGCGATGCGGTGGCGATCGAAGCGCCGCGCCCGGACATGCCACTGGCGCCATCCGGTCCGCAGGAGACGGCCGGCATGCCGACGCCGGCGCCGGCCTCGCCGCTGCGCCAGATCGTCGAGGCGGTTGCCGCCCAGTTGCCGGCGGCACCCGCGGCGATGGCGACCCCATCGGCCCGTCCCGTTCCGGCTTCGACCGAGGCCGGGCCGCTGAAGATCCTCACGCTCCAGCTCCATCCGGCCGATCTCGGCTCGGTGCTGGTGCGGATGCGCCTGCAGGACGGGCGGCTGGAAATGAGCCTGCGCACCAGCCGCGAGGAGACCGCCGAGCGCTTGCGCAAGGAGGGCGACCTGCTCGCCGGCCTGCTGCGCGAAGCCGGCTACGAGCCCGAGGCCGTGACGATTCAATCGGGCGGCCCCGGCGCGGGCGAATCCGGACCGCGCGGTCAGGGATTCGCGTCCTTCGCCGGATCGCAGGGCGGCCAGCACGACAGACAGCCGGGCGCAGCGACGCCCGACCAATCGGGCCGGCGCCCGTCCCCGCGCGCGGACGCGGCCGCCACGCCAACCGAGGAGCAGGACCATGAGACGGATTCTCGCGGGCGCGATCGCGGCAGCCTGTATCTCTAGCGCCGCCGGCCCGAATGCGGCGGCCGCGCATTCCACCGCCGCCGAGGGCGCTGCGGAGGCTGCCTCCGCGCAGACGGGCGCACTGGGCGGCGACGCGCGGGGCGGCTCCAAACGTCCCCTGATGGCCGGCGCCTCCCGCGTCTGCGAGCGCCAGATGGCGCAGGCGGCGGCCAAGCACGGCGTGCCGCTCGGCATGCTCTACGCGGTCGGGCTGACGGAGAGCGGCAACCGCGGCTCGCTCCAGCCCTACGCCATGAATATCGGCGGCAAGGCCTATTTCGGCAGCGGCGCCGCCGACGTGATGCAGCGCCTCGCCCAGGCGCAGCAGGAGGGCGTGCGCCTAGTCGATCTCGGCTGCATGCAGATCAACCACCACTATCACCGGGCGAAATTCGCCTCGCTGGAGGCGATGATCGACCCGGCCCAGAACGTCGAATACGCGACGCGCTTCCTGAAGGAGCTGAAGGAGCGCGAGGGAAGCTGGACGCTCGCCGTGGCGCGCTACCATGCCGGGCCGAACAACAACCCGGCGCAGAAGGTCTATGTCTGCCGGGTCATCACCAACATGGTCGCCACCGGCTTCGGCAACTGGACGCCGGGTGCGAAGACGTTCTGCCAGTAGATCCGGCTCACCCGACGTAGGTGTAGCCCATATACCGCTTGGCTTCGATCGGATCGTAGCCGAGCCGCTCGGCGAGCTTCTTGCGCAGCTTGCTCACATGACCCTCAATCACGCTCTCTTCGACGCCGTTGCTGTAGACGCCGTAGACCACGTTGAAGACCTGGGTCTTGGTGAGCCGGCGCCCGCGATTGCGTACGAGATATTCGAGAATGTGCCGCTCCCGCCGCGGCAGGGACAGCGGCACGCCGTCGATCTCCGGGTCGCGCCCGTCGTGGAAGACCTTGAGCCGGTCCGGCCCACGGGCCTCGCCCTCGGTCTCGCCCTCCGCCTCGCTCGGTTGAACGGCCCCGTTGACCCGCCGCCAGATCGCTTCCGAGCGGGCCAGGATCTCGCGGACATGGACGGGCTTGGGCAGCACGTCGTCGATGCCGGCTTCCAGCAATTCGACGGTCTGCTCGAGCGAGCGCAGATCGGCGAGCGCGATGATCGGTGCGCGGGACTGCTTGCGGATGACGCCCGCGCATTTCGCCCGCTCCGCGAAATCGCCGAGAAGGAAGCCCTGGATCGCTTCGAGGTCGGCGGGAGAGGCTGCCCGGAGCCAACTCAGGAACTCGTCGGGCATGAGCGCGAACGAGGAAATGCCCTCACGCTCGAAGCTGGCCTTGTAACCCGCGTTCACGGTATCGCGCGGATCGACCAGGATAATACATCGACGACCATCCCCCTGATCCCGCCGGATCGCCCTGCCACTGCGCCGCGATCTGGGCAGGTTTCGGGCGCCACCGGAAGACCGTCTCCGCCGCCTTCCGCAACGCATCGAGACGCTGCCGCACCCGATTCATGGAGCGCGGCCGCAAGGGGGTCAATCTACTGATTGTACATTTTCAGACAGTGACGGTGTTCGTGTGATGCGCGTGGCATTCGCGCCGCTTCACGCGTGCCCGACCCGGGCCTGACGGAGGGCGTGGGCGAAGTTTTCCAGGGAGAGCGCTGCCGTCTCCTCCGCAACGATTCGCTGGATCGCGACGCCCGCGAACACCTCGTCGAGCACGAGCTTGAAGAAGACCGTCACCGACTCGGCCGCGAATTCGAGATCGAGGACCACCTGCATGGAGCGGCCCCAATCGAGGCACACATCGGCTGCGTCGGCGTAGGTCAGCACCGATTCCTTGAAGAACAATTCGGCCGAGGAGGAGACGATGTCGGCGATGTTGCCGTGCCGCTCGCCGCGGATCCAGCCGATCAGCACGCCGCCGTCGAGCAGGCACAGCTCGGCGATGAAGTCGCGCAGCGCCTCGGCGAAGATCTGTTCGGCCGCCGCATGGCTGTGCGGGACGGCCGACGGTCCTGGCGCGAAACGTTGGACCTGAGGGGTCATCGGGCTCTCGCGAAAAGGAAGAAAAGGATCTGCGCCACGGCGCGGTAAAATTCTGCAGGAATCGTCTGATCGACCTGCACAGCATCGTACAGGGATCTTGCGAGAGGCTTGTCCTCGATCACGGCGATGCCTTTTTCCTCGGCGATCGCGCGGATACGCAGCGCGATGAGGTCCTGCCCCTTGGCGATTACGAGGGGGGCCGGGTTTTCGCTGGGCTCGTAGCGCAGGGCCACCGCGAAATGGGTCGGGTTGGCAATCACTACGGTCGCCCGGTCGACATTGGCGAGCATCCGGTTGCGGGCGCGGTCCTGGGCGAGCGAGCGCAGCCGAGCCTTGACCGACGGATCGCCCTCGGTCTGCTTGTGCTCGTCCTTGATGTCCTGGTGCGACATCCGCAGCGAGCGCTGCCAGCGCAGCCGCGCCCAGACGAGATCGCCCGCGACGATGACGATGGTAGCGATGGCCACAGCCGAGACCAGACGGATCGCGACCGTCAGGATCAGTTCGGGCAGTTGGCTCGGATCGACGAACATGGCGTTCACGGCTCTTGTCCGCTCCGAGCGCAGGAGCAGAAGGGCAACGACACTGACCGACAGGAATTTAACGAGGGATTTCAGGAACTCGACTTGACCCGAGGTTCCGAAGATTCGCGCGAAACCCGCCATCGGCGACACCCGCGACCATTTCGGCGTGATCCGGTCGAGAACGAAGCGCGGCAGGTTCTGCAGAAGCGAGGCGCTGAGACTGCAGACCGCCAGGATCAGCAGGATCGGCAGCAGGAAGCGCCCGGCCGCCAGCGCCACGCGGCTGAGGAGCAGCATCGCGTCGCCGCCGGACTCCAGGGAGAAGCCGCGCGGATCGTCGAGGAGCGGCGCGAAGTCGCCGGCGAGCTGCGCCGCCTGCCCCCGCGCGAACAGGGCCAGCGCGATCAGCAGGCCGAGCGTCGAGGCGAAGACCGGCGCCTCGCGCGAGAACGGGATGTCGCCCTTCTCGATCGCGTCGCGCACCCGCCGCTCGGTGGCGGCTTCGGTCTTGCTCTCCTTGTCGTCGTCCGCCACGCATCAGCCCCGCCGATGCCGAAGCTGACGCCGGGGACGCGGATCAGCGGATGAGCGCTTCATCCTCGCCTCCCGGATTGATCTCGATCTCACCGCGGCCGGCCATCTCCATCGCCAGATCGGTGATGGTGCGGCGCGCCTCCAGCACGTCGCGCTGCGCCGCCGGCTCGCCGCCGTTCAGCTCGTGCTCGACCATGCGGCGCACGCGCGCCGAGAGGGCGCTGAGCACCGTGGTGCGGAAGTCGGCCTCCGTCCCCTTCAGCGCCAGCACCAGCCGGTCGTTGGGCACGGCATCGAACAGGGTGGTGCGGGCGCGCGGCGCCAGCTTGACGATGTCGTCGAAGGTGAAGAGCAGACCCTTGAGGATCTCGACCGATTTCGGACGCGACTCGCCGAGGCTGGAGAGCACGTCGTCCATCTGCTGGCGCTCCATCTTGTTGATGATGTCGGCCATCTTGGCGTGCGTGTCGGCGCCGGAATTGCGCGCGCCGTTGATCATGAAGTCCTCGTGCAGGGTCTTCTCGATCGCGTGCAGCACGTCGTCGACGATCGGCTTGAAGCTCAGCATCCGCCGCATCACCGTGTTGCGCACCGGCGCGGGCAGGTGGCCCATCACCTTGGCGGCGGTGGCGGGCTTCACCTTCGACAGGATCAGCGCGGCGGTCTGCGGGTGCTCCTTGACGAGGTAGCTCGCCAGCACGCTCTCCTGCACGGTGCCGAGCCGATCCCACACCGAGCGGGTGGCGCTGCCGCGCACGTCGGCGAGGATGTCGGCGATCTGGTCGGCCGGCAGCAGGCCGCTGAGCAGCTTCTCGACCTCGCTGGCGGTGCCGATCAGGCTGTTACCGGCGGAGAACTCGGCGGAGAAATGCTCCACCACCGTGTCGAGCTGCTCGGGGCTGACCGCGCCGAGATTCGAGGCCGAGCGGGTGATGCGCTTGAGCTCGTCCGGCTCGAAATACTTGATGAGGCGCCCGGCCGCGGGCTTGCCCATGGCGAGCAGCAGCGCCGCGACCTGATCGACGGGCTCGAGCCGCCGGGTCGCCACCGCACGGGGAGCGACGGCGCCTGAGGAGACGGCGTCCGATGGGACGGAGCTCGATGCCAGAGGGCTCGAAGACATGGCGGCCCGTTCTCGCCCGGGCTCAGGTGTTCTGGTCGGTGGCGGAGGGGCCGACCACCTCGGTCAGCGACACGCCGAACCGGGAATTGTCCTCCTCGACGATCACGATCTCGCCCCGCGCGATCACCCGGCCGTTGACCATCACGTCCACCGGCTCGCCGACCCGGTGGTCGAGGGGGACGACGGCGCCGCGCCCGAGCTTCATCAGATCCGCCACCGGCATGGTCGCCGAACCGAGCACGACCTGCATCAGCACCGGGATGCGCAGGATCGAATCGAGGTTGCGCCCGTCGCCGACGCGGGGCTCGGTGCCGGCCAGATCGGTATCGGGGAAGGGGCTGCTGCTCATCGCTCGGGCTCTTCGGGTCCGCTTCGTGCGTCAGGACGGTCTAGCCGGCTTGGCTGACGCGAGGCTGTCGCCGCATGTCGTCAGGTTGACGCTTCGCGCGGGCCGCCGCGGCTGACATTTCGCTGACGGCGTCCGTCAGGTTCGCGGGGTTCTCCGGTGACAAAAGGGGGCATCACGACACCCGACAGGAGCCGAACCCCATGAACACCCTCAAGACCCTCGCCGCCGCCACGCTGGCAACCGGCCTCCTCGCAGCGTCGGCGCATGCCGACACGCCCGGAAAGGACTGGATGCCGATCGACCAAGTGCTGACCAAGCTCGCGGAAGCCGGTTACGGCACGGTGCGCAGCATTGAGGCCGATGACGGGGTGTGGAAGGCCAAGGCGGTCCGGGACGGCCGGAGCGTCAAGGTTCAGCTCGATCCGCAGACCGGCGCCATCGTCGAGAAAACCAAGAAGCAGAGCGACGACTGAGACAGGCTCCGCCTCACGGCCTCTCCGAGCGGGCCGCGACGAGGGCCGCGCGCGACGCCTCCAGCGTGTCGAGCACCGCACGCGCTTCCTCGATCTTGAGGCTCAGGGCGTCCAGAACCTCGCGGCCCTCCTCCTTGAAGGAGCGTACCGCCTCGCCGGCTTGCGTTAGCGCGACGCCGGAGGCGGCGACGGCGGCGCCGTACTCGGCCTGGGTCCGGTCGAGACGCTTGAGCTTCAGGTACATCGGCAGCACGCAGGCGCTCGTCGCCACGAGCGCGACGAGCAGCACGCCGTCAACCAAGGAGCCCATGGCCGCCCTCCTTCTCCGGATTGATCGATTCCTCCACCCGCAGGACGTAGCTGCCCTGCGACTGGCCGGCCCGGCACCAGAAGAGCGGCCGGTCGTTGCCCTCGAGCTTGATCCGCGTCGCGGGCGTCGCGTCGAGGGTGAGCACCTGCCCGACTTTCAGTCCGGCGATCTCGCCGAGCGTCAGGTGACGCTCCTCGAGGACGGCGCGCAGGCGCACGGTCGTCTTCTGCACCTCCGCCGCGATCTGTTCGGCCCAGCGGGGATCGCGGGCGGCGGATTCACCGGTCAGCACCTTGCCGAGCGCCGGGCGCAGCGGGTTCAGCACCGTCTGCGGGATGATGAGGAACATCTCGCCGCCGCGGTTGAGCGCCTGGAGCAGGAACTTGGCCTGCACCGCCTTGTTGGAGCGGCGGCCGATCACCGCGAACTCCATCCGGGTCTCCATCCGCTCCAGGCGGAAGGCCGTCTGCGAGACGAGGCCGAAGGAGGATTCGAGCGCCTTGCCGACCTGCTCGAACACCATCTGCGCGATGCGAAGCTCGATCGCCGAGAAGGTGCGCTCGTCCTCCACCGGCGGCTCGGCGCCGTCGGAGCCGAACAGCACCTCGACCATGGTGTAGAGGAAGTCGCGGTCGAGTCCGACCAGGACGTGGCCGTCCCATTCCGGCGCCTGGAAGATGCCGACCACGGCGTTGGCGTCATAGGCGTCGAGGAACTCGCCGAAGCGCCCGCTCTCGACCCCGCTCAGGGAGTAGAAGGTCGTGGAGGCGGCCAGGTGCTTGGCCGCATCGCTGCAGGCGGTGGCGAGGCGGTCGAACACCACGCTGAGCATCGGCAGCCGGTCGAGCGACAGGCCGCCGGCCTCCTGGATGCGGGTGCGGATGTCGGTTGCCGGCTTGGCCGCCGTCACGAACGGGGGCAATTCGGGCCGGCGCTCGGGGGCCGCCTCGGGGGCTCCCGCGGGGGCCGTGTCGAGTGCCGCCTCGGGGGTTTCGGTCTCGTCCATCTGCGATCGACCCCTTACGCCGCGGCCGGTTCGGCGCGGGCGCCGGGCACGGTGGCGCTCTCGACCTCGTCGATGGTCGGGCGGTCGGCGCCGGCGATGCCCTTGCGGCCGTGCTCGATCGCGACCTGGGGCAGCGCGCCGTTCATGTAGGCGATCAGGCTCTGCTTCACGATGGTGTAGACGCTGCACTGCTTCTCGCGCACGCCCTTGATCTTCACGGCAAGCGGGGCGAGCATCCCGTAGGACGCGAACACGCCGATGAAGGTGCCGACGAGCGCCGCGCCGATGAGGCCGCCGAGGATCTGCGGCGATTGGTCGAGCGCGCCCATCGCCTTCACGATGCCGAGCACCGCCGCGACGATGCCGAGCGCCGGCAGCGCCTCCGCCACGGTGTTGATCGCGGCATAGGGCTTGAGCTTGTACTTCTTGTGCGTGCCGATCTCCTCCTCCATCAGCGCCTCGATCTCGTGCGAGCGGGCGTTGCCGATAAGGATCAGACGGCAATAGTCGCAGATGAACAGCACCAGATCCTGGTCCTTGGTCACCTCAGGATAGTTCTTGAAGATCTCGGAATTCGCCGGATCGTCGAAATGCGTCTCGACCTCGTTGCGCGGCTTGGTCTTCAAGTCGCGCATCAGGGCGTGCAGGAGCCCCAGCAGCGAGAGGAAGTCCTGGCGCTTCGGCCCCTTGTTGGTGAAGGCCTCCATCGTCGCCTTGCCGGAATCGACCACCGTCTTCATCGGGTTGGCGATGACGAAGGTGCCCGCCGCCATGCCGAAGATGATGACGAACTCCCAGGGCTGCCAGATCACGATCAGGTGCCCGCCCATGGCGACGAAGCCGCCGAGCATGCAGCCGATCGCGATGACGAGGCCGACGAGGATTCCCATGAGAAGACTCCGGGGGACACCGCTGCGGGACGGGTGCCGACGCGCGGCGGCCCTTTGTCCGAGCCAATAGGCATAGTGGCTTGCGCGGAGCTTTTTCGCGCAGCGGCCGAGCCTGCCGATGCCGGGGCTGACCTTGGAGGCGGGCGTTCGAGCGCCTAACTGAGGCTCGGCCTTTTCCCTCGAACCGGAGCGTTTCCTTGGCCCAAACCGACGATCGCCTGCCGCAGATGCACGCCACCACGATCCTCATGGTCCGCAAGGGCGGCCGGGTGGTGATCGGCGGCGACGGTCAGGTCAGCCTCGGCCAGACCATCGTGAAGGGCAACGCCCGCAAGGTCCGGCGCCTCGCCAAGGGCACGGTGATCGGCGGCTTCGCCGGTGCCACCGCCGACGCCTTCACCCTGTTCGAGCGACTGGAAGCCAAGCTGGAGCAGTATCCCGGCCAGCTCACCCGCGCCTGCGTCGAACTCACCAAGGATTGGCGCACCGACCGCTATCTGCGCCGGCTGGAGGCGATGATGCTGGTGGCCGACAAGGAGGTCAGCCTGCTGCTGTCCGGCGCCGGCGACGTGCTGGAGCCCGAGACCGGGGTGATGGCGATCGGGTCGGGCGGCAACTACGCCCTCTCCGCCGCCCGCGCGCTGGAGGACGGCGAGCTCGACGCCGAGGCGATCGTGCGCCGGTCGATGAAGATCGCCGCCGAGATCTGCGTCTACACCAACGGCAACCTCGTGATCGAAACCCTCGACGCGGCCTGAGGGCCGCGCTCCCTGGAAAGCCGGGCCTCGCCCGCTTAGATCGTTCGTGGGAAAGGCCCCGCGCCCGGCGCGCCGCCCCACACGTCCCAAAAAAACGGCCGCAGGAGCCCGATGACCACCTTCTCTCCCCGCGAGATCGTCTCCGAGCTCGACCGCTTCATCGTCGGCCAGAAGGACGCCAAGCGCGCGGTCGCGATCGCCTTGCGCAACCGTTGGCGGCGCCAGCAACTGAAAGGGCCGCTGCGGGACGAGGTGGCGCCCAAGAACATCCTGATGATCGGCCCGACGGGTTGCGGCAAGACCGAGATCGCCCGGCGTCTCGCCCGGCTCGCGGGCGCGCCCTTCCTCAAGATCGAGGCCACCAAGTTCACGGAGGTGGGCTATGTCGGCCGCGACGTGGAGCAGATCGTGCGCGACCTCGTCGAGGTCGGCATCGGCCTGACGCGGGAAGAGAAGCGCAAGGCGGTGAAGGCCAAGGCGGAAGCGGCCGCCGAATCCCGCATCCTCGATGCCCTGGTGGGGCCGACCGCGAGCCAGGCGACGCGCGAAAGCTTCCGCAAGAAGCTGCGGGCGAGCGAACTCGACGACAAAGAAGTCGAGATCGAACTGGCCCCGTCCGGCTCGCAGGGCATGCCGATGTTCGAGATCCCCGGCATGCCCGGCGCCTCGATGGGGGCGATCAACATCTCCGACATGCTCGGCAAGGCGCTCGGCGGCCAGCGCGGCAAGCCGCGCCGCATCACGGTGGCGGAGGCCTACGCGCCGCTGATCGCCGAGGAGAGCGACAAGCTCGTGGACGACGACGCGCTGACCCGCGAGGCGATCCGCGAGGTCGAGGACAACGGCATCGTCTTCCTCGACGAGATCGACAAGATCTGCGCCCGCGAGGGCCGCTCGGGTGCCGACGTCTCCCGGGAGGGCGTGCAGCGCGACCTGCTGCCGCTGATCGAGGGCACCACGGTGGCGACCAAGCACGGGCCGGTGAAGACCGACCACATCCTGTTTATCGCGTCCGGCGCCTTCCACGTCTCGAAGCCGTCCGACCTGCTGCCCGAGTTGCAAGGCCGCCTGCCGATCCGCGTCGAGTTGCAGCCACTCACCGTCGAGGATTTCAAGCAGATCCTCACCGCCACCGAAGCCAGCCTCATCAAGCAGACGGTGGCGCTGATGGAGACGGAAGGCGTCACCCTCGACTTCACCGAGGACGCCATCGACGCGCTCGCCCGCGTCGCCGTCGAGGTGAACGGTTCGGTGGAGAATATCGGCGCCCGCCGGCTGCAGACCGTGCTGGAGCGGGTGATCGACGAGATCTCGTTCACCGCCACCGACCGCTCCGGCGAGACGGTGCCGATCGACGCGGCTTATGTGCGCGACCGGGTCGAGGATCTGGCCGCCAACGCCGATCTGAGCCGCTTCATCCTCTGACCGTGCACGGACGCAACGCCGCGCCCGACATCGCCCTGCCGATCCTCGCCCTGTTGGCGGGGATGGTCTCGATCCAGAGCGGCGCCGCGCTCGCCAAGGGGCTGTTTCCGGTCGTCGGCGCGGCGGGTGTCACGACACTCCGCGTTGGCTTCTCGGCGCTGATCCTGCTCGCGGTCTGGCGGCCGTGGCGGCGCAGTCTTGAGCGGGGCGAGATCGGCGCCATCGCGCTCTACGGCGCGGCGCTCGGGCTCATGAACCTGCTGTTCTACCTGTCGCTCCGCACGATCCCGCTCGGCATCGCGGTGGCCATCGAGTTCACCGGTCCGCTGGCGGTGGCGCTGGCGGGTTCGCGCCGGGCACGCGACTTCGCCTGGATCGGCCTCGCGGTGCTCGGGCTCGGCCTGCTGCTGCCGCTGGGCGAGACGAGCACCCTCGATCCGACGGGCGCGGCACTGGCGCTGGGCGCAGGCCTGTGCTGGGCGGCCTACATCGTGTTCGGCCAGCGCGCCGGCCGGGCCGGCGGCGGTCGGGCGGTGTCGCTCGGCATGGCGATCGCCGCCCTCGTCGTCGCACCGGTGGGCCTCGTGGAGGCCGGCACCGACCTGTTCACCCCGGCGACGCTCGCGACGGGTCTCGTCATCGCCGTCCTATCGAGTGCCCTGCCCTATTCGCTCGAAATGTTCGCCCTCACCCGCCTGCCCCGCCCGGCCTTCGGCGTGCTGATGAGCCTGGAGCCGGCCGTTGCGTCGGTGGCCGCCCTCGCCCTGCTCGACGAGCGGCTGACCCCGGTGCAGGGCTGGGCCATCGCCTGCATCGTGGCGGCCTCGGCGGGGATCACGCTGGCGGCCAGACGGCGGACGTCGCAGAGCCCTTGAGTGCTTAAGACAAGTCGGCGTCCAAAACGTTTTCGATGGTCGCGAGGACGAACTCGATCTCCGCCGTCGTCGGCTCGACCGTCAGATCGCCGTGAACGATGCGGTTTCTCAGTGGAATCAGTTCGCGCAATCGGCGCTCTGCTGGCGGCTCAATGAAGCCTTCCATTGCCAGCGTCTGGACGACCGTGCCGGGTTTGCGCGACAGACTCTCCAATCCATCGCGACGGGCCCGCAAGGCCGCCTCCAACAGGGCCCAGCCCACTATGAACGCCGCCCGCAGGTTGCCCTGCGCAGCGAGTGCCTTCACCTCGTCAGCCGATTTCCGAATGAGATCCGGGGAGGCGGGCGCAACCGTCTCGGCCTGTTGCGGATCGGTTCCGGTGTAAAACACGCGGAACTGCCAATCCGCATGCCCGTCGAAGAGGCGCCTGATCTCGGACAAAGCGCGCTGTGTCGATGAAGTCGGCTGCTCCTCAAGCTCGATGACGATGTTGCGTCCCGACTTCTGAGCAAGCGCATCCGGAACATAGGAACCGAAAAATCCGGGAAGCTGTTTCGGATCGGGCTCCGACGTGAAAGCGAAACCCTGCTCCTCGTAGCGCCGACGCAAAGCGTCGATGAAGTGCTTCTCAGCCTCGGGCCGAAGCGATCGAACCTGTGCCGTCACAGGAACCTCCAACTCAGGTCGTCGTCGATCCTGACGTAGACAGCGGGGGGCGGAACATCCAGAGCGGCCACCAACTGCGAACTTGGATCGGTGAACGCACGCCCCACTTCGGGCTCGAATTTTTGGACGACGACACGTTCGACATCGTTGTCCGTCATACAGGCGACGTGGATCAGAGCATCCATGATCGGTTTCACGATATTGTCGATGTCGCCTTCCATCGGCAGAGCTGCAAAGTAATAGATTGTCAGACCTAATGGGCGCCGATCAAGAAAGCCCAGGGGATCGGTTTCACGAATCCGCTCCCGCGCAGCCTCTCTGACGGCGGATTTCCAACGCTCCTTCGAGCGGCTGCTCGCCTGAAGCGAAACCGGAGTGGACGGCACGACGAACTCGAGGGGATAAAGCGTCTCCTGCTCGGGCAAGGTCCGGCATACCTTCACGACTCGATCCGCTCTTCCGGTCACGCTGCCATCAAGCCGTGAAGAGCGCAACGCGTGATTGTAGACCCGCCGCCCCTACCCTTCCCAAACCTGCCCCGGCCGTAGCGCCAGGAACCGCTCCGGCGGCAGCGCGGCCGCCGTCAGCGCTTCGCCCAGCGCTTCGACGGGGCGCTCGATGCCCTCGTCGGTGAGTTTGAACGTGCCCCAATGGTGGCCGAGCGCCTGATCGGCGCCGAGCAGGCCCAGCGCTTCCACCGCGTCGGCGGGGTTCATGTGCTGGGGCTGCATGAACCAGCGCGGCTCGTAGGCGCCGATGGGCAGGGTCGCGAGCCGGGGCGGGCCGAACCGGGCGCGGATCTCGCGGAAGAGCGCGCCGTCGCCGAGGCCGGTATCGCCGACATGGTAGTGCACGCCGCGCGGCGTCGTGAGCACGAAGGCGCACCACAGGGCCATGCGCCGGTCGTTGAAGCCGCGCGCCGACCAGTGGTTGGCCGGCGTCAGATGCACGGTGATGCCGGCGCCGAGATCGACCGACTCGCCCCAATCGTGGGTCTCGACATGCATGGTCTCGTCGTAGCCGCGCAGGATCGCGTCGTTGCCGAGCGGGGCGACGATCAGCGGCTGGTGGTCCTGCCACAGGCGGGCGATCGTCGGCCCGTCGAGATGGTCGTAATGGTTGTGCGTGATCAGCACCGCATCGATCGGCGGCAGGTCGGCATAGGCGATGCCCGGCGCGTTGACCCGCTTCGGCCCGGCGAAGCGGACCGGACTCGCGCGCTTGGCATAGACCGGATCGACCAGGATGTTGCGGCCCGCGACCTGGAACAGGTAGCTCGCATGTCCGATCAGGACGACGCGAAGCCCCTCGAACCGCTCCGGCGGCCTGTCCGCCGGAAACGGGCTCGGGAAGCTCGCGGGCCACGCCTCGGGCTTGCCGGTCCGGCGCCAGCGAGCGAGGTCGGAGAGCGACTTGTCGGGCGGCTGGTTCGGGGCGTGGAAGCGCAGCCCGTCGAAATGCGCGCTCTGGGGGCCGCGGTAATAGGGGTTCTTGTTCCGGCGATGCGCGGCGTAGCCGACACCCCCGAGGGTCATCACCGTGGCCGCGCTGGCGACCGTGAGCAGGCCACGCTTCTTCATACGGCCAAGATGGCCTGTCCGGTCCGCGGTTCAAGCGCGGCGCAGGGCCTCACGAGCGCCAGCGCAGCTCCTGGCGGGTCAGGGGGTTGGCGAAGGGGCGGCTCTCGCGCGCCGCCTCCAGAGCCTCGCGCTTGAGGCGGAAATACCATTGTGAGGGCAGATCGCCCTGGCCGAGCAGCACCATGGTCGGCTTGCGGTCGAGGCCCGCCTGCGCGTGCTGGAGCACCTGCTGATCCTGGGTCAGGAACTGGCGCATCAGCGGCCGGGCGATCGGCTTCAGGAGGTTGAGCGCCGGCATGCTCCAATAGAGCGCGTTGGTCAGCATCGTCCGGTTGGGGCCCATCGGCGTGGCGAAGGTGTAGTTGGCTACGCGTTTCGTGCCCGCCTTGATCCGCTCCAGCCGCACGCCGGGCAGGCGGAACTCGATCTCGACCTCCGGCGCCCCGCCGAGCAGGCGGTAAACCGGCGAACTCGTCGTGGTCGCGTGGCTCGTCATGACGAAGCCGTGCGGCACGGGCTGGAAGGTCTTCACCTTCTCCCGCAGCTCCTTCGAGGGCCGGAACCACCACGTGTCGTGGACGAAGGCGACGTGGCCCGGATCGACGAGGCTCAGCGTCGTCAGATCGAACGAGGCCTCGACCTCCAGTTCGAGCACGAGGCAGCCGGCCGGCTCGAAATCGAGGGAGGGCACCGCCGGCACGGCGCCGGGGTCGGAGGGGCCGAGATGCGGATTGACCCAGAGGAAGCCCGCGCTCTCGACGATGGGGAAGCGGTGGACCGCGATGCGCGAGAAGTCCGAGGCGTCGTGCGCGGAGAGCGTCGGCACGTCGCGGCAGCGCCCGTCGGTGCCGAAGCGCCAGCCGTGGAACGGGCACATCAGCGTGTCGCCGTCGAACTTGCCCTTGGAAAGCGCCATGCCACGATGGGGACAGCGATCGCGCAGCGCGAACAGGCTGCCGTCCTTGGCCCGGCCGAGCACGACCTGCTCGCCGTTGAGCGCGACGGCCCGCATCTTTCCGCCCGCGACCGCCGAGGCACGGCCGGCGCAGTACCAGGCGTTCGACAACGGCTCGCGCATGGCGCGCGGATCGAGGGCGTCGTCGGTAGAGATGCGCGGGGCGGTGGCGGAGGACATGGCGTCTGACGGGCCCGATGCTGACGGGCGCCCTCTTTAGGCTCCTCGCCGCCCGGCGGCCAGCGGCACGAATATGAGACCTTCAGGGCCATCGCTCAAAGCCGCTCGGGCGGCTTCGCGGCGCGAAGAGCGCCGCGCGGAGCGGTTTTCAGGATCTTGGTCCTGAAAAACACCGAGAGGAGCGACAGCCTAAGTTCGCGGGGGCGACCGCCGGCGCTCGAGGCCGGAAGAGAAGCCTGGGGAATCGCTGTCAGCGATTGCCGCGGCGGAACCGCATGCTGCACCGCGGCGAGACAACGCACCGGATCGGCCGCCAAGGCTCTTTCGCACGGCGAAAATCACCCCTACCTTGGGCTCATCCGCAACGAACGAAAGGAGGTGATCCAGTGTCTCATTGTCATCAGCCGTCGCCGACGACCAAGACCTGGACTGTTGCCTCCGGCGTGTGCGCCTAACGCACTCGCGGGATCTCAGCAGGTTTCGTCGGACTGACCGGTTCGACAATGGAAGGGCCGCCCCTCGGGGCGGCCCTTCGCATTTCTCGTGTTTCGGAAACGCTCAGCGGTGCTGAACCTGGAACAGCGGGGCAGCCAGGGCCTCGCAGCGGGCGCGCCAGAGATCGCGCTCGGTCCGCAGGTCGTCCATCTTGCCGACCTCTTCGGCGATGTGGGCGCGCAGCTCGCGGATTTCCTGGGCCAGGATGACCTGAAGCTCGTCGCGGCGCTCGGATTCCAGCCGGAGCCGGGCCTTCAGCATCATGTTCTCGGCCATGATCTCGGCGACGTCCTCGTCGGCAGCCTCAGCCGACTTTGCGGCGACGGAGACGAGGCGGGGCGACCAGCCGCTGTTGCGGGCCTCGGCGTCCGGCTCGGCGGGAGCGGGCTCCGCGCTGCGCGTCTCGACGGCAGGCGTGTCGGACATGGCGGTGCGCATGGTGGCGAGCCAATCCCGCAGCGGCGCGGTGGCAGCGGGAGACCGGAGACCGGGCTCGGGGGACGGGGCCTGTCGCGCGGGTTCCGACATCGGGAAGTCCTCGGGCACCTCCAGCGGTGCGTTGACGAGCATCAGACCCCAACATGCTTAACGAAGAGTAAAGCTTAACCATCCGCTTACGTCCGTTTCGGGTACAGTCCCGCATCAGTCAGCGGGCAGCCCATCCTTCGAGATCGCCCTGGAAAATGCAGGGCCATCGCTCGAAGCCGCAGGCGCGGCTTCGCGGCGCGAAGAGCGCCGCGCGGAGCGGGCTTTCTGGGCGTGAGCCCCAGAAAGCATCGAGCGGAGCGGAAGCCTAAGCCCGCGGAGGCGGGCGCCGGCGAGTGAGGCCGGCAATAAATCAGGGTCATCGCTTTCGAGCGATGGCCCTGATAGGAAACGGGCTTGGGATTGACTTGGAGCGGGCCAGGGCCTATCCGCCCGGCTCCATTTCGACGTTCGAACGTCACGATGAGCCGCCGACCGGCCCGAGGGGCCGGAGGTCAACGTCCGACAGCGCGTGTGCGCCCTCGGGCGCCCTTGTCGTTGCCGGACGTGCGCCGAAGCGTCAAACGAGCCCTGCCATGGCGCCCGCGAGCGACACCACCCTTCGCATCGAGGATGCGGTCAACGACCTCTGCCCGTGGTCGGGCAAGCCGATCGTGCCCGAGGCGCTGACCCTCTACAACGGTGCGGTGGTGGGTTTCTGCGATGCGGCGTGCCGGGACAAGTTCGCCCGTGCGGTGGCCTCCTTCGAGGATGCGCTCCGCGCGCGCCGCGTGGCCAATGCCGGCCTTCACCAGTAGCCCAGGCTGACGCGACACATGTTCGAAGGCCTTTCCGACCGCCTTTCCGGTATCCTCTCCGGCCTGACGCGCCGCGGCGCCCTGACGGAAGCCGACGTCACCGCCGCCATACGCGAGGTGCGACGCGCGCTGCTCGAAGCCGACGTGGCGCTGGAGGTGGTGCGCTCGTTCACCGATAAGGTGCGCGAGAAGGCGGTGGGCGCCGTCGTGCTCAAGTCGGTGACGCCCGGCCAGATGGTCGTGAAGATCGTCAACGACGAGCTCATCGCGATGCTCGGCACCGATGCCAGCGTCGTCGATCTCAACGCACCCGCCCCCGTCGCCATCCTCATGGTCGGCCTCCAGGGCTCGGGCAAGACGACCACCACGGCCAAGATCGCCCGGCGGCTGAACCAGCGTGACAAGCGCCGGGTGCTGCTCGCCTCCCTCGACACGCGGCGTCCCGCGGCGATGGAGCAGTTGGCGGTGCTCGCCAAGCAGGTCGAGGTCGAGAGCCTGCCGATCGTCGCCGGTCAGTCGGCGGTGCAGATCGCCAAGCGTGCCATGGAAGCCGCCCGCCTCGGCGGGTTCGACGTGGTCATGCTCGACACCGCCGGCCGCACCACGGTCGACGAGGGCCTGATGAACGAGGCCGCCGAGGTCAAGGCGGCGACGAAACCCCACGAAGTCCTGCTGGTGGCCGATGCGCTCACCGGCCAGGACGCGGTCAACACCGCGCGCGCCTTCGACGAGCGCCTCGGCGTCACCGGGATCGTGCTGACCCGCATGGACGGCGATTCCCGCGGCGGCGCGGCGCTCTCCATGCGCGCCGTCACCGGCAAGCCGATCAAGCTCGTCGGCGTCGGCGAGAAGGTCGACGCGCTGGAGGAGTTCCACCCGCAGCGGGTGGCCAACCGCATCCTCGGCATGGGCGACATCGTCTCGCTCGTCGAGAAGGCGGCCGAGACCATCGACCACGAGCAGGCCCTGCGCACCGCCGAGAAGATGCGGAAGGGCAAGTTCGACCTCGAAGACCTGTCGATGCAGCTCGCCCAGATGGAGAAGATGGGCGGCATCGGCGGCCTGATGGGGATGCTGCCCGGCATGGGGCAGATGAAGAAGCAGGTCGAGGGCGCCAATCTCGACGAGAAGATGTTCAAGCGTCAGCGCGCCATCATCTCCTCGATGACGCCGGGCGAGCGCAAGAACCCCGACCTCCTCAAGAACAGCCGCAAGAAGCGCATCGCGACGGGTGCCGGCGTCAAGGTCGAGGAGATCAACAAGCTCCTCAAGATGCACCGGACCATGGCCGACATGATGAAGGCGATGGGCTCGGGTAAGCGCGGCGGCATCGGCCAGGCGCTCGGCAACATGTTCGGTCTGGGCGGCGGCATGCCGGGCGGATTGCCGGGCGGCATGAAGCTGCCGCCGGGCATGCCGGAGCCGACGCCGGAGCAGATCGCCGAGATCGAGAAGCAGTTCGGCGGCAAGCTGCCGCCGATGCCGGCGGGGCTCGGGGGTGGAAAGATGCCGGGCCTGCCGGGTCTGGGCGGACCGAAGATGCCGGGGCTGGGCGGCTTCCTGCCGGGTAAGAAGAAATGACAATCTTGTCCGCGCAAGGAATCGATCCCGAGCTGGCAAGCCTGCGCGAGAGCATCGACAATTTCGATGCCGCGCTCATCCATCTGCTCGCCGAACGCTTCCGCTGCACCCAGCGGGTCGGCGAGTTGAAGGCCCGCAAGGGTCTGCCTCCCTCCGATCCGGATCGGGAGGCCCGTCAGGTCAAGCGCCTGAGAAATCTCGCGGTCGAAGCCAAGCTCGACCCCGATTTCGCCGAGAAATTCCTCGCCTTCGTGGTCAAGGAAGTCATTCGGCACCACCGGACGATCGCCGAAAGCGTCGATCAGAACACTCCAGCGAAACCCGACACCGAAAGGAACGACTGATGTCCCTCAAGATCCGTCTCACCCGTGGCGGCGCCAAGAAGCGCCCGTACTACCGCATCGTCATCGCCGACGCCCGCGCCCCGCGCGACGGCCGCTTCATCGACAAGGTCGGCGCCTACGACCCGATGAAGGCCAAGGACGATCCGGCCCGGATCGTGCTCGACAACGAGAAGATCCAGTCCTGGCTCGCCAAGGGCGCGCAGCCGACCGACCGCGTCCTGCGCTTCCTCGACGCCGCCGGCCTCGCCAAGCGCCCGACCCGCAACAACCCGCAGAAGGCCGAGCCGGGCGAGAAGGCCAAGGAGCGCGCCGCCAAGCGCGCCGAGAAGGCTGCCGCCCCGGCCGAAGACGCCGCGGCGTAAGCCAGGCCGTCCCTCCCCACGACGGATCCCGGGCTTGCCCGGGATCCGCTCCGGTCCGCCCGAGCCGGGCGGACCCGGCTGGGTCCGGGGCGGGACATTTGACCGATCGAGACAGGCAGACTGCATGGCCCGCCGCCCCGGATCCTCATCGCGCGGACCTGCGCGGTCCGACCGCCTCCCTGCGGAGGCCGTCACCTCGGCCCGTAAGCCGCACGCCGCCGCCCCCACACCGCCCGCCTCCCCCGATCCGGGGCTTGTCCTGCTCGGCGAGTTCGGCCGGCCGCACGGGCTGCACGGCGAAGTCCGGCTGAAATCCCATACCAGCGAGCCCCTGGCGATCGCGGGCTACGGTCCGTTGCACGCCTCCGACGGGCGCACCCTCGAACTCGCCAATGTCCGGCCCGCCGCCGGTAGCTCCCCCGACCTGCTGATCGTGCGGGTGAAGGGCGTGGACGACCGCACCGGCGCCGAAGCCCTCAACCGCGTCACCCTTTCGATCGCCCGCGAGCGTCTGGGCGAGTTGGAGGACGAGGACGAGTTCTTCCTCACCGACTTGATCGGGCTCACCGTCGAGGATGGCGCCGGGACGGTGATCGGCACCATCGTGGCGGTGCCGAATTTCGGCGGCGGCGACCTGCTCGAGATCCGCCCGGCGGCCGGTGGCCCGACCGCGCTCTTGCCCTTCACCAAGGCGTTCGTGCCCAGCCTCGAGATCGCCGGCGGAAAGGTCGTCGCCGACCCGCCCGACGATCTGTTCGCCCCGCCGGGTCCGAAGCCCGCGGACGATCCGGGCTGATCACCGATCAGCGTGTGCCCGCCTCCATCGCGACGCGAGCGAGGCGGATCGGTTCGGACGACAGCGCCAGGGGACCATCGAAGGGCCGCTCGTGCATCGCGATCACGCTGAGCGTCGTCACCATCGCGGCGGAGAACAGCGCAAGCGTCGTCGCTTGCGCGAACGGGCGCTCGCAATGGACGAGGGCGATCGATGTCAGCGTCAGGATTGCGAGCACGAGCAGCGTCAGCCACTTGCTCTCGTCACTGCGCGCGGCGCTGAGGGCGAGACGCTCGCTACGGGCCGAGCGGAGTTGCATCACCGCTTCGAGAAGGGCCGCATAGGTCGCCTCGCCCGCCTCCGCGGCCGTGCGCGGGTCGGCCGCCGTCTGGAGCAGGCGCCCGAGCGCTTGGCCGACGGCCGGGGCCGAAGCGCCATCCGCGGCCATGGAGGGCCACTCCTCCTTCACGACGGCATCGAGATAGGCGAACAGCGAGGTGCGCAGGCCGCTCATGTCCGGCGCGGAGGCGATGCTGAGATCGTAGACCGCGAGCGCGTGCGACCGCTCGGCCTGGACCACGCGGCTGGCCTGCCGCTGCCGCTCCCAGGCATCGTTGGCAACAAAGCCCGTCAGCAGTGAGAGCAGCACCGCGATCACGCCGATATAGGGCGGCACGATTCCGCCCGCGAGCAGGCGCATCCCCGACCGCGTCCACGGCAGGTTCGAGAGCAGGCTCAACAGCAGACAGAGCGCGAGGAAGACGCCCGAGAGGAGGGTGAACATCAACCAGACGGGTTGGTCGAGCCAGAGGTCGAGGATCATTGCCGAGCGGATTACGAGGACGGGCCGGCAGCGTGGCCGGCCAACCCCTCCAATTCGGTAAAGACGCCTCAGCGCCTTTCGCGGGTGGCCTCGTCCCGGCAGGGGCGGATCGTCTCCGGTGCCGGCCGCCGGTCCGGCGCGGGCGCCTCGAAGACGGCGAGATAGCCGACCCCGCCCTTCAGCCGCGTCATCGACACCTCGCGGTAGCCGACAGCCGCGAGCTCGCAGCGCAGGAGTTTGGGCGGCGTGCCGTGGCGCGAGGGGATCGCGTCGGCATCGACGATCCCGACCCGGCCGCCGGGCTTCATCGCGGCGGCGAGGTTCCAGAGCAGGCCGAAGGGCTGGGCGATCTCGTGGTACATGTGGACCAGCACCGCCGCATCGACCGAGCCGGGCGGCAGGCGCGGGTCGTGCGCCTCGCCGCGCACCAGGGTGACGTTGGACAACCCCGATTCCGCGAGCCGGCGCTCCAGATCGGTGAGGTAATCCGGCGTGATGTCCTGCGCGAGGATGCGCCCCTGCGGGCCGACATGGGGGCTCAGACGGAAGACGTAGTAGCCGCTGCCCGCGCCGATATCGGCCACCGTCTCGCCGGGGCCGATCCGCATCAGGCGGGCGACCTGCCCCACCTCATCGGCCTTGTCCCGCTCCCGCTCATGCGCCCATTGCGGCGCGACGATCTCGGCGACCGGGCGATCCGGCCTCGGGAATTGCTCGGCCGGCGCGCCGGGAGGCGCGAGCGGCTCGGCCGCGAGGGCCGGAAGCGACAGGAGGACGAGGGCGGCGGCAAAACGGGTCATGCCGGCTTCCAACGCGCAAATGCGCGGAACGCACCCGCCCGGGCGAACCTTCGTGAACTGTCCCCGTTCTGTGGAGGCAGGTCCGAACCCAGGCGCGAACGAGAACCCCATGCACAACCCGATGCTTCGCCCTCCCTTCCTTCGCCACGCGATCCTCGCGGCTTCCGCCGCCCTGGCGCTGACGCTCCTCCCGGCGAGCCTCGCCCAGGCCCAGGGCATGCCCGGCGCGACGGTCGGGCTTCCCATGGGCTCGCCCGATCCGTTCGGCCTCTCCACGGTGAACCGGCCGTCCGGATATTCCGCGGAGCCCTACGCCGAGCCCGGCATGGACCCGGCCGAGCGCCGCATCCGCCCGCGCCCGCAACGGCAGCTCAAAAGCCATCGCAATTCCGCACCGAAGCGGCGGGCACCGTTGGCCCGGCGCTGACCGTCGCGTCGGCACAGCCGTCGTCCGAACGCCGACGCTCACCGCTCATGACGATGGTTCGGCGGGTGGCCTCCGTTGACCGGCCCGCCCGCCGCCGCCATCAAGCGGCATGAGCGAGCCCATCCTCCCCGGCACGGTGGCCCCCTGGCGGGCCACCGTCCTGACCCTCTACCCGGAGATGTTTCCCGGTCCGCTGGGTCATTCGCTGTCGGGGGACGCGCTCGGCCGAGGGACGTGGAGCCTGGAGCCGCGTCAGATCCGCGAGCACGGGCTTGGCCGGCACCGCAACGTCGACGACACGCCGGCCGGCGGCGGAGCCGGGATGGTGCTGCGCTGCGACGTGCTCGGGGCCGCCATCGACGCCGCGGCGCCGGCAGACGATCCCCGCCCCCGCCTCCTCATGTCTCCGCGCGGAAGGCCGCTGACGCAGGACCGCGTGCGGGCGCTGGCCGAGGGTCCCGGTGCCATCATCGTCTGCGGCCGCTTCGAGGGTGTGGACGAGCGGGTGATCGAGGCGCGCGCGTTGGAGGAGGTCTCGATCGGCGACTACGTCCTGTCGGGCGGGGAGATCGCGGCCGTGGTGCTCATCGACGCCTGCGTGCGCCTGCTGCCCGGCGTGATGGGCAAGCACGCCTCGGGCGTCGAGGAGAGCTTCGAGGGCGGGCTGCTCGAATACCCGCACTACACCCGGCCGAGGGAGTGGGAGGGCCGGACGATTCCCGACGTGCTGATGGGCGGCAACCACGCCGCCATCGCCCGCTGGCGGGCAGAGCAGAGCCGTGCGCTGACGCGGGCGCGCCGCCCCGACCTGCTGGAGCGGGACGAACCTTAGATGGAACTTCACCACATCTATTCTTCCGGCAACTGAACCATCGTTCTGTCACCGGCAGCACACACGGCGCTGAATGCAGGAATGGCCGCTTGCATTGTGGCGCGTGATCCGTCATCTCCAGCGGCGGGACACCTCCCCCCAACGGGAGGCAACCATCTGGAAGGATGGATGACATGACGGCTCAAATGCCCGCCGCGCGTCCGCGCGTGCCTTATTTCTCGTCCGGCCCCACGACCAAGCGTCCCGGCTGGAGCCTCGATGCCCTCTCCGGTGCCGCGCTCGGCCGCTCGCACCGCTCGGCCGTCGGCAAAGCCAAGCTCGCCGAAGCCATCGAGCTGACCCGCAAGGTTCTGCGCATCCCCGCCGATTACCGGATCGGCATCGTCCCCGGCTCCGATACCGGCGCCGTCGAGATGGCGATGTGGTCGATGCTCGGCCCGAAGCCCGTCGAGGTGATGGCCTGGGATTCCTTCGGCGCCGAGTGGGTCACCGACGCGCTCAAGGAACTCCGGATCGACCCGAAGGTGCATGTCGGCGAGCACGGCATCCTGCCCAAGCTCGACGCGATCGACACCAAGAACAACGACGTCGTCTTCACCTGGAACGGCACCACCGCCGGCGTGAAGGTCCCGCACAGCGACTGGATCGCCGACGACCGCGCGGGCGTCACGATCTGCGACGCGACCTCGGCCGCCTTCGCGATGCCGCTGCCGTGGGACAAGCTCGATGTCGTCACCTATTCCTGGCAGAAGGTGATGGGCGGCGAGGCCGCGCACGGCATGCTGATCCTCTCGCCGCGCGCCGTGGCGCGCCTCGAGAGCCACACGCCGGCTTGGCCGATCCCGAAGGTGTTCCGCCTGACCAAGGGCGGGAAGCTGCTCGAGGGCATCTTCAAGGGCGAGACCATCAACACGCCGTCGATGCTCGCGGTCGAGGATTACATCGACACCCTGAATTGGGCGCAGAGCATCGGCGGCCTCGACGCGCTTCATGCGCGGGCGGACGCCAATGCGCGGGTGATCCATGACTGGGTGGCGCGCACCCCCTGGATCGGCCATCTCGCGGTGGATCCGGCGACCTACTCGAACACCGGCGTCTGCCTCGTGATCACCGACTCGGACGTGCTCGCCAAGGGCGATGCCGCGGTGAAGGCGTTCGCCGCCGCCCTCGTCACGCGGCTGGAAAAAGAAGGCGTCGCCTTCGACTTCGGTGCCTACCGCGACGCGCCGGCCGGCCTGCGCATCTGGTGCGGGGCCACCGTGGAGGCATCCGACCTCGCGGCGCTCACCCCCTGGCTCGACTGGGCCTTTGCCCAGGAGAAGGCGGCGCTCGCCGCCGCGGCGGCCTGAGGGTCTGAGACGTCATGATGGCCGGTCGCGAGACCGGCCATTTGCTTATTGACGGGCTCCAGCGATCCGCCGGTGATGTCCCGCGCGACGCGGCGACCGGCCATGCCTCCGTGAGAGGCAGCGATCCTGCGCGCCCGCATGATGCGAGGTGCTTCCCGTGCCTAAGCTCACCCAGACCAAGCCCAAGGTCCTCATCACCGACGCCCTGTCTGACGCCGCCGTCCAGATCTTCCGCGATCGCGGCATCGAGGTCGATTTCCAGCCCGGCCTCGGCAAGGACAAGGAGGCGCTGGCCGCCATCATCGGCCAATATGACGGGCTCGCCATCCGCTCCGCCACCAAGGTGACGGACAAGCTGCTGGCGCAGGCCACCCGGCTGAAGGTGATCGGCCGCGCCGGCATCGGCGTCGACACGATCGATGTGCCGGCCGCGACCGCCAGGGGCGTGATCGTGATGAACACGCCGTTCGGCAATTCGATCACCACCGCCGAGCACGCCATCGCCCTGATCTTCGCGCTCGCCCGCCAGATCCCGGCGGCGGACGCCTCCACCCAGGCCGGCAAGTGGGAGAAGAACCGCTTCATGGGCGTCGAGCTGACGGCCAAGACGCTCGGCGTCGTCGGCTGCGGAAATATCGGCGCCGTGGTCGCCGACCGGGCGATCGGGCTCAAGCTGAAGGTGATCGCCTACGATCCCTTCCTGACGCCGGAGCGCGCCTTCGAGATCGGCGTCGAGAAGGTCGAACTCGACGAGTTGCTGGCGCGGGCCGACATCATCACCCTGCACGTGCCGCTCACCGACAAGACCCGCAACCTCCTCTCGGAGGAAAACCTCGCCAAGACCAAGCGCGGCGTGCGCATCGTCAACTGCGCCCGCGGCGGCCTCGTGGACGAGATTGCGCTGCGTGCCGCCCTCGATTCCGGCCATGTCGCGGGCGCAGCCCTCGATGTGTTCGTGACCGAGCCGGCGATCGAGAACCCGCTCTTCGGCCACCCGAACGTGATCTGCACGCCGCATCTCGGCGCCGCGACCTCCGAGGCCCAGGAGAACGTCGCGCTCCAGATCGCCGAGCAGATGGCGGACTACCTCCTCAGCGGCGCCATCACCAACGCGATCAACTTCCCCTCGATCTCGGCCGAGGAGGCGCCGCGCCTCAAGCCGTTCGTCGCCCTGTGCGAAAAACTCGGCTTGTTCCTGGGCCAGCTCACGGAAGCGCCGATCAAGGGCATCCGCATCACCTACGAGGGTGCGGTGGCCGGAATGAACACCCGGGCGCTGACCTCGGCAGCGGTGACCGGCGTGCTGCGTCCGATCCTGCAAGAGGTGAACATGGTCTCGGCCCCCGTGATCGCGCGGGATCGTGGGATCGTCATCGACGAGATCAAGCGCGAGGGCGGGGCCAGCGACTACGAATCGGTGGTGCGCATCACCGTGGATGCCGAGGACATGCCGCGCGACGCCGCCGGCACCGTCTTCAACGACGGCAAGCCGCGCGTCATCGAGATCCGCGGCATCAACATCGACGCGCCCTTCGCGCCGCTGATGCTCTACGTGCGCAACCACGACAGGCCGGGCTTCGTCGGCAGCTTCGGCACCGTGCTCGGCGAGGCCGGCGTCAACCTCGCGACCTTCGCGATGGGCCGCGAGGCCGAGGGCGGCAACGCCATCGCCTTCGTGGCGGTCGATGCCGAGGTCTCTCCCGAGGTTCTGAAGGCGATCGAAGCGATCCCACAGGTGAAACGTGTCCGCCCCGTACGCTTCTGAGGCCGGCAAGCCCCCGGCTAAGGCCGGCAAGCCCCCGGCTGAGGCCACCAAGGCCCCGGCGGACGATCCCGACCGCCCCCTTCACAGCGACGGCACGGCGCTCCCCGCGCCGTCCTCCCTCCCCCCTGACCAAGAGGATCGCGCGATAGCCCGCAAATTTACCGTTCGCTGCGCCTGGAACGAGGCGGCCGGCGTCTTCTTCGTGCACGACTCGCCGGTGCCGGGCCTCGCTACGGAGGCGCCGACCATGCCGGCCCTGCTGTGCAAGCTGCCCGGCATGATCCGCGACCTGCTCGGCCTCGACGACGGCGCCTATCTCGACATCTACGTCGAACGGGTGAAGCGCTGAAAACGCCGTCGAAAGACGGCCTCGGACGGCTTGACCGCCCGGGGTCATCCTGGCGACACACTCGCGCGATGAGACATCGTCAGGCATCGCTCCGGACGGCCCTGGCCGCGGCCGAGCCGATGCTCTCACGCGCGAGCACCCCATGAAGATCGACGGCCGCCCCTACCGCACCATCTTCCCCGAGGCCGACGGCGATGCCGTCATGGTCATCGACCAGACCCGGCTGCCCTTCGCCTTCGAACTCAAGCGGCTGGCAAGCCTCGACGACGCCGCGGTGGCGATCCGCACCATGGTGGTGCGCGGCGCGCCGCTGATCGGCGTCACCGCGGCCTACGGCATGGCGCTGGCCATGCGGCAGGATGCGAGCGAGGCGGGGATCGAGCGGGCGTCCGCGACGCTCGCCGCGACCCGGCCGACCGCGATCAACCTGCGCTGGGCGCTCGACCGGATGGCCGCCGTGCTGCGCCGCGCCCCGCAATCGGCGCGTGAGGCGCTGGCCTTCACGGAGGCCGCTGCCATCGCCGACGAGGACGTCGCGAGCTGCCGCGCCATCGGCGAGCACGGTGCCAAGATCCTGTCCGAGATCGCCGCGGAGAAGGACGGGCCGGTCAACGTGCTGACCCATTGCAACGCCGGCTGGCTCGCCACGGTCGATTGGGGCACGGCGCTGGCGCCGATCTACGTCGCGCACGATGCCGGCGTGCCGGTCCACGTCTTCGTGGACGAGACCCGGCCGCGCAACCAGGGCGCGGCGCTCACCGCCTTCGAGCTCAACGCCCACGGCGTGCCGCACACCGTGATCGCCGATAATGCCGGCGGCCACCTGATGCAGCACGGGCAGGTCGATGTCTGCATCGTCGGCTCGGACCGCACCACGGCGTCGGGCGACGTCTGCAACAAGATCGGCACCTATCTGAAGGCGCTGGCCGCCACCGACAACCGCATCCCGTTCTACGCGGCGCTGCCGTTCTCGACGATCGACTGGACCCTGTCCGACGGGGTGCGCGACATCCCGATCGAGGAGCGCGACGCCCGCGAGGTCACCCATCTCACCGGCCGCACCGACGATGGCGCTTTCGCCACCGTCGCCGTGGTCTCACCGGGAAGCCCGGTGGCCAACCCGGCCTTCGACGTGACGCCCGCCCGCCTCGTCACCGGCATCATCACCGAGCGCGGCGTCTGCGACGCCTCCGAGGACGGCTTGGCCGGGCTCTATCCGGAGCGGCGCCGGGCCGCCTGACGAACGGACCGTCAATCCTTCAGCGGATCGTGGCCCCAGTTCATCAGCGACAGCCGCCAGGGTGAGTCCTCGGTCTTGGACTTGTCCTCGGGCCCGCCCTGTTTGAGGTGGCGGTTCACGTAGCCCACCACCTTCTTCATGTGGGCGTAGTCGTCGTCGCTGAGGTCGGCCTTCTTCTTGTGAAGGATCTCGACGATGCGCCGGCCCTCTTTGTGGCCGGTGGCCTCGCTGCCCTCCTTCTTCTGGCCGACCGACTGGCTCTCGTCGGTCTCCAGAAACTTTTCGAGGGCCGAGGCGGTCATGTTCACCGCGCCCTTGAAGTCCTTCCAGATCGTCTCGTGATCGTCTTTCTCGGCCATGGCGCCCCTCGTCCTCCCGGTATCGTCGGGGCGAGAACGGGGGCGTTTCGGACGCGGTTCCGGCCTCACGCCGGCTGCGCGCTTGGGACGCGCGGTCGGCCGGCGCTCAGCCGCCGCCAGCGGATCACCAGTGCCACCGAGACCACGAGAAGGCCGGCGCAGAAGCCCGCCCAGATCCCGCGTCCGCCCATGCCCGTACCCCAGGCGAGCGCCGCCCCGAGCGGTACGCCGATGCCCCAGTAGCCAAACAGCGCGATCAGCATCGGCACCTTGGTGTCCTGCAAGCCGCGTAAGGCGCCGAGCGCCACCGACTGCACGCCGTCCGAAATCGCGAACAGCGCCGAGAAGATCAGGAAGCCGGCGGCCACGGGATAGACCTGCGCCGCGCCCGGCGCCTCGGCGTCGAGGAACAGGTTGATCAGCGTGTGCGGAGCGAAAAGCTGCGCCAGCGCGCAGGCCACCATGAAGCCGAAGCCGAGCCAGAGCGCGATAGCGCCCGCGCGGCGTAGACCCGCCTGGTCCGCGGCGCCATAGGCGCGGCCGACCCGCACCGTCGCCGCCTGCCCGATGCCGTTGGGCACCATGAAGCAGGTCGCCGCGATCTGCAGTGTGATCGCGTGGGCGGCAAGCGGCAGTGTGCCGAAGGTGCCCATCGCCACCGTGGCCGCCTCGAACAACCCGGCCTCGGCGATGCCCGCTACACCCATCGGCAGGCCGACCCGCACGACGCGGGGGAGGCGCTCGGCGTCGAAGCGCCAGAGGCGAGCGAACATGCGGTGGCGGCGCAGCCCCCCGTCGAGCCGGATCACCGCGACCAGGGCAGCGATCGCCAGGAACTCAGTGACCACGGTGCCGAGCGCGACGCCGACGATGCCGAGGTCCGGCGGACCGAAGGCGAAGAAGGCCCCGAGCGCGATGTTGAGCGGAAGCGCGGCAAGGCTCACGGCGAGCGGCGGCCCCGGGCGCTGGAGTGCGGCGAGCGCGCCTTTCAGCACCATGAAGGCGAGGGCCGGGAACATCCACCATTGCAGCACCCGCATATAGGCGCCGGCCTCGCGGGCGACGGCCGGCTCCTGGTGGAGCGCGAGCAGCAGCCCTTCCGTGAACCAGAGCCCCGGCATCAGCGCGAGCGTCACGAGGAAGCCGACCCACAGGCCCGCCCGGACCGTACGCCGCACCTCGTCCGCCCCGGCGCCCGCCGCCCGCCCGACGGCCTCCGCGACGAGGGGTGCCACCGCGGAGGTGAGGCCGATGCCGCCGATGAACAGCAGCAGGTAGAGGCTAGTGGCGAGGGCGCCCGCGGCGATGGGCTCGGCGCCGAGCCGGCCGAGCAGCACCGCGTTCGAGGCGACCAGACCGTGCTGGGCGAGGTTGATGAGGACGAGCGGCGCCGACAGCTTCAGCGTCGCGCGCAGCTCGTCGAGCCAGGGCGAAGCCGGCGGCCGCCCGAGGGCGCCGGCCGCGAGGCTCGGTGAAGACGTCACGTGTTCTCAGCTCCGTTCGTTCGCTCAGGAGGCCGGAGCCGGCGCCCGATCCCCCAGGAAGCCGCCAGACTGGCGCCGCCACAGGTCGGCGTAGAGCCCGCCCCGGCGGATCAGTTCGGCGTGGGTGCCCTCCTCGACGATCCGGCCGCTGTCGATCACGATCAGCCGGTCGAGCGCGGCGATGGTCGAGAGCCGGTGGGCGATGGCCAGCACGGTCTTGTCGCCCATCAGCGTGTCGAGTGCCTCCTGGATCGCCGCCTCGACCTGGCTGTCGAGGGCACTCGTCGCCTCGTCGAGGATCAGGATCGGCGCGTCCTTGAGGATGACGCGGGCAATCGCGATGCGCTGGCGCTGCCCGCCGGAGAGCTTCACCCCGCGCTCGCCGACATGCGCGTCGTAGCCGCGCCGGCCCTTGTGGTCCACGAGGTCGAGGATGAACTCGTGGGCATGCGCCAGCCGCGCCGCCTGCTCGATCTCGGCGTCGGTGGCATCCGGGCGACCGTAGCCGATGTTGTCGCGGATCGAGCGGTGCAGCAGCGAGGTGTCCTGGCTGACCATGGCGATGGCTTGGCGCAGGGAATCCTGCGTCACCCCGGCGATGTCCTGCCCGTCGATCAGGATGTGACCGCCCTCGACGTCGTGCAGGCGCAGCAGCAGCGCGGTGATGGTGCTCTTGCCCGCGCCGCTGACGCCGACGAGCCCTACCTTTTCGCCGGGGCGGATCTGGAACGACAGATCCTCGATGATGCTGGCATCGCCCCGCCCGTAGTGGAAATCCACGTTCTCGAAGCGGATCTCGCCGCCGGTGACCTGAAGCGTCTTCGCATCGGGCGCATCGGTGAGTCCGTGCGGACGGGCGATGGTCTGCATGCTCTCCTGGATCACGCCGACATTCTCGAACACGCCGCGCACGGTCTGCATCACCCAGCCCGACATCGCCATCAGCCGCAGGATCAGCGCGAGACCGGCCGAGGCCTCGCCGGTCGTCAGCGCACCGCGCTGCCACAGCGCGAAGCAGACGGCCGCGGTGGCGAACAGGAGCAGGCTGTTGAGCCCCGCCAGCAGGCTCGTCGTCAGCGTGGTGAGCCGGAACTGGTGGAGATAGGCGCGGGTGTGGGTATCGACCGCATCGCGCACGGTGGCGCGCTCCTCGCGGTCGCGGGCAAACAGCTTGACGGTGAGGATGTTGGTGTAGCTGTCGACCACCCGGCCGATCAGGGTCGAGCGGGTCTCGGCGGTGAGGTGCGAGCGCTTGCGGGCGCGCGGCACGAACCACGCCGTCAGCCCGGCATAGGCCACCACCCAGAGGACGACGGGAAGCGCCAGCCAGCCGGAGATCGAGGAGAACAGCCCGATCGCGGTGACCGCGTAGATCGCCACGTAGAGCAGCGTGTCGATGAACACGACGGCGAGTTCGCGCACCGCCGGTCCGACCTGCACCGTGCGGTTGGCGAGCCGCCCGGCGAAATCCGCCTGGAAGTACGAGAGCGAGTGGCCCAGCGTGTAGAGGTGGGTCCGCCAGCGGATCTGGTTGGTCGATTGCGGCACGATGAGCTGGTTCGAGGCCAGCTCGTGCAGGAAGGCCGCCAGCGGGCGCACCACGAGGAGCAGCAGCGCGGCGAGCGTCAGCGGCACGGCGTTGTCGCTCAGCACCGTGGTGCGGTCGGCCGCGTTCATCAGGTCGATGAACCAGCGCATGAGCAGGTAGAGCGACGCCTCGATGCCGCCCGCGACCACGGCGATGACGAACAGGGCCAGCAGCGCGAAGCGGATCGGCCGCAGATAGAACCCTGCGAAACCGAGCACCGTCTTCGGCGGCACGCGCCGGTCGTCGAAGGGCGCGAACGGATCGATGCGGCGCTCGAGCCAATCGAGGAACATGTTTTTGTGAAACCAAGTGAGGAATGAGAGGCTGAGGTAAGCCTCCTTGACGCCGGGCCAACCCTGCGCCCATGCCGCAGGCAAGACCCTGCCCTGCCTTGCCCTAACTCGCCTCGCCCCTTCGCAATCCCTCCCCGCTGATGCTGCGCCTCGCCCTCTACCAGCCCGACATCCCGCAGAACACGGGCACGATGCTGCGCATGTCCGCCTGCCTCGGGATCGCCGTGGAGATCATCGAACCGGCGGGTTTCGACGTGTCCGACCGGCACCTACGCCGCTCGGGGCTCGACTATCTCGACCACGTCGCGATCACCCGGCACCGTTCCTGGGACGCCTTCGAGGCGTGGCGGCGCGAGACCGGTATCCGCCTCGTGCTCGCCACGACCACCGGCTCGGTGCCCTACACGCAGCACGCGTTCCGCGACGGCGACTGCCTGCTGATGGGCCGCGAATCCGCCGGCGTGCCGGAAGCGGTTCACGCGGCCGCCGATGCCCGCGTGGTGGTGCCGATCCGGCCGGGCCTGCGCTCGCTCAACGTTGCGGTCTGCGCGGCGATGATGCTGGGCGAGGCGATCCGGCAAGTCGGATGAAGGGCAGGTGATCAGGTGGGGCCGAGCGCGTCCGCTGCACCCGCTGATGGCCGCTGACGCCAAGGAGCACGGCTGCGTTCGGAGCGGATGGGCAGAGCCTGCCTCGGAACCTTACGGCTACGTTGCCCCCCTGCGACAAGGGCCCTCTCTATTGCAAATGTTAACTCAGACTTCACGAGGCACGTTGCTGAATAAGTTTTAGGCGTTCTGCCGAATTTTAGGATAGTTCAATGAATATTTTCAGCAACGCGAAGCTATTAGTTAAGATTGCATTACCATTCGCATTGACTCTGATGATCAGTGCCGGCCTGATCGTCTATGCCCGCGACGTGATGCGCGGCCTCTCGGAACAGACCGCCCGGATCGTCGACGTCCAGGCCGTGCGCCTCGACGCGCTGTTGCATATGCGGGGCGGCATCACCGAGGCCGCGGTAATGGACCGCAACATGTTGCTCGAGAGCGATCCGCAGAACAAGGCTCGCTTCCGGACGCGCCAGCAGGCCGACATGACCGAGGCGCGGGAGGGCGCCGAGCGGCTTCTCACCTTGGCCGACACGCCCGAGCGGCGGGCCGCCAACGAGGCCGTGCGGCGCGATATCGAGAGCTTCTTCGCGACGCTCGATCGCGTCTACGACCTCGGCCTGCGTCAGCAGGGGGACGAGGCCTTCCGGATCGCGCGGGATGTCGGCATCCCGGCGCGGCTCAAGCTGAACGAATGGATGCAGAACCGCTCCACGCTGCTGGCCAGCGAGCTTGCCGCGGCGAAGGTGAAGGCAACGGAGGACGCCGATCGCGGCACCGCCATGCTCATCAGCTTCGCGGTCGTGGGCCTGCTGGGAGCGATGGCGCTGGCCGGTTCGATCGTCGTGCTCTCGATCACCCGCCCGCTCGGAAGCCTGGTGGGCGTCCTCCAGCGGATGGCGCGCGGCGAGATCGAGGCCGAGATCAAGGAGGCCGCCCGCGGCGACGAGATCGGTGCGGTCGGCCGGGCCGTCGAGGGCATCAAGGCCATGGTGGCCCGCAAGGCGGCCGAGGAGGCCGAGGTGCGTCGGCGCGCGGATGAAGCTGCAGCGGCCGAGCGCAAGCGCACGATGGTCGAACTGGCCGACGGCTTCGAGGCGGCGGTCGGCGGCATCGTCGGCATGGTGTCCGCCTCGGCGACCGAGCTGCAGGCCACCGCGCAGCAGATGACCGCAACCGCCACCGAGACGGCCTCGCAATCCACGACCGTCGCCGCAGCCGCCGAGGAAGCCGCCTCCAATGTCGGCACGGTCGCCGCCGCCGCCGAGGAGCTGGGGGTTTCCGTCCAGGAAATCGGTCGTCAGGTGCAGGGCTCGTCCGGGTTGGCCCAGGCCGCCGTGGGCGAGGCCGACCAGACCACCCACTTGGTTCAGGCGCTGCGGACGACCTCGGCCCGGATCGGCGACATGGTCGGGCTGATCTCCAACATCGCCTCCCAGACCAACCTGCTCGCGCTGAACGCCACGATCGAGGCGGCGCGGGCGGGTGAAGCCGGTCGCGGCTTCGCGGTCGTGGCCACGGAGGTCAAGGAACTCGCCAGCCAGACCGCGCGCGCCACCGAGGAGATCTCGGGTCAGATCGGCGAGATCCAGGGCGTCACGGATCAGGCCGTCGCGGCAATCGGCGTGATCACGAGCCGGATCCGCGAGATCAACAATGTCGCGGCCGGGATCGCCGCAGCGGTCGAGCAACAGGGCGCCGCCACGCAGGAAATCGTGCGCAACGTGGCACAGGCCTCCAGCGGCACCTCCGAGGTGACGCGCAACATCTCCGGGGTCGCCCAGGCTTCGGAGGAGACCGGCATCGCCGCGAGCCAGGTGCTCACCTCCTCCGCCGAGCTGTCGCGACAATCCGAACACCTGTCGGCGGAGGTGCAGCGCTTCCTCTCGACCGTCCGGGCCGCCTGACCCACGCACCACGGCACGACCGAGAGACCTCGCCCCAACGGGCGAGGTCTTTTTTGTTGTCGCCCGATCCGTCGACCGGCGAATCGCAGAGCGACCTCGCGCCGCCGTCGCGTGACAGCCCAATGACCGCAGCGCTACGCCAGCCCGCCGGGCTAGGATCGATGTGCCCCAGCACACTCAGTGCGAGCAAGAACGCTCGAATGTTACAGCCGAAGCGTGTGCGTCGCTTGAAGACACCAAACGGTGTTTTAGCTTCGATTCGTGACCCGCTCAGGAACCCTTCCCTCTCGCCTCACCTACCGGCTCCTTCCCGAGCCGGACGATCTCGCAGCGGTGTTCGCCCTGCTCGCGGCCTATCGGCGGATGCTCTTCCTGCTCGAAGAGATCCGCCGTGAGCATGGCCTGCGCGCCAACGTCGTCGCCCTGATCGAGCACGGCTACCAGCGGGTGCGGGACGAGACCGGACTGCCCGCGCGGCTCGTGACGCTCGGCATCCGCGACTTCGCCCAGCGCGCCGCCGGGTTCGACCCCGAGACGGTCACGTCGATGCCGCTCGACGACAAGCTGTTCAGCGTGAAGGGCGCCTCGGAGATCGCGCTGACCACGATGAACGGCCGGCGCACGATGCCCTACCGCGTCGAGGGCTACGACGGCCCCTGGCGCGAACTCTCCAGCGCCCGCCTCACCATCGCGGGCGACGCGCTCACCATCCAGGTGGGCGTCTCCGTCACCGCACCGCAGGAGGAGACCCGCATGACTGAGAACATCCTGACCCGTGTCGGCCGGATCATCGGCGGCCTCTCCAACGCCGCCCTCGAAGCGGTGGAGGACCGCAACGGCCTCGCGGTGGCCGAGCAGGCGCTGCGCGAGATCGACGCCGTCATCCACGAGGCCCGGCTCGACCTCGGCAAGATCAAGGCCGAGGAACACCGGCTCTCCGCCCGGCGCGGCCAGCTCGACGGCGAGTTGCGGGCGCTGCCCGAGAAGCTGTCGCTGGCGCTCTCGAACGGGCGCGAGGACCTGGCGCGGGCTGGCATCGCGCGGCAACTCGACCTGGAGAGCCAGATCGAGGCGATCGATTCGAGCCTTGCCGACGTCGCCGAGCGGCACGGGGCGGCGACAAAAGCGATGCAGGCGGCCACCGCCGCCCGGCGCGACGCCGAGCACCGCATCGCGCTCCTGCGCAAACCCCCGGCCAAGGCGGCCGATCCGCTCGACGGCTACGGCAGCGAGGAGGCGACGCGCACCCGCCAGCTCGAACAATCGCTGCGGGCGATCGACCGGGTCACCGGAACTGCCTCGGCGGTCGCCGACCCCTCGGTCGAGGAACTGGATCGTCTCCACCGCGACGACGCCATCGAGCGCCGGCTCGCGGCGCTCAAGCAGGGCCGGCCCTCATGACTTCGCTGGTGGGACCCCTCGCCGGCCCCGCCCTGTTCCCCTTCACCCTGGCGGCGGTGGTGATGGCCGGCCTCGTCGCGGTGGAGGCTCTGTCCCTCCTCCTCGGGCAGTCCCTCTCGGGGCTGGTGGACGGTGCTCTCGGTCACGAGGCGGGAGGCGGCGGCGACCTGACGAGCGCGGCGGATGCGGACGCCGCCTTCTCGCCCGCCGCGGTGATGTCGTGGATCAATCTCGGCCGGGTGCCCTTCCTGATCCTTCTGATCCTGGCACTCGCCGTCTTCGCCCTCGCGGGCTTCGTGGTGCAGGGCCTCGCCGCAGCCGTCATCGCGCCCCTGCCCGCCCTCCTGGCGGTTCCGGTCGCCGGGGCGGCGACGCTGCCGACCCTGCGGGTCTCGACCAAGGCCATCGCCCGGCTGATCCCGCGGGACGAGAGCTACGTCGTGAGCGCCGATGACCTGATCGGCGCGACCGCGGAGGTCACCCTCGGGCCGCTCGACCAAGGCCTTCCGGGCCAAGTCCGGGCATTGGACCGCCACGGCAACACCCACTTCCTGCGCACCCGCGCCGCGCCCGGAGCCCCGGCCATGGAAGCCGGCGCCCGCGTCCTGATCGTGGACCGGGCCGACGCCGTCTACGTCGCGGTGCCCGCCGCGCCGGATCTCTGATCGCTTCTTCTCCCCCCACCGAAAGGGTCGCTCACGATGGATTTGATCAGCCCCGGCATCGTCAACCTGCTGGTGATCGCCGGCATCATCGTCGTCGCGTTGCTCGGCATCGGATTCGTGTTCAGCCGGCTCTATCGGCGCACCACGCGGGACACCGCCTTCGTCCGCACGGGTCTCGGCGGGCGCAAGGTCGTGGTCGATGGCGGCGCGGTGCTGCTGCCGGTGTTCCACTCCATCGCCATGGTGAACCTCAACACCCTGCGCCTCGAAGTGAAGCGCTCCGGCAACGAGTCGCTGATCACCAAGGACCGTCTGCGGGCCGACATCACCGTCGAATTCTACGTCCGCGTGGAGCCCAAGGAAGAATCGATCGCGCTCGCCGCCCAGACGCTGGGTGACCGCACCAACGACGCGATGCTGCTGCGCGAGCTGATCGAGGCGAAGTTCGTCGATGCCCTGCGCTCGGTTGCCGCCGGCATGACCTTGCCCGACCTGCAGGAGAAGCGCGCCGCCTTCGTGAAGGGCGTGCAGGAGGCGGTCTCGGGCGACCTGCGCCACAACGGCCTCGAACTCGAATCCGCCTCGCTGACCCGCCTCGACCAGACCTCGATCGAGCATTTCAACCCGGACAACTCGTTCGACGCGGAAGGCCTCGCGCGGTTGAAGGAGATCACCGAGCAGCGCCGCAAGGAGCGCAACGCCACCGAGCGCGACGCCGAGGTCGCGGTGGCCGAGAAGGACCGCGAGACCGCGCTCAAGCAGCTCGAGATCAAGCGCACCACCCGCGAGGCGGAACTCGCCCAGGAGCGCGACATCGCCAACAAGACCGCCGAGACCCGGGCCGAGACCGCCCAGGCCGAGCAGCGCGCCCAGCAGAGCGAGGAGACCGCGCGGATCGAGCGCGAGCAGGTGGTCCGTCTGCGCGAGGCCGAGGCGCGCAAGAACTCGGAGGGCGCGCGGATCGAGGCGGATCTGGCCATCGCCCAGCGCAACGCGGAGGCCGAGCGCGAGCGTCAGCTCATCCTTCAGGACAACGCCATCAAGATCGCCGAGCGCTCCGAGAAGGAGTCGCAGGCCCGTGCCGCTGCCAAGGCGGCGGAGGCGCTCGCCGTGGCCGCGGAGGAGCGCGTCGCCACGGCCAAAGCCAAGGAGATCGCCGAGCGTGAGCGCGAGGTCACCGTCATCGCCGCCAAGCAGGAGGCCGAGCGGGAGGCGACCGGCGTCACCGTGACGGCGGAGGCCGAGCGGCGCGCCGCCGAAGACCGGGCCAACGCCATCATCACCCTCGCCGAGGCCGAGGCGACCGCTGCCGCCTCGCGGGCGGAGGCCATTGCCAAGCTCGGACAGGCCGAGGCCGAGCGCGAGCGGGTGATGAACGAGGCCCGCAACGCGCTGTCGGCCGAGGCCCGCGCTTTCGAGACGAACCTCAAGCGCCTCGGCATCATCCCGGATGCCCTGCGCGAGAGCATGCGGGCGGTGGAGAAGATCGACTCGATCCGCATCTTCGATGCGGGCGGGATGATGGGCGGCGGCAACGGCGCGGGCGGCGTCTCGGCCAATTTCGGCGACAGCCTTTCGGGCCACCTGCTGCGCTACCAGTACAACAGCCCGATCCTCGGCGCGATTTTGAACGAGGCGGGCTTCGCCGAGGGCAAGGGCAGCCTCGATACCTTGGTCGGCGGGCTGCGGAACGGCACGGCCGTCGAGCCGGCCGCCAACGGGCATGCCGCCGCAGCCGAGTGACCGAAAAGAAACAGCGAAGCAGGAATGTGCACAGGCATGATCTCCCCGAAGCTCACGCCTGATGCTTGAAGCTAAACCCGGATCACCTTGAAGACTTGAATCGTTCTATTTCCAGAAACGTAACCTGTGTTGCGAAGCTCAGCGCCTCGTTCTAGCTGCCTCATCAGCGAATAACGAAACTGGGTTCCTAGATGTCGTCTGCGTTGCGTGATCGACTGCGTTACGGACTTGCCGCTTTTCTCGCCGGCACGGCCGCCCTCGGTTCGTCCGGCGCGGCCTGGGCGCAGGAGGCGGTGACGCTGGAAACGCTCAGCGTCGAGGGTTCGGGCCGGGGCGGCAGCGGCCCCGGCGGAGCCGGCACCGAGAGCGCCTTCGGTCCGGTCCCCGGCTACGTCGCGCAGCGCAGCGCCACCGGCACCAAGACGGACACCGCGTTGAAGGAGACGCCGCAATCGATCTCGGTCGTCGGCGAGCAGCAGGTCCGCGAGCAGGCCGCCACCAGCGTGCAGGAAGCCCTGCGCTACACCGCGGGCGTCGCCGCGGAAGCCTACGGCCCCAGCACCCGCGGCGACTATCCGCGCATCCGCGGCTCGGACGCGGCGATCTTCCTCGACGGCCTGCGCCTGAAGGACCCCGACGTCTTCAACGAGCCCCGGCCCGATCCCTACACCCTGTCGCGCTTCGAGGTGCTGCGCGGCCCCGCCTCGACCCTCTACGGGTCGAGCCCCGTCGGCGGGTTGATCAACCTCGTCTCGAAGCGCCCGCTCGACGTGCCCTACACCGAGGCCGGGGTCCGGTTCGGCAATTACGGCTGGAAGGAAGCCTTCACGGATTCGACCGGGCGCCTGACCGAGGACGGGCAGTTCCTCTACCGCTTCGTCGGCGTCGGGCGGCTCGCCGACGCGCAGACCGATTTCGTCGCCAACGACCGCTACGTCATCAACCCCTCGGTGACGTGGCGCCCCTCCGCCGACACGAGTTGGACCCTGATCGGCCTGCACCAGAAGGACGCGTTCGGCGCCTCCGACGCCTTCCTGCCGCGCGAGGGCTCGCTCTATGCCGGCCCGAACGGCTTCATCCCGCTGAACCGCTTCACCGGGGATCCGAACTTCAACCGCTACGAGACCGAGACGAGTTCGATCACCAGCCTGTTCGAACACCGCTTCGACGACAGCCTGATCCTGCGGCAGAACCTGCGCTACAGCCACATCGACGGCACGTATCAATCGGCCTACGGCAACGTCTACACCCTGACGCCAAGCGCGGATCTGCCGAACGCGCCGTTCCTCGATCCCGCCCGCCGGACGGTCGATCGGTTCACTTACCGCGTCAGCTCAGTCAAGGACCGGATCACCACCGACACCAACCTCCAGGGGCGGTTTGATACCGGGCCGATCTCGCACACGGTGCTGGGCGGCGTCGATTTCCGCCAGCAATGGGACAGCACCCGCACCGGCTTCGGCACCGATGCCCGCCCGTTCGATCTCTACGCGCCGGTCTATGTCGGCGTGACCCCGCCGGATCTCGGCGTGCCGACCGCGCTCTCGCAGAGCCAGACCGGCCTCTACCTGCAGGATCAGATCAAGTTCGGTCAGTGGATCGTGCTCGCCACGATGCGGCACGATTGGGTGAACAGCGCCACGCGCGGCGCCGAAAGCGTCGCCGGCGAGGCCACCACCGGCCGCATCGGCCTGATGTACGCCTTCGAGAACGGGCTGACGCCTTACGTCTCCTACGCGACCTCGTTCACCCCGATCTTCGGCGCCAATGTCTGCGCGGGGGGCGCCTGCCGTCCGATCGAGGGCGAGCAGATCGAGGGCGGCTTCAAGTACAACCCGACGCCGTGGTTCGCGGTCAACGCGGCGATCTACGACACGGTGGAGCGCAACCGGCTCACCCCTGACCCGAGCGGGCTGCCGATCTCGATCCAGACCGGGAAGGTCAAGATCCAGGGCGGCGACATCGAGGCGATCGCGACGATCAACAACGACACCAACATCATCGCGAGCTACGCCTATACCGATGCCCGCTACGCGGCCGGCGACAATGCCGGGGCGCGGGTCGAGACGCAGCCGCTGCACCTCGCCTCGCTCTGGGTGACGCACCGCTTCACCCTGGCCGAGGTGCCCGGCTCCTTCCTCATCGGCGGCGGCGTGCGCCATATCGGCGAATCCTTCGACGGCTCGCTCAACAGCTTCAACACGCCGGCCGTGACGCTCGCCGACGCACTGGTCGGCTGGGAGGACGCGCATTGGCGCGCGCAGCTCAACGTCTCCAACATCGCCGACACGCGGTATCTCTCGACCTGCCTTGCCCGCGGCGACTGCTTCGTCGGCACGCGGCGCACGATCCTCGGTAGCCTGACCTACAAGTTCTGAGCCCGAATTGACGGATCGCGCCCCGGGTGGGAAAGCCTCTCGCATGAGCGACGCGACGGCTTCTCCCCTCCCCTCACCCGACGACCTCGCCGCGCTGAAGAGCGAGGCGGGGGCGTGGTTTTCTACCCTGCGCGACCGGATCGTCGCCGCGCTGGAGACGCTGGAGGCGGAGGCGACGGGCCCCTTCCATCCCCATGCCCCGAAAGAGGCCGGGACATTCGAGAAGACCCCGTGGCAGCGTACCGACCATAGCGGCGCGCCAGGCGGCGGCGGCGTCATGGCGATGCTGAAGGGCCGCGTGTTCGAGAAGGCCGGCGTCCACATCTCGACCGTTCACGGCGAGTTCGCGCCGGAATTCCGGGCGCAGATGCCGGGCGCGGCCGAAGATCCGCGCTTCTTCGCCACCGGCATCTCGCTGATCGTCCACCCCTGGAACCCGAACGTTCCGACGGTGCACATGAACACCCGCTTCGTCGTGACGACGAAGGCGTGGTTCGGCGGCGGGGCCGACCTCACCCCCGTACTCGACCGGCGCCGCACGCAGGAAGACCCGGACACGCAGTTCTTCCACGCCTGCCTGCGCGAGGCCTGCGAGAAACACGCGCCGGCCGCCGACTACGAGAAGTACAAGGCGTGGTGCGACGAGTATTTCCACCTCAAGCACCGCAACGAGCCCCGCGGCATCGGCGGCATCTTCTACGATTATCACTGGACCGGCGATCCGCAGGCGGACCTCGCCTATACCCGCGATGTCGGCGGGGCCTTCCTGAAGGCCTACCCGGAGATCGTCCGGCGCAACCTCGCGCAGGCCTGGACAGAGGCCGACCGGGAGGAGCAGCAGGTGCGGCGCGGGCGCTACGTCGAGTTCAACCTGCTCTACGACCGCGGCACGATCTTCGGCCTGAAGACCGGCGGCAACGTCGCCTCGATCCTGTCCTCGCTGCCGCCGACCGTGCGCTGGCCCTGACCGGAAGACGGTCCACAATTCGGCCGACTCCTTTATGACGTGACGCCATGGCCGAGTCCTCGCTTCCCACCCGCTTCGCCCCGCAACAGGACGACGCGCTCAAAGCCATCGCCCGCTGGCGCAAGGAGGGCGGCTCCCAGGTCTTCCGCCTGTTCGGCTATGCCGGCACCGGCAAGACCACGCTCGCCCGCCGCATCGCCGACGACATCGACGGCCCGGTCGTCTACGGCGCCTTCACCGGCAAGGCGGCCTCGGTCATGCGCCAGAAGGGCTGCGACGACGCGGCGACGATCCACTCGCTGATCTACCGCACCAAGGAGGGCGACGAGGGCGGCCCGACCTTCAGCCTCAACCGCTCCGGCCCGGCGGCCAAGGCCGACCTCATCGTCATCGACGAGTGCTCGATGGTCGATTCCGATCTCGGCCACGACCTACTCTCGTTCGACAAGCCGGTTCTGGTGCTGGGCGATCCCGCCCAATTACCGCCCGTGCGCGGCGGCGGCTTCTTCACCGAGGCCGAGCCCGATGTGATGCTCACCGACGTCCACCGGCAGGCCGCCGACGACCCGATCGTGCGCATGGCGATGACGATCCGCGAGGGCGGGCGGCTCGAAGTCGGCGAGTACGGCCAGAGCCGGGTGGTGCGCCGCCGCGACATCGATCCGGCCCAGGTGCTCGATTGCGATCAGGTCTTGGTCGGCCTCAACCGGACGCGACGCCTCTACAACAACCGCCTGCGGGAACTCGCCGGGCACACCGACCCGATGCCCTCGGTGGGGGAGAAGCTGGTCTGCCTGCGCAATGACCGCACCAAGGGCCTGCTCAACGGCTCGACCTGGACGGTGCAGTCCCTGCGCGCCCCGCCCCGCCCCGACACGGTCCGCCTCGACGTGGTGCCGGAGGACGACCCGGCGGCGCGCCGCCGCGCCGTGGACATCAAGGTGCTGCGGCAGGTGATCGAGGGCTCGGAGGAGGAGATCCCGCTGTTCCTGCGCCGCGAGACCGACGAGTTCACCTACGGCTACGCGCTCACGGTCCACAAGGCGCAGGGCTCGCAATGGGACAAGGTAGTCCTGTTCGACGAGTCCTACGCGTTTCGCGAGCACCGCGCCCGCTGGCTCTATACCGGGCTGACTCGGGCGGCGCAGGCGATCACCGTGGTGGTGTAGCGCCGATCTCAAGCGCTCTCTCGGCCTGTGCTCATCCCCTCGCCCCGCTGGCGGGGAGAGGGGACGAGGTCATCTCCGATTTATCCGATTCACCACGTGCGGGGATGAGGAACGCCATTCTCCGCATCACCTGCGGAGAATGGCTCGCCCTCATGCCGCGGCCCGCGCTTCTACCGCCCCGAGCAGCGTGCAGAGCGCCACCGCCTCGGCCGCCTTGCGCACGGCGTCGAGGCCCGGAAAGGTCGGTGCGATGCGCAGCGTCCGGTCGTGCGGGTCCTTGCCGTAGGGGTGGGTCGCGCCGGCGGGGGTGAGCGCGATGCCCGCCTCGCCTGCGAGTTGGACGACCCGCGAGGCGGTGCCGTCGGCGACATCGAGCGTGATGAAGTAGCCGCCGAGCGGCCGGCTCCACTGCGCGACCTCCCAACCGTCGAGGCGGGCGGCGAATGCCGCTTCCACCGCGGCGAATTTCGGGGCGATCAGGGCGCGGTGCCGCTCCATATGGGCGGCGATCCCGGCCGCGTCGCGCAGGAAGCGGACGTGGCGCAGCTGGTTGAGCTTGTCCGGCCCGATGCTGCGGCGCCCGGCCTGGGCGAGATACCACTTCACGTTCGCGGGCGAGGCGGCCAGCATCGCGAGGCCCGCACCGGCCAGCGTCACCTTCGAGGTCGAGGCGAACACGATCGGACGGTCCGGGTTTCCGGCCTCGGCACAGGCCTCCAGGATGTTGACCAGCGCGGGCCGCGTCTCGGTGAGGTGGTGCACCGCGTAGGCGTTGTCCCACAGGATGCGGAAATCGGGCGCCGCCGCCTTGAGCGAGGCCAGCCGCCGGACGGTCTCGTCGGAATAGGTCTCGCCGCTCGGGTTCGAGTATTGCGGCACGCACCAGATGCCCTTCACCGAAGGGTCGGCGGCCTCGCGCTCGACGGCCGCCATGTCCGGCCCCTCCCCCGTCATCGGGATCGGGATCATGCGGATGCCGAAGCCCTCGCACAGGGCGAAGTGGCGGTCGTAGCCCGGAACGGGGCAGAGGATCGTGATCGGCTCCTGCTTCGACCACGGCCCCGTGCCGCCGGGCACGCCCTTCAGCAGCGCGTAGACGAGCACGTCGTGCATCAGCGCGAGGCTCGAATTGTTGGCGATCACGATCTGCTCCGGCGGCGCGCCGAGCACCGGCGCGAACAGCGTGCGGGTCTCGGGCAGGCCCTGGAGGTTGCCGTAATTGCGCGCGTCGGTGCCGTCCTCGGCGGTGGTGTCCCGGTTTCCGGGAAGCGCCAGCATCTCGGCGGCGAGGTCGAGCTGATCGGAGGCGGGCTTGCCGCGGGTCATGTCGAGCTTGAGGCCCTGCGCTTTCAGGGCTTCGTACTCGCCGCGCAGGCTGGAGCGCAGCTCCGACAGGGCTTCAGGCGACAGGGTGGACAGCGACGGCATGGGATTCCTCGTGGCGGTGCCGAGGCCGCGTTCGAACCCGCGGCGGAGCCGGGGTCAAGGCCATCCCGCCGGAAAGGCGTGGGCGAGCGCCGGGTCGCCCATCCCCACTGTGGCGCATCTGTCACGTTTGCAGGTGCGAAATGATCAAACTCCTAACGCGGGATGAACCGCGAGCTTGGCCTTAACGCACTGTTAACCATTCCAACCAAAAAGCTAAATCCGTCAAATGATGGAGGAAGCGGCAACCAGGAGCGTCCCGCAAAAGCGCTCCCGAACCGCGGTCCAAAAGCATTCGACAGCCCTCAGCAATTCAATCGGCCATGGCGGCGCGCGAGTGACACTCGTGTCTGACGCAATGACCGTGCACATCTTCGAGCACAGACGATGTACATCGTTGTCGACGAGCGGCAGAGCGTGACCGACCACTACGTCGCCGGGTTCGGCGCGGAGGGCGTGGAGGCGCAGGGGTTGGCCATCGGGTCCATGAAGGATTGGCTCGACGCCGCGCCGCGGATCGACGTCGAGGCGATCGACGGCTTCCTGATCGGGGATTGCGCCGACCGCGCCTCCTGCACCGTGGCGATCCGTTCGCTCAGCCGGGCGCCGATCATCGCCCTCAACGAGACCCGCTCCCTGGAGCAGACCCTGGCGCTGTTCACCGTCGGCATCGACGACGTGGTGCGCAAGCCCGTCCATGTCCGCGAGATCATCGCCCGCGCCACCGCGATCCGTCGCCGGACCGGCCGCGGCGTCGAGCCGGCGCCGGCCCCCGACCGGGCGGGCCGCCTCAAGGTCTATACCGACGGCCGCGACCCGGAGATCGACGGCGCCTGCCTGATCCTGCCCCGGCGCGAGCGCCACATCCTCGAATATCTCTCGAAGAACCGCGGCCGGCAGGTGACCAAGGGCCAGATCTTCACGGCGGTCTACGGCGACCTCGACACCAGCGTCGAGGAGAGCGTGGTGGAGGGCCATATCAGCAAGCTGCGCAAGAAGCTGCGGATGCGCCTCGGCTACGACCCGATCGAGGCCAAGCGGATGGCGGGCTACACCTTCGTCGGCTGAAGCGCCCGTCCGGAACCCGTTAACGAGAAAAGGCCGCGCTCGGTGAGAGCGCGGCCTTTCTCCGTTTCGGTGGGGCCCGCCCGGATGGGGCGGGCCCGCCGTTCGGCTTAGCGGAACAGCGAGAGGACGGTCTGGGTCGCGCTGTTGGCGATCGAGAGCGTCTGAACAGCGAGCTGCTGCTGGGTCTGCAGCGCCTTCAGCTTGGTCGACTCCTCTTCGATGTCGGCATCGACGAGTGTGCCGATCGTGCGGTCGTTGGCCTTCATCAGGGTGTCGATGAATGACTTCTGGCCATCGATCTGAGTCTTGCTGGCGCCGAGTTTGGTGCCGGCGTCGGTGACCTTGGCGAGTGCCTTCTCGACCTGGGTAATGATGTTCTTCAGGGTCGTATCGCCCGCTGTGCCAGAGAGCGTCGATATGTCGATCGTGCTGATCGCATAGGACGTGCTGCCGTCGACCGTGTCGAGGATGCCCCTGCCAGCCGTTGTCCCGGCTGCCGAGCCCTTGCCGACGCGTGCGTCGGCGGCCGTCGTGCCGGTCCCGAAGCCGACATCGACCAGCGCGAAGGCCGGAGTACCACCAGTGCTGGCGGTGTTGTTCTGGATGGTAATCTGAGCGGCCGCGCCAGTGGCGGTGGTGGTGAAGGTCAGGCGGCCGGAGCTGTCCAGCGAAGCCTTGACGTCACCGACGAGCGGCGTCGTAGCGGTATCGGCGGCGATCTGGTTGTTAATCGCGTCGATGAACTCCTGCGTCGTCACCTTGGTCAAGTCTGCCGCCGCCGAGGCCATCGTGGTCTTGTTGATCACGATGTTGGCAGTGTCGCCGTTGCCGAGGGTTAGCGCGAAATTCACCTCGTTAGCAGCACTGAAGTTCGCGGTGCCGCCAGCGAAGACTGTGGTGCCCGTGAGCGCAGTCGTACCAACGATCTGGCCAGCCGTAGCGGGCGTGCTGATCGTGCTGGAGTTCAAGTCGTAGAGCTTGATCGCATTCACGTCGATGCCGATCGTCGAGAAAGTGACGGTTCCAGCGGTGTTGCGAGAGAAACCAGCGACGACGTTCTGGGTGCCCTGGAAGGCAGTGTTCGAGGCCGAGGAGTCGACCGAGAGCCAATTCTGGCCGGACGAGATCGACGAGTCGGCGGTCGACTTCATCTTGTTCTGCAGAGCGGCGATCTCGACCTGCACCTTGGAGCGGTCGACACCGGGGGTGAGCGCCGTCTGCAGCTTGGTGCGGAGGTTCTGCAGGTCGCCCAGGACAGAGGTCAGGCCGTTGTAGGCAGTGTCCACTGCCGAAGCTCCGAGGCCGAGCGAGTCCTTCACGGCCGAGAGTGAGGCGTTGTCGGTGCGCACCGTGGTGGCGATCGACCAGTAGGCGGCGTTGTCCGCAGCCGAGGAGACGCGCTGACCGGTCGAGACGCGGTTGCTAGTCATGTCGAGTTGCTGATTGATGCCCTTGAGCGTCGTCAGCGCCGTCATCGCGGCGGTGTTGGTAAGCAGGCTGGTCACGGATCAGACTTCCGGCAAAAGAGGGGGGACGGTTCTTAGGACCGGACTCGCACCGGTGCGGCCGCACGGCCCTATCGAGAGGGCCGCGGCGAGCCCCTGAGGGCTCGTTTCGCCGCGCATCACACCTCCGGACTCGCACCGGATCAACGGACCGACATCATGTCCATGAACCCGTTGGAGGGTTCACCCGCTGGCCTCTTCTCGAAGGCCGCTCCGCATCGTTGCGGAAGGCGCCTTTCGATGGACCGACAATGGCGGTCGCGCGTTACGAAGCGATTAAGCGAGCCTGTCCCGCATCGTCCCGCCCCCTGCTCTCCACAGGCCGGCCGCGCTTCTGTGGAGAAGCCGCTCAGGCATCGTCCTGATGATTGGATCCGGGACGATGCGGGGCAAGCTCTTGCCGTTGCATCGTCTTTTTCCAAGAGCCGCACCCGACCCGACGAGATCGGGCCCGCGTCTCTCGGTCTTCGTTTTTCCGCGCATTCGTTCGACGAACCGGTGACCACTTCGCCGGGCGGCGCTCTAAACGACCGGCTCGCTCTCGAAGACGACACCTGCGAAGTCTCCGCGGCGCCAGCACAGCCGGGCGGTCATCGTGCGCAGGTCATGCGCGGCGATCACGAGGGAAAACGTCTCCGGCAAGTCATGCTCGGGGGCGACGCGGATCTTGGCGCCCCGCAGCGAGAGGTCGCGCACGGTGCAGGCGATCAGGCGTTCGGGGCCGAGGACGATGCGTCCCTGCTGGACGACGCGGTGACGCTTGCCCGCCCGTTCGACGGGCGCTGCGGATTCCGGCGAAACACTTTCCCGCGGATCGGCCATGCTCGCTCCCCGGCGCCCTCTCCTTCGGCTTAACGGCCGCCCGCGGCGCTGTCGATGAGATGGGACGCCCCTTCGCGCGGCATCGTTAACCGGATGTCAAGCATATTTGTAGACGGATCATGAAGGATGACGCTTTCGCCCCCGGGGCACGCGCCGCGAAGACGGTTCGCGCGGCGCGCCGGGATCACCTGTCGAGACCTCCATGACGTCCGATTCCGCACGGCGATCGTCCCTCGGCACCGCCTCACGCGCCGCGAACCTTCCGGCGCGGCCGGTAGCGGGCAGCATCGCGGCCCGCCGTGCCCGCGAGGCGGCCGGCGAACGCACGGTGCTGGCTGGTCTCGTCCTGCTCGCCCTCACCGCCAGCGGGTTCGCCGGCTACGCCATCGCGACCGGAACGCATGAATATGCGGTGCAGGCGGTGCTGCCCGCCGGCACCGCGCCCTTCACCTGGAAGAAGACCGTGGCGCAGGGGCGCCTGGCCGACCCCGATTTCGATCCCGTCACCACCGGCTCGCTGCCCGATCGGCCCGTGGCAGCCGCCGCCGGCCTTCAAGGCCCGGCGGAGTCGCCGGTCCTGCCGCCCGCGGGCGCCTACGCCCTGCGCGGGGTCACTGATGGGATCGCGACCTTGGAGAATCAGGAGGGACAGCGCACCGCCGCGCTCGGCAGCGTGCTGCCCGGTGCGGGCCGAGTCCTGTCGATCCGCCGGACCGGCGCGGGCTGGGTCGTGATCACCACCGAGACGATCATCGGCCCGGTGGCGCCGTGACGCGACCGGCCGGAGGCGGGCAAGCCTGGGACAAGGGAGCCGCCCTAAGCATCGGCCCGAAAGGTCGTCACCGAATTTCGGACAAAGACGATGCAAACGAAGCATCGGATCCTGCTCGCGCCGCCGAGTCGTCGGTTGCCTTCCTCCCGCGCTCCCACCCAGGCGCCCGCCCGTGACCGACACCCTCACCAGTTACCGGCTGATCGCCAAGGATCTCCCCGCCTCCCTCTCACGGAAGGCGGCCGAGCCGATGGTGGCCCGGGAGACCGCCTATTACGAGGCCCATATTGGCCAGGTGAAAACGGTCGACGACCTGCTCGGCGACCAGCGTCTCTACGCCTATGCCATGAAGGCCTACGGCCTGGAGGAGATGACCTACGCCAAGGCGTTCATGCGCAAGGTTCTGGAGGAAGGCGCTGCCAGCGCGGCGAGCTTCGCCAACCGCCTTGCGGACGACCGCTACACCGCCTTTGCCAAGGCGTTCAGCTTCGGCCAGGGCGTCACCGCTACGGGCGCCGACCCCGCGCGCTTCGGTGAGCAGGCCCGCGCCGCCTCGCTTAGCGCGCCGAAGCTCCTGGCCGACTCCTACGATTTCAGCGGCCGGGCCGAGGCGAGCTTCCTCGTGGAGTCCCGGCTCGACGCCACGACGACGCAATCGGTCACGATCCGGCTCAACGCGCAAACCCTGGCCGGTCGGGTGGCAAATCCCGCGAAGGTGACGCCCGCGGAGATCGCGGCAGCGGTGGCGGCGCAGATCGAGGCATCCGCCCTCAAGGGCAAGGTCCAGGCGGGTCTCGCCGCCGACGGGAGCCTGTTCTTCGAGACCACCGCACTGACCGATCTCGGCGCCGACGGCGCCTACGGCGGCACGGGCCTGTACGCCGACACGCTGGTGAACGCGGGCGGGTCGAACCGCACCCTGACGATCCGGAATGCCGCGCTCTCCGCCAATCGGACCGCCGTCGATGTCGGCTTCGGCACGGATCTGGGGCCCGACTCGATGGCGCAGACTGTCACCCAGGCCTATCTGCGCCAGTCGCTGGAGAGCGAAGCGGGCGACGCCGATACGGGCGTGCGCCTCGCGCTCTACTTCGCCCGCAAGGCATCGACGCTCACGAGCGCCTACGACATCCTCGGCGATGCGGCGCTGAGCCAAGTGGCCAACACCGTGATCGGCCTGCCGGCGACGAGCGGCGCGGCCACGAGCGAGGCCCTGGCCAAGCGGGCCCAACTGATCGCCAGAAAAATCGACATCGCGAGCTTCCGCGACCCTGCCAAGCTCGACGCCTTCGTGCGGCGCTTCGCGGCGATCTGGGACGCGCAGAACAACACCGCCAGCGCACCCATCCTCGCTCTGTTCACCGGCACGGGCAGCCTCGACGCCGAGACGCTCCAGAGCGTGCAAACGGCGCGGATCGGAGGTTAAGGGCCATGCAGAGCAGCCTCTACGTCGCCCTGTCGAGCCAGATCGCCCTCGAAAAGCGCCTGACCACGACCGCCAACAACGTCGCCAACATGGCGACGGTAGGCTTCCGGGCGGAGGAAGTCAGCTTCTCGGAACTGCTCGCCCGCTCGAACCGCGGCGAGGTCGCCTTCGTCGGTCCGGGCAAGACCACCATCTCGCGCGCCGCCGGCCCGACGACGAAGACCGATTCCGCCCTCGATGTCGCGGTCCAAGGGGACGCGTGGCTCGGCGTGAAGGGACCGAAGGGCGACACGCTCTATACCCGCGACGGGCGCCTGACGATGGACGCCAACGGGCAGTTGCGCACGGTGGGCGGGATGCCGGTGGTCGATCCCGGCGGCGGCCCGCTGCTGCTCGATCCCCAGGCCGGCCCGCCGGTCATCGGGCGGGATGGCAGCATCCACCAGGGCGTGAACCAAGTCGGCGCGCTCGGCGTGTTCAGCATCGACGCGAAGGCGACGCTGACGCGCTCGGGCGAGAATGCCGTCGCCGCGAGCCTGCCCGGCCGGCCGGTGCAGGACTTCACCCGCATCGGCCTCGTGCAGGGCTATGTCGAGGGCGCCAACGTCAATCCGATCATGGAGATGACCCGGCTCATCGCGATCCAACGCGCCTTCGAGAGCGCGGCGACGATGACCTCGGAGGCCGACACCACCCTCACCGGCGCCGTCAAGACGCTGGGACCGCAGGGCTGATGCGATGAGCCTCAACGCGATCGAGCGCCTGGAACAGGCGATGGAGGCCGGGCGCCGCGACCTGCCGCTGGTGCGGGTCGCCGGCCCCGTGCGCGAGGTGACCGCCAGCGCGGCACGGGTCGCGGGCGTGTCCGCCTTCGTGCGGCTCGGCGACCGCATGGGTTTTTCCGCCGACGGCCGCACGCAGGTCGGCGAGGTGGTCCGCATCGATGCGGCCGGCGCCACGGTGAAGCCGTTCGAGAGTCGGATCGAGGCCGGCATCGGCAGCCTCGCCCACCGCATCGGCCCGGCGCAGCTGCGCCCGGACCCGCGCTGGAAGGGCCGGGTGATCGACGCGCTCGGCCGCCCCGTCGATGGGCTCGGCCCCCTGGCCGAGGGGCCCGCCAGCGTTCCGCTCGATGCCGACCCGCCCGCCGCGATGACCCGCGCACGGGTGAAGACGCCGCTGCCCACGGGGGTGCGGGCGATCGACCTGTTCACGCCGCTCTGCGCCGGACAGCGCATCGGCATCTTCGCCGGCTCCGGCGTCGGCAAGTCGACCCTGCTGGCGATGCTGGCCGGCGCCCAGGGCTTCGACAGCGTGGTGGTCGCGCTGGTGGGCGAGCGCGGGCGCGAGGTGCGCGAGTTCCTCGAAGGCCCCATCGCCGCCGCCCGCGACCGCGCCGTGATCGTGGTCTCGACCGGCGACGAGAGCCCGATGATGCGCCGGCAAGCGCCGAAGGTGGCGCTGGCCGTGGCCGAGTCCTTCCGCGACCGCGGCGAGTCGGTGCTGCTCATCGTCGATTCCGTGACCCGCTACGCCCACGCCGCCCGCGACGTGGCACTCGCCGCCGGTGAGCCGGCGGTGGCGCGCGGCTACCCGCCGAGCGTCTTCTCGGACTTGCCGCGACTCCTCGAGCGCGCCGGCCCCGGCGCGGAGGGTACCGGCACGATCACCGGCATCTTCTCGGTCCTGGTCGATGGCGACGACCACAACGACCCGGTCGCCGACTCGATCCGCGGCACCCTCGACGGCCACGTGGTGCTCGACCGCGCCATCGCCGAGCAGGGCCGCTACCCGGCGATCGAGCTGCTCGGCTCGATCTCGCGCCTGGCGGGCGAGGTCTGGACCGGCGACCAGCGCGAGTTGGTGCGCAAGCTCAAGAGCATGATGGCCCGCTTCGAGGAGACACGGGATCTGCGTCTGATGGGTGGCTACCGTGCCGGCAGCGATCCCGATCTCGACCAGGCCGTCAGCCTCGTGCCGCGGATCTACGAGGCCCTGCGGCAGGAGCCGGGCCAGCCGCCGAGCCGCGACGCCTTCCTCGAACTCGCCCAATCCCTGCGGGGATGATTGTGCCCCGCAAAACCTTCAGCCCCGCGCAAGCGACACCGTGTCCAGTGCGCCAGAATTCGAAAGTCAACGAGGTGTCCGCATGAGTCTCATCGGCGGTGCTCCGCACGGGCGTCTCCGGAATGAACGCTCAGTCCAACCGCATCTCGACGGTGGCTGAGAACATTCAGAACGCCAGTACCACCGGCTACAAGCGCACTTCGGCCGAGTTCTCGTCGCTGTTGCTCGATTCGGGCGATGTCGGAAACTACAACTCGGGTGCGGTCGAGACCACGCTGCGCCGTTCGGTGAGCGAGGGCGGCCCGATCGCCTCGACCAATTCCGACAAGGATCTCGCGATCCAGGGCAACGGCTTCTTCGTGGTGAGTGATGCCGCCGGCGCGCCCTTCATGACGCGGGCCGGCAACTTCGTGGTCGACGGCAAGACCGGCAACCTCGTCAATGCCGGCGGCTTCACCCTGATGGGCTACAGCCTCGCCAACGGTACCCCGAACCCGGTCCTCAACGGCGTGGCCGACCTCAAGCCGGTCAATGTCAGCGTGATGGGTCAGGAGGCACGGCCCTCCACCGCAGCCACGGTCAGCGGCAACCTTTCCTTCGAGACGCCGGTCTACGATCCGACGGCGACGGGCGCCATCGGCTACTCGAAGAAGAACTCGCTCAAGGTCTACGACAATGTCGGCCGGCCGGTGACGCTCGACGTCCAGATGACCAAGACCGCCGCCAATACCTGGTCTGTCGAATTCCTCGACCCGGCCCCGCCGAGCACGTCCCTCGGCACGACCAGCGTGACCTTCGACGGCAACGGCAAGATCACCGGCAGCGCCTCGACTCTCGTGAAGGTGCCGAACGGCGGCAGCATCCCCGTCGATCTGCGCGGCCTGACGCAGCTCTCCGGCAACCACAACCTCTCCGGCACCGCCGACGGCTCGTCGCCCACCTCCGTGAGCGGAACCGCCTTCGGCGAGGACGGCACCGTCTACGCGGTCTATACCGACGGCACCCGCAAGGCCGCGTTCAAGGTGCCGCTGGCGGATGTGGCGAGCCCCGATAACCTCGCGCCACGGGCCGGCAACGTCTTCACCACGAGCGCCGAATCCGGTGACATCCAGGTCGGCTTCGCCGGCCAGGGCGGGCGCGGCATCCTGAAGGCCGGCGCGCTCGAACAGTCCAACGTCGATGTCAGCACCGAACTGACCACGATGATCGAGTCGCAGACGGTCTACACCGCCAACTCCAAGGTGTTCATGACCGGCAACGAGCTGCTCGAAACCCTGATGAACCTGAAGCGCTAACGCGAACCGTCCTCGCATCCGGGGGCGCCGGCCCGACACCGGCGTCCCCGTCTCGTATCGCGTCCCAGGAACCGACCGATGGGTCTCACCCTCGCGCTCAACACCGCGCGCGCCTCGCTGCTCGCGAACTCGAACCAAATCGCCGTCTCCGCGCGCAACGTCGCGGGCGCGAACGATCCCGGCTATTCGCGCAAGATCGCGACGCTGGTCGCCGGCAGCACGGGCGGCGCCACGGTGACGATCACCCGTGCGGGCGACCCGGCGCTCTATGCCCGCACGCTGAACGCCTCGTCGGACGCCGCCCGCGGCGACGCCCTTCTCACCGGGCTGACGAAGCTCGCGCAGACCGTCGGCGACACCGACGACCCGACCGCGCCGGCCGCGCGCCTCACGACCTTTCAAGCCGCGCTCCAGGCCGCCGCCAACCAGCCCGACAATGCGCAGCTCGCCCGTGACGCGGTCGAGTCGGCCAGGGCTCTGGCGGGAAGCCTGAGCCAAGCGGCGGAGGCAATCCACGCCGCGCGGGCGGAGGCCGATGCCGGAATCGCCGCCTCGGTGAGCCGCATCAACGACCTTCTCGTCCGGTTCGAGGCCGCCAACCGCGCCGTGACCAAGACCACGGCCCTCGGCGGCGACGCCACCGACGCGCTGGACGACCGCGATCGCATCCTGACCGCGCTGTCGCAGGAGATCGGCGTCCACGCCGTGGCCCGCGAGGGCGGCGACATGGCGCTCTACACCGATGGCGGCGTGACCCTGTTCGAGCGCGGCCCTCGCGCGGTCACGTTCTCGGCCACATCCGTCTTTGCCGCGGGCACCGTCGGCGGCGGCGTGCGGATCGACGGCGTGCCGGTGACCGGGGCCACCTCGCCGATGCCGCTCAATTCCGGGCGGATCGCCGGGCTCGTGGCCCTGCGCGACGGTGCGGCGGTCCAGTACGAGGCGCAGCTCGACGCCCTCGCCGGCGGGTTGATCGACGCGTTCGCCGAGAGCGACGCCGTGGGCTTCGACAGCGGTCCGCGGGCCGGCCTGTTCACCGTGGGCGGCAGCGGGATCCTGCCCACGGGCGCCGGACGCACCGGCCTCGCGGCCTCGATTTCGGTCAACGCGGCGGTCGACCCGGCCCGAGGCGGCTCCGTCGCCCTGCTGCGCAGCGGCGGCATGAACGGTAGCGACTATGCCGATCCCGCGGCGGGCGGCGACGCGGCCTATGCGGGCCGCCTTCGCGGCCTTCTCACGGCGCTGACGGCGGCCCGGCCCGTCGATCCGGCCCTCGGCCTCGGCACCTCCGCCGGCCTGCCCGACCTCGCCGCTTCCTCCGCGGGGTGGCTCGAAGCGCAGCGTAAGGACGCGTCGACCGACGCGTCCTACCAGAAGACCCTGCTGACGCGCGCCAACGAGGCGCTCTCGAACGTCGCGGGCGTGAACGGCGACGACGAGACCGCCCTCGCCCTCCAGTTGGAGCGCTCCTACAGCGCCTCGGCCAAGCTGATCTCGATCGTCAACGACCTCCTCAAGACCCTCCTCGACGCGGTGCGGTGATACGGCCATGATGACGACCGGCTTCATCTCAAGCCTCAACCTGTGGAATGCGCCGCGCACCGGCGTCTCGCGGCTCCAGAGCGAACTCGCGAACGCGACCAGGGAGATCGCCACCGGCCGCTTCGCCGATGTCGGCGCGACCCTCGGCGGCGGTGTCGCCGGGGCCTTCGGCCTGCGGCGGCAGAGCGCCGTGCTCGCTTCGCTGACTCAGAGCAACGCCGCGGCCACGTCCCGGCTCGCGGCGACGCAGGGCGCGCTCACCGAGATTCGCTCGTCCGCCGAGACGACCCTGAACGAACTCACCGCCCTTCCCACCGATCAACGGGCGAAGACGCTCGTGGACTCCGCGCGCGGCCGCCTCGCGGCGCTGGCGGGCACGCTCAACACCAGCACGAACGGTCAGTTCGTGTTCGGCGGCACGAACAGTGGGGCGGCACCGCTGACCTCCTACGAGGGCAGCCCGACCTCCGCCGCCAAGACGGCGGTCGATAAGCTCTTCACGGACTTCTTCGGCTTCGCGCCCGGCTCTGCGGCGGCGTCCACCATCACCCCGAACCAACTCCAGGGCTTCATCGACGGGCCCCTCGCCGGCCTGTTCACCGAGGTGAACTGGAGCCGGACGTGGTCGGGCGCGTCGAGCCGCACCCTCGACAGCCAGATCTCGCTCACCGAGACCGTCACCACCTCGGTGAGTGCCAACGCCGAACCGTTCCGCAAGCTCGGCATGGCCTACGTCATCGCCTCGGGGCTCGGTCTGTCCGGCCTTTCGCAGGAGGCGCAGAACGTGGCCACCGGTAAGGTCATGGACATCCTGGGCCAAGTCAGCGGCAGCCTCACGACGATGCAGGCCGATCTCGGCCGCGCCCAGAGCCAAATCACGGAAGCGAACGCGCGCATGTCCAAGCAGACCGCGCTGCTGACCGGACAGATCCGCGATCTGGAGAACGTCGATCCGGCCGAAGCCAAGAGCCGGGTCGATGCCATCACGACCCAGATGCAGATGTCCTACGGGCTGACCGCGCAACTGCGCAGCCTCAGCCTGATCAACTTCATCTCCTGAACGCCCGCCTGTTGAAACCGAGTACGGAGCGTCGGCCCCGATGTACCGCCTGTCTTATGCCGAGATCATGGAAGACGCGCCCGACCTCGGTCGCGAGCGCGAGCGCGACGCCTTCGACCGGGCGCTCAGCCAGCTCCGCACGGCTGAAGCGCAGGGCGCCGCGGCGGGCCCGGCGCGGAGCGCTGCGGTCGGCTCGATCCAGGATCTCTGGAACGTGCTGATCGCCGACCTGCTCGACCCCGAGAACGCGCTGCCCGAAAGCCTGCGCGCCGACCTCGTCGCCATCGGCCTGTGGAACATGCGTGAGGCCGGCGAAGTGCTGAGCGCACCCGACCGCAGCCTCGCGGCCTTGATCGAGGTCAACACCTCGATCCGCGACGGATTGCAGTAGGGGGCGGGCCATGACGCGCGAGACCGGCCGGGCCACTGCCCGCACCATGCACCTGAGCCTGAAAGCGGGCGAGCGCGTCTACATCAACGGCGCGGTGGTGCGCGTCGACCGCAAGGTCGCGCTCGAGCTGATGAACGACGCGACCTTCCTGCTGGAGGGCCACGTCCTCCAGGCGGAGGAGGCGACGACGCCCCTGCGCCAGCTCTACTTCGCGGCGCAGACCATGCTGATCACCCCGGCCCAGGCCGGCCCGGCCCGGTCGCTCTATGCCCGGATCGAGGAGGGCATCCTCGCCGTGACGACCGAACCCGCGATCCGCGACGGGCTGGCGGCGGCGCACGCCCTCGTCGAGGCGGGCCGGGCCTTCGAGGCCCTGAAGCTCATCCGCGGCCTCTACGCGACGGAGGCAACCTTGCTCGGCCCGTTGGCTCCGCTCCCCGAGGTGCCGCCCGCCGCCCTCGTGCCATCCGCCCGCTCCGGCCAACGCCGCCGGCCGCGGACCCGGCCGGCCCTCTCCTCCGACAAGGCCTGAACTTCCATGGACGTCAGCAGCACCGGCACGACTACCAGCACCACCACCGCCGCGGCGGCGAAGGCAGCGACCTCGGTCGCCTCCAAGATGAACGCCGACACCTTCCTGACGCTTCTGATGGCCCAGCTACAGAATCAGGATCCAACGAAGCCGATGGACTCGACGGAATATGTCGGCCAGCTCGCGACCTTCTCGCAGGTCGAGCAGGCCACCAAGACCAACCAGAAGCTCGACTCGCTGCTCACGTCGAGCTTCCTGAATCAGGCCGACGCGATCATCGGGCGCAGCCTCACCTCGGCCGACGGCCTGACCTCCGGCACGGTGCAGTCGGTGCGGGTCACCGGCGACGGCGTGATGGCCAAGCTCACCGACGGCCGCGAGATGCTGCTCGCCTCCGGCATCTCGATCAGCTAGCGCATCGTCCCGAAAGGGTGACCGCCGGCTTTCGGAACAAGATGATGCAAGGACAAGAGCCGAGCGCATCGTCCCGAAAGCTAGGTCCCGGCTTTCGGACGAAGACGATGCGCCATCCAAAGACCCACTCATGAACGAGGTCGACGCCCTCGAACTCGTCCGCTCCGCGATCTGGACGGTGATCGTCGCCGCCGGGCCCTCCGTCGGCGCGGCGATGCTGGTCGGCATCGCGGTCGCCCTGCTTCAGGCGCTGACGCAGATCCAGGAGGTGACGCTCACCTTCGTTCCGAAGATCGTCGCGATCCTGCTGGTGATGCTGGTGACCGGCACCTTCGTCGGCGCGCAGATCTACGCGTTTGCCGAGATGACCTACGGCCGGATCGCGACCGGGTTCTGAAGCCCCGCCTCCGGCGCAAGGGCGGGAGAACGGTTGGGACCGGGCGGAGGAAGCTGTCGAGACTTGACCGCCCGGTCCCGCGCGAAGGCCTCGACCTTGGGAAGGACAAAAGCTTCGACGGAGAAGACCTTAACACCAAGCGCGGGCCACGGCAGCACCCGATTCGACGCCCAGCCATGCGACGGGTGACGGCAGGCTTCGAGAGTCACGGTTAAGAGCCTCTGCCGACGCCTCTTCCGCCCCCTCTCGTGCCCTTGCCTGCTGGCACCCATCCCCGCGCAAGCTTGCCGCGCCACAACCGCCTCGACCTTGAGGGAATCGGTTCACGTCATGGCGGTGAGCGAAGCGCTCGTCCTGGAAAAGCGGTCGCGGCGCGACTTCGGCTTCGCGGCCGGCATCGTCGCGATCCTCGCAGTGCTGTTCCTGCCGGTGCCGGCGGTGCTGATCGATGTCGGCCTCGCCTTCTCGATCGCGCTCTCGGTGCTGATCCTGATGGTGGCGCTCTGGATTCAGAAGCCGCTCGAATTCTCGGCCTTCCCCACCGTGCTGCTGATCGCGACGCTGCTGCGGCTAGCGCTCGGCATCGCCACGACGCGGCTGATCCTGGCCAACGGCCAGAAGGGCGTGGACGCCGCCGGCCACGTCATCCAGGGCTTCTCGCAATTCGTGATGAGCGGCGATTTCGTCATCGGAATCGTCGTCTTCATGATCCTGATCACGGTCAACTTCCTCGTCATTACCAAGGGTGCGACCCGTATCGCCGAGGTGGGCGCCCGCTTCACCCTCGACGCCATCCCCGGCAAGCAGATGGCGATCGACGCCGATCTCAATGCGGGGCTGATCGACGACAAGGAGGCGCAGCGCCGCCGCCGTGAGCTGGAAGAAGAATCGGCGTTCTTCGGCTCGATGGACGGCGCCTCGAAATTCGTCCGCGGCGAGGCGGTGGCCTCGCTCATCGTCATCGCCGTCAACGTGTTCGGCGGCGTCATCATCGGCACCACCCGCCACGGCATGCCGCTCGGCCAGGCCGCCGACGTCTTCGTCAAGCTGTCCGTCGGCGACGGCCTCGTCTCGCAGATCCCCGCGCTGATCGTCTCGCTCGCCGCCGGCCTTCTCGTCTCCAAGGGCGGTACCCGCGGCGCGACCGAGGAAGCCGTGCTCGGCCAGCTCAGCGCCTATCCGCGCGCGCTGATCGTCGCCGCCGCGCTGATGCTGATGTTCGCCATCGTCCCCGGCCTGCCGTTCCTGCCCTTCGTCACGCTCGCGGGCCTGATGGGCTTCGTGGCGATCACCATTCCGAGGCGCCGGGCGTCCCGGGCCGCCGCCGCGGCGGCCTTGGTGAAGCGCGAGGAGGAGAGCAAGCAGGCCGAGACCAAGGAATCGGTCAAGGAGCAGCTGCGCACGCCGGAGATCGAGCTCTGCCTCGGCCGTCAGGTCGCGGCGCAGATCCAGGGCAATCACGCCGAGCTGCACCACCGGGTCGCCAAGATGCGCCGCAAGTTCGCGCGCCAGTACGGCTTCGTCGTGCCCGACATCAAACTCACCGACAGCCTCAACCTGCCGCCCAAGACCTACCAGATCCGCATTCACGGCACGGTGGCCGCGACCCAGGAGATGCGGCCCGGCGAGCTGCTCGTCGTCGTCGGCGACGGGCCGCGCCCCGACGTGCCGTCCGAGGAAGTTCGCGAGCCCGCCTTCGGCATGAAGGCCCTGTGGGTCGTCGACGCCTATGCCGGCGAGATCCGCCGCTCCGGGTTCGAGGCGATCGACGGCGCCTCCGTCCTGCTCACCCACCTCTCCGAGGTGATCCGCAACAACCTGCCCCAGTTCCTGTCCTACAAGGACATGCGGGCGCTGCTCGACCGGCTCGACCCGGAATACAAGCGGCTGATCGATGAGATCTGCCCGTCGCAGATCTCGCATTCCGGCCTGCAGGCGGTGCTGAAGCTGCTGCTCTCCGAGCGTGTCTCGATCCGCAACCTGCACCTGATCCTGGAGGCGGTGGCCGAGATCAGCCCGCATGCCCGCCGCGCCGAGCAGATCGCCGAGCACGTCCGGATGCGCGTCGCCCAGCAGATCTGCGGCGACCTCGCCGAAGACGGGGTGCTGCACGTCCTGCGGCTCGGCGCCAACTGGGATCTCACCTTCCACCAGAGCCTGAAACGCGACGCCAAGGGCGAGGTCATCGAGTTCGACATCGACCCGCGCCTCGTGGAGCAGTTCGGCACCGAGGCTGGCGAGGCGATCCGCGAACGGATGCGGCAGGTCCACGGCTTCGCCCTCGTCACCGCCCCCGACGCCCGGCCCTACGTGCGGATGATCATCGAGCGGATCTTCCCGACCCTGCCCGTGCTCTCGCATCTGGAGATCGCCCGCGGCGTCGAGCTGAAATCGCTGGGCACCGTCTCGTGATTCCGGGCTTCGGCAGCCTGTTCGGCGGAGAGGCCTTCCTCGGCGTCTTCCTGATCTTCTGCCGGATCGGCGGCTGCCTCCTGATCGTGCCTGGCTTCTCCAGCCCGCGCGTGCCGGCGCAGGTGCGGCTGCTCATCGCCGGCGGCGTGTCGCTCGCCGTCACGCCGCTGCTGCTGCCGCTGTTTCAGACCAAGCTCCCGGGCCAGGCGCCGACCGAAACGCTGACCTGGATCGCCAGCGAGACGGTGACGGGGCTGCTTATCGGCCTGCTCGGGCGCATCTTCGTCTTCGTGCTGGAAACCGTGATGAACGCGGTCTCGACTATGGTCGGCTTCGGCTCGATGCCGGGCACGCCGGTCGAGGGAACCGACGCGATTCCCGCGGTCGAGTCGCTGATCGTCATCACCGCGGTCGCGCTGATGTTCGCGGCCGACCTGCATTGGGAGCTGTTCCGCGGCCTCGTCGATTCCTACGGCCGCATCCCGCCGGGCGAGGGCTTCGGCACGCAGACCGCGCTGGTGCGCATCGCCGACCAGATCGCCGAGGCCTTCACCCTCGCCCTGCGGATTGCGGCCCCCTTCATCATCTACGCGGTGGCAGTGAACCTCGCGGCGGGCTTCGTGAACAAGCTCACGCCGACGATCCCCGTCTACTTCGTCGCCACGCCCTTCGTGATGTTCGGTGCGCTGCTGCTGCTCTACACGCTCTCCAGCGAGTTCATGACGCAGTTCCTGTCCGGCTACGTCGCCTGGCTGCGCAAAGGCTGAGTGCCATGTCCGCCGCCGACATCGCCAAGCGCCTGAAGCGCGCCGAGCGGCTCACCGCTGTGCAGGAGCAGATGCGCCGCGCCGCCGAGTGGCAGCTCGCCGAGACCCGGCGCAATGCCGAGGCGGTCGAGGCGGACCGGGCGGCTTTGCTCGCCGCGGTCGGGTCTTCGGCCCACGGCCACCTGTTCCTGGAAGCCGCCAACCGCCGTCTGCGCGGGCTCGCCGCGCGGGCGACCGAACTCGAACGCATCGCCGCATCCCAGGCCGACGAGGTGCGCGAGCAGGGCCTCGCGCAAAAGCGCGCGAAGCTGAGCGCCGAGCGGATCGAGACGCTGCTCGACCGGGAGCGCGATCGGCTCGATGCGATGGAGCGGCTCGACGGCCTCGCCCAGCGCCGCGACGCAAGCCTCCCGTAAGCCAGCGGATCTACACTCCGCTCCATCCTCAGCGGCGCGCGCCCGGTTCGCGCTGCATCAAGGTTTGACGGCGCGATGAGCATCACCCCCCCTTCCGACATCGTGATGGACGTGGCGCGCGCCGCCGACCCGGCCCGCTATCAGGAGGCCGCGGCCAAGCTGTCGCAGCCCGGCGACCCGGCCGCCTTCGCCAGCGCCGCCGATGACGCGGCGCGCGAGGTGGGCCTGACCACGCACATGCCCCTCGACGTCCACGGGGCGCTGACGGGCCTGAAGAACGAAACCGCCCGGACCGGCTCCGCCGACCCCTACCGGAAGTTCGAGGGGCAGGTGATCCAGCAATTCGTCGAGGCGATGCTGCCCAAGGCCGAGACCGTCTTCGGCAAGGGCAATGCCGGCGGCATCTGGAAATCGATGCTCGCCGAGCAGCTCGGCCAGCAGATCGCGCAGACCGGCGGCATCGGCATCGCCCGCATGCTGAACGCCGCCCGCCCCGCCGGCACCACGGTCACGCCCACCGGCACCGGCGTCGCGGGCAAGGTCTGAGCGCCATGCTGATCGACTCCCTGAAGCGGTTGGAGGCCACCGTCGAGGCCGAGACCGAGGCGCTCAGTGCCAATGCGGCCCTCGATCTCGACGCGTTCAACCGGGCCAAGAGCCGGAGCCTGCTGGAACTCACCCGCCTCGCCCGCGGCCTCGACGTCGCGACCCTCGACGCCGAGACCGGGATCGTGCTGGCGCGCCTGCGCGACAAGCTGATCCGCAATCAGGAGGCCGTCGCCCTGCATCTGCGGGCGGTGGAGGAGGTCGGCGAGACGCTGCAGGCCAGCCTGCAGGCCGCCGAGTCCGACGGCACCTATTCGGCGCGCCTGGGACGCGACTGATCCATGCGCGTCCTCGTCTCGGGTCTATGGATCTGCGCCGTCACCATCGCCTCCTGCTACGCGGCGGTGACCTTCGGCGGCGGGTTCTTCTCGAAATCGACCGAGCCCTATCTCGAAGGGCTGCAATATCAGAAGCTTGCGCCCATCAACATTCCGATGGTCGCCGAGGGTAAGGTGCAGGGCTACGTCATCGCCGTACTGGTCTTCACGGCCGACGCCAAGCTGATGCACACGCTCCCCGTCGCCCCCAACGCCTTCGTGGTCGACGAAGCCTTCCGCCAGATCTACGGCGACACCACGATCGATTTCCGGAAACTCGCCCGCTACGACATCAACGGCCGGCTGGCCCAGATCCGCGCCAAGGTGAACGAGCGCCTCGGCTCCGACGTGGTCAAGGACGTTCTGGTGGACGAGTTGAATTTCGTGGCCAAGCGCGAGGTGCGCTCCTGATCGCGCTGCTCGCCGTGACCGGTTGAACTGACCGTCGCGTCGAACATGTGGCTAGCGTTGACCGCGTTCCGGCGCCCGCTCATCCTGCCGCCGCCATGACCTGCTTCACCGGCCTCTCCGCCTTTCCCATCACCCCCGCCTCCCCCGACGGACGCGTGGATCCGGCGGCGTTGCGCGCCCTCATCGCGCCGCTCGCCGCCGCGGGGGTGGATTCGATCGGGCTGCTCGGCAGCACCGGCACCTACGCCTATCTCTCCCGCGCGGAGCGGCGCCGCGCGCTCGATGCGGCCCTCGACGAGGTGGGCGGCCGGGTGCCGGTCATCGTCGGAATCGGGGCTTTGCGCACCGACGAGGCCGTGGCCTTGGCGCAGGACGCGCGGGCGGCGGGTGCCGCCGCCGGGCTCCTGGCCGCAATCTCCTACACGCCGCTGACCGACGAGGAGGTGTTCGAGCATTTCTCGGCGATCGCCACGGACAGCGGCCTGCCAATCTGCATCTACGACAATCCCGGCACCACGCATTTCCGGTTCACGCCCTCGCTGGTCGGGCGGCTGGCGCAGGTGCCCGGAATCCGCGCGCTCAAGAGCCCGGCGCCGGATTCCGACGCGGTGGCCGGCCAGCTCGACGCCCTGCGCCGGGCGGTGCCGGCCGAATTCCGGCTCGGCTTCAGCGGTGACTGGAACGCGGCCGAGGCGGTGCTGGCCGGCGGCGAGGCTTGGTACAGCGTCGCGGCCGGGCTGTTTCCGGAACCCTGCCTCGCGATCCTGCGGGCGGCCCGCGCCGGCGAGGCCGCGCGGGCGCGGGCCCTGAACGCACGGATGCAGCCGCTCTGGGACCTGTTCAAGGAATTCTCCAGCCTGCGGGTCACCTACGCGGCGGCCCATCACCTCGGCCTGTGCCGGACTGATCCGCCCCGGCCGATCCTGCCGCTGTCCGAAACCGTCCGGAATCGAGTGGCGGAGGTCGTGGACCGGCTCGCACTCGCCTGATCCGGCCGCTGCGGGACACTCGCGCTCCCGCGTTCTTAAAGGTCGATTCACGCAGAACTGTTTGACTCACCTTCAGAGTAAGTTCTGCGTAATCGAGTGCCATGCCCCCATCGGTCGCCGGCGCGCCGGACCTGTCCGGCCTCATCGAGCTCTCGCGCGATCCCGCGCTGGACCTGAAACCCGTGATTCTGCGGGTGCAGACCGACCTGTTCCTGGCCGCTCCGGTCCATGACCGGGCGATCCTCAGGGAGTTCGAGTCCCTCGCCGCGGGTCTGATCCCGACGGTGGACGAGGAAACGGCGCGCGTCGTCGCCGAGAAGCTCAAGGGATGCCCCGACGTCCCGGCCGGCGTGCGCGCCGCGCTCGAAGCCCGCGGATTTCCCATCGCGTTGCCGCCTCAGCCCGAGACGGAAGCGGAAGCCGACCGGGCGCTCGCCGAAAATCCCGGCGCGCTGATCGGCACCCGCGTGCTGGACCGCCTGCTCGCCCGCGCCCGGACCGACGCGGATCTCGCCCAGATCCTGCTCGGCCGGCCCGACATCCCGCCCGCCGACCTCGCGCCGCTCTGGCTCTATGCCGGTCCGGAGCAGCGCAGCGCGATCACCCAGGCCGTGGAGGCCACCGCCGCCCTACGCCCCTGCCCGCCGGCCCCCCGCGCGCTCGCGACGAGCCTCGTCGAGCACTCCCATGCCCGCGACGTGCAGGCCTTCATCACCGCACTCGGCCGCGGGCTCGGGCTGCCGCCGAACTATCTCGGCGCCGCCGTCGATCCGGTCGCCCGCTACGACCTGCTGACGCTTGCGCTGCGCGCCGCGGATCTGCGCGAGGGCGAAGCGGTCTTCGTCTTCCTCACCCTCAACGACAGCGTCGCGCGCTCGGTCGATCGGGTGTTCTCCCTGGTCACGCTGTTTCGCGAGACCAGCCGGGCCACCGCCCGCGACCTGCTCTGCGCGATCTTCGGCGTGCCCGTGATGGAGCGCGCCGTGGGCGAGCATCAGCCGTTGCACGGCCCCGAAGCCAAGCGCGGCAGCACCGCGGCCGAGCGCCTGCGCACGGTGCTCCCGACGCGCCTGCGCCGGACGAGCTGACGTCGACTTTGAAAGCTACTCCGCGAGCAGGAGGCCGTGCCGGCCCTCGCGGTCGTCGATCTCGACGATCCAGAGATCGGAATCGAAGCGGATCTCCCGCGCGAGGCGCTCCTCGACATCCGGCGACGGGACGGCGGTGAGGATCGGCGTGAAACGGCGATCGCCCGCGTCATCCGCCTCGATCAGCGCCTGGGGCGCCGGGCCGTAGAGGTCGGCGGTGCCATCGAGCCGGTCGATCTTGACGAAAATCGCCCCCGCCTCCGCCGAACCGCGGCGGCGCTGCACCGCGGGGATGTTCTCGCCATTGAGACGGCGCAGATGCGCGGAGACCCAGAAATCCGAGCGAAGGCGTGGCATGCCCGGTTCATAGGCGCGGATGGCCGCCGCGTCGATGGCGCGGCGAGGCGCTTTACCCGCCCGCCTTGGCGGTCATCTCGCGGGTCAGCGCGCGCAGGGTCGGCCCGGCCGCCTCGCCCTTGACCGGCATCTTGCGGTCGCGCTCGAACTTCTCGATCGCCGCCTTCGTGCCGGGTCCCATCAGGCCGTCATCCTTGAGTGGACCGTAGCCGAGCTTGGTCAGGGCGCGCTGCGCCCGGATCACGGTCGGGTCCGGCTTTGGCCCCTCGGACTTGCCCGCATCCGCCTTCGTCTCGGCCTTCGGCTCATTCGCGGCGACCTTGGAGGCGGGCTTGCGCTCGGCCTTGGGAGTGACGGAGGCGGTCGTCTCGCCGGAGCGGATCATGTCGGCGATGCTGTCGCGGGCGGGCACCGGCACCTCGCGCACGGGGGCGGGCTTCGGCGCCTCCACCGCGCGCACCTCCCGAACCGGTGCGGCTGCGGGCCGCGCGGCTACGGGCTTCGGCTCGACGGTCGGCAGGATCGGGGCCGGGTGCGGCCCGGCCTGGAGGCCCATGGCGTTGACGCAGACATAGACTGCCGCGCCGACCCCGAGGAACGTCCCGAACACGCCGCCGGGATAGCGCCGGCAGACCTGCCCGGCCCCCGTCGCGGCGGAGAAGAGAGCGACCTTCCAGCCGGACGCGGCAGGCCTGCGCGGGGCCGGCTTGCGGCGCGGCGCGGATTTGGCCGGGCCTCGGGCGACGCGCATGTCACCGGGGACGACGATCTCGCGCTGGTCCCGTCTGGCGGGCGGCTCGCGCATCAATTCGCTCCTTTACGTGGGAATGGCGCTTCGTTCGGTCGGATCATCCGGCGCGGCGCATCGGCGGGTTGGTGGAGAGCGGGGCGGGATCGAACAGGCCGGCCGGCCGACGGATCGGCTCAGGGACTGGCTCCGGCATCGCCGCGACCCGCACCGAAGTCCGGATCGGCGCCGGCTGGGCCTGCGCGGCGGCAGCCTTCGCACCGTTGCCGGAAGCGTCCCGCGCACCGGCCGTAGCGGTTTTGGCGCGGCTGCAATCGAGCGGCAGGGTCACGGTGACGGCGGTGCCCTTGCCGGGGGGCGCTCTCGACCGAGACGGCGCCGCCATGCAGCCCCGCGAGGCCGCGCACTACCGAGAGGCCGAGCCCGGTGCCCTCGTGGCTCCGGCCGTAGCCGCCGCCGACCTGGAAGAAGGGGTCGCCGAGCCGCGGCAGGTCGGCCTCGGTGATGCCGATGCCGTCATCGCTCACCACGATGTCGAGATAGGCTCCGCCCCGGCGCACCATCACCTCCACCCGCCCGCCGCGCGGCGTGAACTTCACGGCGTTGGAGATCAGGTTGATGAGCATCTGGCGGCAGGCGCGGGCATCGGCCACGAGGGCGCAGCCGGCGGGCACGGGCGCGCTGGTCAGGGTAATGCCGGAGGCGTCCGCCTTGAGCCGCATCAGGTCGCAGCAGCCGCGGATCAGCGCCTCGACATCCACCGGCTCCGGCTGGAAGTCGAAATGCCCGCCGCGGATGCGCGAGATGTCGAGCAGCGTGTTCACCACGTCGAGCAGGTGGCGCCCGGACTGGGCAAATGATGCCGGCATATTCGCGCGACCGCTCCGGCGAGAGGCTCACCGCGCCCTCGCCGCCCAGCACGTCCGAGAAACCGATGATGGCGTTGAGCGGCGTGCGCAGCTCGTGGCTGACGGTCGCGAGGAAGTGGGTCTTCACCTCGTCGGCGCGCTCGGCCTCGGCGCGGGCGCGGTCGAGCTCCTGCGCGTGGCGGCGATGCTCGGACACGTCGCGGGTCACGGCGACGACGGTCGAGCCGTTGGCGCCGGCGAGCCCCGCCTCGATCCGGTGGGCGCGCATCTCGGCGAAGATCGTGCGGCTGCCGTCGCCGCGGGCGGCGTCGAGATGCAGGCGGAACGGCACCGTGGCCGGCGCGCCGTGGGCGGCGACGTCGCTGATCGCCTGGAGCAGGGCCGGACGGTCGCCGATATGCACCCGATCGAGCAGGCCGTGGCCGCGCAGGCGGCTCGCCTCGGCGCCGACGAAGCGGGCGGCCGAGCCGCTCGCCTCCAGCACGCGGCCGTTGGCGTCGTGCCAGGTCACGAGATCATCGATGGCCGAGAGCAGCAGGCGGTCGCGGGCCTCGTTGTCCTGCATCCGGGCGCGCCACTCGCCCTCGCGGCGCATGTGCTCCATCGCCTGCGCCGCGATGTGGCCGATGGCGGTCACGGCAAAGACCGGCATGACGATCGCGTTGGGCCAATCGAGCGCGAGGGCGCCGACAGGCAGGTAACCGCTCAGCGCGACCGCAAAGGCGCCGACGACGGCGATGACGGAGGCGGCGATCGTCGCCCGGCGCGAGCCGGAGACCATCGCCTCCAGCGGCACCGCCACGAGCCAGATGGCCGCGGCCGAACTCGCGCCGCCGGTCAGTGCGGCGAGGCAGACGACGATGCCGGTCAGGCCGAGCGAGGACAGGGCATGCGCGACCCAGAGCGAACCGGTGCGCGACAGGACCACGGCGGCCAGCAGCGGCAGGAACAGGCTCGCGATGGCGATCGCCTCGAGGCCGCTCGGGACACCGCGCCAGACGAGGTAGGGCGGCAGGCCCGCCATCATCACGGCGCCGGTGGCAAGCCGCGAGATCAGGAACCGCTCATGGCGGAAGCGCACGCTCGGCTCGGCCAGCGCGGAGGCATGGACCAGCCCGGCCAGGCGGGAATCGAACAGAGAGGCAAGGGTACCGTCTTTACGCAACACCACCACGCACAACGCAAGCCTTGACCCGGAACACGGGTGTCTTGCGCCCCTCGACTGCTCGTTACGATCTCAGGCAAACCGTCGCAGAGGCGGTTTAAGCGAGGATGAAAAGGGTCGCTCACTTGCCGCCGAGTGCGGCGACGACCGGACCCGAAGGCGGCGCCGATCCCCGCTTTTCACAAGGCCCGGGCGGGGCCGGGTCGCCGCTCCACAGAGGGTAAACAGCGGTCCGGGAGGGGGCGGGCTCGCGAAAAAACACTTCGTTCACCACGTCGGCGCTTTCGCCTCTTCCGGTTCATCCGGCGGTGGCGCGAGGATGGCAGGATCGGGCGATCGACCTGCATCGACCGCGCCGGCCATGCAGTGCCCTCTGGAACCGGAACGATGTCGTTTCTTCTGCGCGCCGCCCTGGTGATCGGCGCCCTCTCCTATCTCGCGCTTCAGCGCCATGGCGGCGCCGATCCAACCCGGCCGCACGCCGCCGGGACGGGCATCGCTTCGGGCGATGTCATGGATCGCCTGACCACGGGCGGCATCGGCGCGCTGGTGGAGGCCGTGAACGCCCTGCCGCCCGAGGCGCGCGAGGACATGGCGCGAGCTGGGGCGAACGCCCTCGTCCGCCATGTCGGCGGACGAGAGCATCCGACCCAACCGTCCGCCGACACCTTGTCCGCCAGCGATCGACAACCGCCCTGGCGGGGAGCAACTTCGCCCTAAGCGCGGTTCTGGCTTGATATGAGGGCCTTGCAAAACGCCTGACCGCCGCTCCTCTCCTCTCTGAGCACGGCGGCGCAGCGGGCGTTTTGCGACCGTCACTCGGGCGGTGCTCGTGTCACGCACCGGTGCCATGAGCCGGGAGGGAACAAGGATGTTCGGCTTCGGAAGCGAATACGAGGGCTTGGCCTTCTGGCTGCCGCTGGTCTGGGCCGGCCTGCTGGCGCTGGCCGTGGCGATGTACGTCGTCATCGACGGGTTCGACCTCGGCGTCGGCATCCTCTTCACCGCCGCGCGGCCCGGCAACTGGCGCGACCGGATGATGCTCTCGGTGGCGCCGATCTGGGACGGCAACGAGACCTGGCTCGTGCTCGGCGGCGGTGGGCTGTTCGCGGTCTTCTCGGTCGCCTACGCGATCCTGCTGCCGGCGCTCTACCTGCCGATCATCCTGATGCTGATCGCGCTGATCTTCCGCGGCGTCGCCTTCGAGTTCCGCTTCAAGGCCGAGCGCTCGCAGGTGGTGTGGGACAACGCGTTCCACTACGGCTCGCTGATCGCCACCTTCGCGCAGGGCATGGTGCTCGGCGCCTTCGTCCAGGGCTTCCAGACCGAAGGAAGAGGATTCTCCGGCGGGACGCTCGACTGGCTCACGCCCTTCAGCGTCATGACCGGCATCGGCCTCGTCTGCGGCTACGGGCTGCTCGGCGCGACGTGGTGCGTGATGAAGACCTCGGGCGAGCTGGAGATCTGGTCGCGGATCAAGGCCAAGCAGTTCCTGATCGGCACCGTCGTCTCGATGGCGGTCGTCAGCGCCTGGGTGCCGTTCCTCGGCCTGCATATCCAGTGGCGCTGGTTCTCCTGGCCGAACGTGCTGTTCGTGGCGCCCGTGCCGCTGCTGACGGCCTTCGTCTGCTGGCGGATCTGGAAGGCGATCGAGGACGGGCGCGATGTCGCGCCGTTCCTTCTCTCGATCGCCCTGTTCCTGCTCGGCTTCCTCGGGCTCGCGATCAGCCTGTTTCCCTACATCGTGCCGCCCAAGCTGACGATCTGGCAGGCGGCCAACGCGACCTCGGCGCTGCAATTCGCCCTCGTCGGCTACGCGGTGGTGATGCCGCTGACGCTGGCCTACACGGCCTATGCCTACTGGGTCTTCCGGGGGAAGATCGAGGAGAACCCGAACGCGGCGAGCTACCATTGAGCGCCCGCCGCATCCTCTGGTTCGCCGCCCTCTACGGCCTGAGCCTCCTCGCCTTCACGGCGCTCGTCTACTTCATCCGCGCCATCGCGCGGTGAGACGAGCGCCGGCTCAGAAGCAGAGGGGAATGGCCGCGCGCAGCCAGAGCCCCACCCCCTCGCGGGCCCACAGGAGCGCGCCGGCCAGGGTCAGCGCGCCGAGAAGGGCGAGGACGACGAGTTCGTCCCGAACGCTCATGCCGGCCTCGCCCGCTGCGCCAGGGGGACGTCGCGGATCGGCAGGTTGAGAAGACCGGCCAGGAGCGCGATGCCGATGGAGAGGGTCCAGGCCGCATTGTAGGAACCGGTCTGGGCGAAGATGAAGCCCGCCCCCCACGCGCCGAAAAAGGCGCCGACCTGATGGCTCATGAAGACGATGCCGAACAGGGTCGAGAGATAGCGCACGCCGAAGATTTGCCCGACGAGGCCGCTCGTCAGCGGGACAGTGCCGAGCCAGAGGAAGCCGATGGCGCAGGCAAACAGCGTCGCGGTCAGCGGGGTGAAGGGCAGGACGACGAACAAAGCCATCACCGCCGCGCGGGCGAAGTAGATCCACGACAGCACGTATTTCTTGCGCAGCCGGTCCGCGGCGACGCCGAAGGCGTAGGAGCCGAGGATGTTGAACAGGCCGATCAGGGCCAGCGCACGGGCGCCGATCCCCGGATCGAGGCCGGCATCGCTCAACACGGCCGGCAGGTGGGTCGAGACGAAGGCGATGTGGAAGCCGCAGACGAAGAAGCCGGCATTGAGAAGCCAGTAGCCGCGATGGCCGGCCGCCTGCCGCAGGGCGGCGCCGAGCGGGATCGCGTCGGCGGAGGCGGCCGTCCGCACCGCGGCGGGGGCAGCCTTCCGGGCAATGCCGAGGGCGAGCGGCACCATCAGGGCGGCCAGCCCGGCGCCGGCCAGCAGCGCCCCGCGCCAGCCGAGGCCGTCCACCGCGATCTGGGTGGCCGGCACGAGCAGGAACTGCCCGACGGATCCGCCCGCCGTGACGATGCCCGCGGCCGCGCCTCGGCGTCCGGCCGGCATCATCGGCACGACCGCGCCGAGCACGACGACGAAGGTGACGCCGGTCATGGCCAGCCCGAGCAGGAAGCCGAGCGTGACGGTGAGGCCGAGGGAAGAGGACACGAAGGCCGCCAGCGCGAGGCCGAGCGCGTAGAGGAGGCCACCGCCTGCGGCGACGCGGCCGGGCCCGTACCGGTCCGCCAGCGCCCCGATGAAGGGCTGGGCGAGCCCGAAGATCAGGTTCTGCACGGCCATGGCGAGGCCGAAGCTCTCGCGCCCGACGCCGAGATCCAACTCCACCGGCCGCATGAACAGGCCGAACCCCTGGCGGAGTCCCAGGGGGATGGTCACGATGACCGCGCCGCAGGCGAGCGCGATCCAGGGAGAGGGCCGGCGGAGAAGCGGAGGGGAGGTCACGATCGTCGATCCGGGAAAGCGGGCCGGGATAATAGTCACAGACGCATGGATGTGCCGAGCTTGCCCTGGATCGATCGATGCAGGCTGGAGCTCGAGGCCCATACGCCCACCGCGATGATGCTGAACGCCGCCCCCAAAGCCGAGACCCCAAGCCAGCCGGCATGAGCGTAGGCCGTGGTCGCGCCGATCGCACCGATGGCGCTGCCGACGGCGTAGAACACCATGTAGCCGCCCACGAGACGGCTGCGGGCCTCGGGGTGCCGGGCGAAGAGGATGCTTTGATTGGTGACGTGCACAGCCTGCACCGCGAGGTCGAGCAAGACGACGCCGACGAGAAGGAGGGGGATCGACTGCGCCAGCAGCGCGATCGGTCCCCATGAGACCAGCAGGACGACCAGGGCCAAGCCCGTCGTCCACTGGCCGAGGCCGCGATCCGCGAGCCGGCCGGCCAGCGGTCGCGGCGAACGCGCCCGCCAGACCGAGGAGGCCGAACAGGCCAATCTGCGTGTGGGAGTAGGCGAAGGGTGCAGCGCTGAGGGGCAGCACCATCGCCGTCCAGAAGGCGCTGAAGGCCGCGAAAACGAGGAGCGCTAGGATGCCCCGCACGAGCAGGATCGGGTCCTGCAGGAACAGGGTGGGAATGGAGCGGAGCGCGGCGGCATAGCTGCCCGCGCGGTCAGGAGCCGGATGACGCGGCAGGGTAAGGGCGAGGAGACCGAGCATCATGAGCGTCAGCCCGGCGGAGGTCAGGTAGACGGCCCGCCAGCCGCCGAGGTCCGCCACCGTCCCTGCCACGAAGCGGGCGGCGAGGATGCCGGCGACGATGCCGCTCGTCACCGTCCCGATCGCCCGGCCCTGCTCGGCCGGCCGCGCCAGCGTCGCGGCGAAAGCCACCAGCACCTGGACCACGACCGCCAGCAGGCCCACCGCCGCCATACCGGCAAAGAGCATGGCCTCCATCTCGGCCGTGGCCACAGCGAGCAGCGCAATGACCGATAGCGCGCCCTGTATGAGCACGAGACGGCGGCGATCGACGCGGTCGCCGAGCGGCACGATCAGGATCAGGCCCAGCCCGTAGCCGACCTGGGTCAGCGTCACCACAAGACCGATGGCACCGGGTGAGATCCTGAAATCGCGCGCCATCGCGTCGAGGAGGGGCTGGGCGTAGTAGACGTTCGCGACGCTGAGGCCGGCGGCCACGGCCAGGATCAGTGTCGTGACCCGTTCCAAGCCTGAGTTCATCCGGTTTGGGGTTTGGCAATCGCCCGTCTGCGGCATCGGTCCTGTCCTGCATGAGCCCATTTTGGTTCAATGTTGAGACCACTTGTGCGCACCATGATCCAGTTCTAAGTTAGAACCAGATTGCTCGGGCAGGAGCAGGGTGGATGGTGAAGCGGGTCGGCTTCGGCAAAGCGGCATGCCCGGTGGCGCGGGCCCTCGACGTCATCGGCGACTGGTGGTCGCTCCTCATCATCCGCGACGCCTTCGAGGGTGTGCGGCGCTTCAGCGAGTTCCAGGCAGGCCTTGGCATCGCGAAGGGCATGCTGGCGACCCGGCTCCGCGACCTCACGGAGCGCGGCGTCCTGGAGACCGCGCCGGCTTCGGACGGGAGCGCCTACCGCGAGTACGTCCTGACGGAGAAGGGCCGCGGCCTCTTCCCCGTCATCGTCGCGCTTCGGCAGTGGGGCGAGGATTTCCTCTATCGTCCCGACGAGAACCGATCCGCCCTTGTGGACACGGCAACGGGCATCCCGGTCGCACGGATGGCGTTGCACTCGGCCGAGGGACGCTCCCTGACCTGGGCCGAGACTCGCGTGAGGAAAGCGGGCGACGATCGAGTGGGCGCTGGAAAGGCGCCGGGTGCCGGAATACCCGCTTCCAACTAAAGGGGCAGGGTCCGGCTTCCACCCTCACCAGCCCTGAGCAGGGTCAAGCCGATCGGCCTTCGATCCGAGCCCCGGCCCCATGCCGGATCATGCGACAGCAGCGCGGGGAGCGGTGACCGAGCGTGTCGCCGGGGCCACCCATCGGCGCCCTTCTTCGCGCCCCCCTTCGGGCGCGTAGCCTTGCCGGCCCCCGCTCCGCTAAGGTCCGCCCCATGATGCGTGATTTCCGGCGGGCGGCGAACGGTTCGCAATGACGGCGCAGGGACCGGACAGGCCGGGCGAGGACGGGACCGAGACGCGGGCCGCAGCGCGCGAAGCCGCGCGGGCGGCCGCCTTGCTGGCGCGCCAGCTCGGCCGCTTGGCCGGGAGCGCGGGACGCAGCGCTTGGCGCAGCGGAACCGCCGCCGCCAGGGATGCGGCCAAGGGGGCAGCCAACGGGGCCAAGCCGGTCTTCGCTCGCACTGCGGACCGCCTCCGCTCGACCGGGCCGCGCACCGCACCGGTGGCGCCCGTCCCGGCCCCGGTCGATCAGCCGGACACACGGAGCGATCCCGTCGACGATCCCTCCGCTCGCCCTCCCCGCCGCCGTCGGCCCTGGGTGATCGGATTGGCCGTCCTGATCGGCCTGCCGCTGGTGATCCTGGCCGGATACGTCTTTGTCGCCTTCGCCTCCCTGCCGCCGCTCGGCGGGGTAGCGCCGGAGGCAAACCAGCGTGCCCTCGTGGTCGAGGCCGAGAGCGGGCGTGCCTTCGCCACCCGCGGCGCGTTCCAGGGCGAGCGGCTGACCGAGAAGACCCTGCCGCCCCGCCTCGCCCAAGCGATCGTCGCGATCGAGGACCGGCGCTTCTACAGCCACTGGGGCATCGACCTGCGCGGCATGGCGCGGGCCGTCTGGCGCAACGCGACCGGCGGCGGCGTGCGCGAGGGCGGCTCGACCATCACCCAGCAATATGCCCGGCTCACCTCGCTCACCCAGGAGAAGACGCTCAAGCGCAAGATCCAGGAGGCCTTCCTGGCGCTGCGCCTCGAGAGCACGCTGACGAAGCCCGAAATCCTCGTCGGCTATCTCAACACCGCCTATTTCGGCGCCGGCGCCTACGGGGCGGATGCGGCGGCGCGGCGCTATTTCGGGCACGGGGCGGCGGGTCTGACCCTGCCGGAGGCGGCGATGCTGGCCGGCCTCGTGCGCGCGCCCTCGCAGCTCGCGCCGACCCGCAATTTCGGCGGTGCCAAGGAGCGGGCCGACCTCGTGCTCCAGGCCATGGTCGAGACCGGCGCGATCAGCCAACCCGAGGCCGACAAGGCGCGGGCGGAAAAGCTCACCCTGCACACGCCGCCCGAGACCCCGCCGGGCACCAACTACTTCCTCGACGCGGTGTCCGGCGACGTGAAGCGGCTGACCGAAGCGGCCGGCGACGTCACCGTGCGCTCGACCCTCAACCTCGACCTCCAGAGCCTCGCGGAAGGCGTGCTCGCCCGCCGCCTCGACAGCGAGGGTGGAAAGAAGAAGGTCGGCCAGGGCGCGCTCGTGGCGATGGCGCCCGACGGGGCGATCCTCGCCATGGTGGGGGGCCGGGACTACGAGGACAGCCAGTTCAACCGGGCGATGCAGGCCAAGCGGCAGGCCGGCTCGCTATTCAAGCTGTTCGTTTATCTGGCCGCCTACGGCAAGGGCTTCTTCCCTGACAGCGTGCTCGTGGACCGCCCGACCCAGATCGGCGAGTGGGAGCCGCAGAACTCCAACAACCGGTTCCGCGGCGCCCTGCCGCTGCGCTCGGCCTTCGCGCTCTCGGTCAACACCATCGCGGCGCAGCTCGGCGACGAGGTCGGCCTGCCCGCGATCGTCGCCGAGGCGCGCCGCCTCGGGGTGCAGTCGGACCTGCCGGAGGTGCCGAGCCTCGCCCTCGGCTCGGCCGACGTCTCGCTCCTCGAAATGACCCGCGCCTATGCCGGCGTGCTCGGCCCCGGCGTGCCGGTGGAGCCCTATCTCGTCCGCACGATCCGAGGAAACACGCCACAGCCGCTCTACCAGCGCCCGGCGCCGAAGCCCGGCGCGGCGATGGACGCGCAGGTCCAGACGATGATGCTCGATTCGCTTCAGGCGGTGGTGGAATCCGGAACCGGCAAGGCCGCACGGGTCAACGGCCTCGCGGTCGGCGGCAAGACCGGCACCAGCCAAGACTATCGCGACGCGTGGTTCGTCGGGCTGACCCCGGACATGATCGTCGGCGTCTGGGTCGGCAACGACGACAACACGCCGATGAACAAGGTGACCGGCGGCGACATCCCGGCCCGCGTCTTCCACGACTTCGTGGAACGGGCACAGAAGGTGCTGAAGGGCCGAAAGCGCCCGGCCCCCTCCGCCGCACGGGCCGAACCGACACCGGCCAGCGCCGTGGCCCCGGCCCCGGCGCCAACGCCGGCTACGGGCGAAGTGCGCGGCGTGCCTGAGGTGGTCGATACCGGCACGCTGACAATCCGCGGGCGCAAGGTGCGGCTGCTCGGCGTCGTCGGCGAGGGCGGCGCGCTGGCCCGCCAACTCGCGCGCTATCTGCGCCGCCGGGAGATCATCTGTTCCGGCGATCCGGCCTCCTCACGCTGCCGCCTGGACGGCGACGACCTCGCCTCGCTGATCGTGACGGCGGGCGGGGCGCGGGCTGCCGAGGACGCGCCGAGCGATCTCATCGAGGCCGAGGATCAGGCGCGCGCCGAGCGTGCCGGGCTGTGGCAGCGCGAGCGCTGAGTCTCTCACACAAAACGCCCGCTGCGCCGTCACGGCCAGAGAGAACGATCAGAGATCGGGAGTTTTGTGCGGCGCTCTGAATCACCTCTGCACTGACAAGCCCCGCCGAATTTGCTGCGAGGGCAGATAAGGCGCAATATTTTCAATCGAAAATTAATGCAGATCAAATAATAGCACGGTGTAGTTCTGATTCAGAGGCCGCCACCGTGAACATCATCGACAACACGCGGATCGCCCTCAAGTTCTCGATACCGCTCGCCTTGCTGACCGCAACGTCGGTCGGCTCGATCGTCTATGCCAAGTATTCACTCGACAGTATCTCCACTCAGACGCAGCGCGTCACTGATGTACAGGCCGCGCGGCAGGAGCATATCCTCAAGGGACAGATCAACATCACCGAAGCGACGATTCAGAACCGCAACATCATCATCGAAACGGCCAGCGAGAAGGTGGCAGGCTACAAGAGCCGCCAGGATGCGGCGATTGCGGCGAGCCATGCGTCCCTCAACAAGTTGGCCGAACTCGCGGGAGAGCCGGAGCATCGCGCCGCCAGCGAAGCGCTTCGCGAATCGGCGAAGACATATTTCAACATCCTGGGGCGCTCGACCGAACTGGGTTTGAAGAACGAGAGCGTCGCCGCGATGAAGGTCGCGCAGGAGGAGGCGGCTCCCCTGCGCGCCAAGCTTCGGGGACAGGTGCAGGCTCGCATCGATCGCATCGGCCAGGAAATGCAGGCGGAGAAACAGGCGGTCTTCGAGAATGCCCGCTTCGCGACGAACATCCTGATCGCAGGGTCCGCCCTGGCTCTGCTTGTCGCGCTCGGGCTGGCCGGCCTGATCGTCGTCTCCGGCATCGTTCGCCCGCTCAGCCGTCTGGTGTCGGTGCTGCGGCGGATGGCGCAGGGCGACATCGACGCCAGCATCGCCGAGGCAAAGCGGGGCGACGAGATCGGCGCGGTCGGCCGCGCCGTCGAGGGCATTCGCGAGATGGTCGCGCAGAAGGCCACCGAGCAGGCTGAGATGCGCCGCATCGCCGACGAGGCGGCGGCCGCCGAGCGCAAGCGCACGATGATCGAGCTGGCCGACCGCTTCGAGACGGCCGTGGGCGGCATCGTCGGCATGGTCTCGTCCTCGGCGACCGAGCTTCAGGCCACCGCCTCGACCATGACCGCAACGGCAGCCGAGACCGCCACCCAGGCGACCACCGTCGCCGCGGCCGCGGAAGAGGCGGCGACCAACGTCAACACCGTGGCGTCCGCCGCCGAGGAACTCGGCAGCTCGGTCGCCGAGATCGGCCGGCAGGTGGCGGGCTCCACCGATCTAGCGCAGGCCGCCGTCACGCAGTCGGACCGGACCGCGCATCTCGTCCAGGAACTGAACGCTGCCATGGGCCGCATCGGTGACGTGGTCGGGCTGATCTCCTCCATCGCCGGACAGACCAACCTTCTGGCGCTGAACGCCACCATCGAGGCGGCCCGCGCCGGGGAGGCCGGCCGCGGCTTCGCGGTCGTCGCGGCGGAGGTCAAGGAACTCGCCAACCAGACCGCCCGGGCGACCGGGGAGATCTCCGGCCAGATCGGGCAGATCCAGGGCGTGACCGGTCAGGCGGTCGCGGCGATCGGCGACATCGCCGGCCGTATCCGCGACATCGACACGACGGCGACCGCCATCGCCGCGGCGGTGGAGCAGCAGGGCGCGGCGACGCAGGAGATCGTCCGCAACGTCACCCAGGCCTCGTCCGGCACGTCGCAGGTCACGGGCACCATCATGGGCGTGGCCAACGCCGCCGAGGAGACGGGCGCGGCGGCCAGCCAAGTGCTCGGCGCCGCGGGCGAGCTGTCACGCCAGTCCGAGGCCCTGCGCGCCCAGGTCTCGCAGTTCCTCGCGACGGTTCGGGCGGCATAAGCTCCCACCGGGATCTCAATTGCTGGGGCGCCGGGGCAAAGCCCCGGCATCCCTTCAACCAGGGCTCCGCCCTGGAACCTATGAGAAGGGCTTGCCCTTTCGAAACCCCGGGACCTTTACCGGAACGGCGGCTCGTCGAAGCTGCGGAGCTTGCGCGAGTGCAGGCCGGCCCGGTCGGCGCGCAGGGTGTCGAGCGTGGCGAGCCCGATCTTGAGATGCTCGGCCACCGCCCGCTCGTAGAAGGCGTTGGCCGCGCCCGGCAGCTTGATCTCGCCGTGCAGCGGCTTGTCGGAGACGCAGAGCAGCGTGCCGTAGGGCACCCGCAGGCGATAGCCCTGCGCGGCGATGGTGCCGCTCTCCATGTCCACCGCGATCGCCCGCGAGAGGTTGATGCGCCGCCGCTCCTGGCTGAAGCGAAGCTCCCAGTTGCGATCGTCGTAGGTCACGACCGTGCCGGTGCGCAGGCGCTGCTTCAGCGCGTCCGCCCGCTCGCCGGTGACGGCCGCCGCCGCCGCTTGCAGGGCGATCTGCACCTCGGCCAAAGCCGGCACCGGAATCTCCGGCGGCACGAGGTCGTCGAGGATGCGGTCGCGGCGCAGATATCCGTGGGCGAGCACGTAGTCGCCGATGGTCTGGGACTGACGCAATCCGCCGCAATGCCCGACCATCAGCCAGCAATGAGGGCGCAGCACCGCGAGATGGTCGGTAATCGTCTTCGCGTTGGAGGGGCCGACGCCGATATTGACCAGCGTCGTCCCCTGGGGCGCCCCGTCCGGCCCGCGGCCGACGAGGTGGTAGGCCGGCATCTGGTACTTGTGCCAGGGCGAGGCGGCGATCAGCGCTGCCGGATCGGCCGAGGCGGCCTCGGCCTGCTCCACGACGATCCCGCCAGGCAGCACCAGCCGCTCCCCCTCCCCCCGCCGCCAGACGCTCCAGCCCGTGGCGCACGAAGCCGTCGACGTAGCGGTGATAATTGGTCAGCAGGATCCAGGGCTGGATCTCGCGCCAGTCCGAGCCGGTATAGTGCACCAGCCGGCGCAGGGAGTAATCGGTGCGCACCCCGTCGAACAACGCGAGCGGGCGCGGATCGCCCGCATTCTCCAGCCACAGACCGTCGGCGACCTCGTCGCCCACCACCGAGAGGAGCGGTGTCGGGAACAGGGTGGCGAGATCGCTGGTGCTGACGCCGCTGCCGCCGAGATCGGTGCCGGGCTCGACGATGTAGGGATAGGGAATCTCCTGGGCCGACAGCCCGACCTCGATGCTGGCGCCGTAATCGCGCACGAGCGGCCGCAATTGCTCCAAGAGATAGGCGCGGAAATAGCCGGGCTGCGTCACCGTGGTGGCGTAGAGGCCGGGCGCCTGGAACTTGGCGGTGGCCCGGTTGAGCCGCGGCAGCGGCCCCGCGGGCTGGTAGGTCAGGCGCAGCTCGGGGTAGCGGAACTGGAGCCGCTCGGTCGCGTCCGGGGCAATGCGGTGTTCGAGGTAGCGCGCCAGGGCCGCCTGGAGCGCCTGGGTCGCGCCCGCATGCAGCGCCTCGAGCCGATCCACGGCCGTCTCCGCGTCGGCAACGGCCTCCATCGGCCGCAACTCGTCGATGACCATGTGCTCTCCCCGCTGACCCCAAGACGTCTACACCGCTGTTGGCAGCGAGACGAGTTGGCAGCGAGACGAGCAAGAGGCTTGCCTTGCCAAGGACCTGCCCTTGCCGAGGACCTGCCCACCTTGCGGCAGCCGCACACCGGGGCGACAAGGCATGCGTCGCCAAACGGGGAAGCGAGAGCGGATGAACGAGGATGTCGATCGGCGCCCCGGCGAGGAGGCGATCCCGCTGCCCGCCGACTACGATGCCGGGCTCTACTTCATCGGCCGGGTGCGCACGCCGTGGCAGAACCGGGGCGAGTGCCCGAAGAACGGCACACAAACGGATGCCGTCTGCACCCTCGAAGTCGATGCCGCCTACCGGCCCGCGCTCCAGAACCTGGAGGGCGCCACCCACCTGATCGTGCTCTACTGGATGGACCGGGCCGCGCGCGACCTCGTGCGCCAGCAGCCGCGCCACGCGCCGGGCAGCCGCGGCACCTTCTCGCTCCGCTCGCCGGCGCGGCCGAACCCCATCGCCCTGTCCGTGGTCGAGCGGCTCGACATCGCCGACGGCACCATCCGCGTGCGCGGGCTCGACTGCATCGACGGCACGCCGCTGCTCGACATCAAGCCCTACTTCGCCTCGACCGACAGCCGGCCGGAGGCGCGGGTCGATCGCGCCGGCACGGAGAAGCCGGCCACGCCCTGATCCGGCAGGATCGGACCTCCTACCCGTCGGTCTTCCCCTGCTGCCCCGCTCCGGATCGCGGCTCCGCGGTCAGCCGGGCCAGGGCCCGCAGATAGACCGGCTTGACGTGGGTCTTGTAAGTCCGGCGGGCGACGCCGCGACCGTGCCGGAACAGCGTCTCCGACAGGGCCGTCAACCGGCCGCGCAGGGAGCCGCCGGGGGAGACGTCGATCAGGAGATCCGCGATCTCGCGGCGCTCCGGCCAGATCTGCGCCAGCGCCGCCGAGGTGTCGCGGTTGCAGGAATCGATGGTGTCGATGGTCCCATCCGCGAACGCCGTCTCGGTCGTCGCCTCCATCAGCAGCGAGCCGGGCCCCCATTTCGCGTAACGCTCGTCATACGCCATCTTCCAGCCGAAGGCCGTGCGGCCGGAGCGCAGCCAGATGTTCATCGCGATGGCCCGGCCGTCGAGGCGCAGGGTCTCGATGCCGGCACAGCCATCCCGCGCCAGCCCCACGATCATCGTTTGGGCGAAGGCGCAGAGCGGCGGCGCGTTGCGGATCGCCCGTCCGCGCCGGCTCTTGCGGCCCTTCCATCCCGCCGCCTCCAGATCGAGGAATTCCTGGAACGCCGCGCTGACCTCCTCCGGCTTGCGAGAGCTGATCTGGCGCAGTTCGCCTTGCTCCGCGAGCCGCTTGCGATGGCGCCGCAACTCGGCCCGCCGCTTCGAGGAGACGGGAGAGGCCGGCGCAGCCTGTCCCGCAACCGGCGCATCGAGCCGGGCGCGCTGCCGGCGCTCGATCTCGACGATACGGAACCCCCGACGGCCGGCTGCGCCGACGAGGGCGGCGTAGACCGCCCCGTCCATCGCGATCTGGTTGGCGCAGATCAGCTTCGGCAGGGTGGGATTCTCGGCGACGGCATCGAGCATCGCCGACAGGGCCTCGACCGCATGGTCGCGATCGAGCACCGGCGAGCCGAGGAAGGTCAGCGAATTGCACGGGGCTTCGAGCGTCCGGATCGGCAGGCGCGACGAGGGCCGGCCGACCACGAGGAGCCAGACACCGACCAACTCGGCCTCTCCCCCGCCGCGGCGGGACCAGGCGAGGAGGACGTGCAGAGGCGTCTCGGTCGCGGTGTACATCGCACCCGCGACGGCGGGCTCCATGAACACGTTCGGCTCGGCGCAGCGCCGGACCAGCCGGCGCCATTCCGCGGCAAGCGAGCGAAAGCGCGGCGCGGTCGCGACCTCGACGGAAAAGACCGGCCGGTGCGAGACCGCATCGGGCACCAAAGACGGGGGCGCCGGCTCGGCTAAAGGCAGGCTCGCGAAGTCGCCGCTCGAATCCATGGACGGCCCCTCTCCCTCGGTCGCGTCGCTCCACCGGTCCTGCATCCGCGGGCCGGCTCACGACGTCGTCACATCTCTGCCCGCCGAGAACGACGACAAAGCCGCGCTTAAAGCACGCGCTCTTGAGGGGGATATCCCGATGCGCAGACCGGCCCGGCGTGAACCGGCCGGAAGCAGCCCCGCTCTCCCGCGCATCGGCGCGCGTGCCTCACAGGAGCTGTCCGCCGGCGAGACGGTAGCGGCCAATCGCGCTCTGGAAGGCGGCCCAGCCGGAGATCGCCGGATCGCGGACGATGTAGCGGAGATAGGCCCGCTCGGCGCGGTTCAGGCGCCAGGGCGTGAGCAGGTTTCCGCACAGGCGTCGCGGCGAGCGGATCTTGAGCGTGTCGGAATCCGGAGGGCCGCTCTCCCCCTCACGCAGGCGGCAGCCGAGGGTGACGAAGTTCAGGCCCGCCAGCATCGCCACTTCCATGTGGTACCAGAAGCGCGGGTTGCACTCGATGAAGGCGATCTCGCCATCGGGCCGGCGCCGGACGTCGAACCCGATCACCCCGTCATAGCGGAAATGCGCGACGAGCCGGCTCGCATGCGCATCGATGGCCGGAACGCGGATCTCCTCCAGCTTGGTTAGGGTCCTGCGATAGGAGAACGAGGCGAAGATCTTTCCGGCTTCACACAGATAGAACGCACTCAACTCCTCGCCCGGCACGTAAGCCTGACAGATGATCGGTGTGTAACTGAGATGCTCGGGAAGCGCGTCGGCGGAATCGATCCGCCGCACGCCGTAGCCGCCCGACATGGCCGCCGGCTTCAGGATCAGCGGAAATTCGAGGTGGGCACAGTCCGGATCGCGGCGCAGATCCGCCATCGTCTCGAACCGCCGCGTCAGCGGGACGGGAAGACCGAGGTCGGCGCAGACGCCGGCGAAGCGCCACTTGTCGTCGAGCGCGTCGAAGGTTTCCTGATCCGGCACGGGATAGTACGGCGCCCCGATCTCGGCCCCATGGGCCGCCAGGAGACGCGTCGTCCGGCTGCAACTCGGGAGCACCATATCGATCTTGTGGACGGCGCAGAGCCGGCGAATATCGACAAGATCCGATTGCCGAATATTGGCAAAATCTCCGGTAAAATCGATGTATCTTTCACAAAAGCGCGAACGCTTCAGGAGATATGCATCGTTTGCACCCAGGACGTAGACTTCATCGAAGCATTCGCCTGCACATCGCAAAACTCGGTATTGGATGCGCGGGCCATTGGCTAAGACAAGCGCGCGCTTCATCGTAGAGCCTCATGTCCGACCAATCCCCGAACCCTCAGAGAACGGACTAATATTTGATCTTAGATCGGCGGTCTTGAAACTTTTATGTTTACGCGCAATGTAACGTCAACAACCAATCATCAGCACTCTCAACTTTTTATAATACTTCTATACTGATGCGCGACCCGGAAAAATCGGGTTAGAACTCAATTGTGGCTTTGGAGTCTGCTCGAAGCCGAAGGACGGCGGCGCGACGCTCCTGGGTCAACGCTGTTCCAGCCTCTCCAAGGTCAGCGGGTCGGGCCGTCCTTCGAAGTATATCGAGAGCGCACGGGCGAAATCCGGGTCGTCCGGATCGGCCTGCGCGAACAGCGTCATGGAGGAACGGAACTTCACGTCGTCGGGCGCGCCGAACAGGGCATGGGCCGAGCGGCCCTCCCAGGCGTTCGCGGCACGGGTGCAGGTCCGCAGCCGTTCGCCGAGCAGCGGGTGGGCGAGATAGGCCTGCGCCTCGGCCAGCGAGCGGATCGCGTAGCGCCGGGCCATCGCGCTGGAGCCGAGCCCGGCGATCTGGGGGAAGATGAACCACATCCAGTGGCTCTGCTTGCGCCCGTTCCGCATTTCCGCGAGCGCATCCGCGTAGAGGCCGTCCTGTGCCTCCACGAAGCGGTTCAGGTCGAACGCGTCATCCGGCATCGTCTCTTCCTGTCGCGCTGTCGCCTTGCCTGGGCAAACCGGGCGCGCGGACCGGCGTTCCTCAGGCTGCGGCCATCGCCTCGAAGACGAGGGCGTGGCGTGCGGCCAGGGCGTCGACGTCGTTGCCATAGCCGCCGCCGATCACGGCGCAGAGCGGAATCCGCTGCGACTGCGCGAGGTCGACCACGTATCGATCGCGGGCGAGCAACCCCGCATCGGTGAGGCAGAGGCGGCCGAGCCGGTCGTCGCGATGGGGATCGACGCCGGCATTGTAGAAGATCAGGTCCGGCGCGAAGTTCTGGACCAGCGCGGGCAGGCGCGCCTCCAGCACCGCATGGTATTCCGCATCGTCGAGCCCGTCGGGCAGGCCGATATCGAGGTCGCCCGGCACCTTGTCGTGCGGATAGTTGCGCTCGCAGTGGATCGAGAGCGTGAACAGGTCGGGCTCGCGGGCGAGACAGTCGGCGGTGCCGTCGCCCTGGTGCACGTCGAGATCGACGATCAGCGCCCGGGTGATCGCGCCCTCGCGTCTCAGGGCGAGGGCGGCCACCGCCACGTCGTTGAACACGCAGAACCCCGCGCCGCCGGCCCGCCGCGCGTGGTGGCTGCCGCCGGCCGTGCTGCCGGCGAGCCCATGGCTGAGTGCGAGGCGCGCGGCGCGCAGCGTCCCCCCGGCCGAGGCGCAGGCGCGGGCGGCGACCGCCTCCGTCACGGGCAGGCCGATCGCCCGCTCGATCGCCCGCGACACCTGCGAGGCGAGCACCGCGGCGACATAGGCCGGATCGTGCGCGCCCGAGAGCAGCGCCGCGTCGGCGGGCTCCGGCGTGACGAAGCCGTCCCGGCACGAGGCCGCGGGCGCGCAGAATTTCGGCGAGCCGGCCGTATTTGCGCATCGGAAAGCGGTGGCCCTCCGGCAGTTCGGCCTCGTAGGCCGGGTGGAACACGATCGGGATCAAGGGAACGGCCCGGAACGGCGTTTGAAGTGTCACACGCCTGATAAGGCGGCGCTGCTAGGGGCGTGATGAGACGCGCCGTCGCGTCCGAAGAAACCCTCGACGGGAGACGCCGCGCATGATCGCTTTGCCGGAGAGCGGCGCGCTCGCCGCCCTCGCGCTCTGCGCGGTTCTCGTCGCCGTCAACCTCGCGAGCCTCGCGGTGGCGGCCCGGCGCATCGGGCGCAAAAGTCGCGACAAAGGCGGCGACCTCGGGAAGGCGTCCGCCTTCCCCGCGGGCGTCCCGGTCTCGGTGGTGCGGCCCCTGTGCGGCCTGGAAGCGTTCAGCGAGGAGACGCTGCTCGCGAGCTTCCGGCTCGATTATCCGGCCTACGAGCTGATCTTCTGCGTGGCGGAGGCCGGCGACCCGATCCTACCGCTGCTGGAGCGGATGCGAGTGGCGCACCCGCAGATCCCGTCACGACTGATCCTTGGCGACGAGCGCATCGGCGGCAACCCGAAGCTCAACAATTGCGTGCGCGGCTGGGATGCCGCCCGGCACGATTGGGTGATCCTCGCCGATTCCAACGTCCTGATGCCGCCCGACTATATCCAGCAGATGCAGGCGGCGTGGCGGACGAGCAGCGGCCTCGTCTGCTCGACGCCGATCGGCGCACGTCCGGAGAACTTCTTCGCCGAAGTGGAATGCGCCTTCCTCAACACCCTGCAGGCCCGGTGGCAGTATGCCGGCGAGGCGCTGGGCCTCGGCTTCGCCCAGGGCAAGAGCATGCTCTGGAACAAGCCCTTCCTCGAAGCGCAGGGCGGCATCCGCGCCTTGAACGCCGAGATCGCCGAGGACGCCGCCGCGACCAAGCTCGTGCGCGCGGCGGGCAAGCGGGTGCATCTCGTCGCCTCGCCCTTCCAGCAGCCGCTCGGGCACCGCGCCCTGTCGGAGGTCTGGTCGCGGCAGGTGCGCTGGGCGCGGCTGCGACGGGTCACCTTCCCGCTGTTCTTCGCCCCCGAGATCGGGATCGGTGCCCTGCTGCCGCTGGTGCTGACAGGGTTCGTGGCGGGAAGCGTCGAGGCCACGCTCTGGCTCGTCGGCGCCGGCGCCCTTTGGTACGGGGCGGAGATCGCGCTGGCCGCGCGCGTCGGCTGGCACCGCTCGCCGCGGATGCTCGCGGCCCTCCTGGTCCGCGACGCCCTTCTTCCGGCGATCTGGGCGAGCGCCTGGGCGCGCACCGCCATCGTCTGGCGCGGAAACGCCATGGACATCCGCACCCGCGACGGGACCGCGCTGGAAACGGGGCCGAGCGCCGCCTGACCGCTGCGGCTCTCATGAGCGTAGGCCCCGGAACAGCCTCCGCGCCGACGTGACGCGGTTTCCGGTGGAGAGCGGACGCGCCCGAACCTGATGCGCCTTTAGATTGCACTGCCAGGGCATTATCCGCCGTGAGCGAATTCCGCGCGTATCGCAACAACCCACGCCGAAGCGTTCTTTGCAGAAGCGTTCTTTGCCGGAGCATCCCCGGCAACAGAAATCCGCGCAACCTGACGGCCATCACGATCACTGGCACCAGCAACTCGACGCCATGGAAGGCAAGTCTTATCAAATCATCCCATTGTTGACATAAACGCAGCAATAAAATCTGGATATACTAAGCAATATTCGGTAATCACGATTTAGTTATCAAAAGACCGATACGCATCCAATCAGGAAGAAGCCTGTTGCCAACGGGTCCGGCGACTCGCGTTGCGTGACAAATCTGTTAAAAAAGCAGTAAGCACGCAAATTCGCCGTGTCGTTATGGGAAAACACACCGCGATGGCTTGGATGCCGTTCCGAAACGTGCTGCCGACGTCATCCGCCTCACGCGACCGCGACGCGGAGCAACGGCCGCGCAACCCCGGAGCCGCCCCCCTCGCCGCGGCTGCCGAAGGCGGTTCTCCCCGACCTGATGGAGGGCGGGAGACGCTCCCGTTCGGCCCCCGAGCCGGCTCCGACGAACCTCGACGCCATCGGTCAACGGGACGAGGTCGTCCGGCAGCGCATCGACGCGATGGTCGGCCGCCTGGACGACCTGCGAAGCCTCCAAGACGATTTCGTGCTGATCCTGCAGCCGCTGGCGAGCATCAGCAGCGAGCTGTCCAAGGCCAGCGTGCGGATCGCCGAGCTTGAGAACACGCTGACGCAGGAAGTCAGCGCCAACGGCAGCCTGCGCGACGAGGTGGCGGATCTCTCCACGAAGCTGTCGCGGATGAACAGCGAGCTGGCGGATTCCCAGGTTCACGCGAAGCGGACCCTGGAAAGCCTGCGCGAGCGCGATGCGGCGGTCGAGGCGCATCAGATCGATCTGCGCGACAAGGTGTCGGCCATCGAAAACCTGGAGCGCCAGCTCTTTTCCGAGGTCGAGCAGAACAAGGCGCTGACGAGCGAGAGCCGGGCGCTGCGGCAGGAAGCCCAGGCCGCCGATAGTGCCCTGGCGCGTTCTGAGCACGAGTTGAACAACGTCCGCGAGCGGAACAGCCTGCTGGAGGTCGAGGGACGCCGTCTCCAGCTTCTGAGCGAAGAGCAGGCGACCCAGCTCGCGGATCTGGATGCCCGCCATCGCGACCTGACGACCACCGCCGAAGCGGACCGGCAGCGCCTGCGCATCGTCGAGACCCAACTCGCGACGGAAATCTCCGTCAGGGAGCGGAACGAAGCGCAGCACGAAACGGAGCTGTCCGCGCTCCGAAACGACCGCGCCAGCCTCGCGATGAAACTCGAAGCCGCGCTGAACCGGGCGACCTCGACGGAACAGTTGCTGGTGCAGGCCCGCAACCAGTTGCGGGACAAGGACGAGGAATTCCGTTCGGTCGATCGCAATTTCAAGGAAGCGACCATCGCGCGCAGCACGCTGGAACGCCGCCTCGAAGCCCTGCAAGCCGACCTTTCGCGCCAGACCGAGCGGTTCCTGGAAATCCAGCGCATTCGCGGCGAACTCGATAGCCGTTGCGACATGCTCAACAAGGCTCTCGCCGCCAAGGATGCGGCGATCGAGCAGACGACGAACCGCAACGCGGTTCTGAACGATCGTATCGAGCACCTGACCCACCGGCACGAAGCCGCCCGCGCCGATCTCGAAGCCTCCAACCGCAGATTGATGGAGGAATTGCAGAACGAGCGCTCGGAGCGCGCGTTGCTGCAAGGTGCCCTCGACATCGCGCGCGAAAGCCGGGTCACGCTGCAGAAGCAGCACGATGCCCTGAAACGCTCGGGCCGCCCGTGGCGGGAGCAGGTGAACGACGAGCTCGACGAAGAGACCGCGCATGCCTCGGCCGACGAGGTGAGCAACGTTCGGCCGTTCAGCTCCACGGGCAAGTCGGCCTAATTCGCCGTTCCTCGGCAAAGAAGACCTGGCAAAAAAAAACTCGGAAGGATGTTTGAATGTCAGAACAGGCCGTGAAAGACGCCGCCCCTTCCTCCGGCAATTCCATTCTCATGCGGGCTTGGCAGGCCAACGTGACGCGACCGGGAGACAAGATCATCAATTTCTCGCCCGCCACCTCCGACACCGCATCCGCCTCCGACGGGGGCACGGCCTCGCCGCCGCAGCGCGACTGGGTCTCCGCGATCGACCTCGTGCAGGAGGCCGCCGAAGCGATCCGGATCAGCGAAGAGCGCGCCGTCGATCTCGAGAACCAGCTCCGAAGCGTCATCAGCCAAGCTGAGGACGAGGTGCGGCAGCTCCAGAAGTCGCTCGCCTCGAACCAGGTCCTGCTGAGCCAAGCGGAGGACCGCGCCCGCCGCGCCGAGGCGCGTGCCAAGGAGGCGGAAACCTGGCTGGTCCGCATCTATGACGCCGTGTTCACGGCCTTCGGTTCGAAGAACAAGCCCGTCCCTGCGGAGACCGGCGACATCGGACAGGACGCGCCGTAAGGCGTGAACGCGCTCCGATGGACCTCGACAGCCCATGCCCGATCACCAGCGAGAGCGGCCTTCCGGTCCAGCCCTCCGAATGGGTCATGTTCGGCGTCGAAGTCAGGCTCGACGACGCATTGGGTTTGGTGAAGCAAGCCGCGGACACGATCCACGACTTGCAGCGCTGGAAGGAGATGATCGAGCCGCAGGCGCTGAACCTGATTCAAAGCGTTCAGCAGGAACGAGTCCGATGGCAATCGGAACGATCGGCGCTGATGAACGAAATCAGCGAGTGCCGGCTGACGATCACCGCGACGAAGATGGCGCTGCGAACGGCGCTTTCTGAAAAAGAGATCCTGTCGCGTCGCTATCATGAGGCGAAAGCGGCGGCGGCCTCGTCCGAGACGCGCGCCTGCGCGGCGGAGGAGTTGCTCGCCTTCATCTACAAGGCCTTCAATGTCGAGCTGAGCGAACATTCGGCAACAGGCCGTATGGCTCAAATCCCCTTCGATCCGGCCGGCCAGCGGCCCTCGCCGGAGTGACTGCTGGCTCCCGGCTCGCCCCGCTGCCGGCCCAGAGGGGTTGAGCGGCGCCGGCATGCGGCGGCCCTCCCGGGAAGACCTCGCAGCCCCGCGCGCCTGACGAGCACCGCAACCACGGAAAGCGGCAACGCTCTTGCTTGGCCTTTCCGCCCCATGGCCCCGTTCGGACGCCGCCTCTTGTGCCGAAGCCGGTTGGGCCGGGACTGCGGAGTTGCACGATGCCGACGCCTTCGACCACGCTCGACAAGAGCCTCAACGCCTTCCATCTCTGGGGCATCGCCGTCGGGCTCGTGATCTCGGGCGAGTATTTCGGCTGGAGCTACGGCTGGGCGAAAGGAGGCACCCTCGGCTTCCTCTTCACCACCCTGTGCGTGGCCGCGATGTATGTGGCCTTCATCTTCAGCTTCACCGAACTCACCACCGCGATCCCGCAGGCGGGCGGCCCCTTCGCCTATGCGCTCCGGGCCTTCGGTCCCACGGGGGCGGCGGTGGCCGGCTACGCCACGCTGATCGAATTCGTGTTCGCGCCGCCCGCGATCTCGCTCGCCATCGGCGCCTATCTCAACGTCCAGTATCCGGGGCTCGACCCGAAACACGCGGCGCTCGGCGCCTACCTGCTGTTCATGGGCCTCAACATCGTCGGCGTGCGCATCGCCGCCACCTTCGAGCTGTTCGTCACCGTGCTGGCGGTGGCCGAGCTTCTGGTCTTCATGGGCGTCGTCGCCCCGGCCTTCCATCTCGACAACTTCACGGCTGGCGGCTGGGCCGGAGGGGACAGCTTCGGTCCGGCGGCCATCGGCGGCATCTTTGCCGCGATCCCCTTCGCGATCTGGTTCTTCCTCGCCATCGAGGGTGTGGCCATGGCCGCGGAGGAAGCGAAAGACCCCAAGCGCACCATCCCCATCGCCTACATCACCGGCGTGCTGACGCTGACCGCGCTCGCCTTCGGGGTGATGCTGTTCGCTGGCGCCGCCGGGGACTGGAAGAGCCTGTCCGACCTCAACGATCCCCTGCCCCAGGCGATGAAGCGGGTGGTGGGCGAGTCGAGCGGCTGGCTGCACATGCTGGTCTGGCTCGGCCTGTTCGGCCTCGTCGCCTCGTTCCACGGCATCATCATGGGCTATGCCCGCCAGATCTTCGCGCTCGCCCGCGCCGGCTTCCTGCCCACACTGTTCGCGCGGGTGCATCCGCGTTTTCAGACGCCGCACGTGGCGACGCTGGCGGGCGGGATCGTCGGCATCGCTGCGATCTACAGCGACAACCTGATCAGCGTCGCCGGGCAGTCGCTCACCGCCAGCATCGTGACGATGGCGGTGTTCGGTGCGCTCACCATGTACGTCATAAGCATGGCCGCGCTGTTCCGCCTGCGCGCCAGCGAGCCGGACCTCGCCCGCCCCTACCGGGCGCCGCTCTACCCCTACGCGCCGGCCTTCGCGCTCGTCATGGCCGTGGTCTGTCTCATAGCGCTCATCGTCTACAACCCGCTGATCTTCGCAATCTTCGCAGCGGTGATGAGTGCAGCCGTTCTGCTGGTGCGGCTCAAGGCCAAGCCTGCGGCTCCGGCGACGGTTTCCGCCTTCGATGCGGCTCTCTAGGTTCGAAATTCAACCCGCTTGACCATACGAGGAGCCGCATTCGACCTATTGCAGACCCTGGGAAGGGCTGCTTCCCGGCCTTTGATCAAGGCGACCTCCACGGCTGAGTTGGGTGGATTTTCGCCAGTCGGGTTTCGCACGAAAAGGCATCGAAGTAGACGCCGTGTCCGCGACCGTTCCTGCCCCGGAGCGGTCCGAAACCATCGCTACAAGGTCGTTGGCCCCTGAAGCTTTCGAACGCCGGGCCGAGGTTGCAGAACGCCGGGCTGCTTCAAATCCCAGACGAGGCCGAGACGTTCCAGGCTTTGCAGTAGCCGCCAGCCGGGATCGGCTTGACCTGGTTCCGTTCCCAGGCGGGCCGACTCCGGCCATGCGTGATGCGTTGAATGCCAAGCTTCGCCGAAGGTGAGCCAGGCCGCTGCCGGTAAATCATGTCCTTGGACGGACTCACCATCGACCACCCAACCCTGGGGTCCGTGGCGATGGGTCAGGTGCACGACAAGCCAGTGCCCGGTCAACGATACGGCGACCCGGACCGGAATACCCCAAACCAACCAAGGCAGCCCGCCTATTGCATAGAACAGGACGGCCCATGGCAGTTGCTGCAGCATCCAGCTCGCTTCCAGCCAACGAAAGATCCGGTCACCGGCGATCCTCGGCTCCACAACGAACAGAGGGGGATGAGTCAGTACGAGTCGGGCGTGCATCTGCAGCACCGCGTCACGCAGGAGCGGAAGTCGATTGGCGTGGAGATCGTGGCAGGCGGGCTGCCGCTGCGCCCAATCGCGCATGTCATGGAGGCGGACCATGCCGATCGGACCTGCCATTCCAACCAAGGTCCCCAGGTAGACCAAAACATATTCGACCCAGGGTTTTGCCGAGAAGCTGCGATGCACCAGCAACCGATGCAACCCGATCGAATGGCCTGCACAGAGCGTGATGACGGTCGTCACCAGGAACAGCGCGACAGCCCCGGGCGTCACGAAAATCGGGCCAAGCAGCAGGGCTGCAGCCAGCATGCCACCGATCCAAAGTGACTTGGCCGGCGCCCATTCCAAGTGACCGTCAGCTGCCGACGTGTGGACATCGGCGATCATGCGGGTCGTCGAGGTGCATCGGGGCGCTTCGGTCATTGCCACCCATCATTAGATATTTAGTAAATATCCTAAACGACGAATCACTCCAACTTGTCAATGGTTAGCTCATCAACTAAACATCCTGCGATGCAGCGCGTCTTCGAAGCCCTGGCATCGTCCGTCCGGCGCCAGATTTTAGCCTACCTCTCTCATACCGAGCTCAACGCTGGCGATATCGCTGCGCGGTTCGCCATGTCGAAGGCATCCATCTCCCAGCATTTGTCGATCCTCGAGGCGGCCGGGCTGGTAGAAAGCGAGCGCCGCGGGCAGTTCATTTTTTACAGACAGACGCCGGACAGTTTGATCAACGCCCTGCATAGCTTCGCGCAGGAAGCATGCCCAACAAGCCGTCCGCTCAAGCGGGAGAGTGCAGCCTTGGCAAAGGACGTTACCCGTGAAGATCGCTGAACCCGAGCTGGATAATCCCAATTCAGCCTGCGGGTAGATCCCCGGTGACCGCCCTCAGAGAATGCACATTCGGCAGATCCCATTCACGCGCCGCAGAACTGTTGAGCTGACGGCTGGCGCAAGCCTCCGAGGATGAAGCGAGCCCGCATGCGCCTTCGGATGATCGCTGCCACTGATGCAGTGATGATTCCTCCAGGGGGTCGGAGGAGCTTCGTTGTCGACCAAATCGATAGGAAGCCATCGGAGCCGGCCTCCGTGGGACGCCATGGTGCCTACGGAGACTGCCCGCCCAAATGCCACGAACCTTGCCGTATCGATGGCGGTGTTTGCAGGAGGATTGAGCGATCGATGATGCCGACCTCCCTCGGTTTCTGTCGGGACCGCAGCCAAACACTCGAACGCTAACGTATGCCTCCGGTTTCCCGCCCCGAGCTGAAGCTGCCGGGCGGCAAACGAACGAACGTTTTCGGGAAGCGCCGAGAGCGGAGCGGGCGGCCGGCATGGGTCGGAAACGGAACGTCCGCTTGCGGGCAGTGGGTGAACTTCCGCATCCCCCCTCAACAGCCCTTTACGCAGTCGAGCTGACTGGGTTCTCATCCTGGATTCGACCTCATGAACATCGCCATCCTCGAGACCGGCCACCCGCCCGAGCGGCTCGGCGGGCGCTTTCCCTCCTACGGCGCGATGGTGGAGGCGCTGATCGGCAACGGTCACGCCTTCACAGGCTTCGACGTGACGGCCGGCCACTGGCCCGAGGCGCCGGAGGCGTTCGACGCCTTCGTCATCACCGGCTCGCCCGCCTCGGTCTACGACGCGACCCCTTGGGTCGAAGACCTGCTGGCCTTCCTGCGCGGCCTCGATCGCTCGAAGAAGCTCGTCGGCCTCTGCTTCGGTCATCAGGCCCTGGCGCAGGCCTTCGGCGGGCGGGTGGAGCGGTCGCAACGCGGATGGGGCCTCGGGCTGCACGCCTACGCGGTAGCGGAGCGCGCGCCCTTCATGGACGACGCGGAGACGATCGCCATCCCCGTGAGCCATCAGGATCAGGTCGTAGCCCTGCCGCCCGTCGCGCGGGTGCTCGCGGGCAGCACCTTCACGCCCTACGGCGTGCTGGCCTGGAGCGACCGCCCGGCCCTCTCCTTCCAGTGCCACCCGGAATTCGCGCCGGACTATGCCCGCGCGCTCACCGACGGACATCGGGCCGGGGCGAGCGACCCAGCTCTGGTTTCTGCGGCTCTCGCCTCGCTGGAAGCGCCGCATGACAGCGCGCGCGTGGCCGGCTGGATCCGGCGCTTCCTGCGGGACTAGTGCATCGTCCCGAAAGGAGGCTGCCGGCTTTCGGAAAAAGATGATGCGAAGATAAGTGCCGAGAACATCGTCCTGGATCAGCTATCCAGGACGATGTTCTCGATCAGGCCCGGTAGGCGCCCTGGCGCTCCAGCATCCAGCCGGGATATTCCGGCGGCAGCCGGGTGGCCGCGTCGAGCCGGGCGAGGTCCTCGGCGTCGAGCCGCACCCGCGTCGCGGCGATATTGTCCTCGAGCTGCCCGACGCGCTTGGCGCCGACGATGACGCTGGTGACCACGTCCCGGTGCAGAAGCCACGCGAGCGCCACCTGCGGCACGCTGCACCCTCTCGCCTCGGCGATTCCGCGCATGGCATCGAGCGTGACGGCGCCGCGCGTCCGATCGACTGGCGGGAAATCGAAGGTGGTGCGCCGCCCATCCGCCGCCGCGCCCTCGCCTTCATACTTGCCGGAAAGATAGCCGCCGGCGAGCGGGCTCCACACCATCAGCCCCACGCCCTCGGCGGTCAGCATCGGCGCGATCTCGCGCTCCAGGTCGCGCCCGACCAGGGTGTAGTAGGCCTGAAGCGAGACGATGGGCGCGAGCCGGCGCATCTCAGCGATCCCGATCGCCTTCATCACCTGCCACGCCGCCCAATTCGACAGGCCGAGGTAGCGGACATGGCCGTGGCGCACGAGGGTGTCGAGCGCCTCCAGCGTCTCCGCGATCGGGGTCGCCGGATCGAAGCCGTGGATCTGGTAGAGGTCGATATGGTCGAGGCCGAGCCGGGCCAGACTCGCCTTGCACTGACTGAGGATGTGCCCGCGCGAGGCGCCGCGGGCATTCGGACCCTCGCCCATCGGACCCAACACCTTGGTGGCGACCACCACGTCATCGCGGGGAATGCCGAGATTCTTGAGCGACTGGCCGAGGATGCGCTCGCTCATCCCGCCCGCGTAGACGTTGGCGGTGTCGATGAAGTTGATGCCGGCGTCCAACGCGGTCTTCACGAGGGTGTCGGCCTCGTCCTGGCCGAGCCGGCCGATCTGGCCCCAGAAACCCTCGCTTCCGCCGAAGGTCATGGTGCCGAGGCAGAGTTCGGACACGAACAGGCCGCTCCGGCCGAGGGGGCGCATGCGCATGGAGAGATCTCCGTCTGGAAGGGACGGCCCCTGTTACGGCGTCCGCGGCGTCGCGTGCACGGCCGATCCTCTCAAGCCCTTGCCCGATCCTCTCAACGCCGCCGCGATCAGGTGCGCGGGCACGGCAGGCACGCTAGGATCCTCACCCATGACGACCGACCTTTCCGGCCTCGCGGCTTTGATCGAACGGCAATGGCATCGCTTCGGCCGAGAGACACCGGCCGACGGGCTGCTCCTCAACCGCGCCGAGACGCCGAGCGGGCCGATCCGCTCGGTCTACCGCCCCTCCTTCTGCGTCGTGGCGCAGGGCGCCAAGACGACGCTGCTCGGGGAAACCGGCTTCCGCTACGCCGCGGGCCAAGCGCTGTTCGCCTCGCTCGATCTCGCCGTCACGGCCCGGATCACCGAGGCGAGCCCAGCGCGGCCCTATCTCGCGCTCAGCCTCGCGATCGATCTCGACGCCCTGGCCGACCTGCTCAGCGCCCAGGCGGAGACCCTCGCGGAGGAAGCTGCGCCCGCCCCGGCTTTCGCGCCGCTGCGCACCGTCACGCTCGACCCCGACCTGTGCGATCCTCTCGCGCGCCTCCTGACCCTGCTCGATCACCCGCGCGACCTGCCGGTGCTGGCACCGCTGATCGGGCGGGAAATCGTCTGGCGCCTGCTCGGCGGTCCGCTCGGCCCGGCCCTTCGGCAGGTCGGCCTGCCCGAGAGCCACGCCGCGCGGATCGGCCGGGCGACGGCCTGGATTCGCGAGCACTATGCCGAAACCCTGCGCGTGGCCGATCTGGCGGCGTTGGCGCGTATGAGCCCCGCGAGCTTCCACCGTCATTTCAAGGCGGTGACGACGATGACGCCGGTCCAGTTTCAGAAGCAGGTCCGGCTGCACGAGGCGCGCCGCCTGCTGCTCGCCGCCGGAGACGTGGCAGGCGTGGGCTACGCCATCGGCTACGAGAGCCCGTCGCAGTTCAGTCGCGACTATCGCCGTCTGTTCGGAGCTCCGCCGGGCCGGGACGGCGCCGCGATCCGCGCGCGTCTCACCGCCGAGCCGACGCTGCCGTGATCGCTTCCGTTGGGAGGGCTGGTGCGGGTAGAGGGAATCGAACCCCCACGCCTTTCGGCTGGCGATTTTGAGTCGCCCGCGTCTACCAATTCCGCCATACCCGCGACGCACGCGCCTCTTGGCACAAGCCGGGGCGACGGGCCAGAGCGAATTTTTGCCGGACGATCCGGTTGCAGGCGGGACCGGGATGCTTCGGGGCGCTGCATGCGCCCGGCGCCTCGGCGTGAGGGGCCGAGGCCCCGTCGGCGTAACTCAAAGCGACAGGCTCGGAGATTCGAGGCGGCCGGTCTCCATCGCCCGGTAGGGTGACAGATCCGGCTCCACGGGCGCCCGGGCGAACGCCCGGGCGGCAAGGTTACGCAGGCTCGGATTGCTCGCGACCTGCAGGGCGGTGTGCAGAAGGCGGATACCGAGGCGGCTGTGCGGGTTCATCAACCGCGGCGCGATCTTCGGGACACCCTGGGCCTTGCTCACCATCGGGCGCATGGCCCGCTCATAGGCTGCGAAGGCGCCGACGACATCGCCATTGCGGGCCATCTCGCCGGCCAAAACGTAGGGCCCGGTGAGCGCCAGAGTGGTGCCGATGCCGGCCAGCGGCGTGACGCACCACGCGGCATCGCCCGTCAGGACGACACGTCCCTTCGACCAGGTTTTCATTCGCACCTGTCGCAGAACGTCGAAGTAGAAATCGTCGGTTTCGTCCAGAGCGGCGAGCACGCGCGGCGCCTCCCAGCCGGCATCCGCGAACCGCGTGCGCAGGAAGGCCTTCTGCCGGTCGGGCGACCAGTCCTGTTCGCCGCCCGGCGGTTGCTGGATCATCAGCATCGCCCGCGTCGTGCCGTGGCGATCCGGGCGCAGAGATACGCCCCGTCCCTCCGTGGCATTGTACCAGCGCCACATCCGGTCGTCGTCCGCGGTTCTGGGTATCGTGAGATAGGCGATCGTCAGGTCCATCCAGCGCGGATCGTTCTCTCCGGGGAAGACACTTTCGCGGGTCGACGATCCGACGCCCTCGGCGACGATCACGGCGTCGTAGCGCTCGGTCCGTCCACCGGCAAAGCCGACCGTGGCGCCCTCCGCGTCCTGCTCGATGCGCTTCACGCGGTCGCCGAAGCGGAAGGCGGCGTGCGTGCGGGCGGCCTCGTAGAGCAGGTGGGCCAGATCGCCGCGCAAGATCTCCATCTCGGCGGTGGGGCCGTCCCCGTCGATGTCTGCCGTGGCGAAGCGGGCGACGACCTGCCCCCGTCCGCCGATCCAAGCGGTCCCCTCCTCGCCCGTGCCGCATTCCAGAGCCGCCCGCTCCAGGCCCATCCGCCGCATCACCTCGCGCCCGACACCGCGCACATCGACGTTCTGGCCGCCGTCGCGGAAGCCGGGTGCGCGCTCGACGACGGTGACATCGAAGCCCGCGCGCCCGAGCCAGAACGCGGCGGCGTTGCCGGCCACGCTGGCCCCTGTGATCAAAACGCGGCGCGACATCGGCAGAACCCGTTTCCCATCGATCCGCAGCGCTCGCCGCCCCGGCCTCGGAGATATGGGCGGCCGCGGACGTAGGCCCAGCGCGAACCCGCCCTAAGCGCTCACGACATCGCTCGCGGTGCGGTTGCCTGCGGTCGAGCGCCTCCGCCCTCGCCTCCGTGGCGCATCTGTGCTGAAAGGGCACCGCTTCCCGCACCCCAACGAGGCCCCATGATCCGCCGGCTCTACGAGTGGATACTCGCGCTCGCCGCCAAGCCGTCCGCGCCCTGGGCGCTCGGAGCGGTGGCCTTCGCCGAGAGTTCGTTCTTTCCCGTACCGCCGGACGCGATGATGGTGCCGATGGCGGTGAGTCGGCCGGACCGGGTCTGGCTCTACGCGACCATCGCCACTGTCGCCTCGGTGCTCGGGGGGCTGCTCGGCTACGCCATCGGCGCGCTGCTGTTCGATTCGGTCGGGCTGTGGCTGTTCAACCTCTACGGGCTCGCCGACAAGGCCGAGACCTTCCAGGCCTCCTACGCCACCTACGGGCACTGGGTGATCCTGCTGAAGGGCCTGACCCCGATCCCCTACAAGCTCGTCACCATCACCTCGGGCTTCGCCCATTACTCGCTGTTCTGGTTCATGTTGCTCTCGGTCATCACCCGCGGGGCGCGCTTCTTCCTGCTGGCTTGGCTGCTCGGGCGCTACGGCATCGGCATCCGCGCGGTGCTCGATCGGCACCTCAACGTGGTGGCGGGGCTGTTCGCGGCTGTGGTGATCCTGGGCTTTGTCGCCTTCAAGGTGATGCTGTGAGCCGGTTCACCCTGCGCGCCGCCGCGCTCGCCGTGGCGCTTGGCGCCGCACTCACCGTCGGCGGCGCCCTCGTGTTCGAGCACGGCCTCGGTTACGTGCCGTGCAAGCTCTGCCTGACGGAGCGGGTGCCCTACTACCTCGCCGCGCCGCTCGCGCTGATCGCCGCCGTGCTCCCGCCGCGGCCCGCGCGCTTCGTCCTCGGGCTCGTCGCGCTGGTGCTGATCTACGGCGCCGGTCTCGGCGTCTATCACGCGGGCGCGGAGTGGGGGTTCTGGCCGGGCCCTAATGATTGCGGCGGCGGGTCCGGCGCCGGACCGGCGGACGTGTCCGATTTCCTGAAGAACCTCGAGAACGTGCGGCCGGTGGATTGCACGGCCGCCGCGTGGCGCTTCCTCGGCCTTTCGCTCGCCGGCTGGAACGCGCTGATCGCGGCCGGCCTCGGCCTTCTCGCCGCCGCGGCCGCGCTGCTCGCTCAGCCGTCGAGGGGTCCGCACCAGCCGGGCAGGTAGCCGGCATCCGGCGCCTTCGCGAGGCGCAGCGCCTGCTCGAGCGCCTGGGTGAAATCCTTCTCGATCAGCTTCCGCTTCAGGTTGCGCCGGAGGTAGTCAGCCCACAGGAACTCGCTGAACGGCGTCGTGTCCTTGGCGAAGCCGCCGGCCCGGCGCAGCTCGCCCGCGAGGCTGCGGAACGGGTCGTCGGCAAGATCCGCGATCACCTTCGGGATGTCGTCGAAGCCGACCCGCAGACCGGCGGCGTCGTAGGGATGGGCCCAGGCCTTGTGGTCGGCCACCGTCCACAAGGCGTCCTTGTCGAGCTTGTGCAGGTCGGCGACCACGGTCACCAGCACGTTCTCCTCGCCCTCTTCCTGCAGAGCGCGGGCGAGGTGGTGGTGGTCGATCACGTAGTGCTTCTTCTTGGGGCCCAGCAGAACCGGGATCATGTGCGAGCCGAGGAACTCCGCCTTCTTCTCGGGATCGTGCGCCCGCCAGCGGCGGCGCTTCTCCTCGACCTCGCGGTAGCCCACCGTGATCTGCGTCGGGCGCAGTTCCGCGATCGGCACGGAGATGAGCAGGGGTTCGCGCGGTGCCATGAAGTCTCCCGTTCGTTTCGAGCGCGCCCGGAACGGCGCCGGATCAACGATGCCGTCCGATCCACCCTCCGAAACGCGGAAACTGGCTTCGAGGAACGTTGCAGACGGTCGGCGACCGGGCCGGCCTCTCACGGAACGTCAATTGATGCGAAGCAGAACGGATTTCGCCCGGTGCCGGACACCATGTCGAGCCTCACAGATCCGTGAGACTGGATTTCGGCTTTCTTAGCCCACTTGGAAAATGTCACGGAGAAAGGGGCGGCATCAGTATTTTCAAGCCGTTGTCCCGCGCGCGTGTTTGCCTGAAGACACAACAGACGAGCATCGCGTTGCCGGATGATTATCCGACAGACGGCATCGTCCCGGCACCAGGACCACAGGCATGTCAATCGTCCCGACCGCCAGCGACACCTCGGCCGCGCCGCGCCCGCACGCATCCCGCCCCCTGATCGGCCTCGACTTGCTGCGCTTCGGCGCGGCCTGCCTCGTCGTGCTGTATCACCTCGCCTGCACCGCCTGGATGGTCCCGTCGAGCGAGGCCGCCACCCTCGTCGGGCAGTCGATCCCGTTTCCGATCCTGCTGCCCGTCAGTTCACAGGGCTGGGTCGGCGTGCCGATGTTCTTCGTGATCTCGGGCTACGTCATCGCCTATTCCGCCTCACAGGCCAGCGCGTCGCGCTTTCTCACCGGGCGGATCCTGCGCCTCGTGCCGGGCATCTGGTTCTGCGCCACCGTCTCCTTCGGGCTGGCGCTGCTCTTCGACCCGGAGGCCACCCGAGTCCTGTTCGAGCGCTACGTCCGCACCCTCGTCCTGTTCCCGGTCCCCCGCTGGATCGACGGCGTCTACTGGACGCTCGGGATCGAGATCATGTTCTACGGTCTGGTCTATGCCCTGCTGTTTCTGAACTGGTTCGAGCGGCTGGAGCCGGTGATCCTGGCGGTGGGCGTCATCAGCGCGCTCGCGTGGTGCCTCGCGGCGACGCCGTTCTGGCCCGACCTCGACCGGATCATCAGCACGCGGATCGCCAAGCTCGCCCTTCTCACCCATGGCTGCCACTTCGCCATCGGCGTGCTGCTGTGGAGCGCGGTGCGGAACGGTCTGACGGCGCTGCGCCTGGCCGGCCTCGCCATCTGCCTGACGGGGGGCTTCCTGCAGATCCGCTACGATGCCGGCTTCGTCGGCGTCCTGCTCGGCCTCGACCGGAGCCCGGCGATGGCCTGGTTCCTCTACGCCGTCTTCATGGCCCTGTTCTGCCTGTCGATCCGCGCGAACACGGCGCTGACCGACGCCTTTCCCGGCCTCGGGCGGCGCTTCCGTGATCTCGGTCTCGCGACCTACCCGCTCTACCTGCTGCACACCTTCGTCGGCGCCCTGGCGATGCGGTTCCTGGCCGTCTCCGGGCTCCCGCCGGCCGCGAGCCTGACGGGCGGCATTCTGACGGCCGTCGCCGCATCCCTGCTGGTATCGCAGCAGATCGAGCCGCCCCTGCGGGCGGGTCTCGGACGCGCCCTCCACAGCGTCGGCACCCGGCTGCGCAGCCGCGGTCCGGCGCCCGGTGCACTCACCCGCTGAGCGGTCGGCCGCCGCTCAGCGCTCGCCGTAGCCGCCCATGGCGCAGACCGTGGCCCATTCTGCCTCGGTCACCGGCTGCACTGAGAGGCGGGAATTGGTGACGAGGGCCATGTCCTTGAGCGCCGTCGCCGCCTTGATCGCGTCGAGGGTGACCGGGCGCGGTATCGGCGCCACGGCCCGCACATCGACCATGCCGAAACGGCCGCTCTCGTCGGTGTGGTCGGGATAATAGGGCTTGATGACCTCGACGATGCCGACGACGGCCTTGCCCTCGTTGGAATGGTAGAAGAAGCCGCGATCGCCGACCTGCATCGCCTGCATCTGCTTCTTGGCGAGGTGGTTGCGCACCCCGTTCCAGAAGGTGCCGCCCTCCCCGGCTTCGACCTGCTGGTCCCACGACCAGGTCGAGGGCTCGGACTTGAACAGCCAGTAGGCCATGGCGCGGGACGGCTCCGTCGGGAAAGGCGCCCTCGCTTATCGAAAATCCGGCCGCGCTTGAAGGGCGCGCACCGCTCCGCTTTCGACCCGTCGACGGGTGCTCACGCCGTCTCCGCCTTGAGCGGCCGCGACAGCAGGCCGGTCATCGCCGCATCGACCGTCAGCGCTCCGGCCACGACCGCGGCGACGGCCTCGGCCACCGGCATCTCGACCTCCCGCGCCCTTGCGAGATCGACCAGCGCCTGCGCGGTGAAGGCACCTTCCACGAGCTTGCCGCCCGCGGCCTCCTCGGGCGAGGCGCCTTTCCCCAAGCGCTCGCCGAACGCGAAGTTGCGCGATTGCGGCGAGGAGGCGGTGAGCACGAGGTCCCCTAAGCCCGACAGCCCCATCAGCGTCTCCGCCCGGCCGCCACAGGCGCGGGCAAAGCGCATCAGCTCGGCGAAGGCGCGGGCGATCAGCGCGGCGCGGGCGCTCTCGCCAAGGCCGCGGCCCGCGACGATGCCGGCGGCGATCGCGAGCACGTTCTTGCCGGCCCCGCCGACCTCGACGCCGCGCACGTCGTCGGTGTGATAGAGCCGGAAGGCCGGCCCCGAGAGCAGCCCGGCGAGCCGCGCCGCCAACGCTCCGTCCGCCGCGGCGAGCGTCACGGCGGTGGGCAGGCCGCGGGCGACGTCGGAGGCGAAGCTCGGACCCGACAGCACCGCCACCGGGGAGCCGGCCGGCAGCACTTCCGCCGCCACCGCGCTCATGAAGGCGTCGCTGCCCCGCTCGATCCCCTTGGCGCAGAGCACCACCGCGGCGCCGGGCGCCAGCGAAGGGGCCAGCGCCGCCAGCACGGAGCGCAGGGTCTGGGCCGGTACGACGAGCAGCACCGTGCCCGCCGAAGCCAGCGCGGCGGCCTCGGCCGTGGCGCGCACGCCGGGATGTAGGGCGACGCCGGGGAGATAGCGCTCGTTGGTGCGCGCCTGCTCCATCCGCGCGGCCGCCTCGGGATCGCGCATCCAGAGCGTGACCGGGCGCCCCGCCGCGGCGGCGGCGTTGGCCAGAGCCGTGCCCCAGGATCCGCCGCCGACGACGGCCACGACCTCGTCCCGCCGCTGCGTGCCTGACTTCATGTCCGCCTCCATCGGGAACCTCGTGCAGCCCGGCTCATTACGGCCAAGGTGCGGACCCGGAGCCACATCGTCAGGTTCGCGATAACGACCTACCGGCGGAAGAGCGAGTACCGATCCGCGATCCTGTGACGAAGAGGCCCGAACCCGGCCAACGGCGTGTGCTCACCTGTCCTGTTTGCAATATTTTGCGAGACCGGACCAAGGTGATGTCGACCTATCGAAGCATTTCCAGCGAGGACCGACACAAAAAACCGCTCCATGCCACAAATACGGGCAAAACCGGAAACGTCTTCTCGACGGTTGCGTGAATTCAACTTTCGCATTCCTGCCTCATACCCTCTCAGGCTTGCATTTCAATTTTTCTTGTTTTCGGTTTGTCTGAAATTTCGGAAAATAAGTCTCGATAGCTGCATTACTTTTTAATCCTGATGAAATGTCGTTCATTCGGCGCGCCAATACGATCCATACTAGTCATTTGGTATGAGATTAACGGTTGATTAAATATATTGCAGGAAACCAACTTTCATCGAAATTCATGATGCCTGGAGCCCTCAGCCGTGGCGATCTTCCATTCCGAACAAGATTCCATCCTTGCGGCCGTCGATCGTGCTCAAGGCCGTATCGAGTTCGCAATGGACGGCACCATCACGAATGCGAACGCCAACTTCCTCGACCTCGTCGGCTACACCCTCGATGAGCTTCGTGGCCGTTCACACGCGATGCTGATGCCCCCCGAACAGCGCGAGAGCCCCGAATACAAGGCTTTCTGGGAGGCTCTGCGCCGTGGCGAGTTCCAGGCCCGCGAGTTCCGGCGCATCGCCAAGGACGGCCGCTCAATCTGGATCCAGGCCTCCTACAACCCGATTCTCGACCGGCGCGGGCAGTCTTACAAGGTGGTGAAATTCGCCACCGACATCACGGCCGAGACCCAGCGCAACGCGAGCTATGAGGGCCAGATCGCCGCGATCAACCGGTCTCAGGCGGTGATCCATTTCGGCCTCGACGGCACGATCACCGATGCCAACGCAAACTTCCTCGATGCGGTGGGCTACCGGATCGAGGACATCCGCGGCCGGCATCACAGCCTGTTCGTCGATCCAGAGGAGGTGAAGAGCGCCGCCTATGCCGAGTTCTGGCGGTCGCTCGCGAACGGCACCTATCAGGCCGGCGAGTTCCGGCGGCTCGCCAAGGGCGGACGGGAGATCTGGATCTACGGCTCCTACAATCCGGTTCTCGACAGCGAAGGGCGTCCCTGCGCCATCGTGAAGTTCGCCAGCGACGTCACGCAGGCCGTGGCCGACCGTCTTCGGCGCGCGAACGGGCAGCGCGCCATCGAGTCCGATCTCGGCACCATCACCGGCGCCATGTCGCATGTCAGCCGTCGGGCGAGCGAGACGGCGGCCGCGGTGGCCGTCACCTCCGACAACGTCCAGTCAGTTGCCGCGGGCGCCGAGGAATTCGCCGCCTCGATCCTCGAACTGAGCCGCCACGCCTCGCAGGCCAAGACCGCCGCCGACGCGGCCGTGAGCCGCGCCGAGGAGGCGGGCGGAATCGTGAGCGGACTGACCGCCACCGCCGAGCGGATCGGCGAGGTGGTCTCCGTGATCCGCTCGATCGCCGACCAGACCAACCTGCTCGCGCTCAACGCCACCATCGAGGCGGCCCGCGCGGGCGCGGCCGGCCGCGGCTTCGCCGTGGTTGCCACCGAGGTGAAGGCGCTGGCGAGTCAGTCGTCGCGCGCCACCGAGGATATCGGTCAGCAGATCGCCGCCGTACAGGATTCCTCGGCCCGGGCCGTCGAGGCGATCCGCGCCATCGTCTCGACCATCACGGATCTCAGCGAGATCTCGATGAGCGTCTCCTCCGCCGTCACCGAGCAGGCCGCGGTCACGCAGGAGATCGCGAGCAACATGCAGACCGCCGCGCGCAGCGTCGACGCCGTGCGCGGCAACGCCAACGGGATCGCGCAGGCGGCGAACGAGGTCGATCTCTCCGTGCAGAAGGTGACCGCCTCCGCCCGCGCGCTCGCCTGATCTCAGGCCACCAACCTCACGCGGCCGGCGCGACCTCGGCGAAGGGCCAGCGGGCGCGGGCCGGCACGGTGAGATCATCGACGAGGCCGAGGCGCAGGCGCTCCAGCCCCGCCCAGGCGATCATCGCGCCGTTATCGCCGCAGAGCGGCAGCGGCGGCGCGACGAAGCTCAGGCCCACCTCCCCCGCCTGCGCCGCGAGCGCCCGGCGGATCGCTCCGTTGGCGGCCACGCCGCCTGCCGCGACCAGAGCCGTCGGATGCCCGGCGACGCCCGCGAAGGCGCGCAGGGCGACGCGCACGCGGTCCACCACCACATCCACCACCGCCGCCTGGAAACTCGCGCAGAGATCGGCCACGTCCTGCGAGGCGAGGGGTTCGAGCCGCTCGGCCTCGATGCGCAGGGCCGTCTTCAGGCCCGACAGCGAGAAATCCGCCTGTCGCCGCCCGATCATCGGCCGGGGCAGCGCGAACCGCTCCGGATTGCCGGTCTCCGCCTGCCGCTCCACCTCGGGGCCGCCGGGATAGCCGAGCCCGAGAAGCTTGGCGACCTTGTCGAAGGCCTCGCCGATGGCGTCGTCAATGGTGGTGCCGAGCCGGACATAATCGCCCACCCCCTTCACCGCGACGAGCTGCGTATGCCCGCCGGAGGCGAGCAGCAGCAGATAGGGGAAGGCGAGCCCGTCGGTGAGCCGCGGCGTCAGCGCGTGCGCCTCGAGATGGTTGACCGCGAGGAGCGGCTTGCGCGCGACGAGGGCGAGGGTCTTGGCCGTGACGAGGCCGATCAGCACACCGCCGATCAGGCCGGGCCCGGCGGCAACCGCGATCCCGTCGATCTCCTTCAGCGTCGTCCCCGCCCGCTGGAGCGCCCGAGCGATCAGGCGGTCGAGCACCTCGACATGGGCGCGGGCGGCGATCTCGGGCACGACACCGCCATAGGCTGCGTGCTCGGCGATCTGGCTCAGCACCTCGTTGGCGAGGATCTGTCCGCGTTCCCCCTCACCGAGCGTCACGACGGCGGCGGCGGTCTCGTCGCAGGTGGTCTCGATGCCGAGGATCTTCATGAGTGTCACGCTGACGTCCACGCACCGTTGCGTGCCGGGGGCCGGCCCGCCTACTCCATGTTTCGCGAAAGCTCGGTCAGACCGGTCGCGACACCACGTCTACGACGAAACCGCCGACGGATACAGGTGAGGCTCGACGGCGACGGACGCTGTGGATGGCGTGAGGGAGAGGGGCGCATGCGGATCTGGGTGTCGCGGCCCGAGCCGGGCGCGAGCCGCACGGCACGGCGGCTGGCCGAGCTCGGCCATGCGGCTCTGGTGGCGCCCGTGCTGCGGATCGCGCCGAGCGACGGGCCGCCGCCCACCGGCCGGTTCGACGGGCTGATCCTGACAAGCGCCAACGCCGCCGCGCCGCTCGCCGCAGCCGGCCTTCCCGAGGCACCGGTCTTCGCCGTCGGCACCCGCACCGCCGAGCGGGCGGAACGGGCGGGCCTGCGCTCCGTGCACTGCGCCGACGGGGACGCCGTCAGCCTGGCCCGGCTCGTCGCAGCGCATGTGCGGCCGGGCGGCACCCTCCTCCATGCGGCCGGCGAGGACCGCAAGGCCGAGCCCGCCGCGAGCCTCACGGCTGCGGGCTACCGCGTCACGACCTGGACGGCCTACGCGGCTCTGGCCGAGGCAGCCCTGCCGGAGCCGGTGGTGCAGGGGCTGATGGGCCGGGACGGCGCGCCGCCGCTCGCCGCGGCCCTGCATTTTTCGCGACGAAGCGCCGAAATCGCGGTGCATTTGTCCGGCAAAGCCGGTCTGGGCGGAGCGTTTCGGGCGCTGGCGCATTACTGCCTGTCTCCGGACGTGGCCTTGGGACTGGTCGAGCTCGGCGTCGCGGCCCATTTTGTAGCGGCGCGCCCGAGCGAGGAAGCTCTCCTTGCCGGTCTCGCGGCTTCGGACTGAACGGCCTCGTCGTCCCCGCGGGCCGGTGGGGACGCGAGAGCGTGTCGGAGCGTCGGAGATGGAACCCGGAAGCGGTTCCGATGGATGACGGCGCCGGTTCGCTCTTCTATGGGAGCACACTGCGCCGGTGCGGCGGCTGAATGGAGCGAACGCCCGTGACTTCACCCAAGGACGGCGCCAGGGATGGCGCCAAGTCGCCGGAGCAAGGCAAGTTTTCGGAGCAAGGCAAGTCGCCGGAGCAGGCCCGGGAAGCGGCCAGGGACGTGACGAAGGATTCGTCCCGGCCCGCTGATAAGGCGATGGGCAAGCCTGGCGAGCCATCCGCAGCGGCCTCCACCCCGAAGGTCGAGCCGGCCAAGTCGGGGCCAGCGGCGTCGGAGCCGGTCAAGTCCGAGCCCGCAAAGGCGGGTCCGACCGGCAGCAGCGCCCTGCCCGGTAGCAATGCGCAAGGCTCTTCCGCGCGCCCACAGGACGTTCGAGCGGACGCGCCGCTGAAGCCGGGCGCCACCGGCAGCAGCGCGATCCCTCCGTCGGCCGCCTCCTCGACCAGCGCAGGAACGATGTCCAACAAACCCACGGAGCCCGGAAAGCCGTCCGGCGCGCCGGCCGCTGCCTCCGGCACGCCGGGCGGCAATGCACCGTCGAAGCCGGGCGCCACCGGCAGCAGCGCGATTCCGCCGAATCCGGCCGGCGCCAAGGCGACCGATGCCAAACCGGACACGTCCGCCAAGGCCGGCACCACCGGCAGCAACACGGTGAAGCCGGAGACACCGGCCTCCGGAGGTGCCACCGCAGGCAACACCAATTCCAGCGGTACCAAGCCGGATGCGGCCTCGGGAGCCGCGCCGAGTGCCACGCGGGTGACGGAGACGGCCTCGCTGACCGACGGCCCGATCCTCGATCTCAAGGCCAAGCGCCTCTCCGATGCGGCGGATGCCGCTAAGCCGGGCGCGAAGCCCGATGCCGGCAAGGAAAGCGTGGGCGCACCCGCTTCGGCCAAGGACGCCGCCCGGGAAATGCCTAAGGACACCGCGAAGGCGGCACCGGCGCGCGGCGGCGCGGGCTTCGGCTCTGTGGCCGCCTCGGGCCTGATCGGCGGCCTGATCGGCGCCGGCCTCCTCTACGGCGTCACCACCTATCAGCGGGGCGCCGATCCGCGCCTTGCAAACCTCGACAAGTCCCTGGCGGGCCTTGCCACGAAGGATTTCGTAGCCGGGCTCGACAAGCGCCTCGCCGCCAATGAGCAGGCGCTCAAGCCCCTGCCCGATGCCGTCGCCCGCGCGGAAACCGCGGCCAAGGCCGCCGCCGACCGTGCCAACGAAGCGCTGCAGAAGGCGGGCGTCGCCCCCGCCGCGGCCCCCTCGGCCGACGGTTCCGCCCCGGCGCCGGCCGTCCCCGCCGACATCGCGGCCCGCCTCGATGCCCTCGATCAGCGCGTTTCGGCGCTGCAAGAGGAGCCCGGCCGCGACGGCACGGCCGAGGTGAAGACCGCGCAGGCGATGGATCCGGCCGCCCTCGCCGCCCTCGACGACCGGCTCAAGGCGCTCGAAACGAACGGCGGGAAGAGTGCTGCGTCCGATCTCTCCGACAAGATCGCGGCGCTGCAGGCGGATGTCGCGTCCCGTGCCAAGGCGGACGAAGCGGCCGAGGCCGCCCTCGGCAAGCGTGTGGACGAGGTGCAGAAGGCGCTGGACGGGCGCATCGCCGCCGCGACCCAGACCGTGCAGGAGGCGACGCAGGCGAGCAAGCAGGCCGCCGACGCCGCTCAAAGCCGCGCCGACGAAGCCGTGAAGGGCCTGGAGCGCAAGCTTCAGGAACAGTCGGACCGGATCGCCGGCCTCGACAAGGCGGTCGATCAGAGCGCCAAGCAGTCCACGGTGCAGTCGGCCCTGCGCATCGTCGCGGCCGACCGGATCGCCTCGGCGCTGGAAGCGGGCCAGCCCTACCCGGATGCGCTCGCCAGCCTGCGCAACCTCGAACCGGCGGATTCCAAGCGCCTCGACGCGCTCGGGCCGTTCGCCGACAAGGGCGCGCCCACCGCTTCAGGCCTCGCCGCGGAGTTCCGCCGGATCTCGGAGAAGATCGCCGAGGCCAAGCGCGCGGCCCAGGCCAAATCCGTCGCCGAGACCGGCAGCGTGGGCGACCGTCTGATGAACATGGCGAGTTCCCTGGTGCAGGTGAAGCGCGCCGACGGACCCACCGCGGGCGGAACCCAGGCCGCCGCCGGCAGCGCAGCTTCGACCGCGCAGGTTCAGGCGGCGCTCGACCGTGGGGACCTCGCCGAGGCGGCCAAGGCCTACGCCGCCCTTCCGGAGGAGGCGCGGGCGCAGGGCGGCGATTTCGGAACGCGGCTCTCGGCGCGCGCCGAGGCGGGCCGCGCGGCCCAGGCGCTGCTGGCTGATGCCTTCACCGGCCTGCCGCCGGCACGCTGACGGCCAGGACCGGCATCGATGACGACGAACCAGCCGCGGCCTGCGCGGCGTTCCCCCCTTCCACTCTGCCCGGGCCGCGTGCGCCCGCTCCCCGTGCTCCCAAGGAGGCCCTGACCCATGTGGCGCGCCCTCGTCTTCCTGGCCCTCCTGGCCGTCGCCGCCTACGGCGCGGTGTGGATCGCCGACCATCCGGGCACCGTGACCGTCGTCTGGAACGGCTACGAGATCGGCATGAGCCTCGCCATCGCTCTCACCGGCGTGCTGGTGGCGGCGATTGTCCTCGGCCTGATCTGGGCGGTCGTCACCGGCGTGATCGGCCTGCCCGCCAGCATCAGCCGCTCGACCCGTGAGCGCCGCCGCAACAAGGGCCTCGCCTCGCTCTCGCGCGGCATGATCGCCGTCGGCTCCGGTGACCCGCTCGCGGCCCGCCGCCATGCGGGCGACGCCGAGCGCCTGCTCGGCAGCCAGCCGCTGACGCTCCTGCTCAAGGCCCAGGCGGCGCAGATCTCCGGAGACCGGGACGCGGCCGAACAGGCGTTCAAGCGCATGGCCGACGATCCCGAGACCCGTGTGCTGGGTCTGCGCGGCCTGTTCGTCGAAGCCCGCCGTCGTGAGGACGAAGGCGCTGCCCGTGCCTACGCCTCCGAGGCTGCCCGTCTCGCGCCGAGCGTCACTTGGGCGAACGAAGCGGTGCTGGAGGCGCAATGCGCCGACGGCGAGTGGTCCGCCGCGACCGAGACCGTGGAGCGCCGCGCGGCGCTGGGGCTGATGGACAAGCACGCCGCCCGCCGCCAGCGCGCGGTGCTGCTCACCGCTGCCGCCCAACGCCACGAGGCCGGCGAGCCCGATACCGCGACCGAGCAGGCGCTCAAGGCCGTCAAGCTCGCCCCCGACCTCGTGCCGGCGGCCGTTATCGCCGGCCGGCTGCTCGCCCGGCGCAACGATCTGCGCAAGGCCGCCAAGATCATCGAAGCTGCGTGGAAGGCGACCCCGCATCCGGAACTCGCCAAGGTCTACCTCAACCTGCGCACGGGCGACTCCGCCCGCGACCGGCTCGCCCGCGCCGAGAATCTGGCCAAGCTCTCGTCCTGGGAGCCGGAATCGCGTCTGGTGATCGCCCAGGCGGCGACCGAGGCCAAGGATTTCGGCCGCGCCCGCGAGGCGCTGACGCCGCTCACCGACGACCGGCCGACGGCCCGCGTCTGCCGGATGATGGCGCGGATCGAGGCCGCCGAGCACGGCGCCGAGAGCGGACGCTCCCGCGAGTGGCTCGCCCGTGCGGCCCGCGCCCCGCGCGACCCGGCCTGGGTCGCCGACGGCATCATCTCCGAGCGCTGGGCGCCGGTCTCGCCGGTCTCCGGCCGTCTCGACGCCTTCGTGTGGAAGACCCCGCCCGAGATCCTGGCTGGCCCCGAGGACGACGACGCCCCGGCCCCGGCTCCGGCCGAACCCGCTGCTCCGGTCGCGATCCCGGCCGCGCCCGTGCCGGCTCCGGTCACCACGGACAGCCCAGCCCCGTCCACGCCCGGCTTCCTCCAGACCGGTGCAGGCACCCCCTCGGTCCCGCCGACGCCTGCTCCGGTCAATGGCCCCACCGGCCCGTCATCGGCCACGCAAGCCGCCGCTGCGGACCGTCCGCGCCGCATCGCCTGAAAACCCCCACGCCGCCCGGACCGGAGCCGGGCGGCGCACAACGCGTGCGTCTGTGGCATTCTTCGCCTTGCCAGACGCCCACGCCCCGGCTACAGACCCGCACCTGCCGCAAGAGACCACCGCCCGCGCCCCGCGCCCGCGTCGGTCCCCGGCCGGTTCCGGAGGGGTGGCCGAGTGGTTGAAGGCGCACGCCTGGAAAGTGTGTATACCGGAAACGGTATCGCGGGTTCGAATCCCGCTCCCTCCGCCAGAAATTCCAAAAAACCATGAAAGCTGCTGTCGTTTCTTGGAGCGGCGCGCTGCCTGCCGGAGCGACCGCTCCGCCAGCTTCTCAGATCGGCTGGATGCCATCGTCCGTCGGTAGGAATTCGCTGACGTTCCGGACCGCGATCACGACCTCTGAGACCGAAGCGTAGGGAGCATCCACGGCTTCCGCGTTCCCTCATGCGCTGTTCGAGGATGGCGCGGTGTTGGGGTCCGAGCCCTCATCCCTGCGCACCAGCCTCAGATACGGCGCGACCAGCGCCCCTTCAGCGTGGGACAGCCGACCGGTGCACAACGGCCCCTCGGTCCACGTCGGTTGGGGAACGACGACCCGACTTGCGCGTCTCATCTTGGAACACCCAGTGAGGACGCGACAATGTCGGTTTTCCAAATTCGCCAGGGCGGAACGGGCGCGATCCTCTGGACCGGCGCGGCCGCCAACGAAATCCAGGCCATGGATGCGATGGCCCATGACGCGGGCTACTATGACCACTCCGATCTTCCGGAGAACATGCGCCGGGGTCTGAAGGTCGAAGCGCTGTCGTTCGGCGCCGCCCGAGGACAGGCATCGGCGGGCAGAACGCAGGGCGGCCGAACCGGGCAGGTCGTGATGGGCACGGCGATCAACGATCGCAACCTCGGCCGGGCAGCAAGCTAGCGCCCGTCCCCTATCGAAGGGGCGGACCGCCTACTGGGAGGCCGTCCCTGTCATGCGCGGCATCGGCATTTGCCGCGTGAATCCGCGCGAAGCCGCCCGTTCGGCGGCCTCCAGCTTCTGTCGGCACTCGACCGCGTCCTGTAGCGCGTCCGAGATCGCCTGTCGAAGGGCGGCCACGGCATTGCCGCTCGACGTTTCGAGATACTGCTCGACGAGTACGTCCACCGCATCCGCTCGCGCTGCGGCCACCGCGCACACCATGCTCGACCTCTCACTCTGACGAGGGGCGGCGTTTGTTGCAGCAGTGTGGCCCTGTCGAGGCCCCACCCGCATCTCGGCCCGTTGCAGATGCCGGATAGCGCCGAGCCAAGTGGACCTGACCCAGCTCGAACAACCTCGGCGCCTGCCGAGACGCTGGCAGCGTCGGAGGGATCAGCGACACCCTGCAGCGAGGCAGTACCAGGACACACGCTGCCGTGGCGTTGCAGCAGGCGCTGCGAACCCAACAGTTTGGATGTCGTGCGGCAGGGATACTGTATTGCCTTCCGGGGACGTACGTTTCTAAGTTTCCAACAAGGATGCCCGAACCCTGGGTTGCAGGCATCGCGCGGAACTCACAGAAATCTTGGGTCCCGACTTATCCGTTAATGGGCCGACCGTCCTTCCGTTATAAAAATTTAAGTCTTGGCACGGCACTGCTTTGCGCTGAAAACTGCAACTTGGTCTGCCGAATTATGATCGCTGCGTCCCGTCTTGGGGTCCGTCTGCCCGCAATGACCATTGGTCTCGCGCTTCTCAGCGCTGCGGCAATGGGGGGTTTGAGCTGGTCATCGGCCAAGTCAGGCCTCATCGAAGCGGCCGGGGCTCGGCTCGAGCTTGCTGCGGCCGCTCGACGCGACGGTATCGAGCTTGTGGCAGACAGAATGCAGGCCGATTTTCTGGCCGCCGCCGGTCACCCGCAGATCGTCTCGAACTTCCCCGATCTCGTCGAGACCCTTGACCCCTCGAAGCCCGACTTTGCCGGCATCGTCGAGGCTTTCCAAAGCCCCCCGACGGTCGAAGCGCGCGTTGCATTGGACAGCACGCCTGCGACCGCGATGTACGGTCGACGGCACGTCAAGGTGCAGGAAGTGGCCCGCCGGATCGTCGCCGAGCCGGGATATGCCGATCTGATCTTTCTCGATGAAAGCGGACGCGTCGTTTACACGACGACCAAAGGCAACGACTTCGCCAAATCGCTCGACGATCCGAGCCTTAAGGAAACCGGGCTCGCGCGCCTCGTCGAGCGCCTGAAGAGCCAGGATCCGGGGGCGACGGCGTTCGAGGATTTCGCGGCCTATCCGGTCGGCGGCGGACCCTCGGCCTTCATCGGCCGGGCCATGACCAAGCGAGCCAACGTCGCCATGGGCACCGCCCAGGCGGTGGAGCGGATCGGCTTCGTCGTCCTTCGCGTGACCCCGGCCCTGTTCGACCGGACACTCGCCAAAAGGGCAGGTCTGGGCGAGACCGGGCAAATCCTGGCAGCGGGCGCTGATGGCCGCCTCCGCTCGAATCCTCCCCTCAACCCGGCTGTGAAGGCCGGCGCGCCGATCTCGGACCTCGGCTTCTCCGCATCGCAACTCTCCGGCGGAAGCTTCGCCTATCCGGCGGCGGACGGACGCCACATGGCGGCGAGCGCCACGGTTTCGGTCTTGGGCGCGCCGTGGACGGTGGTGGCGGAGCAGACGGAGGCGGAAGCCGTCGGTGCAGTGCAGACCCTTTCGCGCACCCTCGCCCTCACCGCGCTCGTCGTGCTCCTGGGAACGGCCATCCTCGGGCTGCTCCTCGCCCGCTCGATCGTCCGGCCGCTCAGCGCGCTGACCCAAGCCCTGAGCGCGCTCGCCGCTCGCGAGACGCTGGCTGAGGTGCCGGGCAGCCGACGCCGGGACGAGATCGGCGACATCGCCCGCGCCGTGGTGACGATCCGCGACATGTCTCTGGAAGAGGCCGCTCAGCAGCTTCAGACGACGGAAGCCGCACGGCTGCGCGAAGAGCAGGCGCGCCGCACCCTTCTGCGCGACCTCGCCGACCGCTTCGAGGACTCCGTGGGCGGCATCGTCGCCGGTGTGGCACACGCCGTCGCGGGTCTGCAGGGCTCGGCCGCGACGATGCAAAACGCGGTGTCGGGGACCGCGCAACGTTCGACCAGCGTCGCCGGCGCCGCCCAGCAGACGGCCAGCAACGTCAATGCTGTGGCGGCAGCGGCGGAAGAACTCGGCGCCACCGTCCAGGAGATCGGCCGGCAAGTGGAGCAGGCCACCGGCATGTCCGCCGCGGCCGTTCAGGCGGCTTCCCGCACCGAGGAGACGATGGCCGCGCTCGCCCAGGCCGCGACCCGCATCGGGGATGTCGTCGGTTTGGTTTCGACCATCGCCAGCCAGACCAACCTTCTGGCTCTCAACGCCACGATCGAGGCGGCCCGTGCGGGCGAAGCCGGGCGCGGATTCGCGGTCGTGGCGTCCGAAGTGAAGGAACTCGCCAGCCAGACGGCGCGGGCCACCGACGAGATCGGCCAGCAGATCACCGCAATCCAGGGCGCAACCGAGGGTGCTTCGCAGGCGATCCAAGACATCGCACAGCAGATTCAGGCGATGCGCAGCGTGACGACGAACATCGCGACCGCGATCGAGGAGCAGGGTGCGACGACTCAGGAGATCGTGCGCAGCATGTCTCAGGCCTCGACGGGAACCGTCGAGGTGACGACCAACATCGCCGAGGTCGCACAGGAGGCCGAAGGCGCTGGTCAGGCCGCTCGCGCGGTCGCAACCGCAGCCGATGGCCTAGCAGACCAGTCAGCCGTTCTGCGATCCGAGGTCGAGAAGTTCCTGGCGAACGTGCGGGCCGCATAACGCGACACACGAACGCGTCCAAGGGCGACAAAGGGCAACGGGCATCAGCCTCGGGCGGAGCGCAACGCCACAGACATCGACGAGCGGTCGCTGTAGGAGCGGGTGAAACGATCCGGCCCAGGCATGAGAACGCTCCAGCCCACGCTCTTCGACGAGGTCTCCGCCCATCTGCCGCTCTTTGACGGCCTGTCAGAGGAAGCCGCCGAACGCCTCGCGGCCGGCGGCTACGGGCGCGGGTTGCTGACGGCCTCGCTCCGGGCCCGGCTGCGCAAGGCCGGTTTCGCCGACATGGCCGCGCTGGCGCTCGCGTCGCCGGTCGAGCTGATGGCGGTGCGTAAGATCGGCCCGGTGCGGGTGTCCGCAATCCGGGCCCATCTGCTCCGAGAACTCGCGCGGCTGGTCCCTGGCGCGAGAGCCGACCACGACACCAACGCAACCGACCGGCGGCGGCTGGAGCGGCTGCGCGCCATGCCGGGCGAACGATACGGCTGGGCCGGCGAGACCTGCGCCGATCTGGCCGTGAAGCGGTGTGCCGATATCAGGGCTGAACTCGATATCCCCGCGGCCGACCTCGACCGGATCGCCGCGGCACTCACCCGAGCGCTGTTGCCGGAACGGCCGCGTGTGCCCTCCGTTGCGGCTGCGCCCGAGCTTGACGCGGCGCCAGAGACAACGCGTGCGCGCGAGCGTGCCGAGCTGCTGCGGGAGCAAGAACGCCAATGGGACGCGGCCGCTCCTGACGCCGACATTCGGCCGGGGCGCGTGGTCCGGTAGGTGGTGCCGCAGACCGCGTCACAGCGGGCGTTGATCGCCGGGCTCAATACGGCTCGTGGGCGCGATGGACCGGTTGGACGGCGGCGGCATGATTCCGGGGGGATGCGAGCACCGTGCGTTGAGCGCGGGGCAGAGCCGCCGGACTGAACGCCGCTGACTGCCCGTCTACCTCATGCCCGCCTCCAGCGGGTTTCGTAAATCCCACCTTGCTCCGCCCGGCCCAGCCGCGGCGGGGCTTTTTCGTGTGTGCGTCCTGGTGGCGAGGCTTCACGACGCGGGCGGTATGTGCGTGCTGCGCTCATGGGCATCACTGTCTCCGACAACACGGAGACAGCCCGCCGCCTCAAGGCAACGATCAGCCCTGTGATACGCCTGGCAGTCTCGGGAAATACGGGCTGTTGCTGCGGTTCAGAGCGGGAGCGGTCGGGTTCCCCTGCGAGCCGGCCGGCGCCTTCCGGGGCGAGAAGTACGGGTCGTAATCGCTCCAAGGCGCAGACTTTGCAGCGTCGGACTTGCGGGCGACCGGCTTCGGAGCGGGTCTCGTCATGAAGGCTTGTCCATCGGTGTGAACAGGCCTTTTAGGCGAAAAGGGTTAATTGCACTGTTACCAAAAGGGCACGGGCGCGCCGGTTGAGATCGACCGATCAAAGCAAGTCATCGGTACGAGCACCGCAACAATGTCAGCTGTTCACAGCAGCCGAACAACGCTCATAAGACGCGATGAATGCCTCCGCCTCGTGTCGACGCAAGCCCGTGACGACATGCCCCGCGGTCGAAACCGTCCAGAGACCATCTGAATTCTGCGAGAGGACGAGCTTCGTCACCGGTACCCCCTTGTGGCGGCCAATCGAGCACCTGTTCCAGGCTGCGGTTCCGCACGCAAGTGGCAGCTTACGAATACGGCTCGGGTCGAGCAGCTGACCTTTCCGAGGATCACTCTTTCGAGGCACCTGCTATCCGCGGCGCCTTCTTCCGTCACTCCGGAGAACACCCCGGCCGAAACGGGTTATGAACGGAGCAAGGTGAGGCTGGGAGATCCGGCTTCGGGACCGACGTCGTCGAGAGTGAGTGCATGGCCCGCAAGCGTGTCCGCCCCACAGCTGAAAGCCTGATCGAGGCTGCCGGCCGTCTCGGCCTGTCCCCGGCACAGATCGATGTCGAGGCTCTGCGCATCCACCTCGAACTGCCGGAATTCGGTGCGGCGGTCGAAGACGAGCGTGTCGCGCACGCTCTGCGCGAGATGAAGACGGCGCGTGCCTTCGTCGAGACCGGCATTCCGGCCCTGAAGCGAGCGGTCCCTGCCCTCAGGGCGGTGGTGGCCAAGGACCAAAGCATCCGGTGGACCATCCGGGTCGGCATCCCGCTGCTCGATGCCGGTCGCATGGACCTGCGTATCGATGCCGCGCCGGACCCGATCATCGCCGAGATCCTCCAGGGCATGGCGGCGCGAAACGATCCGACGCGTCGGCTGGAAGAACTGCGCGCCGCCGTGACGGAGCTGGCGGTCCAGACCACGCGCGACCTGCGCAAGCCGGTCGATCGGCTCAGGTCTCAGATCCTCGTCGATCTTCGCGAGGTGGGCGCCGATGCGGCGGCCTATCTCGAGCATCTGGACCGCTCGTTGCGCTCCCGCCCGTTCAACTTCAGTCCGAGGCTGGCGCGCTCCCTCGCGGATGCCCTGACGCCGGTCCGCCAGCGTGC
>NZ_JAQGDU010000002.1:587500-787500 GCF_029504475.1 Methylorubrum pseudosasae | reverse complement strand
GGCCGATCTGCGGGCACGCCTGTTCGAGCGGGCTGAGGAGGCGGCGGTGAAGGTGTTCGCCGGCAACCTCAAGGATCTGCTGCTTGCCGCGCCCGCGGGCGGGCGGGCGACCCTCGGGCTCGATCCCGGCTACCGCAACGGCGTGAAGGCGGCGGTGGTGGACCGCACCGGCAAGGTGGTGGCGGTCGAGACCACCTATCCGCACGAGCCGCAGCGGCGCTGGAAGGAGGCGGTGGCCTCGCTCGCCCGGCTCTGCCGCCAGCACGGCGTCGAGTTGATCGCCATCGGCAACGGCACCGCCTCGCGTGAGACCGACCGGCTCGCCACAGAGATCCTAGCCGCCAACCCTGATCTCAAGATGGCCAAGGTCACGGTGTCGGAGGCCGGCGCCTCGGTCTACTCGGCCTCGGCCATCGCCACCCGTGAGTTGCCCGACCTCGACGTGTCGCATCGCGGCGCCGTCTCCATCGCCCGGCGGCTGCAGGACCCGCTGGCGGAACTGGTGAAGATCGACCCGAAATCCATCGGCGTCGGCCAGTACCAGCACGACGTCACCGAACAGAAGCTGTCGCGCTCGCTTCAAGCGGTGGTCGAGGATGCGGTGAACGCGGTCGGAGTCGATGTGAACACCGCCTCCGGCCCGCTGCTGGCCCAGGTCTCGGGCCTCGGCGCGTCGGTGGCGGACAAGATCGTGACCCACCGCGACGCCAACGGCCCGTTCCGTACCCGCGCCGGGCTGAAGAAGGTGCCGGGCCTCGGCGCCAAGACCTTCGAGTTGGCGGCGGGCTTCCTGCGCATCCCCGATGGCGAGGACCCGCTCGACCGCTCCGGCGTCCACCCGGAAGCCTATCCGGTGGTGCGACGCATGCTGGAGGCGACGAAGAGCGACATCCGCGTGCTGATCGGCAATGAAGCGGCCCTGCGCCTGCTCTCACCTGCCGCCTTCGCCGACGAACGCTTCGGCGTGCCGACCGTGCGCGACATCATCGCCGAGCTGGAAAAGCCCCGGCCGCGACCCGCGCCCGGCCTTCAAGACGGCGAGCTTCCAGGAAGGCGTCGAGAAAATCGGTGACCTCAAGCCGGGGATGCAGTTGGAAGGCGTTGTCACCAACGTCGCGGCCTTCGGCGCCTTCGTCGATATCGGCGTGCATCAGGACGGGCTCGTCCACATCTCGGCGATGGCCCGCAAGCGGATCGCCTCGCCTTCCGAGGTGGTGAAGACCGGCGACGTGGTGCGTGTGCTGGTGTTGTCGGTCGATGTGCCGCGCAAGCGCATCGCGCTGTCGATGCGGCTCGACGACCCCCTCGAAGGCGCGACGGCGCCGCGTGGAAACGCCCCCCGCCCCGAGGCGCAGCCCCGGCGCCCGGCGCCCGCAACCCCGCCGCAGGACGGGGCGCTGGCCGACGCGCTCCGGCGCGCCGGAGTCTCGTCGCCTAAGCGCTCGTGACCGAGGATGCAGATCCTGCGATCGCGCCGTCTGCGTCCGGTGAGGGACGCGGGCGGCCCGGCACCGACCGTGGGATCACCCGCGGCGGGATGCGGACGTCATCCTCAGATTCGCCGCTTTTCCCGGCTTCCTGCCCGGCTCGAGCGCGGGTGCCCCGCCCGAACCCTCTCGCCGGACCGTCGCGGCGAAGCGGCGGGTCTCCGGTGGGGCCTCCGATCCCGCGGGGCCGGCCCGCGTCGTCTGCCGGCGGAGCTTATCGAACCGTGATCCGCTTCGAGAACGTCACCAAGGTCTATTCCACCTATGGTCGGCGGCGCACCATCCTCGACCGGGTGAACTTCACCCTGAAGCCCGGCATCAGCTACGGCATCATGGGGATCAACGGCGCCGGCAAATCGACCACCATGAAGCTCATCGCCGGCGTCGAGGAGCCGACCCGGGGCCGCATCGTCCGGGGTCTTCGCGTCTCCTGGCCGCTCGGCTTCGCGGGCGGCTTCAACGCCAAGATGACGGGCCGCGACAACGTCATCTTCGTCGCCCGGATCTACGGGGAGGATCCGCGGCGCGTGCTCGAATTCGTCGAGGATTTCTCCGAACTCGGCAGCTACCTGAACATGCCGGTCAACACCTACTCGTCCGGCATGGGCTCACGCCTCGCCTTCGGAATGAGCATGGCGATTCCCTTCGACACCTACCTCATCGACGAAACGCTCTCGGTGGGCGACGCGCGCTTCCAGAAGCGGTGCGCCGAGGTGTTCAACAAGCGGCGCGAAACCGCGGACGTGATCCTGATCTCCCACAGCATGGAACAAATCCGCGATTATTGCAGTCAGGCGCTGATCCTGATCAACGGGCAGGCAGTGGTCTATGACGATGTCGATGAGGCGATCACGGCCTACCGGCGCCTGAATAGCTGAGGGTGCGCCGGACCGCGGGACGGCATCGGCCCCCATTCGAGGTTCGGACACGCTTTCGCCGTGAGGGCGGGCCAGAGACGCTAGCGTGCGATCCGTCGCCGCCCCAGACGCGGCGCGGCTGACCGCGCGAGGCGTGCGAGCACCGAGACCATGAGCACTGAGATCAGCAGTCCGAACAGCGCAGCGGTGACCACCGCCGACCGCTCGACCGCGGTCACGGAATCGCTCAAGCGGTTTGCCCGCATCGCGCGCCAGTCCGACCACAAGAAGGGCATTCGCGCCTATCAGACGCATATCCGGCGCGATCCCTGGATCCCCGCCTTCTTCGTGCTTCTGTTCCTGCTGCCGACGATGGTCACCGCCGGCTACTTCTATCTGATCGCCTCCGACCGCTACATCACCGAGGCACGCTTCGCCCTGCGTCCGGCACTCGGCAACGTCGACAAGGTGCAGAGCGAGGAAACGGGCAACAACAGCTCCCTGTCCAAGCAGATGATCGCTCAGGACACGCTGATCACGACGAGCTACATTGCCAGCCGGCAGATGATCGAGACCATGGAGCGGCAAATGCCGCTTCGCGATATGTTCTCGCGGGACGGCATCGACTTCTTCTCGCGCTTCGACGCCAGCGAGCCGATCGAGCGGTTCATGCTCTACTGGCACAAGCGCGTGACGACCTCGGTCGATTCCAATGGCGGTATCATCAGCCTGAAGGTCGCCGCCTTCGACCCGCAGGAATCCTACACGCTGACCCGCGCGCTTCTGGACGAGAGCGAGCGCATGGTGAATGAACTCAGCCTCAAGGCGCGCAACGCCGCGCTGGCTGAGAGCACCCGCGAACTCAAGAACGCCGAAGAGCGCCTGCTCACCGTCCAGCGTGCCATGCGCGACCTGCGCAACCGCGCCGGCATTCTCGATGCGCAATCGGCCAACAAGAACAACCTCACAGTCATCGCGGAGCTGCGCAAGAAGCGCATCGACCTCTCGGTGCAGCTCAACCAGAGCCTGCGCGACCTCGCGCCGGAGCGGCGTCCGATCCAGGATTTGAAGGCGCAGATTCAGGATCTCGATGACAACATCGAGAAGATCGAACGGCAGATGACCAGCACCGATCCGGATCAGCGACGCCTGCTATCGGAGGCGATGACGGAATTCGAGGGGCTGGAGAACGAGCGCAAGAACGCGCTCCTCTATCACAACAAGGTGTTGGCCGCGAGCGAGCAAGCCCGCATCGTCGCCAACCGTCAGATCGAGTTCTTCACCCCCGTGGTCAATCCGGTCGTACCCACATCAGCGATCGAGCCGCGCAAGCACCTGATCACGAGCATTGTCGCGCTCGTGGCCATGGCCTTGTTCGGCTTCAGCGTCCTGATCCGAAAGTATCTCTATAGCTGACGCACCGGTCAGGCGATCTCGCCGGGCGGACGGCGGGTCGGCGGCGAGGCGGTGGGATCGGCCGGCGTACCCGGCTCAGGCGCCAGAGCCGGGTCGGGCACCGGCGAGGGCGTTCCGGTCGCGCGCGGCTCACCCGTGGTTCCGCCGGTCCAGCCCTGCGCCCGCCAGCCCTCGGCGCGCTCGTCGAGATCGACCGCGCCGGCGCGCTGCATCAGGGCGATGACACGGTCGGCGACCTCCCCGTCCGCTCGCACGGTGACCAAGGTGCCACCGCGCCGGATCCCCTCAGCATAGGTCTCGGCATCGGCGCCGCTCAGCCCCGCGCCGGTCAATGCGCCGATCAGGCCGCCCGCGGCCGCCCCCACCCCTGCCCCCGACAGGGCGGCGACGAGCCAGCCCGCCGCGATCACCGGACCGGCGCCGGGGATCGCGAGCAGCCCCAGGCTCGCGAGCAGGCCCGCGCCGCCGCCGAGGACGGTGCCGACCGTCGCACCCGCCCCCGCCCCTTCGGCCGCCGAACCCTCGTACTCGCTTGCCGAGGCATGGCCCGGCGCCGCGGACTCACCCGTGGCGCCACCGGCCAAGGCGCCGGCCGGCCGATCCGCGCCGTTCAGCGAAACGATGCCGATATCCGAGTGCGGCACCCCTTCCGCCTCGATGCGATCGATGACGCGGGCGGCGGTGTCCTGATTGTCGAACAGGGCGGTGACGGCGCGTGTTGCCATGGTCGTTCCTCTCGTCTGCTTTGGGGGTGGCCAGCCGCTACTCGGCGGCGACATTGCCCCGGAAATCCATGCCGACGCTCAGCGTGCGGCCCGCATGCTCGGCACGCCCGCGCCAGATGCCCTGCCCGTCGAGTTGCAAGTCGGCACGTCGGCAAAGCCCATCTCGGCGAACCGCGCGCGCACCTGCGCCGCGGTGAAGCTGTTGGCGCCCGGTTCGAGCCGCCCACCCACCGCCCCGTGCGCCTTCTCCGCGGGTGTCGCGGCAGGCGCCTCCGCCGGCTCCGGCGCGGCACGGACCGCCGTGGATGCCACCAGGGCGAGGAGGAGAAGGGGAAGGGCGCGCATGATTCGAGGCTCGTCCGCAGGGTCCGGCCGTTCGCCGAGCCGGTTGCCTGACCAAGCCCCGGTCACCGGCCGAGGTTCCGTATCGACGCGGGCGTTGTCAGGGTCGGCGTTAACGCATCGCTAACCCTGTACCCGGCAAATCCTGCCGGGTGCGGTCCTGCGGGTAGGCCCGCGCGATTCGTCTTCGGGGATTCGGCGCGATGAGCGAAACGGCCAGGGCCGTTCCAGCGGGAGCAGGCGGGCTCGGCGGCCTGTCGTCCCTGCGCATGCCGAACCGGGCGAGCCTCCAGGCGCTCTCCAAGCGCTCGGACCTGTTCTTCGCTACCGCGGTGATGGGCATCCTCGTGGTGCTGATCTTCCCGCTGCCGGCCTTCCTGCTCGACCTCCTGCTCGCGGTCTCGATCATCATCTCGGTGTTGATCATGATGACCGGGCTGTTCATCGACAACCCGCTCGAATTCACCGTCTTCCCGACGCTGCTGCTGGTCGCGACACTGCTGCGGCTGGCGCTCAACCTCGCCTCGACCCGGCTGATCCTCGGCCATGGCCACGAGGGCACGGCGGCGGCGGGCCACGTCATCGAGGCCTTCGGGCACTTCGTGATGGGCGGCAACTTCGTGATCGGGATCATCGTCTTCGCGATCCTGATCATCGTGAACTTCGTCGTCATCACCAAGGGCTCGGGCCGCATCGCCGAGGTGGCCGCGCGCTTCACCCTCGACGCCATGCCCGGCAAGCAGATGGCGATCGACGCCGACCTCTCGGCCGGGCTGATCGACGAGAAGGTGGCCAAGGCCCGCCGCTCGGCACTCGAAGAGGAATCCTCGTTCTTCGGCGCCATGGACGGCGCCTCGAAGTTCGTGCGCGGCGACGCGGTGGCCGCGCTCCTCATCACCGGCATCAACGTGGTCGGCGGCATCATCATCGGCGTCGCACAGCAGGGACTCGGCTTCGCCGAAGCAGCCAAGACCTACACCCTGCTCACCATCGGCGACGGGCTGGCCTCCCAGGTGCCGGCGCTGATCGTCTCGACCGCGGCCGGCATCCTCGTCTCGAAGGCCGGCGTGAAGGGCGCCGCCGACAAGGCGCTCGGCAAGCAGATGGCGAACTATCCGAAAGCCCTCGGCATGTCGGCGGGCGTCATGATCCTGATCGCGCTCCTGCCCGGCATGCCGATGCTGCCGTTCCTCGCGCTCGGCGGCGCCTCCGGCTACGCAGCGTGGCGCATCGCCAAGACGCAACGCGAGACCCCGCCCGCGGTGGCAGAGGGCACGCCCGGCGCTCCCGCCCCCGGCGGGGCACCGGCCGAGGAGACCGTCACCGATCTGCTCAAGCTCGACGATCTCAAGCTGGAGATGGGCTACGCGCTCCTCGCCCTCGTCAACGGCGAGGGCCAGGACCGGCTCACCGACCAGATTAAGGCCCTGCGCCGCCAGCTCGCGGCGGAACTCGGCATCGTCATGCCCTCGGTGCGCATCCTCGACAACGTGAGCCTGGAGGCCAACACCTACGTGGTGCGGGTGAAAGAGATCGAGGCCGGCACGGGCCAAGTCTTCCCGGGCCAGTTCATGGCGATGGACCCGATGGGCGGCCAGGTGCAACTGCCCGGCCAGCACCTGCTGGAGCCGACCTTCAGCCTGCCCGCAACCTGGGTCGATGCCGGCCTGCGGGATCAGGCGCAGCTCAAGGGCTACACCGTGGTCGATGCGGCCACCGTGATCTCGACGCACCTGACCGAACTGATCAAGGCGCACGTCTCGGAACTCCTGAACCACGTCGAGGTGCAGAAGCTGCTGCGCGAACTGCCCAAGGAGCACACCGAACTCCTCAAGGAGGTGGTGCCCTCGCAGATCGCCACCACCGGCATCCAGCGCGTGCTGCAGCTGCTGCTCACCGAGCGGGTCTCGGTGCGCGACCTCGGCTCCATCGTCGAGGGCATCGCCGAGGTCGCCGGCCACGTGAAGAACCCGCGCGACATCGTCGAGCATGTCCGCGCCCGCCTCGGCCGGCAGATCTGCGCGCAATACCAGGGCCCGGACGGAACCCTGCCGATCATCACCCTGTCGCCGGCCTGGGAGCAGGCCTTCCTCGAATCGATCGTCGGCGAGCGCGAGGAGCGCTACCTCGCGATGCAGCCGTCGAAGCTGACGGAGTTCGTCAACACCGTGCGCGACCGCTTCGAGCAGGCCGCGCGCATGGGCGAGATGCCGGTGCTCGTCACATCGGTCCAGGCCCGGCCCTTCGTACGCTCGATCATCGAGCGTTTCCGCCGCGAGACCCCGGTGATGAGCCAGGCGGAGATCCATTCCCGCGCGCGGCTGCGGACGGTCGGATCGGTGTAGACGAGCAATCGAACCCTTTCGCGGTGATCGTATCCAATTACCGATCACCCTCAACACGGCCGGGCAGAAAGCATCCGCCGATCACCCGTAGCGTCATGAGCGGCTGTGTTCGATGCACATCGATCGCGGCCGGACGGCAACTTGTATAAATTCCGACAGGGACTACAATTTTTAGCTTTTGTTAATAGCCAAAAATCTAATTTCGTCGCTGTCCTGCGGCAAGAATCGGACCGTGGGGCATCGAGGGATCTAGCCGTGCTGCGTTTCGATATCCCGAGGAAGCTCTACACGCTCGTTGGCCTGTCGGCGCTGAGCCTCCTGGCGATCTGCACCGTCGCGCTGACCTACCAGTACAACGCGATGTACGCGCAGCGCCTCAGCCAACTCGAGCTGATGACGGAATCGGCCATCAATCTGGTCGACCACCATTACCGGCTCGCCCAGAAGGGGGAGATGCCGGAGGCGACGGCCCGTGCGGCCGCCTATGCCGGCGTCACGGCGATGCGGCACGGTGCGGACGGCTACTTCTTCATCTGGGACCGCGACGTGACCGTGGTCGCACACGCGGACAAGACCCTGCTCGGCCGCAACTTCAGCAATCTCAAAGACACGACGGGCTTCGCCTTCGTCGCGGACGTGCTGCCACGGGCCGTGCGGAATGGGGTGGCATCGGTCGTCTACACCTGGAAGCGCGCACCGGATTCTGCGGCGACAGCGAAGGTAGCCACGTTTCGCTACCATGCGCCCTGGGGGCTGTATGTCGCCACCGGCGTCCATATCGACGATCTGAAGGCGACGCTGTGGGAGCAGATCCTGCGCCTTGGCGCGATCGCGCTCGGCATTCTCCTCCTTCTCGGCGCCGCCTCCTGGGCGATCATCCGCTCCATCGTGCGCCCGATGAATGCCCTGCGGGCGACGATGGGCCGGCTCGCGGAGGGACGCACCGAAATCGCCCTGCCGGAGGCCGAGCGCAGCGACGAAGTCGGCGCGATGGCGCGCGCCGTGGCAGTCTTCCGCGACAACGCCGTCGAGCGCGAGCGGCTGCAAGGGGCGCAGGATGCCGATCAGGCGCTGAAGATGGAGCGGGCCGAGCGGCTCAACGCCCTGATTCAGGGGTTCGAGGGCACGATCACCGGCATCGTCACCACCATCGGCGGGGCCGCTTCGCAACTGCAATCGACGGCCCAGGGCCTCGCCGGTACGGCGAACCAGACCGCCGGGCAATCGACCGCCGTCGCCGCGGCCGCCGAGGAGGCAACCACGAACGTCAACACCGTGGCTGCCGCCGCCGAGGAACTGGGCAGCTCCGTCCAGGAGATCGGCCGGCAGGTGGACGGGTCGGCCGCCCTCTCCCGCACGGCGGTGGAGGAGGCCGGCCAGACCGGACAGCTCGTCCAGGATTTGAGCGAAGCCGCCGCCCGCATCGGCGATGTCGTGGCGATGATCTCGGACATCGCCGGCCAGACCAATCTGCTGGCCCTCAACGCGACGATCGAGGCGGCACGCGCGGGCGAAGCGGGCCGCGGCTTCGCCGTGGTGGCGGCGGAGGTGAAGGAGTTGGCGAGCCAGACAGCACGGGCGACGACGGACATCTCGGAGCAGATCGCCCGCATCCAGCGCTCGACCGGTACGGCCGTCAGCGCGATCGGCGACATCACCGGGCGGATCCAGGAGATCAGCAGCGTCTCCACCTCGATCGCGGCAGCGGTCGAGGAGCAGAGCGCGGCGACCCAGGAGATCGTCCGCAACGTGGCCCAGGCCGCGACCGGCACCAGCGAGGTGACGCACAACATCTCCGGCGTCGCCCGCGCCTCGGAGGAGACCGGGACGGCCGCCGCACAGGTGCTCGGTGCCGCCTCGGAGCTGTCTCAGCAATCCGATCACCTGCGGGCCGAGGTCCGACGCTTTCTGGCCACGGTGCGCGCGGCCTGAGGCCTGAGGCGATCGCCGACGGTCGTACGGAAAACAGCCGAACCGACCTCAGATGGTCGGCTCGGCTCCGCATTCTGCGCACTTTGTTGTTGCGAAGAGCCGGCGTCGCCGGGAGATAGGGAAGCGGCTCGGCGCTTGGGTCACGCGCCGGTCAGGCGTGTCCCTCGATCGCGCGCAGGACGGCGACCATTTGGTCGGCCTGCGAACGGGTGAGCCCGCTGCTGATGATCGTGCCGTCCCGGCAGATCGAACAGGTGCCGTCTTCGGCGACCCGAATTTTGATCGAAGCCATGTTGTCCATCCAGGAGCCAGAGCGGCTCCCCATTCCGTCGAAGCTTAACCGTTCCTGAAGGGCTCGCAACCCCGCGCGTCCCATTCATCCACGGAAGCGGTGTGAGGTAAGGATCGCTGATCCCGCCGTCACTGCGACGAAATCGACGCGGAATTCAAGGCTCGTGACCCGAAACGCAACCGGCGGCGCGCTCGGGAGAGCGGCCGCCGGCAAGGGTTTCGACGAGGGTGGATCAGACCGCCTTCTTCTCCAGCCGCCGCTCGATCACGTGCTTGTCGAGGCCCGGCGCAACGAGCGGCGGCTCCGGCGCGGCCTTGCCGTCCTTGCCGAGCGCGTTCGTGAGGCGGGAGCGCTCGAACAGCAGCACCACGACGATGGCCACGGCGAACGGAATGATCAGGTAGAACAGGCGGAAGATCAGCACCGCGGCGAGAACCGGCGCCTTCTCGGCATCGGTCTGAAGCTGCATGGCGGTGAAGAACACGAGTTCGAACACGCCGAGGCCGCCCGGCGCGTGCGAGGCGAGCGCAACGGAGAACGAGGCGAGGAAGATGCCGAGCACCGGGATGAAGCCGGGGTTCAGGGCATCCGGCAGGGCGAAGTAGATGATGCCGGCAGCACCCAGCAGCTCCAGCGGCGCCGCGATGAGCTGGCGCACCATGATCCCGGGCCGCGGATACTCGATCTTGAAGTTGCGGATCGTCAGCGGGCGGAAGCGCAGCACCGAGCCGAGGACGTAGAGCGCGACGAACCCGAGCAGTCCGAAGCCGACCAGCCGCGAGGTCGCGGGATTGGTGAGTACCGCCGGCAGCAGGTTGTCGAGCCGTGCGAGGAGGTTCGGATCATAGACCAGAACGAAGCCGCCGAGCAGGATCGTGCCAAGGCCGAAGGTGAAGGAGCACAGGGCCACCAGCACCGCGACCTGCGCCGCCGAAAGTCCCTTCGAGGTGTAGGCCCGGTAGCGCACCAGGGCGCCGGAGAAGACCGAAGCGCCGATATTGTGCGACAGGGCGTAGGTCGTGAACGAGCACAGCGACACGAACAGCCACGAGATGTGGCGCACGCCCAGATGCAGCAGCGCGATCCGGTCGTACCAAGCGAGCGCGGCGTAGGCGACGAGGGTGGAGACGGCCGCGAACAGGAAGTGGTGGAGCGGGATGGCGGCAAACGCCGCCTCGATGCTCGCCCAGGATAGGGTCTTCAACTGCCCCCAGAGCAGGTAGCAGGACACCGCCACCGCGGCGAGGCCGATCAGGCCCCAGAAGACTTCACTGAGTTTTTTCATGGATGTCCGCCGCCTCTCTCGGGAGCGGTCTCTCCTGCGCCACGACCGCGCGCATCGCAAGCGGGACTGGGCAACCGTCTCGATGGGGCCGGCTCTTGCCGTTAGATCATGACGGTTTCATGCCGAAACACGCGGCTCTGCCCGACTCAGCGAGTCTGGCGGGCAACGCATTCGGTGCGGCTTGAGCGGTCGGGAATGGCCCGCGATGAACGCGGCACCGGCACGGCCACTCATACGCCCCCGCAGGATCGAGCTGCGCGATTTCTACGGGGTGGTACCAGGGAACCGTGAACTCGCCGGCGTCGCCGGCCTCGTGCCGCCGACGCGCTCGACGATCCCGCCTAGAATCTGGCCTCTCAGGCCCGCGCCCGAAGTCCGATCGCGTCCATCTCGGCCTGCTCGCGGGCGGCTTCGGCCGCACGCTCGGCGGAGCGCTCGCGATCCTCCAGGATCTCGACCTTCTTCAGTTCCTCGAACGCCTCGCCCAGTTCGGCCTTGGCCTCGGCGAGCTGCCCCTCAAGGGCAGCGGCCGACTGGCGCATGTTGTCCCGGCGGCCGGTGGCGGCGCGGGCATAGGTCGGGTAGGCGAAATGGGCCGGATCGGAGATCCCCGCACGGGCCTCCTCCTGCGAGACTTCCCGGTCGAGTTCGGCCGCCATGCGGTTGAAGTCGGCCATCATCATCTCGATCTGCGCCACCCTGCGGCGCTTCTCATCCACCTGGAACCGACGCAACCGGATCAGCGTGTCACGCGATTTCATGTCGGGCCATCCACTCCACGCTACGCCGGGACGCGACCCGATCGGCGCGGGCGATCCACACGGACCGTTACCCCGACGCGCTTCTCGAAGCCGCCTCACGCACCGCCGACAATGGCGGCCAACCGGTCATAACCCTCGCTGATGGAGGTTGCTTCTTCCTTACCCTGCCCCAGAAAAGCCGTCAGATCGGGCATGAGAGCCACCGCTTCGTCCACCTCCGGCGAGGAACCGGCACGGTAGGCCCCGAGCCGGATCAGTTCCTCCATGTCGGCATAGGTCGCCAGCACCTTTCGCGCACGGCGGACGGTGGGGAGATGGGCCGGGTCGCAGGCCCGCGGCATGGTGCGGGAGACCGAGCGCAGCACGTTGATCGCCGGGTAGCGCCCTTGCTCGGCAATACGCCGCTCCATGACGATGTGCCCGTCGAGGATGCCACGCACCGCATCCGCCACCGGCTCGTTGTGGTCGTCGCCCTCCACCAGCACGGTGAACAGGCCGGAGATCGCCCCCTCCCCCACCCCCGGCCCGGCCCGTTCGAGCAGGCGCGGCAATTCGGAGAAGACAGTGGGGGTGTAGCCCTTGGCGGTCGGCGGCTCGCCGCCGGCCAGCCCGATGTCGCGCTGGGCCATGGCGAAGCGGGTGATCGAATCGATCATGCACAAGACCTGCGCGCCCTGATCGCGAAAGTACTCGGCCACCGCCAGGGTCACGTAGGCGGCGTTGCGGCGCATCAGCACCGGCTCGTCGGAGGTCGCCACCACCACGACCGAGCGGGCGAGCCCCGCCGCGCCGAGGTCGTCTTGGAGAAACTCCTGAACCTCGCGGCCGCGCTCACCGACGAGGCCGATCACCGCCACGTCGGCGGCGGTGTAGCGGGCCAGCATTGAGAGCAGCACCGACTTGCCGACGCCGGAGCCGGCGAAGATGCCCATGCGCTGCCCGCGGCACATGGTGAGAAAGGTGTTGATACAGCGAACCCCGAGATCGAGCGGCGGCCCGACGCGCCGTCGTCCATGCGCGGGGGGCGGGTCGGCCCGCAGGGGATAGATCGCGGGCCCCTGCGCGAGGGGGCCGAGGCCGTCGATCGGGCGCCCGAGGGCATCGACGGTGCGCCCGAGCCAAGCGGCGGAGGGGCGGATCGCGCCCGCCGCCTCGTCGCGTACCAGGGCCGGACAGCCGCGGCGCACCCCCTCAAGCGAGCCGAACGGCATGGCGAGCGCGCGGTCGCCGGCAAAGCCGATCACCTCGCACGGCACCGTCGAGGCCGCGACCCCGGCGCCCTCCACGACCACGTCGATGCGACCGCCGAGCCGCATCGCGGAAACCGGCCCGGCCACCTCGACCAGAAGGCCGCGGATCGCCGTCACCCGGCCGAAGGTCTCCAGGGTCTCGACGGTCGAGAGCGCGGCAAGTGCCGCCGCCAGCCCCCCGGAGCCGCGCTCCTGCGTCATGTGCCCCGACCCCGTTAACCGCGTCCCGCCACCGAACCGGCCGATGTCTTAACACCGCCGGACCGCGCGCCAAGGCTTCCAGGCACCCATCCGGATCGCGATGCCGCCGCTCGCGTGAATGAGAACGGCGACGAATGGCCTCCGTCACCTTTCCGCAACAGAGAGACCAACCTGAGACAACAGAAGGGGTTAGCGGGAGAGGCTCATCCCCGGTTTCGGGAGCGCGCGCAGCACAAGGGAACAGATCGCCAACGATCGGGAGAATCGCTCCCGGACTCGAAAGAGACAGTGCTTGCAAGCGGGATTCGGGTTTTGTTAACGGTTAAGGAATAGCGTTTCGAAAGTGGGAATGAGGGAGCGTCCGCCGGGGCCGTCGGCGGACGACCGGCGGCAGCTTGTCTCAAGCGCCCCGAAACGGCCTGTCCGGTGGGGATCACGATGCGCGTACTTCTGATCGAGGACGACAGCGCCACGGCGCAGAGCATCGAATTGATGCTCAAGTCCGAGAACTTCAACACCTACACGACTGACCTTGGCGAAGAGGGTGTCGATCTCGGCAAACTCTATGATTACGACATCATCCTTCTGGATCTGAACTTGCCCGACATGTTCGGGCTACGAGGTGCTGCGCAGCTTGCGCGTCGCCAAGGTGAAGACCCCGATCCTGATTCTGTCCGGCATGGCCGGCATCGAGGACAAGGTGAAGGGCCTCGGCTTCGGCGCCGACGACTACCTGACCAAACCCTTCCACAAGGACGAACTGGTGGCGCGGATCCACGCCATCGTCCGCCGCTCGAAGGGTCACGCTCAGTCGGTCATCACCACCGGCGACCTGATCGTGAACCTCGATCAGAAGACCGTCGAGGTCTCGGGCTCGCGCGTCCACCTCACCGGCAAGGAGTACCAGATGCTGGAACTCCTCTCGCTGCGGAAGGGCACCACGCTTACCAAGGAGATGTTCCTCAACCATCTCTACGGCGGCATGGACGAGCCGGAGCTGAAGATCATCGACGTGTTCATCTGCAAGCTGCGCAAGAAGCTCGCGAACGCGTCTGCGGGCAAGAACTACATCGAGACCGTGTGGGGCCGTGGCTACGTGCTGCGCGAGCCGGTCGAGGGTGAAGACCGCATGGCGGTCTGAGGCCGATCCCCCAGACCGCGCCAACGAACCCCGCTCCGGCGGGGTTCTTTCGTTTCAGGGTCCACGATCCGCCGAATCAGGCCTCGGCCGGCTCCTCGCGGAAATACGGCTCGACGGCGCCCTTGAGCTTCACCGTCATCGGATTGCCGGCCCGGTCGAGCGCCTTGCCGGCCGAGAGTCGCACCCAGCCCTCGCTGACGCAGTACTCCTCGACATTGGTCTTCTCGGCACCCTTGAAGCGGATGCCGACGCCGCGGGCGAGGACCGCCTCGTCGTAATAGGGGCTATTCGGATTGACCGAGAGGCGATCGGGAGGGGTTTCGGACATGGGTCGTGCGTTCCTGGAAATCGTGCCGGCCGGTTACGGCAATCGCGGCGCGCCCGCAACGGCACGCTCGGTTCGCACCGCGTCGATCAGCTCCGCCACCCGTCCGCTCTGAAGGAGCGGGATCCACCGCATCACCGTCTCATGCGGGAAATCCCACCACGCCGCCTCGACGAGCGCGGTCGTCGTCGCCTCGTCGAAGCGGCGGCGCACGATCCGGGCCGGGTTGCCGGCGACGACCGCGTAGGGCGGCACGTCCCGCGTGACGACGGCATGGGCCGCCACCACCGCGCCGTGCCCGACGGTGATGCCCGACAGAATCATGCAGCCCGATCCGAGCCAGACATCGTGGCCGATGATCACGTCGCCGCGCGAGGCGTGATAATCCTGGGGTGCGTCCGCCCCCGGCCAGAGGCCGGTCATCGCGGCGAACGGATAGGTCGAAACCCAGTCGAGCCGGTGGTCGCCGCCGAGCAGGATCTCGACCCGATCCGCGATGGAACAATACCGGCCGATCGTCAGCTGCCGGCCGGATTCGGGGAAGCGTACCTTCGGCCGGCCGTAAGAGTATGCACCAATTGTGAAATTCCAGCGCTGGGCCAGCTTTTCCAGATGCAGCCGGGTCTCGTTGTGCGGGTTGCGCCCCCGCCTCAGCCGTTGCAACAGATGCCTCAACAGTGCCCCCCGCAAGAAGAGGGTGCGGGCGCGCAAAAACGAGCGGAAGAGGACGGCATCGCCATGGCCGACAATATGTCCGAGGATCTGAAGTCCGGGGCGCTCGTCTACCACCGACTGCCGAAACCCGGAAAGCTCGAGATCCAGGCCACCAAGCCGCTCGGCAACCAGCGCGATCTGGCGCTGGCCTACTCTCCCGGCGTCGCCGCCGCCTGCATGGCGATCTACGACGACCCGCAGGAGGCCGCCACCCTCACCATCCGCCAGAACCTCGTCGCCGTGCTCTCGAACGGCACCGCCGTGCTCGGCCTCGGCGATATCGGCCCGCTGGCCTCCAAGCCGGTGATGGAGGGCAAGGCGGTCCTGTTCAAGAAGTTCGCCGGCATCGACGTGTTCGACATCGAGGTGGACCAGAAGGACGTCGACAAGCTGGTGGACGTGGTCTGCGCCCTGGAGCCGACCTTCGGCGGCATCAACCTTGAGGACATCAAGGCGCCGGAATGCTTCGAGGTCGAGGAGCGGTGCCGGGAGCGGATGAACATCCCGGTCTTCCACGACGACCAGCACGGCACGGCGATCATCGTCGCGGCGGCCGTCCTCAACGCACTCGAACTCGCGGGCAAGCGGCTCTCGGACGCCAAGATCGTCACCTCGGGTGCCGGCGCGGCGGCCCTGGCCTGCCTCAACCTGCTGGTCTCGCTCGGCGCGACCCGTGAGAACATCACCGTCACCGACATCAAGGGCGTGGTCTACAAGGGCCGCGCCGAGCTGATGGACCGCTGGAAGGACGTCTACGCGCAGGAGACTGACGCGCGGACCCTGGCCGAAGTCATCCCCGGCGCCGACGTGTTCATCGGTCTCTCGGCGGGCGGGGTGCTCAAGCCCGAATATCTCGAGAAGATGGCCGAGAAGCCGCTGATCATGGCGCTGGCCAACCCCTACCCCGAGATCATGCCGGATCTCGCCGAGCAGGCGCGGCCCGACGCGATGATTTGCACCGGGCGCTCGGACTTCCCCAACCAGGTCAACAACGTCCTCTGCTTCCCCTACATCTTCCGCGGCGCGCTCGATGTCGGCGCCCACAAGATCAACGAGGAGATGAAGAAGGCGGCCGTGAAGGCAATCGCGGCGCTCGCCCGCGAGACGCCGTCCGACGTGGTCGCCCGCGCCTATGGCGGCGAGGCCCGGCCGTTCGGGCCGCGCTCGCTGATCCCGAGCCCGTTCGATCCGCGCCTGATCGTGCGCATCGCGCCCGCGGTGGCCAAGGCGGCGATGGATTCGGGCGTCGCCGGCCGTCCGGTGGAGAACATCGACGCTTACGCGGAATCGCTCGACCGCTTCGTGCACCGCTCCGGCTTCATCATGAAGCCGCTCTTCTCCAAGGCGAAGAGCGATCCGAAGCGCGTCATCTACGCCGAGGGCGAGGATGAGCGCGTGCTGCGCGCCGCACAGGCCGTGGTCGAGGACGGTGTCGCCCGGCCGATCCTGGTCGGTCGCCCGCGGGTGATCGAGACCCGCATCAAGCGCTTCGGTCTCGACCTCAGGCACGGCGAACATTTCGACCTGATCGATCCTGAGGACGATCCGCGCTACCGGGATTACGTCGCCACCTATCTCGAAATCGCCGGCCGGCGCGGCATCACCCCCGATCTCGCCCGGACGCTGGTGCGCACCAACTCCACCGTGATCGCAGCGCTCGCGGTGCGCCGCGGCGAGGCGGACGCGCTGATCTGCGGCTTGGAAGGCCGGTTCGAGACGCGCCTGCGGGTGATCCGCGACGTGATCGGGCTCTCGCCCGACTCGATCGACTTCGCCGGCATGAGCCTGATCGTGACGAAGAAGGGCGCCTTCTTCCTCGCCGACACCCATGTCCGCCAGGATCCGAGCGCGGAGGAGATCGCCGACGTCGCCATCGCCTGCGCGAACCATGTCGGCCGTTTCGGTCTTACGCCGAAGATCGCGCTCCTGAGCCACTCCGATTTCGGCCAATCGGATTCCGCTTCCGCGAAGAAGATGCGGCGTGCGCTCGAACTGATCCAGGCGCGGGCGCCCGATCTTCAGGCGGACGGCGAGATGCAGGCGGATTCGGCCCTGTCCGAACTCATCCGCGACCGGGTGCTGCCGAGTTCGAACTGGAAGGGCGCGGCCAACATCCTCGTCTTCCCGAACTTGGATGCCGCCAACATCGCCTTCCAGTTCGCCAAGGTGCTCGCCGACGCGCTGCCGGTCGGTCCGCTGCTGATCGGCCCGGCCAAGCCGGCGCACATCCTCACGCCCTCCGTCACCGCCCGTGGCATCGTCAACGTCACCGCCGCGGCGGTGGTGGAGGCGCAGGCTGCAGTGCCGCTGCAAGTTGCGCCGGAGGCCGAACCCGGCGTGGGGCCGCTCTCGGAGTAATGCACCGAGCCTCGGGGCCCCCTGCTTCACGCAAGGACGGGCCCCGAGCTTGGCTGTAATTTTGCATTCAGTTCCAGGCGTTGAACGCGTCTGGAGTCTGCAATGTGCCGTGGTGACGATCCGACCTGTGCCGCCTTCGCCGAACATCGGCTGCGCTACCGGCGCGACATGGAGCCCGAGCGGCGGTCCTTCCTGAAGAGCGGCTTCGTCGCCACCGGAGGGGCCGCGGCGCTGGCGGCGGGCGGCCTTTCACTGGTGAGCCCGGCCCTGGCGCAGAGCAGCGCACGCCGGCTGAAGCAGACGGCCCACTACCACCTGCCGGCCAATGCCGAGACCATCCACTGGGGCTACTTCTCGAAGACCCTCAAACCCCAGGTCGAGATCGAGTCGGGCGACTTCGTCACCATCGAGACCCTGACCCACCACGCCAACGACGACGCCGAGCGGATGGTGACGGGCGATCCCGGCGCCGAGAGCGTATTCCTCTGGACCAAGGAGAAGAAGGGCGTGCCGCGCCGCGGCGCCGGGCCGGAGGATTCCAAGCTCGGTCCCGGCGGCGGGCTCGGCGTTCATATCTGCACCGGCCCGGTGGCGATCCGCGGCGCGGAACCCGGCGACGTGCTGGAGGTGCGCATCCTCGACGTGGCGCCGCGCCCCTCGGCCAACCCGAAATTCAAGGGCCGGACCTTCGGCAGCAACGCAGCGGCATGGTGGGGCTACCACTACAACGACATGCTGGGGGCTAAGAAGCGCGAGGTTCTCACCATCTACGAGGTCGATGCGACCGGCGAGCGCGACTGGGCCAAGGCCGTCTACAGCTTCCCCTGGCCGGGCGTGACCGATCCGGACGGCCGCGAGCATCCGACGATCGACTATCCCGGCCTGCCGATCGATCACACCAAGACCAAGCGCAGCTTCGACGTGCTGAAGGGCATCCGCGTGCCGATCCGCCCGCATTTCGGCACGATGGGCCTCGCCCCGTCCGAAGCCGACATGGTGAACTCGATTCCGCCGAGCTACACCGGCGGCAACATCGACAACTGGCGCATCGGCAAGGGCGCGACGATGTACTATCCCGTCGCCGTGCCGGGTGCCCTGTTCTCGGTGGGCGACCCCCATGCGAGCCAGGGCGATTCCGAACTCTGCGGCACGGCGATCGAGTGCTCGCTCACCGGCACCTTCCAGTTCATCCTGCACAAGCGGGTCGATCTCGCCGGCACGTCGCTGGAGTCCCTCGACTTCCCAATGATCGAAACCGCCGACGATTGGGTGCTCTCGGGCTTCAGCTACCCGAACTACCTGAAGGATCTCGGCCCGGACGCGCAGAACGCGATCTTCCAGAAATCCTCGCTGGACCTCGCCATGCGCGACGCCTTCCGCAAGATGCGTCAGTTCCTGATGCAGGCGAAGGGGCTGACCGAGGACGAGGCGATCTCGTTGATGTCGGTCGCAGTCGATTTCGGCATCACCCAGGTGGTCGACGGCAACTGGGGTGTCCACGCTATCGTCAAGAAGGCGATCTTTTCGGAGCGGCCAGCCTGACAACAGCAAGCGGCCGATCCTCCAACCCGACGCCCTCATCCTGAGGTGCCGCGAAGCGGCCTCGAAGGATCCTCCAGATCCCGCGCGACCCCTGGAAGATCCTTCGAGGCTCCGCTTCGCTGCGCACCTCAGGATGAGGCCACGGATGGGAAGGCCGGGGGCTGAGCTTGGATCACAGCGCGCGGATCTTCTCCTCGATCCGCTTGGCCTCCGTCTCGTCGACCTGCACGGGCCGCCCGCTATCGTCGGGGATCCCCTCGCCGGTCTGGGCGATGGTGGTGTCGCGGGGCCGGGCATTGGGTCCGGTGGAGTCGGTGCGCTCCTCGCGCGTCTGACGGTCGTCGTCGTTCATGGTGGCCATCCTGCTCGGGTTCTTCACCCGAGGAACGCCCGTCGCCGCCTCGGTTTCCCCGAAGCCCGGGCGGGGTTTCAGGCCGCCGGCCACCCCTCCCCTTTCGCCAGCAGCCGCGCCGAGAAATAGCCGCCGGGGAACACGGCCGCCACGCCGGGCCGCTTGAGGCGCAGGTCCCAGGCCCGCAACTCGGCATAGCGCAGATGCAGCATCCGGCCGTCGCCGGAGCGGGAGACGAAGCAGCGCTCAAAAGCCAGGAGCTGCGTCGGCATCGGCGGGTGCGGGCCGGCGCCCGTGTCGATCTCCAGGGCAAGCGAGGCCTGCGCCCCCGCCTCGAAGGCGCGGAATGCGTCGAGCAGGGCGTCGTATTCGACGCCATCGACGCAGAGCTGCAGGCAGAAGCGCGGCGCGAAATCCGCCGTGCGGTCGAGCGGGCTGTCGCGCAGCAGCGTCAGGGCGAAGCGCCCGCCCTCGGCCTCCGGCAGGGTGAGGCGGTGATCCTCCGCCACGCCGTCGAGTGCCCGCAGGCGGTCAGGCTCGATCGGCGAGGGCGCCGCCTCGCGCCCCTCCGCCCGACCGTCGGTGCGGAAGTGCTGGAGCGGGTTGACCCCCGCCGCGACCACGTCGGGATAGCGGGCGAGATAGAGGCTGGTGCTGAAGCCGGGGTTCGGATCGAGGCCCTGCGCCGCGCCGATCTGCCCGTAGTGGCGCAGAGGATCGAGCCGGGTCCGGCCGCTCTGCCGACGGTAGAAAGCGGTGTCGAAATCCGCGTTCGGGTTCCGGTCCCGACGGGCGCCGAACCACGCGTAATGCAGGAACGGGTCGAGGCCGCTGCGCGCCACGCCTGGATTGCGCTCGCGATAATAGGCGGCATCGAACAGCTTCGGGACGCGGCCGATCACGGCGCGGCGCAGGAGCCCGCTGGCAAGGCCGACGAGGCGGGCGACGGGGGATGCGCTCATGCGACGACCTGCGCCTCACACAGGGCCCGGATCGCGGCCGCGAAGGCCTCGGCGTCGCAATCCTCGGCGATGTGCCGGCTCCCCTCCTCCCGAACCGCGTCCCACAGGGCCGCGTCCTCGTGGAGCGCCACCAGCGCCTCCGCAAAGGGTCTTGGGTCGCGCCAGTCGCGCACGAGGAAGCCGGCGCCGTCCGCCCAGCCAACCTGATCGGCGAGGATCGGCGTGACGACGCAGGGCAGGCCGCGCGCCACCGCCTCGTGGACCTTATGCGGAATGCCGGCGGCGAAGCGCGTCGGCGCCAGGAACACGCGGGCCGCATCGAGATAGGGCTCGGTCTGCGGCACCCGGCCGGTGACCTGCACACCCGGCTCGCGCGCATAGCGTTCCCGGATCTCCGGCGCGATCCCACCGACGATGGTGAGCTGCGCCGCCGGCAATTGCGCCCGGACGAGCGGCCAGACGCTCCCGAAAAACCAGTCGAGGGAATCGACGTTGGGCTGCCCTTCGCGGGCGAGCGCGCCGACGAAGACGAAGCCCGCGCGGCCGGAAAAGCCCGGCGTCGGCGCTTCGGGCCGGGTCAGGGCGTGGCCGAGCACGGTGGCGTTGCAGGCGCTGTAACGGGCGAGCACCCGTGCCTCGGCCGGGGAGACGCAGACCACCGCGTCGGCGAGCCCGAACAGGCGCGTCTCGCGCTCGGCCTGCCACGCCAGATCGGCAGCCACCGCGCTGCCCGCAGTCGCGGCCTCCGTCACGAAGTCGCGCAGCGCGAACAAGGCCTCGGAATCGAAGATCACCTTCGAGCGCACGAAGCTGCGCGGGTCGAGCCCCGCGGCGTGCAGCGCCTGCGTGACGAACAGGATGTTGTGCGGGCGGCTGACCCAGAGCACGTCGTAATGGTCGCGCCGTTCGGCGATCAGGCGGGCGAAGCCCTCGTCGCCGCTGGCGTAAGAAATCTCGATGCGCTCATCGAGGTCGCGGTAGCGCCGCGCCTCCTCTGCATCCGCCTCGTAGTTCGGGAAGAACGTCACCGCGTAGCCGAGACCCGCCATGGCATTGAGGATGGCGTTGGCCCGCGGCAGGCCGGCGCCGAGATCGAGATGCGGCACCCGGTCATCGACGTAGAGCACCCGAAGGCGCCAGGGATCGTGGTCGAGGAGGCTGGTGCCGCGCGGCTGCGGCCCCTGCGCGAACAGGCTCTGCCGGTGCCGGTCGAGGAAGTGGGCGCGGTTGCGGTCGAGCAGCGCCTCCACGTCCTCACGGCGGGCGCTGGTGGCGTTCTCGTAGTGGATCGCCGTGGCGCGCGGCTGCACGATGACGCGACGCCCGGCCTGATGGCAGCGCAGGCAGAGGTCGGTGTCCTCGAAATAGGCCGGGGCGAAGAGCGGATCGAAGCCGTCGAGCGCCTCGAACAGGGCCCGCTCGATCATCAGCACGGCGCCCGAGACGTAGCCGACATCGCGGGTCGCGGCATGCTCGGGGGCGAAGGGGTCGGCGTTGCCGCGTCCGTGCGGATGGGTGAGTTGCGCGTCGTCGCGAAAGCCTGCGCCCGATTCCTGCAGCACGCCGCCGGGGAAGACGAGGCGGGCGCCGACGATGCCGGTGCCCTCGTGATCGCGGAAGGTCGCGACCATCGCCGCCAGCGCGCCGGGCAGGAGATCGACATCCGGGTTGAGGAACAGGATGAAGCGCCCCCGCGCCCTCGCCGCGCCCGCGTTGCAGGCGGGCCCGAAGCCGGTGTTGGTGGCGTTCTCGATCAGCGTCACCCCGTCGAGATGCGGGTAGAGGGCGCGGGTCTCCGGCGCGGAGGCGTTGTCGACCAGCACGACCTCGAAGCGGACGCCGGCCAGCCCCTGGCTCGCGCAGAGGCGATAGAGGGTGAGCGCCAGGAGGTGGCGGGCATCGCGGGCGACGATGACGATGGAAACGTCCGGATCGGGCTGCGGCACGAAGGCGAGGCGCACGCTGTTGCGCTGGATCGCCTCGACAATCAGCGCGGCCTCAGCCAGCGCCGCGCGGCGACCGGTGCCGGGATCGATGGTGTCGAGCAGGGGAACGGCGGGGGTTTCGCTCATGGGCTAAGCCGTGCCCTCCGGCAGAATGATCCGGCCGATCCCGTCATCGGTGAGGAACAGGAGGCACCCGCTCGCCGGGCCTGTGGCCGCCCCGCGGAAGGACAGGCTCACGGGCAGCGGTGCCGGCAAGCGGCCGGTGAGGTTGGCATAGGTGTCGATCCGGCGCCGGTGGAGGGCCGTGACCCGCTCCAGGCGCCATTCGGAAGCGCCCTCCCCCGCGACCAGGAAGGCGGCCGCCGGATGGGTGCCGTTGACGAGCACGCCGGGCAGCAGGGTTTCGATTTCAAGCCGATCCCCTGCGCAGCCGACGATCCGGCCCTCCGTCTCCCAATCCGCCTGCATCCGGGCGAAGGCGCGGGCCAGCGCCGCGCGAGTTGCGGGCGGCAGCGTTCTATCGCGCACCCATTCGGGCGACAGGGCGACATCGAGCGGACCGAGATCGGGCGCCGCGCCGTCGGCTGCCGCCTCCGCACGGGCGAACCAGCGCTGCCGCTGCGGCGCATAGACCGCCGCCGTGCCATGGCCGGATCGCCGTTCGGTGGCCACCAGCACGCCGAGATCGGGATCGGCGGCGGGCCGGGAGCGGGCGTAGGTTTCGCAGGTCAGGACGAGGCCGCCGCCTCGGACAACCTGCCTCGGAGTTCCCTCCACCTCGGCAGCGGCGTCCCCTCTCCCCGCACGCGGGGAGAGGGCTTCGGCGACCCCGTCGTCGCCGAAGCGAGGCGGCAGCCGAAGGTGAGGGGGCGCAGACGAACGAGTCTCTACCTGTATCGCCCCCTCACCCTCGCTACCGCTTGTCGCGCCGACGACAAGGTCGTCGCGACCCTCTCCCCGCGTGCGGGGAGAGGGGGACATGCGTTCGCGTTCGTGCGCTGTTAGCAACCCGATCAGCTCCGCCTCTGCCGCCAGCGCCGTCGCGGCGTAGCGCGTGAACAGCGCCTCGCTCGCCCGCGTCAGCCGCGCCAGGGCCTCGGCGTCGGCTGCCACCGCCAGGACCGCCGCCTTCACCGCCTCCGCATCGCGGCAGCGATGGGCCGGCTCCACCGGCTCGAAACCTTCGAGGCCGATCTCGGTGCCGATCACCGGGCGGCCGAAGGAGAGCGCCTCGCCAACCTTCATCTTGAGCCCGGAGCCCATCAGCATCGGCGCCACGACGAGGTCGGCCTGGGCGTAGAAATCCTCCAACCGGTCGAGATAGCCGAGCAGCCGCACGCCGGGTCCTTCGACGCCGGGCAGGCTGCGGCAGATTTCGCCGGCGATGACGAGTTCGGGTCGATCCGGGGTCCAGCCGTCGCGCCAAGCGCGGATGAAGCGGCCGATGGAGAACAGGTTCGGGTCGTTGCCGTGGCCGAGAAAGCCGATGCGGGCGACCCGTTCCGGCACGGCGAACGGTGTCTGGGCCGGGAAATGCGGCGGCAGCAGCAGGACGCGGCTATCGCTCAGGCTTGCGAAATAGCCGGCTTCCGCCGCCTGGATCGCCAGCACGATGTCGGCGCGGGCGAGACCCGCCGCCTCGCCGGCCGCGTCGGTGTAGAAGAAGTTCGGCTCGGCGCGGAACGGCCGGTACTGGGTCTGGCGGCCGGCGAAGCGGTCGTGGGTGTCGATCAGTGTCAGGACGCCCGGCGGCACCCGTTCCAGGGCGCGCGACAGGAAGACGTAGTTCACCAGCACCGCGCCGGTTTCGGGATACGCGGAGCAGTACCACGCGACGAAGTCGCCGACCTCGTCGGGACACCATTCGTCGATTCCGAAGGCGGTCGAGCGCGTCTTCAGCGGGATCACGGTCCGCGCCTCGATCAGGAAGACGTTGCGGAACGTCCGCTCCATTTCCACGAGATCGGTCGGCGGGTGCTGGCCGAAGCGGCGATAGATCTGATCCTCGTGGGCGTAATAGGCGAGATCGATGGCAAAGCCGCCGCGGGTCAGCGCCTCGCAGGTGGCCGCCAACCGGCGCCGGTTGCCGGCGCTTACGGGCGCGGCCGGCATCGGTGCGAGCACGAGGATCGCGGGCTTCTCCGCTTGGTCGAGCGGCATCACGAGGCCCCTATCGTCAGCGCCGTGAAGCCGTGGGCGTGGAGCGCGATGGAACGCTCCGGCAGGCCCTCGGGCGCCGCACCCCAAACGGGTTCGAGGGTCAGATGCTGGCGCGGGTGCCGGCCAAAGCGCAGCCGTGCCCCGGCCACCCGCGCACAGCCCCAGCCGGCGCGTGCGCGAAACAGCAGGCCGTGCGGGATCGCGGTGCCGCCCAGCGACCAACCGTGATCCTCGTCGGCGAGATCCGGCGCATCCTCGGCGACCGGCAGCGCGATGACCGACGCCTCGATGAGGCCGAACAGGCGCCCGAGCGGCGCGAGCCCGGCCGTGCCCGCCGAGAGCAGCGCCCGCGCGAGCAGGGTTCGCTCGGACGGAGGCAGGACATCGCTCGCGGCCGGCTCGGACCGCACCACGAGGTCGCGGAAATGCGTGGCGAGGGTGACGCCCTCGCGCAGTGCAGCACCCTCCGCTTCGAGCGCCAGCAGGCAGACGGGACCGTCCGGCGCACCCGCTTCAAGGCCGGAAAAGACCCAGGTCACCAGCCGCACCGTCTCGGGCGCCGCGACATGCAGCGGAATCGGCAGCGAGGGCGGCAGGGGAAAGCGCAGCACGCAGGCGCCGGGCGCGGCCTCGATGAGCCGGCCGGGGACGGCCCCCTGCATCGGCTGTGACAGCGCAGCGGCACTCATGCCGTCACGCCGTTTGCCGAGGGGACCAACGAGCCTCCCACCCGCAGCCTCATCCTGAGGTGCCGCGCAGCGGCCTCGAAGGATCGTCCAGGGATCGCGTGGGATCTGGAACACCCTTCGAGGCCCGCTGGCGCGGGCACCTCAGGATGAGGACGGCGGATGGGAATTCCCGGTGTCATTGGCGCCGCGTCGCCCTCACGCCTGCGCCAACGCCGAGAGGATCCGCGCCCAGGAGCGCGTGCCCTTGTGGAAGCTCGTCAGTTCGTACTTCTCGTTGGGCGAGTGGATGCGGTCGTCGTCGAGGCCGAAGCCGATCAGCAGGGTATCGAGGCCGAGGATGCGCTTGAAGTCGCCGACGATCGGGATCGAGCCGCCAGCCCCCACCGCCACCGCCGGGCGGCCCCACTCGGCCGCGAGCGCGGCCTGGGCGGCGGCGAGCTGCGGCATGTCGTAGGGCAAGGCCACCGCCCGCGAGCCCTTGTAGCAGATCACCTCGACCGAGCAGTCGGCGGGGATGCGCGCGCGCACGAAGGCCTCGAAGGTCTTCGAGAGCTGCTCCGGGTCCTGGTCGTCCACGAGGCGGAACGAGACTTTCGCGGAGGCCTGGGAGGCGATGACGGTCTTCGTCCCCTCGCCGGTATAGCCGCCGATGATGCCGTTGACGTCGCAGGCCGGGCGCGACTGGATCAACTCGATCGGCAGGCGCCCGCGCTCGCCGGCCGGCTCTTTTAGGCCGATGGGTCCCAGGAACTTCTCAGGGGTCAGGCCGAGACCGCGCCACTGCTCCAGCAGCTCGGGCGGGGGCTCGCGCACGCCGTCGTAGAAGCCCGGCAGGGTCACGCGGCCGTCCGCGTCATGGAGGTCGGCGATGATCCGCGACAGGACGTGGATCGGGTTGGCCGCCGCACCGCCGAAGAAGCCGGAATGCAGGTCGCGGTCGGCGCAGGTCACCTTCACTTCGTAATAGGCGAGCCCGCGCAGCGAGGTGGTGATCTGCGGCGTCTGCCGATCCCACATGCCGGTGTCGCAGACGAGCACCACGTCGGCCTTCAGCCGCTCGCGGTTGGCCTCGACCCATTCGGGCAACCCCTGAGAGCCGTTCTCCTCGGCACCCTCGATCAGGATGGTGACGCCGACGGGCAGGTCGCCGTTCATCGCGAGATGCGCCCGGCACGCCTCGACGAAGGTCATGACCTGACCCTTGTCGTCGGAGGCGCCGCGAGCAACGATGCGCTTGGTGCCGTCGGTCTCCTCGATGCGTGGCTCGAACGGCGAGGTGCGCCACAGATTCAGCGGATCGACCGGCTGCACGTCGTAATGGCCGTAGAACAGCACGTGCGACGCCCCCGGCTTCGGGCGGTGCGCCAGCACGACGGGATGCAGCGAGGTCTCCTCGACGCTGGTTTCGAAGCCGAGCGCGGCCAGGTTTCCTTCGAGCCACTGCGCCGCCTCGCGGCAATGGCCGGCATAGGCGGAATCCGTCGAGATCGAGGGGATGCGCAGCCACGCGAACAGCCGCTCCAGGCTGTTGTCCAGATCGCGGTCGATGTCGTTGAGGACGGGGTCGAGTGCATCGGCCATGGCGGCTCCTCGAAGTCGGCGTGCGGGGCAAGCGTTAGCCGAGCTTCTCGCCCCGCGTAACCCCGGCCCGCCGGGAAGCGCGCCTAAGCCTCGCTGGTCCGTGATCGCGCCGTGCCGTCCCTCCCCAGGGCGAGCGGAACAGGGCCACCTTGGAATCGTTATCGCCACGACCCGGTGCGGGCCCTGAGCCCACGCCCTTCCAAGACGCGCTCCCCGTCCGGCCCCTCGCGAAGCCCTGTGCCTCGCGTTCCGTCCGTGCGGAGCCCGAGCCTCATCACGGATGTAACCATGCTCATCGACAGCGGTTCGCCCGGCGCCGTCGGGACAATCGGCATCACGCTCACCATCAATGGCGAGCGGCGCGCGCTTCAGGTGGCGCCCTGGACCACGCTGCTCGATCTCCTGCGCGAGCGCCTCGATCTGACCGGCACCAAAAAGGGCTGCGACCACGGCCAGTGCGGCGCCTGCACCGTGCTGGTGAACGGCACCCGCATCAACTCCTGCCTCACCCTCGCGGTGATGAAGGACGGCGCGGAGATTACCACCGTCGAGGGGCTCGCCGGCCTCGCCCATCGCGAGGGCAAGAACAGCCTTCACCCGATCCAGGAAGCCTTCGTCGAGCACGACGCCTTCCAGTGCGGCTACTGCACTCCGGGCCAGCTCTGCTCCTCGGTCGGCCTGATGAATGAGGGCCATGCCAAGACCCGCGACGAGATCCGTGAGGCGATGAGCGGCAACATCTGCCGCTGCGGCGCCTACACCAACATCGTCGATGCCATCGAAGAGGTCATGCACCAGGGAGACGCCCGATGAACCGCTTCGATTACGTTCGCCCCAGCACGGTGGCGGAGGCGGTGCAGGCGCTGGGCAGCGACCCGGCGGCCCGCTTCATCGCCGGCGGCACCAACCTCATCGATCTGATGAAGTACGACGTCGAGCGGCCGGGCAAGCTCATCGACATCACCCGCCTGCCGCTCGGCGAGATCGAGGAGCGCGACGGTGGCCTGCGCATCGGCGCCCTCGTCACCAACGCGACGCTGGCCTACGATGCCCGCATCCGCGAGCGCTATCCGCTGCTGGCGGACGCGATCCTGGCCGGCGCCTCGGCACAGCTCCGCAACGCGGCCTCGACCGGCGGCAACCTGCTGCAGCGCACCCGCTGCTACTACTTTTACGATACGGCGACGCCCTGCAACAAACGCGAGCCGGGCTCCGGCTGCTCGGCCATCGGCGGCGTCGATCGCATCCACGCGATCCTCGGCACCAGCGAGCACTGCATCGCCACCCACCCGTCCGACATGTGCGTGGCGCTCGCCGCGTTGGAAGCAACCGTGCAGGTGAGCGGGCCGCAGGGTGACCGTTCGATCCCCTTCGCCGACTTCCACCGCCTGCCCGGCGACGAGCCCTCGAAAGACACCAACCTCGCGCCCGGTGAGATCATCCTCGCCATCGACCTGCCGGCCAAGGGCTTTGGCGGCAAGCACCACACCTACCTGAAGCTGCGCGACCGGCTCTCCTACGCCTTCGCGCTGGTCTCGGTTGCCGCCGCGCTCGAACTCGACGGCCAGACCATCCGCACCGCGCGCCTTGCGCTCGGCGGCGTCGCCCACAAGCCCTGGCGCAACACCGAGGCCGAGGCGCTGCTGCAGGGCAAGCCGGCCACCCGCGAGAGCTTCAAGGCCGCGGCCGACCTGATCCTGCGCGAGGCCAAGCCGCAGGCGACCAACGGCTTCAAGATCGAGCTGGCGCGCCGCGCCATCGTCCGCGGCCTGGAGCAGGCCGCCGCCGGCACGCCCCAGTCCCAGTCCGACAAGCGCATCCAGTAAGGAGCAGCCATGACCGTCCAGATCAGCCCGGCGGCCGGCCGCGACCGTTTCGTCGGCAGCGCCGTCAGCCGCGTCGATGGCCCGGCCAAGGTCACGGGCCTCGCCAAATATGCCGGCGAGTTCGCCGCGCCCGACCTCGCCTACGGCGTGGTCGTGTCGAGCGCCATCGCCAAGGGCAGTGTGCGGAGCATCGACGCCTCCGCCGCAGAGGCGGTGCCGGGTGTCATCAAGGTGATCACCCACGAGAACCGCCCGGCCACCTCCGACAATCCGGAGGATTACCAGGACGCGGTGGCGCCCCCCGGCGCGCCGTTCCAGGCGCTAGCGACCAACCGGATCGTGTTCTCCGGCCAGCCGGTGGCCCTGGTCGTCGCCGAGGATTTCGAGACGGCGCGCTACGCCGCCTCCCTGGTGCGGGTCGATTACGGGGTCGTGGCGCCGCGCACCGACCTCTCGGCGCAGGCCGCCGAGGCCTTCGATCCGCCGATGAAGCGGGCCGGCATCAAGCCGCCGCCGGAGCCATGGGGCGATGCCGAAAAAGCGTTCGATGCGGCCGAAATTCGCGTCAACGGCCAGTACCGGATGGCCGACGAGCACCACAACCCGATGGAGCCGCACGCCTCGACTGTCGTCGTGGAGAAGGACGGCACCTACACGGTCTACGACAAGATCCAGGGCGTTTCGAACACCCACGACTACATCGCCAGCGCCTTCGGTCTGAAGCCGGAGCAGGTGCGGGTGCTGAACCCCTATCTCGGCGGCGGCTTCGGCTCGGGCCTGCGCCCGCAATACCAGCTCTTCCTGGCGATGCTGGCGGCGAAGGATCTCGGCCGCTCGGTGCGGGTGACGCTGACCCGCGACCAGATGTGGTCCTTCACCTACCGCTCGGAGGCGCTCCAGACTGTCTCGCTGGGCGCCGACCGCTCGGGCAAGCTCACCGCGCTCAAGCACGACGCGGTGCAGGGCACCTCGGCCTACGAGGATTACCAGGAGGTTGTCGTCAATTGGTCGGGCGTGCTCTACGACTGTGACAACGTCGCGCTCACCTATAGCCTTGCCAAGATCGATACCCCGACGCCGGGCGATATGCGCGCGCCCGGCGCGGTGACTGGCGTCTACGCCATCGAGACGGCGATGGACGAACTGGCCTACGCCACCGGCCAGGATCCGATCCAGCTTCGGTTGAAGAACTACACCGAGAGCGACCCGACCGAGGACAAGCCGTTCGGCTCCAAGGCGCTCAAGGAGTGCTTCCGGGAGGGCGCCGAGCGCTTCGGCTGGAGCCGGCGCAACCCGCAGCCGCGCTCCATGCGCGAGGGCCGGGAACTCGTCGGTTGGGGTATGGCGACCGGCATCTGGGAATCGATGATGATGCAGTCGAGTGCGCATGCCGTGCTCACCGCGGACGGCCGGCTCGAAGTTGGCAACCAGACGGGCGACATCGGCACGGGCACCTACACGATCCTGACCCAGATCGCTGCCGACACGCTGGGCCTGCCGCTCGAACACGTCACGACCAAGCTTGGCGACACCAAGCTCGCCAAGGCCCCCGTGGCCGGCGGCTCGTGGACGGCGGCCTCCTCCGGCACCGCCGTGATGAAGGCCTGCCGCGACATCGCCGAGCAGGCGTTCAAGCTGGCGCGCGGCATGGAGAACTCACCGCTGGCCAACGCCGATTTCGAGCGCGTCGTCTTCTCGAACGGCCGCATCGAGGTGGCGGGCGATCCGTCCAAGAGCGTGGCGCTCACCGACGTTCTAAAAGCGACCGGCACGCAGAAGCTGGAGGCGACCGGCGAGGCCGCACCGGACAAGGATTTTGCGCAAGAATTCGAGGCCTACACCCATTCGGCGATCTTCGTGGAGGTGAAGATCGACGAGGAACTCGGCCAAGTGCGCTGCACCCGCGTGGTGTCGGCCATCGCGGCAGGCAAGATCATCAATCTCAAGACGGCCCGCAGCCAGATCCTCGGCGGCGTCGTCATGGGTATCGGCTCGGCCCTGCACGAGGAATCGATGCTCGACCACCGCATCGGCCGGTTCATGAACCACAATCTCGGCGAGTACCACGTGCCGGTGCATGCCGACATCCACGACATCGACGTGATCTTCGTGGACGAGGAGGACAAGGCGAACCCCCTCGGCGTGAAGGGCCTCGGCGAGATCGGCATCGTCGGCGTGGCCGCTGCGATCTCCAACGCGGTCTACCACGCCACCGGCAAGCGCATTCGCCACCTGCCGATCACGCCCGATAAGATTTTGGGCGAGGACTGAACCACCCCGTCGGCTCGAAACAGAAGCCCCGTCGGCCCAGTGCCGGCGGGGCTTTCTTTTGAAGGGCCGGCTCCAACGACCCGTGCCAGACCTGTTGCCGTCGCATTGTCCGGATCGCTTGGCGGACGCTCGCAAAGACGGCCAAGCATGGCCCGAACCGCCCATGCAGAGCGCACCGGTTTCTGGCGGGACGCGCGTTCGGCCGCTCGATGCGCTAGATCTGCACGCGCCTTGCTAGCCCGCTGCCGTCGCCGCATCTGATCCCGAGCCTTCAGCCTTGAACACCCTTCTCGTTTTCCTCGGTGCCGGCCTCGGCGGTGTCATGCGCCACGGCGTCAACGCCTGGGCCGTGCGGCTCGGGGCGAGCTTTCCGTGGGGCACGCTCGGCATCAACGTCGCCGGATCGGTGCTGATGGGGATCGTCACCGGCTGGCTGGCCGCGCGCGGCGGGCCACCCCAGGCGCGGCTGTTCGTGGCCACCGGGATCTTGGGCGGCTTCACCACCTTCTCGACCTTTTCCCTCGAAGCCTTCACCCTGATGGAGCGCGGCGACGGGCTGGCGGCGCTCGCCTACGTGCTCGTCTCGGTTCTGGCCGGCATCGGCGGGCTGGCCCTGGCCCTGATCGTGATGCGCCACGCCCTGTGAAGGAGGAAGCGGTGAGCGAATGGCTCCTGTCGTGGCGGTTCTGGGCCCTGCTCTCCGCGGGGTTCGCCGCCGCCACGGCGATCCTCGCCAAGGTCGGCATCGACGGCGTCGCGCCGGATGTGGCGACCTTCATTCGAACGCTCGTCGTGGTGGCGCTCGCCGGGGCGATCCTCGCCGCGTCCGGACAGGCGCAGGAGCTGGGCCGCGTCTCCGGCAGAAATCTCGTCTTCCTGATCCTGTCGGGGCTCGCCACTGGGGCGTCTTGGCTCTGCTACTTCCGGGCGCTCGCCCTCGGGGACGCCGGCCGCGTCGCGCCGCTCGACAAGCTGAGCGTCGTGCTCGTGGCCGTGTTCGGCGTCCTCTTCCTCGGCGAACGCCTCGCACCCCATCACTGGCTCGGCGTCGGGCTGATCGCGGCGGGCGCGGGGCTGCTGGCATGGCGGGCCTGATGCGCGTCGCACTGACGGGCCTCGCCCTCGCCGCGTCCCAGCCGGCCGCGGCGGAAGCCGATCCCTTCGTCGATGCCGCCCGGCACGTGCCGGGGCTCGCGCTCGACATGCGCTATGCCGGCTCCGACAACTTCGTCGGCCGGCCCATCGTCGGCTACGAGGCACCGCGCTGCCTGCTCACCCCGCAGGCCGCCGGCGCGCTGGCCCGGGTGCAGGCGTCGCTGGCGCCGGACGGCCTCGGCCTGAAAGTGTTCGACTGCTACCGCCCGCGCCAGGCGGTGGCCGACTTCGCCGCCTGGGCGCGCGACCCGGCCGACACACGCATGAAGGCCGCCTATTACCCGCGGACGGACAAGGCGGATCTGTTCCGCCTCGGCTACATCGCCGAGCGCTCGTCGCATTCCCGCGGCTCCACCGTGGACCTGACGCTGGTGCGCAGCGCCGACGGCGCCGAACTCGACATGGGCACGCCGTTCGACCTGTTCGACCCGGCCTCGGCGACGGATTTTCCCGGCGTCAGCCCGATCCAGTCGCGCAACCGTCACCGCCTGCGCGACGCGATGATTCGCGCCGGCTTCGTGCCCTACGCGCAGGAATGGTGGCACTTCACCCTCAAGGGCGAGCCCTACCCCGACACGGCCTTCGACCAGCCCGTCCGCTGATCGACACCGTCCGGCCCGGCCAAACCGAGATGCTGCAGTGATTTTTTGAGGCGTGTTGAATTGTTCTAAATCAATAGTGCGAAGCCTCGGAACAGAGCTCGATTAAAGCATTTCCAATGTTTTGAAGATCGCTTGCGCAATATCGACAGATGGAGCCATGATAAATGCATGGCGCACCTTCTGACATTCCCGAACGCTTCTACCGTCAGCGCGTGGCCCTTGCGGGCCGATACGCTGTCCTCGGTCCGCGACGGCTCCGGCGGCTTGGCTGGTCTGCTCGCGGCCCTCGACGCGGTGCTCGAATCCGTGCGCCTCGTGTGGTGGGACGGCTCCTCCCTCGGCCTGAGCCGGGGTGGCCTCGAATCTCTGGTCGGGCTGGAGCCGGGAGACGCGACACCGCCGCGGCTGGTGCCGGTCGACGTGCGGGAGCAGGTGCAGGCATGAGCGCCGGCCTCGTCACGGCCCCGCCCGACGCGTCGGAGCGGCACGCGCAGGGCACGCTGGAGCGGGCACTCACGACCGCGTTCTGGCAGGCACTTCAGCGCGAGCCGATGCACGTCATGGCCGCCCTCGAAGCCGCGGCGCGTACCGTCGGCACGCTCTACCGTCAGGTGGCCGCCGCACACGGTCCCGAAGGGCACTGCCCCTGCGGCTGGGAGCCCGACCCGGAAACCGACCTCATCGTCCTGGAGGCGATGCTGGCCGCCGCCCTCTCCCGCCCGGCCCAGCTGGATCTCGCCGACATGGTGCCCGCCGGGCGGGCCTGACCGGTTAGGCGAGCGCATCGCCCCGGACGCCGAATCTCAAGAATCGGCTGACCCCACGACACTTGGCGAGGCGGCCCCTCTCGATAGGGGCTACGCGCCGCCGGCTTTGCCTCAGGATCAGACGACCGCGCTCGTCGCGCCCGGAGCCAGCAAGGCTTCGTCCTCGTCGTCGGCCTCGCCGTCGATCTCGGCATCGGCCTCTTCGTGGCCGGTCACGCCCGCGGCTCCCGCGAGGCTGCGGGCGACGCGGCGCAGGAGCTTGCGCAGGCGGCGGCGCTCCTTGTTGTCGAAGTCTTCGAGCAGCTCGGCCTCGACCTCGTCCCAGATCCGCTCGATCGCGGCGGCCTTGGCAAAGCCTGTCTCGGTGAGGCGCACGCGCACGATGCGGCCGTCGCCGGCTTCGGCCCGGCGTTCGACGAAGCCGAGGGCGGCGAGCCGCGAGATCGTCTTGGAGGCGGTCGGCGGGCGCACCCGCAGGGTCGCGGCGAGATCGCCCATGGTCATGCTGCCGGCCGCCGCCAGCGCCTGCACCACCTGCTCCTGGCCGGCGAACAGGTCGAGTTCGGCGAGCCGGTCGCCGATCCGGGCGCGGTGCAGCCGCGCTGCCTGAACGAGCGCCCAGCCGACGCTCTTGGCCGCCGGGGGGCGCAGCCGCTTGACGGTCTTGCTCGCCTTATCCTTTGCCGCGCTTCGGCCGCCCGGCTGAGCGGGAGCTTCGCCGTGTGCCGCCATGGCGACCACTTCGTTTGCCGCCGACATGATCCGGTTTCCCTTCACGGACGTGCGGGCTCCTGAAAGCTGCCCGGAAAGAGTGCCCTCTGGGCGGCCCGCAGGGCAAGCATCTGCCGACCGGCGATGAAACTTCGATGACAGAAACCCTTCGCTTTGCCGACACAGGGCCGACAACACACCGCTTTTGCGAGAAACCGCTTCACGGCGCGGCCGATTTCGTGGATTCCGGCGCCGCATGAGCTTCCACCGGAACCGAGACGACGGGCTGTTTCCATGAAGCGCCGCGAGGCGCTCGGCCTCTACCCCCTGCGCGACCTGCGCCGTTGTGCGGACGACGCCTGGATCGCGACCGGCCCCGATCCGGTTTTCGCGCTCGGCCCGTCGGACGCGGTGTCGGCCCTGTCGGGCCAGCGCATCCGCATCCGCTGCCGGCCGGATTCGGTGCGGCCGGTGCTCGCGGTCGAGGCGCGGGGCGAGGCCGAGCCGCGCCGCTACCGGCTCACCGTGCGGGCAGACGGCACCGATGACCTGATCCGCCTGCCGCGCGGCACACGCGCGCTACGCCTGGAAGCCGCCGAGGCAGGCCCGCGCTTCCGCCTCGACGGGGTGCGGATCGCGCCGGCGGGCCGGATCGAGGCGGCCCTCCTATCCGCCCAAAAGATCATCGAACGGTTGCCGCCGCAGGAGCGTCGGCCGCTGCGCCTCCTGCGGCGCGCCGTCGGCCTCCTGCGCAGCGTGCCGCCCGGCGAAATCTGGCGCCGCCTCACCCGCGCCGCCCAGACCCACTGTCCGCCCGCCAGCTACGCCGCCTGGATTCAAGCGGTGGAAGCCAAGGCCCTGCCCTCCATCGAGACGATGCGGGCGCAGCTCGCGGCCCTGCCGGAGCGCCCATTGATCTCTCTGCTCATGGCGGGCGGCGACGATCCGGTCCAGCTCGGGGAGACGGTCGCGAGCCTGCGGGCGCAGGTCTACCCGGATTGGGAATTGTGCCTCGCGGCGGCGCCATCGGCCGCGCTTGACGCGCTAGCGGCGGAGGACGGCCGCATTCGTCTGCTGCCGTCCGCGAAAAGCAAAGCGGCCTCCCTCGATGCGGCGCTGGCGCAGGCGCGCGGCCCCTATCTCGCCACGATGGAGCCCGGCGCCCGGCTCGCGCCGCAGGCGCTTCTCGCCCTCGTCCGGCGGCTCGCCCGCGAGCCCGATCTCGACCTGCTCTACACGGATGAGGACCGGATCGGGCCGGCGGGCGAGCGCTGCGATCCCTATTTCAAGCCGGACTGGTCGCCCGAGACACTCGAGAGCAGCTTTTACATCGGCGGGCTTGCCCTCTACCGCACTGCCCTGGTGCGGGCGGCCGGCGGCTTTCCGGGCGAGAGCGAGGGCGCGGCCGACTACGACCTCGCGCTCCGCGTGACCGAGCGGAGTGAGCGCGTCGGCCACGTCGCGCAGGTGCTCTGCCATCGCCGCGCCGCCGCGCCCGATCCGGAGGCGGCCGCCCGCGCGCTGGCCGGACGCGCCCGGCGCACCGGCGGGCTCGATGCCGTCCGCGCGCTCAGCGCCTCAAATTTCGCCCTGCGGCGCGCGCTCGCGACGCGCCCGCTCGTCTCCCTGGTGATCCCGACCGCCGGGCGCGACAGCCTCATCGGCGGGCGCACGGTCGATCTGCTCGCCGCCTGCCTCGCCAGCATCCGCGAGACCGGCACTTACGACAACATCGAGATCGTGGCGGTGGATAACGGCGACCTGCGCCCGCAGACGCGGGCCGCCGTCGAGCGGTTCGGCGCGCGCACCGTCACCTGGGACAAGCCCGTCTTCAACGTCGCCGCCAAGATGAATCTCGGCGCATGGGCGGCGAGCGGCGACGTGCTGGTCTTTCTCAACGACGATATCAGCGTCGTCACGCCGGACTGGATCGAGGCGATGCTGGCGCAGCTCGCCATCCCCGGCGTCGGTGCGGTCGGCCCCAAGCTCCTGTTCGAGGATGGCAGCCATTCAGCATGCCGGCGTGGTCTTCGGCGAGGGTCTGCCGGACCATGTCTGCCGTGGCTTCCCCGGTGACGACGCCGGGTATCACGGCTCGAGTCTGGCCAACCGCAACACTCTCGCCGTGACCGGCGCCTGCGTGATGGTGCGGCGGGCGGATTTCGAAGCCATTCAGGGCTTCGACGAGGGATACGCCATCAATTACAACGACATCGACCTCTGCCTGCGGCTCGGCGAGCGAGGCCTGCGCACAGTCTATTGCGCCGAGGCGAGCCTGCACCATTACGAGAGCCGCAACCGCATCCCCACCGTCGATCCCGCCGAGCAGGCCCGCTTCCGCAAGCGCTGGGGCGCACGGCTCGCCCGCGACCCGTACTACCCGGACCCGTTCGGCATCCGCCCGCCCGCCTTCACCCTCGACGCCGAGCGGTTTCCGGCAGCACGGCAGCACATGGTAGAGGCGTGGCGATGATGACGACGACAGACAGACCCGGAGACCACCTGTGAAGGCCGTGATCCTCGCGGGCGGGCTCGGCACGCGGCTCTCGGAGGAGACCGTGGTGCGCCCCAAGCCGATGCTGGAAATCGGCGGACGGCCGATCCTCTGGCACATCATGCAGATCTTCGCCGCCCACGGCGTGACCGAGTTCGTGATCTGCCTCGGCTACAAGGGCTACGTCATCAAGGAGTTTTTCCTCAATTACCGCTTGCACTTGAGCGACGTCACGCTCGATCTCGGCCGAGGCGACGTGCAGTTCCACCGCTCGGCGGCCGAGGACTGGAAGGTCTCGCTGATCGAGACGGGAGACGCCACCATGACCGGCGGGCGGCTCAAGCGGGTGCGCGACTATCTCGGCGACGACGATTTCTTCATGACCTACGGCGACGGCGTCGCCGATATCGACCTCACGCGGCTCGCCGCCTTCCACCAGGCGCACGGGCGGCTCGCGACGCTGACGGCGGTGGTGCCGCCGGGCCGCTTCGGCGCGCTCGACCTTGCGGGCGACGCGGTGCGCAGCTTCCGCGAGAAGCCGGCCGGCGACGGCGCGACCATCAATGGCGGCTTCTTCGTATTGTCGCCAAAAGTGCTCGACCGGATCGAGGGCGACGCCACCGTGTGGGAGAGCGGCCCCCTGGAGAGCCTCGCCCGCGACGGCCAGCTCCACGCCTATCATCATCACGGCTTCTGGCAGGCGATGGACACCCTGCGCGACAAGAAGCACCTGGAAGAGCTCTGGGCCCGTGGCGACGCGCCCTGGAAGGTGTGGTGATGGGTGCGCTCAACCCCGATCCCGCCTTCTGGGCGGGCAAGCGCGTGCTGCTCACCGGGCATACCGGCTTCAAGGGCGCGTGGCTGAGCCTGTGGCTCGCCCGCCTCGGCGCCCGCGTCACCGGCTTCGCCCTTTCCCCTGAGACGCGGCCGAACCTGTTCGAGGCGATCGGATTCCCGTCCGAGGACTCGCGCATCGGCGACATCCGCGACCTGTCGGCGCTTGCCGCGGCCGTAGCGGCTGCCGAGCCGGAGATCGTGATCCACATGGCGGCGCAGGCCCTGGTGCGGCCCTCCTATACCGATCCGGTGGGGACGTTCGCGATCAACACTATGGGCAGTGTTCACCTGCTGGAAGCGGTGCGGTTGGCCCCGAGCGTGCGCGCCGTCGTCGTCGTGACGAGCGACAAGGCCTACGAGAACCGCGAATGGCCCTATGCCTATCGCGAGACCGAGGCGATGGGCGGGCGCGATCCCTACAGCGCCTCGAAGGGCTGTGCCGAACTCGTGACGAGCGCCTACCGCGCCTCGTTCTTCGGCGCAGGCGGCCATCCGGCGCGGATCGCCAGCGCGCGGGCCGGCAACGTCATCGGCGGCGGCGACTGGTCCCTCGATCGGCTAATCCCCGATATCGTGCGCGCCTTCGGGGCCGGGGACTCGGTCGAGATCCGCGCGCCGCACGCGATCCGCCCGTGGCAGCACGTGCTGGAACCGCTGGCCGGCTACCTCAGGCTCGCCGAATGCCTCGCGGGCGACGACGGCGCCGCCTTCGCGGAGGGCTGGAATCTCGGGCCGGCGGACGAGGATTGCCGGCCGGTCTCTTACCTCGTGGAGCGGCTGGCGCAGGGCTGGGGCGGGGGAGCCGGCTGGCACCTCTCGCAGAAGACCCATCCGCACGAGGCGACCTATCTCAAGGTCGATGCCTCCAAGGCCCGCGCCCGCCTCGGCTGGGACCGGCGGCTGACCCTCGACACGGCGCTCGACTGGACTGCCGCTTGGTACCGCGCGGCCGCGTCCGGCGCCGATCCCCGCGCTCTGGCCGAGGCCGAAATCGCGCGCTACGAGGCGCTGGGCCAGCCTGGAGCAAAAGCCGGAGTCCAAGCGTGACCGCCCCGACCTGCCGCGCCTGCGGCGCCGCCCTCACCCGGACCTTCTGCGATCTCGGCCTGTCGCCGCTCGCCAATTCCTACGTCACGCCGGAACGGCGCCACCGGGGCGAGGTCTTCCACCCGCTCCACGCCTATGTCTGCGATGCCTGCTGGCTGGTGCAACTCGAAGCCTTCGAGAGCCCCGAGGCGATCTTCTCCGATTACGCCTACTTCTCCGGCTTCTCCGCCGGCTGGCTGCGCCACGCCGAGAGCTACGTCGCCGCGATGATCGCGCGCTTCGGCCTCGGGCCGGATAGCAAAGTCGTCGAAGTCGCGAGCAATGACGGCTACCTGCTGCAATACTTCGTCGCCCGTGGCGTGCCGGTGCTCGGCGTCGAGCCGGCAGCCAACGTCGCTCGCGTCGCCGTCGAGCGCGGCGTGCCCACCGAGGTCGCGTTTTTCGGCCGCGAGACCGCCCGGCAGCTCGCGGCGGCGGGCCACAAGGCGGATCTGACGGCGGCCAACAACGTGCTCGCCCACGTGCCCGACATCCACGATTTCGCGGCGGGCTTTGCCGAAATCCTGAAGCCAGAGGGCGTGGCGACCTTCGAGTTCCCGCACCTCCTGCGGATGATCGAGCAGCGGCAGTTCGACACGATCTACCACGAGCACTTCTCCTACCTCTCGCTCGGCGTGGTCATCGGCATCCTGCGCCAGCACGGCTTGCGGGTGTTCGATGTCGAGGAATGGCCGACCCATGGCGGCTCGCTGCGCGTCTTCGCCTGCCACAAGGCCGCCGCGCACGCGCCGACGCCGGAGTTGGAGCGCGTGGTGCTCAGCGAGTGGGGGGCGCACCTGTTCGACCCCTCCGGCTATGCCGGGTTCGGGCGGGCGGTGGCCGACATCAAATGCGCGGCGCTCCGCTTCCTGATCGAGGAGCGGGCGGCGGGCCGCACGGTCTGCGCCTACGGCGCGGCGGCCAAGGGCAACACCTTCCTCAACTATTGCGGCATCAAGCCGGAGCTGATCCGCGCGGTGGCCGACCGCTCGCCGCACAAGCAGGGCACGTGGCTGCCCGGCAGCCGCATCCCCGTGGTCTCGCCGGACGAACTCTTGGGCGTGCGCCCCGATACGGTGCTGATCCTGCCCTGGAACCTCAAGGACGAGATCGCCGGCGAGATGGCGGCGATCCGCGAATGGGGCGGACGCTTCGCCGTGGCGATCCCCGAACTGACGGTGTTCTGATGGTCGCTTCAGCCATCCCTTTTGCGCCCTCATCCTGAGGTGCCGCGAAGCGGCCTCGATGGATCGTCAGGGATCGCGCGGCTGGCCGGAGGATCCTTCGAGGCCCGCTGGCGCGGGCACCTCAGGATGAGGGGTTAAATGGAATCAAGCGTGCCGCTGAGCCAAAGGAAGGCGAACGCCTGGTGATCTTCGAGGAACTCGCGCTGCCCGGCCTGTTCCGCGTCGTGCCCGAGCCGCACGCGGACGAGCGCGGCTTCTTCGCCCGCACCCAGTGCGAGAGCGAATTCGCGGAGCGTGGGCTGGTCGGGCACTTCACGCAGTCGAGCGTGTCGTTCAATCATCGCCGCGGCACCGTGCGCGGGATGCATTTTTCGAAGTTGCCCCACGCCGAGACGAAGCTCGTGCGCTGCACCGGCGGCGCGATCCACGACGCGGTGATCGACCTGCGGCCCGATTCGCCGACCTATCTCCGCACCGCGTCCGTGACGCTCTCGGCCGCGAACCGCCACGCCCTCTACATCCCGGCGGGCTTCGCCCACGGTTTCCAGACCCTGAGCGACGACACCGAGATTCTCTACATGATCGACCGGCCGTTCGTGGCCTCCGCCGCCGACGGCGTGCGCTGGGACGATCCCGCCTTCGGGCTCGCGTGGCCGGAGCCGGTGACGGTCATCGCATCGCGCGACCTCGCCTTTCCCGATTGGGCAGGGCGGTGAAGCGGGTTCTCGTCACCGGAGGGGCCGGCTTCGTCGGCCGCCACGCGGTCGCCGCGCTCGTCGCTCGCGGCTTCGAGGTTCAGGCCATCGGCCGAACCGCGCCGAAAGGGGTCCACGCCTTCCACGCGGCCGACCTGCTCGATCCGGTGCAGCGCCGGGCCGCCGTGCAAGCGGCCTCGGCGAGCCACCTGCTCCACCTCGCCTGGGTCACCACGCCCGGCCGCTACTGGCAGGCACCGGACAACCTCGATTGGACGGCGGCGAGCCTCGACCTCGTGCGGACCTTCCGCGAGGCGGGCGGCACTCGCGCGGTCGTGGCTGGGACGTGTGCCGAGTACGATTGGACGGGGATCAACCTTCTACCGCGCGAAGAACTGGAATCCCCCTCTCCCCGCACGCGGGGAGAGGGTCGCGACGACCTTGTCGTCGGCGCAACAAGCGGAAGCGGCGGTGAGGGGGCGTCTTGGACGGAACCTCATCCGGCCGCGCCCCCTCACCCTCGTCTGCCGCCTCGCTTCCGCGACGACAGGGTCGCCGAAGCCCTCTCCCCCCGTGCGGGGAGAGGGGATGCAGCGGCGATCCGAGAGGGTCATTTGTCGGAGGTAGCCCCCTGCCGTCCGGCGACGCTCTACGGCGCCGCCAAGGACGGTCTTCGCCGCATTCTGCAAGCCTATGCGGCGACCGCCGGCCTCTCCCTCGGCTGGGGACGATTGTTCTACCTCTACGGTCCCGGCGAGACGCCGGGCCGGCTCGTCGGCGATGCGGCGCGGGCGCTGCTCGCCGGCCAGCGTCTCGCCACCAGTGAGGGCCGGCAGCGCCGCGATTTCCTGCATGTCGCCGATGTGGGAGCGGCCTTCGCGGCCCTGCTCGACTCGGGGGTGGAGGGGCCCGTCAATCTCGGCTCAGGCGAAGCGGTGCCGGTGCGCAGAATCCTGGAAACGATCGGTGCGCTGACCGGACGCCCCGATCTGATCGATTTCGGCGCCCGCCCCCTCGGCCCGACGGAGCCGGCCTGCATCGAGGCCGACATCCGGCGCCTGACGGACGAGGTTGGCTTTTCGGCCCGCTACGGCCTCGAACAGGGCCTAGAGCAAACCGTCGCAGCTTGGCGCGCCGCGCTCAGCAATGCGGCATCAATCCCTTGAGCCGGGCCAGGATATCCTCGCCCGCGCAGGGGCGGGCGATGAACTGCGCACCCTCCGGCATGCGCTCGGGATCGGGCGAGGCGCGGCCGGACACGATCAGGATCGGCAGGTTCGGCCGCGCCTGGGCGACGGAAGCGGCCAGATCGAAGCCGTCGACCCGGCCCGAGAGCTGTACGTCGGTTACGAGGCCGCAGATGTCGGGCCGCGCTTGAAGGATGGACAGCGCGCGCTCAGCGGAGGCGCATTGCACGGTGTCGTAGCCGCCCCCCTCCAGCACGTCGCCGAGGTCCATGATGGTCAGGGCCTCGTCCTCGACGATGAGGATGACGGGACGGTCGGCTTCCGGATTCGTCGTCTCGGTCTGGCTCGCCACCTTACGCTCTCCCCGATTTGCTCCAGCGGCCCAAGGTGTTCGCAGACTTGTCGTTGACAGACTCGGCCTGCCCACAGACCTGGCCCGCTCACAGACTGAGCCTGCTCACAGGCTTGGCCGTTTCCCGTGCCGGGAACCGCTGCGCTGCGATCATCCAACGGGTAACCCCGCTGCGGGTTGCAGGGTCCCGTGGTTCTCTGCGGCCAAGCTCGCAAGCTTCGCGCCGCGGGGCCGATCGCGGCGCGTCGGCCCTACGCCACCGCCTCGGTCACCGCCGTCACCGCCGCGATCAGACGGTCGAGGTCGCCCGCATCGATGGTGAGCGCCGGGGTGAGGTAGACGATGTCGCCGAACGGGCGCACCCAGACGCCGCGCTCGACGAAACGCCGCTTGAGATCCGCGAGGTCGGGCGTCCCTGCGAATTGCACCGCGCCGATGGCGCCGAGCACCCGAACCTCCCGCACACCGAGCAACCGGCTCAAGGGAGCGAGCCCCTCCGTCAGGCGCGCGGCGATGGCTTGGGCCTGCGCGAGGCGCGGCTCGGCCTCGAACAAATCGAGGCTGGCATTCGCCGCCGCGCAGGCGAGCGGGTTCGCCATGAAGGTCGGCCCGTGCATCAGCGCGGCCGATGCCTCGTCCGACCAGAAGGCGGAAAAGATCTCGGTGGTGGCGACCGTGGCGGCCAGCGCCATCGTGCCGCCGGTGAGCGCCTTCGACAGGCAGAGAATGTCGGGCACGATGCCGGCCTGCTCGCAGGCGAACAGCGTCCCGGTGCGGCCGAACCCGGTGAAAATCTCGTCGGCGATGAGCGGCAGGCCGTGGCGGCGCGCGAGCCGCGCGACGGTGGCGAGCACCTCCGGCGGATGGGTCAGCATCCCGCCCGCCCCCTGCACCAGGGGCTCGACGATCACCGCCGCGAGTTCGTGGCGGTGGCGGGCCAGCGCCGCATCGAGGGCCGCCTCGTCCTCGGCCGTGCGCGGCAGCGCGCAAAACACCTGAGTGGGAAGGTAGGCGCCGAAGCGGCGGTGCATCCCCTCCTCGGGGTCGCAGGCCGACATCGCGCCCATCGTGTCGCCGTGATAGCCGCCGCGGAAGGCGAGCACGCGGGTACGGCCGGTCTCGCCGCGGTTGAGCCAGAGCAGAACCGCCATCTTCAGCGCGACCTCGACCGCGACCGAGCCGGAATCGGTGAAGAAGACGTGGTTGAGATCCCCCGGCAGCAGCGCGGCGAGGCGCGCGCCGAGCCGCTCAGCCGGGGCGTGGGTGAGGCCACCGAACATCACGTGCGGCATGCGCGTGAGCTGGTCGGCCATCGCCGCAGCGATGTGCGGATGGTTGTAGCCGTGCACCGCCGTCCACCACGAGGCGATGCCGTCGATGAGTTCGCGCCCGCCTTTCAGCGTGATGCGCGAGCCCCGCGTCGCGATCGCCTCAAGCGGCGGCGCGGCGGTCTTCATCTGGGTGTAGGGGCGCCAAAGGTGATGGTGTTCGAGCGCGGTCATGCGCGGGGGATTGAGGGGTGGCGCTGACGGAGTCAAACGCGCGACGCCCCTCCCCTGCTGGGGAGGGGCATGCGGCGGCCCTACTCCGCCGCCTCGCCATAGGCCTCGGTTGGCGGGCAGGAGCAGACGAGGTTGCGGTCGCCATAGGCGTTGTCGACGCGGTTCACCGGCGGCCAGTACTTGTCCATGCGCAAGCTGCCCGACGGGAAGCAGGCGGCCTCGCGGGAATAGGGCCGCTCCCAGGCGCCGATCAGGTCCTGCACCGTGTGGGGCGCGTTCTTGAGCGGGTTGTTGGCCTTATCCATCTGCCCTTCCTCGATCGCCCGGATCTCCTCGCGGATCGCCAGCATGGCGTCGCAGAAGCGGTCGATCTCGGCCTTGGTCTCGGATTCGGTCGGCTCGATCATCAGCGTGCCGGCCACCGGCCAGCTCATCGTCGGCGGGTGGAAGCCGCAATCGATCAGGCGCTTGGCGATATCCTCGACGGTGACGCCTGCGCTCTTCTGGAACGGGCGCACATCGACAATGCATTCATGCGCGACCCGTCCGTTCCGGCCGGCATAGAGGATGGAATAGGCCCCATCGAGCCGCCGGGCGATGTAGTTGGCGTTGAGGATCGCCACCCGCGTCGCCTGGGTCAGGCCGCGCCCGCCCATCATCAGGCAGTAGCTCCACGAGATCGGCAGGATCGAGGCCGAGCCGAAGGCGGCGGCCGAGACCGCGCCCTCCTCGCCTGAGCGCGGATCGGAGGGCAGAAACGGGATCAGGTGCGTCTTCACGCCGATCGGCCCCATGCCCGGCCCGCCGCCGCCATGCGGGATGCAGAAGGTCTTGTGCAGGTTGAGGTGGCTGACGTCGGCGCCGATGTCGCCGGGCCGCGCCAGCCCGACCATCGCGTTGAGGTTCGCCCCGTCGAGATAGACCTGACCGCCATGGGCGTGGACGATGTCGCAGAGTTCGCGCACCCGCGCCTCGAACACGCCGTGTGTGGACGGGTAGGTGATCATGCAGGCCGCGAGCTTTTCGGAATGCTGCTCGGCCTTCTTCCGGAAATCTTCGACGTCGATGTTGCCATGGGCATCCGCCCCGACCACGACGACGCTCATGCCGCACATCTGCGCCGAGGCCGGGTTGGTGCCGTGGGCCGAGGACGGGATCAGGCAGACCGTGCGGTGCCCCTCCCCGCGCGAGAGGTGATAGCGGCGGATGGCCAGCAGGCCCGCATACTCCCCCTGCGCGCCGGAATTGGGCTGCATCGAGATCGCGTCGTAGCCGGTGATCGCGCAGAGCTTTTGGCTGAGATCGTCGATCAGTTCGCGGTAGCCCAGCGCCTGATCCTCCGGCACGAACGGGTGCAGCTCCGAAAACTCCGGCCAGGAGACCGGCAGCATCTCGGCGGTGGCGTTGAGCTTCATCGTGCAGGAGCCGAGCGGGATCATCGCCCGGTCGAGCGCGAGATCGCGGTCGGCGAGCCGGCGCATGTAGCGCGTCATCTCGCTTTCGGCCCGGTTCATGTGGAAGATCGGGTGGGTCAGGTAGTCCGAGGTCCGCTCCAGCTCGGCCGGCAGGCGCGGCTCGGGATAGCCCTCGTCGTAGGGAAGATCGCCGCCCCCGAACGCGCGCCACACCGCCTGGACGATGTCGGGCCGGGTGCGCTGATCGACGCTGATGCCGATGCGGTCCGTGCCGATCCGGCGCAGGTTCACCCCGTTCTCGACCGCGCTCTTCAGGATCACGCCCTGGAACGCGCCAACCCGCACAGTGATCGTGTCGAAGAAATGCCGGGGCTCGACGGTGAAGCCGAGGGCTTCCAGCCCCTCGGCGAGGCGCACGGCGTCACGGTGGACGCGCCGGGCGATGGCCTTGAGGCCGGCCGGCCCATGATAGACCGCGAACATCGAGGCGATGACCGCGAGCAGCACCTGGCTGGTGCAGATGTTCGAGGTCGCCTTCTCGCGGCGGATATGCTGCTCGCGGGTCTGGAGCGCGAGGCGGTAGGAGCGGTTGCCGCGGGCATCGACCGAAACGCCGACGATGCGACCCGGCAGCGCCCGCTTGTGCGCGTCGCGGGTGGCGAGATAGGCGGCGTGCGGGCCGCCATAGCCCATCGGCACGCCGTAGCGCTGCATCGAGCCGACCGCGATGTCGGCCCCCATCTCGCCCGGCGCCTTCAGCAGCGTCAGCGCCAGCGGGTCGGCGGCGACCGCGGCGAGCGCACCGGCGTCATGGAGCCCTGCGATCACGCCGGAGAAATCGTGAACCGCGCCGTTCACGCCGGGATACTGGAACAGCGCCCCGAAGACCGTGGACGGGTCCAAATCCGAAAAGGGATCGCCGACCACGATCTCCCAGCCGAGCGGCGCCGCGCGGGTCTTCAGCACGGCGATGGTCTGGGGCAGGCAGTCCCTGTCGACGAAGAAGGCGTTCCGGTCCGACTTCGCCACGCGCTTGGCCATGCCCATGGCCTCGGCCGCCGCGGTCGCCTCATCGAGCAGCGAGGCGTTGGCCACATCGAGCGCGGTGAGATCGCAGACGAGGGTCTGGAAGTTGAGCAAGGCCTCGAGCCGGCCCTGGCTGATCTCCGGCTGGTAGGGCGAGTAGGCGGTGTACCAGGCCGGGTTCTCGAAGATGTTGCGCTGGATCGCCGGCGGCATCGTCGTGCCGTGATAGCCCTGGCCGATCAGCGAGACGAGCAGGCGGTTCTTGTTGGCAGTGGCGCGCAGCTTCTCGAGCGAGCGGCGCTCGGTCAGGGAGGCGCCGAAATCGATGTACTCGGCCTGCCGGATGTCGGGGGGCAGCGTCTCGTCGATCAACGCGTGCAGCGACTTCGCGCCGACCGTCTCCAGCATCTGGTCGATCTCGGAGAGCTTCGGGCCGATATGGCGCCGGGCTGCGAAATCGAAGGGATCGTGGCGATCGTATTTCATGGGAGGCCTTTCGAAGGCGGATGCCGTGACATCCCTCCCCCCTCTGCGGGGGAGGGTGGCCCCCGAAGGGGCTCGGGAGAGGGGAGCGACCTTTCCGGAGAGAACCTGAGCCGGCCCCTCACCCGCCTGCTCCGCAGGCACCCTCTCCCGCAGAGGGGAGAGGGAAAGCGGGCGCGCTACTTCGCGAACTCCGCGTAGGCCGCCTCGTCCATGAGCTCGTCCATGGCGGAGGGATCGTCGAGCTTGAGCCGGTAGAGCCAGCCGCCGCCCTGCGGGTCGGTGCCGACCGAGGCCGGGTCGGCGACCGCCGCCTCGTTGACCTCGGTGACTTCGCCGGAGAGCGGCGCGTAGACGTCGGAGGCCGCCTTGACGGACTCGACGACCGCGGCCGCCTCACCCTTGGTCAGCTTCGCGCCGACCTTTGGCAGCTCGACGAAGACGAGGTCGCCGAGCTGTTCGGCGGCGTGCGCGGTGATGCCGACCGTGGCGACGTCGCCGTCGAGGCGCAGCCATTCGTGCTCGTCTGTGAAACGCAGCATGGTCAAAACTCCTGACACGAGAGAGATCAGCCGCGCTTGAAGCCGGCCGGGACGAAGGGAAGCGGGGAGACGACGAGGGGGAGGCGCTGGCCGCGCACCTCGGCGAAGACGCGGGTGCCGGGGGCGGTCAGCGCGGCCGGCAGGAAACCCATGGCGACGGGCGCCCCGACGCTCGGGCCGAAGCCGCCGGAGGTCACGCGTCCGACCGGCTCGCCGCCGGCCTCGGCGGCGAAGAGTGGGGCCTCCGCCCGTACCGGCGCCCTGCCCTCGGGGCGCAGGCCGACACGCCGCCGCGACGGCCCGGCCTCCATCGCGGGGAGGATTTTTTCGGCGCCCGGAAACCCGCCTTCGCGGGCGCCGCCCCGGCGGCGGGTGGGGGAAATCGCCCAGGCGAGGCTGGCCTCGACTGGGTTGGTGCCGGGGTCGATATCCGCCCCGTGGAGCGGCAGGCCGGCTTCGAGGCGCAGGGAATCGCGGGCGCCGAGGCCGACCGGCAGCACCTCGGCCTCCGCGAGCAGGGCTTCGGCCACAGCCTCGGCGTGCTCGGCCGGCACGGAAATCTCGAAACCGTCCTCGCCGGTATAGCCGGAGCGGCTGACGAGGCAGGGCGCGCCGAGGATCGCGACCGCGCGCACATCCATGAAGCGCATCGCCTGGGTCTCGGGTGCCAGCCGCGCCAGCACCTCGGCCGCCTTCGGGCCCTGAAGCGCGATCAGCGCATCCGGCACGAGCGTCATGTCGAGATCGTCCGGGAGATGCGCCCGGAGATGCGCAAAACCGGCGGCCTTGTTGGCGGCGTTGACGACAAAGTGGAGCCGGCCGGGCAGGCGCGCGACCATGAGGTCGTCGAGGATGCCGCCGGCCTCGTCGGTCAGGAAGCCGTAGCGCTGGCGGCCCTCGGGAAGGCCGAGGATATCGATGGGGATCAGCGCTTCGAGGGCGCGGGCCGCCTCCGCGACATCGCCGGAGCGAGGCGTCAGCGCGATCTGGCCCATATGCGACACGTCGAAGAGGCCGGCCGCTGCCCGCGTGTGCAGATGCTCCTTGAGCAGCCCGGCGGGGTATTGCAGCGGCATCGCGTAGCCCGCGAATGGCACCATCTTGGCGCCGAGGCGCAGGTGGAGCGCGTGCAGCGGCGTCTGTGCCAGCGGATCAGCGGAAACGGGGGCGGCGGGGCTCACGGCACCGGCAGCTTGCAGACTCATCGGGCACTCCACGACAGACGGATCTTGCCCGCCGGCCGGCTGGCAAGTTGCCCCCATCTGTCGCGCTTACCTGAGAGCTTCCCTCACTCGGCATTCGAGCGAGGTTTCTCCTTCGGTGGACGCCGGACGGCGCCTCTCTCCAGATTGTCCAACGATACGGTGATTGTGCCTGAGAGTTTCCGGGGGTGGTTGCTCCGTCGGCGCCATGATTCATCTTTCGATGAGCCTGGGCTCTCCCGTATCGTCTGTAACGAACCCCGGAAGGCTCGCACTTTGCGCCCGCCTATGCAAGTCAAGTTCGGTGACGATCAGCGCATCATGTTGCGCTGCCGACAATAGCCACGGAAGCTCTCAGAGTCCGTCCGATAAGTCATGATGCTCGCCCGAGCCTTCGGACGAGGATCATGACGGCGGCGGCGTAGAGGAAGGCCTGGGCCGAGGCGAGGGTCGCTTCCGGGTCCTTCCAGAGGCGTCGGTTGCGGCTGATCCATCCGAAGAAGCGTTCCACCACCCATCGGCGTGGATGCACGGCGAAGCCGACCTGATCCTTCGGTTTGCGCACGATGTCGATGGTGATGACGGTGGCGGTCGCGGGTCTGTCGCCGGCATAGCCTGCATCGGCGAAAGCTCTGACGATGAACGGGAAGGTCCGCCGCGACAGGCGCAGCACCGGTCCAGCCCCATCGCGATCCTGAATGTCGGCGGTCTGCGGATCGAGCACGAGGGCGCGCCCGTCCGTGTCGACCAGGGCCTGACGCTTGCGGCCCTTGACCTTCTTTCCAGCGTCGTAGCCGCGCGGGCCGCCGCTCTCGGTGGTCTTCACGCTCTGGCTGTCGAGCACGGCCGCCGTCGGCGAGGCCTCGCGACCGGCCCGCTCCCGGTCGGCCATGACCAGGGCGTGGTTGATCCGCCCGAACAATCCCTCGTCCCGCCAGCGGCTGAAGTAGCCGAACGTCGTGCTGCGCGGAGGGAGATCCTTTGGGATCAACCGCCATGCGATGCCGCCGCGCAGCACGTAGAAGATCGCGTTCAGGACCTCCCGCATCGTCCAGACAGGCGGACGACCACGCGAGGCGGGCTCTGGCATCATGGGCGCGATCACCGCCCATTCCGTATCCGTCAGGTCGGTTTCGTATCGAAGGCGCGCACGGTTATGCTGCCGGCGAGTGGTCGGGGTCCACATGGCACGTCCAGATGAGGCTTCAGCACCCTTCTGGAATCACCGCCATTCCGGCCACTCAACCCCTGCCGGACGTTATCGGACGGGCTCTCAAAGCCGGCCGGGCAGCGGCGCACACAGGCCCCGGCCGCGTATTTCAGCGGTGGACGGCAGGCGTTGCGGAAGCGCGTCTCGCCGAACAGGTAGGACTGCGCCGGGCCGGCCGAGGCCGGCACCGGGCTGACGAGGGGACCGGCAAAGGCGATCAGCAGAAGGACGACGAGGCGACGACGCAGCATGGCACGGTTCCGGCAGAGCCTGGGCAACGCGGCGCCCCGCAACGGGTTCGCCACGCTCATCACCATCGTCTTGACATCCCCTGAGCGCCGTCGCCTTCAAGCGCCATGTCGCCGAACCCATCGAACAGCCTCGACGCCTTCGCCGGAGAAAAGCTCGCCGGCCTGGAAGCCGGCGCCCTGCGCCGCCGTCTGGCCGTGACCGCCCGCGGCCCCGAGGCGGCGGCCGAGCGGGGGGGACGCAGCCTCGTCTCGTTCTCCTGCAACGATTATCTCGGCCTCGCCCACGATCCGCGGGTGATCGCGGCGGCCACTGAAGCACTCGCCCGCTACGGCGCGGGCGCGGGCGCCTCGCGGCTGGTGACCGGCAATTCCCCCCCGCTCGCGGCGCTGGAGGAGCGGCTTGCTCGGCACAAGGGCAAGGAGGCCGCCCTCGTCTTCGGCTCGGGCTATCTCGCCAATCTCGGCATCGCGCCGGCCCTCGTCGGCGCAGGCGACCTGATCCTGATCGACGAACTCGGCCATTCCTGCCTGTTCGCGGGAGCGGCGATGTCGAGGGCGCAGACCGTGCGCTTTGCCCATAACGACGTCGCGCAGTTGCGCACGCTGCTCGCCGAGCATCGCGGCACGGCGCGGCGGGCGCTGATCCTGACCGAGCGGGTGTTCAGCATGGATGGCGACCGGGCGCCGCTGCCCGAGATCCTGGCGCTTGCCGGCGAATACGACGCCTGGACGCTGGTGGACGATGCCCACGGCCTCGGCGTGGTCGAGCCCGGCCAGCGGGCGCCGCTCGAAATGGGCACGCTCTCGAAGACGCTGGGCTCCTATGGCGGCTATCTCTGCGCCTCGCAGCCCGTGATCGACCTGCTGACCAGCCGGGCGCGCAGCCTCGTCTACACCACCGGCCTGCCGCCGGCTTCCGCCGCCGCGGCGCTCAAAGCCCTCGAGATCGTCGAGACGGAGCCGGAGCGCGCCGCCCGGCCGCTGGCGCTCGCGCGCCGCTTCACCGCGCGTCTCGGCCTGCCCGAGGCGATGAGCCCGATCGTGCCGGTGCTCATCGGCGCGGCGGAGGCGGCGCTCGCTCTCTCGACGGCGTTGGAGGCGCGTGGCTTCCTCGTGGTGGCGATCCGTCCGCCGACGGTCGCCCCCGGCACCGCCCGTCTACGGGTCGCCTTCTCGGCAGCGCATGACGAGGGGCAGGTCGATGCCCTCGCCGAGGCGCTGACGGAATTGGCGCCGGAGAGCGTCCGCGCCGGCTGAACGCCCTCAGGCGATCGGGTCGAGCCGGCGAATCGCGGTGACGGCGCCGAAACTCTTGACGGCGATGCGCTCGACCGCCTCGCGCAAAGGCTCGACCGCCACCGCCATGTGGTGGCCGTTGGCGTGGATCAGCCGGTCGGCGTCGAGCATCAGCCCGACATGGCCCTTCCAGAACACGAGGTCGCCGCGCCGCAGCCCGTCGAGCCCCGGCGGCAGGGCGTTGCCAAGCGCCCGTTCCTGCTGGTCGGCATCGCGCGGACAAGCCAGGCCCGCGGTCTCCAGGCAGAGCTGGACGAGGCCCGAGCAATCGAGGCCGAGGCTGGTACGCCCGCCCCAGAGATAGGGCGTGCCGACGAGCCGCTCGGCGGTGGCCGGAAAATCGGGCTCGGCGGTCCCGAGCGGCACGGCGTGGCCGGCAAAGACATAGCCGCCGGCGAGCCGCCAGTACTCGCCCTCCTGCGCCTCCGCCGCGAAGGCGGCGCCGAGGCTGAGATGGGCGACGTGCGGACGCTTCAGGTCGGGCGCGGGGTAGACGAAGGTGCGCAAAGCGGCGACCCGATGGGTCGGCGCCGGATCGATCGCCCCGAGCGCCGTCTCCGGCAGGTAGCCGACATAGCCGTCGCGGATGATCTGGCCCCAGGCGAATCCATCCCGGATCTCGAACACCGTCACGGCGTCGCCCATCACCGCCTCGGTCTCGAGCCCGGCCTCGAGGCGCGGCGCGCGGCGAAGGGGAGCGGAGGGCACGGCGACCCGCGCCGGCTCGCCCGCGACGTAGCGCTCGGCCGCGACGACGCCTTTCAGGCGGATATCGGCAAGGTCGGGCCGGGCCGGGGTGAGGCGGGGATCGCGTGTGTCTGGCATCGTGGTGCCTGCGTGGCGCAGGATCGGGGCGGGATTCGGGATGAAAGGTCGCGACAGCCCCGATTTTCGTGTGCCCCGCAGGCCCGTGGATTCGCCAAACCTTTTGCTGCGCTACCGCGACACTCTGACAGGCGCGGGCCTTGTTCGCCGGATGGCGCCGTCAACGAATGTGCTGGCGCCCGCGCGGATCGGCGCGCATCCTGCATGCTCGACGAGCGGGGCGTCCGCCCGGCAAGCCATGCGGCCGGCGGTCCGTCACGTCCGATTTAGGTGCAGTGCACAAACCGGACGGACCGTCCTATGATCGGTGCATGAAGACCGCGAGTCGTGCCGTGAAAAAAACTCCGAAGAGCTTTCAGGATCTGCCTCCGATCCGGGTGCGGCGCGAGCCGCCCACGGTCGACGAGGCGGTCGCCGCCGCCCAGGATCTGGCCGACGACGTCGAGCAGCAGGTGGAGATCGCCTGCGGGCTGATCGGCCTCGGCCCGGACGAGGTGCGCCCCCACGTGGTCGCTGCCGCCAAGGCCGCGGCGGCGCGTCCGGCGCACCGGCCGCTGGAGCAGCGCATCCTCGCGCCGACGAGCCCGAACCGCGCCCCGCCGCGGGCGGTGATCGTCGAGCGCCGCAGTCGCCCGACCGTGGTGGTCGAGCGCCGCAGCCGGCCCCTCGATCAGCGTCGGTAAGCTCAAGGCATCGTCTTTTTGGCAAAAGCCGGCCGCCGGCTTTCGGGACGATGCCCGGGCCTACCAGGGCAGTGTCTCGCCCCGGTGGTCGAGATAGGCGAGATCCGTCCGGCCGGCTCTCGCCTCGATCACGTCCGCCAGCCCGGCCGCGCTCGTCGCCACGTCGAGATCGGCCCCCTCGCCGCCCATATCGGTGGCGACCCAGCCCGGATGCAGCAGCAGCACGCCGAACGCGCGGTCGGCGTGGCGCGCCGCGAAGCTGCGGGCGTTGGTGTTGAGCGCCGCCTTGCTCGCCCGATAGTTCTCCCAGCCGCCCTCGGTGTTGAGGCCGACGCTGCCGAGCACCGAGGACATGAAAGCGAGCGTGCCGCCCGGTGCAAGGGTCTCGGCAAAGGCGTCCGCGAACAGGATCGGGCTCACCGCATTGGTCAGGTAGACCTGTGCATGGACCGCCCGCGCCACCGCGTTGAGCGGCTTCTCCGCCTCGATCAGCACGCCGGCCACCACGAAGACCAGATCGAATTGTTCGCGCCTCGTCCGTTCGTGCAGGGCGGCAACCGACGCATCGTCGTCGATATCGACCGTTTCGACCCGCACACCCTCCGCCGCGAGCCGTTCGAGACCGGGCGCGGCCCCGCGCCGGGTCGCGGTGACCTTCCAGCCGCGCCGCAGGAAGGTCTCGGCCAACCCGAGCCCGAGGCCGCGGGAGGCGCCGACGATCAGGGCGTGCTTTTCTTGGGGATGGCGCATGGTGGTTCGTCCGCACTCGCACCGATGGATGTGTAGGCCGTAGGCTTCACCGCAGGGCGCGATCAATCCCCCGTCTGCACCGACCACGTCGCGTGGCGCACCTCCGGCCGCTTCTCCAGATCGGCCACCACGGCGTCGAGATCCTTGGCGTGGACCGTCGTGGCGGTGAGCGTGGCGATGACGTCGACGGTGGTCTCGCCGCGCTCCTCCACCTCCGTCGTGCCGACGGGGTAGTCCGCCGCCTCTAGGCGCTCGACCAGCAGGTCGCGGGCAAGGCCGGCGGTCTCGGCCGGCACCGTCACCTGCACCGCGTAGGTCGCCTCCGTCGCGCTCTCGTCGATGGGGATGCGGTCGATGAGGTTCACTAGCGGGCGCAGCAGCGTGTTGCCGGCAAGGACCGCGATGGTGACGAAGCAGGCTTCCAGCGGAAGGTCGGCCCCGGAGAAGGCGCCCGCGGCCGCCGCGCACCAGAGGGTCGCGGCGGTGTTGAGGCCGCGCACGTTCATCCCCTCCTTCATGATGACGCCCGCGCCGAGAAAGCCGATGCCGGAGACGACATAGGCGACGACGCGGGTCGCCCCCTCCGCGCCGGTCAGACGCATGCCGAGATCGACGAAGGCGGCGGCACCCAGCGCCACCAGAACGGCGGTGCGCAAGCCCGCGCTGCGCTGCCGGTACTGCCGCTCGACCCCGATCAGGGTGCCGAGGCCGAAGGCGACCGCGAGGCTGATGCCGGAATTCACGGCTTCTGGCGTGGGGAAGGGAAAGGGGCCGGGCATGGACCGTTCGGGGACCTTTTCGGTGTCGCGCGGTTTCCCCGCTGTCGCACGAGCGTGACGGTTGCGTGACGAAACGTCAGCGATCCGCGCGCAGCCGGTTGCGTGCGGTCAATTTGCCCGTGGCCAGGGGCGCGGCGCGGGATTGACGCGGCGACCGGGCAGCGGGCACACCGGCAGGATTGTGGGAGCCTTAAGAAAAACCCACGCTGAGGAGACGCGCATGCTGCAGGATCTTTCTCCTGCGACGAGGGCCGAGGCTCGACTGGCGACGGCGCTGGCAGAGGCGCTCGTATGAGCGTCGAGGCACTCGCCCGGCCCGCGGCGGCGGCGCCCGTCCGCGATCGCATCCTGCAGCTTCGCGACGGGCTGAGCCACGGGCTGATCGGCGCCGACAAGCTGGTCGAACGCCTGTTGATCGGGCTGCTGACCGGCGGCCACCTGCTGATCGAGGGCGCGCCGGGGCTCGCCAAGACTCGTGCGGTCAAGCGCCTCTCGGACGGGCTCGACGGCTCCTTCGCCCGCGTGCAGTGCACGCCCGACCTGATGCCCGCCGACCTCACCGGCACCACCGTCTGGCGCCAGGATGCGGGCACCTTCGAGTTCCTGCCGGGACCGCTGTTCCACTCGCTGATCCTCGTGGACGAGGTGAACCGCGCGCCGCCCAAGGTGCAGTCGGCGCTGCTGGAATCCATGGCCGAGGGGCAGATCACGGTGTCGGGCCACACCCACCGCCTGCCCGACCCGTTCATGGTGGTGGCGACGCAGAACCCGATCGAGCATGCGGGCACCTTCCCGCTGCCCGAGGCGCAGCTTGACCGCTTCCTGCTCCACGTCGTCGTCGAGATGCCGGACGAGGCCTCCGAGCGCCGCATCCTCGATCTCGTCGAGGGCGAATTGAACCACCACGCCGAGGCGATGCCGGTGAAGCTCTCGGTCGCCGAGGTGATCGCCGCCCGCGAGGCCGCGCTCGCGACCTACGTCTCGCCGGCCCTCAAGGACTATCTCGTGCGGCTCGTGGCCGGCACCCGCGGCGACAGCGTCGCGCCGGAGCTGCGCGCGGCGATCGAACACCCGGCCTCGCCCCGCGGGACGCTGGCGCTGATGGTCGCCGGCAAGGCCCGCGCCTACCTGCACGGCCGCGACCACGTCGTGCCCGAAGACATTTCGGAGTTGGCCGCTGACGCCCTCGCGCACCGCATCGGTCTGACCTGGCGCGCGGCGGCCGAGGGGCGCACCACGCGCGGCATCATCGGCGGGTTGGTCGATCGGACGCGGGCGCTGTAGCCGTCATGACCGCGACGGCGGCCCCCGCAAGCGACCCGACCGACGCCCCCGGCATCCACCTGTCCGGGGCCGGACTCATGAGCCTGCGCCATCTCGCGCGGCGCGGCGTCTCGCCTGCGACCCGCACCATCGCCGGGTTGCCCGGCGGCATCGTCACGCGCAAGCGCGGGCGCGGCTCGGAGCCGGACGACGTGCGGCCCTGGTCCGAGGGGGACGACCGCCGCTTCATCGACCGCAACGCCACCGCCCGCACCGGCCAAGTGCACGTGCGCACCCATCATGACGAGCGCGACCGCGCCGTGGTGCTGCTCGCCGACTTCCGGCCCTCGATGCTGTTCGGCACCCGCCGGGCGCTGCGTTCGGTGGCGGCGGCTGAGGCGCTGACGCTGCTCGGCTGGCGCGTCGTCGGCGATGGCGGGCGCATCGGCCTGATCGCGGCGGGCGCGGGCGAGCCCGCGGTGATCCGTCCGGCCGGTGGCGAGCGGGCGATGACCGCCGTCACCGGCGCCTTGGCCCATGCCCACGCCGAAGCCCTCGCAGGCCCGGCAGTGGACGACCCGCCGCTCACCGACACGCTGGCGCTCGCCCGCTCGCTCCTGCCCTCGGGCGGACACCTCGTCGTGGCAAGCGCGCTGGACGCGCCGGGGCCGGATTTCGAGAGTCTGATCACGGCGCTCGCCGAGCGGCTCTCGATCCGCCTGCTGCTGGTCAGCGACGCCTTCGAGCGGGCACGCCCGGCCGGCCTCTATCCCTACGCCCTGCCGGGCGGGCAGCGCGGTACCGTCCAGGCCGACCGTAGGGCCCAGCCCGCCGATGCGATCGACCCGCGCCTCGCCCGCCTCCATGCCTGCGGCGTCGAGGGCCTGCGCATCGACGTCGAGGCCGGGCCGGAGAGCTACGCCCCGCTGATGGAGCGGCTCGATGCGGTGTTGTGAGATCGGGAGCGAATCCCCCTCTCCCCGCATCCGGGAAGCGGGGGCGGTTCAGGAAGAGACTCTTTCGGTGGCGCCCCCTCGCCTGCTGGCTCGCTCTGCCGACGACAAGGTCGGCAGAGCCCTCTCCCCGCACGCGGGGCGAGGAGATGCGCGGCGGAGGGTACAGGAATGACCACCCCCGCTCCCGACCTCTCGACCCTGCGCGGGCTCCATCTCCCCACCGGCGGCAACAGCGCGGTGCAGCCCGAGATGGTGGCCGCCCTGGCCCTCGGCTTCAGCCTCGCGCTGCTCGTCGGCCTGATCCGCCTCGTCCGGGCGCGGCGCGGCGCGTCGGTCCGCCGGGCGGCCCTGCGCGAGTTGGCCTTGGCCCAAAACCTCGAGCCGGAGGCCCGGCGCGTCGCGCAGGCCCGGCTGCTGCGGCGCGTGGTGCGCACGCTGAAGGGTGAGGCGGCGGCCGGCGCAAGCGGCGCGGCCTGGGCGGCGACGCTCGACACCACCTTCGCCACCGACTTCTTCCGCTCCGGACCAGGCCGCGTCTTCGCCGACGATCTCTACCGGCGCCCGAAGACCATCGATCCCGCCGCCATCGATGCCGGCCTCGGCCGCCTGCTCTCACAGATCCGGGCCTGATCCGAATGCCCACCTGGATCACGGCCCTCGCCTCCGCCTTCGATTTCGCGGCGCCGCTCGCCCTGCTGCTCCTGCCCCTGCCGCTCGCCGCCCGGCTGATCCCGCCGGAGCGCCAGGGCGGCAGCGGCGCCTTGCGCGTTCCCCCCTCCCTCGTCGGCAGCGCCGAGCACGCCGAGAGCATCGCCGCCCGCGGCCGCCGCCGACTCTGGCTCATCGGAACGCTGTGGGCGGCCCTCGTCGTCGCGCTGGCCGGTCCCCGCCTCGTCCTGCCCGCGACCGCGCTGCCGGCCTCGGCCCGTGAGATCGTGCTCGCCCTCGACCTCTCGGGCAGCATGGAGCGCAAGGACTTCTCGCTGGACAGCGAGACGGTCAGCCGGCTCGCGGCGGTGAAGCGCGTCGGCGCCGAGTTCATCCGCCGCCGGGCCGGCGACCGCATCGGCCTCGTCGAGTTCGCCGATCAGGCCTACGTCGCCGCAGCCCCCACCTTCGACACCGCCACCGTGGCCCGCACCCTGGAGGAGGCGACCATCGGCCTCGTCGGGCGCTCCACCGGCATCGGCGACGGGCTCGGCCTCGCGCTCAAGCGCCTCGCCCCGGCTCAGGTCGCGGCGGCCGACGGCGAAGGGCCGCCCCCCGCCCGCGACAAGATCGTAGTGCTGCTCTCGGACGGGGCCAACAATGCCGGCCAGACCGCACCCAAGGACGTGGCGGCGCTGGCAAAGGATCTCGGCGTGCGGGTCTACACCATCGCGCTCGGGCCGATCGACATGGCCGACAACCCCAACAACGAGCAGGACGTGGTCGATGTCGAGACCCTGCGCGCCATGGCCGAGACCAGCGGCGGCCGGGCGTTCCGCGTGAAGACCACCGACGACCTGGAGAACGTGGCCAACGCCATCGACGAATTGGAGGGTGGGCGTGCCAAGGCGCCGCCGCTGCCCCTGCGGCGCGATCTCTGGCCCTGGCCGGCGGCGCTCGCCTTCCTCTGCGCCTGCGGTCTGCTGGCGACGCGGCGCCGGATCTGAGCGGGAATCGCATGATCGAATCCCTCACCCTCCTGCGCCCGCTCTGGTTCCTGGCGATTCCCGTCGTGGCTCTGCTTGCGCTGCGGGCGGCATGGCGCTCGGCGCCGCTCGGCGACTGGAACAAGGCGGTCGATCCGCACCTGATGGCGCTGGCCGCCCGCCGCGGCGCGGTGCTGGGCGGCCGGCGGCAGGCTAATATCGCCGCCGCTCTGGCCGCCGGCATCCTGGCGCTGGCGCTCACCGGCCCGGCGGTCGAGCGCCCGGAGGCCTCGACCTTCCGCAACCTCGACGCCACGGTGATCGTGCTCGACCTCTCCCGCTCGGTCACCGAGGGCGGGCGCTTCAAGGAGGCGCGGCAGGCGGCGGAAGCGGTGGCGGAGGCCGCAGGCACCCGCTCGCTGGCGCTGATCGTCTACGCGGGCGACGCCTACACCGCGCTCTCGCCGACCAACGACCGCGAGAGCCTCGCCACCACCCTGTTCGCGCTCGATGCCGACACCGTGCCCGACCGGGGCAGCCACCCGGAGCGCGGGCTGGCGCTGGCCCGCCGGACGCTGGCCGAGGCCAACGTCGTCGCCGCCGACGTCGTGCTGATCTCCGACGGCGACGGGATCGGGCAGGCCGCCGAGCGCGAGGCTGCCGCGATCCGGGACAAGGGCTGGCAGCTCCACGCCCTGTTCGTGCCCGCGGGCAAGGCGCTACCACCCGGCGCGCCGCGCCCCGACCGAACCGCCCTCGACCGGCTCGCCGGCACGGGCGGCGGCCGGGCCGCCGACATCGATGCGTCCGAGGCGGTGCTCGAGCGTGTCGGCGCCTCGACCGCCCAGCACCTCGCCGCGAACGGCTACGGCGTGCTCGCCTTCGCCGATCTCGGCCGCTGGCTGCTGCTGCTGGCGCTTCTGCCCGCCCTCCTCCTGTTCCGACGGAGCGCGTGATGCTGGCGTCCTTTTCGCCCCGCCCCTTCACCCAGTCGGCGCCGCTGCGGCGGATGCTGCCCGTCGCCTTCCCGCGTAACTGGCGGCGGCTGGCGCGCATTGCAGGGCTTGCCCTCGCGGGCGGCGGCCTGCTCGGATTGCTGCTCGTGTCGGAGCCGCGCACGACGCTGGGCCGCTTCCTGATGGCGGCCGGTCTGCCCGGCGCAGCCGTTGAGGTGTTCGACACCCCCGCATGGCGCGCCGCCGCCCTCTACGAGGCCGGGCGCTACGGTGAGGCGATTCCGCTGTTCCGGGCGCAGGGCAAGCGCGGCGCCTACAACCTCGGCAACGCGCTCGCCCGCTCCGGCGATCTGCAAGGCGCAGTTGAGGCCTACGACGAGGCGCTGACCTACAACCCCGCGCGACGCCGACGCGCAGGCCAACCGCTCGCTGATCGCCAAGGCCCTGGAAGAGGAGATCGATCGCGGCAAGGGCGGCGGCATCGCCAATGCCTCGGCGCAGTACGGCGCCCGCTACAACAACACCGCCAACCAGGACCAGAACGACGACATCCGCGCCACCGCCAGCGGCGAGGGTCTGGCTGGCAACAAGGAGGGCGGTTCCTCCGCCTCGTTGCCGGGCACGAGCCCAGTGGCCCGCCGCGGCAAGGCCGAGCAGCAGGCAGTCGATTCCGGCAAGGGGCAGGCCCGAGGCTCGGCGAGCGACGCGGCCGGCCGCGGACGCCAGGGCGCCGGCTCGGCCATGGTCGCCGCCGCGCCCGAGCGCGAGGCACGCCGGGTGACGAAGAGCTTCGAGGCGCACGAGATCCACCCCGACCGGCTCTGGCTCCAGACCCTGCCGGACGAGCCCGGCCGCTATCTGAAGCTGCGCCTCAAGGCCGAGCAGGCCCGCCGCATCGAGGCCGGCACCGCCATCCCGGGAGGCAGCAACCCGTGGTAATGTTTTTCGACTCGTTCAGGCGGGCCATCCTCTCCCGCAGAGGGGCGAAGGGACCATTGGCGGCCCTCCTCGTGCTGCTGGCCTTCACCGCCCCGGCCCACGCCATCGAGCCCGGCGACCTCACCCTCACCGTGACGCCCGATCTCCCCGGCGGCACGCAGCCCTATGCCCGCGAGATGGTGCTGCTGCGCCTGCGCGGGGTCTACCGCACGCAGATCCTCCTGGAGGAGGTGCGCCAGCCGGCCCTGGTCAACTTCTCCTGGACCCAGCTCGGCCGCGACAACTGGGGCCGCACGCGCATGCCCGACGGGCAGATGGCGCTGGAATTCGAGCGCACGATCGCGGTCTTCCCCCAGCATACGGGGACCTTCACCATTGAGCCGTTCATCCACCGCCTGACGATCAATGACAACGGCGAGCGCAAGCAGATCGATGTGCGCTCCGAACCCGTCCCCTTCCCCGTGGCGGCCTGGACCGGCGCGAGCGGCGGCCCCGACACGGCGGAACCGTGGTGGCTGCCGGCGCGGGACGTGGCGATCACCGATTCCTGGGACCCCGATCCCGAGACGCTGAACCAGGGCGAGACCGCGCGCCGGATCGTGACGCTGGAAGCGCAGGGCATGCTCGCCGAGGGGCTGCCGCCGCGCCCCGTCATGCGCACCCGCGGCATCATCACCTTCGCCGGCCCGGTGAAGCGCGAGACGATCATCACGCCCGCCGGCCCGGTGGCGCGGGCGACCTACCAGTGGGACATCAAGAAGGGCGTGGCCGAGGTGATCCCGCTCGACGCGATCAAGATCCCCTGGTTCGACACGCTCACGCGCACCCTGCGCGAGACCGAGATTCCCGCCCGCCAGATCGGCGGCGGCCTCGCCGACCGGGCGGAGGATCTCAAGGAAGCGGGGCCCGCCGCGTGGTCGGCACTGGCCGCGGCGGCGCTCGCCGCCTTCGGCCTCGGGCTGGCCTTGATCGGCTTCCGCACCGGCCCGGGCTGGCTGCAGCTCGACCGCGGTCAGGCTCGTGCCCTGCGGCTGGCGGCGGCCTCAGGCGACGCGTCGGCGTTCCGGACGGTGCTCGGGCGAGCCGCGCAGGCGCAGCCGGATCTTGCCGCGCTCTGGCAGGCGGAGCCGGATCTGGCGCGCGACCTCGCCGCCCTCGACCGGCAGGTCTTCGGCCCTGCCGCGTCCGGCGCGGGTTCCGTCGATCTGCCCGGCCTCGCCCGGCGGCTCGGCCGGCGCCGGAGACGCGGCACCTCCGCAGCACTCGCGCCCGCCCCCCGGCTGGCTCCCCTCGACGGCCCGGTCGCGCAAGCGTGACCGGGTGGCGCTGAACGGCTGCGACTGGCCTTCGTTTGGCTTTAGACCGGCTCTGTCAGGACCGGCAGATCCACCACGAGGCTGGACGTGAGCCCTGCGAGCCCGATTCCCTATCATCCGTCCGTCGAGCAGCCGCGCACTGACGAGGCCGACATCCACGCCCAGATGCTCGCGACCTTCGCGAAGATCCAGGAGACCACGTTCAAGGATTACGGCCGGGCGGTGCGGGGCGTTCACGCCAAGGCGCATGGCCTGCTGACGGGCCGGCTCGAAATCCTGGACGGTCTGCCGCCCGAACTGGCCCAGGGCCTGTTCGAGAGGCCCGGCATCTACGAGGCTGTGCTGCGCTTCTCCACCAATCCCGGCGACATCCTCGATGACAGCGTCTCGACCCCGCGCGGCCTCGCGCTGAAGATCGTCGGCGTCGAGGGCGAGCGCCTGGAGGGGGACGAGGGCACGAGCCAGGATTTCGTGATGGCCAACGCCCCCGCCTTCACGGCGCCGGACGACGCGGCCTTCCTCAAGAGCCTGAAGCTCCTGGCCGCCACCACCGACACGCCGCAGGTGTTCAAGAAGGCGTTCTCGGCGGTCCTGCGCGGTGTCGAATCGGTGCTCGAAGGCCTCGGCACCCAGAGCCCGACCCTGATCGCGATGGGCGGCCACCCGGAGACGCACATCCTCGGCGAGACGTTCTACAGCCAGGTTCCGCTGCGCTGGGGCACCTACATCGCCAAGGTCGCGTTGGCGCCGGTTTCGCCCGAACTGACGGCGCTGACGGGCGCCAGCCTCAACGTCAATGGCCGGCCCGACGGCCTGCGTGAGGCGGTGACCGCCTTCTTCGCCGAGAACGAGGGCGTGTGGGAGCTGCGGGCGCAACTGCGCACCGACGAAGAGACGATGCCGGTCGAGGACGCCTCGAAGCCCTGGCCCGAGGAGGCGAGCCCCTATCTCGCCGTGGCCCGCCTCACCGTGCCGCGGCAGGATGCGTGGAGCGAGGAGAAGGTCCGGCAGATCGACGACGGGCTCGCCTTCAATCCCTGGCACGCGCTCGCCGCGCACCGGCCGCTCGGCGCGATTATGCGCGCCCGCCGGGCCGCCTACCCCGCCTCCGCCGGCTTCCGGGCCGAGCATAACGGCTGCCCGATCCATGAACCTCGTGCAGGCTCCGGCGTGGGTGTGTGACGCAGCCGGCGGGCCGTCGCTGACGAGTGGGCGTGGGCCGAAGGCGAAACTCTAAGCCGCTTGCGGGACGCGGCCCCGCGCGGAGCCGGGATGCGCTGGACTCCGGCTTGCTCTACGGCCTCGATTCGAGGCCGGAGACCGGGAGAGAGTCGTGTCCGCCAAACAGGTCGGCGAGACGGAACGCGCGATCGCCCGCGATCCGCGACGCCTCGTCGGCATCGCCCTGATGTGCGTCGCCCCGGTGTTCTTCGCCAGCCTCGATGCGACGGGAAAGGTGCTGGCGGGTGCGGGCGTGGATCCGCTGCTCACCACCTTCATGCGCTACGCCGTCAACGTTGCGCTGGTGACCGCCTTGATCAACCCGGTCACACGGCCGGGCGTCGCCCATTCGCGGCGCCTGCCGCTCCAGATCCTGCGCTCGCTGCTGCTGTTCGGCTCGACCGCCTGCAACTTCCTGGCCGCTGCGCTCGCTCCAGCTCGCCGAGACGATCTCGATCCAGTTCGCCGCGCCGCTCACAGTGGCGCTGCTCGCCGGGCCTCTGCTTGGCGAATGGTCGTCGCGGATGCGGCTCGCGGCGGTGGCGACGGGCTTCGTCGGCGTCCTCGTCATTGTGCGGCCGGACGCGCTGGCAGCCAAGCCGGCGATCCTGTTCAGCCTCGGCGCGATGCTCTGCTACGCAATCTACGTGATCGTGACGCGCAAGCTCGCAGCCCACGACTCGACCGCCACGACGGTGTTCTACACCGGGCTCGGCGGGCTCGCGGTGATGAGCCCGCTCCTGCCCTGGATCTGGACGGCACCGGCCTCGGGCACGGTCTGGGCCCTGCTGATCGCGGTCGGGCTGTTCGGCACGATCGGGCATTGGCTGCTGGTGCTGGCCCATGCACGGGCGCCGGCGAGCCTGCTCGCGCCCTTCATCTACACGCAGATCCTATGGTCGGTCCTGCTCGGCTACCTGCTGTTCGGCGACGTGCCGAGCGCCTGGACGATGCTCGGCGCCGGCATCATCGTCGCATCAGGCCTCGCTCTGCTGAGCGAGGATTCTCTGATGCGCCGACATGCGCGGCGGAGGCAGACCCCTCCCCGCGCATGACCGCACGCACTTAGCGGTAGCGGTGGTGGCGCGGATGATGACGCCGGTGATGGTAGGGCCGGTTCGAGCGCATCCGGGTGCGGTAGGCGCGCCGACCGGGATCGATGCCGAGCACGCCGTTCACGCCACCCACCGCACCGCCGACGGCGCCGCCCACGATGCCGCCGATCGGGCCGGCGACGCGATCGCCCTCGGCCGCGCCGCGGCGCATTCCGCCCGGAATACCCTGGGCCTGAGCCTCACCGGCGATCGGCATGAGGCAGAGCATCAGCCCTGCGGCAGCAATGGCGAAACGTCTCATGGCGGCGATTCCTCGTTGGGAATGGACACGTACCGGTGCTTCACCCGGCAGGTTGCAACCGGATGCCAGCCAACGAAGCCTTCCCCTTGCCGGTTCCAGCCAACGGCCTCGCCATCCCCAGGATCCGTGCCCCAGGATCGCTGACGAACGGGGGCGCTCCCCTCGCCGCGCAGACAAGCGGGCGTCATGTGAGACCCTGCAATGCAGAACGCCGGCCCCTTGCGGGAGCCGGCGTTCCAAGAAATCCTTCGACGCGGCGTGAGCCGGTCAGGTCTGCTGGGTGCGGCGGGGCCGAACCTGCCAGCGCTCGAACGCCTCGGTCACCTCCTCGTCGCGGCCCGGCTCCTGCGGGTTGCGGATCGCGGCGCCGAGCGCCTTCGAGAGGCTCTCGATCACGTCGTCGATGCGCGCATCCGGCGGCAACCGCTCGCCGGACTCGGCCGCCGGCTTCTGAGCCTCGGCGGTCTCGGCGGCGGGCTGCGCCTCTTCGGGCTTGGCGGCCTCGGTCGGTGCAGGCTCTTCGGCAGCGGCCGGCTCGGGCGCCGTCGCTTCGGCGGGCGCAGGCTCCTCGGCCTTGGGGGCTTCGGGCGTCGGTTCGGCCGCGGCCGGGAGAGGCTCTTCGGAGGCCTGAGGCTGCTCCTCCGACTTGGTCTCGGGCGGCGTGGCCGGCTCCGCCACCGCTGCCGCGAGGAGCGCATCCGGAACCGGCGCAGGCTTCGGCGGCTCGGGCGGACGCGCCGGAGTGTCGCGCGGGGGCGACACCGGCTTCGACGGGGTGAAGGGCGGACGATTGGAACCGAAGCGCGGCTCGATCAGGTCGAGCACCGCGTCGAGGGCGGCGTTGCTCAGGGGGATGTCACCTGGGGTCGGAACGCCGGTGATCGCGATCGACTGGCCGTCATAGGCCTTGTCCGTCGTCACCTCGGCGCCGAACCAGACTGGCGGCGTGAAGCCCTGCGCGGCCGATGCATCGGAGAAGACGAGGCTGACGATGTCGAGGCCCGACGGACGCACGTAGCGATCGACCAGCGCCTCGACCGAACCACCGAGCGAGACCGTGGTGCGCTCGTAGACGGCCCGGCCCTGGCAGACGTCGAGCAGGGCGTCGCCGTGGGCGCGCGGCACCTCGGTGCGCTCCTCGGCCATCGCCCCCTCGGAACCGGTCATCAGCACGAGGAAGCAGTTGGTACCCTGCAGCCGCACGAACGAGGTCCGCCCGGCCTGCGGCGCGAAGTAACCTTCGGTGACGCGGGACCCGCCCCGCTCCTTCCGCAGAAGACGGACCAGAGAGGGCGCCACGAGAAACCGGCGAACGACACTCATTCACTTCCCTCCGCGGGTCGGCACGCACCGGTCCGGGACCGCGCCCGAACACTCGGCCTTCGGGGCGCCGATCCCGAAGGGGATCGGCTGCCGCCCACCGTATTGGACATGGGCGGTCCGCGAAGACCGGGGCGTTAACCTGTTCTTCACATGGACCTTCATGGCGAAGTGATGGGCCCGAAACAACCACGCGGCAAGCCTGGAGGCCGAAAAGGCGTGGAATTCATCGGGCCGATCCCATGAATTCAGCCCTCGGGTTCGAAGCCGAGAGCGACGCCGTTCATGCAGTAGCGCAGCCCCGTCGGGGCCGGACCATCCTCGAAGACGTGGCCGAGATGGCCCTTGCAGCGGGCGCAATGCACCTCGGTGCGGGTCATCCAATGGCTGCGGTCGACCGTCGTCTCCACCGCATCGTCGAGCGGCGCGAAGAAGCTCGGCCAACCGCTGCCCGACTCGTATTTGGTGTCGCTCTCGAACAGCGGAGCGCCGCAGCCGGCGCAGACGAACGTGCCGGGGCGCTTCTCAGCATTGAGGCCGCTCGTGCCGGCCCGCTCGGTGCCGTGCTCGCGCAGCACGCGGTACTGCTCTGGCGTTAGCGCCGCGCGCCATTCTTCTTCCGTGCGAATCTCGGGATCTGTGCCGATGACGTCGGATCCGGCCATGTCGCGTTCCTCCGGTGCTTTTCTCGTTTGGCAAGATGGTGCCGGGCACCGCTTGTCACGAGTGCGACCCTCCCGCGCAAGAACGGATGATGCGTTGTGCGCCTCAGGCCGCCGCACCCACGGTATCGGCCATGCGCGCGCCGCGCTGCCCCAGCGGCTTCTGCGGGCTCGTGGTCGAATCGCGGGCGGTCTGGTGCTCGATCTCGGCGTTGATCTCACCGCCGAGCAGCACGATCGTCGCCGAGATCCAGATCCAGGTCATGAAGCCGATCACGGCGCCGAGCGAGCCGTAGGTCTCGTTGTAGTTGCCGAAATTGGCGACGTACCAGGAGAACAGGATCGAGGCGATGAGCCAGAGCACGCCCGCCACGACGCTGCCGGCGCCGACCCAGCGCCAGCGCGCCCGCTCCCGGCTCGGGCCGTAGCGATAGAGCACGGCCAGCCCGCCGAGCAGGACGAGGAGCAGCACCGGCCAGCGCGCCATGGCGATGAGGCGCGCGCCGTCGCCCAGACCGAGGAAGTTGAACACCACCGGCAGCACGACGATCGAGATCAGCGCCAGGATGATGAAGAGCAATGCGCCCGCGGTGAAGGTGAGCGAGCGGACATTGAGCCAGAAGAAGTTTCGCTTCTCCTCCTCCTCGTAGACGACGTTGAGCGCGTCGAACATCGCCTTCATCGCGGCGTTGGCGCTCCACAGCGACAGCGTCAGGCTGGTGAAGAAGGTGAAGCCGAGTGCGCCGCTCCCCTTGGTGGCGATGCGCTTGACCTGCTCGCCGATGATCTCGATGGCGCTCTCCGGCAGCACGCCGTGCAGGGTGGAGAGGTGGACGTTGATCGTATTTACGTCGGCCACGAGCCCGTAGCAGGTGACGAGCGCGGCAATCGCCGGGAACAGCGAGAGCAGGGTGTAGAAGGTCACGCCCGCCGCGACCGAGAGCACCCGGTCCTTGTTGAATTCGAGGTAGACCCGCGTGGCGATGTCCCACCAGCCGGGCGAAGGGATCTCGCCGGGATGGTCAGCGGCGCGCCCGCGATTGGCTTGCGTCGCCGCCACCCAGCGGGCGGAGCGCCCCTCGTGGGAATGGGCGCCGCCGTTGCGCTCCTTCGCCGCCTCAGCCGCAGGCGCGTCGTCCGCGTCGGGCGGGCGTCGGGACGCGGCGGCGAGCGCGACCAGCGCCGCCCCCATCATTAGGGTCCAGAGCACGGAGGCCGTGCCTTCCGCGGGCAGGCGGGGCGGGGTCTGGGGGGAGGACGGCATGATTCGCGGGGTCGGGCGCAAGCGCCTGGATAAGAGTGCCTCACAAAACTCCCGGTCTCCGACCGTTCTCGCTCTGGCGATGACAGCGGGGCGGGAGTTCTGTGAGAGACACTAAGACGCGGTTCAACCCCGGATCAGGCTTGGCCGTTCCCTCGAACCGCGGCGCATCCACCGGAAACGTCGGGACGGGCGACGGCTTCGGCGCGCGTGACCCTCAGGCGACCTCGCGCTCGGGCAGCGGCGCCTCGAGCGTGAGGACGAGGCCGCGGCTGCGGTAGTCGATTTTGGCCTCGCCGCCGAACTCGGCCGCCAGCACCCGCTCGATCATGCGCGTGCCGAAACCGACCCGCGACGGCCTCTCGACCGGCGGACCGTCGAACTCCTCCCAGCGCATCAGCAGGCGCTTGGACGCACGACCCTCGACGTCCCAGTTGAGGATGATGCGGCCCGAATTGTTCGAGAGGCCGCCATACTTCACGGCATTGGTGGCAAGCTCGTGCAGTGCCATCACCACGGCCAGCGTCAGGCGGGAGGTGAGGCGCACCTCCGGCCCGCCGAAGCGGATGCGGTTGCGCGGACTGACCCGGAACGGCTGCAGGGCGCTCTCCACCGCCTCGGCGAGCGTCACCCCGGCGGTGGCTTCCGTGGTGAGGATGTCGTGGGCGGCAGCGAGCGAGTTGAGACGCGCGTCCAGCGTCCGTCGGGCATCGTCGAGCGAAGCGGCGTTGCGCAGGGTCTGGTGGGCGATGGATTGGACCGTGGCGATCGTGTTCTTCACCCGGTGCTTCATCTCGGCGGCGAGCAGGGTGCGCTGCTCGTCCGCCCGCTTGCGGTCGGTCACGTCCAGCGAGATGCCGGCCATGGAATGCGGCGCCCCGTCGGCCCGGTAATAGGCCCGGCCGCGCAACTGCACCCAGCGCACCTCGCCGCCGAGGGCCGTGACGCGGTACTCGACGTCGTAATCGCTCCGGCGGTCGATGGCCGCCTGCATCGCGGCCTGCATCCGTTCGCGATCCTCAGGCACCACCGCCTCGACGAGGTCGTCGTAGCTGAAGGGCTCGGTGAGCGGGCGCCCGAAATTCTGCTTGCACAGGGTGGAGGCGACGAGCCGGCGCTCGGCGAGGTCGAGGGACCAGGCACCGAGCCGGCCGGCGGCCAGCATGAATTCGAGGCGGTGCTCGCTCCGGGTGAGGTCGTCGTTGCGGCGCTCGACCTCCTGTTCCAGGGCGTCGCGGTCGCGCTGGAGCCGGACCATCCGGTCGCGTTCCAGGGTCACGTCGAACTGCGAGGCGAAGAAGTAGGTGAGCTGCCCCTCGTCGTCGAAGACGGGGGAGATCAGCAGGCGGTTCCAGAAGACCTCGCCGCTCTTCTTGTGGTTCAGGAGGTCGATCTCGACGGGCACGCGCCGCTCGACGGCGTCACGGATCCGGGCGACGTCGCGCGGGTCGGTCTCCGGTCCCTGCAGGAAGCGGCAATTGCGCCCCAAGATCTCTTCGCGGCTGTAGCCGGTGAGCTTGCTGAAGGCGCCGTTGACGAAGACGATCGGGTTGTCGGGCCGGTGCGGGTCGGTGATCAGCATCGGCATCCGCGTCGCCTTGACGGCGGCCGCGAACGGGTCGGTGCTTTTGGAAACGCGGACCAGTTCGGCTTCGATCCGGTCGTGTTCGGCACTCTTAGTCACGTTCGGACGAAACTCCGAGGATTCAAGACGGAGAAAACATGGACCGCCATCGGGTCCACGCCCCCGAGACGCAGAGTTCCCGGAGCATAAGCAGGCTCATAACACCGGTCACCGCCAGCATTGCATCACAGGCTTGAGAGCACCAGCGCGGCCCTCTCGGCCGGTCTGACAGGGGAACCCGCCGGCGCGAGCGGGCAACCGCGTCAGCCGCGGTAGAGGTCGGCATGGGTCTCGCGCAGAAGGTTCTTCTGCACCTTGCCCATGGCGTTGCGCGGCAGTTCGGCCGCGAACAGAACCCGCTTGGGGCATTTGTACTTGGCCAGCCGGCCTTCCAGCGCCACCAGAACCGTCGCCTCGTCGGGCGCGCCCTCGCCCGGCACCACCACCGCCGTGACGCCCTCGCCGAAATCGGGATGGGCCAGGCCGATCACCGCGGATTCGACCACGCCGGGCAGCGCGTCGATCTCGACCTCGATCTCCTTCGGGTAGACGTTGTAGCCGCCGGTGATGATGAGGTCCTTGCCGCGCCCGACGATGTGGACGTAGCCGTCGCGGTCGATCTTGCCGAGATCGCCGGTGATGAAGAAGCCGTCCACCTTCAGCTCGGCGGCGGTCTTCTCCGGCATGCGCCAGTAGCCCTGGAACACGTTGGGGCCCTTCACCTCGATCATCCCGACCTCCTCGGGCCCGAGCGGCGCACCGGTCTCGGGATCGACCACGCGCAGGGTCACCCCCGGCAGCGGGAATCCGACCGTGCCGGCCCGCCGCGCACCCTCGTAGGGGTTCGAGGTGTTCATGTTGGTCTCGGTCATGCCGTAGCGTTCGAGGATGGCGTGGCCGGTGCGCTGCGCCCATTCCCGGTGCGTCTCGGCGAGCAGCGGCGCGGAGCCCGACACGAACAGGCGCATATGGGCCGCCGCCTCGCGGGTGAGGCCAGGCTCCTTGAGCAGCCGGGTGTAGAAGGTCGGCACCCCCATCATCGCGGTGGCCCGCGGCATCAGTTCGAGGATCTTCTTCGCATCGAGCCGGGGCAGGAACAGCATCGTGCCGCCCGTGGCTAGGACGATGTTGGTGGCCACGAACAGCCCGTGGGTGTGGAACACCGGCAGGGCGTGGATCAGCACGTCACGCTCGGTGAAATGCCAATACTGCGCCAGCGTGAGCGCGTTCGAGGCGAGGTTGTCGTGGCTCAACATGGCGCCCTTGGAGCGCCCGGTCGTGCCCGAGGTGTAGAGGATCGCGGCGAGGTCGTCGGCCCCGCGGGGCACGTCCGCGAAGTCCGGGCTCGCCGCGTCGGCGGCCTGCGCCATGCTGCCGTGCCCGGCGGCGTCGAGGGTGCGGGTCTGCGGCACGCCGGCTTGGCCCGCGACCGCTGACAGGTCGGCTTCGCGGGCGGGATCGCAGACGAACAGGGCCGGCTCGGCATCGCCGAGGAAGTAGGCGATCTCGGGTCCCGTATAGGCGGTGTTGAGCGGCAGGAAGACCGCGCCGGCCCGCACCGCGCCGAGATAGAGGAAGATCACCTCGGCGCTCTTCTCGACCTGCACCGCGACCCGGTCGCCGGGCTTCACGCCAAGGGTCTGGAGCGCGCTGGCATAGGCGCCGGAGCGGGCCAGGAGGTCGGCATAGGTGTAGCGCGCGCCGTCCGAGGTCTCGATGAAGACCTTGGCGCCCGGATCGGCCGGGCAATGGGTGCGCACGAGGCCGAACAGGTGATTGACGATCGGTTCGGCCATCGCGCGGTTCCTCACCAAATGCCCTGTGATCGATGTTCTTGCGACGGATCCTTGCGGCGGACCCTTGCCCTCCGCATTGGCGCGGGCGCGCGCTTCGTTCAAGCGGGAACGATCGGGAAGACGGCCGTGCCGTCTGTCAGCCCTTACTCCGTCGGGATGCGCCCGACCGAGCAGAGGGTCCGGAGCGCCCCGACGCTATCGGTGTAGCAGCTCGCCGACCAGCCGTTCTGCTGGATGAAGGATTTGCGCCCCTCGCGCAAAGCCGTCTGATAGGCCCGCGCCAGGATCGGCTGCACGGTCGCGGCCGGCTCGCCGACCACGAGTTCGGACGCGATCGTCAGCTCGCGGAAAAATTCGGCGGAGGGCGAGGGATCGCCCGAGGATGCCTGCACGATGGGCTGGGCGCGGCAGGTGAGATCGAGCCGGACCCCGCTCGCGGCCCGGACGTCGATGCTCGGACCGACCCGGCGGCCGGCCTTCTTCGCCCCCGTCGCCTGGGCGATGCGGGCGGCGAGCGCGTCGCAGTCGTCGGCCTGCGCGGCGGTGGACAGGAGGAACAGGACGGCGAGAAGCGGGCGAAGCATGGCGGTGGTTCGGTCTCGAAGGTCGCAAGCCAAAGTCGTAGGCCTAGGCCGGCCGTGCCCGTGCGGGCTGTCGGCGGACCGGGCACTCTGCCGGCCGTCTTAACGGATCGACCCGCGGGTGGCTTCCGGCTTTTGCCGGCAAGTCTCCGCACGGCGCGTCGGCTTCACGTCCGGTGGGCCGGATCTGTGGACACAATCTGAAAACCGCATTCCGCCTCAGCCGCTTGGCCTGTGGATGGGCGGTGTGGACGAGTGTGGACGACGCCGCGGGCTTGACCCTGGCCGGCCGGCAACCGAAACCTTTCCTCCGCCGCGCCGGGGAGATGCGCGGGACAAGATCGGAGGAGCGAGCATGCCGACGACGCGCGACCTGGGAGCACGAAAGCCGGCCAATTCGCGAGCCGTTTGGCCGACCCTCTCGCCGATCCTGATCGCGCTGGGCCTCGTCCTTGCCGGACCGGCGGCGGCGCAGAGCCAGGGCGAGACGCAGTTGCGGGCGGCCCGTGCCAAGGCGCCGAGCTCGCCGGCCCAGCCGATCCAGATCTGGGACGCGCGCATCGAGGGCGGCGACCTGCGCATGAGCGGCAGCGTGGGCAAGAGCGGCGTCACCGTGATCCTCGACGACGACATCTCCGTCCTGTCGGACCGCCGCGGACGCTTCGAGTTCCGGCTGCCCTACCGGCCCGCGACCTGCATCGCGATGGTCAAGGCCGGCGAGAACGAGCGCGAGGCGGTGGTCGCCAATTGCGCGCCGGAGGGGCCGGCCGGCAAGGCGGGCGAACAGGGCCCCGCCGGCCCGCAGGGCAGCGCCGGCCTCCAGGGGCCGCCCGGTGCCGCCGGGCCGAAGGGTGATCCAGGCCCGAAGGGTGAGCAGGGGGCCAAGGGCGAGCAGGGGGCCAAGGGCGAGCAGGGGGACAAGGGCGAGACCGGGCCAAAGGGCGAAGCGGGTCTGGCCGGGCCTCCGGGCGCGCCGGGGCCGAAGGGCGAGCAGGGCCTCAAGGGGGAACCGGGCTCGAAGGGCGAGCGCGGCCCCAAGGGCGATCCGGGATCGAAAGGTGAGACCGCCGCGACGGTGTCGGCCCCGTTCCGTGTCGTGCGGGCGCGCGCCTGCACCGATTCGGGCTGTACGCTCTCCTGCGATGCGGGCGAGGTGCTGGCCTCGGCCACCTGCCAGACGGGCGGCACGGCGACCCTGGACGGCGACACAAAAGCCTCCTGCGCGGCCGGCAGCAGCGGCATGGTCGGGATCTGCGCCCGGCCCTGAGCCGGACCGGGTTCATCCCTGCTCGTTGAGCCAGGCCAGCATCCCCTTCGCCGCGGCTCGGCCGCTGGCGAAGGTGGCCTGAAGCAGGTAGCCGCCGGTCGGGGCCTCCCAGTCGAGCATCTCGCCGGCCAGGAAAGTGCCGGGCCGTGCTCGCAGCATGAAATGCGCGTCGAGTTCAGCCAAGGCGACACCGCCCGCCGTCGAGATCGCCCGCGCGATCGGGGCTGGCCCGAGAAGCCGGAGCGGCGCCGCCTTGATCGCCGCCGCCAGCGGCTCCGCTTCGGTCGGCAGAGCATTGGCATGCGCCTCACGCAGCAGGCCGATGGCGGCGGGGCTCAGCGCGGCCGCCTTGCGCAAGCGGGTGGAGAGACTTTCGCCAGGGCGGCTTCGGGTAAGGCGCGCCCGGAGCGCGCCCGCATCGAGATCTGGGCGCAGGTCGAGGGTAAGTTCGGCGACGCCGTCGCGCTCCACCGCCTCGCGGATCGGCCGCGAGAGCGCATAGATCACCCCGCCCTCGATGCCATCCGCGGTGGCGACCGCCTCGCCGCGGGCGCTCGACCCGCCGATGCGCGCGGCGAGGCGCTTGAGCGGCTCGCCCGCGAAGCGTCCCGAGAAATGCGCCGACCACGCAACGTGGAAGCCGACATTGGCAGGCTTGAGCGGTGCGACCGCGACGCCGTTCCGCTCCAGCAGCGGCACCCAGGCCCCGTCCGATCCAAGCCGCGGCCAGCTCGCCCCACCGAGCGCCAGCAGCGTCGCCCGCGGCCGGACGCGGAGCGGGCCCTCCGGCGTTTCGAAGGCCAGCGCGCCGTCTTCCAGGCCGACGAGCCGGTGCCGGGTGCGGATCGTGACGCCCAAGGCGTCGAGGCGGGTGAGCCAGGCGCGCAGCAGCGGCGAGGCCTTGAAGCTTTCCGGAAACACCCGGCCGCTCGACCCAACGAAGGTGCTTTGCCCCAGCTCTTCGCACCATGCCCGCAAAGCGTCCGGCGGATAGGCCTCGACCGCCGCCGGCAGGCGCGGATCGACGGGGGCGTAACGCCCCAGGAAGTCCGGCAGCGGTTCGGAATGGGTCAGGTTGAGCCCGCCGCGCCCGGCAATGAGCAGCTTGCGGCCGACGGACGGCATGCGCTCGTAGACGGTGACGGGCTGCCCCGCCCCGGCCAGCACCTCCGCCGCCATGAGCCCGGCCGGCCCGCCGCCGACGATGGCGATTCCATGCTCTCGATCCGCGTCCATGATTTGCGGCAGGGCCCGGAGACCCCGCTTCTGTCAAGCGCGGCCGGGCTGAAAATCAGCACATGCGCTTTGTGGGTGAGGATCAGGGATGAAAATCGCCCTGCCCTTGATTCGACGCGATCGCGCGTCTAACTGCCCGACATCGGCTGCGGGCCCCTCTGGCGGAACGCGCACCGTCCCCCTCGCGATGCTCCCGGTACTCCGGTGAGATCATCTGTCCGCCGGATCGGCGGCCCGTTCGGGAGGGAGACGGCAGACGCTTCCGCGATGTCGGAGTCGATGCTCTCCCAAAGTGAAGCATCCGGTCCCGCGCGATGATGATGGAATTTTTGAACCACGAGTGGCTCGGCAAGCCCGTCTGGATGTGGCTGGGCTTCCACGCCTTGGTGGCCGGCCTGCTGGCCTTCGATCTCGGCCTGCTCCACCGCGACAAGAACCACGAGATCGGGGTGAAGGAGAGCCTGCTCCTCACCGCCTTCTACTTCACCCTCGGCCTCGCCTTCGGCGGCTGGATCTGGTGGATGCTCGGGTTCGACCCGGCCCAGGAATACGTGACCGGCCTCGTGATCGAGAAGTCGTTGTCGATGGACAACGTCTTCGTGATCGCGGTGATCCTCACTTCGCTCGGCGTGCCGCGGGCGGCGCAGCACCGGGTGCTGGTCTGGGGCATCCTCGCGGCGGTGCTACTGCGCGGCCTGATGATCGGGCTCGGCTCGGCTCTCGTCCAGCAGGCGCACTGGGTGCTCTCGGTCTTCGCCGCCTTCCTGATCTATGTCGGCATCAAGATGCTCGTCTCGAAGGAAGAGGACGAGCATGACATCAAGAACAGCGCCTCCATGCGCCTGCTCAAGAAGTGGGTGCGCGTCACCGACAAGCCGGAGGGCCAGCACTTCATCGTCCGAAAGCCCGATCCGAAGACGGGCAAGATGGTGCGCTGGCTGACGCCGCTCGCTGTGGCTTTGGTGCTCGTGAACATCGCGGACGTGATCTTCGCCGTCGACAGCGTGCCGGCAATCTTCGCCATCACCACCGACCCGTTCATCGTCTACACCTCGAACATCTTCGCGATCCTGGGCCTACGCGCGCTGTACTTCGCGCTGGCCGCGATGGTGGACCGCTTCGCCTACCTGAAGACGGCGCTCGCCCTCATCCTACTGTTCATCGGCGCGAAGATCGTCGTCGCCGACACCCTGGAACTCGTGCACCTGCCGCCGTGGGTCTCGCTCGTCGTCACCCTGGTCCTGCTCACCCTCGGCGTCGTCTACAGCCTGTGGCGCACCCGCGGCGCGGCGGAGACGGAGGCCGAGAAGACCCGCGCGGAAGTCGCGCACCGGATCTGACGCAGGCAGGATCCGCGAGGCGCGCCTTCCCGATCCGGCACGCTTCGTCGGCGTCACCTCGGAGGGTTCGTTCACGATCTTGCGCGATGCTGGGGACAGGCCGGGGAACCGGCTGCGTTCCCAGCGTTTTCGGGCCTCACCATGCGGCGTTTCCTGACCGGCGGCATCAAGGCGATCCTGGCCATCGCCGTCCTTTCCACCGCCGCCCATTGGGCGATGCGCGTCCAGCGGGAGCCCGCATCAGCGGCCCTGCCGGTGGCGGCGCTCGCTGACCCCGTCACCACCGGCTCCATCGCGGCGCGCAAGACTGAGCGCTCGGCACCGGAGGCGGCCGTGATGCCGGCGAGCCTCGGCAGCGGCGTCGACAAGGATCACCTCGCCAAGCTGATGGCCGGTGCCGCCTCGGAGCGACCGAAGATTCAGAAGGCCGTCGCCAAGCGCTGACGGCGGCACGTCATCGGGCATAAAAACAGCCGCCGATCCGAGGATCGGCGGCTTTGTCGTGCCGGTGAGGCGAGGTTCAGGCGGCGAGCTGACGCGGCTCGTGGCGGCCTTCCTTCACCTCCTCGATGATCTTGGCGCAGAAGGCATCGAGGTCGCCGGGGTTGCGGCTGGTGATGATGCCGCCATCGGTCACGACCGCCTTGTCCTGCCAATCACCGCCCGCGTTGATCACGTCGGTCTTGATCGAGGCGAACGAGGTGAGGGTGCGCCCCTTCACCGCGCCGGCCTCGATCAGCAGCCAGGGGCCGTGACAGATCGCGGCCACGACCTTGCCGGAGGTGAGGAAGTTGCGGACCACTTCGAGCGCCTTCGGCTCGAGACGCAGCTTGTCCGGATTGATCTGTCCGCCCGGCAGAACCAGCGCGTCGTAATCGGCCGGGTTCACGCTCTCGAGATCGAGATCGACCGGCACGTCCTTACCCCAGTCGGTCTTGTCCCAGCCGCGGATGGTCCCCTTGGACTGGCGCGATTGCGGGCTTGCCACGGTGACCGTGGCGCCGGCCTCCTTCAGCTTGGCCTGCGGTACCGTCAGCTCGCTTTCCTCGAACCCGTCGGTGGCGACGATGAGGATCTTGGCCTCGCGAATATCGGGCATGGCTTTGCTCCGTTGATGTCAGGGATTGCCGGGCCAACGGACCGCTCCCGGCACGGTTCCAGAAACCATGACCGCGCTGTCACGGCGCCGCACCTGCACGGCCCACGAGACGAACGAGGAACGGAACTGGACCGAAGGGCATGTGTTGGACCGCCATACCCGAAGCCAGACAGGAGGCGGTCCATGGCCAATCCCGGCGCCCCGACCCCCGAGCCCATCCCCGGCGGACAGATCCCCGGCGATCTTCCCCCGCCGCCGCAGCCCGACGATCTGCCCGATATCGGGCCGACCGGTCCGCGCACACCCTACCCGGTCGATGATCCGAACATCGACGAACCGCGCGGACCCGGCTCCGAGCCGGACTATCTGCCCGGCGGACCGACCGATCCCGGCATCCGGCTCTGAGCCGAGGCCAAGGCCGCGCCCCCGCCGAGCGGGGCGCGGCCAACCGACGTCACATTTTCATCACACGTTGACGACCGTGCGAGCTGTCCCCGACCTCTCGTCTTCCGCACCCTTGCGTTGAGACGAAGCCGTCTCAACAACCGCCCCACCGCCCGCAGAGGCAGTTGGGGGACACCACATCATGTTCAAGCAATCTCTGGCCGCCGCGCTCGTCGCGGTGAGCCTTGCCGCGTGCGGAAGTGTCACGCGCGGCACGACGGAGCTGATCGCCTTCACCTCCGAGCCGCCCGGTGCTGCCGTCGCCACCACGACGAGCCGGTACTGCGCGACGACGCCATGCTCGCTCGACGTGCCGCGCTCGGAGGAGTTCGACGTCACCTTCACGAAGCCCGGATTCCAGCCGCAAACCGTGCCGGTGCGCACGAAGCTGGCCGGCGCAGGGGCGGCGGGTTTTGCCGGAAACGTCCTGGCTGGCGGCGTCATCGGCATGGGCGTCGATGCCTATACCGGTGCGGCCATGGATCACACGCCCAATCCCGTCGCCGTCACCCTGATGCCCGATGCCTTGCCGAGCGCGGAGCGCACGCGCCGTCGCCGCGGCAGGCCGGGCGTCTGACCGTAACAGGGGCGGATCGCCGCTCCGCCGAAGCGTCACCCTTCGGCAGGGCGGGCCTTCAATGCCCGCCGTGCGAGGTGCGGACGTCCCGCGGCGCGGCCAGGATCTCGCTGAGGCTGGAGGCGACGTGGCGTGCTTCCTCGTCGGTCAGGCGGAGCTGGAACGGCGGCAGCGCGCCGGCCTGGAGGGCCACCACCGCCTGACCCTGCTCGTCGGTGCCCACCTCGATGGCCGAGGACGTCACGTCGAGCATGGCGACCTCCTCGTCGCCGTTCTCATCGGGCAGATCGACCTCACCGTCGTCATCGATCGCGGTGAGGAGCTGGCCGACGGCGCGCACGAGCGCGCGGGCGGCGCGGGCATCCATGACCACCGCCGTCGATTGGTCGTCCTTCTGGAACGAGAGCTGGATGTTCGCGCCTTCGAGGGAAACCGAGATGCCCGCCATGAACCGCCTGACTGCACTGCCTTGGAGCGGTGCGTAACCGCCTGGATTGACGTTCATATATGCACCGGCCCCGTGCTTTGTCACAGGGTGGCGGCGGCAGTACTCCAGGCTCGATCGGCCTGGTCCGCTCCCGCCTCGCGCGCGCGGCTCCGGGGCGGCCGCGTTCCGTCCCGCCTTGTTAAGGCCGCATCGTCAGCCTACATGTTGTCGTGACGGGCGCGGCGGAGCGAATGGCTTCGGTCCATTTGCAACCCGCTTGTCATCCCGCAAAATCGGCGGACGCTGCCAGGTGCTCGCTTCGAGCAGATGCTTGCGCTTGGCGTGTGAAGAACGAAGGAACTATTCGTGGATACTGGGACTGTTAAGTGGTTCAACGAGACCAAGGGCTACGGCTTCATTCAGCCGGATGACGGCGGCAAGGACGTGTTTGTCCATATCTCCGCTGTCGAGCGTGCTGGCCTGCGCAACCTCGTCGAGGGCCAGAAGGTGTCCTATGAGGTCCTGACCGACAAGCGTAGCGGCAAGGACGCGGCCGGCAATCTGCAGGCCGTCTAAGTCGCTTCGGGACCGGGGTTAAACCGGCCCGACGGCGCGTTCTCAACCAACGAAGCGGCACCCACCGGAGGAAGGCTCCCGGAACGCGTTTCCAGGGATGTCTCACGGCGGGCGCCGCCGACGCCGAAATCACCAAACCAAAACAACCAGAAACGACACCGGCCACGCCGAGAGGGCGCGGGATCCGGTGCGAGAAGAAGAAAAACAATGAAATTCGAGTTCCGGCGCCAGGACGGCGCCATTTCGCCCGTCACCAACGCGGCGACATTCCGGGTGGGCAGCTTGGTCGATACGCAGGCACGCAGCCCGCAGGCCGACCTCAGCCACCTCATCGACGCTTCCTACGAGTATCATTCCCCGCGCGAACTGCGCTGGCACCTTGCCGACCGCCTCGGGGTTACCCCGGCCGTCGTCGGGTTGCAGGAAGCCGCCTGACCGACCCGGCCTCGCACCCATTCGGAGCGAGGCCAATCGGCCGCCGCCACGAGGCAGGCGGCCTCACTCCAAATCCGAATGATCCCCTTGGGACACCGGCTCGAGCCTCGGCGCAAGCGCCGCTCGGGCCCAGCAAGACGCGTCCCGCTTGGATCAAGCGGCAACCGCCTCAGATCAAACCCAACGCCACCAATTCCCGCCGTAGGCTCTCGGGCATCTCGGCGACCTCCCCGGCACTGGCCCGGTCGAGGTCGGCGGGCGCGTCACGCGCTTCGAGATAGCGCCAGCCCTGGAACGGGCGGCAGGGGCGCGGCGAGACCGGCGTCACCGCCGGATCGAGCACGAGGCGGCAGCGGTCGATCCCGTCGATTCCCGTGACCGGCTCGATGGCGCGGATCGACTGACGGCAGCTCAGCGTCCCCTTCATCACCCAATAGATCGAACCGCCGCCGGCGATGGCCCCCGCGCGCTTGGGGAACATGCGGGTGACGTGAACCGTCTCCGGCGCGTGGCCGAGGCGTAGAGCCTCCGCCCGGTAATGTGCGATCCGCGCCTCCAACTCCTCGATGGAGGAGGGACCGACGCACAGCTTCAGAAGATGCAGGGCCATGACCGGGCCCGTATAAGCCATCCGCCGAAAAAGGGGCCGCCGGTTTTCAGGCGGAAAGATGCGGCATGACGAACCGCAACGCCCGCCCCCGGAGCCCGCTCCCTCACGCGAAGAGCGCGATCTTTTCCTCGATGCTCAGGGTATCGAGATCGGGGAAGGCCGCGGCGAGATCGTCGGCCGCCATCGGCTCGACCGCCGCCACGATCAGGGGCTCGGCCAGCGGCATGACCGCTTCGGGGGTGGCCGGGATGGTGAGTTCGGCGGCCGGTTCGGCCTCATCCACCACGTCGACCGCTTCGACGTCTGCCACGACCTCGAACGCGGCCTCGTCCTCTGCCCCGAACATCTCCGCCAATTCCGGCTCGGCCGGAGCCGGAACGAGCACGGCTGAGACAGTCTCCGGTTCGGCTGCGGCTTCGATCTCCGGCATCTCCATCGCGAAGAGATCCGCCGGGATTTCATCGGCCAGAACCGCGACGGGCGCCGCCAGCTCGGTCGTGACCGGCTCCGCCGGCTCCTCTTCGTAGGCCGGTTCCGGCGTCTCGGGGACGGCCGGCAGGAAGGCGAGGTCGTCGTCGAGCACCATGGTCGGCAATGGCCGCAGGGTCGACAGAACCGGAGCGGGCGCCGGCCCTTCCATATCGAGGAAGCGATCGACATCGCTCTGATCGAGGGCGGTAGCCGGTCCAGGTGCGTCCTCGCCGAGCGGGGGCACCGCGTCCTCGGGGCTGCCCCAGATCCCGATCATCGAAGCGATGCGGTTCTCGAGGTAGCGCAGAGTGTGCACCACGCGGCTCGTGCGCTGCGCGGTGAGATCCTGGAACGAGCAGGCCGTGTAGATCTGCGTGGCGTGCCGATCGAGGGCGTCGCACAGCTCGGAATCGATTCCGGTCTCGCGCAGGGTCCAGGCGGCTTCCTGCACCTCCTCGGCGGCGCTGAGGATGTCGGAGGTCGCCCGCTCGGTGGCGCGCACGATGGCGTCGAGGGCTTCCGAGGCGACCGTGAGACGGCTCTCTCCCTGCTCGGCGGTCGAGAGGGCGGCCACCTCCGCGCGGGTACGGGCGATGGCGTTGGCCATCTCCATCAGGTCGCCGCGGAAGCGCCCGACATCGTCCGGCCGATCCGTCGTGACGACGTTCTCGATGCGCCGGATCGCGTCCAGCAGCACCTCGGTGTCGGCATTGCGGTTGCGGCGTGCGTATTCGGTCAGAAACCACCGGCCGCGCTCGGTCTCCCGGACGGCGTCCTCGATGGCATCGTATTGCGACGCGTCCAGAGGCGTCAGGGAACGGGAACTCGACATCACACCCCCGCAAAGACTCGGCCCCCACCGCGAGGAGTGCCGCGACGATTGACGGTCGGCGGCAGATTGACAGGCGTGCTTTAACAGCGGCTTACGCTTTCCTTCGCTTCGCCCCGCCGCGCGACGTTTTTGACCGATCGAAAGGGGCGGCCCGCTTCGCCGCGATTCCGTGACACGCACAGCCCCGACCGGCGAGCCCGATCCCGTCCGCCTCGGTCTCCTCTACGCCGTGGTCTTCGTCGAGATCGGCATCGCCATGCCGTTCATGCCCGTGTGGCTCGGCGCGCTCGGCCTCGATGCCGGGCTGATCGGCCTGCTGCTCGCCCTGCCGATCGCCACCAAGGTCGTCGCGACGCGGCCGCTGATGGGGCGGATCGATCGCGGCGTGCGCCCGCGCACGCTGCTCGTCGCCGGCAGCCTCACCCTGGCGATGAGCTATGCCCTGATGCCGGCGGCCGCCGCCATTGCTGCGGCCTTGCTCGTCCCGCTGATCGTCGTGAACGCCGTGGCGCAGGCCCCGCTGGTGCCAAGCATCGACTACCTGACGCTTGCCGCCGCCCGCCGCTCGAAGCGGATCGACTATGCCCGCATCCGGCTGTGCGGCTCGGTCGCCTTCCTCGCCGCGAACCTCGCGGGCGGCGCGCTACTCGGCGTGCTTGGTGACCGGGTGGCGGTGCCACTGCTGCTCACCGCGCTCGCGCTCGCCGCGACCCTGGTCGCAGCCTCGGGCCAGGAGGTCGCGCCGCCCGCCGAGCCGCATTCGAAGCGGGGAGCCTCTCCGCCCCTGCCGCGGGTGTTGCGGCTCTCGATTGCCGCGGCGGCGCTGATCCAGGCGAGCCATGCGGCGATCTACGCCTTCGGCAGCCTCGATTGGGCCCGCCATGGCGTCTCGCCGCCCTGGATCGGCGCGCTCTGGGCGGTCGGCGTCGCGGCCGAGATCGCGCTGTTCGCCCTCGTCGGCCGCTTTCCCGCGCGCTGGCGCAGCCCGTTCCGCCTGCTCGGGCTCGGGGCGGCGGCGGCTCTGCTACGGGCCCTGGGCCTCAGCCTCGCGGACGGGGAGCTGGCCCTGCTCCTGCCGCTTCAGATGCTGCACGGCCTCACCTTCGGCGCGACCCATCTCGGCATCATGGCGGCCGTCTCCGGCTTCGCGCCGGACGGCGCCCGCGGCCGGGCGCAGGGGACGATCGGCGCCTCGACCGCGCTCGTCTCGGCGCTAGCGACGCTGGCCTGCGGCGCCGTTTACCGCTCGTTCGGCGGGCCTTCGACCTTCCTGATGATGGCGCCGCTGGCGCTTGCCGGCCTCGTCCTCGTGGCGCTGGCGCAACGCATCCATGATCCCCGGCGATTTGGCAGCAGCTCGAGCCATAAGGTATAGGCGACGCTTCCCCAGCAATCCCGAGAGCGGGATTCCAAAGGAATCATCCCTTTGGCGGGGATCGGGGCAGCGCCCCGGTAGGCGACTTCGGTCGGCCGCAACGTCGAACCCGACAAATCGGATTCGACGCATCTCTGGTAAGAATTTCGTTTCAAGATTTTCGGAGCGGAAGCGGGAGCGGCGCGTGCGGATCGCAGACGGCTCGGGCATCTCGGAAGCCGCGGGCGCCGACCTCGATGCGGGCGGCGGCCGCGTGATCCTGCATGGCCGCTGGACCGCGGACCAGGGTCCGGCGGTCGAGAGCGCCTCGGCGCGCATCGCCGCCCAGGGCCGGACTCAGCCCGTGCTGGTGGACCTCAGCGGCTTGGCCCGGCTCGACACCCTCGGCGCCTGGGTCTTGGAGCGGACCCGCGCCGAGATCGAGGCGGCGGGCGGGCGGCTGGCCTATGCCGGGGCGCGGCCCGAGCACCGCATCCTGCTCGGCGAGATGGGCCTGCGCGAGCCCGAACCGGTGCCGCAGGATACCCGCAACCCGGTCCTGCGCTTCCTCGACACCACCGGTCAGCGCGTCGCGCGCGGCGGCAACGAGATCCTGTCCGGCATCGCCTTCCTCGGCGAGGTGGTCGCCGCCGGCGGCCGGGTCGCGCGCCGGCCGCAGACTTTTCGCATGGCCGCGCTCGTCAACCAGCTCGAACAGGTGGCGCTCCGCGGCGTGCCGATCATCGTGCTGATCTCGTTCCTCGTCGGCGGTATCGTCGCGCAGCAGGGCATCTTCCAGCTCCAGCGGTTCGGGGCGCAGAGCTTCGTCGTGAACCTGATCGGCCTGCTGATCCTGCGCGAACTCGGGGTGCTCCTCACCTCGATCATGGTGGCGGGCCGCTCCGGCTCGGCGTTCACCGCCGAGATCGGTTCGATGCGGATGCGCGAGGAGGTCGATGCCTTGCGTGTGATGGGCCTCGACCCGATCGAAATCCTGATCCTGCCGCGCATTCTCGCACTTGTGATCGGCCTGCCGATCCTGGCCTTCCTCGGCTCGCTCGCCGCGCTCGCGGGCGGCGGCCTCACCGCCGCGATCTACGGCGGCATGACCACCGACGCCTTCCTGGCGCGGCTCCAGGCGGCGGTGTCGTTCCACCATTTCGCGGTCGGGCTCATCAAGGCGCCGTTCATGGCGCTGACGATCGGCATCATCGCGACGATCGAGGGGTTCGCGGTCGAGGGCTCGGCGGAGTCGCTCGGGCGCCACGTCACCGCCTCAGTCGTCAAGTCAATCTTCATGGTGATCGTGCTGGATGGCCTGTTCGCGGTCTTCTTCGCCGCGATCGATTTCTAGCCTTTTTCAGGCAGACGACGTTCGGACGGACCCTTTGACCACCCCTCATCTTTCCCCGGCCGGGCCAACCGCCGCCCAGAGCGACGCGATTATTCGCGTGCGTGATCTCGTGGTCGGCTTCGGCCAGCGCACGGTGATGAAGGGGCTCGACCTCGACATCCGCCGCGGCGAGATTCTCGGTTTCGTCGGTCCCTCGGGTCAGGGCAAGTCGGTGCTGACGCGCACCATCCTCGGGCTAGTGCCGAAACGCTCGGGCACGATCGAGATCTTCGGCGAGAACGTGGACGGGCTCACCGTGGCCCGGCGCCGTCAATTGGAGCAGCGCTGGGGCGTGTTGTTCCAGCAGGGGGCGCTGTTCTCGGGTCTCACCGTCAAGCAGAACATCCAGATGCCGATGCGCGAGCATCTGAAGCTGTCCGAGCGCCTGCTCGACGAGTTCGCCCGCCTCAAGATCGAGATGGTCGGCCTCAAGCCGGATGCCGCCGACAAGTACCCCTCGGAACTCTCGGGCGGCATGATCAAGCGCGCCGCGCTCGCCCGCTCGCTGGCGCTGGACCCGGAGATCCTGTTCCTCGACGAGCCGACCTCGGGCCTCGACCCGATCGGCGCGGGCGAGTTCGACGACCTCGTCTCGACCCTGAAGAAGACGCTCGGCCTGACGGTCTTCATGGTGACGCACGATCTCGACAGCCTCTACACCGCCTGCGACCGCATCGCGGCGCTGGGCGACGGCCGGATCATCGCGCAGGGGACGATCGAGGAGATGCTGGCGAGCGACCATCCATGGCTGCGCTCCTACTTCCACGGCAAGCGCGCCCGCGCCATCGCTACGCCGAGCCAAACGGCGCAGCCCGGCCAAGCGGCGCAGCCCGGCTACGCCCATGCATAAGGCCGCGATGATCGCCCCCGGTGCGGTTTCGCACCGCTTCGCCCCCTCGGATCGGGATTAGAGCTGAGCCGATGGAGACTCGCGCAAACTACGTCCTGATCGGCGCCTTCACCATCGGCGTCGTGCTGGCCGCCTTCGGCTTCGTGTTCTGGCTCCAGGGCGGCTCCCGGGGACAGGCGACCCAGGCGCTCCGCATCGTATTCTCCGGCTCGGTCGGGGGGCTGGCCAAGGGCTCGACCGTCTCGTTCAACGGTATCAAGGTCGGCGAGGCGCTCGACGTGCGCCTGCTGCCGCAGGACCCGCGCCGGGTCGTGGCGATCGTGCAGGTCGATCCCTCGACGCCGCTGCGCGCCGACACCCGCGCGCGGCTCGATTCCGCGATGCTGACCGGCGTCTCTCAGATCGCGCTTTCCGGCGGCAGCGCCGACGCGCCCGCCCTCACGCCGGGCTCGGGCGACAAGATGCCGACGATCTTCGCCGATTCGAGCGACATCCAGGACATGATGGCGGCGGCCAAGCAGATCGCGCAGCGGGCCGACGACGTACTGCAGCGCCTCGACAAGGTGGTGGCCGGCAACGAGGGCGCGATCACCCGCACCCTCGCCAATGTTGAGTCCTTCTCGAAGACGCTGGCCGAGGCCGGGCCCTCCATCGCCGGTCTCGTCAAATCGGTGGACGGGCAGCGCCTCAACCGGGTGATCGAGAACGCCGAGACCTTCTCGACTGCGCTGGCGAATTCGAGCGGAGACATCCAGGCCGGGCTGCATAATGCCCGCAGCCTCGCGGCCAAGCTCAACGCCTCCGCCGACAAGATCGACGGCGTGCTGAAGGGCGCGGAGGGCTTCCTCGGCTCGGCCTCGGGCCAGCAGGGCGCGGGCACCTTCGCCGAGATCCGCGAGGCGGCGATCTCCGTGCGCGACGCCGGCCGTGCGTTCCGGGCGCTGTCGGAGAACCTCGACAAGCGCACCGCCAACATCTCCACGAGCTTCAACCGCCTGTCGGGGACGAGCCGGCGCGAGGTCGAGGCGCTGTCGAGCGACGGCCAGCGCACGCTCAATACCCTGAGCCGAGCGGCCCGCAGCCTGGAGCGCGACCCATCACAAGTTATTTTCGGCGGCAAGCCGTCGTTGCCGGAATACAACGGTGGCCGCTGAGCGGTTCGGATTCCGAACGATGTGTCGGCACGCACGGCGCAGCTTGAGCGTTGGCGTATGCTCCCGCGTGCTAGAGGGGGTGTCAGTCTCCCCGACAGCGAACGGACGGTGCCCGAGCGTATGACGCGTCTTCCTCTCTCGCCTGCTCTTCCCGGTCGCCCCCTGTCCGGCCGCATCCTGAGGGCGGGCGCCCTTCTCGCGCCGCTCGCGCTCCTTGGCGGCTGCGGCGGCGGCACGCCGCTCACCTTCGACCTCGCCGCCCTGCCGGGTCAGGCGCGGGCGGGCGGCGCAGCACGCTCGATCGTCGTGTCCGAGCCCGTCGGCCTGCAGCCGATGGAGGCCGACCGCATCATCGTGCGCGAACCCGGCGGCTCCCTGTCCTTCCTCGGCGGCGGCCAGTGGGCCGACCGCCTGCCGCGGCTGATCCAGACGCGGGTGATCCAGAGCCTGGAGAATACCGGCCGCCTGCGCTCGGTCTCGCGGCCCAGCGACAAGGTGCCGTCGGACTACCAGCTCGTCAGCGAGATCCGCGAGTTCGACGTCAATTCCGGCACCGGCGAAGCGGTGGTGGACCTCTCGGCCAAGCTGATCGCCGAGGGAACCGGACGGGTCGTCAACGCCCGCGTCTTCACCGCCCGCGTCCCGGTGAAGAAGGTCGATCCGCAAAGCGCCGCCGCCGGCCTCGACGCGGCTTTGGGCCAAGTGCTCGCCGACCTCGTGCGCTGGGTGAATACCGCGCGGTAGGGCCGCGGCCCTCTCACCCTTTACCCGAGCGAGTTCGCCCGGCTCCGGCGCTCACGCCTCCAGCGCAGCCAGCGCGGGATCGCGCAGCGGCAGCGGCACGGCGATCAACTCGCCGTGACGCGGCTCCGGGCGGTTATAGACCGCCGGCCGGCCTTGGAGATCACAGACCACGCCGCCCGCCTCGCGAACGATGAGGTCCGCGCCGGCGAGATCCCAGTCCCGCGCATCCCGGGAGACGAGGCCGAGATCGATCCGGCCCTCGGCCACCCGCGCGAGCCGCAGGGCCAGCGAGGGCACCCGATCGACCACCGTGACCGAGGGGCGCGGCCCGAGCCGCGCCGCGCCGTCGAGCAGGCGGTCTTGCATTGGCTTAGGGCCGGTGATGCGTGCGCCCTCCAACGTGGCCTGCGGCGCGACGCGAATGGGCGCTCCGTTGAGGGTCGCGCCCTCGCCCGCCACGGCCTCGTAGAACTGCTCGGTCGCGGGGGCGAAGACGCCGCCGAGCACCGGCTCGCCCCGGGCCAGCAAAGCGACGGCGATCGACCAATCCGGATGTCCGGACAGGAAGGCGCGGGTGCCGTCGATCGGATCGACGATCCAGACGAAGTCGTGACCGAGCCGCACCGGATCGTCGCTGGTCTCCTCCGAGAGCCAGGCGGCCCGCGGCTCGATCTGCGACAGCCGGATCTTGAGGAAGGTGTCCACGGCGACGTCCGCCTCGGTGACCGGCGAGCCGCCGGCCTTCGACCAGACCCGGGCGCTGGTCTGATCCCCCTGGCGGAAGAAGGGCAGCGCGAGCGCGGCGGCCTCCCGGATCGCGTCGTGCAGCACGGGCCGCAGCGCCGCGAGAGAGGATGTCGTCTGGGTCATGGATCCGGTCGGAGCCGTTCGTTCAAAGCCGGCCTCATGCCGCTTGAACGGCGCCGACACCCTTTCGTTCTAGAGCATCGGCGGAAAAAGTAGCCATCGGATTTCGGAACGCAGTGATGCAGGGCCGGCCGCCCCGGCCGCGCGCACGCTCGGCGGCATCGCCGGGCCGGCGCCGCGGCGCCCGCACGGTTACCGACATTTGCACCAATCCCGGCAAGGGTCCGTTGAGCATCCGGCAGACTTCGGCTCGATCCACGAACGCTTAACGCTCACTCTTAAGGCGCCTTGGGGGAGACGACCGGCACTGTGCTTGTCAGATCAGCGCGTCCGACAGAGACCGCGACACGGGATAGGGCGTCGAACCGATGATGACTTTCGAGATCATGAATCAGAACTGTCGGCCCGGCAGCGAGGACGAGATGAGCGCGCCCTGCATCACGGTTCAGGCGACGCCGCTGCCGGTTCTCGGGGCGACCCATGGCCTCGCGCCCGCCGGCGTGGCGCTGGCTTTCGCCGACGATGCGGCCGATGCCTGCGGCGAGGACCGCTTCTCGCTGCTTCTCGTCGATAACGAGGGCGAGGTGTCGATGCGGCTCGGGCCGTTCCCGGAGGAGGATGTCGTGGCGGTGTGGCGCGACATCTCGAACCACGGGCGGTCTCGCCCGGATGCTGCTGCGCGAGGACGGCGCCATCGTCCCGGTCTCGCAGCAACTGGGGCCGGTCGTGCTCGGCAAGGGCCGCCAGCGCCGCCGTCACGCCGCGCTCAGCGGACGCCGCCCGCGCTTCCTCGTGCGGCGCAAGCCCGCCCGTCTCCCGGCCCGGCCCTGCATCCACCGGGGCGAGAGCGAAATCATCTCCCGCGGCTGAGATGGTGTCCCGCCTCAGCCGTTATCGAGCGGCCTGTCCGACGAACGGTCGGCCGGAGAGCCGTCATAGCCCTCGAGCCACGCCGTGCGCTCGGGCGAATTCACCGGATAGGGGCAGGCGTCGCGCGGACGCCCCTGAATCCGGGCACGGGCGCCCTGGGTAATCGGATCGTCGGGTGGTCGGTGCGGATCTGTCTCACTCATGGAATCGAATATGGCGCGGGGACGAGCCCTCGCCACGGCCGATTCAGTGCAGACCCTGCCACAGCGCGTCGGCGGCGAGCCCCGCGAACAGGATGAGGCCCGCATCGCGGTTCGAGCGGAACAGTGCCAGAGCCCGCAGGCCGTCGCGCTCGGAAAGATGCATGACCTGCCGGGCGAGATGGGCGGCGAACAGCCCGAGACCTAGCCAGCTCAACAGGCCGGCCCCGGCGCCGATCAGCGCCGGCACGAACAGGGCGATGGTGCCGGCGTAACACAGCCCCACCGCGAGCCGCAGGCGCGTCCCGAACAGCCGGGCCGAGGAATGGATGCCGACGATCTCGTCATCCTCGATGTCCTGCACCGCGTAGATCGTGTCGTAGCCGACAATCCAGCAGATCGTGCCCGCATAGAGCCACAGGGCCGGCGGATCGAGGCGGCCGAACACGGCGACCCAGCCCATTAAGGCGCCCCAGCCGAAGGCGAGGCCGAGCACCGCCTGCGGCATCGGCATCACCCGCTTCATGAACGGGTAGATCGCCACCGGCGCCAGCGAGAGCATGCCGACGAGAATTGCGGTCGCGTTGAACTGCAGCAGCACCGCGAGGCCGACCAGCGCCTGGGCTACCAGGAAGGCGGCGGCCTGTTTCGTCGTCACCTGCCCCGAGGGGAGCGGGCGCGAGCGGGTGCGCTCGACCTGCGCGTCGAGCTTCCGGTCAGCGATGTCGTTGTAGGTCGAGCCGGCGCCGCGCATCGCCACCGCGCCGATCAGGAACAGCACGAGATGGCCGAGATGGGGGCCGGGATTCCCGGCGGCGGTCGCAGCGAGGGCCGCCGACCACCAGCACGGCAGCAGCAGCAACCACCAGCCGATCGGCCGCTCGATCCGGGCGAGGCGCAGATAGGGCCGCGCCCCGGCCGGCGCGAGCCGGTCGGCCCAATGGCCGGCGACCGCGTCGGCGACGCGGCCGGAGCCGGGCTCGGACGGAGAGGGCAACGGTGACGCGGAGCTGAAGACCTTAGAACGCGTCTTTTAAAGCGCGCCCTGCGGCATGCGGAAGGCGCCCGACAGGCCGGGACCGCCGAGCAGTCCGCCGCCACCGCCGCCGTTCTGCGCCTGAGTCTTGGCCTGGGCTTCCATCTTCGTGGCCTGGGCGGCGATGCCGCAGACCTTGGTGCGGATCGCCGCGACCTTGTTATGGTCGGCCTTGAAGCCTTCCGAGAACGAATCCGGGATCGAGCACCACTCCTTGTTGGCGGTGATCCACTTGATGCCGGTGGCGCCGTTGGCCTGGAGCTGGCCGAACAGGGAGCACGCCTCCTGCGGCGTCATCTTCTTCTTCGAGTTCGAGGCGGAGTTCGCCTTGGCCACGAGGTTCTTGCGCTCGATCAGCGTCTTCTGGATCGAGCTGCAATCCGTGCCCGCCTGCTGCGGCACAGACTGGGCGGGCGCAGCCGGCGCCATCGGCGCGGGAACGCTCATCGGCGCGCCGGCCGAGGGCGCGGGCTCCGCCGGCGTATCCATCGACGGCAGCGGCATCCCGCCCATGCTCTGGGCCAGAGCCGGCCCAGCCAGCAGGACAAGGCCGACAAGAGCGGCGGCGGTCTTCGTCGGTGCAACAATCCTGGCAGACATTCGGCCCGGTCCTTCTCCCCGCATGCCGCGACGGGTGTACCCCCGATCCCGCAGCGCCCATCCGGCCTGAATCCCTGGCGGCTCGCGCCATGGGCCCGGCAGAGGGGCTTGAAGTGTTTCGATGCGGAAGTCTTCTGCGCACGGGATTGTGGCGCCAATGGTGCCTTCCGCCGCACGAATGCCAGGAGCGTGGGAAACGCCTTGAAACATTCGAGGCGTGCTGTTTTTGCACCAGTGAGCGTCGGGCCGCCGCCGATTGACAGGCCGGGGCCGCCACGCGACGAGACCGGCTTGCCTGCGAGAGACCATGGCTGCTTACGACTTCACCGCTCCACGCCTCTTCGTCGAAGCGGATCTAGCGGAGGGGCGCGTCCTGCCGCTGGAGCGGGCGCAGGCGAACTACCTGCTCACGGTTTTGCGCCGCGCGGAGGGCGAGCCCGTCCTGCTGTTCAACGGGCGCGACGGCGAGTGGCGCGCCGAGATCGTGCCGCAGGGCCGCAAGAGCGCGGACCTGCGCGTGGTGGCGCAGACCCGGCCGCAGCCGGCGCCGGCCGACCTCCACTACCTGTTCGCGCCGCTGAAGACCGGCCGGATCGACTACATGGCGCAGAAGGCGGTGGAGATGGGCGCGGGGCGCCTCCAGCCGGTCTTCACCCGCTTCACCCAAGGCGAGCGGATCAAGCTCGATCGTCTCCAGGCCAACGCGATCGAGGCGGCCGAGCAATGCGGCATCCTCTCCGTGCCGGAGATCGGCGAGCCGGCCCGGCTGCCCGCCTGCCTCGATGCCCTCGAAGCGAATCGCCTGCTCGTGTTCTGCGACGAGGACGCAGCCGTCACCGATCCGGTGGCGGCCCTGCGCGGTGCGGCCGATCCGGCGAACCCGCCGCCGCTCGCCGTGCTGGTCGGTCCCGAAGGCGGGTTCCACGAAGAGGAGCGCGCGCTGATCGCCGCTCGCCCCAACACGGTCGCGCTGTCGCTCGGTCCGCGCATCCTGCGGGCGGATACGGCCGCGGTGGCGGTGCTGGCGCTGGTGCAGGCGGTTCTGGGGGATGCGCGGTGAGCCGAGCCGAATTGAGGATGTCTTAAAGAATGACGTTGCCCCGCATCCTCCTCCTGTCCCTCGGCGGGACGATCACCATGACCCGGAGCCTTGAGGGCGGGATCGTGCCGACGCTGACGGCCGCCGACCTCGCAGCCTCGGTACCGGGGCTCGCCACGGTGGCATCCATCGAGACGCTCTCGCCCCTGCGCCGGCCGAGCGCCGGGCTCACCCTCGACGACCTCATCGGCGTGGCGCGCACGTTGAACGAGCGTCTCGCGGGCGACCTCGACGGCGCGGTGGTGATCCAGGGCACCGACACGATCGAGGAAACGGCCTTCGTCCTCGACAGCTTGGTCGCCGGCGACAAGCCCGTCGTCGTCACCGGCGCGATGCGCGGGCCGGAAAGCGCCGGCGCCGACGGGCCCGGCAACCTGCTGGCCGCGACCATCGTCGCGGGCAGCGCTTCGGCGCGGGGAATGGGCGTGCTCGCCGTCCTCAACGACGAGATCCACGCCGCCCGCCTCGTGCAGAAGGCCCACACCGCCCTGCCTTCGGCCTTCCGCTCACCGCTCGCCGGCCCGGTCGGTCTCGTGATCGAGGGCGAGGCCCGGATTTTCGTGCGGTCCCACCGCAGCCTTACCCTGACCGGTCCTTTGACGGATGAGCCGGCCCCGGTGGCGCTCCTGAAGATGGGGATCGGCGACGACGGACGTCTGCTCGCCGCCCTGCCCGATCTCGGCTTCGCGGGCGTCGTGATCGAGGGAATGGGCGCGGGCCACGTGCCGGAGGCGCTGGCGGAGATCGTCTCCACCTTGATCGCGCGGCTTCCGGTGGTGCTCGCCTCCCGCACCGAGACCGGTCCTGTGTTCTCGCGCACATACGGGTATCCCGGCGGCGAGATCGATCTGCTGGGTCGCGGCGCGCTCTCGGCCGGCATCCTGTCGGGCGTGAAGGCGCGGCTGATGCTCCAGCTTCTCCTTCGGGCGGGGGTGGATCGGGCCGCCTACGGCGCCTATTTCGCGGATCGGTGATCGGCGAGGTAGACGCCGTAAACATTAGCTTATGTCATGTCTGCCATGCGGTCGGCGGGCGCGTTGTTCACTCTTGCAGCGTCCTCTAAGGACACGACATCCGGTGCGGCTGCTGACGGCCCCTCCGGTGGCGGATTCTCGGCGCGCCGCTGACCCCTTCGACCGACGTTACCTTCGAGGCAGCGCATGGCGCGCGACACGTCCGACACCACCCCGCTCACGACGCGGGACGAACTGATCGCGTGGTTCGCCGCGGGCGAAAAACCGCGCGCACGGTTCGCGATCGGCACCGAGCACGAGAAGATCCCGTTCTACACCGCCGACCACATGCCCGTTCCCTATGAAGGCGAGCGCGGCATCCGGGCGCTTCTGGAAAATCTCGGCCGGGAGACCGGCTGGGAGCCGATCCTGGATGCCGGCAACATCATCGGTCTGGCGGGACCCGAGGGCGGTGGCGCGATCTCGATCGAGCCCGGCGGCCAGTTCGAACTCTCCGGCGCGCCACTGCCCGACATCCACGCGACCGCGACCGAACTCGACGAGCATCTCGCGGCCACGAAGCGCGCGGCCGAGCCTCTCGGCATCGGCTTCCTCGACCTCGGCATGAGTCCGAAATGGACCCGCGAGGCGACGCCGCAGATGCCGAAGAGCCGCTACCGCATCATGCGCAACTACATGCCCAAGGTGGGCAAGCTCGGCCTCGACATGATGCTGCGCACCGCGACCGTGCAGGTGAACGTCGATTTCGCCTCCGAGGCCGACATGGTGCGCAAGATGCGCGTCAGCCTCGCGCTTCAGCCCATCGCCACGGCGCTGTTTGCCAACTCGCCCTTCACCGACGGGCGGCCCAACGGCTTCCTGTCGCGCCGCTCGGAGATCTGGCGCGACACCGACCCCGACCGCACCGGCATGCTGGCCTTCGCCTTCGATGAGGGCTTCGGCTACGAGGCTTACGCCGATTGGCTGCTCGACGTGCCGATGTATTTCGTCAAGCGCGGCGAGACCTACCACGACGTCGCCGGAGCCTCGTTCCGCGACCTGATGGCCGGGCGCCTCGCGCAACTGCCGGGCGAGCGGGCCACCGTCTCGGATTGGGCGAACCACGCCTCCACCGTCTTCCCGGAAGTGCGGCTCAAGCGCTTCCTCGAGATGCGCGGGGCCGATGTCGGCGGGCCGGCGATGATCGCCGCGCAATCGGCTTTCTGGGTCGGGCTCCTCTACGACGAGACCGCCCTCTCCGCCGCCTGGGATCTGGTGCGCGGCTGGTCCGCCAGCGAGCGGGAATCGATGCGCGCGGCCGTGCCGCGGCTCGGGCTCCATGCCAGCATCGGCGGGCGCTGCCTCGGCGCGGTCGCGGCGGAGGCGCTCGCCCATCGCCCGCACCGGGCTTCAGGCGCGGGCGCGCCGCGACGGCAACGGCCGCGACGAGGCGGTCTATCTCCAGCCGCTGGAAGCGATCGTGGCAGCCGGCCGCAGCCACGCGCAGGAGCGGCTCGCCGACTACGAAGGCCCCTGGGAGAAGTCGGTCGATCCGGCCTTCACGGCCTGCACGTTCTGATCGTGCGGGTACCACCCTAGATTTTCTTCCACGGCAAGCGGGGCAGTCGGAACGCGTTCTGTGCGGCGTTGTTCCTCTGCGTGTTCCTTATCGCGTAAGGAGTTCGCATCCATGTCCCGCATCACGACCCTGACGCTGGCCGGCCTCACCGCGGCGAGCCTGACGGTGACGGCCGTTTCGCCCGTCCAGGCCGCGCCCCTGCCGGCGATGAGCGCTGCGCAGGTCGCCGGCGGCCCCGCCGTCGAGACCGTCGGCTGGCGCCGCGGATATTACGGCGGCTATTACGGCCCCCGTTACGGCTACGGCTACGGTTATCGCCGCCGCAACGTCGCGGGTGCGCTGTTCGCGGGTGCGGCGCTCGGCCTGATCGGCGGCGCGATCGCCGCCAGCGCAGCCCCGCGCTACTACGGCTATCCGGCCTATGGCGGTTACTACGGCTACGGCGTCCCCGTCGGCTATTACGGCAGCTACGGCTACCCGGTTTATGGCGGCTATTACGGCTACGGCCCCTACGGCTGGTAGCCGTCTCCTCCACCGCTGAAGACAACGCCCTGCGGCTGGGTTCAGCCGGCAGGGCGTTTTCGTGTTATGCGCCGCTCCCATGTCCGAGATCTCGCAGGACGGCACGGTCGAACTCGACCTCAGCGGCCTCAAATGCCCCCTCCCCGCTTTGCGCACGCGCAAGGCCCTGCGGGCCCTCGCGCCCGGCGCGCGCCTGGCCGTGACCGCGACCGATCCGCTGGCCGGGATCGACATCCCCAACGTCGTCCGCGAGGAAGGGGCCGCGCTGGAGGCGCTGGAGCGCCGCGGCCCGGCCGCGCGCTTCCTGATCCGCCGCGGCGTCGACCGCCCGCCTGCGCAAGCCTGACCCCGAGATTCCGACCTGAAGCCCCGAACCGGAGACGCCATGCCCCCCGAGATCCGCGGCACCCGCACCGTCCACGATGGCTGGGCAACCTTCCTCGTCGCCGAGGTGACGACTCCCGAGGGCACCGCGGTGACCCGCGAGATCGAGGATCACGGCGAGGCGGTCTGCGTGCTGCCCTACGATCCCGAGCGCAAGGTGGCCCTGCTGATCCGGCAGTTCCGCGCCCCACCCTTCTTTACCGCGGGCGTGACCGACCTGCTGGAAGTGCCCGCCGGCCTGCTCGACGAGGCCGACCCGGACGAGGGCGTGCGCCGGGAGGCCTTCGAGGAGACCGGCCTGCGGCTGTCGCATCTGGAGCCGGTCTCCACGGTGTGGAGCCTGCCGGGGATCTCCACCGAGCGGATGCACCTCTACCTCGCCCCCTACGCGGAGAGCGACCGGGAAGGGCCGGGCGGCGGCTTGGCTGAGGAGCACGAGGCGATCACCGTGGTCGAGATGCCGCTCTCCACCCTCGCCGCCATGAGCGAGGCCGGCGAGATCGTCGATATGAAGACGCTAGTGCTCCTGCTCTCGCTCCGCCTGCGCCGCCCCGAATTGTTCGCCTGACGCGCCGCTTGCGGACCGGTCGGCAGCCCCTATCATCCTCTCTCACGCGGACCGGATTTTCTCGAAACAGCAGACGCCGCCGCGGGGAGATGCGCCCATGTCCTTCTTCATCGGGATCGCCGGTCCCTGGCTCGTGATCTCCGCCCTGCTGCTGATGTGGCACCGGCGGGAGGAGGAACGGCCGGCGCGGACCGCGGAGGCCGAGCCGGGCGGATACCCGCCGCGGGCCTGAGGCTGTCCGGGCCAACGCGCCCGCCGCTTCCACCCCTTTCCTCTCCCGATTCCGCATGGTGCTCCGGCACGGCCGAACCAACGGCCACGCCATGGGTTGTCGAGGCCTCTGCGCCCTGTCGCAGCCCGACGTCACCGGCCGGCCCGGACGATCGCGGCGGACACGGCGCGTTCCGTTCGAACCCGACGCGCCGCGTATCGTGGGCCGTCGATGCTGGAGCCACGTATGGACATTGCCCTCGACAAGATCACCGAGATCATCCTGCGGCTGCGGGCGGTCGAGGTGAAGGAAGGCGCGACCGATCCGGATTCGGGCTCCAACCCGACCGATGACGGCTCGATCGACATGCTGGTCGGCGGCACCGACGACGCCACCGAGCAGGAGATCCGCAGCATGATCGCCGGGCTCAACGAGGATGAGCGCGCCGATCTCGGAGCACTGCTGTATATCGGCCGCGGCGACTACGAGGCGGCCGAATGGCACACGGCGGTCAACTTCGCCAAGGAGCGTGAGGCGGCGGGCGATACGGTGATCCGCGAGTTGCTCGGCACGCCGGATGCGGCGCCGCTCCTCGAAGAAGGTCTCGACGCGCTGGGAATTCCGATGGAGCCGCCCGAGGCCTAGGGCGCCCCACCCGGCCTGAGGTCGCGCAGACGCCCGCTGCAAGCCGGACGAGTCGCGGCCATCCGCGCTTCGAAAGAGACATCCATCTCACAAAATGACATCGGCCCGGAACGAGCGCTCCGGGCCGATGCCGTATCAGGGGTTAGATTTTAGGGTTCGCAGGCCAGCGCCTTCGCGCCGACGGCGACGAACTCCGCCGCTGTCCGCAATTCGTCGTCGATCCGCGGCGTCCGGGCCACTTGCCTGGCTTCGCGCGCCAGCTGGTCGTTGCAGGAGCAGGTCGGCAGCCCCTGGCCCACCGGCGGCGAGCAGGCATCGTGGTGCATGCAGGCCCGGTCGAGGGCATCGATCGGCGGAAGGCCGGCGCCGCGGCTGCCTGGGCCGCAATAATTACCGTGAAAAACCAAGGCGCCCTGGGGCAATCCGTTGCCGAGGTCGGGCGCGGTCGGCGCCTCGACGGAGGGCGCCTCGAGGTCCGGTGTGGCCACGGACTGAGCCGAGACGGCGAGCGGTGCGAGGCCGAGCAGGACGGCCGAGAGTGCGGCAACGAGGGGAAGACGCCGGGCGGCGCTGTAAGGACGTATAGCCAAGGTCGGAAAACTCCGTTCGAAACGCTCCCCTCACAGCTTTGCACCGGCCGGGATCGTCACCCGCGCCGGGAAGGCTGAGCCGTTCAAACGATTTGTCCGTGGACGTGGTTCACTCTTGCCATCGCGGTGACGAGCGAGGTCATCGGCCCCGTCGAGGCCGTGGCCCGAGGCCGCCTGATGGTGCTCGGACAAAGCACCGACCGCGAGCCTGAAAACGTCCCGGGCGGCTTCGGAGGCGGTGGGCGGCGCTGACGCCCGTCAGCGGCTGCGCAGGATCAGCCGGTCGCCGCGCACCTCGTAGGAGGGCAACCGGTCGAGGAAGCTCTGGCCGAGCAGGTTGGTGGTCAGCACGCCGGGCCGGCTCACCATGGCGTTGACGTTGCGCTCGGTGATCGGCCCGACGGTGATCGAGTCGAGCCGGATCGGCGCGGTGAGCGCGGTGCCGTTGGCGGTGGAGACGCGCTGGGTGAAGGCGCTCTCCGGCGGACGGATGCCGAGGCGCTCGGCCGTCTCGGCGGTGAGCACGACGCTGCTCGCGCCCGTGTCGAAGACGAAGCGCTGCTCGGCCCCGCCGTTCACCGCCGCCAGAACGGCGAAATCGCCGTCCGAGCGGCGGGTGATCGTCACCTCGCCGCCCGGGCCGACAATGGCGGTGCCGGGGCGCAGCGCCCCGACGACGTTGGCGCCGACCCGCTGCGCGTCGTCGCGATAGGTGTAGCCGACGACGATCACCGCGCCGATGGCGAGCCAGATCAGGATCGAAGCCAGGGTCTTGCCCGGCATGACGAGCGCCTGCCGCCAGCGGCCGGCGACGAGCAGCAACAGCAGCGCGGTCATCGACACGACGCCGGCGAGCTGATCGGCATCGAGCCCCATCACCGGGCCGCCGTCATGGTTGGCGATCAGGACGGCGAGGCCGATCCCGAGAATGGCGAGCGCGGCCCACATCATGACGCGCATGCCTCCCGGCCGGGATAGGCCCGGCGCAGCCGCTCGGGCAGCGCGGCCATGACAGCCAGCCGCTGTGCCTCGGAGAGCGAGCCCCACAGCCCGATCTCGTCGCGCGTGCGCCCGCAGCCCTCGCACAGGCCCGTCACGGCATCGAGCACGCAAAGCTTGGTGCAGGGTGAGGAGGGTTTCTTCGAAGGGGTCGCCAGCATCGCCCGTGCAAATGGGACGGAGCGGGGCCGTGAATCAAGGTCTCACCGAAAACCTTACGCCGCCCGCGGGTCGTCGGACGGGCTGCGCTTCAACCAGTGGATCGGGTGGACGAGGATGCGCGTCCCCACATCCCCCTCCCAATGCGTCCGCAACCCTTGCGCCTCCACGGCCGCCACGATCTCGGCGGCGATGGCGGCCATGGTCGCATCGCGGTCGTCGAACGCGCCGAAGGCGAGATAGAGCCCCCGGTCGAAGACGACCGCTTCGATATCCTGCCCGTGGTAGAAGACGAACCCCCGCGACGCGCGCCCGCGCTCCCGGCGCTGGTGATAGATTTCGGCCGCATCCGAGATTCCGTCCGAGCGGGTGTAGCCGGCATCGTGCAGCGCGATGATGCCGCTCGCGTCGAGTGTGTCGAAGGCGATGGCGAGGCGGTCGAAATCCGTTTCCAGCGGCCAGGTCGCCTCGTCGGCCCGCTTGCGTGCGAAGGCGCGCGCCACCTCCGCCTCGACCCAGCGGCGATCCTCGGGATCGATCTCGTCGGGGTTCAGGTACTCGTCCAGGATCGTCTCGAGCGTCGAGGCTTCGGTCTCGAAGCCGCCGCGGGCCAGGATCTCGATCCGCTCGGCGGTGTCGGCCCGGTCGATCGCCTCCAGGGGCGAGTCGGACGGGGCTTGGCTCTGCGCCTTCACCCTCCGGCTCTGGAAGAGCCGGCGGAGGATCCTCAGCATCGCGCGGATCTCGCCTAGGCCGTCGCTGCCACCAGGGCCAGCAGCACCGCGATCTCGCCGACCTGCTGGCAGGCGCCGACCACGTCGCCGGTCTGTCCGCCGATCTTCCGTTCGGCGAGCGCGCTCAGGCCGAAGGCTGCGAGCGGCGCCAGGATCAGCGCGAGGCCGAGACCCAGCGGCGGCAGGCCGAGGGCGGCGGCGATCCCGGCAAGGATCAGGCAGATCGATCCCGCGATCCCCAGCGTCGCCCGGCTCGGCCGGCCGACGGCGGCACCCGCTCCGCCGGGACGGGCGGGGTCGAGGATCGCGAGCGGGAGCAGCGCCACCGTCCGCGACAGGGCCGCGGCGAACAGGAGCGACACGGCGGCGAGCCCGCCGGAGCGGTCGAGCAGGGTGGCGAGCATCGCCGCCCGCAGCGCCAGCCCGAGGAACAAAGCGGTGCCGCCATAGGCGCCGATGCGGCTGTCGCGCATGATCTCCAGGCTGCGCTCGCGGCTCTGTCCTCCGCCGAACCCGTCGGCGACGTCGGCCAAGCCGTCCTCGTGCATGGCGCCGGTGATGAGCGCGAGCGCCACGAGGGCGAGTGCGGCGGCGACGAACGGCCCGAGCCGGATCTCCCAGGCCAGCACCAGCACCAGGGCGGCGGGCACGCCGATCAGCAGCCCGGCCAGCGGCAGCATCCGCGGCACGGTGCGAAAATCCGGCGCGGCGTAGGGCGCCGGCTCGTCGGGCAGTGGCGGAACCGGCAGGCGGGTGAAGAAGCGAAGGCAGGCGGCGAGATCGTAGACCAGCTCCGCCCCCGGAAAGGGCGGTCCGAGATCGCGGCCACTGCGCTCGATCATTCCGCTGCCCTTCCCTTCGGCCACCTGTACCGCGGGCCCGTCCGCTTCTATAGCGCCGGGAGCCGGCTGCCTGCTACGCGGCGCCGCTGGCTATCCGGTGGCAATTCCCGCACCGATCGGGCGACCTCCTTCGTTTTTCCCGCATCCGACGCGCACGAGCCCTGCCGATGACCTCCAGCCCGACCCCCGACGCCTCGCCCTTCGCCGACATCCGCCGCCTGCTCACCGAGATGCCCGGCCCCGATGGGGACGCGGTCGCCGCGATCCGGGCGCGGGATGCCAGCCTCACCAAGCCGCCGGGCGCGCTCGGGCGGCTCGAAGGTCTCGTGGAATGGCTCGGCGCGTGGCAGGGCAAGGCCAAGCCCACCCTCGACCGGCCGATGGTCTGCGTGTTCGCCGGCAGCCACGGCGTGGTGGAGCGCGGCGTCTCGGCCTTCCCCGCCGCGGTCAACCGGCAGATGCTGGACAACTTCGCCGCCGGGGGCGCGGCAATCAACCAGCTCTGCGCCGCCTACGGCCTCGGCTTCCGGGTGTTCGACCTCGCCGTGGATCTGCCGACCGGCGACATCTGCTCCGGCCCGGCCCTCGACGAGAAGGGGTGCGTCGCCACCATGGCCTTCGGCATGGAGGCGGTGGCGGCGGGCACCGATTGCCTCGCGGTCGGCGAGATGGGCATCGGCAACACCACGGTCGCGGCGGCGATCTACGCCGCGCTCTACGGCGGCGAGGCCGAGCACTGGGTCGGGCGCGGCACCGGCCTCGATGCGGCCGGCCTCGACCGCAAGGCGCAGGCCGTGCGGCTCGCGCTCGACACCCATAAGGATCATCTCGGCGACCCGCTGACGATCCTGGCACGCCTCGGCGGCCGGGAGATCGCGGCGATGGCCGGGGCCATCCTCGCCGCGCGGCTGCAAAGGGTGCCGGTGGTGCTCGACGGCTATGTCGCGACCGCCGCGGCGGCCATTCTGCACGCCGCCGACCCTCACGCCCTCGACCACTGCATCGCCGGGCATCTTTCAGCCGAGGGCGCGCATGGCGAGGTGCTGGCACGGCTCGGCCTCAAGCCCGTCCTGTCGCTCGACATGCGCCTCGGCGAAGCCTCCGGCGCGGCCCTGGCGCTCGGCCTGCTGAAGGGCGCGCTCGCCTGCCACCGCGACATTGGCGACGTTCGAGCAGGCGGGGGTTTCGGGCAAGAGCGCCGATTAAGACGCGCCGGCTGAGGACGTGGGCCGGGGCGCTCGGGCTGAGCGCTTCGTCCGTCAGGCCGCCCGCGCCCGCCGGGCGGACGCCGCCTCGGCCGGGGCCTTCTCGGCAGCGAGCGTCATCGCGGGCAGGGTGTCCATGCCGCGGCTCGCGGGGAAGGTGACGATCACCTCGGTGCCCTCGCGCGGCTTCGACTTAAGCTGGAAGCCGCCGCCATGGAGGTCGATCAGGCCCTTCACGATCGGCAGGCCGAGGCCGGAGCCCTGCTCGGCGGTCTTGATCGCCAGCGAGCCGCGCCCGAACGAGGACATCACCGTGCCGAGTTCGTCCTCGGGGATGCCGGGCCCGGAATCCTTGACGCTGAGATATTGCCCGCCCGACGAGGTCCAGCCGACCTTGATCGTGATCTCGCCGCCCGGCGGCGTGAACTTCACCGCGTTCGAGAGCAGGTTGAGCACGATCTGGCGCAGTGCCCGCTCGTCGGCCCAGAGGCGCGGCAGGGAATCGTCGATCAGGCTGGCGAAGGTCTGGCCCTTGCTGCGGGCGCGCAGGGTCATCATGTGGCGGCACTCCTCGACCGTATGGGCGAGTTGCACCGCCTCCTCGGTGAGGTCGTAGCGCCCGGCCTCGATGCGCGAGAGGTCGAGGATCTCGTTGATGAGATTGAGCAGGTGCATCCCGCTGTCGTGGATGTCGGTGGCGTATTCCCGGTAGGCTGGGGCGACATGGGCGCCGAACACCTCGTTCTTCATCACCTCCGAAAAGCCGAGGATGGCGTTGAGCGGCGTGCGCAGCTCGTGGCTCATGGTGGCGAGGAAGCGCGACTTGGCGAGGTTCGCCTCCTCCGCCCGCCGCCGGGCCTCGTCGGAATTGGCCTTGGCCTGTTCGAGTTCGGCGAAGATCGCGTCCTTCTCCGCCCGCGATTGCAGGGTGCCGACCGCGGAGGCGTAGAGGCGGCGGGCCAGCCCGGCGAAGAAGAGCTGGCTCGCCACCGTCATCGCGACGAGGAGCATCGTGTCCATGTCGCTGGAAAAGATCAGCAGCGACAAAGCCGCCAGCATCAGCGGCACGAGGCCGGCCAGGGCGGCGACCGGCACGGTCGCGGCGAGCATCGTCGTCACCGCCGCGACGATGACGAGGCCGAACAACGCGAAGGTGCGCGCCTCGGGAACGCCCACGAGAAGCAGCATCGCCCAGGCGGCGCTCTGGCCGAACTCGGCGGCGACGAAGGCGCGCCCCCAGTGCTTCAGCGACAGGCTTTCCGGCGCCTGCCGCAGGAAGCGGCGGCTCAGCAGCAGCATCAGGGTGGTGGCGGCGATCGCCCCGGCCGCCCAGATCGCCGCGGTCACGGCCGGCACCCAGATCGAGGAGGCACCCGCGACCATCAGCGCCAGGATCAGGAGCGGGATGCCCGCCCCGACCCGGTACTGGGCGTAGAGGCGCAGGAGTTCGGTGTCGAAGGCCCGTTCCAGGCCGCTCGTGGAGGTCAGCCGCTCCCGGGCCGAGCGCATTTCGCGCGCGATGCCGCGCCGCTTGGCCACCTCTTGCGAGGAGGGCCCGCGCCCGCGCTGAACCATCTCCGCTGTGAGGTCGGCCATAACAGTCGAGATCGCCAATCGGGATCGGAACGCCGGGCGCCCGGTCGTGGTCTAGCGGCGCACGGGGTGAGGTGGAGAGCCCACAGGGTGCCGTGCGAACCGTTAAGAAGCGGCTTCGACGATCCGGCGAATTGCGTAGATCCAGGGGCGGAAACGTCTCATCCTTATCGGAGTGCGCTCCCGCACATCGGGAACGAGCGGACAGGATCAAACTCGGAACGATTCCAAGTGCCGACACTCCAGGTGCCGACACCAAGTGACGGTGCCGAAGCGCATCTCGCGGCCCGATGGCGGCCCTGAGCCCGGGCGCTTCGTGCGACAGCTTCCTCTCGGAGAGCGCCCATGCTGACCCTCAACCTGAACGGCGTGGCCCGGGAGGTCGATGCCGACCCCGACATGCCCCTGCTCTGGGTGATCCGCGACCGCCTCGACATGACCGGGACCAAGTATGGCTGCGGCATCGCCCAGTGCGGCGCCTGCACCGTGCACATGGACGGCCAGCCGGTGCGCGCCTGCCAGACCCGCATCGGCGATGTCGGCGAGGCCAAGATCACCACGATCGAGGGCGTCGAGGGCAAGGTGGCCGACGCCGTCAAGGCGGCGTGGCGCGGCCTCGACGTGGTGCAGTGCGGCTACTGCCAGTCCGGCCAGATCATGTCGGCCATCGGTCTGCTCACCGAGAACCCGAAGCCCAGCGACACGGATATCGACGGCGCCATGGACGGCAATGTCTGCCGCTGCGGCACCTACCAGCGCATCCGCGCCGCCATCCACGAAGCCGCCCGCACGCTCGCTTGAGCCGCCCCGCAGCCTATCAAGATTTGGAGCCCGGCATGCTCAAGCGAGACCTGACTGATGCGCCCATCCCCTCGCGGCGCGCCTTCCTCGGCGGTGCGGCGGCGGGTGCCATGCTGCTCGCCTTCCGCCTCGACCTGAAGGGTGCCCGCGCCGCGGAAGCCTCGGACGCGCTGTCGAAGGCCCCGGCCCAGCCCAATGCCTTCGTGCGGATCGCCGCCGACGACACCGTCACGGTGATGATCAAGCATCTCGATATGGGCCAGGGCAACACGACCGGGCTCACCACCATCCTCGCCGATGAACTCGACGCGGATTGGGGGCAGATGCGCGTCGCCTTCGCCCCGGCCGACGCCAAGCTCTACGCCAACCTGCTGATGGGCCCGGTCCAGGGCACCGGCGGCTCGACGGCGATCGCCAATTCCTGGTTCCAGCTCCGCAAGGCGGGTGCGGCCGCCCGCGCCATGCTGATCGCCGCCGCCGCCGACAAGTGGGGCGTACCGGCGGGCGAGATCACCGTCGCCAAGGGCGTCATCAGCCACAAGTCGGGCAAGCAGGCCCGCTTCGGCGAGTTCGCGGAGGCCGCCGCCGCCAAGCCGGTGCCGCAGGAGCCCCGCCTCAAGACGCCGGCCGAGTGGACGCTGATCGGCGGGCGCGTGCCGCGCATCGATTCCGCGGCGAAGACCGACGGCACCGCGATCTACTCCCTCGACATCCGCCGCCCCGGTCAGGTCACGGCCCTCGTCGCCCACCCGCCGCGCTTCGGCGCCACGGTGAAGTCGGTGGATGCGGAGGCCGCGCAAGGCATGCCCGGCGTCGTCGGCATCGTCACGATCCCGACCGGCGTGGCGGTGATCGCCCGCGACACCTGGACCGCGATGAAGGCCCGCGAGGCCCTGAAGATCACCTGGGACGATTCCGCCGCCGAGACCCGCTCCTCGGACGCGATCCTGGCCGAGTACCGCGAGACGGCCAAGACCTCCGGCCTCGTCGCCTCGCAGGCGGGCGACGCCGACGGCGCCATCAAGGGCTCAGCCAAGGTGCTGGAGGCGGAGTTCTCCTTCCCCTACCTGGCCCATGCCGCGATGGAGCCCCTGAACGCCACGATCGAGCGCGCGGCGGACGGCAGCTTCGACGTCTATGCCGGCTGCCAGATCCAGACGATCGAGCAGGCGGTGGTGGCGGCGACGCTGGGCGTCACGACCGACCGGGTCCGGCTGCACACCCAATGGGCCGGCGGTTCGTTCGGCCGCCGGGCCACGCCGGGCGCCGACTACTTCGCCGAAGCCGCCGCAATCGTGAAGGCCTGGGACGGCAAGGCGCCGGTCCACCTTGTCTGGACCCGCGAGGACGACATGGCGGCCGGCTATTACCGCCCGCAGGTCCACCACACGGTCAAGGCGGGCCTGAACGAGAAGGGCCAGATCACCGGCTGGCGCCACACCATGGTCGGCAAGTCGATCATGATCGGCTCGCCCTTCGAGGCGATGCTCGTCAAGAACGGGATCGACTCCACCACCGTCGAGGGCGCCTCCGACACGCCCTACGCGCTCCCGGCCTACCGCTTCGAGGTGCACAATGCCCGCGAGGGCGTGCCGGTGCTGTGGTGGCGTTCGGTCGGCCACACCCACACCGCCCACGTCATGGAGGTGTTCATCGACGAGCTGGCCCATGCGGCGGGGTCCGATCCGGTCGCCTACCGGCTGTCGCTGCTGACCCGCGCGCCGCGCCTGTCAGGCGTGCTGCGGCTCGCCGCCGAGCAGGCCGGCTGGGGCGGAAAACCATCCGAAAAGGGCCGCGGCCTCGGCGTGGCGGTGCACGAATCCTTCGGTTCCTACGTCGCGATGGTGGCCGACGTCACGGCGGGCGAGTCCGGCGTGAAGGTCAACCGGATCGTGGCGGCGGTCGATGTCGGCATCGCCGTGAACCCGGACGTGGTGCGTGCCCAGGTCGAGGGTGCGGTGGGCTTCGCCCTGTCGGCGGTTTTGCGCAACCGCATCACCCTCAAGGACGGCGTGGTGCAGGAGAGGAACTTCGACAGCTACCAGCCGACGCGCATCTCCGAGATGCCGCGGGTCGATGTCCACATCGTGCCCTCCGAGGTCGCTCCCACCGGGATCGGCGAGCCCGGCGTGCCGGTGCTGGCGCCGGCCATCGCCAACGCGGTCTTCGCCGCGACGGGCCAGCGCCTGCGCTCGCTGCCGCTCGACCTGTCGAGCCTGCGCGGCGCGTAAGCCGCGGGGCCTCCACACCGCCGGTTCCGGACCGGAACCGGCGGTGCGGCGGGCCGGCCCCCCTACATATCTCGCACCGTACACATCTCGGCGAGGTAGGCTTCCACAACGCAAGCGTGCTTTACAAAATCGACAACCTGCCGATTAGGTGATGCCCATCGAGCCGCAGCAGGGCGCAGGATGGGCCAAAGAACAGACCCGCCCGGGTGGCCGCCGAATCGCGAGGCAACGGCGCAACGGATCCTTGAATTCGATTGGGCCGAAGCGGCGCTTCGGGCGAGCGAAGAGAAGTACCGGACCCTGTTCCAGACCATGGGGCAGGGTTTCTGCGAACTCGAATTCGTGCGCGACGAGCAGGGCCGGGCCGTCGATTTCCGCTACATCGAGCTGAATCCCGCCTTCGAGCGGCTGGTCGGCCTGCCGGCCGCGGAGGCACGCGGGCGGACGGGACGCGAAGTGGTGCCCGACCTCGATCTCTGGTGGGTCGAGACCTACGACCGCATCGCCGCGACGGGCCTGCCGGCGCGGCTGGAGCACACGGACACGCCGATGGGGCGCTGGTTCGAGGTCTCCGTCTACCCGCAGGCGAACGACCGCCTGCTGATCCTCTACGACGACGTCACCGAGCGCAAAGTCGCCGAGACGGCCCTGCGCGATCGCGAGGAGCGGCAGGCCTTCCTCCTGGCGCTGAGCGATGCGGTGCGCTCGCTGACCGATCCGGAGGCGATCCAGAGCGCGGCATGCCGGCTCGTGGGCGAGCGGCTGGATGTGGACCGGTGCTACTACGCGACCGCCGACGAAGCCGCCGGGATTATCCGGATCGCGTGGGACCACGTTCGCGGCGATGCGCCCTCGATCGCCGGCGAGCACAGGCTCGCGGACTTCGAATGGTCCGCCGAGATCCTCCGCCGCGGGGAGTGCCACGTCCTTGCCGACACACAGGCCTCGGTTCCGGAGGCGAGCCGTCCCGCCTTCGCCGCCCTGCAGATCGGCGCCTGCATGGGCACACCACTCATCAAGAACGGCAACCTGGTCGGCGCGCTCTGGGTCACCCACTCGACCCCACGCGATTGGACTGGGGCCGACCTGGGATTGCTGCGGGAGGTGGCCGAGCGGATCTGGTCGGCGGTCGAGCGCGGCCGGGCGGAGGCGGACATCCGGCGCAAGAACGCCGTGCTCGAAGGGATCAATCGCATCTTCCGTGAGGCGCTGACCGCCCCCACGGAAGAGGAACTCGGCCGCGTCTGCCTCGCGGTCGCCGAGGATGTGACGCAGAGCGCCTTCAGCTTCATGGGGGAGGTCGATCACGAGAACGACCGGTTCGACGAACTCTCCATCAGCGATCGCGGCTGGCAGCACTTCGCGATGGAGAACTCCGCTTTTTCCAAGGGCGTCGGCCCGAAAGGGCTCAAGATCCACGGTCTCTACGGCCGCGTGCTGCGCGACGGGAAAAGCCTCATCGCCAACGATCCCGGCTCGCACCCGGACCGGATCGGGACACCGGCGGGCCACCCGAGCCTGCAGGCCTTTCTCGGCGTCCCGCTGAAGCGGAACGGACAGACCATCGGCATGATCGGGCTCGGCAACCGCGCGGGCGGATACCGGTCGGAGGATCTCGAGGCCGCCGAGGCCCTCGCCCCGGCCATCCTCCAGGCCCTGCTGAGCAAGCGCACGGCCGACACCCTGCGCGAGAGCGAGGAGCGCTTCCGGACCCTCGCCGAACTCGTGCCGAGCCTGCTCTGGAACTGCGATCCCGAGGGCAAGGTCATCGTCGTGAACCAGCAATGGGGCGCCTATACCGGCCAGACGCAGGAGGAGGTCCAGAACGGCGGGTTGGCTGGCCACCATCCCGACCGACGAGAGGGAGGAGACGAAGCGCATCTTCACGGAAGCCTTCACCACCGGCCGGCCGGTAGAGCGGCAGCAGCGCATCCGCCGCCGCGACGGCCCCTTTCGGTGGTTCCTGATCCGCCACGCCCCGGCGCGGGACGCGGAAGGGCGGATCACGCGCTGGATCGGCGCCGCCACGGACATCCACGACCAGCACATCGCCGCCCAGAGCCTGCGGGCGGAGGAGGCACGGCAGGCCTTCCTTCTCGACCTCGCCGACCGGCTTCAGGACCAGACCGACCCGCAGGCCGCCCTTCAGACCGTAGTCGAGGCGCTGGGGCGCCATCTGGGCGCCGGACGGGTCGGCTACGCGCGCCTCTCCGCGGACGGGAAGCAGATCGAGCGGCAGGTCGGCTATCACGCCGAGTCCGAGGCTCGGCTCGGCCCCCTGCCCATCACGGCCTTCGGCCGGGCGGTTCTCGATCGGCTGCGGAACGGCGAGACGATCATCGTGGACGATGCCGCGGCCGTCGCGGCCCCCGGCGTCTGGCAACAGGGCGCCGTCGGTAGCTTCGTGGCGGTGCCGCTGGTCCGCGACGGCCGGGTCCGTACCGTCCTCTACCTGACCCATCGTCAGCCCCGGACGTGGACGCGCTCCGAGACGACCCTGATCGAGGAGGTGGCCGCGCGGACCTGGGAGGCGGCCGAGCGGGCGCAGGCCGAAACGGAGCTGCGCACGAGCGAAGCCCGGCAGCGCGCCCTGGTCGAAGGCATCCCCCAACTCGTCTGGCGGGCGGGCGATGGCGGCGCGTGGAGCTGGGCGAGCCCGCAATGGTGCCGCTACACCGGCCAGACCGAGGCCGAGAGCCGCGGCTTCGGCTGGCTCGACGCGGTTCATCCCGAGGATCGCGACCGGGCCCAGAATGCCTGGAGCGGCGCCGCCGCGGCCGAGGTGCTGGCCGTCGATTACCGAATCCGTCACGCCCCCGAGGGCCGCTATCGCTGGTTCCAGTCGCGGGCCCTGCCGCTGCGCGAGGGCAGCGACATCGTCGAGTGGCTGGGCACCTCGACCGACATCGACGACCTGCGGCAGCTGCAGGAGCAGCAGGGCGTGATGGTGGCCGAGTTGCAGCACCGCACGCGCAACCTCATCACGGTGGTGCGCTCGCTGGCCGAGCAGACCATGGCCCGAAGCGATTCCATGCCGATGTTCCGCGCGCGGTTCTACGACCGGCTCGCGGTGCTCTCGCGGGTGCAGGGCCTGCTCTCCCGCTCGACCATCGAGCCGATCACCCTGCACGCCCTCATCGCCACGGAGCTCGACGCCCTCGGTGCCTGGGAGGCGTCCGACCGCATCTATCTCGACGGCCCGTCCGTACGGCTGCGCAAGGCGACGGTGCAGACCTTCGCGCTGGCCCTGCACGAACTCGCCACCAACGCCCGCAAATACGGCGCGCTTTCCGGAGACACGGGGCGGCTGAGCGTGACGTGGCGCACCTATACCGAGGACGACCGGATGCGGCTCGCCCTGCATTGGAGCGAGACGGAGATCGAGCGCCCGCGCGAGGAGGGCGCCGCGCAACGGCGCGGCTACGGGCGCGAGCTGATCGAGAAGGCGCTGCCCTACGCCCTCGACGCGCGCACGCGCTACGAACTGAGCGAGACCGCTCTGCACTGCTCGATCGACCTGCCGCTCACGGAACGGCGCAAGGCGGCGCGTCAAACCAAGGACCGAGAGACGCCGGCCTGACGCACGGGGTCGGCTACGGCTCTGGCGAGGCCCCATTTTCCGTTCGGCCCTGAGCGCCGCAGGACAAAGCCGCTCGGGACAAGGCTCTATGCCCGCGCCAGCGCCCCCTCGATCATCCGCGCGACGGCGAGCGCCCGTCCGTCGTCGCCGAACCGGGCGATCACCTGCACGCCGAGCGGCAGCCCGTCGCCCGGCACCGGAACGGTGACGCAGGGTACGCCCATCAGGGTCCAGAGGCGGTTGAAGCGGGCATCCCCGGTCGAACCGAGCCCCTTGGGCGCGCGACCGACGCTCGACACCGTCAGGATCGCATCGACATCCGCGAACAGCTCCTTGAGCAGGCGGCGGGCCCGGTGCGCCTCGCGGCGGGCGGCGTCGTAATCGGCGGCGCTGAGATCCTGCGCCCGGTCGAGTTGGCCGCGCAGCACCGGCGGCAGGGCCCCCCGGTGTTCGGCATATTCCCAGGCGAGCGCTTGGCGCGCCTCAAAATCCTGCACGGTCGGGTGCGCGGCCCAGGCGCGTGCGAAGGGTTCCGGCAGGACGAGATCGCGCAGAACCGCTCCGGCCCGCTCGGCGGCACGGGCCGCGTGATCAAGCGCCGCGAGCGCGTCCGCATCGGCGCTCCCCGCGAAATCCTGAAGGCAGAGGGCGAGGCGCGGGTGCTCCGGGGCGGGCGCCTTGATGCCGCTCCGGTCCGCGATCAGCGCGAGCGCGTGGGCGATGTCGGCGACGGAAGCGCCGAACAGGCCGACCGTGTCGAGCGCCCAGGAGAAGGTCTTGACCCCGACCGTCGGCAGCAGCCGGAACGACGGCTTGATCGCCGCGATCCCGCAGAAGGCCGCCGGGCGGATCACCGAGCCGCCGGTCTGGGTGCCGAGCGCCAGGGGCAGCATCCCGGCGGCGACCGCCGCGGCCGAGCCCGAGGAGGAGCCGCCCGGCGTATGGCCGGGATCGTGCGGGTTCACGGTGGCGGCGGGGTCGAGACCGGCAAAGGCCGTGGTCGCGGTCTTGGCGAGGGGCACGGCGCCGAGCGCGCGCAGCCGCGACACGATCGCCGCGTCGGCCCTCGGTCGCCAGCCGGCATAGATTCCCGAGCCGGACTCCGTCGCCATGTCGGCGGTGTCGATGATGTCCTTGATCCCCACCGCGATGCCGGCGAGCGGCCCACGCGCAGGGACGGCCGTCGTTTCGGGCGCAAGGCGCAGCACGGCGCCGATGGCCGGGTCGCGCGCAGCGATCCGCTCGCGCGCCGTCTGAATCGCGTCCGCCGCCGAAAGGGTGCCGTCCGCGACACGGGCGCGGATGTCGAGAAGCGAGATCATGCCCATCCGAGTCACGGTCCGTGTCGAATCTGTCAACAGCGCTCCACATGGGGGCGGATCCGATCACGCATCGTTAGCGCCTCGTTTACGGGACGGTGCGCATCGTCGGGTCCATGTGGCGTAAAGCGTTAGCGTTCTCGGCTCTGGTGCTGTTCGGCGCGGGGCTCACGGGCTGTGCGATCAACCGGTTCGAGCGCCGGGAAGCATGGCGTGACCAAGCCGAACAGATGTGCATCGCGCGCAAGCTCGTGCAGCCGACGGCCTATGTCTCGCTCGCCAAGGAGATCGACGGCCCCGGCCCGTGCGGCATGCAGCAGCCGTTCAAGGTCACCCGGCTCGGTGGCGGCACGGTGGCGCTCAAGCAGCGCATGACGCTGGCCTGCCCGGCGCTCGCCGAGGCCGAGGCGTGGCTCGCCGATACGATCCAGCCCGCCGCCAACCTCTATTTCGGCGTGCCGGTGGCCGAGATCAACGCGGGCACCTATTCCTGCCGCGGCCGCAACAACCAAGCCGGTGCCAAGCTCTCCGAGCATTCGTTCGGCAATGCGCTCGACATCATGTCCTTCACGCTCGCCGACGGGCACGTCATCACCGTCAAGGGCGGCTGGCGCGGCACCGAGGCCGAGCAGGCCTTCCTGCGCGAGGTCTTCGTGGGGGCCTGTGCCCGGTTCTCGACCGTGCTGGCGCCGGGTTCCAACGTGTTCCACTACGACCACATCCACGTCGATCTAGCGATGCACGACCCGCGCGGCCTGAAGCGGATCTGCAAGCCGCTGCTCAAGTTCGAGTCGCAGCTCAACCTCGCCGACGGCTCGCCGCGGCCGCTGGCCTCGCCCCGCCCGCCCGCGCGCCAGACCGTCCCGACCCAGGCGCCGATCGACGTCGAAGAGGACGATCCCTACGGCGTCGCGCCGACCTCCTCGCGCACGACCGGCACGCGCGTCGCCCGCGCCCCGGCTGCCCCGGCGCCGACGGCCTATGCCGCCGCTCCGGCCCCGAGCCGGCCCCGCTCCCCGGTTCCGGCGCATGACGCGGCCTACGCGCCGCTGTCGCTGGCCGCGCCCCATGCCTCGGACCACGCTTCGGACGAGCCGATCTATTAATCCTTCAGGGGTGTGCCCGGCGCACCCCAGCCCGGACCAAAAGCGGCGCGCGCGCCCGGTCGAAGCTTGACTTGAGCCAAGCGCAGCGCATCGTCTTTCGCCCATCCGGTGCCCGCTGCGCCAAGCCCTGAACGGGCCTGCGTCGCGCCACGGCACCCTCAACTGGCGGATCTGAGCGGCATGCGCCCGAACCTTCCCCTCGCCGTCCTGGCGCTCGGCCTCGTCACGGCCTCGTCCGTGCTGCCGGCGCTCGCCCGCTCCGGCCGCGAGGAAATCTCGCCGGCCGAGGAGCAGACCTTCCCCTACGACGCCGACATTCCCGGCTGCCAGGACGCCGACGTTCTGGAGAAGGTCTCGACCCAGTTCGCCGAGAAGGAGGCGAAGTTCTGGAACTCGTCGCTGACGATCGTCTCCTACGAGCGGATCGAGCGCACGGCGTGGCGCCCCTACGGCGTCGACTTCATCCCGCGCCGCTTCTGCTCGGCCCTCGCCACCACGTCGGACGGGGTGCGGCGCAAGGTCGATTACTCGGTGCGCGAGAGCCTCGGCATCATCGGCTCGACCTGGGGCGTCGATTTCTGCGTCCACGGCCTCGACCGCAACAACGCCTACGCCTACGCCACCGCCTGCCGGATGGCGCGGCCCTGATCGGGGCGGGAAACAGGGAGCAGCGCGCGGATGCAAGCTTGACTTGCAGGCCGCGCCCGGCATCGTCCTGAGGCGTCCCGCCGCCCCCGAGTCCCGTCCATGCCCCGCCGCCTCCGCCCCCTCGTCGCCCTGGCCCTCGGGCTGACCCTGGCCTCCGGTGCGGGCGCGCAGGATTTCGGCGGGTTCCGCCGCGGCGGCGAGCCCGGTAGTTTCGACTTCTACGTGCTGTCGCTGTCGTGGTCGCCGACCTATTGCGACGGCGAGGGTGCGCGCCGTGACCGGAACGGGCAATGCGCCCCGGGCCGCGGACTCGGCTTCGTGGTGCACGGGCTGTGGCCGCAATACGAGCGCGGCTATCCCTCGAACTGCTCGGCGGTGGAGCGCCCGCTGACCCGCAACGCGGTCGAGGCTGCGGGCGATATCATGCCGAGCGAGGGGCTGGCCCGCCACGAGTGGCGCACCCACGGCACCTGCTCCGGCCTCGATCCCCTCGCCTATTTCAAGGCGGTGAAGACGGCGCGCGAGGCGATGACGATCCCCGAGGCCTTCACCAAGCCGGATGCGAGCCTGCGCGCCGCCCCGATCGAGATTGCCCGGCAGTTCGTGATGGCCAACAAGGGCCTGCGCCCGGACATGATGTCGGTGACCTGCCGCCGCGGGCAGTTGCAGGAGGTGCGGATCTGCTTCTCGAAGGATCTGCGCGGCTTCACCCCCTGCCCCGAGGTGGCGCGCCAGAACTGCCGGGCCGGCGAGGTGTCGGTCGACGCGGCGCGGTAAGGCGCGGACATTCCGTCGGATTGTGTGAAGCCCGAAGTCCACGGATTGTGGAATTCCGCAGAACGACATTATGTTGTGGGTGGAGACCGGCAGGTGGCAGACCGCCGGCCTCCTGTCAGACGATCCTGATCAGATCAGCGCGAGGTGGATGGCTAAGCGCCAACCATCTCGCGTTTTCGTCACGGTGATGCTGACCGCAATCGGGAAACCGATCACATTCTCTCACCTCCTTCCCGGTTCGCCTGCTCGCGATGGGCGGTGGCCGGCTGGCTCCACCGCAAGCCCCGCTGGCCACGGGGCCGTCGCAACCGGGAAGGTTCACGTCCGACACGACTACGTATGAGCGGTTGCACTTCCGCCCGTCAACGATGACGGCGCCGTGCCCTCAACTCAGCAAGCCTTCGACGTCGCCTCTCCTGATCCTGGACCCGCGCCCTGAACTACCGTCACGCCTTCCACGCCGGCAATTTCGCAGATGTGCTCAAGCACCTCGTGCTGACCCGCGTGCTCGTCCATCTCTGCGCCAAGGACAAACCGTTCCGCGCCATCGACACCCATGCGGGCCTCGGCGTCTACGACCTCGAAGCGGACGAGGCCGGGCGCACGGGCGAGTGGCACGATGGCTTCGGCCGGCTCGACGTGCCGTTCGCGCCCGAGGTCGAGGCCTTGCTCACGCCCTACCGCGAGGCGGTTGCCGCCGTGCGGGCGCGGTTTGGTGCCACCACCTATCCCGGTTCACCCGCGATCATCCGCGAAGCCCTGCGGGCCGGCGACAAGGGCGTCTTCGTGGAGTTGCATCCGGCCGACGCGCAGACGCTGGCCCAGCGCTACGCCAGCGATTCCCGCACGAAGGTGATGCATCTCGACGGCTGGACGGCGCTCAACGCCCTGATCCCGCCGCCGGAGCGCCGGGGCCTCGTGCTGATCGATCCGCCCTACGAGGAACGCGGCGAGATCGACCGTTTGGGTGCTCACTTGCTGAAGGCCGCGCGGAAATGGCCGACCGGGATCTATCTCGGCTGGTATCCGATCAAGGACGTGTCCGGGGTCGATCGCATGGCGGCCGCGCTCGATGCGGCGCTGGAGCGGCCCGCATTGCGCCTCGACCTGATGATCGAGCGGCCCGACGATCCGACCCGCCTGACCGGCACCGGCCTCGTGGTCATCAACCCGCCCTGGACCCTGGCGGCGGAAGCGGAACGGTTCATGCCGGCTCTCGCCGAGCGGCTTGCCCGCAGCGGCTACGGTGCCTTCCGCAGCGAGCGGCTCGGGCCGGCGGAGTAGAACACCCGCCTCGCCCTCAATGCAGCGTCCCCTCCCCCGGCTCGGGCTCGGCGCCCGGTTCGGGGATCGCCTCGGCAAAGGGGAATTCCAGGACGACATCCCCGGCCTCGTCGGTGGACGACGAGGATCGCTGTGACCAGCCGCGGGTCGCTTCCCTCTTCCTCCAGGCTGGCGCGGATTGTCGCCCGCGCCACACGCCAGGCCTGATCGGGATCGCGCAGCTCCACGCCCTCGTCGTCCGTGAGGGCGTCGGCGCCGATGCGGGTGTGGAAGAAGTAGCGTGGCACCGGGGAGGACAGCCTTACTTCGCGGAGCCCTGTTGCGGGCTCTGACCGCCGGACTTGTCCTTTTTGTTAGCCTCGTGGTGGCCGATGGCGCAACCGGCAGCGGCACCGGCCTTGCCGTGGCCAGCCATGCTGCCCGCCGCGCCGCCGACGACGGCGCCCTTGAGGCAGCCCTTGGCCTCGACCGGGCCGGCCAGAGCCGCCGCGCCGAGAGCGAGGGCGGCAGCGGTCAGAATCGGATGCTTCATCGCGTGAGCCTCTTGTTGGCGCATCGTCCCGGCGCGATCATCGCAGGCCGATGCGAAGCGGGTGAGACGCCAACCGGCCGCGACCGCATCCGTTCCGCGGGCCGGTCAGGCCGCGATCCGGCCCTCGAGCGGGAACACCTTGGCCGGGTTCATCAGCCAGGCCGGATCGAACACGTTGCGCACGCGCATCTGCTGTTCGAGGTCGTCCTGCGTGTACTGGAAGCGCATCAGCTCGCGCTTCTCGATCCCAACGCCGTGCTCGCCGGTGAGGCAACCGCCGACCTCGACGCAGAGCTTGAGGATCGCGTCGCCCGCCGCCTCAGCCTTCTGCAATTCGCCGGGCTTGTTGATGTCGAACAGGATCAGCGGGTGCAGGTTGCCGTCGCCGGCATGGAACACGTTGGCGACGCGAAGCCCCTGCTCGGCGCAGATCGCCTCGATCCGCTCCAGCACGTGGCCGAGCTGGCCGGTCGGGATCGTGCCGTCCATGCAGATATAGTCGGAGATGCGCCCGGTAGCGCCGAAGGCGGATTTCCGGCCCTTCCAGATCGCGGCGGATTCGGCTTCCGATTTCGAGACGCGGATGCTGGTCGGGTTGAACCCGGCGGCGATCGCCTCGATGCGGGCCAGCATGTCCGAGCACTCCTCGTCCGAGCCCTCCACCTCGATGATCAGCATCGCGGCGGCGTCGCGCGGGTAGCCGGCCTTGGCGAAGTCGTCGGTGATCAGGATCGCCTCGCGGTCCATGTACTCGATGGCGACCGGGATGATGCCCGCCGCGATGATCGCCGCGGTGCAGGCGCCGGCATCCTCGACCGAGGAGAAGCCGACTAGGGCCGGGCGCGCGCCTTCCGCGGCGCGCAGAATGCGCACGGTGGCCTCGGTGACGATGCCGAGCTGGCCTTCCGAGCCGCAGATCAGGCCGAGCAGGTCGTAGCCGCCGGAATCGAGATGCTCGCCGCCGAGCTCGACCACGGTCCCGTCGTTGGTCACGAGCGTGACGCCCATGAGGTTGTTGGTGGTCACGCCGTATTTCAGGCAATGCGCGCCGCCGGAATTCATGGCGATGTTGCCGGCGATGGTGCAGGCGAGCTGGCTCGACGGGTCGGGCGCGTAGAAGAAGCCCTCATGCGCCACCGCCCCGGAGATCGCGAGGTTGGTGATGCCGGCCTCGACCCGGGCGATGCGATTGGCGAAATCGAGATCGAGGATGCGCGTCATCTTGCCCACCCCGAGGATGATCGCATCCTCCTGGGCGATGGCACCGCCGGCCAGCGACGTGCCGGCGCCGCGCGGCACCACCCGCACGCCGTTGGCGTGGCAGAAGGCCATCACCGCCGAGACCTCGCGGGTCGTGGAGGGCAGCACCACTGCGAGCGGCATTTTGCGGTAGGCGGTGAGCCCGTCGGTCTCGAAGGCGCGGCGCTCGTCCTCCGTCGTCACCAGAGACTCCGGCGCCACCAGCGCGGACAGCCCCTCGATGATCGCCTCGCGGCGGGCGACGATATCCGCATCCGGCGCGGGGAAGGCGATCGACATGGCCGGCATCTCCTCCAGAGATTTGTTTTTTACGTCTTCGTTCCGGCGATCCACAGCGGCGTGCAGGGCCTTCAGCCCCGCTTCAGCCGCCGCAGTTCAGGTTCAGCCCGGACGACGTCGGACGCGCATTCTAACGGAAAGTCTCCTGGGACGCACGGCGGTTCCCGCCGACCCATGCAGCCACCGAAAGGACCGGAAGCGTCTTCGTGAAGTCACCTCGGCTGGACGCGTGCCCGGCATAGTCTATATCTGTTCTAAGGCTAAAAGCTCTGCCATAAGCAGGCCGGCTTCGGCCGTTCAAGGAGGAAAACAATGATGCGTCATCTCATCCTCGGCGCCGCCCTCGCGCTGCTGCTGCCTGTCGCCGCCCATGCCGAGGGCGATGCCGCCGCCGGCGAGAAGGCGTTCGCGCCATGCAAGGCCTGCCACAATTTCGAGAAGAACGGCGTCGGTCCGACCCTGAAGGGTGTCGTCGGCGCGAAGGCCGGTGAGGGTGCCGACGGTTACGCCTTCTCCGACGCGCTGAAGAAGTCCGGCCTCACCTGGGACGAAGCCAACCTCAAGGAGTGGCTTGCCGACCCGAAGAAGAAGGTGCCCGGCACCAAGATGGTCTTCCCCGGCATCAAGGACCCGAAGAAGGTCGACGACATCATCGCCTACCTCAAGACGAAGTCCTGAGGCCCCGCGCCTCCGAAATTCGATCGGACCAAACAGGAAAGCCGCCCCTCGGGGCGGCTTTCTTCGTTTCAAATCCTTGAGTGACCGGCGGGTGCGTCAGCGAGACGCGTTCGCCGCCGGCAATTCGGTGCTGCCGGCACGGGCATGCAGCTCGTCGCGCATGGAAGCGAGGTTGTCGAGGAGCGCGCGCCGCTCATCGAGGGTCATCCCGGTCATGCCGCCCACCGTGTGCGGCAGGCAGTCCATCTTGCCCTTGAGCCCACGCCCCTTGTCCGTGAGGAAGATGCTGACCTGGCGCTCGTCCGGCCGGTCGCGGGCGCGGCGGACATGGCCCGAGGCCTCCAAGCGCTTGAGCAGCGGCGTGAGTGTGCCGGAATCGAGGAAAAGGCGGCTGCCGATCTCCTTGACCGAGAGCCCCTCCTCCTCCCACAGCACCAGCAGTACGAGATATTGCGGGTAGGTCAGCTCGTGATGGGCCAAGAGGCTGCGATAGGCGCGACCGAAGGCATGCGCCGCCGCGTAGACGGCAAAGCAGAGTTGGCTGTCCAGGGATTGCGGGTCATCGCGGCCCGTTTGACTCATGACACTCTTCCTCGGTGCGCCCACGGCGCACTGGCGTTTCAAACCCGCAGACAGGTTCGGCACCGACGGATATGGGGACGGCGAGCCGCCTCCGCGAATCATTGGGCCGCCCCGCGATCCGCCGCCGCCATCGGATGAGAGGCCTGCGTGAAAAGGCAGCAGCCCCTTGGGCCCCTGCGCTCTCGCGCGATCCGCGTCCCGGCCAATGGCAGCCGCGCGGTGGAATCCCTGCGACAGACCTAAGACTCAGACCCTAAAGAAAAATCGTCGTGGGTACAATCGAACCACGCGCATGGCTTTCACGGTCACCCGCATGGACGCGGCGCTCGCGAAAGCCGCTGCGGCGGAAATAATCCGCCCGTTCCTCGAAGAACGACCCACGCGTCCGTGGGCCGAAGCGGGATCGGGTGAACCGGCGGCCAGGGGCGGCGATCCTTCGGGCGGTCGGCCCCACGCGCCTGCAATCGCTGTGGACGGCCAAGACGGCACCGGCGCTCGGGGCAGCGGAGCGGAGGCGTTCAGCCCCTGCCTCTTCAGTTCTGCCCTTAGCTCTTGCCCTTCCCCGGCTCCTCTCCCGTCGGCTCGGCCGGGCTATCGATGGTGCAGGACACTGCCTGCACCGCCGCGTCGGCTACCGCGCGCTCGCTCGGCAGAGCGGCGATCACCCGGACCACCGCGAAACCACGCCGGGCGGGGGCGACGATGCGGACGTCGCGCGTCACCTCGCCGGCCACGTCGTTGGCCAGTGCCTCATCGAACTGGGCGCGGGTCATCACCACGAGATCGAGCCCGCCGCGCACCGCCGCCTGATCGGTCACCGCGTAGAAGGCGCCCCGGCGGCTGTGCATCGAGACCGACAGCATCAGCGAGCCGGCCTGGGCCGAGACTCGCATCGGCCCGTCGTCGAGGTCGTAGGAGCACACGCCGACCGAGACCGCCGGATCGGGATTGGGCAGCCATTCGCCGTTCGCCGCGGGCGCGCCCGCGAGGCCGTGGATGCGCAGGGGGTGGTCGAGGGTCTCGCTCGCCCTCGCGCGGGTGAAGGCGTCGCCCTCCGAGAAGCGCGGGATCGCCAGCACCGTGGCGATGTGGACGATGCCGGCGATGACGAGGCCGCAGGCAGTGGCGAGCCAGAACGCGCTGCGGCTCATGACCCGCACCCCGTGCGCTCGATCACCGGCAGGGTGTCCCGATCAAGCGAGCCGACGCTTGCCGCCACCGGCGTGTCGTAGAGGCGCAGCGCCAGCCGCACCGGCCCCCTCGGCCGCGGCATCGGCAGCCAGTTGCCGGGCTGGACCTCGGGGCTCAGCAGGATCGCGAAGCGGCCGTCGGTCTCGCGCAGGATCTCGGTGGAGGTAAAGCCCGTCCGCACCGGCTCCTGACCCGGCGCCAGCGCGCCACGGCCGGTCACGGTGAGGGTCCAGGCGCGGGCCGGAGGCGTCACGCCAGCAAGGCGATAGCTGCAGGCGGCGTCCAGCGTCCGCCCGTCGTCGTCGCTGGCCGCGGTCAGCAGCATGCCCTCTCCGACTGCAAGGGGAATGTCGCTGCGCCGGGCGTTGACGGCGCGGGCATAGGGGTCGGAATCGAGCGAGCCCGCCCGCGGCCACGCCGTCCAGCTTCCGATCGCCGTCCCGCCGAAGGGGTAGCCGCCGCTGGTGGCGTAATCGGCACTGGCGAGGCCGAGGAGCCCGCCGAGGGTGAGCGCGTAGACGAACAGCCCGACGCGCGAGCTGCGCGAGGCGGCGCCCCGCGCGAGGCGGCCAAGTTGCTTGGGTAGCCGCTTATGGTTGCCGCGTGGGCAGACGCCCGGACGGCTCGGCGCTCGCCTCCTCACGCAGCGATGTTCCGGCCGCCGGGCCGACTCCACTCGACAGGGCCATGGGGTCGGCCTCAGGGCGTCCCGAAGCCGCCGGAGGCGCGCGCGCCCTCGGCGACATCGACGGGCACGAGGCCGGGCGCCCGCATCCGATCGGGGGCGACGGCGCCGGAGCGCGCCGGATCGCTCTTGCCGGGCTCGCTCTTGATGGGTTCGCTTTTGGCGGCGGAGCGGTTGGTCTCGACGTTGCGGAATAGGCCGTTGAGGCCCGACAGCACCTCGAAGGAACGGCGCGAGAGCCGGCCGCCGGTGCTGGCGGCGGCCGCCGCGCCGTCGGCCTGCGCCTGGGCGGCCTGCGGCGCGCTCCTGCGATCGTTCAGGCCGGGCATCGGCTTCAATTCGATGCCCTGATGGGCAGGGGCCATGATCTCGTGCCACGTCATCGCGGGGAGCGAACCGCCGGTCATCTTGTTGGTCGGGCTGTGGTCGTCGTTACCGTACCAGACGGCGCCGACATAGTTGCCGGTGTAGCCGACGAACCACGCATCGCGGTAGCCGTTGGTCGTGCCGGTCTTGCCCGCGACCTTCACGCCCTCGATCTGGGCCTTTCGCGCGGTGCCTTCCTCGACGACCTTGTTGAGCATGTAGTTCATGTCGGCCGTCACCTGGGACGACAGCACCTGCACCGGCTTCTCGTCGGCGTGGCGGTAGATCACCTCGCCGCTGGAATTGCGCACCTCGCTGGCGACGTAGGGCTTGGCGACCTTGCCCCCGTTGGCGAACACGGCAAAGCCGGCCGCCTGGTCCATCACCGTCACCTCGGTGGCGCCGATCGGCAGCGAGGGCGTGTCGGTCAGCGGCGTCGTCACGCCCATCGCTTTCGCGAGCTGAATGATCTTCTCGCGCCCGGCCTTCGCCGCCTTCCAGTCGTGGGTGATGCCGAGCCCCTTGCCGATGGCCGTGGTGACCATTGATCGGGATCGTGTTGACCGATTTGGCCACCGCGAGCCACATCGGCTGGCGGCCGGAATAGGAGCGGCCGTAATTCTGCGGGCACCAGTTGCCGACGCAGACCGGCGAATCCACCACCTGCGTGTCCGGCTTGAACAGGCCGGAGGCGAGTGCCGCGGCGTAGACATAGGGCTTGAACGAGGAGCCCGGCTGGCGCAGCGCATCGGTGGCGCGGTTGAACTGGCTCTCGCCGTAATCGGCGCCGCCGACCATGGCACGCAGCGCCCCGTCGGGATCGAGGATCACCACGCCGGCCTCGTCCACGTCGTACTGGTCGCCCAGCCGCCGCAGCATGTTCTCGACCGCCTGGTCGGCGGAGCGCTGGATCGAGAGGTCGAGGGGCGTCTTCACCGTGAGCACGCGGTCGTTGCGGAGCTTGCCCGCATCGGCCATCCGCTTCACCTCGTTGAAGGCCCAATCGAGGTAGTAGTCGGCGGTGATGTCCTTGGTGCGGGTCACTGGGGTCGCGGGGTTGCGCAACGCCGTCTGGATCTGGCCCTCGGTGACGAAGCCTGCCTCGACCATGTTGTGCAGCACGTCCACCGCCCGGCCGCGGGCGGCGGGCAGGTTGACGTTGGGCGAGTATTTGGTCGGCGCCTTGAACAGGCCGGCGAGCATCGCGGCTTCCGCCAGCGTGATGTCCTGCAGCCGCTTGCCGAAATAGTAATCCGCCGCCGCCACCGCGCCGAAGGTGCCGCCGCCCATATAGGCGCGGTCGAGATAGAGCTTGAGAATCTGGTTCTTGGTCAGGTGCGCTTCGAGCCAGAAGGCCAGGAACGCCTCATTGACCTTGCGCTCCAGCGAGCGCTCGTTCGTTAGGAACAGGTTCTTGGCGAGCTGCTGCGTCAGGGTGGAGCCGCCCTGCACGTTGCCCTTGCCGGAGGAATTCGAGACGAGCGCGCGGGAGGTGCCGATCGGATCGATGCCCCAATGCTCGTAGAAGCGCCGGTCCTCGGTCGAGAGCAGCGCCTTGATCATCAGTTCGGGAAAATCGTCGAACTTCAGCGAGTCGTCGTGCTTGATGCCGCGGCGTCCGACCTCGGTGCCGTAGCGGTCGAGGAAGGTGACGGCGAGATCCTGGGCCTTCAGCCAGTTGTCGCTGGTGAGGTTGAAAGCGGGCTGAGCCAGGAACAGCAGCAGCAGGGCGCCCGCCGTGCCGATGGTGACGCCCTCGCTGGTGAGGTCGAGGGCGTAGCGCTTCCAGCCGCGGACCGAGAAGACCTGCATCCGCGCCTGGAAGCGCTCGTAGGCTTCCGTCGTGGAATGGCCGCCCTCGTACAGACTCGCATTGACCCAGGCATCGAAGGCCAGGGCCGCGCGGCTGATCCGCGTCGTCAGCGTCTTGAGGCGGGGCAGGCGCAAGGCGGCTTCCGGTTTCTGTCGACGTTGTCCGGGTCGGCGTAGAGAAAGCCCGGGCAACGATTATCCGATACGTTCTGTATCAGGACACGCGCCGGCCCGCGAGCTTTCGCTTCCGTTAAGGAACGCGAACGACAGGCCACCGTCCCCCGGCGGACCACTTACCGCGCATTAACCTTAAGACGCCTGTGGCAGCCGAATCCGGCGGGCGGATGGCGGATCGTCCGGTCCCGCTTGCTCCCGGCGGCGCCATGCGGCAGGAGGGGCGCCTTGTCCCGAAACGATACGATCGAAAGCGAGCGAGGCGCCTGATATGGCCGAGCGCAGCGAAGGGCCGTTCTGGCGCGTGAAGACGCTCGAAGCGATGAGCCCGGCGGAGTGGGAGAGCCTGTGCGACGGCTGCGGCCGCTGCTGCCTGCTCAAGCTCGAGGACGACGACACCGGCGAGATCCACCACACCGATGTCGGCTGCACGCTGCTCGACACCCATACCTGCCGCTGCCGCGACTACCGCAACCGTGCCAAGCGCGTGCCGGATTGCGTGCAGCTGACCCCGGAGGCGGTGCGCACGATCCCCTGGCTGCCGCCGACCTGCGCCTACCGCCTCGTGCGGGAGGGCCGCGACCTGCCGGCGTGGCACCCGCTGAAGACCGGCCGCCGGGCCAGCGTCCACGATGCCGGCATCTCCGTGCGCGGGCGCGTTGCCGGCAACGAGGAGGAATTCGCCGAGGACGAATTGGTCGAGCGCATCGTCGCATGGCCGGACGAAGCCGCCTGAGCGGGCGATTCAGGCTGCACGCGCGAGAAACGGCGGCAGACACGGCAAGGGTAGCGACCGGGATCGCGGCAGGGTCACCACGGCAAGGTTGAAATCGAGGGCCGCCTCGATCCCCTCCCGCCACAAGGAGAGCGGCGTCGGCTGCGCCAGACGGATCGCTCCCTCGCTCTCGCCCTCAGTGAGGCGCAGCTCTGCGCCGAGTCCTGCGACCAGCCGCCGCATCGCGACGTTGTGGGGTAGGCAGCGCAGGCGAAGCTCGACGAGGCCGCGATTGCGGGCGGCCTCGACCAGACGCCGCAGCAGTTTCAACCCGAGTCCGGCCCGCCGAAACCCCCGCTCCACCGTCAGTGCGGCCTCTGCCCGCCGGGCGTCCGCTTGCCCTGGGCCAAACGGGCGCAATTCGCCGATCGCCCGCAGGGTGCCATCCACGAAGACGCCGACGATCAGGCCGGGCGCGACCATCGCCTGCGCCGCATAGGCCGCGGCCGCCCGGTCACCGACCGCGGCCATGAAGCGACTCGCGCGGGTTTCCGGATCGAGGCGCAGGAAGAAGGCGTGCACCGCCGGCCCATCGCTCGGCCAGAGGCGGCGCAGACTCGGTCGGCCCCGTATCGCGCCGAGGGGGCGGCCTGAGGGACGATCGTCGGAAAAAGTTGAGAGGGACATCGGGGAGGTGAAGAACTCTTGCGGCGCACCGGATTGGCGATGTGCCCGCGCGGCCTCCCTCTCCGGCACGGACAGAGCCAATTTGGCGCGGCGGTGGGCTTACCGCAATGCAGCAAAGTGCTGAATCTCCGCTTGAGCCCGCATGGCTGGTCTGTCCGCTTGTTCCAGGCCTGCAACCAGAGGTGACGGAAGGATCGCATCGATCTTCGCCGGCAAAGGCCCGGATTTCTGATATCCTGTTACCTTTTATTTAAATGCTGACGGATACCCTGAATCCATGCGGCGAGAATCGAATTACATCAGCAACGAGGAAGGATCGGTGGCCGTCGAGTTCGCCCTCGTCGGAGCAGCGTTTATCCTTACACTGCTTTTCGTGATGGCGTCCGCACTGGTCGGGTATATCAACCAGACCCTGGACAACGCGACGATACGGGCCTCACGCCAGATCCTGACGGGGGGCCTTCAGTCTCAATCGAGTGCGGCAACGCTGGAGGGTTTCAAGCAAACCCTCTGCGGATACCTGCCCGCGACGCTTTCTTGCGACAACCTCATCGTCAATCTCTACGTCGTGCCCAAGGCAGGCCAACCCAGCGGGTATTACGCCTACGTCTCCTCCGACCTGAGCGGCGTGACCGTCGCCAATCTGGCCACCGGGTCAGGGCAATTCAATCTCGGAAGCCGGGGAGACTACCAGTATCTGCAGGTCATCTACCCGATCACATTCCTACCTCCGCAGATTTCATACTGGTTGAGCGGCGGCGCGACCTACAAGGGCAAGCCGGCTTATCTCGCGGTCTCGGCTGCGGCTTTTCGCAACGAGCAGTACTGATGGCGGACGGCTCCCCCCGCACGCCCCTTCCCGCCGCGCGGCGCGGCGCGGCACCGGAGAGCACCCCCGCCCTCCGGGCGCTGGCGGCGCTCCGACACGTCCGCGCCGGCCTCGGGGCGCAGGCGGAACGCTTCCGTGCCGCGGAGGGCGCGGTGGCCGCGATCGAGTTCGCCCTGATCCTGCCCACGCTGCTGCTGATCCTGTTCGCGGGCACCCAAGTGGTCGCCTACGTCAACGCGACTCGCAAGGTTGAACTCGTCGCGCACTCGATCAGCCAGATGATCTCGCAATCGGTGCCGCCGGACACCTCGACCGTCGCCCGGGTCAACGCCACCGACCTGCATTTCAGCTACGACGCCACCCTCGTGCTGTTTCCCTACGTGATGAAGGATGCCAAGCGGCAGGGCCGGTCGTGGTGGGAGAACATCTCGATCAATTATGCCAGCATCCAGTTCAAGGCGAAGAACACCGCCTGCCAGAACAATTCCGACACCAGCACCGACCTGAGCCCCTGCTACAATGCCAACGTGGTCTGGACGACCACCGGCACCGCTCAGCCCGGCGGCGCCAATTACCGTCCTTGCGATACGCCGCAACTGCCGGCCGATGACGACGCAACGCCGAGCCGGGTCACCCTGCCGCGATCCACCTACGGGCCCGGATCGCTGGTGGTGATCGATGTGGCATTCGACTTCACGCCGACTTTCGGGTCGGGCTTCGTCCCCGCCGTGCGGATCGCGCGATCGGCCTATGTGCAGCCGCGCTACGCGTCGCTGGTGAACTTCGACACAACCAACAACGACGGGATCGCGACCAAATGCACCGGCTATTGACCCGCGCAGGCCGGCTCAAGGGCCGGGCGACGGCACTGGCCTCGAACGCCGAGGGCAGCATCAACGTCCTCTTCGCGCTCGCCGTGCTTCCGACCATCGGCCTCGTCGGCCTCGGCGTCGATTACGGCATGGCGATCAGCAGCAAGACGCGGCTCGACAACGCGGCGGACGCCGCCGCGCTCGCGGGCGTCGTGACAGCCAAGGAGTTCATCGCCGCCAACGCGCAGCAGAGCGACGTGACGGCGTCCGGCATCAAGGCGGGCGAGTCCCAGGCCCTCAAGGCCTTCAACGCCAATGCCAGCAAAGTCCCGTTCGCAACGGTCTCTCTTGCTCAACTCGAGATCGTACGAACCGGACAAACCCTCGATGCGACGGTCAGCTATACGGCCACCGTTCAAAGCACGTTCGGCAGAATCTTCGGGCTTTCGGCGACGACCCTGACCAACCGGGTCAACGCCTCGGTAGACCTCGCAAGCTACCTCGATTTCTACCTGATGGTGGACGTATCGGGCTCGATGGGTCTGCCGACGAAAGATTCCGACGCTGAAGCGCTCGCCATGCAAAGCAAGGAGAAGCAGGGAAACTGCCAATTCGCGTGCCACTTCCCAGACAGTGTCGGCTGGACCAAGGCGGCGGGAAAAATCCAGTTGCGGTCCGACGCGGTGAACAACGCCGTTTGCGAACTTCTGAAACGGGCCTCGACGCCGGTCGTGCCGAACCAGTATCGAATCGGCATCTACCCGTTCATCAATCAATTGGCGACACTCGCACCCCTCACCGATACCACCACGTCTCTTGCCGCGCTGAGAACGGCGGCTCAGTGCGACAAGGTTTGGCCGCTCGCTTTCACCAATCTGCTTGATACGGGCAGCACGCAACTCTTCACGAACAACGATCCGAAGACCGGCACCGGCAGCGGTGGGACTCATTTCGAGGCGGCCCTGCCGAAGATGAAGTCGACCATCAAGCCCTATGGCAACGGCTCCGCCTCAACGAACTCGAGGCCGTTCGTGTTTCTGATCACCGACGGCATGCAGAACAGCCAGTCGTACTCAGCGTGGAAGGATACGAAGACATTTTCTGGAAATCCTTCGAAATTTGCAGGCTATCCCAACGCCGACTGGAACGGCTCGCAACCCGCTCAGATCGATCCGTCGAAGTGCACGGATCTCAAAAACGCCGGTGCGACCATCTCAGTTCTGTACATACCCTACAACATTGTAAAAAATTACAACAATGACAGCTATATTGTTTGGGAGAATGGCCGCGTCAATCAATTCAGTCCGACGCTCGCAGATCCTCTTCGGAAATGCGCATCGCCGGGATTTTTCTACACGGCCAATACCCAGGATGATATCACCGCTTCACTCGGAGCAATGTTCAAACAGGCACTGAGAGTCGCTCGCATCACTCAGTAAGACACAGCTGTGCCGAACCGCATGGTGGTGCGGAACGAGAGAATGGGCGAATGAGCGCCTGGAGCCGCTTCCCGCGGTAAAGTCATGGGGAGCGGCTCCGGCGTGTTGAGGTCCGAGCATGGTCGCGGACGATCGACCCTGGCAGAAAGACTGCGCTTCGGATCGCGGCGGATGTTTGCAGGGTTGCCCAGCGCCGGCTTGATCGCGCCGCCGCCGCGCGGCAGAGCGGGACGAGCCACACCGCCCGCCTCCTCCGCAGGTTCACTTGCCGGAAGAGCCGCTCCCTCACGTGAATGATCGGCCGGGATGCCCGAGACCCATACGCCCTCCGACCATGCCCGCGCCGGCGCGGCGCCGCACGGCCGGGTCCGCGAACGCTACGACGCCCTCGTGGCCTCGGGCGCGATCGAGCGGGATTCGTCGCAGATCCGCCTCGTCCAGGCCCTCGACCGGCTGGTGCAGAACCTGGAGCGCCGCCGCCGGGCGAAGAAGGGCAGCGCGCTGGGCTGGCTGTTCGGCCGCAAGGATGACGATGTCGGGCCGCCCAAGGGGCTGTACATCTGGGGCTCGGTCGGCCGCGGCAAGACCATGCTGATGGACCTCTTCCACGAAGTCGCGCCGGGCCCGAAGCGTCGGGTCCATTTCCACGGCTTCCTCGCCGACGCACACGAGCGCATCCACGCCCACCGCCAGGCCCTGAAACGGGGCGAGGTGAAGGGCGACGACCCGATCCCGCCGGTGGCCGAGGCGCTGGCAGCGGAAGCGACGCTGCTCTGCTTTGATGAGTTCACGGTCACCGACATCGCCGACGCGATGATCCTGGGGCGCCTGTTCGGAGCCCTGTTCAAGCGCGGCGTGACGGTGGTGGCGACCTCGAACGTCGAGCCCGACCGGCTCTACGAGGGCGGCCTCAACCGCGCTCTGTTCCTGCCCTTCGTGGCGGAGCTGCAGCAGCGGGTCGAGGTGTTGCGCCTCGATTCCCGCACCGATTTCCGCCTGGAGAAGCTCGGCGGCAGTTCGGTCTACCATGTGCCGGCCGACGCGGCGGCCGAGGCCGCGCTCGACGCCGCCTTCAAGGCGCTTTCAGGGCGCGCGAAGGGCCAGCCGAGTACGGTGAAGGTGAAGGGCCGCGCGGTTCCGGTGCCGGAGGAAGCCGGCGGCGTCGCCCGGTTCGGCTTCGACGACCTGTGCCGCAAGCCGCTCGGCGCCTCCGACTACATGGCGCTCGCCGACAGCTTCCACACTCTGATCGTGTCCGGCATTCCGGTGATGGGCGAGGCGGAGCGCAACGAGGCCAAGCGCTTCATCACGCTGATCGACACGCTCTACGACGCGCACGTCAAGCTCGTCGCCTCGGCCGCGGCGGAGCCGACCGAACTTTATACCGCGGCGCAGGGCCGCGAGGCCTTCGAGTTCGAGCGCACCGCCTCCCGCCTGATCGAGATGCGCTCGGAGGAATATCTCGGCACGCCGCACGGGCGGGCGCCTTCCGAATCGAGCGCAGGCTTGGCCGAGACCTAAGCCCCCTCCCCCGCGGCACCGGGTTTCGTGCGCGGCAACGCCCGGCTGAGATAGGGTGAGCCAGGCACCAGGAAGCGCCAGGGCGCCTCGACCCCGCGGCTGATGCCAATGCGGGTCGTCGCCGCGACCGGCATCGGCCGCTCCGGCGCTGCCCAGGCGAAGGGCAACCGGTCGAGCGGCAGGCCATCATGCGACAGGTCGATGCCGAGTGCCTGGGCGAGCCGGCCCGGCCCGGCACAGAGGAGGCGCGGCGCGTCGAGCCCGCGGCGGGTGCGCATCGTCTCCAGACCCGCATTCGGTTCGAGCGCCCGCAGCAGCACCGCGCTGCCGGTCTCGCAGACGAGGTTGAGGCACCAGTGCAGGCCGTAGGAGCGGTAGACGTAGGCGCGGCCCGGCGGCCCGAACATGCTGGCGTTGCGCCGCGTCGGCCCAGCGAAGCTGTGCGAGGCCGGATCGGTGCGATCGTAGGCCTCGGTCTCGACGATGAGGCCGCCAACGCCGTCGACGAACAGCCCGTGGCCGATCAGTTCGGCAGCGACGGTCGCGGCGGGGCGGTCGAAGAAGGCGAGAGCATCGTCCTGGATACCGGATCCAGTGCGACGCTCTCGTCTTTTGTTTTGCATCGTCTTTCTCCGAAAGCCGGCGTCCACCTTTCGGGACGATGCCCCAGGTTCATCGCGCCCGCCTCCGCCCGATCAGGACGCCTTCTGCAATTCGGCCCGAACACGGGCGACGCCCGGCGGCTTGAGTTCGAGCGCCAACCGCACCGCGTCCTCGAGATACGCCTGGGGGGTGATCCCGGCACGACCCGCCGCCCGAGATAGGGCGTTGGCCAGATCCGCGCTCAGCGCCACCTGCACCGTCTTGGATTGCACCGGCTGCGCCGGCGCCAGGGCTGGCGCGGCATCGGCCGGCGGGGGCGCCGCTTCACCGGATGTCTTGCCGCTCAGGGCCTCGCGCCGGCCGAGGGTGGCGAGACGGTCGGCGCGCTCGTTGCCGGCCTCGCCGGCATGGCCGCGCACCCAGGTCCAGCGCACGTCGCGGGCTGCGGCCAGCGCGTCGAGGCGCTGCATCAGGTCGATGTTCTTCACGGGCCCCGTGGCGGTGCGCCAGCCCCGCGCCTTCCAGCCGCGCATCCACTCGGTGACGGACTTGACCACGTACTGGCTGTCGCAGCGCATCTCGATCGCGGCGCCCTCGGGAAAATGCTCCAGGGCGCGGATCGCAGCGGTCAGTTCCATGCGGTTGTTGGTGGTGGCGAGCTCGCCGCCGTACAGCTCGATCGTCCCGGTGGGGGCCTGGATCACCGCCGCCCAGCCGCCGGGGCCGGGATTGGGGTCGCAGCCGCCATCCGCATAGACGATGGTTCGCATCGGTCCCATTCGCTTTCAGCCCTGCCCCTGCCGTGTCCGGACCGGGGCTAATACACGGCCGCTAATATTTGGCCACGACCGGCGCGGCCAAGACCGCTTGAACCGGCAGCTCGACGAGGCCGCAGCGGGCGGCGGCGTCCGGCGGCAGCAGCGGGTCGAGGAGCCCGCGCCGCCCTTCGAGGAAGGCGAGCGCCTGCTCGGCCGACGCCGCCTCGCGGCCGGGCATCTCGATCAGGAAATGCTCGAGCGCGTAGCGATAGCGGGCGATGCGCAGGGATGTTTCCAGGCGCACCCACGCCACGAGACAACGGTTCTCGGCAACGCGCATCGCGGCCTGCCGCACATCCCGATCGTCGAGGCTTTTCGAGAACGGCAGGGCACGCAGGCGTACCCCGTCCGCCTCGAAGACACGCCCGGCGACGGCGGCGAAGATCGGGATCAGCCGACCGTCGGCCACGGCGTCATCCGACAACCTGCGGTAGCGGGAATAGGGAGAGCGAAACGACTCGGCGATCAAATCGTTGTGATAGGCGGGAATATCGTCACGCCGCCAACGCGGCGGCAGCACGCGGGCTCGGGTCAGGTTGGCGAGCGCGTCCGAGAAGGCGGCGTGGCCGTCGGCGGGCATCAGGAACCGCCAGGCCCGATCGCGCAGGACCGTCTCGTCGTCGGTCAGCGGAAAGGCCGAAGCCGGCGTGCCGCGTTCGTAGGCGGCCACTGTCCCCGTGGTCTCGATCAGGCTGTTCCAGGCGCTCGGGGCCGGACGGCCAAAGTCACCCTCCTGTGCGCAAGCGCCCAGCAGCAGGGCCAAAAGCAGGCCGGCGAATCGAGAACCGGCGCGCGTCACGAGCGGCGGCGGCGCGGAACCGGCAGAGCCTCCGCCTCCGGCATCCTCTCGTAGCGCACGCCCATGAACAGCAGGATCTGACCACGCGGCGCATCGTCCGCCTCGCGGCGGAAGCGGCGGGTCGTCGCGGGGGCGAAGGGCACGACGGAGCCGGTCGCGCCGCCCTCGCCGTGGCCCGGCTTCGCCGCGGGAGCGAGAGGGGACGCTGAGGAAGGCGTCTTGGAGGGGGCGGTCGTTGAAGGCGTCATGGGCCTGTCCCGTCGATGTGTGTGGCGGCCGGCTCCCGCCCTGCGGCCTCCCGGAGCGGGCGGGCAGCATGGGGCGAGTGCTCGTCGTGAGCGGGACGGGCCCGCCCCGGCCGGGCGATCTCAGGCCAAGCTCAGCACGACGTGGTTAACGGAGTGTTTCAACGCACGCCGCGTTCCGCGTGCCCCCGTGGCGATACGTGCCCTCGGCGCGACCTGTTTCGCGGACGGCACGGTCCTTGCGAAGTCTCGTTTGCCCATGGCGGGCGTTTCCTCCCTTGACTTCGGCCCCGCGCGATCGCGCTGCGGGGCCGTTTCTTTGTCGGGCGGGTTTTCTCAGGTCACACCGGAGGCCCGGACGGGCCCGAGAGAGCGGGTGCAACGGAGGCGTGCTGCGCTTGCTAACGAGGGGGGATGCCCGATATGCGGACCCAACCCAACTTTGATCGAGCGAAGGACAAGGCAGGATGCGTCCGGACTTCACACGATTCGGCAGCCTGGCGCGCGGAGTATCCGCGGCCCTGAGACTGGCGCCTCTCGCTCTGCTGGCTCTGGTGGCGGCAAGCCCAGCTCAGGCCCAGCGCGAGGACCAGGGGCTGCAACTCGGCTGCGCCAACGACTATTTCCGGCTCTGCGCCGGCGTCGATCCGAACAGCCAGGATGCCGATGCCTGCATGACCCGCAACCGCTCCCGCCTCTCGCCGGAGTGCAAGTCCGCCATCAGCGATTACGACCGGCGCAGCGGGGGCGGCTCGCAGTCCCGCGGCCAGCGCTAGAGCGCGTTCCGACGAAGCGGCCACCGCTTCGTCGGAAGAATGCGCGCTACAACAATGACTGAGAGACGCCGGCCTGATGCCATCAGGTCGGATACGGTCCTGAAGGGGGGCTCCCGGAGTGCCTCACACAACGCCCGGGCGCTGAGCATCGCCCCACCGGCTGCGGCGCTGCAGCGGGCATGATGTGAGAGCACCTCGGGCTCCGGTCCCCTCAGAGGATCGATCGGAACGGAGCGGGCTCGCCGAGAGCCCGCTGTTTCGCCCGCTGTTTCGGCGGAACGCGTAGCAATTCGGGGACGAGCATGGCGTTGACCGTCGCGGTTCAGATGGACCCGATCCAGTCGATCCGCATCGCGGGCGACACCACCTTCGGCCTGATGCTGGAAGCACAGGCGCGGGGTCACAGCCTCTACACCTACACGCCGGACCGGCTCTCGATGCAGGGCCGGCTGGTCACGGCCTACGCCCAGCCCGTGACGGTGCAGGATGTCGAGGGCGCGCACGCGACCCTCGGGGCTCCGGAGCGCATCGACCTCGCCGAAGTCGACGTGGTGCTGATGCGCCAGGATCCGCCCTTCGACATGGCCTATGTCACGGCCACCCACATGCTGGAGAAGATCGCCGGGCGCACCCTGGTGGTCAACGATCCGGCCGAGGTCCGGAACGCGCCGGAGAAGCTGTTCGTCCTCGACTTCCCCGAATTGATGCCGCCGACCCTGATCTCCCGCGACCGCGCCGAGATCGAGGCGTTCCGCAAGGAGCACGGCACGGTGGCGATGAAGCCGCTGCACGGTCATGGCGGCGCGGCGGTGTTTCCGGGTCACGGAGGAGGATCCGAACTTCGGCTCGATGTTCGACCTGTTCACCGCCACCTTCCGCGAGCAATGGGTGGTGCAGCGCTTCCTGGAAAAGATCACCGAGGGCGACAAGCGCATCATCCTCGTCGACGGCGAGCCGATGGGCGCGATCAACCGCGTGCCGGCCAAGGGCGACATCCGCTCCAACATGGTCCGCGGCGGCGCGGCCGGCGCCTCCGATCTGACCGAGCGTGAGCGCGAGATCTGCGCCACCATCGGGCCGGAGTTGAGACGCCGCGGTCTGATCCTGGTCGGCATCGACGTGATCGACGGTCATCTCACCGAGATCAACGTCACCTCCCCCACGGGCATCCGCACCATCAAGCGGCTCGGCGGCCCCGATCTCGCCGTCTCGGTCTGGGACGCGATCGAGGTACGGCTCGCCGCCCGCCGCAGCCTCGGCGCCTGACCGCCGCCTGAGACGGGGTCGTCTCGGACGATCAGCCCTTCCCCGCCTCGATCAGCTCCTATCGAAACACCGGGAGCCCGAGCCCGATCAGGCCGAGGCCGAGGATCAGCAGGAGGCCGGACAAGGTTTCGGCCAGCGCCGCGCGCGCGCCGAAGCGGTGCGCCTGAGCCGCCAGCCCGACACCCGCGACAAGACAAGCGACGCTCGCGACCATCAGCACGGGCGATCCAGCAGGCGGACGACACCCTGGCCCGCGAGACAGGCGCGGCTTGATCCCATCCCGAAGCCATGACCGGGAACGCGGTTAGGCTCCGCTGCGGGCGACGCAGGCGGCTTTGCAGTCGGGCTTGAGGCTGACGGTTCGAACATCGATCTCGGCATCGGACCTGTTCCCGCCGCGTCCGCGGAAGCGGATGGCAGCGCGAAGACATGAGGGATCGCGGGCACGCCGCGTGGCGCAGGCCATTACGTGTCACGGGGGCAAAAGGTTTTCCCGGCGCGCTTCTGACGGCCGTCCCCGTCGTCGCCGCCTCGGGCCCGCGAGCTTTACCGCATCGGACCTTTATTCGCCCAGGATTTCTGAATGCTTCCAGGAGAGATACACAATTTCTTGCAACAGATTGCGGACCATGACCTGGACGGCAATACCGGAAACAAATCTCATGAAATGACCCACCGATAGGAAGCTCGCATCAAGATTGTATCCACTCGACCGCGCAGCATCTGCAATCGCGATAAAACGAGGCTTTTCGGCAAATCGAAGGCCAATCTAAGTGATTGCTCTAAATCCTAAGCCAAAGATCAGAATATGAATTCATTTTCTGCAATTTAAAAGTGAATTCGCTCGAAACATTAGCCTTCTGGAAGCACATCAGGCCTCGCCGCGCGGCGTCGCATTGAGTTCGGCCCAATCGAGTTCTTCTTCCAGCACGAGATAAGCATCGTCGCCGATCCGGCCGTTCCGGCGCAGGGTCAGGAGGCGGTCGCGGGCGGCGTGGATCGCGCGGCGGCGGGGCTCGTCGGTCGGCAGCCCTTCCGGAGCGAGTCCCTCCTCATGCGCTTCGGCCTGGGCCAGCGCGGCATGGAACTCCCGGCGCAGGGCGTCCGCCGCCTCCGAGCGGTCGTTCTTGAGGGCCTCGACCGCGGCGCCGTAGGCCTCGGCCCGCGCCCGGCCGACCTCGCGGCCGACAGGATCGCTATCCTCCAGCCCGAGCCATCCGAGGATCGGGCGCAGGCTCAAGCCCTGGAGCACCAACGTACCGATCACCACGCAGAAGGCGGTGAGCACGATCAGGTCGCGATAGGGAAACGCGCCGCCCTCAGGCCCGCCCTCGGGCAGGGCCAAGGCCGTGGCGATGGTGACGAGGCCGCGCATCCCCGACCACGAGACGGCAAAGCCGGCGCCGAGACCGAGATCGCGGGCCGGGCCAAGATCGTCCGGCTGATCGGAGGCTATGCCGAAGCCGACACGGCGGATGGCGCTCGCCGGCAAAACCCAGGCAATGCGAACGAGGATCACGGTGACGACCACGGCTCCGCCGACGGAGGCATAGGCGAATTCCTGCTCGGGCGTCATCCGCGCCAGGATCGGCCCGATCTGCTCGCCGATCAGCACGAAGGCGAGGACGTTGAGCACGAAGATCGCCGTTTCCCAGACCGCGTTCGAGATCACCCGCGGGCGCGGCGAGGTCTGGCCGGGGGCGTAGCGGGCGACGGTGATGGCGAAGCTGACCACGGTGAGCACCCCGGACAGTTCCATCGCCTCGGCGGCGATCCAGAGGCCGAAGGCAGCCGCGAATTGCAGCACGATGACGCTCGCCGGCTCATCGACGCGGCGCAGGATCCGCAGGTAGACGAGCGCGGCGAGCGGCCCCGCCACGAGGCTGCCGACGACACCGATCAGGAAGGCTGGCGCCACCTCGGCAAAGGCGAGATGGCCGGTCATCGCCGCCGCCACGCCGAGCCGGTAGATCAGCAGCGAGGCGGCATCGTTCAGAAGGCTCTCGCCGCGCAGGATCGTGGCGAGGCGGTGCGGCAGGGAGACGTGGTTGAGCACCGACAGCGCCGCCACGGCGTCCGGCGGAGCGACGATCGCCCCGAGCACGATGGCGGCAGCGAGCGGCATGTCCGGCACGAGCCACAAAGCGACCGCCGCGACCGCCGCGGTCGTGGCCGCCACCGCGCCGACGGCGAGCCCGGCGATGGGGCGGGCATTGCGCACGAGGTCGCGCAGCGACGTGCTGTAGCCGGCATCCATCAGAACGGGCGCGAGGAACAGGGCGAGCGCCAGCTCCGGATCGAGCGTGAGGCTCGGCACGCCGGGCACGAAGGCGAGCCCGACACCACCCAGGGCCAGGAAGGCGGGATAGGGCGCGCGCAGGCGCCGCGCCAGGGCAGCGAGCAGAACCGCGCCGACCAAGACGCCGACGATCCAGTGGAACACGAACATGAAGGGAAACGGGTCCGACGCGCCCCCGTGCCGATGAGGGTGGCAACGGAACGCCGGGCGACCGGGTTTCTTTCCGAATTCTTCGGCCCGGCCGCAGTTAGACCGGCCGGGAGGCGATCAGATCGCGCAGGGTCGTGATCGTGGAGGAATCCGCGACGCCGTCGATGCGAGCCGGCCGGAAGTGGCGCTGGAAGGCGGTGACGACCGCGCGCATCGCCGCGTCGAAGTGGCCGGTGACCGGCTGCTCGTAGCCGTAGAGCGCCAACATCGCCTGCAGGGCCTCGACTGGCTGGCCGGTGTCGCCCATGGCGAAGAAGCGGCCATCCCGCACGGGCGCCGGCGGCACCCAGTGCCCGACGCCCTCACGCGCCAGCCGCTCCCAGGGAAAGTCTTCGCCCGGATCCTCCTTGCGTGCGGGCGCCACGTCGGAATGGGCGAGCACACGGGGGCCGGGGATCGCGCGGCGGAGGACGATGTCGCGGGCCAGCGCGATCACCGCGGCGATCTGCACCTCCGGATAGGGCGGGAGCCCGCCGGCATGGCCGGGATGGGCGATCTCGATGCCGATGGAGCGGGAGTTGATGTCGCGCACGCCCGCCCAGGCTCCGGCGCCCGCGTGCCAGGCCCGGTCGGCCTCCGGCACCATCTGCACGACGCGTCCGTCCTCGAACACGAAGTAATGGGCCGAGACCTCGGCGGATGGGTCGCACAGGCGCTCCAGCGCACCCTGCGCCGTCGGCATGCCGGTGTAGTGCAGGATCAGCATATCGAGGCTGTCCCCGACCCGCGCGCCGCGGTTCGGCGAGGCGACGACAGCCTCAGCCAGGGAGCTGTCCGGGGAAAAACTCACGTTAGTCCCCGCTCGGCCGCGATCCGGTCCCAGGCGGCGTTGATGGCCGCGAGCCGGTGCGTCGCGATCGCCACCGCCTCCGGCGGCAATCCGCGGGCCAGCGCCCGGTCGGGATGGTTCTCGGCCACGAGCCGCCGGTACTGCGCCTTGAGGTCGGCGGGGTCGGCGGAGCGTTCGAGGCCGAGCACGAGGTAGGGGTCGTCGGCGAGCCGCACATGCCGGGCGGCGATCCGGCGGAAGGCCGCCTCGTCGAGACCGAAGATCCCGGCAACGGAGCGCAGGTAGCGCTCTTCGCCCTCGTGGATCGCCCCGTCGGCGGTGGCGATGTGGAACAGGCCGTCGAGCACGTCCTCGAGCAGAGCCGGCTCCTCGCCGAAGGTCGCGGCGAGCTGCCCGGCATAGGCCTCGAAGCCGTCGGTCGTCGCCTTGGCGAGGTCGAACAGGCGCTGGACACCCGCGCGCGCTTCGGGCTCGACCTGCACCACCCGCCCGAAGGCCTGGACCTCGGACTCCGTCACCACGCCGTCGGACTTCGCCATCTTGGCCGCGAGCGCCACGAGCCCCGTCGTGAACAGGACGTCCCGGGGCGTCGGGCCGAAGGGCGCGCCCTCGCGATCGACGAGAAAGTGGCCGGCGACCGATCCGACCAGCGCCCCGATCGGCCCGCCAACCAGCACGCCGATCCCGGCCCCGCCGATCTTGCCCCACAGGCCGGTGCTCATCGGGCGCCGCCCGCAACGGGAGAGCGGAAGCGTGAGGGATCCAGGGGGGACAAGGGCGGTTCCGAAGACATTCAGAGGGAGCGGTCGTCACGGCTTAACGCCGCAAAGCGTACCGCAGCGCAAGCCCGGTGCTTTAATCGACCGCAAAAGAAAAGGGCCGGAGCTTGCCGCTCCGGCCCTCCCCCATGAACCGCTTCGCGATCAGCGGCAGTAGACGTTGCCGTACTCGTCGCGGAACGTGCCGTAGGGGCAGCGCGGCGCCGTCGCGGCACCGGCAATGGCACCACCCGCGCCGCCGATCGCGGCACCGGCCAGCGCACCGCCCGCACGACCGGTGGCGAGGCCGCCGACCGCCGCGCCGAGGCCCGCACCGAGGGCGGCACCGCCCAGCGCCCGATCCTGAGGCGTGTTGCAGGCACCGAGCGAGAGCGCGAGGCTGCCCGCGAGGGCGGCGGCAATGAGTCTCTTCATGGTGGTCCGAACTCCCTTGTGCATCGGCGATCGGGCCATTTGCCGGCGCGGGGCACCGTTTTGGCCTTGGTTTGTCACCGGCCGCCATCGACGGCACATGAAACGGCCAAGATTGGGGCAGGTTGCATCGGCGCATGACTTTTCGCCCTGCGCCTGCCATCTGAAGGCGCGCCTGTTGCAAAATCGCCCGGTTTCGGCTCGCTGCCGACGGGCCCCTATCCGAGGATCACCATGCCCAAAGCCAGCCTGATCGTCCGCAAGGCCGCCGTTCGGCCCGATCTCGTCGTCGACACGGTGACCCTCGACCACGCCGCCCGGGGTCAGGCGCATGCGCACCTGACCACGGCGGGCGGCTTGTCCGTCGATCTCCACCTGGATCGTGCCGCGGGCCTTGAGGACGGCGATGCGCTGAAGCTCGAGGACGGGCGCCTCGTGGCCGTGCGTGCCGCCGAAGAAGCGCTTCTGGAAGTCCGCGCCGGCAATCCGGCCCGGCTGCTGCGGCTCGCCTGGCAGCTCGGCGGTGAGCATGTCCCCGCGGAGGTCGGCGCGGAGGTTCTCTATGTGCCGGCCAGCGCCGCCGAGCTGATCCGCGGCGCCGGCTGCTCGGCCGAGCCGGTGAACCGCCCGTTCAAGCCGGAAAAGGCTGCGCACGATCACAGCCAGTGCGGCCACGACCATCATCATCACGGCCACGAAGCCCATACGCATGACGCTCATGGCCATGAAGCCAAGGCTCACCGTGACCACGCCCATCATGACCATGATCACGGGCACAGCCACGCCCACGCAGGCTGCGGGCACGATCACAGCCATGACCACAGCCATGAGCACGGCCATAGCCACCGCCACGAACACTGAGCGGCGCTAGGAAGATCGCGTGCGCGGCGTGGGCATGCCCCGCCGCGCCCCCCCGGAACGCGTTGCGGCGCGCGAGGGTTAACCGGAAAGTTGAATTCCGGGAGAGAGCCGTGGCGGAAATCAGCGTCCTCCAGAACGGCGACGGACTCTGGGCGGTCACCGCACAGGGCCTCGTTGTCACCGGCTTGACCAGGGAGGGCGCGGAAGCCTTCGCAGCAAGCTTTCTCAGGCTCGGCGATCAGCAGCCGGCGCAGAAATCGTAGCCGCTTGCGGGATAGGCATTCTGTCATCACGCCCCGGATCGAACCTGCACGGCTTGTGTGCACGGACCGCGCAAGGACGCCGCAGACACACGCAATCAGCCCGCAACTTGTGCAGATCTCCGGCGATCACGACGACAGAAAAAGCCCGTTCCGGTATCGAAGAAGCGGACAGTGCGCGATGCGCCTTAGCTTGGTGTCTCTCATGAAACGCCCCTTCGTCGCGGCAAGGGGAAAACGCTCGGTGACCGAGAGTTTCGTGAGGCACTCTCGTCGGCGTTGCACAGGCGGAATCCCGTTCGGATCGATGCCGCACCAGGAGAGATGACGTGCAACAGGCGCAAGCAAGCCGCGAAGATCGGATCAGGGCCGTGGCCGCCGTCATCGCGCAGTATGACGTCACCAGCAGACAATTGCCCAGCAGCGGCCGACTGCCCCATGATCTCGCCCGCGCGCTCGCCGAACGTGCGGTGGATGCCGTGATGGCAGCCGACAGCACCCTGCGTCAGCCATTCTCGAAAGGTGCGTGAAAGCCGAGAGCCGTGTCCGAACCGATGGCGTCAGGTCGGCGTCTCTCGGTGTTTGGTTTGACGCGCAAGATGCGGATGCCGCTTCGACCGGTGCGCCCGCCTCCCGCCGAACGCTCGGATCTCGCGACGGCGGTGCTCTTCGCTTTTGAGGCTGGCCGATGCGTGGTATCCGGGCGCGCATTGCGTACATCGTCCTGAACAATGGCTTGCAGCCTGCGGAATCAACCAGATCGAACGCTGGCCGCATCGGCTTTTCGGCGGCCGATCGCCGGCGGTTCAGGCCGAGGCTCGTACGCCTTCGATCGAGCCGCCCAAGCGACGATCCTCGCGGATGGCTCGAAGCGGACCAGCATCGAAACGGAACAGGGCGCACGTGTCGACCCCGGCTGAAAAACTGAACGAACTCAGCGGGTGGCGCTTCAGCGTCGCACCGATGATGGATTGGACCGACCGGCAGTGCCGCGCGTTCCACCGAACCCTGTCGCGCCGGGCGCGGCTCTATACCGAGATGGTGACGACCGGGGCCGTGCTGCACGGGGACCGGGAGCGGCTGCTCGGTTTCGACGCCTACGAGCAGCCGTTGGCGGTGCAGCTCGGCGGCTCCAACCCGGACGACCTCGCGGCGGCGGCGCGGATCGCCGCCGATTTCGGCTATGCCGAGATCAACCTCAATGTCGGCTGCCCTTCAGACCGGGTGCAGGATGGACGCTTCGGTGCCTGCCTGATGCGCGAGCCGGGCCTCGTGGGCGCCTGCGTGGCGGCCATGAAGGCGGCCGTCCCGGTGCCGGTGACCGTGAAGTGCCGCCTCGGCGTCGATGATCAGGATATCGAGGAAGCCCTGGACGCCGTGGCCGACGCCGTGGTCGCGGCGGGGGTCGACGGACTCGTCGTGCATGCCCGCAAGGCCTGGCTTAAAGGTCTCTCGCCGCGCGAGAACCGGGACGTGCCGCCGCTCGATTACGGCCGCGTCGCTCGGCTGAAGCGGGCGCATCCGGATCTGCCGATCGCGGTCAATGGCGGGATCGCCGACATCGCTGCCGCCAAGGCGAGGCTCGGCGAGGTCGATGGCGTGATGATCGGCCGGGCCGCCTACACCGAGCCGGCGCTGCTGCTCGATGTCGATGCCGAGCTGTTCGGCGAACCGGCGCCCGTCGCCGATGCCTTCGCCGCGGTCGAGGCCTTCGAGCCCATCGTCGCGGCAGGGCTCGAACGCGGCCTGCGGCTTCATGCCTATACCCGGCACATGCTTGGCCTGTTCAACGGGCGGCCCGGAGCGCGGGCCTTTCGCCGGCATCTCGCCACCGCCGGGATGGGCCCAGAGGCGGGCCTCGCCACCCTGCGTGAGGCGGTGGCCAAGGTATCTCGGGACCGTGCGCCGGCTTCCGAAGCGGCCTGATTTCCGGCGATCGACGGCAAGCGCGATCGGATCAGGGCTTCACGCGGCGCGGCGTTTCCGGCCGTTCCAGATATCGAGCAGGGCCGGGAGTTCGCTCGCCGGCACCGGTGGGCTGAACAGGTAGCCTTGCACCTCGTCGCAGCCCTCCTCGCGCAGCCAAGCGAGTTGCTCCGGTGTCTCGACGCCTTCCGCGGTCGTCGTCATCCCGAGGCTGGAAGCGAGGCTGACCACCGCCCGCACGATGAAACCGGAGCCCTGCTCCACCGTCAGGTCGCGGGTGAAGGACTGATCCACCTTCATCTTGTCGAAGGGGAAGCTGCGCAGGTAGCTCAAACTGGAATAGCCGGTGCCGAAATCGTCCATGGCGATCCGGGCGCCGAGGTCCCGCAGCCCGTGCAGGATCGCCACCGTGGCGCTGCCGTTCACCAGCAGCACGCTCTCGGTGATCTCCAGTTCGAGGCGGCGGGCGGAGAGGCCGCTCTCGGCGAGCGCCGCCTGTACCGTTCCGATCAGCGCGATCGAGGTGAACTGCGCCGCCGAGACGTTGACCGCGACCTTGAGGCTGTCCGGCCAGTTCGAGGCTTCACGACAGGCGCGGCGGAGCACCCACTCGCCCAGGGGCACGATGAGGCCGATCTCCTCGGCGAGCGGCACGAACTCGGCCGGTGAGACGCGCCCGCGGGTGGGGTGGGTCCAGCGCAGCAGCGCCTCGAAGCCGCTGATGCGCTCCTCGGCGAGGTCGTAGATCGGCTGATAATGCAGGTCGAACGCTTCCGCCTCGAAGGCGGCGCGCAGGTCGAGTTCGAGGGCGCGCCGGGCCTGGAGGCGCGCATCCATCTGCGCCTCGAAGAACCGGAACACACCGCGCCCGTCGTCCTTGGCGCGGTAGAGGGCGACGTCGGCGCATTGCATCAGCCGCTCGGGTTCCAGCCCGTCTCCGGGCGCGAGCGCGATGCCGATGCTGACGCCGACGATGACGGAGTGATGGGTCAGCGCGTAGGGAGCATTGACCACGTCGAGGATGCGTTGCGCCAGGGTGGCGGCATCGGCCGGCGTCGCGACGCTTGCCTGGATGATCGCGAACTCGTCGCCGCCGAGACGGGCGACGGTGTCGACCTCGCGCAGGCAGGCCCTGAGGCGGTGCGCCACCGACCGCAGCAACTCGTCGCCGACAGCGTGGCCGAGGGTGTCGTTGACCTGCTTGAAGTTGTCGAGGTCGAGGCAGAGCACGGCGAAACCGGTCTCGCGCCGTGCCCGGGTGATCGCCCCCTCGATCCGCTCGCGCAGCAGCACGCGGTTGGGCAGGTCGGTGACGGCATCGTGCCGGGCCATGTGGGCGATGCGGTTCTCGGCGTTCCAGCGTTCGGTCGCTTCCTCGTAGATCGCCACGAAGCCGCCGCCGGCAATCGGCTGGATCTCGACGGCGACGACGCGTCCGTCGGCGAGATGCTGGATCTGGGTCGGAACGGCATCGGCCCCCATCATCACGCCGATCTCGGCAATGCACTCGTCCTCGCTCCGGTCCGGCTGATCACCGGTCCCGACATTGCTGCGCAGCACTTCCAGCGCCGACATGCCGGGGGTCACGGCCCCCGGAGGCAGCCGGTAGATCTCGTGGTAGCGGCGGTTGACCACCAGCAGCCGGTGATCGCGATCGTAGAGTAGAAAGCCGAGGGAGAGGGTATCGAGCGCCGCGTTCAAACGGGCGATGCGATCGCTCAACGCGTCCTCGCGAAGCTTCAGGGCCGCAATGTCGGTGAGGATGGCCGGGTCGGCCCCGTCACCGAGCCGAGGGCGGTCGGCGAGCAGGCGGCGCCCGTCCGGAAGTCGGGTCTTGCCGGAGGCGCATGCCGGGAGAGGCCGGAGCGCGACGGCGGGAGCGGTCGCCAGGGCGATGCCTTCGGCGGCCTGCATCGCGCGGGTGAGGCTGCGGGCGAGCCAGCGCAGGATCAGGCAGACGAGAACGAGGGCGAGGATGGCCGCGCCCCCGACGACTGTGAGCCTCAGGGTCGGCTCGGCGGAGAGCGAGGCTATCAGCGCGATGGCAGCAAAGCCGGCAACGGTCAGGCAGAGTCCCGAGCCTGTCCGCAGCAAGTGCCTGCCAACCGTCTCTCGGCCGCCCTCCCCGCTTCCCAGACTCGTCCGCCGACCGGCGACTTCCTGACCTTCGGCCTGCGCCTGCATCGGTCGTCCACCCCCTTCTTCGTTCCCGGCAAAATGCCCGGATCCGGTTAAGAGTGCCTCACGAAGCGCCAACCATAGGTCGGTTTTCTTCGGAAACGGCGATCAGACCGAGTGCTCTGCGAAGGATCCGGCGTGCCACTCGGCGTATCGCGCTCGCATGGACCGACGGGCGTGGACGGCTTTTGGCTCGCGGCAAGGGCACAGCGAAGACGTCGTTGGAAATGCGTAACGCCGGACGGCGCGGCGCGGCATCCTTGATGGACTACCGAACAGGCGAAAACGCCGCCGGTCAGAACTCGACGATCAGAACTTGCCGAGCAGCGGGAATTCCTGGCTCAGCGTCGATTCGGCGGGCAGCGGCGCCTCGCGACGGCGCGGCTTGCGGTTGAGCACCTGCTTCAGCTTCGTCTTCAGGAGGTTGATGTCGAACGGCTTGAGGATGAAGGCGTCGGCGCCCGCGACGTGGGCGTGGTTGATGTCCTCGAAGTCGAACGAGGTCTCGGTAAGGATGAAGGGCGTGTTCATCAGGCTGTCGTCGGCCCGGATCTCGCGCAGGAGCTGAAGCCCGTCCATCGGCTCCATGGCGAGATCGGAGATGACGAGGGCGTAGCGGCGCTCCCGCATCCGGATGAGCGCCTCGGCTCCGTCCGACACGCCCTCGACGTCCGGGAAACCGAGGCGGGTCATCAGCTCGATGATCAGCCGCAGAAGCTTAGGCTGGTCATCGACGATGAGGATGGGAAGCGTGTCGCTCATGGCGTCCGGGGTCGCGTCTCAACGGGATCTCTGAAAGGCGGGCTGGAGGCAGCCCACCCACTCAAACGAACAGATGGTCGATGCCCTGCTTGGCCATCGATTCGGCTTGGAGCGTGACGGCCAGGCCGTGGATCGCGCTGCTCTTGGGCGTGCCCCGTTGCAGCATCGGCAGAAGGCCGGATTTGGCGAAATGCGGCTCGTTGGCCGCCGTGCGGCTCACGGTGGTGAAGGAGCTGACGAACTCCCGCTTGGCGATTTCGCGCCACTCGACGATCTGCACGTCGCGGTGGCGCGAATCGGCGGCAATCCGCTGGAAGGTCTCGTTGACCGACTGGCGTTCGCCCTCGACGACCTGGATCGCGAAATTCTGGTCGATGATCAGAAAGCTCGTGATCACGGCGAACTCGTTCTTCTTCTGAGCCTGACGGGTGATGTCGCCGATCTGCTTCGCGCGCAGAGCCGGCTCGTTCGAGATGGTCAGGCGTGAGAAGTAGATCAGGTGGACGAGGCTCGTCCTCTTGTTCTTCATGAATCCCGTCCGACGCGACAACTCGCAGCTACATTAGCGGGCATGGCGATAACGGGCCGTAAACACGGCTGGACCCGGCAGAATCTGCCGAACGGTCCGTACCCACCCGTCCGAAACTGCCGAGCCGCGGCAAGCCCATTCTAATGATATCAATAACTTAGCTTTGGCACGCGCGTTGCGCTCTCGATCTTCAGATCCGCCGCTTCTTGCGGTCTTTTGGAGCGAGCGAACGCCATGGACGTCTTTTCCGCGCTTCAGACCGCGGTTTCGGGCCTGAAGGCGCAGTCCTTCTCGTTGAGCAACATCTCGGGCAACATCGCGAACTCGCAGACGACCGGCTACAAGCGCATCGACACCAGCTTCGTCGACATGCTCGTCGACGGCGACGCGAAGAGCCAGACCGCGGGTTCGGTCGGCGCCTTCTCGGAGCTCACCAACTCGATCCAGGGCAACAAGGTCTCGACCGGCGTCTCCACCAATATGGCGATCGACGGCCAGGGCTTCTTCGCCGTGCGCAAGAAGACCACCGATGCCGGCGGCGGCGAAGGCTTCACCGCCGGAAACCTCTATACCCGCCGTGGCGATTTCGCCCCGGACAAGGACGGTTACCTCGTCAACACCGCGGGTGCCTACCTCGTCGGCGCGAGCCTCGACCCGGTCACCGGTCAGACCAACGGAACGGGGCCGATCAAGATCTCGAACGCGGTCATCCCGGCCAAGCCGACGACGACGATCACCTACTCGGCCAACCTGCCCAAATCCCCCGCCACCACCAACGCCGCCTCGACGCAGGGCCTGCTCTCCGCCTTCAGCGACGGGACCGACGCGCGGGTGACGCCGGCCAACGGCGCCACCACCGGCAGCGTCTCCCAGACCAATGCGCAAAGCTTCATCGACAACAGCATCGCCGGCCCGGCCCTGACCGTCTACACCGCCTCCGGCGCCCCCGTGAGCGTTCAGAGCCGGTGGGCGAAGGTGGCCGCCGCCGACACCGCGGCCGGCACGAGCGACACCTGGAACCTCTTCACCGCCGACAAGACCAGCGTCAACGGCAACCAGGCGAGCTGGACCAATATCGGCCAGGCCTTCACCTTCAGTCCCAGCGGGCAGATGACCGCCCCGACCGGGAAGACGGTTCCGATCAGCAATCTGACCGTCGACGGCGTCAATGTCGGCGAGGTCACTCTCGATCTCAGCGGGGGCCTCACGCAGTACGCCGCCGCCTCCGGCACCGTGACGACCAACGATCTCAAGCAGAACGGCTACGCCTCCGGCACGCTGAACTCCGTCGAAGTCGGCGAGAACGGCATCATCAGTGGCAAGTATTCCAACGGCTCGGTGATCGGGCTGGCCCGGGTCGAGGTGGCGCAGTTCGTCAATCCCGACGGGCTGAAGCCGGATTCGCTGGGCAATTACCAGCAGACCGTCGCCTCGGGCGAGCCGATCGTCGGGCTGAAGGATTCGACCGTCGTCGGGGCGAATGTCGAGCAGTCGAATACGGACATTGCCGCGGAATTTTCGAAGATGATCGTTACCCAACAGGCCTACTCTGCCAACACCCGGGTGATGTCGACGGCGCAGACGATGATCTCCGATCTGCTGAACGTCATCCGCTGACGAACCCCTGAGGGAGGAGAAGCGCCTTGGCCCTCGACGCGTTCAGCACGGCCACCGCCGGCCTGCGGGTCACGCAGGCTCAGATCGGGGTCGTCTCGCAGAACATCGCCAATGTCGGCACGGCCGGCTATGTCCGGCGCACGCTCGCGCCCATCACCTCGGGCTCGGGGAATGCCGGCGTGGCGACCGGCACGGTCGCGCGGGCGCTCGACGCGGCCGCGCTCAAGCAGCTGCGCGCCGAAAGCTCGGGGGCCGCCTACACCTCGCTGATGTCCAAGACCCGCACGCAGCTCGACACGCTGTACGGGCGGCCCGGAGACGCCTCGGCGCTCGACGGGGTGTTCAACAACTTCACGCTCTCGCTCCAGACCCTGGCCGCCAACCCGACCTCGACGGCCGCGCGGGCGACGGTGCTTAGCGCGGCCAACGACCTCGCCACGCGCATCGGCAGCGCCGCCAACGGGGTTCAGGCCCTGCGCTCGGGGCTGGAATCGCAACTCGCCACCGATACCGAGAAGGCCAGCGGCCTGCTCGCACAACTGGCCAAGCTCAACACCCGCATCGTCGCGACCGCGTCCGGCGACGCGAGCCGGCCCGAACTCGAGGATCAGCGCGACCAAGCGCTGACCAGCCTGTCGGGCCTCATCGACATCAACGCCGTTCCTCAGAGCGACGGCAGCGTGAGCGTGCTGACCAGCTCCGGCGTCACCCTGCTCGACCGCTCCAACGCCGCCTCGCTCCGCTTCGATGCCCGCGGCACGCTCTCGGCCAACGCGCTCTACGCCACCGACCCATCGCAGAGCGGCGTCGGCACCATCGTCGCGTCGACGCCCGGCGGCGGCAAGATCGATCTGCTCGGCTCCGGGGCGATACGCTCCGGCTCGATCGCCGCCGCGATCGAGCTGCGCGATACGGTGCTGCCTCAGGCCCAGCGCCAGCTCGACGACCTCGCGGCGGGGCTGTCGCGCGCGATGTCCGACCGACTGGCCACCGGCACGGTCCCCACCGACGGCACCACGGGGGGCTTCGACATCGACCTGACCGGTCTCTCGGCCGGCAACGCCATCACCTTGACGGTTCAGGACGGGAGCGGCACGCAGCGCAACCTCATCCTGATGCCGTCCTACCAGAATCCGGCCCCTGCCATTCCCGCCGGCGCCACCGACGACGCGAACGCCACGGTGATTCCGTTCTCGATCCGGCGGCCGGATGCGGTCCCCGCCCGCACCGCGGACGAGGTTCGCAGCGCGATCACCGCGGCGCTGGGCGGCGGGTACACGGTGTCGAGCGTGCCCGGCGGCGAGGCCGGCGCGATGCGCATCCTCTCGAGCGGCGGGGCCACCCTGGTCGCGGCGAGCGCCAGCGTGACGCAGGTCACCGCGGCGGGCGACATCAAGGGCTCCGCCACGCAGATCCCGCTCTTCGTCGACGGCGCGTCCGCTGCGCTCTACACCGGCTCCTTCGACGGCGGCTCGCAGCTTACGGGCTTTGCCCAGCGCATCGCCGTGAACCCGGCGGTGGTCGGCAGCGCCGCGAGCCTCGTCGGCGTCACCGGGACGGGCGCGGCGAGCGGCATCGGCGACGGAACCCGACCGCAGGCCCTGTTCACCGCGCTGACGAGCACCCAGCGCCTCTTCTCCTCGTCGAGTGGCATCAGCGGCATCGACGCCCCGACCCGGTCGAGCGTCGCCGACTTCGTCCAGGGCGTCATCTCGGTGCAGGGTGCGGCGGCGGCGGCGGCGCAGGATCTCGACGAGGGACAGAGCATCGCCCTCTCGACGGCGCAGGGGCGCTTCGCCTCCGCCTCGGGCGTCAACATCGACGAGGAGATGTCGAACCTGATCGCGCTCCAGCAGGCCTACGCGGCCAATGCCCGCGTGCTCACCGCCGCTCGCGACATGATCGACACCCTGCTCAGGATTTAGGTGCGGAGCCGCCGATGACCATCACCGCTTTCGCCGCCGGCACCTACCGCTTCGACCGCCAGTCGGCGAGCCTCGTCAGCATGAAGAACCAGCTCGACGGGCTGGCTCAGCAGCTCTCGACCGGGCGTACCGCCGAAACCTATGGCGGCCTGGGCGTCGCGCGCACGACCAGTCTCAGCGCGCACGCGGCGATCAGCGCGCAGGACGGCTACCTCGCGGCGATCGGCTCGGCCGAGACCCGGGTGAAGCTCACGAGCGCCAGCCTCACCCAGCTCAAGGCACTCTCCGACAGCACCCGCTCGAACCTCACCGGCATCGTCGCCACCCGCAACGAGAAGCTGCCGTCGGCCACCGTGCAGCTTGCCGCCAACAACCTCTCGGCGGCCGTCGATGCCCTGAACCAGCAGGCGGCCGGGGTCTACGTCTTCTCGGGGCGGGCGACCGAGACGGCGCCGGTCGTCTCCGACCAAGCCATCCTGGATGGTATCCCAGCCGAGGGCCTCGACGGTCTCAGGACCCTGATCGCCGAGCAGAAGAAGGCCGATCTCGGCCCCTCGGGCAATGGCCGCCTGACCCAGAGCGTCGGCACCCGGACGATCGGCTTGTCGGAGGATTCCAGTGCCGAAGCGCGGGCGAATTTCGGCTTTACCCTCATGGCCGCGTCGAGTTCGAACAGCGCCACGCTCGGTGCGAACGTCGTCGCCGGGTCGAAGCCCGACGTCGCCTTGCGCTTTGCCGAGCAGCCTGCCGAAGGCGCTCAGGTGCGGGTGGTGGTGCAGCTCGCCGACGGCAGCCAGACGACCCTCGACCTCACGGCCCGTGCGGGTGAGGCCGGCAATGCGGCCGGAGCCTTCTCCATCGGAGCCACCAAGGAAGAGACCGCCGCGAACCTGAAGCGGGCGCTCGGCGGAGCCGACATCGCCAGCGTGCAGAGCGCGACCCCGCCCGGCGTGGCGGCGGACTTCAGCAACGGCCAGGCGGCCACGGCGACCCTGACCGTCGGCAGCAATCCCGCACCCGGCGACACGATCACGCTCAAGCTCGGCATGCATGACGGCACGACCAAGTCGATCACTCTGACCGCCGCCGCCACGGCCGGGGCCGACTCCGCGACGGCCTTCGCCATCGGCGCGACGCCGGAGGAGACGACCGCGAACCTCTCCCGCACGCTCCAGAACGCCCTGACGACGGCGGCCAACACCGAACTCTCGGCGAGTTCGGCCGGCCGCGCCTCGCTGAACTTCTTCGAGGGCTCGCCCGCCGCCGGCCTGAGCCCGCGGCGCGTCGCGGCGGACGGCAACGGCTACGCCGAGACCGCGAGCGCCAAGACCGTGATCTGGTACAAGGGCGACACCGCTTCCGACCCGCGGGCGACGGCGACGGTGCAGGCCGGCACTAGCCGGACGGTCGAGATCGGCGCGCAGGCCAACGAGGAGGCGATCCGCCGGACGCTTGCCGGGATCGCTGCGATGGCGGCGGAAAACTTCACCACCGGGACCGGGAACGGTCGACACGGCACGGTTCGAGGCGGTCTCCAGCCGGGCGGCGAACCTGCTCACCGCGGGCACCAGCCAGCAGAGCCTGGAGCAGATCGGCACCGATTTCGGCTTGGCCGCCAGCAGCATGGCCAATGCGAAGTCGGTGGCCAACACCACCAAGGCGACCCTGCAGGACTCCCTCGACGGGGTCGATACGGTCTCGACGGAAGAGGTCGCGGCCAAGCTCTTGAGCCTGCAGACGCAGTTGCAGGCGAGCTACAAGGTCACCTCGATCCTCTCCGAGATGAGCCTCGTCAACTATCTCCGCTGATCCGAGTGGGACGCGTATCGCTCAGCCCGCGCCGCCCTGGCGCAGGCGCCAAACGAAAGCGGCCCGAGGAAATCCTCGGGCCGCTTTCATTTGGTTCGCTTACTCAGCCGCGTCCGGCGTGTCGGTCTTCTCGGGAGCCGCCTCGTCCTCGGGGCCCTTGTAGCGGGTCCGGCGGCGGCGCGGCTTGGGCGCGGGCGCCTCCTCGGCCGATGACGGCGCTTCGGGGGCGGGAGCCGCCTCGCGCGGCTCCGGCGCGGCGCGCGCAACCGGTGCCTCGGGGGACGGCGGGGGCGTGGGGTTACGGGTCGCCGTCATCAGGAAGGCGGGCAGCGCCGACGGATCGGCCGCCTCGGCCGCGGCGGCGCGGCTGGCTTCGCTCGCACGTCCGCGTCCGCGCCGCGGCGCCGGGCTGTCGGGGCGCTGGGGCGTCTCGGTCCGTGCTGCAGGCTCGGCGCGGGTGTCCTGACGCGGCTCTTGCCGGGGTTCCTGCCGAGGCTCTTGCCGCGATTCCTGGCGAGGCTCCTGACGCGGGGCCTCGGGCGCCTCGTTGCGACCGTTCTCGAAGCGGCCGGCGTCGCGACGGTTCTCGCGACCCTGCGGCTCGCGGCCCTGGTTGTCGCGGCCTTGAAATTCACGACCTTGATTGTCCCGGCCCTGATTCTCACGGCCGTCTTGGGGCTGCTGCCCGAAATCCTGCCGGTAATCCTGACGCCGGTCCTGGCGGTAATCCTGCCGCGGGCCGTCCTGACGGGGATAGTCCTGACGATCCTGACGCTCGGGCCGATCCTGCCGGTCTTGGCGGTCAGGCCGGTCTTGGCGGTCAGGCCGGTCCTGGCGATCCTGACGGAAGTCCTGCCGCGGCTCGCCGCGGTTGTAATCCGGCCGGTTGCCCTCGAAGCGCTGGCCCCGGTCGTTGCGATCGTTGCGGTCGCGGCCCTGTTCGCGGGGCTGGAAGCGCTGGTTCCGGTCGTTGCGATCGTTGCGCTGAGGACGGCCGTCGAAGTCGTGGCGCTCGAACGGCTGCGGCTGCTGCGTCGGGTCACCGTACTCATCGGTGCCGTAGCCGAGCCCCTGGCGACCGCCCTCGGCGCCCTGGCCCTGCACGGTCTCGTCGTCGCCTTCCTCGTCCTCGTCGAAGCCGTTGCGGGCATAGCCCTGCGTGACCTGCGGACGGCCGGGCTCCTGAGCGCCGGTGATGATCCGGAAATAGTGCTCGCCGTGCTGGAAGTAGTTCTCGGCAGCCACCGGATCGCCGCTCGCAAGGGCGTCGCGCGCCAACTGTGCGTACTTGTCGGCGATATGCTGAGCGGTGCCGCGGATTTTGACGTCGGGACCGTTCGACTCGTAAGAGCGCGTCAGCGGATTCGGACCCTTGGGCCGATTGCGACCCCGCATCCGTCGATTCTGGTTTGGTCTCATCGGCCTCGATTGACCCTCGTTACCTGTCGCTCAGCGTGACTGACAGTGCTGGAGCTTGGCTCGCGGACAGGGCGAGCCGGGCGCAAGGCGCCCGACCGCGCTTCATTCCGCGATGTTTGCCGCTCGTCTGGTGGCTGCGCTCGGTTTTGGCGCGCCGCGAGACATCCCTCGACTGTCAGGTTCGATATCACCGAGCCTAGCCGCGACTGCCGGAGCGCGTCCGCTCGATGATGGGAAGACCGTCCGAAGCCGGAGGACACGGTCAAAACCGATCCTGCCGATACCGTTTAAAAGAGTGCCTCACAAAACTCCCGGTTCTCGGGAGCTCCCTTTGGCCTGTGGGGCGCAGCGGGAGTTTTGTGAGAGACGCTCAACGGACCATTGGCGGCCTGCATCTCTAAGCTAGTGACTGACGCCCTCGACAACAAGCATTTTTTCGTGGCCAAGGCGGCTTATGCCGGAATTGTGCAGGTTTATCGGCCATTCGCGTCGCGGCCCGGCGCGAAATCCGCTTCCTCGATCCGTCACCTGCCCGCCAAGGATGGCCGAAGCGTGACGACCCGGTCGTTGCCCGCGAGATCCTGGCCGACACCGATATCCTCGAATCCCGCCTCCTGCGCGAGACGGGTCAGGGCGTTTGCCTGATCGTAGCCGATCTCCAGCACGAGCGCGCCCTGCGCCGAGAGCAGGCCCGGCCGCCGGGCGACATCCGCGAGGATCGCCCGGTAGGCGTCGAGGCCGTCGGCTCCGCCGTCGAGGGCCGCCTGCGGATCGTGCAGGCGAACCTCCGGTTCGAGCGTCGCGATGACGGGGGCGGCGATGTAGGGCGGGTTCGAGACGATGAGGTCGAAGGGCCCCTCCAGCGCATTGAGCCAGGAGCCGCACAGGAAGGCGGCCCGATCGGCGACACCGTTCGCCGCCGCGTTCCGGCGGGCGATCGCCAGCGCCGCCGCCGACCGGTCGAGGCCGATGCCGAGCGCGCCCGGCCGCTCGTGTAGCAGAGCCACGAGGATGCAGCCGGAGCCGGTGCCGAGATCGATCAGGCGCAGCGGCCGCTCGCGCTCCGGCAACAGGCGGAGTGCCGTCTCCACGACGCTCTCCGTGTCGGGCCGCGGCACCAGCGTTTCCGGGCCGAGGGCGAAGGGCAGCCCCCAGAACTCCCAGGCGCCGAGGATCCGCGCCACCGGCTCGCCCGCGAGCCGCCGCTCGGCCGCCTGCCGGATCGCCTCCGCCCCGGCCACGCCGAGCAGTTCGCGCCCGCGCAGCGTCAGGTCGAGGGGGGTGAGCGAGAGGGTGTGCAGCAGGAGGAAGCGCGCATCCGAGCGCGCGTTCGGCAGGCCGGCCCCTTCGAAGGTCTGGACGAGATGCCGCAGGGCGGCTTCGCGGGGAAGCGTCGGTGCAAAGCTGGGGCTCATGCCGGCCCCAACCCTCACGCCATTCCCTCGGCGGCCAGCAGCTCGGCCTGATGCTCGGTCACCAGGGCGTCGATCACTTCGTCGAGCGCCTGGCCGGCCATGACCTCCTCCAGCTTGTAGAGGGTCAGGTTGATGCGGTGGTCGGTGACGCGGCCTTGCGGGAAATTGTAGGTGCGGATGCGCTCCGAGCGGTCGCCGGAGCCGACCTGCGCCTTGCGGTCGGCGGCCCGTGCCGAATCCTTGGCGGTGCGCTCGGCGTCGAACAGCTTCGAGCGCAGGAGGGACATCGCCCGGGCGCGGTTCTTGTGCTGCGAGCGCTCCTCCTGGACGAACACCACCACGCCGGTCGGAATATGCGTGATGCGGATCGCCGATTCCGTCTTGTTGACGTGCTGGCCGCCCGCGCCCTGCGCCCGCATGGTGTCGATCTTCAGGTCGGCCTCGTTGACGACGATGTCGACCTCTTCCGCCTCGGGCAGCACCGCGACGGTGGCGGCGGAGGTATGGATGCGCCCCTGCGTCTCGGTGTCGGGCACGCGCTGGACGCGGTGGGCCCCGCTCTCGAACTTGAGGCGCGAGAACACGCTGCGGCCCTTCACTTCGGCCACGACTTCGCGATAGCCGCCGGCCGTGCCCTCGCTCTCCGAGATCACCTCGACGCGCCAGCCCTTCGACTCGGCGTAGCGCGCGTACATGCGGAACAGGTCGCCCGCGAACAGGGCCGCCTCGTCACCGCCGGTGCCGGCGCGAATTTCGAGGATGGCACTCTTCTCGTCGGCGGCATCCTTCGGCAGCAGGATCAGTTGCAGCGCGCGGTGGGCCTGTTCGAGCGCCTCCTCGGCCTCCGGCTTCTCCTCGGGCGGCGAGCGCGCGCATCTCCGGATCGCCGCCCGGCTCGTCGATCATCGCCCGGATGCCAGCGAGGTTGGCCTCCGCCAGCCGGTAATGATGGATCGCGGCCGCGACGCCGTCGAGTTCGGACAATTCGCGGGAGAGTTGCACGATGCTCCCAGCATCGGCCGAACCGTCGGCGAGTTGCGCCGTGACGATGTCGTGCCGCGCCAGGATGGCGTCGAGGCGATCGGAAGGAATGGGGGTCATCGCCTGTAAGGATACTCGTCGATGGTGCGCGTCAAATCGGAAGGGGACGGGGCGGATCGCACGGCCGCTTCGGCGGGCTCGCCGGAACGACACCGTTCATGGCGGTCCGACCGGCACCCGTTACCCGTGCGGCGACCGGGAGGGAAGATGCGCCGGGTCTGACCGGCCGCGCATCCGGGTCGTTCAAGGGCCGCTCACGCCGCAGCGGACCACGGAGACGCCGCCAGCACGGACTCCGCCGGCACGTTCACCCAGATCGCGCCATCGGGCTCGGGGTTGGCGGCGAGCCAGTCGCCGACGATCCGGTAGCCGAGGGTGTATCCGAGCCAGCGCGGATGACGGCCGCCCGCTCCGAAGAACCAGCCGGCGTGATCGTGATTGGGCGCCCGGAGCTCTGCCGCACTCGGGAGATGGGCCCGCAGGGCCGCGTCGTCCAGGGCGCATTCCCAGGGTTCGGGAGGCGCCTTGAAGAGCGTCCCGGCGAACTGTCCGGCCAATCCCTCGCTGACGATCGCCTCACCCAGCGTTCGGCCGTATCCGGGCCCGGCAAAGCGACGGCAGTGATGCACCTCGTGGGCGATCGTCCGCCGGATGTCGCCGGTATCGAGGCTCGCCGCGAAGTTCGGGTTGAGCGGGTCGACCGTGAGCCCGCACAGGCTCGGCCGATAGGCGCGGCCGGCCGTTCCGACCTCCGGGATGACCGCGCCGGTCACAAGCTCCACGAGGATGTCCAACCGGAACGGCGGCAGGACGCCCGCCACGGCGGTCCGGGCGACCTCGATCTCCGCTGCGATCCGCTCGCGCCAGGGCGCGAGGTCGCCCTCGGCCTCCAGCCAGTGCACCTGCCAATCCACCCGTTTTCCTCTCGCAGGCTGGGGCCGATGTCGGTCGCCGCGATCCTAAATCGGCACACCGTTCGCCTTGGCATAGGCGGCCAGGGCGGGCCGGACCGAGGCGCCATCGGTCACCCGGGTCAGCTCGGACTGGATCAACGCCGCGACCTCGGCGGCATCGGCGGAGAGCACCATCGCCTTGACCGGGCCGATCGAGGCCGGCGACATCGAGAAATCGCGAAACCCTAAGCCGATCAGCGCCAGCGCCTCCAACGGACGGCCGCCGATCTCGCCGCAGACGGTCGCCGGGCAGCCCTGCGCCGCGGAGCGCTCGGCGATGAGGCGGAAGGCGCGCATCGCCGCCCCGCACAGGGGATCGAAGCGGTTGGCCACGCGCCGGTTCTCGCGATCGACGGCGAACAGGAACTGCATCAGGTCGTTCGAGCCGACCGACAGAAAATCCGCCTCGCGGGCGATCTCGTCGATCTGGAACAGCAGCGAGGGCACCTCGACCATCGCGCCGAGGCGGCAATCGCTCGGCAAGGCGTAGCCGTGGCGGCGCAGATGCGCCTTCTCGCGATCGACGATGTCGCGGGCGCGGATGAACTCCTCGACGGTGGCGACCATCGGGAACATGATCTTGATCGGTCGCCCCGCCGCCGCCTTGAGCAGCGCCCGCAACTGCACCCGCAGCAAAGCCGGCCGGTCGAGGCCGATGCGGATCGCCCGCCAGCCGAGCGCCGGGTTCTCCTCTTCCAGCGCCGGCATGTAGGGGAGGATCTTGTCGCCGCCGATGTCCAGGGTGCGGATCGTGACCGGCAGGTCGCCGGTGGCCGAATAGACCGCCTCGTAGAGCGTCTGCTGTTCGGCGGCCGAGGGCATCCGCTCGGCGATCATGAATTGCAGCTCGGTGCGGAACAGGCCGACACCCTCCGCCCCGGTCTCGTGCAAATGCGTCAGATCGACGAGCAGGCCGGCATTGAGGTGCAGGCCGATCTTCACGCCGTCGCGGGTGACGGCGGGCACGTCGCGCAGGGCCCGGTACTGCTCTTGCCGCCGGGCGCGCAGGCGCACCATCTCGGCATAGGACGCCTCGACCTCGGGGGTCGGCCGGATCTGCACCTCGCCCGACAGGCCATCGACGATGATCGCGTCGCCCGAATCGCACAGGCTCGTGGCGTTGGCGATCTCGCCGACCGCCGGGATGCCGAGCGCGCGGGCGACGATGGCGATGTGGCTCGTCGGCCCGCCCTCCTCCAGCACCACGCCGCGTAAGCGAGCCCGGTCGTAGTCGAGGAGTGCCGCCGGGCCCATGGAGCGGGCGACCAGGATCGCGTTCTCCGGCAGGCCGTCGCCGTTCTGGCTCTCCTGGCCGACGAGGCGGCGCAGCAGGCGGTTGGCGAGGTCGTCGAGATCGTGGAGGCGGTCGCGCAGGTAAGGATCGCTCTGGCGCAGCATCCGGGCGCGGTTGTCCGACTGCACCCGCTCGACCGCGGCCTCCGCCGTCAGGCCCGACTGCACCGCCTCGCGCATCCGCCGCAGCCAGCCCTTGTCATGGGCAAACATCCGCACCGTCTCGAGGATCTCGCGGGATTCGCCCGAGCCGATGCCGTCGCCGCGTTCGACCAACTCGTCGATGGCCGAGCGCACGTCCTCGATCGCCGCCTCCAGCCGCTCCATCTCGCGCTCGACGTTCTCGGCGATCAGCGTCTTCACGACGATGCGCGGCTCGTGCAGCACGACGTGTCCGAGGCCGATCCCGTCGGCGAGCGCGACGCCGCGCTGGCTCACCGGACGGCGCGCCGCGGTGCCGGCGCCGGGCGACAGCGCCTGGAGTTCACCCGAAGCGATCAGCTCGGCCAGCACCATGGCGGTGGTCTGGAGCGCCTCGATCTCCTCCTCGGAATAGACGCGGTAGGTCTTGTTCTGGACCACCAGCACGCCGAGCGTATTCCCGGCCCGCAGCAGCGGCACGCCGAGGAAGGCGTGGTAGATTTCCTCGCCCGTTTCCGGACGATACGAGAACGAGGGGTGCGACTGCGCGTCGGACAGCGCCAGCGGCTCGGCGGTCTTGGCGATCAGGCCGACGAGGCCTTCATCGGCGCGCATGCGGGTGATGTGAACCGCGTCGCGGTTCAGACCCTCGGTTGCAAACAGTTCGAGGGTGTTGTCATCGCGCACCACATAGACCGAGCACACCTCGGCGATCACGTTCGCCGCGATGAGGACGACGATCCGGTCGAGACGCTGCTGCGGACTGACCGGCTCCGCCATGGCTTCGCGGAGCCGGCGCAGCAGCAGGCGCGGGCCTCCGGGCGCAGCGGGCATCGTGTCGTCAATCCGGGTCGGCCGGCGCAACCCTGGCATGAGAGCCGTGGGGCCGACGCCGACGGGAACGGTCAGGCCTGGTCGAGGCCGTATAGCGAGTGGAGCGTACGGACGGCAAGCTCCGTGTAGGCGGCGTCGATCAGGACCGAGAACTTGATCTCGGAGGTGGTGATCGCGCGAATGTTGATACCCTTCTGCGCCAGCGCCCGGAAGGCCTTGGCTGCAACGCCCGCATGCGAGCGCATGCCGACGCCGATCGCCGAGACCTTGACCACGTCGGTGGCGCCCTCGATTTGGCCGAACTGGATCGTGTCGCGCTGGGCGTCGAGGATGGCGCGGGAGCGCTCGTAATCGGCCGCCGGCACGGTGAAGGTCATGTCGGTGGTCGATTGATCGCCGGACACGGTCTGGATGATCATGTCGACATTGATGTTGGCATCCGCCAGCGGTCCGAAGATCGCTGCGGCGATGCCGGGGCTGTCCTTCACGGCGCGCAGGGTGATCTGCGCCTCGTCCTTCGAGAAGGCGATGCCGGTGATGATCTGCTGTTCCACGATTTGGTCCTCGTCGCAGATGAGGGTGCCCGGCCGCGCGGCATCGGGGGGATCGAAGGAGGAGCGCACCGTGGTCGGCACCCGGTGCACCATGGCGAGCTCGACGGAGCGCACCTGGAGCACCTTGGCGCCCAAGGACGCCATCTCCAGCATCTCCTCGAAGGTCACGCGCTCCATGCGCTGGGCCTTGGGCACCACGCGGGGATCGGTGGTGTAGACCCCGTCCACGTCGGTGTAGATGTCGCAGCGCTCCGCGCCGATGGCGGCGGCGATTGCCACCGCGGACGTGTCCGAGCCGCCGCGTCCCAGCGTCGCGATCCGGCCGGTCTGCGGATTCACGCCCTGGAAGCCGGAGATGACGGCGACCTCGCCGCGCTTGAAGCTCTCGTCGAGATTCGTCGGATCAATGCCCTCGATCCGGGCCGAGCCATGCGCATCGGAGGTGTGGATCGGGATCTGCCAGCCCTGCCAGGAGCGGGCCTTGATCCCGTCCTTGTTGAGCGCGATGGCGAGAAGCCCCGAGGTGACCTGCTCGCCCGAGGCCACGACCGTGTCGTACTCCGCCGCACCGTAGAGCGGGTCGGCGTCCTTGACCCAGCCGACCAGTTCGTTGGTCTTGCCCGACATCGCCGAGACCACGACCGCGACCTCGTAGCCGGCCGCGACCTCACGGGCGACGTGGCGCGCCACGTTGCGGATGCGGTCGACGTTGGCGACAGAGGTGCCGCCGAATTTCATCACCAAACGGGGCATGTCGCGTCCGGTCTGCTCATCTTATCCCTACGGTGCCGGCCGTGAGGCCGGCGCGCCGCGTCACATGGAAAACAACACGGCGCGGCTGTACCGGGGATGCGACCGGCGGGTACAAGGGCCCCCCGGCCGTGTCAATCGGACGGCAGGACCAGCGCCATCGCTCGAAGCGTGATGGCGCTTCATTCCGGGCGCGAAGAGCGCACTGCGGAGCGGGTTCGAGGACCGGAACGGTCGCTCGAACACAGAAGCGGAGCGAGAGCCGAGGCCGCGGGGGCGGCCGCCGGCGCTTGAGGCCAGCTGAAAAACAGCGCAATCGCGTTCAAGCGATTGCGCTGCCACAGGTTCAAACGATGCGAAAGTGAGCCGGATGACGGGTGCCTCGATCGATCGGGACGAAGTGGCGCGCTTCGACGCCCTGGCCGCGCGCTGGTGGGACGAGCGCGGGCCGATGGCGGTTCTGCACAAGTTCAATCCCGTCCGGGTCGGCTACATCCGCGACGAGGCCTGCCGCATCTTCGATCGCGACCCGGCCACGCCCTTTCCCCTCGAAGGGCTCAGCGTCATCGATATCGGCTGCGGCGGCGGCGTTCTGTCGGAGCCGCTGGCCCGGCTCGGCGCGACGGTGACGGGCCTCGATCCGGCGACCGGCAACGTCGCGGCCGCCCGCGCCCATGCGGAGGCGGAAGGCCTCACTATCGATTACCGCGACGAGACCATTGAGGCGGTGGCCGCCCGCGGCGAACGCTTCGACATCGTGCTTGCTATGGAGGTGGTCGAGCACGTCTCCGACCGCACGGGTTTTCTGCGCGCGTGCTGCACGACGGTGAAGCCCGGCGGCCTGCTGTTTGCCGCCACCATCAACCGGACGATGCGCTCCTTCGCGCTCGCCATCGTCGGCGCCGAATATGTCCTGCGTTGGCTGCCGCGGGGCACCCACGATTGGGAGAAGTTCGTGACGCCGCGGGAGCTGTCCGCCGACATCACGGCGGGCGGCCTCACCGTCACCGACACGACCGGTGTGGTCTACAATCCGCTCAACGATTCCTGGCGCGCGAGCCGCGACACGGGGGTGAACTACATGGTGGCGGCGAACCGCCCCGCCTGAACGAAGCGGGCGGGTGTTCGTTGAGGGTTTTTCGCAGGACAAGCGGAGACCCTCCCCGATGCTCGAAAAGCTGCCGCACGCCGTCGGTCAGGCGCTCTCCGGCCTCAGGGCCGGCGCAGAGAAGGCCGCGTTCCACACGGTCGCGGCGGAGGCCCCCGCCAGCCTCCGCGTGACGAGCGAGGCCTTCGCCGACACCGCACCGATCCCCGCCCGCTACACCGCGGACGGCGATGGGCTCTCGCCGCCGCTCGCCATCGCCAGCGTGCCGGACGGGGCCGCGGCGCTCGTCCTGTTCGTGGAGGATCCGGACGCGCCCTCCTCGCATCCCTTCGTCCACCTCATCGCCTGGAACCTGCGCCCGGAGGCCCAAAACGTCCCCGAGGGGGCGTTCGCGAGCCCGGCGAGCGAGGGTAGCCCGCACGATCTGGGCCGCAACTCGTTCCAGAAGGACGGGTGGCTGCCGCCGGACCCGCCGACCGGCCACGGCCCGCACCACTACCTGTTCCAGGTCTTCGCGCTGGCCCGTCCCGCCGACCTGCCCGCCTCGCCGGGCCGCGGCGCCCTGCTCGACGCGCTCCGGGGCAACGTGATCGCCAAGGGCATGCTGACGGGGACCTACGAGCGGGCCTGAACGTCTTGCGCTCGATATCTTGCGCTCACGGCGTGCGAGCGGGCATGACCGTGGCTGAACGCGGCACCGATCCTGCGCCCGCCTGCCGGGCGCGGGGATTCGGCACGACCGGCGATGTGAGGGAGACGGCGCTGATATGAAGGCCTTGGTGTGCAGCCGGCTCGGTGGGCCGGAGGATCTCGGCATTGAGGACCTGCCCGATCCGGTGGCGGGCCCCGGCGAGGCGCTGGTGCGGGTGCGGGTCGCGGCGCTGAACTTCTTCGACACGCTCATCATCGCCGGCCGCTATCAGGTGAAGCCCGAACTGCCGTTCTCCCCCGGCGGCGAGGCCTGCGGCGTGATCGAGGCTTTGGGCGCTGGCGCCGAGGGTTTCTCCCTAGGCGACCGGGTGATGGTCCATCTCAGCCACGGAACCGCCCGCGAGCGGATCGCGGTTCCGGTGAAGCGCCTCGCGCGGGTGCCGGAGGCCGTCTCCGACGAGATCGCCGCCGGGCTCTCGATCACCTACGGCACCACGCTTCACGCGCTCCGGGATCGCGCCCGCATCCGGTCGGGCGAAACCCTCGTCGTGCTCGGTGCATCGGGCGGCGTCGGGCTCGCGGCGGTCGAACTCGGCAAGCTGCTCGGGGCCCGCGTCATCGCTTGTGCCTCCTCGCCCGAAAAGCTCGAGACCGCCCGCGCCCACGGCGCCGACGACCTGATCGACTATAAGGCGGACAACCTGCGCGAGGCCTTGCGGCGCCTCACCGGCGAGCGCGGCGTCGATGTGGTCTACGACGCGGTCGGCGGCGATCTGGCCGAGCCGGCCATGCGCGCGCTCGGCTGGAAGGGGCGCTTCCTCGTGATCGGCTTTGCCGCGGGCGAGATCCCGAAATTCCCCCTCAACGTCATCATGCTCAAGGGCATCGACGTCCAGGGCGTCCATTGGGGCGCCTTCGTCGAGCGCGAGCCGGAGGCGCATGCGGCCAACCAAGCCCAACTGCTCGCCTGGGCGGCGGAGGGCAAACTCACTGTGAAGGTGCACGGCGTCTATGCGCTCGACGCCTACGCGGAGGCGCTCGGCGTGCTCGTCCGCCGCGAGGCGGTCGGCAAGGTGTTGCTCGACCTCGGAGGCTAGAGACGGGCCAGGCCGGAGAGATTCGGGTCCGAACGGCTTTGAGGCGTCGGTCGGCCGCATCGTCGGCACGGTCGGGCACCTCCGCCGCCGAGCTCCAGAAGACCGCCCGGACGATGAGCGTCACCGCGGGGCAGACCGCCGAGCGGTCGGCCAAGCCGAGCCGTTGCGCCAGGAGGTCGCCCGCTTCCTCGTCGATGTCCGCGCCGCATAGGCGGTCCGACGGGATCGTTGCCGATCGACTTTACCGGTCGAGCCGCGCCAGCGCCGCGGCGATCCGGGCCGCGCCCGGCCCCCCGCCCGCGGCCACGGCGTGGCGGCGGTCGAGGGCGATGGCCCCGCGGTGGCTGGCATGGGTGATCGCGATGGCAAGCGCGTCGGCTGCGTCGGCGAGCTTGAACTCCGCCTTCGGCAGCAGGAACTTCACCATCGCCTGGATCTGAACCTTCTCCGCGTGGCCGTTCCCGGCCACGGTCTTCTTCACGAGGTTGGCGGCATATTCCGCCACCGGCAGACCGGCGAGCGCCGGCACCAGCAGCGCCACGGCGCGGGCATGGCCGAGCTTGAGCGTAGCCTGCGCGTCCTTGTTGACGAAGGTCTCCTCCACCGAGACCTCGTCGGGCGTGTAGGTCGTGACGATGCGGGTCAGGCCCTCGTGCAGCTCGCGCAGGCGCAACGCCAGCGGCAGGTCACCGTCGGAGGTGACGACGCCGCAGGCGAGGTAGGACAGCTTGCTGCCCCGCGCCGTGATCAGACCCCAGCCGGTGCGGCGCAGGCCGGGATCGATGCCGAGGATGCGGACGTCCGTGGTCATGGCCTCGGCCTCCTTCAGAGCATCGATCCGGTACGGCACATATCGTGAACGAAGCGTTGCCGCAAACCGGCGGCCCGCTTCGCCGCTTCCTACTGAAGCTTGAACTCACCCTCCAACCGGAGGGACACCTCGTCGCCCAGCAGCGGCAGGAAGGCGTTCACGCCGAACTCGGAGCGCTTGATCACCGTCCAGCCATCGAAGCCGACCGAATAGATCTTGTCGACCGGGTTGACGCCCGCTTGGTTGAAGGTGGCGTCGAACGAGACCGGCTTCGAGACGCCGCGCAGGGTCAGGGTACCGTTGACGCGCGCCGTCGTCGGGCTCGTCGGCTCGACCGACGTGCTGACGAAGGTCGCCTCGGGAAACTTCCCGACGTCGAGGAAATCCGGCTGCTTGAGGTGCGCGTTGAGCTTGTCGTTGAGCCCGTTGGCGCTGCCGGTGCCGATCTTGACCGAGAGGCTGCTCTTGGCCGGGGCGGCGGGATCGAGGACGAGGTCGCCCGACACCTCCGTGAACTGGCCGTAATAGGTCGAGAAGCCGAGATGGCTGATCGACCACGTGATCTTGCCATGCGCCGGATCGAGCCGGTAGCGCCCGGCCTTCACCTGCCCCGGATCCTTGGTCAGAGCGGGTGGCGTTCCCTGGGCGGCCTCCTGTGCGTGTAGACCGCCGGGCGCGGCGAATGCGAAACCCGCCAGCAGGAGGGCGGCGAGGGCGTGCGTGCGCTTCATGCGGTCACCTTGTCGGTTGTGCCGCCACGACGGATATGGCCTTAGGCCAAGCGCGGCAACGGACCCTTCGAGGATCGACGGTTCACATGATCGGCAAGCTCAAGGGAATCGTCGATTCCTACGGAGAGGATTTCGTCATCCTCGATGTGAACGGCGTCGGCTACGTCGTCCACTGCTCCGCCCGCACCCTCCAGCGTCTGCCGAAGCCCGGGGAGGCGACGGATCTGGCCATCGAGACACATGTGCGTGAGGACATGATCCGCCTCTACGGCTTCCGCGTCGATGCCGAGCGGGAGTGGTTCCGCCTGCTCCAGACGGTGCAGGGGGTCGGCACCCGCGTGGCGCTCGGCGTGCTCTCGGTGCTGGAGCCGGCGCAGCTCGCCACCGCCATCGCTACCGGCGACAAGGGCGCTGTCGCCCGCGCCCCCGGCGTCGGCCCGCGCCTCGCGGCCCGCCTCGTCGCGGAGTTGAAGGACAAGGCACCCGCCTTCGCTCCCATCGACCCGGCGCTCATCGCCCTGACCGGCGCTGTCGAGGACAGGACCGCGCCGCAGCCGGTCGCGGACGCGATCTCGGCCCTGGTCAATCTCGGCTATGCCCAGATTCAGGCCTCGGCCGCCATCGCTGCCGCCCTGAAGGGCCTCGGCGAGGAGGCCGGGACGGTGGAGGCCAAGACGCTGATCCGGCTCGGGCTGCGGGAGCTGGCGCGATAGCGCGGACCAGAACGCCTCAACCGCCCTCGTCGAAAGGCGGCGGCTGCAGGCGCTGCCAGGCGGAGGCGATCCGCTCCGGCTTCACCTCCAGCGCCTCGGCGCAGGCGAGGAGCGACGGTTCGTCGCTCATGACATGGTCGAGCACGGCACCAAGAAAGCCGGGATCGTGCATGCTCTCACGCAGCGTTCCGGGCTCCAGGCCGCTGGCGGCGATGAACCGGAACAGCCGGTCCTCGTCGGCGGCGAGCCATCCGAGCACCTCGACCGCGAGACGCTCGCTCGGGCCATCACTATGATCAAGTTTGCGTTTCATCAACGAGTAGCAGTTTAAGAGAGTAAGAGGGCCGGGCCACGGGTTGGAACGCCATCGCGACCGCGCCGGAGCAGGTCATGAAGAAAACCGTTCTTATCGTTGAAGACAACGAGCTGAACATGAAGCTCTTCAACGATCTGCTGGAGGCGCACGGCTACGCGACCCTCAAGACCGCCAACGGTATCGAGGCGATTGAACTCGCGCGCGCGCACCACCCAGACTTGATTCTGATGGACATCCAGCTTCCCGAAGTCTCGGGCCTGGAGGTGACAAAGTGGCTCAAGGACGACGACGACCTTCGTAACATTCCTGTGATCGCTATCACCGCTTTTGCAATGAAAGGCGACGAGGAACGCATTCGTGAAGGCGGATGCGAGGCATATTTGTCCAAACCGATCTCGGTTGCGAAGTTTTTGGCAACGGTCCGTCGTTACATTGGTGATGACGGCGCTCCTTGAGACCTCTTCGGACTGAATGCCGTCGCGGTCGTGAAGGCCGCGCCTCGGAGGAACGATGTCCGCTCGCGTCCTGATCGTGGATGATCTCTACCCCAACGTCCGGCTGCTCGAGACAAAACTGTCTCTCGAGTATTTCGACGTGGTCGTGGCGATGAATGGGCCAGACGCCCTGGCCATTTGCGAGAAGGGCGAATGCGACGTCGTTCTCCTCGACGTGATGATGCCGGGCATGGACGGCTTCGAGGTCTGCCGCCGGCTCAAGGCCAATCCCGCCACCGCCCATCTGCCGGTGGTGATCGTCACCGCCCTTGATCAGCCCGCCGACCGGCTGCGGGGCCTGGATGCGGGCGCCGACGACTTCCTGACCAAGCCCATCGACGACACCGCGCTGATGACGCGGGTGCGCAGCCTCGTGCGGCTGAAGGCCGTGACGGACGAGCTGCGCTCGCGCGCCCTGGAGGCGCGCGAGATCGGCGGCCCCGACCCCCTGGTTCTTGCCGCCGCCGATACCGGCGAGGGTGCGCGCATTCTCCTTGTGGAGGACCGGGCGAGCGCCATCGACCGCATCAGCACCGCGCTCTCCCAGCACCATCAGATCACCGTGGAGACCGACCCGCACCGCGCCCTGGTGCGAGCGCCCGAGGAAGGCTTCGACCTCGCCCTGGTGAGCCTCGATCTCGAAGGCTTCGACGGGCTGCGCCTGTGCAGCCAGCTCCGCTCGCTGGAGCGGACCCGCAGCATGGCGCTGATCATGCTCGGCGAGATGCACGAGAAAACGCGCATCACCCGCGGCCTCGAATTCGGCGTCAACGACTACCTGCTGCGCCCGGTCGACCGCAACGAGCTGATCGCGCGGGTGCGCACGCAGGTGCGGCGGCGGCGCTTCTCCGAGACCCTGCGCGGGGCGCTCCATGCCTCGATGGAACTCGCGATCACCGACGACCTGACCGGCCTGCACAACCGCCGCTACCTCGACCGCCATCTCGGGCCGGTCTTCGGTGAGGCGGCTTTGCAGGAGAAGGGACTCGCCTGCCTGCTCCTCGACATCGACCGCTTCAAGCTGATCAACGACACCTACGGCCACGAGGCCGGCGACGAGGTGCTGCGCGCCTTCGCCGAGCGCATCCGCCAGTATGTACGGCCGATGGACATCCTGGCCCGCTACGGCGGCGAGGAGATCGTGATGGTGGTGCCCGGCGCCGAACTGCCCGATGCCCGCGCCATCGCCGAGCGCATCCGCCACCGGATCGAAGCGACGCCCTTCACCATCGACGGCGGGACGCGCGACATCGGTGTGACCGTCTCGGTCGGCGTCTCCGTGCGGCGCGCGACCGATACGGGTCCGTCCGACCTGCTCAAGCGCGCCGACACCGCGCTCTACCGTGCCAAGTCCTTCGGCCGGAACCGGGTCGAGGCCGCAGCCGCGTAGGGAATCTCGGCGCCGCCTCACTCGGGAGCCGGCGCTTCCGCCGGGATGGCGGCGGGTGGGGACAGGCCGAGCAACCGCGCGATCTCGTCGCCCTCCGCTCCGCCCAACAGGTCGGCGAGGGTGTAGCGGTCGAGAACCGCCAGGAAGGCCGCCAGCGCCTCACCGAGTGCCCGCCGCAGGCGACAGGGCGCGGTGATCGCGCAAGACCCTGCGGAAAAGCACTCGACCAGCGCGAGATCGTCCTCCGTCTCCCGGACGACGGCGCCGACAACGATCTCAGCCGGCGGCTTGGCGAGGCGCAACCCGCCGCCCCGGCCCCGGATCGTCTGAATCAGCCCGAGCCGGCCGAGTTGATGCACCACCTTGGTGAGGTGGCTCTCCGAGATCCCATAGGCGCGCGCGATCTCCGCGATCGAACTTTGCTTCGGCTCGCGCAGGCCGACATAGATCAGGGTCCGCAGGGCGTAGTCGGTGTAGCGGGTCAGGCGCATGGCGGATCCGAGCGACCTATAAGGTACATTTCACTTGCATCTTTTCGAGAGCTGCGACAAAAGATTCATGTCGAATGAACCTTTGGATCCGACGATGCCCGCACCGCTCTCGCCCCAAACCGTCGCCACCGTCAAAGCCACCGTCCCGGCTCTCGAAACGCACGGGCTCGCCATCACCCGGCGCATGTACGAGCGCCTGTTCGAGAACGTGGAGATCCGCGACCTCTTCAACCAGTCGCATCACGGCGAAACCGGCTCGCAGCCCAAGGCCCTCGCCCTCGCCGTTCTGGCCTATGCCCGCAACATCGACAACCTCGGCGTGCTGACGAGCGCGGTGGAGCGCATCGCCCAGAAGCATGTCGCGCTCAACATCCTGCCGGAGCATTATCCTCACGTCGCCGACGCCCTGCTCGCGGCGATCCGCGATGTGCTCGGCGAGGCAGCGACCCCTGAGATCATCACGGCCTGGGGCGAGGCGTACTGGTTCCTGGCGGAGCTGCTGATCGGCCGGGAGGCGACGATCTACCGGGATCAGGCGACCAAGACCGGTGGATGGAACGGCTGGCGCGACTTCGTGGTCGAGAGCGTCACCCCGGAAAGCGAGACGATCCGGTCGTTCGTGCTGGTCCCCGCTGACGGCGGCCCGGTGCTGCGTCACGAGCCGGGGCAGTATCTCGGCTTCCTCGTCGACCTGCCGGGCCGGGGTGTGCTGAAGCGGAACTACTCGATCTCCTGCGCACCGAACGATCGCGCCTACCGCATCACCGTCAAGCGCGAAGCCGCCACGGCGCATCCGGCCGGCCTGGTCTCGAACTGGCTGCACGCGGAAGCGAAGGCCGGAACCGTGCTGAAGGTCGCCGCACCCGCGGGCGACTTCTTCCTCGACCGGGAGAGCGCCGAGCCGGTGGTTCTGGTCAGCGGCGGCGTCGGCCTGACCCCGATGGTCAGCATGCTGGAAAGTATCGCGGCGGAGACGCCCGAGCGCCCGGCTTGGTTCGTCCACGGTGCCCTGAACGGGCGGGTCCACGCCATGCGCGAGCATGTGCGCGGCCTTGTTGCGAACCAAGCGGCCCTGTCGGCCCATATCGTCTACGCGGAGCCGGAGCCGCAGGACCGGCCCGGCGAAGATTTCGACCGCGAAGGGCTGATCACGGCCGAGTGGCTCGTTGCGAACACCCCCTCGGAGCGTGCGACCTACTACCTGTGCGGACCCAAGCCCTTCCTGGCCGCTCTGGCCAACGGGTTGGCCCGTGCCGGCGTCCCGGCGGAGCGGGTCCGGTTCGAGTTCTTCGGCCCCGCCGACGAGCTGTTGGACGAGGCACCCCGGCAAGCCGCCTGAGCCGGCAGGGCCGCACCGGGGGCGCGGTCAACCCGCTCCCGGATCGGTCTCGTCGCCCTGTGCCGGCGCACCGGGCTTGCCGTCGGTCTTCTCGTTGGGATCCTTGACCGCGTCGGGGGCGCTGTTGGCGGGCTTGTGCCCGTCCTGGCGCTCACCGATCCGTCTCGCGGTCGTCGCCGTTCTGCTTGTCCATCGTCGAGTTCCCTCTAGGAATTGCGGTGCGGGCCGGCGCGGCTCAGGAGTGCTTGGCTCGGTCGGGCTCGCCCGCGATGGGCTCCCCCTCACGCGGGCCGGCCGAGGCCTTGCGGTCGGAATGGCCACCGGACGAACCGCCGATCGCGGGCGGCGTACGTCCGGCCGCGCCCCCTTCCGCGCCTTCGCCCCATTCATCGTGCCGCTCGGCATCGGAGCGCCCGCCGGACCCCTGCCCGGTGATCGCTGCCTGCTCGGAGGTCTGGTGGCCGCCGCCCGCCGGATGGGGGCCGGGTGAGCCGACTGCCTCGTCGGGCTTGCGGGTGCCGGTGTTGCTCAGGTCTTCGTTGGGCCGGTTTTCATTTCCCATCACGGCCTCCCCCATCACGCTCGCCAAGATCCTCGCCGTGACGCGGCGGCTCTTCCTGGCCGACGGCGGCGGTGGCGCGCTCGATCGCCTCCTGCGCGGTCGCGTCGGGCTCTGAGCGGGACGAGGGATCGGAGATCCGGCGTAGATTTTCGGCGGGCGTCTCGGCCTCGGTCTGGTCCACCGCGTCCTGGCCCTGGCGCTCGGTGCCGGAGGCGATGCGCGCGGTCTCGGCCATCCCGTCGGGATTGCTCTTCAGGTCCGCCTGGGTCCGCGAGGGGATGCCGGCGTCGAGGGGCGAATCGGTGCCGAAATCCTGGCCGTTGCGATCCGCATAGGCGTCGAACGCCTTCAGCGACGGCCGGTCGGGGGAAGTCTCCGTCATTCTTCGTCCTCCTGATCTGACCGGGACAACAATCCGGGACCGGAGGAGTTGCGATGCGGGTCCGTCGCAGACCCGCACCGCGCAACGCGTGTTAGCCGATGCCTTCGAAGAGCACCGAGGAGATGTAGCGCTCGGCGAACGAGCAGGCGATCGTGACGATGCGCTTGCCCTGGAACTCGGGGCGGCCCGCCAGTTCCAGCGCCGCCGCGACATTGCCGCCGGTCGAGATGCCGCCGGGGATGCCCTCGAACTTGGCGAGGTCGCGGGCGGTGTCGATCGCCTGCTGGTTCGACACCTTGAGCACGCCGTCGAGGATGTCGGTGTGCAGGTTGTCGGGGATGAAGCCCGCGCCGATACCTTGGATCTTGTGCGGGCCGGGCTGGCCACCGGAGATCACGGGGCTGTCCACCGGTTCCACCGCGAACACCTTGAGGTTGGGCAGACGCGGCTTGAGCACCTCGCCGACGCCGGTCACCGTACCGCCGGTGCCGACACCCGCCACGAAGGCGTCGAGCTGACCCTGCGTGTCGTTCCAGATCTCTTCCGCCGTCGTCTTGCGGTGGATCTCCGGGTTGGCGGGGTTCGAGAATTGCTGCGGCATCACCGCGCCGTCGATCTCGCGCAGGAGCTCCTCGGCGCGACCGATCGCGCCCTTCATGCCCTGCGCGCCCGGCGTCAGTTCGAGCTGCGCGCCGAGGAAGGCGAGCATCTTGCGCCGCTCCACCGACATCGTCTCCGGCATCACCAGGATCAGGCGGTAGCCGCGGGCGGCGGCGACGAAGGCCAGCGCGATTCCGGTATTGCCCGAGGTCGGCTCGACCAGCGTGCCGCCGGGCTTGAGCCGGCCGGAGGCTTCCAGCGCGTCGATCATGTTGACGCCGATACGGTCCTTCACGCTCGAGATCGGGTTGAAGAATTCGAGCTTGAGCAGGATTTCGGCGTCGACGCCCCGCTCCTTGGTGAGCCGGTTGAGGCGCACGAGCGGCGTGTTGCCGATGGTCTCGGTGATCGAGCCGTAGACGCGGCCGTGTCCGGGCTTGCGCACGGTGTCCGGGGTCGAGGTGTCTGTCATCGTCTGTCCGCTCCCTGAGCGCTCCCGTGCCGCAACGGCCACCGGCCCGGTGCAGGAGCGCGCGCCAACACGAAAGGCTTCCACATCGGCCCGAAGGAAGACGACCGCCAGGGGGCAAAGCCGACGCGAAACCAGAAACTTAGCGCTCCCGCCGAAGCGAGGTCCGCTGCGGCGACGCGTAGCCGATTTCGCAAGCTCCGTCGAGCTTCACGCCGGGCGGATACCAGTCTTTACACGGACTGCGCACGGCTGAGCTTTAGCGGAGAATTTTATTTTCTTTTTTCGCCGCCGGACGACAGTATTGTCATCCTCGTCACTCCGAATCGAAGGGCCGGTTACGGTCCGCGATCGCGGTTCAGGCGACGAGAAAGCGGGTGGCGAGGATCAGGATGCCGATTCCCGAACTAGTGGCGAGGGCGGCCAGAGTCGCCGCACCCTCGTGGTGGGCGCGGACGAAGTCGTAACGCGCCGCGTGGGAGGCCGCCGGCCGCACCTTCGGGACGACGCGCTGGTGAACCCGGCCGATCCGCATTCCGTCTCTCCGCCTGAGCGGCCGCGCGGAGCGCGACCGAGGGGCGCGAGGAAACGGCGCGGGAGCCTGACGGAGGATGAATTCGGGCTCCCGTCCACGAATCGTCGTCAACGGGGACTTAAAACGATCGCGCGCCGGCTCGTCCGAGGAACCGGCGGGCTGTTCGAGAATAGGGCGCCTACAGGGCCCGATCAAACCGCAGCTCGCCGTTCTGGCTGCGGATCACGAGTTGCGAACCGTCGAGGTCCCACTTGCCCGCCGTGCGCAGGGCGACGAGGAAGGCCTGCTCGGTGGCTGCCAGCGCCTTGTCGCAGGTCTTCTTGGTGAGCGCCAAGGGACCGACGGCGAGATGCTGTTCGCGCAGGGGGAAGGCGGTGGCGGTGAAGGTGTTGCAGCCGCCATAGCCGCGGGCGCGGTACTGCGCGTCGATGATGAAGCTCGGGCGGTCGGCACCGGTGAACGGCTTGCCGTTCATGCTGACGGCGGTCCACATCGAGCCGAGCGGAAACATCTTCTCCGTCGGCTTCGCGCCGGGGACGTATTGCGGCTTCTTATCGGGCTGCTTGCCCGCGCCGAAACCGGACGTATTGCCGCCCATGCCCATTTTGCGCCGCAGCCGGCACGGCCGCGAGCGCGCCCGCGGCAACCGCGCAGGCCAGCGCGGCGGTCAGCATCCTGTTCATCGTTCAGCCCCCTGTCTGCTCGACTGCTTCACCCCGGAGCCCCACTTGGCCAGCGGCTCGGCTCTTCGCCCGATGATTGGGCCGAGCCGGCGCATGCTCCGTATCCTTCGGGCCGCGCCCCCTCTCGGCAGCCGGTCCTGGGCGCTAGGGGGAATCGGCACAGATTCAAGCACAATTATGGTCAAGACCGGCCCGAGACCCGGTTCAGCGGCGATCCCGTCCGTTTCGACGCGCCGCGAACCTTGTGCGGCAGGAATTCTCGCCCGGCGAGTCTTCGAGCCAGGCGAAACGCCGTTTCTCACAAGCTTCACCGAAACGAACCGGCCCGTCGGACCGTTGAACGATCCCGTGCCCCGTGGCGCGGGGTGGTATCTGCCAAGGATCGAGGAGAGCGCTTTGACGGGATCGGATGAAGGTGCGTCGAGCGGAGCCTCGCCCAACACGATGAATGCGGCCCAGTGCCGGGGTGCCCGCGGCCTGCTCGGCTGGTCCGAGGCGGATCTCGCCCGCCGCTCGGGGCTGGACGAAGGCTTCATCAAGGGGTTCGAGGCCGGCACGGGCGATTCCGCCTCCGGCCAGGTCGAGGCTTTGCGCAGCGCCCTGATGCAGGGCGGCATCGTCTTCACCGACGGTGCGACGCCGGGCGTCCGGCTGTCCGAGCAGCAGCGCGGCGGCGACGAGGGCACACGGCTCGATCAGCTCACGACCGAGAACGACCGCTGAGGTAAAATCTCAGCCCGTCGCCAGGGCCTTGAGGTCGAAGCCCGGATCGCCGGCCTGCTCCGGCGTCAACCGCTTGCCCGCGGCCAGAAGGCGGCGGGCCGCCATATGGTCGGCGGGGCGATCCACCGATTCGACGGCGCTGAGCGCGCCATCGCGGAAGCGGAACACCGAGAAGCCGGCACCGGCGCGGCGCAGGACGCTCGCGTCAGACGGCGCGGCGAGCCCGGCGATCTGGAGCTTGCGCGGCCCCTGATCGCTCCAGAACCACGGCACCGCGTCGTAGGCGGCGGGCCGGCCGGTGAGCCGGGCGGCGAGGCAGCGGCCCTGATCGACTGCGTTCTGCACCGATTCGATCCGCACCCGGTCGCCACCGGGCATTCCCGACGCGAAACGGCTCGGGAAGCGCACGCAATCGCCGATAGCCGAGATCGCCGGGTCACTGGTTGCCAGGAAGGCATCGATCTCGATGCCGTCGCGCACGGCGAGGCCGGCTTCCGCCGCGAGTTCCTGGTTGGGCACCACGCCGATGCCGACGAGCACGAGGTCGGCAGGCAGGCTCTGCCCGTCGGCGGTGCGAACGGCCACGGCCCGTCCCCCCTCCCCCTCAATGGCAGTGACGCCCGCCCCGAACAGGAAGGTGACGCCGGCCTCCTCGTGGAAGGCGCGGAACGCCTCCGAGGTCTCGGGCGAGACCGCCCGCGCCATGACGCGCTCGGCCGCCTCGATCACTGTGACGGAGAGACCGCGGGCGGCGCAGACTGCCGCGAATTCGAGGCCGATGAAGCCCGCGCCGATCACGACGATCCGGTGGATGCCCTCGATCGCCGCACGAAGCGCATCGGCATCGTCGAGGGAGCGAAGCTGGCGCACGCCGTCGAGATCGGCCCCTGGCACCGGCAGCGCCCGGTTACGGGTGCCCGTCGCCAGGATGAGGTGGTCGTAAGACAGATCCTCGCCGTCCGAGAGCCGGACGCTGCGCCCGGCGCGATCGATCGCCGTCACCCGTGTCCCGGGCCGGTGCGCGATGCGGTGCTCGGCGAAAAAGCTCTCCTGCCGCAGCAGCAAACCGCGGGCATCGGTCTTGCCGGCGAGATAGGCCTTCGACAGCGGCGGGCGCTGGTAGGGCGGCGCGGCCTCGTCGCCGACGAGGGTCAGGCGGCCGGAAAACCCTGCCTCCCGCAGCGAGGCGGCGGCCTGAAAGGCCGGCCTGCCCCGCCCCGACGATGACGATCGTCTCCATCGGCCCGCTCACTCGCCCGCCTCGGCCGGGCTGCGGACCGCCTTGAGCGGCGCTGCTGCGGCCGAGTCCTCCGGGAAGAAATCACCGGGAATGCTCGGCAGGAAGCGGCGGCCTTCCTGCGCGAGATAGTCCCAGAACGCGTCGGAGGCCGGACCGAGCACCTTGTCGGCGCGGCGCACGACGTACCAGTCGCGCCGGATCGGCAGGCCCTCCACGTCGAGGAGGACGAGGCGCCCGCTCGCCACCTCCGCCGCCACCGAGTGGCCGGACAGGAGCGCGATGCCGAGGCCCGCCATCACCGCCTGCTTCAGCGTCTCGTTCGAGCCGGAATCGATCCCGAGCTTGGCCCGGCGGATCATCACGCCGTTCATGAATTCCTCGAACACCGAGCGGGTGCCCGAGCCCTCCTCGCGCACGAGGAAGGATTCCTCGGCCAGATCCGCCCGCGTCAGGCCGCGCCGCCCCGGCCATCGGGTGGTCGGGGGCGGCGATCAGCACCAGGGGATGAGGCCCGAACGTCTCCGCCTCGATGGCGAAGTCCCGCGGCGGGCGGCCCATGATCGCGAAATCGATGTCGTAGTTGCGCAGGGCCTCGATCGTGTCCTGCCGGTTGCCGACGGTGAGCGAGATCTCGACCTTCGGATGGGTCTCCATGAAGCCGGCGATGACGAGCGGCGCGAAATACTTCGCCGTGGAAACGACCCCGAGGCCGACCCGACCGCCGCCGCCGCCCTTCAGGGTGCGCAGGCGGTCGGTGCAGGTCTCCAGCACGGTGTTGATGCTGTTGATCGCCCACAGCATCTCGCGGCCCGCATCGGTCGGCTTGAGGCCGGTCGGCGTGCGGTCGAACAGGAGGAGGCCCGCCTCCTCCTCGAGCTGGCGGATGCGTGCGTAGAGCGCGGCGGAGGTGACGTTAAGCTCCTGCGCGGCCCGCGTCATTGTGCCGAGCCGTGCGACTGCGGCGACCGCCTGGAGCTGCTTGAGCGAAAGATTGCGCATGCCCCGGTTTTAGTTTTTTTGCGGGGCACCACAAGTTTTTTTAGAAATCTTTCGACAGCCGTCTCGTGCCGTCTGGCGCTGCCGCCTCGCCACAGCGTATCATAGCGCGAGATAGCCCTGCACGCCTCCGCGCGCGCATGGCCGATAAGAACGCCGCGCAGGACCTTGAGTCACACGCGCGGGTTCGACGGGAGCGAGCCTCAGAACGATGACGAAGCCCTACGGGTCATCCCTCGACGACCATCTCGACGCCGAAGTCGCGCGGGAGCCCTCGCTGGCCGACACCGCCGCCACGATCCGGGCGCTCGCCGCCGCCGCGATCGACGTGAGCGAGACCGTGGGTCGTGGGTCGCTCGCGGGCGACCTCGCCGCCCAGGGCGAGCACAACAGCGACGGCGACGTGCAGAAGGCGCTCGACGTGATCGCCCACAAGCGGTTCATGCGGGCGCTCGAAGAGGCCCCCGTGGCGCAGGTCGCCTCGGAGGAAGCCGAGGACGTGGTGACGCTGAAGGCCGGCGCGCCGCTGGCCGTCGCGATCGACCCGCTCGACGGCTCGTCCAATATCGGCGTCGGCATGGTGGTCGGCACCATCTTCGGCATCCGCCCGGTGACGCCGGGCGAGGATCCTAATGCCTCGTTCCTGACTCCCGGCACGACCCAGACGGCCGCCGGCTTCGTCGTCTACGGCCCGGCCACGACCTTCGTGGTCACGCTCGGCAACGGCACCCGCATCTTCACCCTCGACCGGACGGACAACGTCTTCCGCCTCACCCACGACGCGATGAAGATCGTCCCCAGTGCCAGCGAGTACGCGATCAACGCCTCGAACGTCCGCCACTGGGACGGGCCGGTGAAGTCCTACATCGAGGATTGCCTGCGCGGCTCGGAAGGCCCGCGCGACCGTGACTTCAACATGCGCTGGACCGCCGCGCTGGTGGCGGACGCGCAGCGGGTGCTGATCCGCGGCGGCGTGTTCCTGTATCCGGGCGACAACCGGAAGGGCTACGCCCAGGGCCGCCTGCGCCTCTTGTACGAGACCGCCCCCATCGCCTTCCTGATCGAGCAGGCCGGCGGCGGCGCCACCGACGGCCAGGGCCGCATTCTCGAGCGGGTGGCCACCAAGATCCACGAGCGCTCCCCCCTGGTGTTCGGCTCCACCGAGGAGGTCGAGTGCGTGGGCAAGTACTATGACGGCCGCCAGCCCAGCGCCGGCCGCTCACCCCTGTTCGGCCAGCGCGGCCTGATGCGGAGTTGATCAATGGGTGCATAGTCCCCGACCTACGGTCGCAGACTCAGCGTCCGGCGGAAGACCGCCGCCGCGCATTTGCGCGGCCAGAAGGCGATGATTCGGGATCATCGCCGTCTGGAACCAAGCACTCGGCCCGATTTATCTGAAAAGCCCATGTCGGCGCGTCATCCCATCATCTCGGTCACCGGCTCTTCGGGCGCCGGGACCACCTCGGTCCGCAACACCTTCGAGCAGATCTTCCGAAGGGAGGATGTCAGCGCCGTCTACATCGAGGGCGACGGCTTCCACGCGCACGACCGCGACACCATGCGGGCGATGATGGCGCGCGAGCCGACGCTGAGCCACTTCGCGCCCCGCGCCAACCTCCTGCCCGAGCTGGAGGAGGTGTTTCGCAGCTACAGCGAATCCGGGACCGGTCGCACCCGGCACTACGCCCACGACGAGGCGGATGCCGCGCGCTACGGCGTCCCCATCGGTGCCTTCACGCCCTGGGAGCCGTTCCAACCCGGCTCGGACCTGCTGTTCTACGAAGGCCTGCACGGCTGCGTGGTCGATCAGAACGTCGACCTCGCCCGCTATCCCGACCTCAAGATCGGGGTGGTGCCGGTGATCAACCTCGAATGGATTCAGAAGCTGCACCGGGACCGCTCGACGCGGGGCTACTCGACCGAGGCCGTCACCGACGTGATCCTGCGCCGGATGCCGGACTACGTGCAGACGATCTGCCCGCAATTCTCATGGACGGACATCAACTTCCAGCGGGTGCCGACGGTGGACACCTCGAACCCCTTCATCGCCCGCTGGATTCCGACCGCCGACGAATCGATGGTGGTCATCCGCTTCAAGGATCCGAAGGGGATCGATTTCTCCTATCTCGTGTCGATGATCCACGACAGCTTCATGAGCCGGGCCAATTCCATCGTCATCCCCGGCGGCAAGCTCGATCTGGCGATGCAGCTCATTCTGACGCCGATCATCATGCAGCTCGTGGAGCGGCGGCGGCGGCTGGCGTAAGCCTCATCCGGCCCCCTCGGGGCGCCAACCGCTCGCGATGACGGCGAGGATCGTGCCGCGTCGCCCGACCCTCAGGCGCTTCCGGCATCCGACATCTCGACGGGGGCAACCGCCTCCTCTCGGTCGAGAAACGCCGCGACGGCTTCCGAAAATTCCGGCGTGCGCAGGTAGCCGTAGGATTTGTGGTGGTTCACGCTGCCGCGCGGGCGCCGATAGGTGTTGAGGACGGGACGATCGATCACGCCCACGCCCGCCGGGTTCGGGGCATAGGCCTCGGCCAGCGTCGTGCCCACGGTTGCCACGTCCTCGCGGTCGCCGAGATTGCTCCAGCGGGCCACGGCGTAGGGCACGCGCAAGGCCCCGTGCTCCTCGGCGAGGCGATGCTTGATCTCGGCGAGACCGAGCGGCGCGCCCATGGTGACGAAGTGCTCGATCCGCGGACAGCGCCCGTCGCGCTCGAGCTGCCGCAGCACGTCGTAGGCGATCAGCGAGCCCATCGAATGGGCGGCGAGCAGCAGGGGCCGGCCGGCATGCTGCTCCAGCGCCTCCCGCAAGCGTTCGCGGGCGGACTCGCGGAACGCGGCGTCCTCGTAGTAGCCCCAGAGGTCGTCGAGCCGGTGCTCAATGATGAAATCGTCGAGGACGAGACGCCCGGTCTTCTCCTGCGCCCACTCGACGATGCGGTAGAGCCGGTCGGTCAGGGTCGGGGCGCACACACCGTCGGCGCTCGGGAACGGTCCCCTCCCCCGCGCGGGGTAGTAGGGTTCCCGGTTGCTGTCCTCGGAGAGCGGCGCGTCGTAGCGCAGGTCGGCCCAGTAGACGAAGTCGAAGGACAGATCCCGCGGATCTTCGCCGAGGTTGCGCCGGAGTCCCTCACGGATCGCCTCAGCCCACCACGCCTGCTTCTCTTCTTTCGGCGGCTTGTTGGCGAGGCCGTGGATGCCGAGGATGAGCGGGCGGTCGTGCATCGGTCGAAGAGAGGGGCCTTGCGCGTCGTCAATGGCCGGCGCAGCGCCGGCCTCGCAGGGCATATAGCGCACGGACCGCAGCGGTTCCGCGCGACAAATCGGCAGCATGGTTCAGCGGCCGAACCTCTCCTCGCCGTCAACGGGGCGGTGCGAGCATCCGCAAAGCGCGGGCGTAGGCTTACGCGCCCATCTTCTCCACCAGCGCCTCGGACAGCGCGAAGTTGACGTAGACGTTCTGCACGTCGTCCTGATCCTCGATCACCTCGACGAGGCGGATCAGCTTCTCACCGGTCTCGTCATCGACGTCGATGGTGTTCTGCGCCTTCCAGATCAGGCCGGTCCGGCGCGGCTCGCCGAAGCGGCCTTCCAGCGCCTTTGACACGTCGCCGTAGGCGTCCTGGGCGCAGATGACCTCGTGGCCCTCCGTATCCGAGCGCACGTCGTCGGCGCCGGCCTCAATAGCGGCCTCCAGCATCGTGTCCGCATCGGCCACGTCCGGCGCAAAGGCGATGACGCCGACACGGTCGAACATGAAGGCGACGGCGCCGGTCTCGGCGAGGCTACCGCCGGACTTGGTGAAGGCCGAGCGCACGTCGGAGGCGGTGCGGTTGCGGTTGTCGGTCTGCGCCTCGACGATCAGCGCGGCGCCGCCGGGGCCGTAGCCCTCGTAGCGGATCTCCTCGTAGTTCTCGCCGTCGCCACCCACGGCCTTCTTGACGGCGCGCTCGATGTTGTCCTTGGGCATGTTCTCGGCCCGGGCCGCGAGGATGGCGGCGCGCAGGCGCGGGTTCATCGAGGGGTCCGGCGTGCCGAGCTTGGCCGCCACCGTGATCTCGCGGGCGAGCTTGCTGAACACCTTCGAGCGGACCGCATCGACGCGGCCCTTGCGGTGCATGATGTTCTTGAACTGGGAATGCCCGGCCATGGCGGGATCGTCTTCTCGTTCGTGCGGGCGGAGGGCTCCTTCACACAAGAAGGATCCTCGACGCCGCGCGGGATGTGTCGGGGGCTTCGCTTATAGGCCGCGCGACCACTCCGAGGCAACGCGGGGCGGTGACGGCTCGGGTTCGATCGTCTCCGCGGCCGGACGCTCGATCCGCCACGGGCCGCCCGCAACCGCCGGAGCGCCGCCGACCGACAAGGCCGTGATATGCGGCGTGAGCGTGTCCGTGAAGGCGAATCTTTCGCGGTGGCGTCGGTGGCCGGGTTCGCGGTCGGGATGATAGACATCGGGAGCGAGGACGCGATCCCTCCTCACGGTCTTGCACGAGGCGATCCGATGCCGACGACCGAAACGGGTACGGCCGGCGCGCGGGGCAAGCGATGGCGCTTCGGCCTCGCCGCACTCATCGGTGCGCTGGCCGGCGCGACGCTGTTCCCGAGACCCGCCAGGGGCCGCACCGGGCAAGACGTCAGGGCTGATCCTGCGCCAGGAGATCCCGGTAGCGCGCCGCCGAGCGGCTGACGACGGCGCCTGCATCCTCCGTGATATGCAGGCCGAAGGCGCCGTAAAGGCGGTCGAACGCCTTCGTTTCCAGCCGGGCCGCGATGCGTGCGACGGTGCCGCCGGAGAGCGGCAGCCAGTTCGGGTAGCTCCATAGGAAGGAGACACTCTTCCGGTCCGCGCCGGCCTGCACGATGTCGCCCGCGAGCAGCGCGCCGCGCCCCTCCGCCCCGTCCTGCCAGTGCAGCACGGAACCGCCGGGGAAGTGGCCGCCGAGGCGCAGCAGGGTCAGGCCGGGGGCAAGAGCGCGCTCATCCTCCTCCCAGAACACCACGCGGTCGTCGGGGCGCATCACCCATTCGCGGTCGCGGGCGTGGAGGTAGACCGGCGCGTCGAAGGCCGCCGCCCAATCGGGCATGGTCGTGTAGTAGTGCGGATGCGAGATCGCGATGCCGGCTAGGCCGCCGAGCGAACGCACCAGCGCGACGGTGGCCGGATCGAGCAAAGCGATGCAATCCCACAGCACGTTGCCCCGTGGCGTTCGTAGCAGGAAGGCGCGCTGGCCGATGGCGAAACGGGGATGGGTCTCGATCTCGAACAGCCCCGGCTCGACCTGCCGCCACGCGTTGGCGTGAGCGGATGCGAGTGCGCCGGGCGTCGTCCAGCTCTGGCCGGAGGCGGGCACGTATTGCCGTTCCTCGTCGCAGATCGGGCATCGCTCGGGCGGGCTCGGCGCGTCGGGGAAGCTGGTTCCGCAGGTGACGCAGATGTGGATCGTCACGGGCCTTCCTCCCGCCTGCGCATGAGGTTGGATCAACCGCCGCGGTAACCGGGGCCATCACCGGAGCGCGGCTCTTCGCGCTGCGGCTTCTCCTTGTCCCACCCGGAACCGATATCGCCGGGCTCGCTCGGCGCGGGAGAACGATGCTCCGGAACCGGTTTGGAGACCGGACGCTGCTCGTAGCTCCGGGCACCCGGGCTCTCCACGGGATCGTCGGGTCTGGTCGCGTCGGTCGGGGTCAAAGGCGCCTCCGGAGTTATGTCCGGTGAAGGGTCTCAGGGGGAGAACGGTTCCCGCGGGCCAAACGCCCCCGGCATCACCACCGCCGGCTCACAGGGGCCGAGAAAAGGCGCCGAGAACCGGTATGGCGCAAGCACGGTTCAGGGTGCAGAACCCGGGATAGTCCCGAGGCTCCTCCCTCCGGCTCGGGCAGGTCCCACGACGATGCAGCGCACGCTCTCACTCCTCCACGCCCTCTGTCTCGGCGTCGGCGGCCTCACCAGCACGGCGGCCTCGGCCCAGGAACGGCCCTTCACCCCGTCTCTCACCTGCGGGGCGGTGCAGGCCCTGGTGGCGCGGCAGCGCCGTGTCGTGCTCGCCACGAGCCCGAACGCCTACGAGGCGGTGCATCTCGACAGCGGCGATTGCCGCAACGAGGTGACCGCCCGCCCCGCCTTCGAGCCGACCCTGGATAACCCGTACTGCTTCGCCGGCTATCGCTGCGTCCAGCGCAACAACGGTGAGAACTCGACGCGCTAATTCAGCGCCTTCGACGCGGCGTCAGCCCCGCCGCAGCAGGCGCTTGGCCTCGGCCCGGGCGCGATGCTCGAACCGGGCGAGGCGCAGGCGCCGTTCCAGGGAGATCAGGCCGGCGCCCGGCGGCTGGGCGATGATCTCGGCGATGCTTTCGCGTTCGGGGTAGAGGCTTTCCAGCGCCGATCCCGGCATCGTCGCCGAGTCGAGCCGCGCGGCAAAGCCCTCCGCATGGAGGGCGCGCACGATGGCGTCTTCCAACACGAGACCGGGGGCCAGGGCCCGCAAACCCTCGTCATAGGCGGTCTTGAGCAGATGGGCGGTGCCGCCGGAGACCAGGGCGAGGCTCGCCGCGATCGTGCGCCCGTCGAGGCGCAGAAGGTCGGCCCGAACGGCGACGGGACCACCGTCTGGCCGGAACAGGGCGCGAGCGAAGGCTTCCGTCCGCGGGCGGCTGCGCAAGGCCGTGCCGGCCTCGCCCTTCCAGCCGGCCGCCTCAACGGTGAGGAAATCCTCCAGCGCCTGTTCCAGCGCGGCCCCCTCCGTGGCGGTCTCGACGGTGAGCGTCCCGGCCTCTTCGAGACGGCGGCGGCGGCGGCGTAGGTCCTTGAGGCGGCTCTTGTGCGGGTGGCCGGCGAGGAAGGCGTCGTAATCGGCCCGCCGGTCGAGGACCGGGCGCTCGAAGCGCGCGACGGTGCCGGTCTGCCAGCCGGCCCGCTCCATGGCGGCGAGCAGCCCGAGGCCGAGCGGGGTTTCGGTCGCGAGCAACGGCCAGCGCCAGGGCCGCCCGCCGGAGGCGCGCGCAAGGCCCTCCACCAGGGCATCGAGCCGCTCCTCCAGGCCGGGACCATCGGCGACGAGGGGTGCGCTCGCCGTCATGTAGGGCGAGAGGAAGGGCTGCGCGATCGCCGCGCCGAGCCCGGCGATGTCGGGGCGCAGGGTGAAGGGCAGAAGGGCGGTGATCGCCCCCCCGTCACGGACGACCACCGCCGAGAGGCGGGGATGGCACAGGCCATGATCGCAATGGGCCGCAACGACCGCCCGCGCATAGAACGGATGCGCGGAGACGGCTTGGACCGCCAGCGCGTCCCAGGCCGACGCCTCGGCAGCGAGCGCGGCCACGGGCTCGACCGCCGCCCGCGACGATCCGGAGAGGGACAGGGCGCGCATCACCAGGCGGCACTCCGCTGGGGAAATCCGACGACCGGCGTCGAGAGACCGTGAAGGGACCGGGCGCCGAGCGCCAGAATGAGCCCGCGCAGAGTCTGAGCCAGCCCCACCGCCAGGGCCGCGCCGACGACCCCGAGCCAGGGCACCAGGGCAAGGCAGAGCCCTGCGGCGAGGACCAGCATCGCCAGGGTGACGCCGGCGCAGAGCCGCTCGCCGCCGAGCATGGTCAGCACATCCTCGGCCGGGCCGAACAGGCTCGCCGTGACGCTGCCGGCGACGAGGATCGCCAGAACCGGAAGGCTGGCGCGAAACCCTTCGCCGAACAAGCCGAGCAGCAGGGGCGACACCGCGACGATGCCGAGGCCGACACCCGCCGTCGCCAGGAAAGTCCAGCGCGCCTGCATGCGCACGAGATGCGCGAGCCCGGCCTCGTCGCCGCGCGCGCGAGCGGCGGCGAGGCGCTGGGCGGTCGTGGCCGAGGCCGCGTAATGCACGAAGGCCACGAATTGCTGGATGCGGGTGGCGGCAAAGTAGAGGCCGACGGCCTCCGGGGCTGCGAGGAAGCCGAGGATCACGACATCGACGAAGCCGAAGGCGCTCGCGGCAAGGTCACCCGCCGCGATCGGCAGGCAGGCGGCCAGCCACAGCCGCCAGCGGTAGCGGCGCGGGCCGGCCGGCAGGTGGCGGCGCAGGCGCACCAGCAGCAGCCCGGCCTGAACCGCCGCCGCGAGGCCGGTCGCGGCCAGCGTACAGGCGATGGCGACCCAGGCCTCGGCCGGCGCCCCCGCGAGCACGGCGCCGATCATCGCGATCATGATCAGAGCTTGGCGCAGCAGGTAGGGCGGCGCGATGGCGAGCAGCGGCCAGCCCTGGCTGCGGGCCACGCCCTCGAGATAGTCCTGAAAGGCGAAGAGCGGCACGACGACAGCCGCGACAAGGATCGGCGTGCCGTAGGGGCCGGCGAGCAGGCCGCCTTGCAGGAAGGCCACGGCGAGGCCACCGAGCGACAGGGCGAGCCCCCCGCCGAGGCTCACGAGTGCCCCGCCGAGCAGGAAGCCGCGCACATCGTCGAGCCGGCCCGTCGCCTGATCGGCGGGCAGGAAGCGGCAGGCGCCCTGGGACAGGCCGAAGGTCGCGGTGTGGCCGAGGATGGCGATCCACACCCAGATCGTGGCGAAGATCCCGTATTCCGCACCGCCCATCATGCGCGCCATCAGGACCTGCGCCCCGTAGGCGAACCCGGCCGCGCCGATGCGGACCGCGAACACGCCGAGCGCCGAGACAGCAGCCGTGGCACGCACGGCCCGAGACCGGACGAGAAGGGTCTCGAGAAAGGATGCTGGGAGGCCGCCCGCGATCACCTTGTCCGCTGCCATGGGCGCGCCATCCGAAAGGCGCCGGGCGCGGATGTGGCCGGCACGCTCGGCGATCAGCCTAGGAAGCGCGGCATTTCGAGCGGGTTAAGAGGGTGTCACAAAACGTCCGCTGCCGGCCCTACGGCTGCTTGAGCGCCGGGGTCGGTCCGGAGCCCGGCGTTCCGGTCTGGGTCGGGTCGGACTTCGTGGTTTCGGACGTGGCGTGGTCCGTCTTCACCGCATCGGTCTTATTCGGATCGATCTTGCTCGGATCGATCTTGCCTGCATCCTTGGCCGCATCCGGCTGGAGGAGCGACAGGGTGATCGCCCGCGTGGCGTGCTCGGCCATGCAGCGCAGGCCGAGATCGTTGAGCCGGAAATGACGGCCCAGCATGTGCGCCTCGGTGGTGCGCTGGGTCGAGAGGAAGCGCATCGCCGCGTAGCGGTGGACCAGGGGCACCGCCTCGCGGCGGGCGACGTCCTGCACGGTCCGCACCATCTGGGTGTAATAAGCGTCGTCGGCCAGACTCTCGGTGAAGACGGGGTCGATGAGCACGATGTCGATGCCGTGGGATTTGACCCACTGCACCGATTCGTCGAGCGCCTCGCCGAAGGCCTCGATATCGACGCGGGCCAGGGCATCGTTGGTGCCGACCTGCCAGACGACGAGGTCCGGCTCCATCTCGGCGACCATGGAGCGCAGCCGCTCGCCCGCCCCGCTCGCCACCTCGCCGGGCAGACCGCGAGCCTCGACCTCGATCTGAACGTCGGGTAGCGCCTGCTCCAGGGCGTTTTCCAGCTTCACCGGATAGCTCGCGGAGGCGCCGAGCCCCGCCGAGGAGGAGCCGATGGAGAGGACGTGGATCGGCCTCTTCTCCTTGAGCGCGGCCTTGACCGCCTTGAGCCGCGCCAGGGTGTAGAGCTTCGAGCCCGGCACCCGGCATTCGGGCGACAGGCTCAGGTCGAGCGCCTCGACCGTCGCGGTCGCTGGCGGCACCTGCGCGGCGCCCGAGGTCTCGCCAAAGGCAGGCGAGGCGAGACTCAGGCCGAGGAGGACGGCGAGTCGGCGGGCGAGGCGGTGTCGGGAGCCTTGCGCGTCGGCCGCGGTCTGCGGGAACGCCATTCGACGAACCATGCGGTGAAACCCAGTGCGATCAGGCCGGAGCCTACGACCGAAATGTCAACGAAGATACCGCCACCGGTTTGGAAGCGCACGAACTGTCCGGCGAGGCTCAACAGCGATCCCATCGAGAAGACCGCGAGCGAGTTGCGCCCCAAACCCGACAGAAAGCGGGCAAGGCGCCCGACGCGCGGGGCGATGAGGGCGTAGACACCCTGGAAGGCCAGCACCATCCCGCAGAAATGGATCAGCCGGGCGGGCGAAAGGTAGGTCTTGTCGAAGGTGAAGACGAGGCGCGGCTCCGGCGCCAGCATCGGATCGGGCCGCAACTCCAGCACCGCGAGCACGACGCCGACCGCGACGATGACGACGCCGAGCGGCATCAGCCGCGGCCAGAGGCGCCGCAGCCGCTCCGATCCCCGCGTCGCCTCGTTCGACAGGAAGCCGAGCACCAGCAGCAATTGCCAGCAGAGCGGATCGAAGAACCAATCGCCCTCGCCGGGCCAGGACGGGAAGTTCCACTCGAAGACGAGGCTCGCCCCGTAGAGCGACAGCGAGAGCGCCAGCAGCAGGAGCCGGCTCACCCGGCCGATCAGCACGACGGCCGGGGCGATGGCGATCAGCACCACGTAGAGAGGCAGGATGTTGAAGAAACCGAGTTGGTGCGTGAGCAGCACGACGCCGACCATGGTCTGGATCGGGTCGGCGAAGAAGCCGCCGGCATTGTGCCATTCGAGGATGAGCGGGTTGTCGAGATAGAGCGCGCAGCCCGCGATCATCGCCAGCGCCAGCGCCATGATCGTGATCTGCGCGCGGTAGACCTCCACGGTGCGCGCCAGGAGGCGCAGCACGGTCGTGAGGCGCGGTTCCGGCTGGCCGTCGCGACCGCGGGTGGCGAGCCCGATCGACCAGCCGGCCAGGAACACGAACAGCTCGGCGGCATCCGAGATGCCGTATTGCGAGAAGGTGTAGCGCTCGAAGAAATTGCCCGGGATGTGGTTGATGAAAATCGTGATGAGCGCGAAGCCGCGCCAAAAATCGATCGCGTTCGGCTCGCGCATCAGGCTCCACGGTCCGGCGGTGTGACGTCGCAGCGGCAGGGTCCCGGCCTCCCGCGCGGCGCGCAGAGGCGGCCGGTACGGCGCCGTTCCGGGACCCGCGACCCGGAGCGGAAGGCGGTCGTCCTGATAGACCGCGCCGTGGTGGATTGGGAAGCGGTGGTTCGGTGACGAGGGCGCGATAACGGCCGATCAGGCCGCGCCGTGCAGGTGCCCCGCATGCCACCGGCGCAGGGCGTCGAGGGTGACGACACCGTCGGGCCAGGCATGGCCCTGAAGATGCTGATGCGGCGCGTCCGGCTCTCCGAGATCGGAGACGGCGGAGAAGGCGCCGTCGAGCCGGTGGCTCTGCGTGTAGCGGCTGCGGGTGGCGAGCACCGGCAGGCCGGCGGCGAGCGCCGAGCGGATGCCGGCCGCCGAATCCTCGAAAGCGATCGCCTCGGACGGATCGATGCCGAGACGGTGGACGGCAAGCGCGAAGATATCCGGGGCGGGCTTCTTCTGCGCCGCCTCGTCGCCGGCGGCGATCACGTCGAAGGGCTGCGCGTCGCCCGGGAAATTGAGCCGGAGCAGGAGGTCGATGTTCGGCCGGCTGGTGGTGGTCGCCACCGCCAGCCGCACGTTGTCCGCGCGCGCCTCTTCCACGAGACGCCGCACGCCGGGACGGAGCGAGAGGCCGCCGCTCTCGGCCAACGCACCGTAATGGCGCGTCTTGAGATCGTGGATCTCCGGCATCCGGCGCTTGAGCGCGTGCGCCTCCTCCGGGTGGTATCGCTCGATGTAGTGGACGAGCCGCTCCTTGCCGCCCATCACCTTGAGCAGTTCGGCGTAGAATTCCGGCGACCAGTGCCAGGGCAGGCCGAGGGCGCGAAACGCCCGGTTGAAGCCCTGGCGGTGGAGGTCTTCGGTCTCGGCGAGCGTCCCGTCGACGTCGAAGATCAGCGCCTTCAGCATCGCACGCCGTCCCGCCCGGTGGCCGATTGGGCCGCCTCGCGGATCGCCGCGACGTTCTTCTCGTACTGGGTCGGTCCGCCCTTGAAGGCGGCCGAGCCGGCGACGAGGATGTTGGCACCGGCCTGCGCGGCGGGCCCGGCGGTCTCCGGGGTGATGCCGCCATCGACCGAGATGTCGATGGAGCGACCCGCCGTCATCGCCTTCACGCGCGCAACGGTCTCCAGGGACGAGTGGATGAAGCTCTGGCCGCCGAAGCCGGGATTGACCGTCATCACCAGCACGAGATCGACCATGTCGAGCAGCGGCTCGACGGCGGAGGCCGGCGTGCCGGGGTTGAGCGCCACGCCCGCGCGCTTGCCCAAGGACCGGATCGTCTGGAGCGAGCGGTGGATGTGCGGACCGGCCTCGACATGGACCGTGATCGCGTCCGCGCCGGCCTCGGCGAAGGCGGCGAGGTAGGGGTCGGCCGGCGCGATCATCAGGTGGACGTCGAAGACCTTGTCGGTCCAGGGCCGCAGCGCCTTCACCACCGCCGGGCCGAAGCTGATGTTGGGCACGAAATGCCCGTCCATCACGTCGAGATGGATCCAGTCGGCGCCGGCTTGCGCGATCGCCCGCGTCTCCTCACCGAGCCTGGAGAAGTCGGCCGCAAGGATCGAGGGTGCGAGAAGGGTCATGGAACGGCTCGAAGCGAACACGGTGCCGCCCTGCGAAAACCGCGGGCGGCCCTGGGAGGGAGAAGCGTCCTGCAACCGATCTAGTGCATCGGATGGAAAGTTGCGCGTTGGCTTCACGCAAAAAAGCCGGCGCTGTTTGGGCAGGCCGGCCTTCGTCACCGATTTCGCCGAGCCGGCCCGGCCACAAAGTCAGGACGTCGACGACAACCGGAAGGCACGCGTCCGCTCGGGACGGTGCCACGCGGAGGGTTGGTCGTCCGCCCCGGTCCCCAGCGGACACTGCACGATGACGCTGTCGCTCCAGCGCCCGTACTTGTAGCCGATCGCCGGAAGGTAGCCGACGCGGGCGAACCCGCAGGCCTCGTGCAGGCGCAGGGAGGCCTCGTTGCTCGCGTCGATATAGCCGATCATCTGCCGGTAGCCGCCCGCGGCGCAGGCCTCGATCAGCGCCGGCAGAAGCCGGCGCCCGATGCCCGCGTGCAGGTGGTCCGGGTGAACGTAGATCGAGTGCTTGAGGGCGTAGCGGTAGGCCGGGCGCTTGCGGAACGGGACGGCGTAGGCGTAGCCGGCGATCTGCCCGCCCCGCTCGGCAACGAGATGGGGCAGACGCTTGCTGCGCATGGTCTTGCGCCGCCTACGCAACTCGTCGGGCAACAGGCGCTCCTCCTCGAAGTCGCCGGTATCGCCGACGCCTTTGCGGATGTGACGCTCGTAGATCGCGATCATCGCCGACACGTCAGCATCCGACGAGGGCCGGATCACCACCTCCGCGTGTGTGGGAATCGCCGCCGCGCCCTCCGCCATCAGGCGCCCTCGCGCAGGACGTAGGTGTGGAAGCGGATGCGCCCGTCCGGATCGCTCTCGCGGTAGACGCCCTGGATCTCGGCCTCGAAGCCGGGGAACAGGTTGGCGGCCGCCTCGAACATCTTGAAATAGTCGAGCATCGGCTTGGCCCGCTCGTCGAGGCGCTCGCCGGGCAGCACGGTGCCGATGCCGGGCGGATAGACCAGCATCAGGGTCGTGGCGACGCGCCCCTCGGCCTCCGCGATCGGCACGTAATCGACCCGGTTGCGCGTCAGCATCTGCGCGGCGGCCTTGGGCGCCATCACCATCTCCGGCAGGTGCTCGGGCATGAACTGCTTGCGCTGGAGCGCCGAGGTGCCCGACTCGCGGTGGAAGGCGTGGTAGTCGGCGCAGAGGTCGCGCAGGCGCACGCCGCGGTAGCGCTTGGGCCGGCGTGCCACGAATTCCGGCATCGCCTCTTCGAGCGGCACGTTGTCGTCGTGCAGGCGCTTGAAGGCGACAAGGCCGGAGATGAGCGTACCCGCCTTCGACGACTCGACGCCCGGCGTCAGCAGGAAGAGCAGCGAGTTGAGGTCGTTCTTCTCCGGGACGATCCGGTTCTCGCGCAGGTATTGCGCGACGATCGGCGCCGGCACACCGTGCTCGGCATAGGCCCCCGTCTTCCGGTCGAAGCCAGGGGTGAGCACGGTGAGCTTGTTGGGGTCGGTGATGGCAAAGCCCGGCGCGACATGGGTGAAGCCGTGCCACGCCGCGCCCGGCGTCAGCTCCCAGTAGCGGGCGTCGGCGGCGAGGGCGTCGGTCGGCACGGATTCCCACGGGATTTCCGTGCCCTCGGGCCCCTTCACCACGTCGGGCACGAAGGGGTCGAAGAACCAGCGCCGCTTCGGGTCGGCCTCGCGCTCCTCGAACTCCTTGCGGATGGCGCGGGCCTTCTTGCGCCACTCGATGCCGAGGCGGATCGTGTCGTCCCACAGCACGACGCCGGAGCGGCCCTTCATCATCTGCGCGCCGACATCGAGCGAGGCGAAGATCGGGTAGAACGGCGAGGTCGAGGCGTGGACGAGGAAGCTCTCGTTCAGGCGCTTGTGCTCGACCCGCCGGGTCTGGCCGCGGATATGCCCGTCGCGGGTGTGGATCTGCGAGGCCTGGGAGAAGCTGGCGAGCTGCTTGTGGGTCGATTGCGTGGCGATGATGCCCGGCGAGGTCTCGTCGAGCCCGGTCAGGCCCATGGCGAAGCGGCGCTGGTAGAGCGGGTGGAACTTCATGAAGCCCGCCCAGGCCTCGTCGAACAGGATGTAGTCGCACAGGTGGCCGATGCGCTCGACGATCGCCTGCGCGTCGTAGATCGTGCCGTCATAGGTGCATTGTTCGATCACGGCGCAGCGGAACGGGCGCTCCTTGCGCCACGCCTCCTTGTCCTTCACGAGCGGGTTGTCGCGGATCTTCTCGCGGATGCGCCCCTCGTCGAGCGCCTCGTGGTAGATCGGCCCGATCAGGCCGTAGGCGTTGCGGTCGGTCTCGAGGAAAATCGGGATGCCGCCGGCCAGCAGCAGCGCGCCGTGATGGGCGGCCTTGTGGTTGTTGCGGTCGAACAGGACGAGATCGTCCTCGGCCACCAGCGAGCCCAGCACGACCTTGTTCGAGGCCGAGGTGCCGTTGAGGACGAAATAGGTCTTTTCCGCCCCGAAGATCTTGGCCGCTTCCTTCTGCGCCTTGAGCGCGGGCCCCTCGTGGGTCAGCAGGTCGCCGAGATCGAGCACCGAGTTGTCGAGGTCGTCGCGGAAGATCGCCTCGCCGAGATGCTCGACGAAGATGCGGCCGATCGGCGAGCGGTTGTAAAAGATGCCGCCGTTATGGCCGGGGCAGGTCCAGAGCTGGTTGCCCTCCTCGGCGTAATCGACGAGCGCGCCGAAGAACGGCGTCTTCAGCGTGTCGGCATACTGCGTCACGCGGGAGACGAGGCCGCGGGCGATGAATTCGGGCGTCTCCTCGGCGAGGAAGATGTAGCCGTCGATGAAGTCGAGCAGCTCGACCGGGATGTCCTCCAGCCGCTTGCGGCGGACCATGATGACGATCGGCATCTCCAGGCCGCGCTTGCGCATCATGTCGATGAGCGCGGCCGCCTTGCCCTCGAGCCCGCGCTTGCCCCAATCGACCACGAGGCAGCCGACGGCGGAGTCGGTCTGCACCGCGATCGAGGCATCCTCGACGCGCCGCGCCCGCACCACCTCGAAGCCGCGCTTCTCCACCGCCGCGACGATCTGATCGACGCGCGCGCCCTCCAGATCATCCGGATCGAAGGCGGGCGTGCACATCAGCACGGTGAAGCGGCGGTGAAAATCCATGGAGCGCGGCTCTTCTGACGAACGGAAACTCAGCCTTTCCGGCCCATCCGCGACGATTCGATGACACGATGGCGATTGGCGCCGTCACCGCAGCGTGAGGGGAAAGCTGAGTTCGGTGAAACCTTCGAGGGTCAACAGCCCGGCGGGCGGCGGCGGAAAGGGGGCGGCCGCCTGCACGGCGCGGGCGGCGCGCTCGCCGAGGGCTGCGGGGCCCTCTTCGAGCACGATTCCGCCGAGCGCGCCATCGGCCTCGATCCGCACCCGAACCGTGACCTGCCCGCCCCGCCCCGGCGCCGCGGCGCGATCCGCCATCCCGATGCGATTGACGATTCCGGCGACCCAGGCCTTGGCTCGCGCATCGACCCGCGGCGCGGCGGAGGCCGGCGCGAGCGGCGCGCTCAGCATCAGCGCCGCAAGGAGAAGGGGCCGAACGGAAAGCGGGAGCAAGGACAGCGACTCCGTGAACAAGAAGGGCGCCGCGCGGCGCCGTCTTCGGGGATACCCGCCCCGGCTCGATACAATGGCTCGAAGCCCGGCCGTCCCGGATCGTAACGCCACCCGCGATGCGAAGTGCCGCCAAATGACGGTGTCGCCGCGACTTTTTGGATCACGCCGGCGTGGGTTCGCCACGGGGCCGCCATGGGGCCGCAAAGCCGATGTGGCTGACGCCTCGCGCCTGCGCGGCGGACGTTGCGAGCCCGTATCACGTCGCGGATAGAGGCGGCTCAGGTCGTCGCGGCGGCGCCTCGGCGTAGGTGCTCGTCGAGGCGTGGCATGATCTCGACAAAGTTGCAGGGGCGGTGGCGGTAATCGAGCTGGCTCGCGAGGATGCCGTCCCAGGCGTCTTTGCAGGCACCGGGCGAGCCCGGCAGCACGAAGATGTAGGTCGCCCCGGCCACCCCGGCCGTCGCCCGCGACTGCAGCGTCGAAGTGCCGATCTTGTCGTAGGAGATCCGGTGGAACACCGCCGAGAAGCCGTCCATCCGCTTCTCGAACAGCGGCTCGATCGCCTCCGGCGTCACATCGCGCCCGGTGAAGCCGGTGCCGCCGGTGGTCAGGATCACATCGATGCGGGGATCGTGAATCCAGCCCTCGACCTTCTCACGAATCGACACGATCTCGTCCGGGACGATGTCCCGCTCGGCAAGCCGATGCCCGGCGCCGGTGATCCGCGCGACCAGGGTATCGCCGGACCGGTCGTCGGCGAGCACACGGGTGTCGGACACCGTCAGCACGGCAATGGCGAGGGGGATGAAGGCGCGGGGCGTCGGCTCGCTGGTCATGCTGTCGATGTTGTCCCGCGGCTGCGGCGGGTCAACCGTCGCCTGACGTCGCGGGGGAGCCATGCACATCCCGGCAGGGCGACGCGTTGAGGCGCCGGGCCGCGCCGTGCTACGCGCGGAGCGATTTCGCGAGATCGCGACACGTCCGAGGCACTGAAAACGATGATCCCCCGCTACTCCCGTCCCGAGATGACCGCAATCTGGTCGCCGGAGAGCCGGTTCCGGATCTGGTTCGAGATCGAGGCCCACGCCACGACGGCTCTGGCCAATATCGGCGTCGTGCCGAAAGAAGCCGCCGAGAAGGTCTGGGAGAAGGGCCGCGATGCGGTCTTCGACGTCGCCCGCATCGACGCGATCGAGGCGGTGACGAAGCACGACGTCATCGCCTTCCTCACGCATCTGGCCGAGATCGTCGGGCCGGAGGCGCGCTTCGTCCACCAGGGCATGACCTCCTCGGACGTGCTCGACACCTGCCTCAACGTGCAGCTCACCAAGGCCGCCGACATCCTGATCAAGGATCTCGACGCGCTGCTCGCCGCGCTGAAGCGGCGCGCCTTCGAGCACAAGCTCACCCCGACCATTGGCCGCTCGCACGGCATCCATGCCGAGCCCGTCACCTTCGGCCTCAAGCTCGCCCAGGCCTATGCCGAGTTCGCCCGCGCCAAGGACCGGCTCATCGCCGCCCGCAAAGAGGTCGCGACCTGCGCGATCTCGGGGGCCGTCGGCACCTTCGCCAACATCGACCCGCGGGTGGAGGAATACGTCGCCGAGCAGATGGGGCTCGCACCGGAGCCGGTCTCGACCCAGGTGATCCCGCGCGACCGCCACGCGATGTTCTTCGCCGTGCTCGGCGTGATCGCCAGCTCCATGGAGCGGCTCGCGACCGAAGTGCGTCATCTCCAGCGCACGGAAGTGCTGGAGGCGGAAGAGTTCTTCTCGGAGGGGCAGAAGGGCTCCTCGGCGATGCCGCACAAGCGCAACCCGGTTCTCACCGAGAACATCACCGGGCTCGCCCGCATGGTGCGCGGCTATGTGACCCCGGCGCTGGAAAACGTCGCGCTCTGGCACGAGCGGGACATCTCGCACTCCTCGGTCGAGCGGATGATCGGCCCGGATGCCACCGTGACCCTCGACTTCGCGCTCGCCCGGCTGACCGGCGTGATCGACAAGCTGCTGATCTACCCCGAGCAGATGCAGAAGAACCTCGACCGGCTCGGCGGCCTCGTCCACTCGCAGCGGGTTCTGCTGGCGCTGACGCAGGGCGGCGTCTCGCGGGAGGACGCCTACCGGCTGGTCCAGCGCAACGCGATGCCGGTCTGGCGCGGCGAGGGCGATTTCCTCACGCTGCTCAAGGCCGATCCCGAGGTGACCGCCGTGCTGAAGCCGGAACAGATCGAAGAGTGCTTCGACCTCGGCTACCACCTCAAGCACGTCGACACGATTTTTTCGCGGGTGTTCGGCGAAGCCTGATCCGTTCTGCACGGCAACCTGCTTCGCGCTCGCTGTCGACGAACGATCGAGTAAAGCCATGAGCCGCACCGCCTACCTGAACGGCGAATTCCTGCCCCTGGACGAAGCCCGCGTGCCGGTGATGGACCGCGGCTTCCTGTTCGCCGACGGGATCTACGAGGTCGCCGCCGTGCTGCACGGCCGCCTCGTGGACAATGCCGGGCATCTCGCCCGGCTCGACCGCTCGCTCGCCGAGATCGGCATCCGCAATCCTCATACGGCCGAGGAATGGGAGCGGCTGGAGACGGACCTCGTCGCGAAGAACGGCGTGCGCGAGGGCCTCGTCTATATCCAGGTGACGCGGGGCGTGGCCGAGCGCGACTTCTCGTTTCCGAAAGGGGACGTGGCCCCGACTGTGCTGATGTTCACGCAGGAGAAATCCATCGTGAACAACCCGATGGCCGAGACCGGCGCGCGGGCGATCACCGTGCCGGACCTGCGCTGGAAGCGGCGGGACATCAAGTCGGTGGCGCTTCTGGCCCAGGTTCTCGCCAAGCAGCAGGCCTCGGAGGCCGGCGTCGCCGAGGCTTTCATGGTCGAGGACGGCGTCGTGACGGAGGGCTCGTCCTCCACCGTTTTCATCGTCACCAAGGGCGGCGCCCTGGTGACGCGCCCGCTCTCCCATGCGGTTCTGCCCGGCATCACCCGCAAGGCGGTGCTGGCGCTGGCGGACGAGACCGGCCTCAGCTTCGAGGAGCGGCTCATCAATGCCCGCGAGCTGCCCGAGGCGGCCGAAGCCTTCTATACCTCGGCCTCGGCCTTCGTGATGCCGGTGGTGGAAATCGACGGCAAACCCCTCGGCGACGGGCGGCCCGGCCCGGTGGCGCGGCGCCTGCGCGAGCTGTATTTTGCCTTTGCCGAGCGATCCGAGTCTTAAGCCGGGCTTGGCCTGAGCAGGAACGCGAAGGCGCGCGCACCCGTTGGTTCCCAAAGGACCACCGAGGACGCAATGACCTTATCCAAGAATGCGGTACGCGCTGCCGCCCTGTTCGCTGCGCTCGCGAGCGGCGCGGCCTTCGCCCAGGATCCGTCGGTGCCGCTGCGCGGGCAGGACAGCGACCCGAAGCTGCCCGCCCCCCAGGAGCAGGTGCCGGAACGGGTCAGGCCCGAAAGCGGCAATTCCGGCGCCACGCTGAGCGAGAAGCTCGAGAAATCCGACGGCGTGATCAAGCCGCCGGCCGGCGTCGATCCCGAGATCAGGACGATCGCGCCCGAGCCGACGCCGAACTCCACCCCCGTGATCAAGCCGCCGGGCAACGCCAAATAACCCGAGACCACACATCAGCCATGCGGAGCGGTCCCCAGTGCTAACGGGCCGCTTCGCTTGACCTGCCTGCCCAGATCGCCGAAGACGCGCCCGGTATGCCCGATCCCCGACCTGATGGCCGGGGTTTTCGCGCGTGGCGCAACCGCTTGGCGCCCGCGCCCGCGAGTTCGAGACAGGTCAGACGCGCATGGCGAACGTCGTCGTCGTAGGCGCCCAGTGGGGCGACGAGGGCAAGGGCAAGATCGTCGATTGGCTCTCGGAGCAGGCCGACGTCGTCGTCCGCTTCCAGGGCGGTCACAATGCCGGCCACACGCTTGTGGTCGGCGAGGCGGTCTACAAACTGTCCCTGCTGCCCTCCGGTGTGGTCCGCCCGAACACGCTCGGCGTGATCGGCAACGGCGTGGTGCTCGACCCCTACGCGCTCGCCTCCGAGATCGACCGGCTCGCCGGCCAGGGCGTGACGGTGAGCCGCGAAAACCTTCGCGTGGCCGACAACGCCACCTTGATCCTCTCGCTCCACCGCGAACTCGACGCGCTCCGTGAAGACGGGGCGCCGGGCACCAAGATCGGCACGACCAAGCGCGGCATCGGCCCGGCCTACGAGGACAAGGTCGGCCGCCGGGCGATCCGGCTGATGGATCTGGCCGAGCCCGAGACCCTGCCGCCGAAGATCGAGCGGCTGCTCGCCCACCATAACGCCCTGCGCCGCGGCTTCGGCCTCGAAGAAATCTCCGAGCAGACGATCCTCGATGAGCTGACGGGGATCGCCGAGCGGGTGCTGCCGTATCAGGACACCGTCTGGCGCCTGCTCGACGATGCGCGCCGAGGCGGCAAGCGCATCCTGTTCGAGGGCGCGCAGGGTGCACTTCTCGACGTCGATCATGGCACCTACCCGTTCGTCACCTCCTCCAACACGGTGGCGGGGCAGGCGGCGACCGGTTCGGGTCTCGGCCCGCGCGCCATCGGCTACGTGCTCGGCATCGCCAAGGCCTACACCACCCGCGTCGGCGAGGGCCCGTTCCCGACCGAGCTGCACGACGAAATCGGCCAGCGCATCGGCGAGCGCGGCCACGAATTCGGCACCGTCACCGGCCGCAAGCGCCGCTGCGGCTGGTTCGACGCCTGCCTCGTGCGCCAGACCGTGAAGACCTCGGGGATCGACGGCATCGCCCTGACCAAGCTCGACGTTCTCGATGGCTTCGACGAGATCCGGGTCTGCACCGCCTACGACATCGACGGCCAGCGCTTCGACCATCTCCCGGCGAGCCAGGCGGCGCAGCAGCGCGCTGTTCCGGTCTACGAGACGATCCCCGGCTGGAGCGGCACCACCGCGGGCGCCCGCTCCTGGGCCGACCTGCCGGCGCAGGCGATCAAGTATGTGCGCCGGATCGAGGAGCTGATCGGCGCGCCGGTGGCGCTGCTCTCCACCTCGCCGGAGCGCGACGACACCATCCTCATGCACAACCCCTTCGAGGATTAAAGTCCCGGAACGACGGGGAGAGACAGGCAGATCCGGGCACGATGGCCGACTATTATCCGTTGCTGGCACGCGCGCTCGACGCCCTGCCCGACCGTTCCCCGGCCCTGCGCCGGGCCGTCTACGACCGTGCACGCAGCGCGCTGATCGCGCAGCTCCGCTCGCTCGACCCGCCGGTGCCGGAAGCGGACATCGACCTCGAACGCAAAGCGCTCGACACGGCGATCGGCCGCCTAGAGGCGGAATACGAGGCGCCGCCCGCGGCCGTGACGATGCCGGCTGAGGAGCCTGCGGCCGCCGCTCCGGAGGCGCCCCCTCCCCCGCCGCCCGAACCGACCCGGCCCGAGCCGCTCTCGCCCGGCCCGCTGCCGCCGACGCTGCCGGAACCGGAGCCGCCGCAGACGTCAGACGAGCCGCTGGTTCTGCCGCCGGCCTCGGTGCCGGCCGGAATCGGATCGGACACCGGACCCGCCGAGCCGAAGCCGCCGGCCGAGACGGTGCCGTTCATGCCGCCGACCCGCCGGCCGAGAGCCGACGAGGCCGTGAAGCCTGAGCCGGAAAACGAGAACGGCTTCATCCCACCGGTTGCTGAGCCTGAGTCGGTTTCCGTCGCGTCCGAGGCCGAGGCCAGCGCCGATCCGGCCTCGCCCGAGACGAACGGAGCCGGCGAGGCGGGCAACGGCCGCCAGCGCCCGCGCATCGACGTGGTGACGCCGCCCGAGGGGCGTTCGCGCCTGCTGCGCAACCTGTTCGTCGGCGGCGTGCTCGCGGCGGTGATCGCGCTGATCGCGGTGGCGGCCTTCTTCCTGCGTGACCAACCCTCCGATCTCCAGCAGAGCGCGGCGGAGCAGGAGACGCCGGCCGAGCAGCCGGACGCGAAGTTCTCGGATCGGGTCGGAGCCGAGCGCAACGAGGCCGAGGCCCGGCCGAAGCCGGCCGCTCCCGGTGCCGCTCCGGCCCAGCCGGAGGTGACCGTCTCGCAGCGGGCGATCCTCTACGAGGAGAACCAGAGCGACACGCGCGCCCAGCCGATCGCGACCAACGGCCATACGGTCTGGCGGCTGGAAGCGGTGAACGGCGAACAGGGCGAGCCGTTGCAGACGGCACTCCGCGTCAACGTGGAATTCCCGGAGGCGGGGCTGACGCTGGCGATGACCATGCGCAAGAATCTGGATGCGACGCTGCCCGCGTCTCACACCGTCGAACTCGCCTTCGCCAACAACGCGGATGCCGGCGCCCAGCGCGCGGTGCAGAATATCGGCCTGCTCCAGCTCAAGGACGAGGAAGCCTCCCGCGGCTCCCCGGTCTCGGGCCTGCCGGTGCGGGTGCGCGAGAACCTGTTCCTGATCGGTCTGTCGTCGCTGAAGAGCGACGTGGGCCGCAACACCGAGCTGTTGCTGCACAAGAACTGGTTCGATCTGGCCCTGACCTACGCGAACGGCCAGCGGGCGGTCATCAGCTTCGAAAAGGGCAGCGCCGGCGCCCAGGCTCTGCAGAGCGCCTTCGCGCAGTGGCGCGACTAAGGATGTTCTGACCGTGCATCATCCCGAGAGGCGGCACCCGCCTTTCGGGATAATGCGTTGGGATGTCGACGGTCGCTCACACGAAAAACCCGGCCACCATTGGGGGCCGGGTTTTTTCATTCTCGGATGGGAGCAGACGTGCGGACGACGCCGTGCGGCCTACGAGACCCGCGCCTCGGTCCGGGGCAGCTCGCGGGTCGCGAGGTTGTCGCTTGACTGCCTCCTGCACCTTCTCGAAGGCCCGCACCTCGATCTGACGGACACGCTCGCGCGAGACGCCGAACTCGCCCGAGAGATCCTCGAGGGTGATCGGGTCGTCGGCCAACCGCCGTGCCTCGAAGATGCGCCGCTCGCGCGGGTTCAGCACGCCGAGCGCGTCGCGCAGGGCCGAGAGGCGGTTGCGCCCCTCTTCCTCACGGGCGAGCACGGTCTCCTGGCTCGGGCTATTGTCCACCAGCCAGTCCTGCCATTCGCCCTCGCCCTCCTCACGCAGGGGCGCGTTGAGCGAGGTGTCGCCGGACAGGCGGCGGTTCATGTCGATCACGTCCTGCGCGGGCACGCCGAGCGAGGTGGCGATGTGCTGGACCTGATCGGGGCGCAGATCGCCCTCGTCGAGCGCCGAGATGCGGCCCTTCGCCTTGCGCAGGTTGAAGAACAGCTTCTTCTGGTTGGCGGTGGTGCCCATCTTCACGAGCGACCACGAGCGCAGGATGTATTCCTGGATCGCGGCCTTGATCCACCACATCGCGTAGGTGGCCAGCCGAAAGCCCTTGTCCGGATCGAAACGCTTCACGGCCTGCATCAGGCCGACATTGCCCTCGGACACGACTTCGCTGATCGGCAGGCCGTAGCCGCGATAGCCCATGGCGATCTTGGCCACGAGGCGCAGGTGCGAGGTCACGAGGCGGTGCGCGGCTTCGCGGTCACCATCGTCGCGCCAGCTCTTGGCAAGGGTAAACTCTTCCGCCGGCTCCAGCATCGGGAACTTGCGGATCTCATCGAGGTAGCGCGAAAGGCCTCCCTCATTGGCGAGCACGGGCAGAGCGCCGGCCATGTGCACCTCCTTCAACAGCCCCCCTGTCGGGCGGGCTCCAAGCGAATGGCCGCTCTCTTGAGCCGACCACGCCGCTCCCCATCTTAATGGAAATCCGCCATGCCCGGTAGCGACCAACGCTGTTCACGCAGGGTCCAACGCGCGAACCGGAGTCCGGGTTTAACGTGTCACGGGCGCACAGGGGTCGCAGTGCCGAAACGCACCTTTCTTAGCCCCCTCTCGATGCCTCGCGTGAACCGGTTCGGTCGGCGTCGATAGGGCGCCTCACGCCTCGCGCAGGCGAAGCGCCTGAAGATCCGCGCGGGGGCGCGCATCGAGGAAGCGCAGGATGTCGTCCCGCGGCTGCGGGCGGCCGAGATGGTAGCCCTGCATGAAGGGGCAGCCCATGGCTTGAAGCGTAGCGAGGTCGTCCGCCGTCTCGATGCCCTCGGCCACGACTTCGAGACCGAGCGCCCGGCCGAGACCGAGCACCGCCTGGACGAGGCCGCGCTTGTCCTCGGCCTCCGACAAACCGGTCACGAGACTGCGGTCGATCTTGACCCGGTCGGCCCGCAACTGGCGCACCGAGGCCAGGGACGAGTAGCCGGTCCCGAAATCATCGAGCGCCATCCGGATGCCGGCCCGCGACAGCGCCAGCAGCTTGCCCTGCACCGCCTCGATGTCGAGCGCCGTCTCCTCGGTGATCTCGATCTCCAGGGCCGTCGCCGGCAGACCGAGCACCCGAAGCCGCCCGAGCACGATCTCATCGACCGCGATCTGCGCCATCTCCCGCGGCGAGACGTTCATCGCCACCGAGAGGTCGTGCAGTCCCCGCGTCCGCAGCGCGCAGAGCATTGCGCAGACCTGCTCCAGGATGAAGCGCAGCAGCGATTCCGTCAGCCCCGCCATGGCGGCGGCGGAGATCAGGTCGGCGGGCGGCACCCAGCCATGCACCGGGTGGTGCCAGCGCACCAGCGCCTCCAGATTGGTCACGCTGCGACCGTCCGGGCCGAAGATCGGCTGGAACCACACCTCCAGCTCTCCCTCGGCCAGGGCCTGCGAGAGGTCGCGCTCGCAATCGCGCCGCATCTCCAGGCGCGTGCTGAGCCCGTCGTCGAACAGGCGGAAGTGATTGCGGCCCGAATGCTTGGCGGCATAGAGCGCCTCGTCGGCGCAACTCAGCAGATGTGTCAGGCTGTCCGACGGACGGTGACAGATGCCGATGCTCATGCCCAGCCGACCCGTATCGAAGCTCTCGAACGGTTGGGCCACGGTCCGGATCAGGCGCTCCGCGAGGGCGGCCGGGCTCTCGATCACCCGGGCAGTGTCGTAGACGAGGGCGAACTCGTCTCCCCCGAGACGGGCGGCATCGCAATCCACCGGCACGGCGACGCGGATTCGGCGGGCGACCTCAGCGAGAACGCGGTCCCCGGTGGAGTGGCCGTAGACGTCGTTGACCGACTTGAAGCCGTCGAGGTCGAGCAGCATCAGGCAGACCGACGCCCCCGCCGCCAGTTGCTCCTCCGCCCGCTGGATGAAGCCCGCGCGGTTCAGGAGGCCGGTCAGCCCGTCATGCGTCGCGCGCTCGCGCATTTCCTCCGCCAGGGCGCTCGCGCTGGCATGGGCGGCCTTGCGCGCCTCGGCGAGCGCGGTCGCCTCGTTCTTCAGGCGGCTGGTCTCCCGGAATCCCCGCTCGGTCGCGATCGAGCTGCGGATCAGGGCGGCCAGGTACAGCAGCACGGTGGCCGCGAGGCAGGTCTGGTCGAAACCGCCGACGGCGAGCAGGCACCCCGCGACCGAGACGAGCGGCGGCGTGATGAAGCAGATCGGGATCCGCGCGTAGGCGATGCCGTGGGTCACCGCGCCGGCCGTGATCCCGCACGTGACGGTGAGATAGAACAGCGTCTGCGCCGAGGTGTAGCCGTCGCACAGGAGCGGCAGGAGGGCCCAGACAGAGCCGGAGAGGAGCGCGGCGAGGCAGGCCAGCCAGAGGTGCCGGTCGATCGAGCGGGCCGCAGCCTCTTCGGAGATCGGAGCCCGGCCGGGGGACATCGCCAGCCCCGCACAGGGCGCGCGGCACAACCCAAAGCGCAAGCCGTTGAAGGCGGTGGAGGCGGAAAACCAGAGGGCGCCGAGGGCGCCGTGCCCGGAATGCAGGGCGACCAGGAAGCCGGCCAGACCGAGAAGCACGTTGACGGGCAGGGCCTGCTGCACGCTGGCGCGCACCGCCTCGAGCTGATCGCGGCGAATCAGCCTGTCGAGATGCGGCTCGGTGCTCGGACGTGAGCGCATAAGGACGAGTCCGGGTCGGACGCTTCGGAAATGAAGCACACTGCCTTTACGCGCAAAGACGTAACAGATGGTTGAGAAGAGCTTCATCGTCCGACGACCCGTCGAGATGACGAGCCGGTGACGTCATGCAAGACCTTACCCTCCGTTCGTCTGGAATGGTCTTTTGACAAGAGGCAGAGCGATCAAGAGATGACCGAGGTCGCCGCGCTTGAATGCCTGGCGTCTCCGCCACGCTGGAAGCTGCGGCGATCGATCGGCATCCAGATCGAATCGGCGACGTGAAGTCCTTCACAAAGCGCGCGCTGCGCCGCCTTGTTCGGAGGCGAGAGGATCGGTGATCGGGCGTCTTGCGCGGCACTCGCAGGCGCGAGGAGGTTCCGGTCGGCGCGATGCCACCTTCGGTCGCGTCCCAACCGCGATCCGGAACGCTACTTGTGCGCGTGTCCGGCGCCTCGAGCGCCGAGCTCATCTCGCTCGCAAAGGTCGTCATGCGCGTTCTCCATTCGATCGGTCGGGCCTGCGGCAACGGCCTACGCTTCAGCGTCGGCGGTTTGATCGCCGCGCTCGATGGCCTGACGCTTCTCGTCGGGCGCGCCTCGGACCGCTTCGACGCCCAATGGGTGCAACGGACGCCGCAGCTCCGGTCGCGCCGCCGACATGACGGCCCGCGGCCGCTCGATTTGCCCTTCCTCCACCTGTAAGCCGCGTTCCGGTGCCCAACCCGTAGGGGCCGCCCGTCACCCCTTCTTGCGCAGGGGGCGCACGAAGCAGCCCGCGCTCGGCACGAAGCCGGTGGCACCGCAGAATTCCGGCAGGCCCGTCTCCTCCGTGGCGGCAAGAAGCTGAATCGTGCCGCAGCCCGCCATCCGTGCGGCTTGCGAGGCGGCCTTCAGCAACTGGCGGCCGACGCCGCGGCGGCGCCCGTCCGGGGCGACGAGCAGCATCGTGATCTGCGCCACCGGAGAGGCCTGCTCGAGCACCGGATACCAGTGCAGCACCACGATCCCGCTCGGCGGCCCCCATTCGAGGGCGAGCAGCGCCGTGCCATGGCCATACCGGAGCACCTCGAGCTGCTCGGCCAGGACATGCGAGGGCACGGGATGGCCCGAGGCGCTCAACAGCTCCGCAAGCCCCGCCGCATCGGCCGGCAGCGCCGAGCGGATCTCCAGCCCGTATCGGCTTCCCAACAGCACCTCCGCCCGATGTCGTTTTCAACCCGCGCCACGGCATCCGAGCGCGACCTGCACGCCTCCATGGGCCCGATGGCACCGGTGTTTCACGGCGGCGGGCCGGGAGGCAAGGCGCCGTGGTTTTCGGCTCCGCGTAGGTTGCCGCGGATGTGGTTCAGCGGCGCCGTCACCCTGCCGGGCACCGGCGCCCGAAGGCCAGCCGGTCGTCTCAGCCGAGGGCGGCGAGCAGCCGCGAAAAATCCTCCGGCAGCGGGCTCTCGAAGCGCAGGCGCTCGCCGGAGCGCGGGTGGAGAAATCCGAGTTCGACCGCGTGCAAGGCCTGTCGTCCGAGAGCGTCCAGGGCGGCGCGAGCGGGTTCGCTGAGCCGGGCCGCCTTGGTCTTGAAGGCGCCGCCATAGACCGCGTCCCCCAGCAGCGGATGGCCGCGATGGCTCAGATGTACCCGGATCTGGTGGGTGCGCCCGGTTTCCAAATGGCAGCGCAGCAGGGCCGTAACGCCGCCTTCCCCGTGCACGTCCTCGACCCGGTAGTGGGTGATCGCCTCCCGCCCCTCGCCGTCGCGGACCACGGCGATCTTTTCGCGATTGTGGCGCGAGCGCGCGAGGTTCGCGCGGATCGTGCCGGCCCGCGGCTCCGGCACATTCCAGACCAGGGCGAGATAGGCCCGCTCCAGGGCGCCGCTGCGGCCATGGTCGGCGAACTGGGCCGAGAGGCCCTGATGGGCGAGGTCGTTCTTGGCGACGACGAGCAGGCCGCTCGTGTCCTTGTCGAGGCGGTGGACGATGCCGGGCCGGCGCACGCCGCCGATTCCGGACAGGCTCGCCCCGCAATGCGCGATCAGCCGATTGACGAGGGTGCCGTCCTCGTGCCCCGCCGCCGGGTGCACGACGAGCCCCGCCGGCTTGTCGATGACGATGAGATCCTCGTCCTCATGGACGACGGCGAGCGGCAAAGCCTCGCCGAGCGGCTCGGCGGGAAGCGGCGCCGGAACGCTGAGATCGATCCGGCAGCCAGCCCCGACCTTGCGCGCGGGATCGCGCACCACGATCCCGTCGCAGCGCACGAGGCCCTCGCGCACCAAGCCCTGGAGCCGGGCACGGGAGAGATCGTCGAAGACGCGGGCAAGGACGCGGTCGAGCCGCTCGGGAACGGTTCCCTCGTCGAGCACAAGGCTGCGCGCCTCGTCCGCGCCGGGGATCATGGAAAGCACCGTGGAGGACACCGTGAGGATTCTCGTCATTTCGCCCCGGAAAGCGCTTGCGGGGTCCGGGATGCCTCGCTATACGAACCCCCGTCGGCCCGGAAGCTCCCATCGTCTAGCGGTCTAGGACGTCGCCCTCTCACGGCGAAAACAGGGGTTCGATTCCCCTTGGGAGCGCCACCGGCCTTCGTTCTCGTTGCCAAAATCGTTGCTGCAGTGTTCGGCAATGAGCGACGAAAATCTCACACCCTCCGCAGAATAGCCTGATGGTCGCCCGGTTGAACCGGGGACGATGCACTCCGCTTTCTGTTCGAAGAAGCGCGGCGCCTGGGCGAAGATTCTGTGCGCCTGAAGCGTGTCGCGATCTGACCTGCCCCCACTCGCTGGTCCAGCTTCGAAGTTAGTGCATCGTCAGCTTGGAGTTGACCCGGGAGCGGTTCAGCCCTGCCCTGAGTCCGACCTGTCGCGGCCACCTGATCCC
>NZ_JAQGDU010000002.1:7500-580000 GCF_029504475.1 Methylorubrum pseudosasae | reverse complement strand
CAGCCGTACGACAGCATCCTCGGGACGCGTCTGCGGCGAGGGTCCCGCCGCCTCAATCTGGACATGCTGGCCCCGGACATCGGTCGCGTCGGCTAAGCGTCGTACCGCGAAGTCCCATGTCGCTCGCCCAGTGCGAGTCTGGTAGGACAGAGCGGGAGAACCGGTCCGAAGCGCCGACGCAGAGGAAGTCCGTGACGCGCGAGCGACTGAAGATCGGGGGAACGGCGGCGACGGCGAAGCCACGGCCGCCGACTCTGCCGCGCGGCGTCGAGCCGCCGCTCAACCTCCTGGGTGCGGATGCCCGGCAGATCGACCGGCGCGACGTCAACCTGCGGTGGCTCTGCGCCAGCGCGCTCACCGGCATTACCGGTGCGCTGCTGATGGGCGCGGCCATCCACGTCTCCCTTCAGGGAGACGCATCGCTGGCGGCGGTCTCGGATCGACCGAACCTCGGACCCCGTCCGCAGACGCAGGCCCCCGCCATCGAGGAGCCCGGCATCGCCTCCGCGCATAAGGGCGACCGCCTCGTCCGCAATCTGATGATCGCCTCGGCCAAGCAGAGCTACCGCACTCCGGTGACGGTGCGTCTCGGCGACCGGGAGATCATCAAGGTCCGGCCCTTCGTCCGGATTTCGTCCAACCTGTCGATGTCGACAGGCGTGTTCGCTAGCGACATTCCGCGCTTCGATCCGATGAAGTTCGTCTCCGACGAGCCGCAGGAGCGCGCGCCTGATCCCGGCGCGGCGGACGCGCCGGGCGCCGAGGTCACGGTGGTGAAACGCGATCTTGCCGAGATCGCCGTCGATCCCGGCGCACCAGCGCTCTCGGACGAGGACGTGACGGCGCAGATCGAGGAGGAGCGGCGCCTCGCGGCGGAAGCCGGGCGCCGCACCGCCCTTCCGCTGGCGCCCCAGATCCTGCTCTCGCGCACCCTGCAGCAGGGCTCGGCCTTCGCCGGGTTCGGCGAGGGTGCCGGCCAGGGGAAGGGCAAGCTCGGCGAGGACACCAGGCCCGTTCAAGTCGATCGAGGTGCTCGTCGTCCCCGAGAACGTGACGAAGCTCGCCAAGGTGGAGCTGCGCCCCGGCGAGGCACCGCTGGTCGAGGAACGCGACCTTGCGCTCAAGCGCGGCGAAACCCTCGACGGCGCCCTCAAGGCGACCGGGCAGGCCTCCGATCCGGCGATCGCGGGCATCGTCGCAGCGCTCGGCGGGAAGGCCAAGGTCGCGGCCCTGTCGGAGGGTCAGCAGTTCCGCGTGCAGTTCGCGCCCGGCCCGAAACCCGGCGACGGGCGGCAGGTGACCCGCGTGGTGCTGTTCGGCGAGACCGGCGTCCAGGCGATCGCGGCGATCAACGATCACGGGGCATTCGTGCCCGTGGCACCGCCGGTGGACGAGACGCGGGGGCGCAACCGGGAGCAGGCCCAGGCCGAGACGCCGGACGACGATGAGGAGGACGAGGGCAGCGGTCCGCGTCTCTACCAGAGCCTCTACGAGACCGGCGCGCGCCACGACGTGCCGCGCCCGACGATCGAGGATATCATCCGGATCTTCAGCTACGACATCGACTTCCAGCGCCGGATCTCTTCGGGCGACGGGATCGATCTGTTCTACACCTACGACGAGGAAGCCGGCCCCGCTGCCGCCGAGCGGCCGGAACTGCTCTACGCCGCGCTCAATCTCGGCGGCGAGTCGCGCAAGGTCTACCGCTTCCAGTCACCGGATGACGGCTCGATCGATTATCTCGACGAGCAGGGCCGCTCGCTGAAGAAGTTCCTGATCCGCAAACCCATCGCCGACGGCATCATGCGCTCGGGCTTCGGCTACCGGCGCCACCCGATCCTCGGCTATGCCAAGCTCCATACCGGCGTCGATTGGGCCAACCCGATCGGCACGCCGATCGTGGCCGCCGGCAACGGCACGGTGATCAAGGCGGAGTGGGACTCGGGCTACGGCCGCCGCGTCGAGGTCCAGCACATCAACGGCTACGTCACGACCTACAACCACATGTCCCCGCTTCGCCCGCGGGGTCAGCGCGGGCAGCCGCGTCCGGCAGGGACAGGTGATCGGCTACGTCGGCTCGACCGGCCTCTCCACCGGCGCGCACCTGCACTACGAGGTGATCATCAACGGGCACTTCGTCGATCCGATGAAGATCCGCGTGCCGCGTGGTCGCGAGCTCGACGGACGGCTGCTCGCCGAGTTCAAGCGCCAGCGCGACCAGACCGAGGCGACGATGCAGAAATCGAAGACCGCCACGGCGATGGCGCAGCGCGACGCGATGCGGTGAGGCCGGACAACGGCCCGCATCCCTATCTCTGCTCGAGCGAATCCCGGATCGTCATGAGATCGAGCGCCCGCAGAGCCGTCTGATCCATGATGCACTCAGCCGAAAGCGGACCGCCGATGGTGCCGCCTGGGTAGACCCGCCCCGGCCATTCGCAGGCCTGCGCGCGAAACTTCAGCCAGGTCTGCTGGACGCCCTTGAGGTCAGTTTTGCCGGCCTCGTCGAAGCCGGCCATGGCCTCGCGGTAGGCGCGGTTCAGGAGCGTATCCCAAACCGTGTGCTCCCGGTCGAAGCAGGTCATCATCCCCACCGTACTGGAGCCGTCGGGCGTCTCCTGGCAGGGCCCCGACACCCGGCCGATGCAGGTGCGCCGTTGCGCGGACGTTTCCTTGCCCTTGAGGCACGCCTCGATCGTCGCCGCATCCTTCGCAGGCGAGCCGGGGCGATCCGCTTCCTGCGCAACGGAAGGTGCGGCGAGCGCCCAGGCCGACAAAATCAGGATCGCGCGAAACGATCGCACCGTGCCCAGCCCCCTCATGGTCGCTCGCCGCTCCTCACGAATTCCCGATGGGTCGCTGCGGCACAAGCCCCGTGAGACGCAGGATCAACACAACCGTGAGAACCCAAGCCGGGCCCGCACATCTTCGGCGGTAACGCTACGGGCGCGCAGATCGGCGAGCGACTCGGAGCCCTTCGACTTAGCAAGCTTCTCGCCGTCCTCCGCCCGGATCAACCCGTGGTGGTGATAGGCCGGCGTAGGACGGTGGAGGAGGTGCTGGAGCAGGGCGTGCAGGTCGGTCGCCGCCTCCAGATCCTGCCCGCGCACGACATGCGTGATCCCCTGTACCGCGTCGTCGCAGACCACGGAAAGGTGGTAGCTCGTCGGCACGTCGCGCCGGACGATTACTGCATCGCCCCAGCGGGCCGGATCGGCACTGACCGTCTCCTCGACGCCGTCATCGGGCGAGAAGCGGCGGATGAGGAGGGGATCGGCCAGCGTTCGGAGCGCGGCCGGCATGTCGAGGCGCCAGCTATGCGGCTCGCCTCGCCCGATGCGGGCGCGTCGCGCGTCGGCGGATAGAGCGCGACAGGTGCCGGGATAGTACGGGGCGCCGTCGGGATCGCGCGAAACCGGCGCGCCGCGCGCCTGACGGGCCGCGACCTCTGCTGCGATCTGCCCCCGTGAGCAGAAGCAGGGATAGATCAAGTCCCTCGCCGCCAACGCGTCGCGCGCCGCGGCGTAATCCGCAAAATGCTTGGATTGGCGGCGAATCGGTCCATCGAAGCGGAGACCGAGCCAATCGAGGTCGGCCAGGATGCCCACCACGAATTCGGGCCGGGCGCGGCCGAGATCGATGTCCTCGATCCGCAGGAGCAGCTGTCCGCCGAGGGTCCGGGCGATGCGGGCGTTCAGCAGGGCGGAATAGGCGTGACCGAGATGCAGGCGGCCATTCGGGCTCGGGGCGAAGCGGAGCCTCAGTTCCGGGACTTGCATCATGTGTCCAGACACGCCGGGGCGCGCCTTCGCTTAAGGCTCTCCGGCGCCGCGCAGGCAGGTCACGGGTCCGGGGGTGCAGGCGATGCCCGGCAGCGAGCAGGCGGTCTCCTCGCCGATCCGGCGGCAGACCTTGCAGCCGTCGCCCCACTCGGCGCAGCTCTGATTCTGGGCCGGGTCCGATGCCGGAACGGTTTTCGGCGCGGGTTGATGGGCCGCACGCGGCGCTAGGGCTCCGATCAGCACGGTTGCCGCCACGAGAGCGATCACGCTCCATGTCACCGTGCGGTCGAGACGGGCGGAGTGCGGATCGGTCGAGAGTTCTGCGGCCATGGACCGGTGTTGGCGCGGATGCGGCGGGACTGTCAACGCCGCGGCGTCAGACGGGTCAGCGGTCCGGTTTCCGGGGCTCGGCCAAGCTTGAAACGCAGGGGTGGCCGACGCTCCGTGCAACTAGAGTGGGAACATTCGGCACGCTCATTGCGATGCCGCTGGCAGGAACATGAAGAAGCGGCCCTGGGGAGGAGAGATCGACGCCAGCACGGAGCCTCCACGCATGCTCTACGGCCTCTACTTCCTGACCTGCATGGTCGCGAACCCGACCCATTGCGTCATGCGGGTTCACCGCTTCAACGAAGACATCGTCACCCCGCAGCAATGCCTGTCGGTCGCCCAGCCGCAGATGGCGGCGTGGCAGAACGCCCACGGCGACCGCTGGCGCGTCGCCCGCTTCCGCTGCGGCTCGCCCCCGCGGGATGACGGGACGCGGATTTGATCACCCGCATCCCGCCCTTTCCTCAGGCAGACTCGGCCGGCTTCGCGACGGTGCCCGCCAGCGCCGCCGCGACGGCACGGGCGAAGGCCACGGGATCGCGCGGCGTGTCGCCGTCCTGAACGCGGGCGAGGTCGAGCAGCGTGCCGGCCTCGGCCTTCAGATCCTCGCCGGCCTCGGCTCGCTCGTTGAGCGACCGGATCAGGGCGTGGCGCGGGTTGATCTCCAGGATCGGCGCGGAACCGCCGAAGCCGCGGCCGGCCCGGCGCAGCAGGCGCTGCATCTGGAGGTCCGGTCCCATGCCGGAGGTGGCGAGCACCACGGCGCTGTCCACGAGGCGGTCGGTGGTCCGCACGTCGGACACGTCCGGCTCCAGCGCGAGCTTGAGGGCGGCGACGAGCGTGTCGAGCGCGGGCGCCGCCTCGGCCGTCTCACCCTCGGGCTTGAGCTTGGCGAGGTCGGCCGAGCCCTGCGTGACAGAGCGCAGGGGCTTGTCCTCGAACTTGCCCAACTGCTCCGGCCAGAACGCATCGACGTGGTCGGACAGCAGCAGAACCTCGACCCCGCGGGCGCGGAAACCTTCGAGCTGGGCGGAGTTCTTGAGCGCCTCCACGTCGTCGGCGACGAGGTAGTAGATCGCCTCCTGCTCGGGCTTCATCCGCGAGACGTATTCGGGCAGCGACGTCCAGCCACCTTCCGTCGAGGAACGGAAGCGCAGGAGCGGCGCAATCTCGGCGCGGCGCTCGAAATCCTCGTAGATGCCTTCCTTCAGCACCGGCCCGAAATTCTCGAAGAATTTCTGGTATTCCTCGGCCTTCTCAGTGTTCTTCGAGCGGCTCGACAGCTCGTTGATGACGCGAGTGGTCACGGCGCGGCGGATCTTTTGGAGCGTCGGCGTCGATTGCAGCATCTCGCGGGAGACGTTGAGCGGCAGGTCGTCGGTATCGACCACGCCGTGGACGAAGCGCAGCCAATTCGGCAGCAGCTCGGCCTCGTCGGTGATGAACATGCGCCGTACGTGCAGCCGCACCTTGGAGCGCCGGTCATCCTCCATCGGCATGAACGGCTTCATGCTCGGCACGAACAGTAGGCCGGTGAATTCGAGCGCACCCTCCGCCCGCCAGTGCAGGGGTGCCCAGGGCTCGTCGAAGCCGTGGCTGACGGTGCGGTAGAACTCCTTGTACTGCTCTTCCGTGATCTCGGATTTGGGCTTGCGCCAGAGCGCGGTGCCGCGATTGGCGGCTTCCTCCTTGCCCTCCGCATCGCGGATCGCGATCGGCACGGCGATGTTGTCGGCCCATTTGCGCACGACGTGGTCGAGCCGGTAGCTCTCCAGATACTCGTCGGCGTCCTCTTTCATGTGCAGCACGATGTCGGTGCCGGGCTGCTCCCGGCTCGCCGGCTCCAGGGTGTAGCTGCCCTTGCCATCGGAGGCCCAGGTCCAGGCTTCCTCGCTGCCCCCGCCCGACGCGAGGTGACGGTGACGCGGTCGGCGACCATGAAGGCGGAGTAGAAGCCGACGCCGAACTGGCCGATCAGGCTCGGGCGCTGGTCCTCACCGCCCTCCGCCGCGCGCTCGCCGAGCGCCTGTGAGAAGGCGCGGGTGCCCGAGCGGGCGATGGTGCCGAGGTTCTGCGCCAAATCCTCCTTGCTCATGCCGATCCCGGCATCGGAGATCGTGAGCGTGCGCGCCGCCTTGTCGGGGGCGATCAGCACCCGGGCGTCGGAGGGGAGCGCCAGGGCCTCGTTGGTCAGCGCCTCGAAGCGGCGCCGGTCGGTCGCGTCGGCGGCGTTGGCCACCAATTCGCGCAGGAAGATTTCGCGGTCGGAATAGAGCGCGTGGACAACGAGGTCCAAAAGGCGCCCGACCTCGGCACCGAATTCGTGCCGCTCTACCGTCTCGCTCAAAGGCCTGTCTCCCCGTCTGGCGTGCCGCCCCGGAACACCCGCGCCGATGCGGCGAGGTGCTCGGAGGATCACGCGAAAAAGCGGGGGCGATATGCCCATGGCGCGACGGCAATTCAATCGCCGCGGGCGTGTGCCGGCGGCGAAATTGTCGCGTTTCAGGCCGCCAAAGCCGTCGGCGATATCGCGCTCACGGCCGGCGCAGCCTCGATGCGCTGGTGCACGGTGTCGAACGCGGTGCGGATGGTCACCACCGCATCCTCGACGGCGACCAAGGCAGCCAGTTGCATATTGCCCGGCACCTCGCCGACGCGGCGCGTCGCGACGACGAGGGAATGCTCGAGCCTCAACAGTTCTTCCTCGGCACTCGCACCGGAAAGATGAGCCAACCGCTGTAGCGCGGCCTCCAAAGCATGGCGCAAGACAAGTGTTCTCACGCGATCCTGAAGGATCGCCCGTTCGTTCTGCTTCATGTGCGGAGATACCTGCCGATTCGCGAGGACGATCATGTCATCCCGCCCGCACCGGCGCAGTTCCTTTTCTGCAACATTTGCAAAAAGGCAGAGGCGCCACCCGGAACCATTTCGGCTTGTGGGAAATCCGCACGTCTCCGACGCATCCTGAGCGCGCATCCAGGGCCATCTGCGATCCTGCGGGAGGCCGGTCGCGCGATCGCGGAATGCCGGGGGTGCGCGGTGGCGGGGAGCACGGCAGTTGCCCTTCGCGCCGACGCGTGGTCCTGATCCTGCCTCTCGGCCCGTCCGATCTCAGGTTTCGTCAGAGTCCGTCATGCCCGACACGCCCGTCTTCGCCCATGCGGCCGTTGCCGCCCCCCACGCGCTGGCGGCTTCGGCCGGGCAGAACGTACTGGCGCAGGGCGGCAACGCCATCGAGGCGATGGTCGCGATGGCCGCCGCCATTGCGGTGGTCTACCCGCACATGAACGGCATCGGGGGTGACGGCTTCTGGCTGATCCGCGAGCGGAACGGCCGCGTGCGCGGCATCGAGGCCTGCGGACCGGCCGGACAGCTCGCGACCCGCGCCCGCTACCGGGAGAAGGAACTCGACGCGATCCCCTCGCGCGGCCCCGACGCGGCGGTGACGGTGGCGGGCACCGTCGGCGGCTGGCGCCTCGCGCTCGACATGGCGCGCGCCTTCGGCGGCCGGCTCCCCCTCGATACGATTCTGGCCGACGCCATCCGCCACGCCCGCGCCGGCTGTCCGGTCTCGGCCTCGGAGGTGCGCTACGTGCCGAAGGAACTCGACACGCTGCACGACGCGCCGAATTTCGCTGCGACCTATCTCGATGACGGCAAGCCCTACGCGGCGGGTGCGATCCGGGCGCAGCCCAAGCTCGCCGACACCCTGGCCCAGCTCGCCCATGCCGGGCTCGACGACTTCTACCGCGGCGATATCGGCCGCGAGATCGCCAGCGACCTGGAACGTCTCGGCGCCCCCGTCACCCGCGCCGACCTCACCGCCTACGCGGCCAAGGAGCGGGCACCGCTGACCCTGCGGCGGCGCGACGCCACGCTCTACAACTTCCCGCCGCCGACCCAGGGCCTCGCGGCGCTGATCATCCTCGGGATCTTCGACCGGCTGAACATCGCCGCGCCGGAGAGCACCGCGCATTACCACGGGCTGATCGAGGCGACGAAGCGCGCCTTCGCCATCCGCGACCGCTTCGTCACCGACTTCGACCGCCTGAAGGGCGACCCGGCCGCCTTCCTCGATCCGAAGCGCCTCGACCGCGAGGCGGCCCTGATCGACATGCGGCGTGCCGCGAGCATCCCGGTCCGTTCGGGCGAGGGCGACACCGTCTGGATGGGCGCGATCGACAACGACGGCATGGCCGTCTCCTTCATCCAGTCGGTCTACTGGGAGTACGGCTCCGGCACGGTGCTGCCGGGAACCGGTATCTGCTGGCAGAACCGCGGCATGTCGTTCTCGCTCGACGCGAACGCGGTGAACCCGCTGGAACCGGGCCGGCGCCCGTTCCACACCCTGATCCCGGCGCTGGCCGCCTTCGATGACGGCCGGGTGATGTCCTACGGCTCCATGGGCGGCGACGGGCAGCCGCAGTTCCAGGCGCAGATCTTCACCCGCTACGCCGATTACGGGATGTCGGTGGCCGATGCGGTGGACGCGCCGCGCCTGCTCTACGGCCGCACCTGGGGCGCCGAGTCGCTGAGCGTGAAGGTCGAGGACCGGTTCGATCCGGCCTGCATCGCGGCACTCCGGCGCCTGGGCCACGACATCGAGGAGCTGGGCGGCGCCTATATCGACTCGCTGGGTCATGCCGGCATGCTGGTGCGCCATGTCAAAGACGGGCGGATCGAAGCGACGCACGATCCGCGCTCCGATGGCGGCGCGGCGGGGCTTTGAACTGAAACGCGGCTTGCCCCGCGCCGAGTGGGCGGTACCCTTCGCGCAAAACTCGTCCGATCGGCGGGCGCGACCGGAGGAGTGACACGGGAGGCGATATCCTTGGCTCACTTCATCAATGACCGCGCCGGTCTCGTCACCGACGCCATCGACGGGCTCGTCGCGGGCAGCGGCGGGACGCTGGCACGGCTCGACGGCTACCCCGAGATCCGCGTCGTGCTGCGGGCCGAGCCCGAGCCGGACAAGGTCGCCGTCGTCTCCGGCGGCGGCTCGGGCCACGAGCCGGCCCATGCCGGCTTCGTCGGGCCGGGGCTGCTCACGGCGGCGGTGTGCGGTGACGTGTTCGCCTCGCCCTCCGTCGATGCCGTGCTCGCCGGCATCCTGGCGGTGACGGGCGAGGCCGGCTGCGTCCTCATCGTAAAGAACTATGCCGGCGACCGCCTGAATTTCGGCCTCGCCGCCGAGCGCGCCCGGGCGCTCGGCCGCCGGGTCGAGACCGTGCTGGTCGCCGACGACATCGCCCTGCCCGACGCGGCCCGACCGCGCGGGCTCGCTGGCACGCTCTTCGTCCATAAGGCCGCGGGCCACGCCGCCGCCTCCGGCGCGCCGCTCGCCGAGGTTGCGGCGCTGGCCCGGCGCACGGCCGCCGCGGTGCGCACCCTCGGCATCGCCGTCTCCACCGCGACGATCCCCGGCTCGAAACCGGAACCGCGCTTGGCTGAGGGCCAAGCGGAACTCGGCCTCGGCATCCACGGCGAGCCCGGCATCGAACGCATCGACCTGCCCCGCGCCGACGCGCTCGCCGCGCGCATGGCCGCGCGCTTCCCCGCGCCCATCGCGGGGGCCGACAGGCTGGCGCTCCTCGTCAACAATCTCGGCTCGACCACGGCCCTGGAGATGGCGGTGCTGACGAAGGCGGTGCTCGCGACTGACCTCGGTCGGCGGGTGCGGCTTCTGCTCGGCCCCTCCCCGGTCATGACCGCGCTGGACATGCACGGCGCCTCCCTCAGCTTCCTGGCACTGGACGACGTCCTCGAGGCCGCACTTCTCTCCGAGACGCCGGTCGCCGCCTGGCCGCGCGCGCGGATCGTGCGCGAACCGGTCGTCCGATCTCTGCCGGAGGGGGTCTCGGGCGGGCCGGCACCGGCGCCCTCGCGGGATGCGGTCGTCGCCGCGCGGATCGAGGCGGTGGGCCGGGCGCTGATCGCAGCGGAAGCCTCGCTCAACGCCCTCGACGCGCGGGTCGGCGATGGCGACACCGGTTCCACCTTCGCCGAAGGCGCCCGCGCCGTTCTGGCCGATCTCGACCGGCTGCCCCAGGCCGATCCCGCCGCCCTGTGCCGGGCACTGGGCGAGCGCCTCGAGCGCGCCACGGGCGGATCGAGCGGCGTGCTGCTCTCGATCTTCTTCGCCGCCACAGGCGCGGCACTCGCCGGGGGTGCGGACTGGCCGGCCGCCTGCGCCGCCGGCGTCGCGCGGGTGCGCGAGATCGGCGGCGCAGGCCCCGGCGACCGCACCATGCTCGACGCGGCGATTCCGGCGGTCGCGGCGCTGGCGGCCTCCGGCCTCGGCGCGGCGGCGCGGGCCGCCCGCGCAGGCGCCGAGGCGACCGCCGGGATGGAACGGGCCGGGACCGGCCGCTCCAGTTACCTCGCCGGCAAAGACCTGAAAGGCCATCCCGATCCCGGCGCGGTTGCAGTGGCGACCGCCTTCGAGGCACTGGCGTCGGGATCGAAGTGAGTGGATCGATGACGAGCACCCTGAACCAGGACCAGAGCGACTACTGGAACGGCGAGGTCGGACAGCGCTGGGCCCTCTACCACGAAGCCCTCGACACGGCCTTCGCGCCCTTCACCGAGGCCCTGTTCGCCCGCGCCGCGCTCGCGCCCGGCGCCCGCGTGCTCGATATCGGCTGCGGGGCGGGCGACACGGCGCTCCGCGCCGCGCGGCAGGTCGGGAGCGGCGGCCATGTTACTGCCGCCGACCTGTCCGAGCCGCTGCTGGCTGTCGGCCGCGAGCGGGCGGCGCGGGAGGCGCCGGGCGCCGCCCCGATCGATTGGCTTCGGGCCGACGCCCAGGATCACGCCTTCGGTACCCGCTTCGATCACGCCCTCTCCCGCTTCGGCGTGATGTTTTTTGAAGATTCCACCGCGGCCTTCGCCAACATCCGCCGCTCCCTCGTGGCGGGCGGGCGATTGAGCTTCCTATGCTGGCGGAAAATGTCGGAGAACGCCTGGGTGACGTTGGCGCGGGACGCGGTGCTGCCGATACTGCCCGAGGTCGAGGCACCCCAACCAGGCGCGCCGGGGCCCTTCCGTTTTGCTGCGCCGGCGACGCTCCTGCCTATTCTTGAGGCAGCTGGTTTTCAGGCCATCGAGTGCGAGCCCGTGGATCGGATGATGCGGGTCGGCGACACGCCCGAGGCGGCGGCCGACTTCGTAGCGACCCGCGGCCCCATCGCCCGCCTGCTGCGCGAGCGAGAGCCGGACGTGAAGGACGCTGCCTTAAAAATCATCACGGCGTTGTTCGGAGACCGCTTCGGGTCCGGCCCGGTGGAACTCGGCGCTGCCTGCTGGCTCGTCACCGCCCGAACTTAAGGCTTCACCCCTGGCACGCCCCTTGCTCAGGCCCGACGCCGCAAGGGAGTGAATGATGCATACAATTTCTGATCGGACGCGGTGGATCCAGCTCGGCCTCGGTCTCCTCGTCATGATGACGATCTCCAGTCCGCAATACGTCTGGACCCTGTTCGTGAAGCCGTTCCAGGCGACCACCGGCGCGAGTCTCGCCGCCGTGCAGGTCGCCTTCACGATGCTGATCGTGCTCCAGACCTTCTTTTCGCCGGTGCAGGGCTGGCTGATCGAGCGCTTCAGCGCCAAGGCGATGATCGCGCTGGGCGCCGCCCTGTCGGGGCTGGGCTGGGTCGCGGCCTCCTACACCGACACGCTGTGGGGCCTCTACGCAACCTACGGTCTCCTCTGCGGCCTTGGCACCGGCATCGTCTATGTCGGCGTGGTCGGGCTGATGGTACGCTGGTTCCCCGAACGGCGCGGCTTCGCGGCCGGCGTCGTGGCGGCGGGCTACGGCATGGGCGCCATCGCCACCACCTTCCCCATCACCGACATGATCGCGGCCTCGGGCTACCGCCACACGCTCTTCGTGTTCGGCGCGGTCATGGCCGTGATCGGCGTCGCCGCAGCGCTCGGCCTGCGCACGCCGAAGGCCGGCGAGACCCCCGCCATCCCCGCCGACAAGGTGGCGAGCGCCGCCCGCGACGTCGCCCCGGCTCAGATGCTGAAGACCCCGCTGTTCTGGCTGATGTTCGCCATGATGGCGATGATGTCGACCGGCGGCCTGATGGTGGTCGCGCAGTTCTCCGCCTTCGCCAAAGAGTTCGGCGTCGCCGACGCCATGGTGTTCGGCTTTGCCGCACTCCCCTTCGCGCTCACCTTCGACCGCATCACCAACGGCCTGACGCGACCCTTCTTCGGCTGGGTCTCGGACCATGTCGGCCGCGAGAACACCATGGCGGTGGCCTTCGCGCTCGAAGCGGTGGCCATCGGCCTGCTGCTGATGTTCCGTGAGAACGCCTACGCCTTCGCCCTGCTCTCGGGCGTCGTGTTCTTCGCCTGGGGCGAGATCTTCTCGCTGTTTCCCTCGACGCTCACCGACACCTTCGGCACCAAGCACGCCACCACCAACTACGGCTTCCTCTACATGGCCCAGGGCGTGGGCTCGCTGCTCGGCGGCCCCGTCGCCGCGCTGATCCACGATGCGGTCGGAAGCTGGGTGCCGGTCTTCGGCATCGCCATCGTCCTCGACCTCGTTGTGGCGGCGCTCGCGTGGTTCGTGCTCAAGCCCGCCCGCCGCGCTTATCTCGGCGTGCCCGGATCGGCCGTGCCGGAGATGGCCGCGCCGCTGGCCGTCCGGCCGGCGGTCGGCTGAGGCGCAGGCTGATCAGCCCCTGGCCGTTCCGGCCGGGGGCGCGTAACGAAGTCCGCGAGACGGCTCCCGTCATCGCGGACTTTTTTGCATGCAATCGACCCTGCGGCAGCCGCTGCCATGACGGCGCCGTCCCATGAGCCTGATCACGCCCCCTGGCTCGCCATCGTCGGCATCGGCGAGGACGGCCGCGCGGGCCTTTCGCCCGCCGCCATGGCCGCCCTCGATGCGGCCGAGGTGGTCTATGGCGGGCGGCGCCACCTCGCGCTGGCGGCGCCGCTGGCCGCCGAGGCCCGGCCCTGGCCGAGCCCGATCGACACGGCCTATCCCGGCATCCTGGCGCGGCGCGGCCGGCCGACCTGCATCCTCGCCACCGGCGACCCGTTCCATTACGGCATCGGCGCCGAGCTCGCCCGGCTGGTGCCGGCGCACGAGATCCGCGCCTTCCCGCAGCCCTCCGCCTTCAGCCTCGCCGCGGCCCGGCTCGGCTGGTCGCTGCCCTCGACCGCCTGCCTCACCCTGCACGGGCGCGACCTGTTCGGCATCGTGCCGCATCTCCAGCCCGGCGCCCGCATCCTTGCCCTGTCCTGGGACGGCGTGACGCCCGCCGCCGTGGCCGCGCTGCTGACCGAGCGCGGTTTCAGCGGTTCGCGACTGACCGTGCTCGAAGCCATGGGCGGCCCGAACGAGCGGGTTCGCGAGGCGCGCGCGGAAAACTTCGACTTGAGCGAGATCGCCGCCCTCAACACCCTCGCGGTCGCCGTGGAAGCAGCACCCGGCGCTCGGATCGTCCCGTTGAGCCCCGGCCTCGACGATGCGTGGTTCGAGAATGACGGCCAGCTCACCAAGGCCGAGATCCGCGCGGTGACGCTCGCGGCCCTGCGCCCGCGGGCCGGCGAAACCCTGTGGGATCTCGGGGCCGGCGCCGGCTCGGTCTCGATCGAATGGTGCCTGCGCCATCCCGCCAACCGCGCCGTCGCGGTGGAGCGCCGGCCGGACCGGGCCGAGCGGATCGCCCGCAACGCGCGGGCGCTCGGCGTCGCGCCCCGCATGCAGGTCGTCGTCGGCGGCTCGCTCGCGGCTTTGTCCGCCCTCCCCTCCCCTCGGGCGGTCTTCGTCGGCGGCGGCGTTGCCGAGCCCGGTCTGCTCGCCGCCTGCCGCGACGCGCTCCCGCACGATGGCCGCTGTGTCGCCAACGCCGTCACCCTGGAGGGTGAGGCGGCGCTGCTCGCGGCCTTCAGTGAGGCCGGCGGCGCCCTGCGCCGGCTCTCGGTTGCCCACGCCGTGCCGGTCGGCGGCCTCACCGGCTGGCGCCCGGCCATGCCGATCACGCAATGGGTTTGGACGAAGCCGTGACCCCGCCCCGCGTCGTCGCCGGCATCGGTTTTCGCCGGGCCACGACGGCCGCGGAGATCGTCGCGCTGCTGAACCGGGCGCTGGCCGAGGCCGGGCTCGCATCGGGTCAGCTTGCCGCCATCGCCACCGCCGCGGACCGGGCCGGCGAGCCGGCGATCCGCGAGGCCGCCACCGTTTTCGGCCTCGCGCCGACTGCGCTCGATGCGGCGGCCCTGACGGCGGTCGATGCGCGGGTCGTGACCCGCTCGCGCCGGATCGAGGCGAGCCGCGGCGTCGGCTCGGTGGCGGAGGCGGCGGCGTTGGCCTGCGCCGGCCCGGCGGCGCGCCTCGTCCTACCCCGCATCGCCAGCGCGGGCGCAACCTGCGCCCTCGCCGTTGCGGACCGGGCGTCAAGCCTTCCTTAACCGAGACCTCGAAGAGGCCGCACGGCGAAGGGAACCTTTCACGCGATGCGGCGAGAATGGCCGCGTGAAGCTGGGAGGGGCGAGGCGGTGACGGACTTGTCGGTTCCCACCCTGCAATTCACCGATTTCCTGGTGTTCGGCGCCTGCGCCGCGATCTTCCTCTGCGCGTGGCTGCTGCACCGGCAGAAGACCTACTTCCTCTGTTTCGGGGTGAGCTACGCCGTCTGCGCGACCATGGCCGTGTGGTTCGTGGATTTCGGCTATTACGGCAGCATCTGGTCGCCGTTCGGCTGGTCGCTCGCCGGGGCGACCTTCTGGATCGGGCTCCGGCTCTTCGACGGACGCCCGGCGGTGACGGGGCCGATGATCGGCCTGTTCCTGCTCCCCACTGCGACGCATCTCGGGCTCACGCTCGCGGGCGGTAGCGCCGTCGCGGTCAATGCCGGCAGCACGATCGCCTATGTCGTCCATGAGGCTGCGGCGGCCGTTTACGTCTTCCGAAGTTCACCGCGGCGATCCCCGCTGCGCCACCTGATCGCCGGGGCCCTGCTCGCGATCGCGCTGGTGATCTGCCTGCCCCTGCTGCCGGTGTCCGAGGCGTCGGTCCGCCTGTCCGTCATCGCGATTTTCATCGTCGATCACGTCACCTCCATCCTCCTGACCACGGCGATTCTCGCCCTGGAAGCGGAGCGGGGCTATGCCGCCGTCGCGCGGATGGCGCGGACGGACGCGTTGACGGGCGCGCTGAACCGGCAGGGCCTTGCGGCCGAGACCGGCGGCGTGACCGAGGCCGGCATCATCGTCGCGGACCTCGACCATTTCAAAGCGATCAACGACCGGTTCGGACATGCCGCGGGCGACGCGGTGCTGCGCGACTTCGCCGCGCGGGCAGCCGCGCTCCTGCCTGAGGGCGGCCATCTCGCGCGGCTGGGCGGCGAGGAGTTCGGAATCGTGCTGCCCGGGCACGATCACAACGCGACGACCTATCTCGCCGAACGCCTGCGCCACGCGGTCGGCGGCGCGCCGGTCCCCTGGAAAGGATCGGCGGTTCCGATCACGGTGAGCCTCGGCGTCGCGATGCTCCGAGCCGGCGAGGCGCTGAGCGAGAGCCTGGAGCGCGCCGACAAGGCGCTCTACGACGCCAAGACCGACGGCCGGAATCGCGTCCGAGTCGCGTAAGCGCGTCGTTCCGAAAGCAGGGGTGACCGGGCACCGCTGCGCCGGCTGCGGCCAGCTTCCGCGAAGCCCATCCGTCAGTCCGCCCGGTCGCCGCCTGACACGCTGCCGATCCGCTCCGCCGCGAAGCGCTCGCGCAGCCATGAAGCGGCGGGGCCGCAGGGCCGCTGCTTGTGCCAGACCAGTTCCAGGGCAATGGGCCAGTCGCCCTTGTCGAACTGCAGGTCCGGCGTGACGAGATCAGGGGCGGTGAGGGACGAGGCGATGACGTGATCGGTGACGAAGGCCCATCCGATCCCGTGTTTCACCATCTCCAGGATCACCCAGTGGCTCTCCACCCACCACACCTCGGCCGCCACCCGGAGACGGCGCTTCTCCGGCCCGTCGCTGCGCGCGGCGACGAGGATCTGGCGGTGGCGTTTCAGCTCCTCCCACTCCACCCGCGCCTTCGCGAGCGGATGGTCGCGTCCGCAGACGAGCTTGAGCGGCACCCAGCCGATGGTCTGGAAGCCGAGTTCTGTCGGTAGGATCTCCTGGCGCCACATCACGCCGAGGTCGGCGGCGCCGGACTGCACCATGCGGCTGACATCCTCCATCAGCGGGAAGAGCAGTTCCAGTTCCACGAAGGGGAAGGCCTGAGCGAAATCGGCGAAGAGAGCACCGAGCGCGTGCTCGGGGTAGAGTTCATCGATGGCGACGACCAGCCGGTTCTCCACCCGCTGCTCCAGGCTGCTCGCCACGCCGATCAGGTGCTCGCGCCGGTCGAGCACCACGCGCGCCTCCGACAGCAGCCCTCTCCCCCGCCGGGGTGAGCACCGGGTTCCGGCCGGACCGGCTGAACAGCGCCAGTCCCAGATCGGCCTCGAGGTTGGCCACCTGCGTGCTGACGGCCGATTGCGCCTTCCGCAGCACGCGGGCGGCGCCCGAGAACGACCCGGCCTCGGCCGCCGCCACGAAGGCCTGGAGCTGGTCGAGCGAAACGGCCATCTATCTGGTTTCCGGATACATACTAACTTGGCGGCGTGGGTATCGCAGATAGAAGGCGGCGGACCAAGCCCGACCTTTCCGGGTCAATCCCGACTTTCCGAGCCAGTTCATGCGCACCACACGCGACCGTATCCGTCACGCCCTACTGTTCGAGATGTTCGGCCTCGCGCTCATCATCCCGTTCGGAACGGTGCTGTTCGGGCTGCACGCCTCCGAGATGGGGGTGATCGGCGTGGGCAGTGCCATCACCGCGGCTGCCTGGAACTACGTCTACAATCTCGGCTTCGATCGCGTAATGCAGCGGTGGACCGGGCACACGCGCAAGAGCCTCGTCCTGCGGGTGGCTCACGCCGTGCTGTTCGAGGCCGGGCTGCTTCTGATCCTGATGCCGCCGATCGCATGGTATCTCGGCATCGGCCTCGTCGAGGCATTCATCATGGATCTCGCGATCGCGGCCTTCTACGTGGCCTACGCCTTCGTCTTCAATCTGGCCTACGACCGGGCCTTCCCGCTGCCGGGCTGGGGCGAGGTCGCGGCGGAGCCGTCGCGCTGAGGCGTTCCCCTCAGTGCCTTGCCACAACCTCGGCCATCGTCTCTCCCCAACGGGCGTCCCGATGCTGTAAGCGGGCGTCATGACCGTCCATTTCATCGGCGCCGGGCCGGGCGCCGCCGACCTCATCACCGTGCGCGGCCGCGACCGGATCGCCGCCTGCCCCGTCTGCCTCTATGCGGGCTCGCTGGTGGCGCCCGAGATCCTGTCGTGGTGCCCGGACGGCGCACGCATCGTCGACACCGCGCCGCTCGATCTCGATGCGATCATGGACGAGATCGGGCGCGCGCATGCCGCCGGCCAGGACGTGGCACGGCTGCATTCCGGCGACCTCTCGGTCTGGAGCGCGTTGGCCGAGCAGACCCGCCGCCTCGACGCGCTGGGCATTCCCTACACCGTCACGCCGGGCGTTCCCTCCTTCGCCGCCGCAGCCGCCTTGCTGCGGCGCGAGCTTACCGTGCCGGGGCTGACGCAATCGGTGGTGCTCACCCGCACCTCGGGCCGGGCGAGCCCGATGCCGGAGCGCGAACAGCTCTCGGCCTTCGCGGCCACCGGCGCGACCCTGGCGCTGCATCTCTCGATCCACGTCGTCGAGCCGACCTGCGCCAGTCTCGTCCCGTTCTATGGGCCGGATTGCCCCGCCGCGGTGGTGTTCCGCGCGACCTGGCCCGACGAGCGGGTGCTGACCGGGACGCTGACCACCCTCCCCGCCTGCGTCCAGGCGGAGAAGATCGAGCGCACCGCCCTGATCCTGGTGGGACCGGCGCTCGACCCGTCGGATTTTCGCGAGAGCGCGCTCTACGCCCCCGATTACGACCGCCGCTTCCGCCCCCGCGGCGCGGTCGGCGCCCCTGGCGCACCATCGGACGAGGCCGCATCGTGACCCCCGCCCCCGGCCTCCTCGTCGCGGCGCCGCGCTCCGGCTCCGGCAAGACCACGGTGACGCTCGCGCTGATGCGGGCGCTGCGCCGCCAGGGCGTGGCGATCCGCGGCGCGAAATGCGGGCCGGACTACATCGACCCCGCCTTCCACGAGGCGGCGACGGGCCTGCCCAGCCTCAACCTCGACAGCTTCGCCATGCCGGACGCGCTGCTCGATGCCTGCGCCGGCCTGAGCGCGCGTGAGGCCGATCTCGTCGTTGCCGAGGGCTCGATGGGCCTGCATGACGGCATCGTCGCGGGCGAGGGCCGCACCGGCGCCAACGCCGACATCGCCGCGCGCTACGGCTGGCCGGTGGTTCTGGTGCTCGACGTGTCGGGTGCCGCGCAATCGGCGGCAGCCGTGGCGCTCGGCTGCGCGGCCTATGATTCGCGGATCCGGATCGCGGGCGTGATCCTCAACAAGGTCGCAAGCCCGCGCCACCGTCGTCTCGTCGAGGCAGGACTGTCGCGGGTCGGTCTGCCGGTGCTCGGCGCCTTCCCGCGCGAGGCGAGCCTCGTCCTGCCCGAGCGCCATCTCGGCCTCGTCCAGGCCGGCGAGACCGCCGATCTCTACGCCCGCCTCGACCGGCTCGCCGATCTCGCGGAAACCTCCCTCGACCTCGACGCGATTCTTGCCGTGGCCGGCGGGCACGCCCCCGTCGCCACCGACGGCCTGCCGAGGCCGCCGGCGCAGCGGATCGCGGTGGCGCGGGACGCCGCCTTCTCGTTCCTCTATCCGCACATGCTGGCCGGCTGGCGCGCGGCCGGCGCCGAGATCGTGCCGTTCTCGCCGCTGGCCGACGAGGCGCCGGGGGCCGATTGCGACGCCTGCTGGCTGCCCGGCGGCTACCCCGAACTGCATGCGGGCCGGCTCGCAGCAGCGCAAAGCTTCCTCGGCGGCTTACGCGACTTCGCGCAGACGCGGCCGGTCCATGGCGAGTGCGGCGGCTACATGGTTCTGGGCGAGAGCCTGGAGGATGCGGACGGGCTCACCCATCCGATGTGCGGGCTGCTGCCGGTCGCGACCTCGTATCGGCGGCGCAAGCTCCATCTCGGCTACCGCGTCGCGCATCTCCTCGACGACGGGCTGCTCGGCACCGCCGGCACGCGCCTCGTCGGGCACGAGTTCCACTACGCGAGCGAACTCACCCCGGCCCCGGGTGATGAAATTGCGCTGGCGCGGGTGACGGATGCGGAAGGGGTGCCGCTCGGCCTCGCCGGCCACCGCCGGGGCCGCGTCACGGGCAGCTTCTTCCACCTGATCGCCGGGACGGCCGAAGCGTGATGCGCCTCTAGGCCCTCGTTTCGACCCGCATTCTTCCGACGAACCGGTGACCCCTTCGTCGGAAAGCGCTCAAGCGGCGATACCCGCATCGCCGCCCCGTCGAAGCATGGATCGCACGGAACCCGTATCATCCCGTCCGAACGTCGGCAGAGCGCGCTTGGGGTGATGCGCTCTTCGACGTCGAAGCGATGCCGGTTCGGCAAGGGAGGGCACAGGGCAAGCCATGTCCGCGGCAAGCCGTCCGCGACAGGCCGCCCCGATGCCTTCAGGTCGGACGCGTCTCGACGGCGTCGACGACGACTTCCGGGTCCTTCTTGCGGCCGAGGCGGGCGGCGCTGCGCACGATCGCCAGAACCTCGCGGCGCATCTGATCGTCCTCGATCGTCGCGAAGGCCCGCAGCAGATCGACGGCCCCGTGCGCGCGCAGGAAGCCGAACACCTCGGTCTGCTCCTGGGCGGCGGCGCCATCGCCTTCCTCGAAGAAGGCGGAGACCGGGACCTCGAGCAGCCGGGCGATCTCGCGCAGGCGCCCAGCGCCAACGCGATTCTGGCCCTTCTCGTACTTCTGAACCTGCTGGAAGGTCACACCCACCGCGGTCCCGAGCGCGGTCTGGCTCAAGCCGCGTGCCTTGCGCAGCGCGGTGATCCGGAGCCCGACGAGGCGGTCGACATCGGTTGTCTGTTTCGGCATCATCTTACGGCACGGTCCCTGTTCGATGTCGCGGACCGACCCAAGGACCTTAGGTCGGCAGCGCTTGAGCCTTTGCCAGCGTCTTCGGTCATCTCGAAACGCTTCTACTACCGGGTCAGGTCAGACAGATGCGTTTTAGAGGCAGCCGTATCGCAGTGGTTTAGCCTAGCTGCAGCATCACCATGAAGTGCATACACAATGCAAGAGCCTACCTGTTGCCAGATGAAAGTTTTCGGTTTTCCGGCAAGTTTCTGTTCACCGAACGTTCCTGCGGCAAAAACGGCAACTCCATCCGGACTTTGGTGGGATTTCTCACGAATTCGCTGAGGTAGGCCCCTGCAAACCACAGGCGGTGCGGCGGGGCCTGTCTCAGCCTACGAGCGAGACTACGTAGAGTCATCATATTCGAGCGGTCGTGTTGGGCCGGCTCGCTCAGATCGGGAGCGTCACGGCATGTTCATCGCAATGAACCGGTTCAAGGTCGTCAAGGAATCGGCTGAGGATTTCGAGCAGGTTTGGCTCGGACGCGACAGTCATCTCGGCGAGATGGAAGGCTTCGTGGAGTTCCACATGCTCAAGGGGCCGGAGGCCGAGGACCACATCCTCTACGCCTCGCACACGGTCTGGCGCTCGCGCGCCGATTTCGAAGCGTGGACCCGCTCGGAACAGTTCCGCAAGGCGCATGGCCGGGCGCCCGGCACCAAGCCGCTCTATCTCGGCCACCCGCAATTCGAGGGCTTCGAGTCGATCCAGACCCTGGCCCGGCCGCAGAACGAGCAGGCTGCCTGACCGCCTGCGCCGAAAGCCTCGTCCCGGACATCGGATCCGGGGCGAGCTACCCAGGCGTTGCCCTCGTCCGGTGTTCGGACAATCGACCGAGGGCGTCGCTGGGCGGCGCCCCGGGCGGATGCGCACTTAGCTGTCCCCGGTCCGGCTGAGGCGTTACCGCAGCCGCGGCAGGAACACCGCCATCAGCCCGAGCGCGGGGAGGAAAGCGCAGAGATCGTAGACCCGCTCGATGCCGACATGGTCGGCCATCTCCCCGAGCAGCGCGGCGCCGAGGCCGCCCATGCCGAAGGCGAAGCCGAAGAACAGGCCGCCGACGAGCCCGATCCGGCCCGGCAACAATTCCTGTGCATAGACCAGGATCGCCGGCATGGCGGATGCCAGAATCAGTCCGATCGGCACCGAGAGAATCACCGTCCAGAACAGGTTCACGTGCGGCAAGGCGAGCGAGAACGGCAGCACGCCGAGAATCGAGATCCAGATCACGAGCTTGCGCCCGAATCGGTCACCGATGGGGCCACCGAGAATCGTCCCCGCCGCCACCGCTCCGAGGAAAACGAACAGGTAGACCTGTGCGAGCGCCACCGGCACGCCGAAGCGGTGAATCAAGTAGAACGTGTAGTAAGACGAAAAGCTCGCCATGTAGAAGTATTTGGAGAAGATCAGCCCCAGCAGGATCGCGATCGTCGCCACGATCCGCGCCCGGCTGAGGCGGCCGGAGGCGGCGCCCGTGCTCTTCCCTGCGGTTCGCGGCGTCGTGGCGAGCCGCTGCGCGTACCAGCGGCCGACCGTGCCGAGCACGAGGATGCCGGCGAGCGCGGCGAGGCAGAACCACGCGACGCTGCCCTGGCCGTGCGGCACCACGACGAAGGCGGCGAGCAACGGCCCGAGTGCCGTGCCGGCATTGCCACCGACCTGGAACACCGACTGCGCCAGACCGTAGCGGCCGCCTGAGGCGAGCCGCGCCACCCGGCTCGCCTCAGGATGGAAGATGGCGGAGCCGAGCCCGATCAGCGCCGCGGCGGCGAGCAGGCCCCCGTAGGCCGACGCCACCGATAACAGGGCGAGCCCGGCCAGGGACAGCACCATGCCGACGGCCAGCGAGTAGGGCAGCGGGCGCCGGTCGGTGTAGAGGCCGACCGCCGGCTGGAGCAGCGAGGCCGTCCCCTGGAACACGAAGGTGATGAGGCCGATCTGCCCGAAATCGAGGTGGAAGCCTGCCTTGAGCAGGGGATAGAGCGCCGGCAGAAGCGACTGCACGAGATCGTTGAGGAGATGCGAGAGGCTGAGGCCCAGGAGCACCGCCAGGGCCGGGGAGGCTTGTCCGCGCGCTTGGGCCGGTGCCGTCACGGCGACCTCGGGCGGGCCGGGCAACCCCGGATTCTCAATCGCTTCGGCTCTCATGCCGCACTCCGTCCGGAGGGCGCTCCGCACCGATGCCCGGACGGCCCTCCCGCATTGCTTTGTTCAAGAAATAAGCGCTGATCTTTCAAGGCCTCGCACCGCGATGCCACCGATTCTCTCGTAGAAAACGCGTCTTTCGTTTCACACCGGCCCCCGATCGCATCCAACGGGATCGATCGGGGGCCGGTCTGCGTTCGGCCCGCGCACCGCGACGGGTCCAGCCCGCCGGAGGATCGGTCCAGGGACCGCTCATCCGGAGGGCCGGGCTTTCGTCCGTCGGCTCGTATCCCAGTCCCGTTTGGCCCGAGCAATGGCACCGGCACGCATCCGGTGCGCGGCTTGCGCGGGGAGCCGCAGAACCGGGCGCGGCGGCCGAAAACGTCCCGCGTCGGGACACTTCACCGCCCCAGGGCAGCACAGCGCGGGACATATGTTTCACGAGCGCCCCCCTCAGCAGTACCAGCGGCTGCCCGGCGACGGGGTGAGCCGCTCCGTCTGGGCCTCGCTTCTGCCGAGACGGCGGCGCATGGCCCTGCGCGTGGGCATCTCGGCCTCGCTGCTGGCGGCCGATCTCGTGGCGATCTTCGCGGTCGGCTTCGCGGCGGACGTGGCCTACCACGCCTATATCGGCGACGGGGAGCTGATCCCGCTCACGAACAGCATGAACCTTCAGACGGCCGGCTTCCTGTCTCTGATCTTCGTGCTCACCAACCTCGCCCGAGGCGAGTACAGCATTGAGCGCTGCCTGTCGCAGACGCCGCATCTGCAGCGCCGGGCGACGCTCTGGCTCATGGCCTGGGCGGTCGCCCTGCTGGTCGGCTTCGCGACGAAGACGACCCAGGACTTCTCCCGCGTCGCCTCGGTCGCCTTCTTCGTCGCCGGCCTGCCCGTCACGATCCTCGTCCGCGCGGGGACGGTGGCCATGGTACGCCGCAGCAGCACCTCCGGCTCGCCCTCCGCCAGCCGCGTCCACCTCGTCGGCTACGAGGAGGACGTGACGAACTTCTATGCCAACAACGATGTCGAGGCGCTGGGATTGCGCATCGTCGGCACGAGCTACCTGCGCCGCCCCGAACCCGCCTCCGGCACGGGGAATGCGGAGAGTTTGCTCGCCGAGGATCTCGACCTCGCGGTCTCGGTGGTGCGGTTCCTGCGGCCCGACGACGTGTTCGTGCTGGTGCCGTGGTCGGAGCCCGCCGACATCGAGCGCTGCATCGACGCCTTCCTGCGGGTGCCGGCGGCCCTGCACCTGCGGCCCGGCACGATGATGGACCGCTTCCCCGACCTGCAGGTCGCCCGGGTCGGCCGGCTCTCGGGCATCAATATCGGCCGCCGTCCGCTCTCGGTCGGCGAGATCCTGCTCAAGCGCGCCTTCGACGTGACGCTGGCCGGGATCGGGCTGCTGCTGCTCGCGCCGCTCTTCGTCGCGCTCGCCGTGCTGATCAAGCTCGACAGCCCCGGCCCGGTCTTCTTCCGGCAGCGGCGCTACGGCTTCAACCAGGAGGCCTTCGGCGTCTTCAAGTTCCGCAGCATGAAGGCTGCCCCCGACGCCCCCTTCCGGCAGGCCTCGCGCAACGACGAGCGCATCACCCGGATCGGCGCCCTGCTGCGCCGGACCAACCTCGACGAGCTGCCGCAGCTCCTGAACGTCATCCGGGGCGACATGTCGCTCGTCGGCCCCCGCCCGCACGCGCTGGCGCATGACCGCAGCTTCGAGCGCCGCATCGCCCTCTACGCCCGCCGCCACAACGTGAAGCCGGGCATCACCGGCTGGGCGCAGGTGAACGGCTTTCGCGGCGAGACCCTGACCGACGCGGCGATGGAGAGCCGCGTCCAGGCCGATCTGCACTACATCGACAACTGGTCGCTCTGGCTCGACATCACGATCCTGTTCCGGACGATCGCCTCGCCGCGCGCCTATCGCAACGCGTGCTGACCGCTACGCGCGGCTCGCCTCGTCCGGCACCCCGTCCCCGCGCCCGCGGCAGGCGCCGCACTCCCCCTCGACCTCCAGAATCCGGCTCGTCGGAGTGAAGCCGGCCCCGGCCAGCGTCTGGTCGAGGGCGCTCTCGACCGCCGGGGCGGTCATCTCGTCGATGCCGCCGCAGGTGCGGCAGATCAGGAAGACGAGGCCGACCCCCGCGCCGTGCTCGTGCCCGCACGAGACGAAGGCGTTGCGGCTGGAGATGCGGTGGACGAAGCCCTGCTCGGTGAGGAAATCGAGCGCGCGGTAGACCGACACCGCCGCGACCCGGCGCCCGGGGGCGCTCATCCGCTCGGCGATGTCGTAGGCGCCGAGCGGCTTGTGCTCCGCCGCCACCGCCGCGAGCACGTCCCGCCGCAGCCGCGTGAATTGCAAGGCGCGCGCCTGGCAAAGCCGCTCCGCCCGCTCGATCACGTCCTCGACCGAGTGGGCATGCCCGCCGCAGGCGGACGCGCCATGACCGTGATGGTCGTGCGCGTGCCCGTCACCGTGGTTGCCGTCACCTTGGCCCTCGCCTTGGCCGTGCTGCTGCTGCGCGTGACCGCGCATCCCGACCTCCCCGGTCTCGGCGCCCGGTGTCGCCGCTTATCATCGCCGCTTGTATCGACACTCGGCACGGGCCGATTGAACTCGGTCCATGTTACAGTGTATCAGCCCGACCAAGATAGGCGTCCGGCTGCAATCGGGCAACGAGGCGGGCAACGGCGCGGGCCGCGATAGTCCCGGCCTCCGCGACACCGCCCGCGCCGGTCCATCCTCGGAGATCCCATGACCCGTGCCGGCGGGACCGTCCGCCTCCCGCGCCGCTCGCTGTTCCGCAGCGGAGTCGGCCCTCGTCTCGCGGCCGCCCTCATCCTGTCGAGCCTGCTCTGGGCCGTGATCCTGTGGGCCAAATCGTGAGCGGCGAGGCCGCGCGCGCCGGCGCGATCCGATTCCAGGGCCTGACGCTCGGCTACGACCGGCATCCGGCGGTTCACCATCTCGACGGCACCATCGCGCCCGGCGACCTGCTCGCCGTGGTCGGGCCGAACGGTGCGGGCAAGTCGACCCTGCTGAAGGGCATCGTCGGCGAGATCCGCCCGCTCGACGGAAGCGTCGAGGCGGGGCCGCGCTCCGGCGCCATCGCCTACCTGCCGCAGGCCGCCGAGATCGACCGCAGCTTCCCCCTGAGCGTTCTCGACCTCGTGGCGATGGGGCTGTGGCGCCCGCTCGGCGCGTGGCGCAGCCTCATCCGCCAGCGGAGCCGCCTGGTCGAGGCGCTCGCGGCGGTCGGGCTCAACGGCTTCGAGGACCGGCCGATCGGCACCCTTTCCGGCGGACAGTTCCAGCGCGCCCTGTTCGCCCGGCTGATCCTGCAGGATGCGCGGATCATCCTGCTCGACGAGCCCTTCACCGGCATCGACGAGCGCACCACCGCCGACCTTCTGACCCTGATCCGCGGCTGGCACCGCGAGGGCCGGACCGTGGTCGCGGCCCTGCACGACCTCGCCCAGGTGCGCGCGCATTTCGCCTCGACCCTCGTTCTCGCCCGCCGGCCCATCGCCTGGGGGCCGACGCGCGAGGTGCTGACGCCGCCGGTGCTGGCCCGGGCGCTGCGCCTGTCGGAGGCCTGGGACGAGGCCGCCGCGATCTGCCGCCATGATGCGCACGAGGCGTATCACGAGAGCGGCGGCTCCGCGCCGACGCACGGCCATGCCCCGCACGACCACAACCACGATCATCATGAGCCCGGCCATCATGATCACGACCATGGCCGCGCGCATCACGGGGCCGTCTCGTGACGTTTGCCGATTGTCTTGATTTCCTGATCGGCCCCTTCATCGAGTTCGGCTTCATGCGCCGGGCGCTGGCCGGGTGCCTCGCACTGTCGCTGTCGGCACCGCCGCTCGGCGTCTTCCTGATGCTGCGTCGGATGAGCCTGATGAGCGAGGCGATGAGCCACGCCATCCTCCCCGGCGCCGCCGCGGGTTTCCTCGTCGCCGGGCTGTCGCTGCCGGCGATGACGCTGGGCGGGCTGGTGGCCGGGCTCGCGGTGGCGCTGGCCGCCGGGCTCGTCACCCGCTCGACCGTGCTGAAGGAGGATGCGAGTCTGGCCGCCTTCTACCTGATCTCGCTCGCGGGCGGGGTATTCCTCGTGTCGCTGCGCGGCTCGCAGGTCGATCTGCTGCACATCCTCTTCGGCACCGTGCTGGCGCTCGACGACGACGCGCTCACGCTGCTCGGCGGCATCGCCAGCCTGACGCTGGTCGCGCTCGCCCTGCTCTACCGCCCGCTGGTGATCGAGTGCGTCGATCCGCTGTTCCTGCGCACGGTCAGCCGTGCCGGCGGCCCGGTGCACTCCGCCTTCCTCGCGCTCGTGGTGGTCAACCTCGTCGGCGGCTTCCAGGCGCTCGGCACGCTGCTGGCGGTCGGCCTGATGCTGCTGCCGGCGATCACCGCCCGGTTCTGGGCCGCCGACCTGTCGGGCCTGATCCCCGTGGCGATGCTGGTCTCGATGATCTCCAGCGTGACCGGCCTGCTGGTTTCCTACCACGCCGGCATCCGGCTCCCGACGGGACCGGCGATCGTGCTGGCGGCGGGCGCGCTCTACCTCGTCTCGATGCTGGTCGGCCCCCGTGGCGGCCTGATCCACCGCCTCGTCCGGCGGCGTCACCTGGAGGCGTGAGGCGAAGCGTTCCAGGGTGCCGGACTGTTCGGCGGGGTCGTGGCTTGGGATCGATTCCGCCTCACCTCGATGGAAGGATGTGCCCCGCAGCGCGAAGGCATCGACGGGATGCGTGACCGGGCTTGAACGGGCGACCGTGGCTCCGGCAACACATCGTTCACCATTCCAACGCGTGGTTCGATCCCGAGGCTTTACACAGAACAAAACAGGAACAAAGATCACTCCATCAACAGGGAGTGGAAGCGATGACCAAGCGTGTGCTCTTCACCAGCCTCGTCGAGTTCACCGCCTTTGGCCTGCTCTTCGGAGCGGTCGCGCTCTGGGCGGTAGCCTTGGCGCCGATCCATTAAAGGTCCGCGTTCGCGCGCGGTTTGTTCCGGTGTCGGCGGCGTTGCTCACAGGAAAAGGTGGCGGACAGGTGGTTTCCGCCCGCCCCGCCCCTCCGTTCGGCGTCAAGCTCGAAGAACGGTGGATATCGCCTGCGGTGCGGCGCCTTGGTGACAGACTCGGAAGGCATGGAGCGGCGATCTTAGCGGGCTCCGAGCAGGGTCCTCCATGGCGCGCACACTCAAAGAGGTCGGCTTCGTCCACCTCCATGTCCACTCGTCCTACTCGCTGCTCGAAGGCGGGGTGAAGGCGGGTGATCTCGTCAAGGCGGCCGCGGCCGACCGGCAGCCCGCGCTCGCGCTCACCGACACCAACAACCTGTTCGGGGCGCTGGAATTCTCCGAATACGCCGCCAAGGCGGGGATCCAGCCGATCGCGGGCCTGCAGCTCACGATCTGCTTCGAGGCGCCGGACCCGATGGCGCGCCTGCCCCAGGCCGGCTGCGCCAACATCGTGCTGCTCGCCCAGGACGAGACCGGCTACGGCAACCTGCTGCGTCTGGGCAGCCGGGCGCATTTCGACGGTCCGCTCGGCGCCGCGCCCAACCTCGCCGTCTCGGCGCTGGAGGGCAACGTCGAGGGGCTGATCGGTCTCACCGGCGGGCTCTCGGGGCCGCTCGACACCAGCCTGCGTGCCGGCCGCGTCGATCAGGCCGCGCGCCGCCTGGAGATCCTGAAAGGGGCGTTCGGCGAGGAGCATCTCTACGTCGAGATCCAGCGTCACGGCCTCGACGACGAGCGCGCCGTCGAGCGCGAATTGCTGCGGCTCGCGGACACGAACGGTCTCGGCATCGTCGCCACCAACGAGCCGTTCTTCGCCAAGCCCGGCGATTACGACGCGCACGACGCGCTGCTCGCCATCGCGGAGGGCCGCCTCGTCTCCGACGAGCGCCGCCGCCGGCTCACCCCGCGCCACGCCTTCACCACGCGCGCCGCGATGATGGAGCTGTTCCGCGATCTGCCGGACGCGCTCTCGGCCTCGGTCGAGATCGCCATGCGCTGCTCTTACCGAGCGCGAACCCGCAAGCCCATCCTGCCGAACTTCGCCAGCGTCGCCGCGGGCGAGGCGCCGCCCATGGCCGACGCACTGGCCGAGGCCGCCGAGACGCCGGTTCAGGCGGTGGCCGCCGACGAGCCGACCGAGTTGTGCCGGCAAGCCGAGGCTGGGCTGGAGCTGCGCTTGAAGCAGCACGGCACTGCGCCGGGCTTCTCGGAGGAGGATTACCGCGCGCGGCTGAAGTTCGAGCTCGATGTCATCGTCAAGATGAAGTTCCCGGGCTACTTCCTGATCGTCTCGGACTTCATCAAGTGGGCCAAGGACCACGACATTCCCGTGGGGCCGGGCCGCGGCTCGGGCGCAGGCTCGCTGGTGGCGTGGTCGCTGCTCATCACCGACCTCGATCCGCTGCGCTTCGGCCTGCTGTTCGAGCGCTTCCTCAACCCCGAACGCGTCTCGATGCCGGACTTCGACATCGACTTCTGCGTCGAGGGCCGCGAGCGGGTGATCCGCTACGTGCAGCAGCGCTACGGCGAGCGGCAGGTCGGGCAGATCATCACCTTCGGTACGCTGCTCGCCCGCGGCGTGCTGCGCGACGTCGGCCGCGTGCTGGAAATGCCCTACGGGCAGGTCGACAAGCTGACCAAGCTCGTGCCGCAGAACCCGGCCAACCCGGTGACGCTGGCCCAGGCGATCGAGGGCGAGCCCAAGCTCCAGCAGGCGATCGAGGAGGAGCCGATCGTCGCCCGCCTCATCGAGATCTCGAAGAAGCTGGAGGGCCTGCACCGCCACGCCTCGACCCACGCCGCCGGCGTGGTGATCGGCGACCGGCCGCTCGAAGAACTGGTGCCGCTCTATCGAGACCCGAAGACGGGCATGCGGGTGACCCAGTTCAACATGAAATGGGTCGAGCAAGCCGGCCTCGTGAAGTTCGACTTCCTCGGCCTCAAGACCCTCACCATGCTGCGGTGCTGCACGGATCTGCTCAAGCAGCGCGGCATCGAGGTCGATCTCGCCCAGATCCCGCTCGACGACAAGAAGACCTACGAGCCGATGGGCCGCGGCGAGACCGTCGCGGTGTTCCAGGTGGAATCCGCCGGCATGCGCAAGGCGCTCTGCGAGATGCAGGCCGACCGCCTGGAAGACATCATCGCGCTGGTGGCGCTCTACCGGCCGGGCCCGATGGCCAACATCCCGGTCTATTGCGAGCGCAAGCTCGGGCGTGACGCTGGCAACGAGGCGAGCTGGTACTCGCACTCGATGCTGGAGCCGATCCTGAAGGAGACCTTCGGGATCATCGTCTACCAAGAGCAGGTGATGGAGGTCGCCAAGGTTCTCGCCGGCTACACGCTGGGCGAAGCCGACATGCTCCGCCGCGCCATGGGCAAGAAGATCAAGGCGGAGATGGACGCCCAGCGCGACCGCTTCGTGAAGGGCTGCACCGAGAACGGCCTGACCAAGGCCAAGGCCGACGAGATCTTCGACCTGCTCGCCAAGTTCGCGGATTATGGCTTCAACAAGTCCCACGCAGCCGCCTACGCGCTGGTGACCTACCAGACCGCCTATCTGAAGGCGAACCATCCGGTCGAGTTCCTGGCTGCGGCCATGACCCTCGACATCGACAACACCGACAAGCTCGCCGAATTCCGCCAGGACGCGCAGCGCCTGAAGATCACGGTCGAGCCCCCATCGGTGAACACCTCGGGCGTGGTGTTCGACGTGCGGGAGGGGCGCATCCTCTACGCGCTCGCCGCGATCAAGGGCGTCGGCCGCTCGGCGGTGGAGTCGATCGTCGCCGCGCGCGGCGACAAGCCGTTCAAGGATCTCGCCTGCTTCGCCCGGCGCCTGAACCCGCGCCACGTCAACAAGCGCACGCTGGAAAACCTGATCGCGGCCGGCGCGCTGGACTGCATCGAGCCCGATCGCGCACGGGCCTGGGCCGCGGTCGAGCCGATGATGAAGATGGCCCAGGGCGCGGCCGAGGCCGAGACCTCGGGCATCACCGATATGTTCGGCGGCGTCGCCTCGGTGGATGTGGCTCTACGCATCCCGCCGCACGAGTTCTGGACCCACACCGACAAGCTCAAGCGCGAATGCGACGCCATCGGCTTCTTCCTCTCGGGCCATCCGCTCGACGAGTACGGGCCGATCCTCGAAAAGCTGCGGGTCCAGTCCTGGGCGGATTTCTGCCGGGCGGTGCGGGCGGGCACGGCCAGCGTCGGCCGGATCGCCGCCTCGGTGCTCGACCGCTCGGAGCGGCGCACCAAGAGCGGCAACAAGCTCGGCATCGTCATCCTCTCGGACCAGACCGGGCATTTCGAGGCGATCATCTTCTCCGAGGGGCTGAACCAGTACCGCGACATCCTCGAGCCCGGCCGCCCGCTGGTGCTGACGATCCAGGCCAACCTGGAGGGCGAGGACGTGCGCGCCCGCATCACCACCGCCGAGCCCCTCGATCAGGCCGCCGCCCGCCACCAGAAGGGCATGCGCATCTTCCTGCGCGACGACCGCGCCTTGAGTTCGGTGCAGCAGCGCCTGACCCTGCGCGGCGAAGGCGAAGTCTCGCTGATCCTCATCCTCGATGGCGGCGAGCGCGAGGTCGAGGTGCGGCTGAAGGATCGCTACCAGGCGACCCCGCAGGTCGCGGGTGCGCTGCGTGCCGTGCCGGGGGTGGTGCAGGTCGAGGTGAACTGAGTGTCGCTCACAAGATGCCCGCTGCACCGCCCTGCCCCGAGGGAAGACGATCGGTGATCGGGCGTTTCGTGAGGCATTCCGAGCGGGATCGGCTGCAATCTGCCGGTAACCAATCCAATGATGTCCGCAGGATAGTGGCGTTGCAGGGCCTTTCGTGCCTCACCACCGCCACAGCTCGGTGATTCTGCCAAGGTATGGTTCGTCCGAACTCAAGGTAACGGGCGTGGGCTCCGATCGGCGGGGCTCGCCCGGTGCCGCGCAACGGCCGAAGCCCTGTGATTGCCGCGGCGCCGCGTGAGGCCGCCGCCTGATGGAGTGTGGAATGACCGGACACGGTTTGAGAATGGTCGCCGTCGCCGCCCTGATGGGGCTGGCCGGCACGGCGCAGGCGGCGCAGTGCGGCAACAATGCCGCCGGCTTCGAGGCCTGGAAGGACGAGTTCGCCGCCGAGGCCAAGGGCCGGGCGAGCCCGGCCTCGCTCGCGGCACTCGCCAACACGTCCTACTCCACCGCGACCATCTCGGCCGATCGCGGCCAGAAGAGCTTCAAGCTCTCGCTCGACCAGTTCCTGGCCAAGCGCGGCGGCAACACCATCGTCTCCCGCGGGCGCGCCCTCAAAGCGCAGAACGCCGCGCTGTTCGCCTCGATCGAGCAGCGCTACGGCGTGCCGCCGGGCCCGCTCCTGGCGATCTGGGGCATGGAGACCGGCTTCGGTGCGGTGAAGGGCAACGTCAACACCCTCTCGGCGGTGGCGACGCTCGCTTACGATTGCCGCCGCTCGGCCTACTTCACCGATCAGCTCTACGCCGCGCTCAAGCTCGTGGATAGCGGCGTGCTGACCCCGGCGACCCGGGGTGCGGCCCATGGCGAGGTCGGACACACCCAGTTCCTGCCCAAGAACGTCCTGACCTACGGCGTCGGCGGCAGCCTCGACAGCGCGCCGGTCGCGCTGAACTCCACCGCCAACTTCCTGAAGGGTCACGGCTGGCAGCGCGGCGCGGGCTACCAGCCCGGCGAGCCGAACTTCGCCGCGATCCAGGGCTGGAACGCCGCCGGCGTCTACCAGCGCGCCATCGCGCTCCTCGGCGCGCGGATCGACGGGCAGTAGTCTTCTCGCACGTCCGTCAGGGCGAGCGGGGCGAAGCCGTCCAGTGGCGTGCCCGATCCGGCACGCTCGCGCTCAGGATCGCTGACGCCTCGCCTCGCAATGACGGAGGCGAGAACTACGCGCAGGCCGCGCGCCGCTCCCGCAGGCGCTCGGCCACGAGCGCCTGGAGCGACCACAGGTGCCGGTCGTGGATGCCGAGCCGGGCGCAGGCCTCCACGGTGCGGAGCAGATACTCGGCGCTCGGGCCGAGATGCCCGCAGGCCGTTGCGATCTTGTCGGCGATCTCGGCATCCGAGAGGCGGCCGGTGTAGCGGTCGCTCTGCCGGTTCACCATGAAGGTCAGCGCCGTGACCGGCCCGTCCGACGTCTCCACCGAGACCCAGCGGCCCTCGTAGCCCTTGCCCTTCATCTCCCGCCGCCAGACCGGCATCAGGATGGCGTGCGGGTCGGCATCGTCCAGGCGGAAGGCGACGCCGCGGCAGATGCCGCCCCGGTCGAGCCCCAGCACGAAGCCCGGATTCTCCGGCGTGCCGCGAAAGCGCCGCTGCAACAGGCAGAACCGGCGGTGCCAGCCCCGCAGCGTGCCGAGCCGCTGCTCGTGATAAGCGAATTCCGGGTTCCACAGCAGCGAGCCGTAGGCGAACACCCACAGCCCGCCCTCGGAGGAAGCGCGGCGCGCCAGCATCGCCGCGAGTTCGGGCGCGAGGTCGGCGTCCGAGAGCAGCGTCAGCGCGGTCTCATCGTCGGGGACGGTGTCGGGATGGGCACGGGCGATGAGGTCGAGGGAAAGCGACAGGGGACGGGAAGCCATTGCGCTTGAGCGGATCACTTTTGGGGGGCGTGAGCGCAACCCCGGTGCCACCGCCTGTTTGACCGCCTGTCCGGTCGTCTCCCAACGGTCCTCATGCTGAGGTGCCGCGCCAGCCGCCTCGAAGCACCCCGCGACGCTTCACCTGAACCGGCTCCGTGGGATCGGCCGGCCCGGCGTGCTTCGAGGCCGAGCTGTCGCTCGGCCCCTCAGCAGGAGGCGCAATGAGTTCGCCCATGCGGCACAGGCTGACAATCGTCTCAGCTGACGGGCGAATCCAGCTCCGCAAACGGCTCGCTGGGGTGCCCCTCGCAGGTCTCCTCCTCGTCGCGCAGGACGGTGAGCGCCCCGCCCTCCTCCCGCAGCACGAGCTTGGGCCGCTCCGGCTTGCCGAAGGTGCGTCCGCTCATCCGGGTCGAGACGCAGTAGAGCCGGCGCCCGCCATCCTCGAACGGGCCGGCGATCCGGCTGTGGGCGAACCGCACCGGGATCAGCGAGACCGAGCCGAAGGCGACCTGACGCAGGGCCAGCGCGGCGATCCGCTCGCGGAGGGTGCCGGTTGAGGCGGAGGGCGAAGGCGGGGCGGCGGTCGCGGTGCAGCCGCCAACCGCGAGGACCATCGCCAGCATCACCCCGCCGCGCCGCCCGACCATCGCCGAATCTCCCTTTGCGGGAAAAGCGTAGCGGTTTCGATCAGGGCGAGAAATGGATTCGCGATCGCCACCCGATTTCGGCGTGCAAAGCAGTCCCGTTCCGGCATCGGAATGACTATCTCTCTCCGATGCAATGGATCGACGATGGCCTGGTGATCGGCCTGCGCAAGCACGGCGAGACCGGGGTCGTGCTCGAACTGATGACGCCGGAGCACGGGCGCCATCTCGGGCTCGTCCATGGCGGGCGCTCGCGGCGGATGCAGCCGATGCTCCAGCCCGGCAACACGCTTCGCGCGACGTGGCGGGCGCGGCTCGACGGGGCGCTCGGCGCCTACGCGGTCGAGCCGCTGACCCTGAACGCCTCGCGGCTGATGGATTCGGGTCTCGCGCTCTACGGTGTCGCGCATCTCTCGGCGCTGCTGCGGCTCCTGCCCGAGCGCGACCCGCATCCGGCGCTCTACGAGGCGGCGCAGATCCTGATCGCCCATCTCGACGATCCCGAGATCGCCCCCGCGCTGATGGTGCGGTTCGAACTGGCGCTGCTCGCCGGGCTCGGCTTCGGCCTCGACCTGTCGCATTGCGCGGCCACGGGCGCCAACGACGCCCTGGTCTATGTCTCGCCGAAGAGCGGGCGGGCGGTCAGCGCCTCGGCCGGCGAGCCTTTTCGCGATCGCCTGCTGTCGCTTCCACCCTTCCTGCGCGACCGCGACCAGCCCGGCAGCGGCTGGCGCACGCCCGACACCCAAGACGTTCGGGAGGGGTTTACCTTGACGGGGTATTTCCTCGATCAGCATGTCTGGCGCCCGCGGGCGCAAGACACGCCGGAGGAACGCGCACGATTCGTCGCACTCGGCACTGGCCAGAGTTGACCGTGTTCGTGTTATGTTCCGGTACGTTTCGAGAGGCGCCGTGACCCGTCGGGACGGGAAGCGGTGGCGGACGCCGACGCAGGGTCGGCGCCCGGACTGAACTGACGATGTGGAGTGAGTGATGGGCCAGCCCGTCCTGCCGCCGCCGAGCGACGGCATCGAGAGCGTCGAGCTGAAGACGGCGCTGGAGGAGCGCTACTATGCCTATGCGCTCTCCACGATCATGCAGCGCGCGCTGCCCGATGCCCGCGACGGGCTGAAACCCGTGCACCGGCGCATCCTCTACGGCATGCGGCTGCTGCGGCTCGACCCGACCTCGGCCTTCAAGAAGTGCGCGAAGATCGTCGGCGACGTGATGGGTGACTTCCACCCGCATGGCGACCAAGCGATCTACGACGCGCTGGTGCGCCTCTCCCAGGATTTCGCCCAGCGCTACCCGCTGGTCGACGGCCAGGGGAACTTCGGCAACATCGACGGCGACGGTCCGGCGGCCTACCGCTACACCGAGGCGCGGCTGACGGAAGTCGCCCGCCTGCTGCTCGACGGGATCGACGAGGACACGGTCGATTTCCGCGCCTCCTATAACGGCGAGAAGGAGGAGCCGATCGTCCTGCCGGCGGCCTTTCCGAACCTGCTCGCCAACGGCAGCCAGGGCATCGCGGTCGGCATGGCGACCTCGATCCCGCCGCACAACGCCGCCGAACTCTGCGACGCGGCGCTCTACCTGATCCAGAATCGCGAGGCGACCTCCGAGCAGCTCTGCACCTTCGTGCAAGGGCCGGACTTTCCCACCGGTGGCATCCTGATCGACTCAGCCGAGAGCATCCGCGAGGCCTACCGCACCGGCCGCGGCGGGTTCCGCGTGCGCGCGCGCTGGGCCAAGGAGGATCTCGGCCGCGGCACCTGGAACATCGTCGTCACCGAGATTCCCTACGGCGTGCCGAAGGCCCGCCTCATCGAGAAGCTCGCTGACCTGCTTCAAGAGAAGAAGCTGCCGCTGCTCGCTGATGTGCGCGACGAATCGGCGGAGGATGTGCGCGTCGTGCTGGAGCCGCGCTCGCGCTCGGTCGATCCGGTGATGCTGATGGAGTCGCTGTTCCGGCTCTCCGAGCTGGAATCGCGGATTCCGCTGAACCTCAACGTCCTCGTCGGCGGCGTCGTGCCCCGGGTCATCGGTCTCGCCGAGTGTCTGCGCGAGTGGGTCGATCACCGCCGCGTCGTGCTCCAGCGCCGCTCGAGCTACCGCCTCGGCCAGATCGAGCGCCGCCTCGAAATCCTCGGCGGCCTGCTCATCGTCTATCTCGACCTCGACGAGGTGATCCGCATCATCCGCGAGGAGGACGAGCCGAAGGCCGCCCTGATGGCGCGGTTCGAACTCAACGAGGTCCAGGCCAACGCGATCCTCGACACCCGCCTGCGCTCCCTGCGCAAGCTCGAGGAGATGGAGCTGAAGCGCGAGTTCGAGGCGCTGACCGCGGAGAAGGAGGGGATCGAGGGATTGCTGGCTTCCGAGAAGCTCCAGTGGACCGAGATCACCAAGCAGATCCGCGCGGTGAAGAAGACCTTCGGGCCCGAGACCAAGCTCGGTCGCCGCCGCACCACCCTCGAGAACCCGCCCGACACCGCAGGCATCGACTTCACCGCCGCCATGGTCGAGCGCGAGCCGATCACGGTGATCCTGTCCGAGAAGGGCTGGATCCGGGCGCTCAAGGGGCATGTGACCGAACTGGCGGGGGTGGCCTTCAAGGGCGACGACACGCTGAAGGTCGCCTTCCTCAGCGAGACGACGGCGAAAATCCTGCTGCTCGCCTCGAACGGCAAGGTCTTCACCATCGAGGCCTCGAAGCTGCCCGGCGGGCGCGGCTTCGGCGATCCGGTGCGGCTGATGGTCGATCTCGACGACGGCACCGAGATCGTCGCGGCGTTGCCCTACAAGCCGGAGAGCAAGCTGCTCGTCGGCGGCTCGGACGGGCGCGGCTTCATCGCGCCCTCCGATGCGCTGGTCGCCAACACCCGGAAGGGGAAGGCGATCCTCGGCCTCGACGAGGGAACGCGCGCGGTGCTGCTGGTGCCGGCCGAGGGCGACCACGTCGCCGTCTGCTCATCCGACAAGCTGATGCTGGTCTTCCCGGCTTCCGAAGTCACGGAACTCGGCCGCGGCAAGGGTGTGCGCCTGCAGCGCTGCCGCCAGAGCCAGCTTGCGGATGCCTGCGTCTTCACGCTGGCGGAAGGCCTGCCCTGGCGCGACGGCTCGGGTCAGGCGCGGCTCGCCAATGCGGGCATGCTGGAGAAGTGGATGGGCCACCGGTCCGATGCCGGCACGCTGATGACCCGTAGCTTCCCGAAATTCGAGCGGTTCGGGAAGTAATTTTTGGGACTTTCGGGCGGTGCCCTGTGGGGCGCCGCTCGGCAAGCTCGATCGAACCGAAAGTGGTTCGACGCCGTTAGCGGCGACGGAACTGCTGGCCGCCGCGCTGGGGCGGACGCGGACCGGAACGCTCGTCCTTGTGACGGAACACGAGACGACCCTTCTCCAGGTCGTAGGGCGACATCTCGACGGTGACGCGGTCGCCGGCCAGGGTCTTGATGCGGTTCTTCTTCATCTTGCCGGCCGTGTAGGCGACGATCTCGTGACCCTGGTCCAGCTGCACGCGGTAGCGCGCGTCCGGCAGGATCTCGACGACCAAGCCGTCGAACTGCATCAATTCCTCTTTTGCCATACATCTATCTCCGGCCGGGCTGCCTGCACGGGGCGCTCCGGCAAAATCAAAAAATCGGTCTATCGTGCGAAACGCGCGGCGCTGCGGGTCCGATCCGCTCGGGACGAGAGGCGTCAGCGATGCCGGGCGTCGGGTGCCTTTCGCGAAACTCCCGGATCGGGGAGTCCTCCCTCCGGCCGGACAAGCGGCACGACGGGTGTTTCGCGAAGGGCACCAATCCTGCGACTTAAGCGTCGGACGCGGTTTGTGCAAGAATATCCGCCACGCAAGGTCCGCTTAACCTCAACGCCGGGTGGAATTTTGCGGCCTCCGCCGGCTTATGGCGTGACGTCGTTGCCGGCAAAGTCGAGCCGTCCGTCGGGAAGCCGGCGCCATGCGCTGACCGAGAACGGCGGCTTCACGAGATCGCCGCCTGCGTCGAACGCCACCTCGCCGAGCACCGTACGCACGGTGGCGCCGCCATGCAGGAAGGCCGCGACCTTGGCCGGCTCGTCCGAGCGCGCGCCCTCGATCCCCTGCCGCACGACCTCGACCGCCGCGTAGGCCGGGCCCGCGAACATCTCGGCCTCCGCACTCCGCGGTGTCTTGGCGCCCCTCGGCTCGGGCAGGCGGGGCGGCGCGGGCGCCACCGTCATCAGCGTACCCTCGGCGCCGGGGACCTGCGAAAAGTCCCTGTCGAGCAGCCCGTCGCTGCCGATCACCTGCGTCGACAGGCCAGCCTCACGCATCGACCGGATCAGCGCTCCGGCCGGGGCCGACAGACCGCCGAAATAGATCGCCTCGATCCCGAGCGCCCGCAGCTTGGCGACGAGCGCCGCGACCTCGCGGTCGTCGCGCGAGACGCCCTCGAACAGGCGCTCCTGCCCGCCGCGGGCCTTGAGGACGCGCGCGGCCTCGTCGGCGAGCCCGCGACCGAAGCTGGTCTTGTCGTGGACGATGGCGACCGGCTTGCCGCGGAACCGCTCGGCGAGCAGCGTGCCGCCGAGCGCGCCCTGCTGCGCGTCGCTGCCCGCGAGGCGGAACAGCAGGCCGGCGCCGCGGCGGGTCAGCGGGCCCCAAGTCGCACCGGGCGTGACCGAGACGATGCCGGCCTCTTCGTAGACCGAACTCGCCGTAGCGGCGGCGCCCGAGGTGAGCGGGCCGATGACGAAGCGCACACCGCCGCCGGCGAACTTGCGCGCGACCGCCACCGCCTGTTTCGGGTCGGCCGCATCGTCCTGCACCACGAGCTGGAGCTTGCGCCCCATCACCCCGCCGGCGCGATTGATTTCGGCGACCGCCTGCTCGGCGCCGAGCCGTGCCCCCTGGCCGAACCCGGCATCCGGCCCGCTCAACGGCGCGGCAAGCCCGATCTTCAGCGGCTCGGCAGCGCCGACGGGGCCTGCGAGCGTCAGGGCGAGAAAGGTTGCCAACGCGCTCCGCTTCGACACACCACGCTCCCGTCCGGCCGCCGGAAAATTCCGGGACCTTGATGAAGTCCACACCGCAGGCTTGCAAGCGCCACGGTTGGCCGCATTGCGGAACGCGCCGACAGGCCTACCTCTCTCATGACGGGACGGTCGGGGGCGGCGGAACCGGTAGTTTCAGGACGTGAACCCCATGCTCTCCACCGAGGACGACATCCTGCGCGCGGCCGAAGGCTGGCGACGCGAGGGCCGCGCGGTCGCGCTCGCCACCGTGATCGAGACCTGGGGCTCGGCGCCACGCCCGGTCGGTAGCCATCTGGTCATCGACGGTGACAGCCGCTTCCTCGGCTCGGTCTCCGGCGGTTGCGTCGAGGGCGAGGTCATCACCGAGGCGCTCGACGTGATCGAGGACGGGCGCCCGCGCACCCTGGAATTCGGCGTCGCCGATGAGACCGCGTGGCGGGCCGGCCTCTCCTGCGGCGGCCGCATCCGCGTCTTCGTCGAACGCATCGACTGATTTTCTTCAAACCTCCGCCGCTCCCATCAAGAGCGGCGGCCCGTTTCGCATCGAGCGACCAATTCCATGCGCCTCGACACCCTGTCGGCCCTCAACGCGGAGCGCGCGGCGCGCCGCCCGGCCCTGATCGTCACCAATCCCGCGGATGGAGGCCAGCGCCTCGTGCGCGCGGCCGAGATCGACGCCGACCCGCTTGCCCCCCTGCTGCGCGAGCGCCTGCGCAGCGGCCGCAGCGGCCTCGATGAGGGGCCGGACGGGCGCCCGGTCTTCGTCGCCGTCCACGCCCCGCCGGTGCGCTTCGTCGTCATCGGCGCCGTGCACATTTCTCAGGCGCTGGTGCCGCTCGCGAGCCAGCTCGGTCTCGACCTCACGGTGATCGATCCACGCACGGCCTTCGCCAGCCCGGAGCGGTTCCCCGGCGTGCGCCTGATCGCCGAATGGCCGGACAAGGCGCTCGACGAGATCGGTCCCCTCGACGCCTATACGGCTTTGGCCGCGCTCACCCACGATCCGAAGATCGACGATCCCGCCCTCGTCGCGGCCCTGCGGGCGGACTGCGCCTATATCGGCGCGCTGGGCTCGCGAAAGACCCATGCCCGTCGCGTCGAGCGGCTGCAGGCGGCGGGGTTCGACGCGGCGGCGATCGGCCGGATCCACGCGCCGATCGGGCTCGACATCGGCGCAGTCTCGCCCGCCGAGATCGCGCTGTCGATCCTCGCCCAGGTCGTCGCGACACTGCGCCAGGATCGCATCAAAGACCCCATCAAGGGCCCCGACGCGGCGGCGGGACGCTGAGCCCATGCAGTTCGGACCTGTAGCGACCCGCGACAGCGCGGGGCTCATCGCCGCCCATACCGTGCGCGCCGAGGGCGCGAGCCTGAAGAAGGGCCGGCCGATCCCCGCCGAGGAGGCCCTGCGGCTCGCCGAATCCGGCATCCCCGAGATTCTGGCCGTCCGGCTCGATCCCGGCGATGTCGGCGAGGATGCGGCAGCAGCTCGCCTCGCCCAGCATCTCGCCGGGGCGGGCCTGCGCGCTGAGGCTCCGTTCACCGGGCGCTGCAATTTGTTCGCGCAAGCCGCGGGCCTGTTCGTGGTCGAGCCGGCCGGAATCGACGCCGTCAACGCCGTAGACGAGGCGATCACGGTGGCGACCCTGCCGGCCTTCCGGCCGGTGGCGGCGGGCGAGATGGTCGCGACGGTGAAGATCATCCCCTACGCGGTCGCCGCCGCGCCGCTGGAGCGGGCCCTCGCCGCCGCCGACGCGCCGCCGATGCGGCTCGCGCCCTATCGTCTTGAGCGGGTCGGCGTCGTCTCGACCCTGCTGCCCGGCCTGAAGCCGGCAACCGTCGCCAAGACCCTGCGCGTTCTCGCCGACCGGCTCGCACCGACGGGGGCGCGGATCGTCGCCGAGACCCGCGTGCGGCACGAGGCCGGCGCGGTCGCGGGCGCCATCGCCGGGGCGGCGGCGGAGGGGGCGGAGCTGGTCGTGGTGTTCGGCGCCTCGGCCATCGCCGATCGGCGCGATGTGATCCCCGCCGGGCTGGAGGCGGCGGGCGGCCGGGTCGAGCAGTTCGGCATGCCGGTCGATCCCGGCAACCTGCTGCTGCTCGGCGCCCTTGGCGCCGTGCCGGTGATCGGCGCGCCGGGCTGTGCCCGCTCGCCCAAGGAGAACGGCTTCGACTTCGTCCTACACCGCCTGCTCGCGGGCCTCCCCGTGACCCGGGCCGATATCGTGCGCCTCGGCGTCGGCGGCCTGCTCACCGAGATCCCCCTGCGCGGCCAACCGAGATCGGGCGGTGACGGGGTCTGAGCCGCGCATCGGCGCGGTGATCCTCGCCGCCGGCCTCGGCTCCCGCTTCGGGCAGGCCGCGAAGATGCTCGCGCCCTATGCAGGCCGGCCGATGGTGCGCCGTGCTGCCGAAGCCGCCCTGGCCTCGCGCGCCGGGCCGGTCGTCGCGGTGCTCGGCGCCCATGCCGAGGCGGTGCGGGCCGCCCTGGCCAGGCTCGAATTGAGGCTGGTCGAGAACCCCGACCCCGCCGCCGGCCTCTCGACCTCGCTGCGTCTCGGCCTCGCCGCCCTGCCGCCGAAGACCGAGGCGGCGGTGGTGCTGCTCGGCGACATGCCGCGGATCGGGCCGGCGCATATCGATGCGCTGATCGCAGCCTATACCGAAGCGACGCCACGCCCCTCGGCCGTGGTGCCGGTGAGCGATGGGCGCCGCGGCAACCCGGTGCTGCTCGACCTTGCCCGCCTCGGTGCCGACCTCGCCGCGCTGACCGGCGACCACGGCGCGGGGCCGATCCTGAAGCGGCGCGGCGACGTACTGGAGCTGCCGGCCGATCCGGCGGTGATCTTCGACGTCGACACCCCGGAGGCATTGGGAGGCTGAGGCCTCAGCTCTTCTCTCATCTCAGCTCTTGCGCGCCTCGCGCTTCGCCTCCGTCCGGCAGCGGTCGGAGCAGTAGCGCACCTCGTCCCAGACCCGCTCCCACTTCTTGCGCCACGCGAAGGGACGGCCGCACTGGACGCACATCTTCTGAGGGAGATCGCCCTTACGGCGCATCGGCGGCATCGAGTCAGCGCCCGATCTGCCCGGCCTCGTTGAGCGGCACCTGGCTCCAGCGGGTGAACTGCACGTAGCCGTCGCGGGCGGCCACCACGACCTGGCGGCGGTAGCGGTGCACCACGGTACCGGGGGCGTGGCGGTGGGCCTCCTGCCAGCCGTCGGCGGCGGCGACGAAGATGCGGGCGTTGCCGAGCCGGGCGATGGTCTCGATCGTGCCGAAGGCGCGCACGCGGCGCAGCACCGCGGCGACGTCCTTGTGGAAGTCGAGGGTGCGGTCGGCGTCGTTCACCCGCGGCCAATAGGAACCGTCGCCCTGCGGTTCCGCCTTGCGCCAGCGCTCGGCCAGATCCTTCCCGATCGGCCCGAGGGCGAGGCGGCGGGCCGCCATCTGGCACTTGGTGAGCAGCGTCTCGTGGGTCTCGTCACCGTCGAGGGGGAAGACGTCCTGGGCAAGGATGTCGCCGGTGTCGAAGCCCTGCTCGGCGAGCACGTGGGCGGTGACGCCCCAGTTCTCGTAGCCATCGAGAACCGCCTTGAAGAGCGGATAGGGGCCCCGTCCCGTCGGCAGCGGCGAGGGGTGGAGGTTCAGGGCATAGCGCACGCGCCCGTGCCAGCCCCGCACGAGCCAGGGATAACCGGAGACGACGAGGACCACGTCGCGGCCGTGCTCGTGCGCGAGCCGCTCGATGTCGTCGGGCAGCATTCGCGAGAGCTGGATCGGGATGCGGTGGCGCCGGGCCTGGGCCACCACGAGCTCGTTGTGATCGTAGATGCCGTCGCAGGGCCGGGTGAACAGCTTCACCGGCGTCCAGCCGGCTTCGATCAGCCCGTCGAACACGCCGCCGAGGAAGTCGATGCCGGCAAAGGCGAATTTCATGGGCAGAGGCGTCCCGTGGCTGGCCGCCCTGCGACGTTCGGCGCAAGGCGCGGCGGCTTTGATCGGCTCCACGCCGACCGGCTCCGCCTTAGCTAGTGGATTTCAGGCACCGGCGAAATCTTTGGGCGAAATCGTCGGGTGGACGCCGCCCGACAGGGGGCTTCATGGAACGGGTCGTGATCTACGGCGGAACCGGCGGCATCGGCCTTGCCACGGCGCGGGCCCTGCGCGGACGGGGGGCGGCCCTCCACCTCGTCGGCCGCGATCCGGAGCGCCTGGAGCGGGCGGCCTCCGAACTCGGCGAGACCGGTTTCCGCGCGTCGCCTCGGAGGCGGGCCCGCGCCTCGGCGGCCTCGTCTACGCGGTCGGCACGATCCAGCTCGCGCCTTTGGCCAAGCTCGACCCAGCGCGCATCGAGTCTGATTTCCGCATCAACGCGCTCGGTGCCTTTCTGGCGGTGCAGGCAGCGGCCCCCGCGCTCAAGGCCGGAGCGGGAGAGGCAAGCGCGGGCGTGGTGCTGTTCTCCACCGTCGCCGTCGCGCAGGGCTTCTCGCACCATGCCTCGGTCGCCATGGCCAAGGGGGCGGTCGAGGGGCTCGCCCTCTCGCTGGCGGCGGAACTCGCGCCCGCGATCCGGGTGAACGTCGTCGCCCCCTCGCTGACCCGTACGCCGCTCGCCGAGGCCATCACCCGCAACGCGACGCTGGCCGCCGGCATCGCGTCGATGCACGCGCTCCAGCGCCTCGGCGAGCCCGAGGATGTCGCCGCACTCGCCGCCTTCCTCGTCGGCCCGGAGGCGGGCTACGTCACGGGGCAGGTGATCGGCGTCGATGGCGGGCGCTCCTCACTGCGGACCAAGGGGTAAGCCGGCCTCAAGCATCGTCCCGAACCGTGGCGGCGGCTTTCGGTATGATGCCTCAAAGCGCGCTCCAGACGGCGAGGGAGACGTAGGGGTTCCACTGGTTGAGCCGCGTCTCGAGTTGGCCTCCGGCGGAGAGGCGGAAGCGGTAGCCGCCCATCGCGTAGTCGGTGACATGCAGCCCGACGCTCCATTTCCGGTAATCGGTCTGGTCGCCGTAGAAGGCCGCCTCCGGGCCGAGATACGCGCCGAACAGCGCGGTGCCCCAGGACAGCCGGGCATAGGCGTCGCCGCGGGCGGAGCCGAGGATCACCGTCGCGGTCATCAGGGTCGTCTCGGTCGGTCGTGCCCAGACCTCGCCGTGCAGGCGAAAACCCGCCCGCAGGGGCAGCGCCTGCACGAAGCCGGGGCCGGACAGCGCCTCCCAGGAGGCTTCCGGGCCGGCGAACACCGTCACCGCCCCCCATTCCCGGATGAACTGGTAGCCGCCGAGCGCTGCCCCGAGCGCGGTGAAGCGCATCAGGACCGGCATGCCGCCTCCGCCCTCCAGCCGCACGCCGCCCCCGGCCGTCACCAGGGCGACGGGGCCATCGCGGTCGAACCGATCGAAGACGAGCTTCGCTCCGGCTGCGGAAAACGCGGAAGCGCCGGCATCCATGCTGCCGAACAGGACCGTCCGAAGGGTCGCATCGTCAGCGCGGGCCGGGTCACAAGCGAGGGTGACGAACGGGGCGAGGACAGCGAGGGCGAGACGGCTTGCGGCCCGCCGGGACGGAGCCGGGTGGCGCAGGCCATCACGGGAGGATGCGCGTTTCGACATTGGAGGTCGCGCAGTCGTCGGCGGAACGACCAATGGTTGTCACAGCAACCGGCTATAGTTAAGAGAAATTTACAACTTAAGATAAGTTAACGGTGTGGATTTACTTGAAATAACTACACCGGCGATTTCAACAACCTGAGCGTGGAAAGGCCCCGTGTGGCACGGCACGCGCGCGCCGGTCGGAGCGCTTGGCGGATGGGCTGGGTTGGGCTAGAGCCGCGCTTACCGAAAAATCGAACAGGCCGAGCCGGTTTGTCCTCCGCTGCGCGCACTTCCGACGTTCTCACGATGCTTGCGAGCCAGGAGAGCGAGCGTCTGACCGTCGGCGACATCATCGCCGTGCTGCGGGACCGCGCTTTCGCGCTGCTCGTGGTTCTGCTCGGCCTGCCCAACTGCCTGCCGATGCCGCCGCCGATCCCGCTGGTCTGCGGTCTGGTCCTGCTCGTCATCGCCATTCAGATCGTGGCCGGCATGTCCGCCCCATGGCTGCCGCGTCGGCTGCTCGATCAATCGATCGCCCGCGAAACGGTGGCGAAGGCGGTGAAGCGGGCGGTGCCCCTGCTGCGCCGGCTGGAGCGCTGGTCGCGCCCGCGCCTGAGCGTGTTCGACGGCGCCGTCGGCATGCGCGGCATGGGCGTGCTGATCCTGGCGCTGGCGCTGGCGCTCATCGTGGCCCCGCCCTTCTTCGGCCAGATCCCGCTCGGACTCGCGGTCTCGCTGATCGGCCTCGGACTGGTGGAGCGCGACGGGTTCGTGGTGCTGATCGGCCTGTTGATCGGCGGCGTCGGCGTCGGGATCTCGATCGGCTTCGTCTACACTCTGTTCGCCAGCATCATGGGCGCCTTCGCCTGGCTCTCGCAGGCGATCCCCGGCCTCGGGCTGTAGCGCCTCTCCAAGCCGCCGAACGACCCCTCTCCTGAACGGGACCGCTTTGCCGGCAGGGGCCGCGTGCCCTCGATCGGGGCGGCGCCGCTCGGCGTGATCCGCGAGTGTCGGCGAAGCGATGAATGCGGTCGCCCAGGGCGGATCGCCGGAAACGGGATCGCCCCCGCCGATGGGTCCGCTGCGCTGACGCTTTCGACGATCCCCTATGCCAACTGCTCGATCATCCCGTCGCGGATCGTCACGCGGCGGTCCATGCGGGCGGCAAGATCCATGTTGTGGGTCGCGATCAGCGCCGCGAGGCCGGAGGCGCGCACGAGCTGGAGCAGGATGCTGAAGACCCGGCCTGCGGTCTGGGGATCGAGGTTGCCGGTCGGCTCGTCGGCAAGCAGCAGGCGGGGCCCGTTGGCGACCGCGCGGGCAATGGCGACGCGCTGCTGCTCGCCGCCCGACAGTTCGGCCGGGCGATGCGGCAGCCGCTCCTTCAGGCCGAGGAAGCCGAGCAGTTCGGCAGCGCGCGCCTCCGCCTCCTTGCGGGCCAGCCCGCGGATGAGCTGCGGCAGCACCACGTTCTCCAGCGCCGAGAACTCCGGCAGTAGATGGTGGAACTGGTAGACAAAGCCCATCTCCTCGCGCCGCAGGCGGGTGCGCTCGCCATCCGACATGCCGGCCGTGGGCTGGCCGCCGATATAGACCTCGCCGCCGTCCGGACGCTCCAACAGGCCGGCCACGTGGAGCAGGGTCGATTTGCCCGCGCCCGAGGGCGCGACCAGGGCGACGAGTTCGCCCGGCCAGATCGCGAGATCGGTGCCGCGCAGGATTTCGAGCGTCCCCTCGCCCTGGTGGTAGCGGCGCTGGACGCCGGCGAAGAACAGGGCCGGCACGGGCTGGGCGCCGCCGGCATTCGTCTGAGCCATATCGGGGGCGTTCCGTCAGCCGTAGCGCAGGGCCTGCACCGGATCGAGCCGGGCGGCGCGCCAGGAGGGATAGAGGGTCGCCGCCAGCGACAGCAGCACCGAGGTGATCACAATGATGACGACCTCGCTCGTGTTCATCTCGGCCGGGATCTCGGCGAGGAAGCGCACGGTCGGGTCCCAGGCGGTGGGAAACAGAGTGCGCTGGATCGGCTTGATGTTGAGGGTGAACAGCACCCCGCCGATCAGCCCGATCGCCGTGCCGACGAGGCCGATCAGCGCCCCGTTGATGAGGAAGACCCGCATGATCGTGCCCGGCGTCGCCCCCATGGTGCGCAGGATCGCGATGTCCGAGGACTTGTCCCGCACGAGCAGGATGAGCCCCGAGATGATGTTGAGGGTCGCCACGATCACGATGAGGTTGAGGATCAGGAACATCACGTTCCGCTCCACCTCCAGCGCGCCGAAGAAGGTGCGGTTGGTCTGGCGCCAGTCGGTCAGCAGCACCGGGCGCTCGGCCGCCATCTCCAGGGGCTCGCGCATCTCGCCCACCGCGTCGGCATTGTCGAGATAGATCTCGATCACGCTGACATCGCCGTCGCGGTTGAAGAAGGCCTGCGCCTCGGCCAGCGGCATGAAGGCCATGGTGGTGTCGAAGTCGGTCACGCCGATCTCGAAGATCGCCTTGACGGCGTAGGTCTTGGTGCGCGGGGCGGTACCGAACGGCGTGCTCGCGCCCTTCGGCGTCGAGAGCGTCACCTGATCGCCCGCCTGGAGGCCGAGGGCGTCGGCGAGCCGCTTGCCGAGCGCCACCCCCTGGCCGTCGTCGAAGCCTTCGAGCGTCCCGCCCTTGATCGCGCCGGAGACGGCGGGAATCTTCGGCAGGTCGGATTCGCGCACGCCGCGCACAAGCACGCCGGAGCCGCCATAGGGCGAGGAGGCGAAGGCCTGCCCCTGCACCATCGGCACCACGGCGCGCACGCCCGCGACCTTTTCCAGCCGGTCGGACAGATCGACATAGTCGGTGAACAGCCGGTCGATCGGCGCGGCGAAGACGTGGCCGTTGAGCCCGATGATCTTGGAGCGCAGTTCCGAGCGGAAGCCGTTCATCACCGAGAGCACGATGATGAGGGTGGCCACCCCCACCGCGATGCCGAGCACGGAGAACAGGGCCACCACCGAGACGCCGCCGCCCCGGCGGCGCGCCCGCAGGTAGCGCCCGGCGATGATCCACTCGAACCCCGCGAAGGGCGGCGTGGAGGCGCTCGCGCGGGCGTTTTTCAACCGCGTGAGGACGCCTTTCAAGGAGACACCGGCCTTACCCAACGCAAGCGCCATCGCGGCCGGCCCTCAGAGGCGCCGGATGCGAGCGGGGAGATCGACGGGATCGAGGGTCTCGCGCTCCCCGCTGGCGCGGCGCTTCAGCTCGATCTTGCCCTCGGCCCAGACCCTTCGGGCCGACGATCACCTGCCAGGGCAGGCCGATCAGGTCGGCGGTGGCGAACTTGGCGCCCGGCCGCTCGTCGCGGTCGTCGTAGAGGACCGACAGGCCCGCCGTCTCGAGGGCCGCCTGGATCTCGGCGCAGGCGGCGTCGCAGGCGCCATCCCCGACCTTGAGGTTGATCAGCGCCACGTCGAAGGGGGCGATCGCGTCCGGCCAGATGATGCCGGCCTCGTCGTGGCTCGCCTCGATGGTCGCCGCCACGAGCCGGCTCGGGCCGATGCCGTAGGAGCCCATATGGACCGGCCGCTCGCTTCCGTCGGGGCCGGTGACGACCGCCTTCATCGGGGTCGAGTACTTAGTGCCGAAATAGAAGATATGGCCGACCTCGATGCCGCGGGCGGAGAGACGCGAGGCATCCGGCACCTCGGCGAAGACCGCCTCGTCGTGCATCTCATCGGTGGCGGCGTAGTGCGAGGTCCAGGCATCGACCACGCCCTGCAGCCCGGCCACGTCGTCGAAATCGACGGACGGGGGCGGCACCGGCATGTCGAGATAGGCCTGATCGCAGAAGACCTCGCTCTCCCCGGTTTTGGCGAGGATGATGAACTCGTGGCTGAGATCGCCGCCGATCGGCCCCGTATCGGCGCGCATCGGGATCGCCCGCAGGCCGAGCCTCTCGAAGGTCCGGAGGTAGGAAACGAAGACCTTGTTGTAGGAGTGGCGCGCCGCGGCTTGATCGATGTCGAAGGAGTAGCCGTCCTTCATCAGGAATTCGCGCGAGCGCATGGTGCCGAAGCGCGGGCGCACCTCGTCGCGGAACTTCCACGAGATCTGGTAAAGGTTCTTCGGCAGATCCTTGTAGGAGCGGGTGCTGGCGCGGAAGATCTCGGTGACGACCTCTTCCGCGGTCGGCCCGTAGAGCAGTTCGCGCTCGTGGCGGTCCTTCAGGCGGAGCATCTCCTTGCCGTAGGCCTCGTAACGGCCGGATTCGCGCCAGAGGTCGGCGGCCTGGATCGTCGGCATCAGGATCTCGATGGCGCCCGCGCGGTCCTGCTCGGCGCGGACGACGTCGCAGACCTTGTTCAGAACGCGCAGACCCAGCGGCAACCACGCATAGATGCCGGCTGCCTCCTGGCGGATCATGCCGGCACGCAGCATCAGGCGGTGCGAAACGATTTCCGCTTCCTTCGGCGTCTCGCGCAGGATCGGCAGGAAGTAGCGGGAGAGACGCATCATTCGACCTTGGAAGCGGGCGGGCGCAGCCGGAGAGGAGCTAGGCCAGCGTGCGGAGGCACACAACACATTGCCCCCGCAAAACACAAGCGCCCTGCGAACACAGGGTCGGCCGGCAATGCGGCGGAACGAAGCCGGCGAAGCAGCCGCGCGCAGCGTTCGCGGGGACCGGCGAAGGCCGTTTGACGTGTGGTTTGCAAAAAAGCGCCGCGAACCGTCTCTACCCTGATGACAAAGGGAAATGTTCTTCCTATAAGCAGCGCCGTGATGGTCGCAGCCCACAAGGCAGCGCACGGTCCGGGTCTTGGGAGGAACAATCAGCCAACGCGCCGCAAGCAATGCGCGACATAAATCAGGCTGAAAAATACTTCGGTTATCCAAAGCAAGGCCTTGTGCCTTGCTTTTTGTTTTTGGGCTGAGCCTCTTCTTCGGCGCAGTGGCCGTCTACTCCGGAGGCGGAGCGCCCCGTCGCCCTTTACAGGCGGGCGAGCGGGAAGATCAGCAACGCCGCGAAGAACGCGATGGCGGCCAGGAGCGTCGTCAGCAACGCCTTCTCACGCAGGCGCGGACTCGCGGGCGCTCCCGGATCCTGGCCGGGCACCAGCCGCTGCGGATCGGCCTCGGCGGCATTGCCCAGCGGCAGGATCGCGAACAGGAAGGTCCACCACAGCACGAAGTAGAGCGCCAGCGCGCCGAACACCGTCAGCTCGAACCCCTTCACGGCCACCGTGGCGAACAGAGCGGTCAGCGCCGCCACGGTCAGAAGGGTCAGCGGGGTCGAGGCGGTCAGGGTGCGAAGGGACAAGCGGGTCATCATTTTCAAACGATATGAAACGGCCGGGCCCATGCCCGACCGATCGAGTGGGGCTGAAGAGCGGTCCCTCAGACCTGCTCCAACTCCACCAGCGTTCCCAGGAAGTCCTTGGGGTGGAGGAAGATCACCGGCTTGCCGTGGGCGCCGATCCTCGGCTCGCCGGTGCCGAGCACGCGGGCTCCGGCCGCCTTCATCTGGTCGCGGGCGGCGATGATGTCCTCGACCTCGTAGCAGACATGGTGGATGCCGCCGGCCGGGTTCTTGTCGACGAAGCCCTGGATGGTCGAGTTCTCACCGAGCGGCGACATCAGCTCGACCTTGCTGTTGGGCAGTTCCACGAACACCACCGTCACGCCGTGCTCCGGCTGCGGCAGCGGCTCGGTCACCTTGGCGCCGAGCGTGTCGCGGTAGACCGCCGTCGCCGCATCGAGATCCTTCACCGCGATGGCGACGTGATTGAGCCGTCCGATCATTGCTGCCTCCCTCCTTTGTTGTCTTGAACGTCACGCCCAGCCACCCGCGCCGGGCTTGATGGATGCGATCCCGCGCGCCTCTCTCTCCGGAAAGGTCGCGCTTTCACGCGGCGCGCGCCCGCTTGCCGAGGCGAAGCGGGCGCGACGCCATCACACCTCCACCACCTGCACGTGGCAGGCGGGCTTCTTGCCCCAGGCCTCATTGACGGCGGAGCGCACGGCGCGATCGACCGCGTTCTCGACCCCCTCCGAATCCTTCATCTTGCCGCGCGGCAGACCGTTGAGGGTGCGGTTGACCATATCGACCACGGTGTCGAGCAGCGGCTCGCCGGTCCGGCCGCGATTGGGCAGGCCCATGATGTCGACCGCCGGATCACCGATCACCTCGCCGCGCTCGTCGATGGCGATGGCCACCGAGACGATGCCGGTCTGCGAGAGCTTGCGCCGCTCGGGGATCGCCCGGTCCTTGGAGTCGATGAGGACGTTGCCGTCCTTGTAGAGCCGCCCGGCGCGGACGTGCTCGACCACTTCCGGCTTGCCCGGAGCGAGGCGGACCACCGCGCCGTTGCGGGCCTTCACCACCGACTCGACGCCTTGCGAACGGGCAAAGCGCGCATGCTCGTCGAGATGCAGTGCCTCGCCGTGCACCGGAACGACCGCCTTCGGCCGCGTCCAGGAATACATCGTCACCATCTCCTCGCGGCGGGGATGGCCGGAGACGTGGACGAGTTCGGTGCGGTCGGTGATGACCTCGATGCCGTCCTCGATCAGGTCGTTGATGATGGAGCCGACATCGCGCTCGTTGCCGGGGATGGCGCGCGACGAGAAGATCACCCGGTCGCCGGCCGTGAGCGAGATCGCCGGATGGTCGTGGCGAGAAACCCGCGACATCGCCGCCCGCGGCTCGCCCTGCGAGCCGGTGAGCAGGCAGACCACCTTATCGCGCGGGATGTGGGAGTAGGACTCGGCCGAGAGGAAGTCCGGCAGCCCGTCGAGGTAGCCGCACTCGCGAGCGACATCGATCACCCGGTCCATGGCGCGGCCGACGGCGATCACCTGACGTCCGCAGGCCTGCGCCGCTTCCGCCACGGCCCGGATACGCGCGACGTTGGAGGCGAAGGTCGTCACCGCCACGCGGTGGGGCGCGTTCTCGATCAGCTTGTGCAGGGTCGCGGAGACCTCGGACTCGCTCGGCGAGCGGCCTTCGCGCAGCACGTTGGTGGAATCACAGATGAGCGCGAGGATGCCCTCGTCGCCCAAAGCTGTGAACGCCTCGGGGGACGTTGAGTCGCCGGCCACGGGGGTGTCGTCGAGCTTCCAGTCGCCGGTATGGAGCACGAGGCCGTGCTCGGTGCGGATCGCCACCGCGTTCGATTCCGGGATCGAGTGGGCCACCGGCACGAACTCGATCTCGAACGGCCCGACGGTCACCCGACGGCCCGGCTTGATCTCGCGCAGATCCACCTTCGGCGCGCCGGGCTCGGAGAGACGGCGGGTCTCGAGCAGGTTCTTGGCGAACCGCGTGGCGTAGACCGGCGCCTTGATGCGCGGCCACAGCTCGGAGATCGCGCCGATATGGTCCTCGTGCGCGTGGGTGATGAAGATTGCGAGAAGGTCCTTCTTGCGCTCCTCGATGAAGGTGAGATCGGGGAACATCAGGTCGATGCCGGGCAATCCCTCTTCGCCGGCAAAGCCCATTCCGCAATCGACCATGATCCATTTGCGCTGCTTCTCGGGTCCGATCCCGTAGAGGCCCGCATTCATGCCGATCTCGCCCACGCCGCCGAGCGGCACGAAGACGAGTTCGTCCTGCCGTGTCGTCATCTTGTTCGTCTATCCAGTCTCAGGCCGCCGTCGCGGCACTTCCGAAATGCACCTCGCCCGCCGTCACGGTTCGTCGGGTTCCGTCCGGGGCGAGGATCACGAGCCGCCCCCCCTCGTCGATCGTTTCAAAGATGCCCGTCAGCGTGACTTCGGCCATGCGAACCGACACGGGGGCCCTTACCCCCGCCGCGCGCTCCAGCCACCGCCGCCGGATATTCGAGAATCCGCGCCCCTTGTTCCAGATCCGGACGGCTTCGACAAACCGTTCCGACAGGAATTCGAGCAGCATCGGCGCATCCGCCGCGGAAAAAGCCGCAAGCGCCGCCGCCGGATAGGGCAAACCGTCCGGCGCCGCCGCGACGTTGACGCCGAAACCGACCACCACCGCCCGCCGCCCGCCCGGCAGCGTCTCGGCCTCCAGCAGGATGCCGGCGAGTTTTTGGCCGTCGGCGAGGACGTCGTTCGGCCATTTCAGATGGATGGCGGCAGCGCTCGGAGCAATGCCCTGCGGCAGCGGTGCATCCCCCCTCTCCGGATTCGGGGAGAGAGCTAAACGGCACGCATCGCGCAGGGCATCCACCAACGCCACGCCCGCCACGAAGCCCAGCGTGGCCACCATCTCCGGCGCCACGCCGGTCACCGGCATCAGCAGGCTGACGGCGAGGTTGCCCTCCGGCGAGGTCCAGGCGTTGCCGCGTCGGCCGCGGCCCGCCTCCTGGCGTTGGGTCGTAACCCAGAGCGGGCCCGTCTCGCCGCCATGGGCGAGGCGCATGGCCTCGCTGTTGGTCGAGTCGAGCCGGTCGTGGCTGTGGAGCCGATGCCCCTCGGACCGGGCCGCCTGACTCAGCCGGAACTGCATCCGCCTCAGAACAGCGACCTCAGAACAGCGACTTGGCAGCGTCGCCCGCCGCCGCGACCAGCGGGGCCGGAACGAGGAAGAACAGCACCACGACGGCGCTCGATACGCCGAGCACGATGGCCGAGCCCGGCGGGATCCGCTCGTAGGGGGCCTTGGCCTCGTCGAAGTACATCACCTTGACGAGGCGCAGGTAGTAGAAGGCGCCGACGACCGAGGTCACCACGCCGACGACGGCGAGCGTCACCAGGCCCGCCTTGATGGCGGCGGCGAAGACGTAGAACTTGGCAAAGAACCCAGCGAGCGGCGGGATGCCGGCGAGCGAGAACATCATCGCGGCAAGGCAGAAGGCCAGCCACGGATGAGTGCGCGAGAGGCCCGAGAGATCGTCGATCGTCTCGAACATCTGGTCCTTGCGGCGCATGGAGAGCAGCACCGCGAAGGCGCCGAGCGTCATCGCGAGATAGATGATCATGTAGATCACCACGCCGCGGATGCCCTCCTCCGAGCCCGCGGCGAGGCCGATCAGGGCGTAGCCGACATTGCCAATGGAGGAATAGGCCATCAGGCGCTTGATGTTGCGCTGGCCGATGGCGGCAAACGAGCCGAGCGCCATCGAGGCGATCGAGACGAAGATGATGATCTGCTGCCAGACCGCCGTGACGTCGGGGAAGGCGCCGATGAAGACGCGCACGGTCATCGCCATGGCCGCGATCTTCGGCGCGGAGCCGAAGAAGGCGGTGACCGGGGTCGGCGAGCCCTCGTAGACGTCCGGCGTCCACATATGGAACGGCACGGCGGCGAGCTTGAAGGCGACGCCGGCGGCCACGAACACGATGCCGAGCACGATGCCGAAGCTCGACGGACCGTCGAGCGCGGTGACGATACCGGGGAAGGAAACCGTGCCGGTGAAGCCGTAGACCAGCGAGGCGCCGTAGAGCAGCATGCCCGACGAGAGCGCGCCGAGCACGAAGTACTTCAGGCCGGCTTCCGTGGACTTCACGTCGTCGCGGTGGAAGGCGGCGATGACGTAAGCCGCGAGCGATTGCAGCTCGAGACCGAGATAGAGCGAGATGAGGTCGTTGGCCGAGGCCATCACCAGCATGCCGACGGTGCAGAGCACGATCAGGATCGGGTATTCGAACCGGTCGATGCGCTCGCGCTGGAAATAGTCGCGCGACAGCAGGATGGTCGCCGCCGAGCCGATCAGGATCAACGCCTTCATGATCCGCGCGAACGGATCGGCGATGAAGGCGCCGTTCAGCGTCGTCACGCTGCCCGACTGGGAGACGACGAGGAAGAAGGTGAAGATCAGCAGGATCAGCGCGCCGACATTGACGCCCTCGGACGAGCGCTCGCCGCGCCACGCCCCGTAGAGCACGAGCAGCAGAGCGCCGACGCTCAGGACGATCTCCGGCAGGACCGGCGTGATCGCCGGCAGGACGGACTGGATCGGGGTCATCGCGCGGCGGCCTCGACGGTTTTCTGGGACTCGAGGGCGACCGTCTTCTCCGCCGCGGCGGATTTCGCGGCTTTGGCGGCGGCCTCGGCGGTCTGCGTGTTGGCAAGCGCCCCGCGCATGTTCTGCACCAGCGCCTCGGTGGACGGCGCGAAGGTGTCGAGCACGGGCGCCGGGTGGACGCCGTACCAGATCGTCAGCGCGACGAGCGGCGCGATGATGATCTTCTCACGGGTGTCGAGGTCCAGGATGCCCTGAAGGTTGGGCTTGTCGAGCTTCCCGTAGATCACCCGGGCGTAGAGCCACAGCGCGTAGCCCGCCGAGAGGATGATGCCGAAGACCGAGAAGAAGGCGACCGTCGGGTTGGCCTTGAAGGCCCCCATCATCGCCAGGAACTCGCCGACGAAGCCCGACGTGCCCGGCAGGCCGACATTGGCCATGGTGAAGACCATCATCGCCGCCGCGTAGAGCGGCATCCGCTTCACGAGGCCGCCATAGGCCGCGATCTCGCGGGTATGCATCCGGTCGTAGACGACGCCGACGCAGAGGAAGAGCGCGCCCGAGACGATGCCGTGCGAGATCATCAGGAACAGCGCGCCCTGGATGCCCTGTTCGTTCAGCGTGAACAGGCCGAGCGTCACGAAGCCCATATGAGCTACCGACGAGTAGGCGATCAGCTTCTTGATGTCGGTCTGCATCATCGCGGTGAGCGAGGTGAAGATGATCGCGATCACCGACAGCGCGAAGACCAGCGGCGCGAACTGGGCGCTCGCATCCGGCAGCATCGGCAGCGAGATCCGGATGAAGCCGTAGCCGCCCAACTTCAGCAGAATGCCCGCCAGGATCACCGAGCCCGCGGTCGGCGCCTCGACGTGGGCGTCGGGGAGCCAGGTATGGACCGGCCACATCGGCATCTTCACCGCGAAGGAGGCGAAGAAGGCGAGCCAGAGCCAGGTCTGCATATGCACGGGGAAGCGGTGCGCCAGCAGCGTCGGGATGTCGGTGGTGCCGGCCTCCCAGTACATCGCCATGATGGCGAGCAGCATCAGCACCGAGCCGAGCAGGGTGTAGAGGAAGAACTTGAAGCTGGCGTAGATGCGCCGCTTGCCGCCCCAGATGCCGATGATGAGGAACATCGGGATCAGGCCTGCCTCGAAGAACAGGTAGAACAGCACCAGATCGAGGGCGCAGAACACGCCGATCATCGTCGTCTCGAGGACGAGGAAGGCGACGAAGTACTCCTTCACCCGGTTCTCGACGGACAGCCACGACGCCCCGATGCAGAACGGCATCAGGAAGGTCGTGAGCAGGATCAGCGGCATCGAGAAGCCGTCGACGCCGAGCTTGAACCGGATCGTCTCAGCAAGCCAGGCATGGCTCTCGACGAGCTGGAAGCTCGGAGACGCGATGTCGTAGCGGGCCCAGGCGGCCAGCGACAGTAGGAAAGTGACGATCGTCGTGATCAGCGCCGCCCAGCGGGCGTTGCGCTTCACCGCCGCCGTCTCCTCACCCAGGGTGAGGATGAAGGCGGCGCCCGCGAGCGGGACGATCAGAAGCCCGGAGAGAATGCCGAGGCCGAGCATCAGTGGGTCCCCCCAGGCACGCCGGAGACGAGGTACCACGTGATCAGGCCGGCGACCCCGACGAGCATCACGAAGGCGTAGTGGTAGACGTAGCCGGTCTGGAGGCGGACCACGCCGCGGGTGATGTCCACCACCCGGGCCGAGATGCCGTCGGGGCCGAGGCCGTCGATGACGCGCCCGTCACCCTCCTTCCAGAGGAACAGGCCGAAGTTCTTGGCCGGCCGGACGAAGATCCGGTCGTAGATCTCGTCGAAGTACCACTTGTTGAGCAGAAAGCGGTACAGGATCGGCTGCGACTCCGCGAGGCGATGCGGCAGGTCGGGCCGGCGCAGGTACATCCAGAAGGCCAGCAGGAAGCCGAGCACCAGCATCACGAAGGGCGAGGCGGCGACCCAGCCCGGCGCATCGTGGATCTTGTGCATGATGTCGTTGCCGGACCCGTGCGGGAGCGCGTTGCCCCAGAACTTGTCCATGTCGTGCCCGATGAAGCGCTCCTTGAAGATCAGGCCGGCGAACAAGGCGCCGAAGGCCAGGATCGCCAGCGGAATCGTCATCACGAGCGGGCTCTCGTGCGGCGTGAGGGGCGCGTGGTCGTGGTGCTCGACCGCGCTGTGCGAAGCGGGCTCGATGTCGTGACCGTGATCGTCGTGGGCGACGCCCTCGTGGTGCCCCGGCGCGCCGTCGGCTTGATGGGCAGAGGCCGCGTGGGCGTGGTCGCGCGCCGCATGCGCGTGATCGTCATGCCCGTGGGCGCCGTGCGCGACCCAGCGCTGCGGTCCCTCGAAGGTGAGGAAGAACAGGCGCCAGGAGTAGAACGAGGTCATCAGCGCGGCGATCACGGTGGCGAGGAACGCCAGCACGTGGCCCGGGCGGTCCGACATGTAGGCCGCCTCGATGATCGCGTCCTTCGAGTAGTAACCGGAGGTGAAGGGGAAGCCGATCAGCGCGATCGTGCCGATCGTCATCATCGCCGTGGTGAAGGGGATGTAGCGGCGCAGGCCGCCCATGTTCCGCATGTCCTGCTCGTGGTGCATCGCGTGGATGACCGAGCCGGCCCCGAGGAACAGCAGCGCCTTGAAGAAGGCGTGGGTGAAGAGGTGGAACACGCCCGTGGCGTAGGCACCGACGCCGAGGCCGACGAACATGTAGCCGAGCTGCGAGCAGGTCGAGTAGGCGATGACCCGCTTGATGTCGTTCTGCACGAGGCCGACGGTGGCCGCGAAGAAGGCGGTAATGCCGCCGATGACCGTGACGACGGTGAGCGCGGTCGGGGCCAGCTCGAACAGCGGCGACAGGCGCGCGACCATGAACACGCCTGCCGTCACCATGGTGGCGGCGTGGATGAGGGCCGAGACCGGGGTCGGGCCCTCCATCGCGTCGGGGAGCCAGGTGTGCAGCAGGAACTGCGCCGACTTGCCCATCGCGCCCATGAACAGGAGCAGGCAGGCGAGCGTCAGGGCGTGCCAGTCATGGCCGAGGAAGTGGAAGGTCGCGTCCTTCAGCTCCGGGGCCTTGGCGAAGATCGCGTCGAAACCGACCGAACCCGTCAGGACGAAGACGAGGAAGATGCCGAGCGAGAAGCCGAAATCGCCGACGCGGTTGACGATGAAGGCCTTCATCGCCGCGGCGTTGGCGGAGGGCTTCTCGTACCAGAAGCCGATCAGCAGGTAGGAGGCGAGGCCGACGCCCTCCCAGCCGAAGAACATCTGCACGAGGTTGTCGGCCGTCACCAGCATCAGCATGGCGAAGGTGAACAGCGACAGGTAGGCGAAGAAGCGCGGCCGGTGCGGATCCTCGTGCATGTAGCCGATGGAGTAGAGGTGCACGAGGGTCGAGACCGAGGTCACGACCACCAGCATCACCGCGGTCAGCGTGTCGACCTTGAAGGCCCAATCGACCACGAGGTCGCCGGCGGTGAACCACTGCGCGACGGGCACGGTCTCGGCGCGGCCGTCGCCGGTGACGAGGAAGAAGGCGCCCCAGGACAGCAAAGCTGCGAAGGCGAGGCAGCCCGTCGTCACGAGCTCGCTCATCCGCGCGCCGATGAACCGGCCGAACAGGCCGGCGATCAGAGCGCCGATGAGCGGGAAGAAGACGATCGCGTGATACATGGGTCGGTCGTGCCTCGCAGCAGGCGGACGAAGGGTCGGGGCTCTCTTGGAGGGAGCGTCAGCCCTTCATCATGCTCACGTCCTCGACGGCGATGGAGCCGCGGTTGCGGAAGAACACCACCAGGATCGCGAGCCCGATCGCGGCCTCGGCCGCGGCGACCGTCAGCACGAACAGGGCGAAGACCTGTCCGGTGATGTCGTTGAGGTGGGTCGAGAAGGCGACGAGGTTGATGTTCACGGCGAGCAGGATCAGCTCGACCGACATCAGGATGACGATGACGTTCTTGCGGTTGATGAAGATGCCGAGCACGCCGAGCGTGAACAGGATCGCGGCAACCGTCAGGTAGTGGCTCAATCCGATCATCGGCCTCAGACCTCCACGCCCTGCCGCGAGGGCACCTTGATGGTATCGACCGCCATGCCCTGCGTGCGGGCGTTCTGTACGGCGATGTTCTGGCGCTTCACGCCGGTGCGCTCGCGCAGGGTGAGCACGATGGCGCCGATCATCGCCACCAGCAGGATCAGGCCGGCGATCTGGAAGGCGTAGACGTAGTCCGTGTAGAGCACCCGCCCGAGCGCCTCGGTGTTGGTCGCAGTCTCGCCGTGGGCGGCGCGGCCGAGCGGCGCCTGCACGAGGCCCGGATCGATGGTCCAAGTGCCGACGACGAGGACCAGCTCGATCAGGAAGATCGCGCCGATCAACCCGCCGATCGGCAGGTAGCGCTGGAAGCCCTGGCGGAGGGCTGCGAAGTCCACGTCGAGCATCATCACGACGAAGAGGAACAGCACCGCGACGGCGCCGACATAGACGACGACGAGGATCATCGCCAGGAACTCGGCGCCCATCAGCACGAACAGCCCGGCGGCGTTCACGAAGGCGAGGATCAGGAACAACACCGAGGTGACGGGGTTCCTGGCTGCGATCACCATGAAGCCCGAGGCTACGGCGAAGCCCGCGAAGAGATAGAAGAAGGCGGCGGCTGCGGTCATGCGATTTTCAGCATCGGCCGCCCAAGCGAGCGGCTCCCTTCTGCCTCGGTGAACCCTCGGCCGCAGGCGGCGGCCCGGCTAGCGCATCGAGAGCGAGGCGCTAGGTTCCTGTTTCCGCATCGTCTTTTTCCGAGGACCGGAAGCCGCCGTTCGGGACGATGCTCTATAGAACTGGGCTGTGCGGCGCACAACCGATGTCGGCGGTCGAACTAGCGGTACGGCGCGTCGACCGCGATGTTGCGGGCGATCTCGCGCTCCCAGCGATCGCCGTTCTCGAGGAGCTTCTGCTTGTCGTAGAGCAGCTCCTCGCGGGTCTCGACCGAGAACTCGAAGTTCGGCCCCTCGACGATGGCATCCACCGGGCAGGCTTCCTGGCACATGCCGCAATAGATGCACTTCACCATATCGATGTCGTAGCGCGTGGTGCGCCGCGTGCCGTCGTTGCGGCGCGGACCTGCCTCGATGGTGATGGCCTGCGCCGGGCAGATCGCCTCACACAGCTTGCAGGCGATGCAGCGTTCCTCGCCGTTGGGATAACGGCGCAGGGCGTGCTCCCCGCGGAAGCGCGGCCCGCGATGGCCCATCTCGAAGGGGTAGTTGATCGTGGCCTTCGGCTTGAAGAAGTATTTCATGGCGAGGACAAACCCCGACACGAACTCCTTCAGGAGAAGGCTTCTGGCGACCTGATCGAGCTTCACGGCGCGATCTCCAATTCTGGTCGCCTTCCTGAGCGAGCGGGTGACCGGCTCGCGTGAAGGAAATGCGACCTCACAAGGGACGGGTCAGGCTCCCGGCGCGAGGCCGGTGAGCTTGAGGACGAAGGCGACGACGATGACCGAGATCAGGGACAGCGGAAGGAAGACCTTCCAGCCGAGCCGCATGAGCTGGTCGTAGCGGTAGCGGGGCACCATGGCCTTCACCATGGCGATCATGAAGAACAGGAAGCTGGCTTTGAGCGTGAACCAGATCACGCCGGGCACCCAGGTGAAGGGCACGAACGGGATCGGCGAGAGCCAGCCGCCTAGGAACAGGACCGTGCCGAGCGCGCACATGGTCATGATCGCCACGTACTCACCGAGCATGAACAGCAGGTACGGCGTCGAGGAATACTCGACCATGTAGCCCGCCACGAGCTCCGATTCGGCTTCCGGCAGGTCGAAGGGCGGGCGGTTGGTCTCGGCCAAAGCCGAGACGAAGAACACGCCGAACATCGGGAACAGCCAGAGCCAGTACCAGCCGAACAGGCCGAGCGCCGTGTCCTGCGCCATGACGATGCGCGAGAGGTTGAGCGAGCCGGCGCAGAGCAGCACGCAGATGATGACGAAGCCGAGCGAGACCTCGTAGGAGATCATCTGCGCCGCCGAGCGGAGCGCGCCGAGGAAGGCGTATTTCGAGTTCGAGGCCCAGCCGCCCATGATGACGCCGTAGACGCCGAGCGAGGAGATCGCGAAGATGTAGGTGATGCCGACATTGATGTCGGCGATCGCCCAACCGTCGGCGAGCGGGATCACCGCCCAGGACGCCAGCGCCAGCATCGCGAAGACCAGCGGCGCCAGCAGGAAGATCGCCTTGTTGGCGCCCGCCGGGATCACCGGCTCCTTCAGCACGAACTTCAGGAGGTCGGCGAAGGACTGGAACAGGCCCCAGGGCCCGACCACGTTCGGGCCGCGGCGCAACTGCACCGCCGCCCAGATCTTGCGGTCGGCCAGCAGCGCGTAGGCGATGAAGACGAGGAGCGCGGCGAGGAGCACGAAGCTCTTCAACGCGATCAGGAGGACGGTGCCGAGCACTTCCCAGAAGGTCATCGGTGGCGTCCCCTATTCCGCCGCTTCGAGGGCGCGACCTCGGGCGAGGCCGGAACACTCGGCGAGCACCCGCGAGGCGCGGGCGATCGGGTTGGTGAGGTAGAAGTCGGCGACCGGTGAGGAGAAGGTTGCCTTCTCCGTCGCGGCCGGCAGTGCGGCAAGCCGATCGAGCGTGGCCGCCGCATCGGACGGCTCGACCTGTCCGACCGCCGCGAGATGCGGATGGGCGGCATACATCGCCTTGCGCAAAGCGGCGAGCGAATCGTAGGGCAGGCGCTTGCCGAGCACGTCGGACAGGGCGCGCAGGATCGCCCAATCCTCGCGGGCGTCGCCCGGCGGGAAGCCGGCGCGGTTGGCCATCTGCACCCGGCCTTCGAGGTTGACGTAGGTCGCGCTCTTCTCGGCATAGGCGGCGCCCGGCAGGATCACGTCGGCGCGGCTCGCGCCGGCATCGCCGTGGGTGCCCTGATAGATCACGAAGGCGCCCGGCCCGATCACCCGCTCGTCGGCACCGAGGTTGAACACCACGTCTAGTGCCCCCGGCTCCAGCATCTGCGAGAAGCTCAAGCCCCCCTCCCCCGGCACGAAGCCGAGATCGAGGGCGCCGACGCGGGCAGCGGCCGTGTTGAGCACGCCGAAGCCGTTCCAACCGTCCGTCACCGCGCCGACATCCTTCGCCAAGGCGGCGGCGGCGGCAAGCGAACCGAGCCCGCCCTCGCCGACGATGACGAGCGGACGCTCGGCCTTCTTCAGCACATCGAGGAAGCTGTGCTCGCCCTTGGCGATCGAGGCCAGCGTGTCGGTGCCGGCGCCGAGATAGGTGTAGGGGTAGGTCAGATCCGGCTGCTCATCGAGGATCAGCCCGATCGAGATCGGAGCCATGCGCCAGCGCTTGCGGATGCGCACGTTGAGCAGCGAAGCCTCGGTGCGCGGGTTGGCACCGACGATCAGGATTGCGTCCGCCTGCTCGATACCGGGGATCGTCGCGCCCAGCGTGTAAGCGGCCCGGCCCCAGGCCGGATCGATCGCCTCGCCGGTCTGGCGCGCGTCGAGATTGGTGACGCCGAGCGAACCCATCAGCGCCTTGAGAGCGAAGATTTCCTCCGCACCCGCGAGGTCGCCGACGAGCGCGCCGACGCGCTTGGGATCGGCGCCCTTCACCTTGGCGGCAATGGCCGAGAACGCCTCACCCCAGGAAGCGGGACGCAGGCGGCCGTTCTCGCGCAGGAACGGGCGGTCGAGGCGCTGCAGCCGCAGGCCGTCGACGACGTGGCGGGTCTTGTCGGAGATCCACTCCTCGTTGATCTCCTCGCTGATCCGCGGCTCGATCTGCATCACCTCGCGACCGCGGGCATCGATGCGAATCGCCGAGCCGACCGCATCCATCACGTCGACGGACTCGGTCTTGTGCAGCTCCCATGGGCGCACGTTGTAGCTCTGCGGCTTGTGCACCAGCGCGCCGACGGGGCAGAGGTCGGCGACGTTGCCCTGAAGCTCCGAGCCCATCGCCTCTTCGAGGTAGCTGGTGATCTCCATGTCCTCGCCGCGGCCGATGGCGCCGAGATCCGGCACGCCGGCCACTTCCGCAAGGAAGCGGACGCAGCGGGTGCAGTGGATGCAGCGGTTCATCGCCGTGCGCACCAGCGGGCCGATATACTTCTCCTCGACCGCCCGCTTGTTCTCGCTGTAGCGGGTCGAGTCGACGCCGTAGGCCATCGCCTGATCCTGCAGGTCGCAATGGCCGCCCTGGTCGCAGATCGGGCAATCGAGCGGGTGGTTGATGAGGAGGAACTCCATCACCCCCTCACGCGCCTTCTTCGTCGTCCCGGAGCGCGTCAGCACCTCCGGCGGCTCGCCGTTGGGGCCGGGCCGGCAGTCCTTCACCGCGTAGGCGCAGGAGGCTACGGGCTTGGGCGCGCCCTTCAGCTCGACCAGACACATGCGGCAATTGCCGGCGATCGACAGCCGCTCGTGGAAGCAGAAGCGCGGAATCTCCGCGCCCGCGATCTCGCAGGCCTGAAGCAGGGTGTAGTCGGCCGGAACATCGACCTCGGTGCCGTCGATGAGGATTTTGGTCATCGGGTCATCTCGAAGGTGAGCATCGGGGCGGCACTCACTCCGCCGCCATCGGCACCGCATCCATGTGCGGGTTGGCGCTGTACTGGTCGATCCGCTTCTCGATCTCGGGGCGGAAATGCCGGATCAGGCCCTGAATCGGCCATGCCGCGGCGTCGCCCAGCGCGCAGATCGTGTGGCCCTCGACCTGTTTGGTGACTTCCAGGAGCATGTCGATCTCGCGCTTCTGCGCGCGGCCGGCGGCCATGCGGGTCAGCACGCGCCACATCCAGCCGGTGCCCTCGCGGCAGGGCGTGCACTGGCCGCAGCTCTCATGCTTGTAGAAGTACGAGATGCGGGCGATCGCGCCGACGATGTCGGTCGATTTGTCGAGCACGATCACCGCCGCGGTGCCCAGCCCCGAGCCGAGGTTGCGCAGGGTGTCGAAATCCATCTTGGCGTCGATGATCTGCTCGGCCGGCACCAGCGGCACCGAGGAGCCGCCGGGGATGGAGCAGAGCAGGTTGTCCCAGCCGCCGCGCATGCCGCCGCAATGCTTATCGATCAGCTCGCGGAAGGTGATGCCGAGCTCTTCCTCGACATTGCAGGGCTTGTTGACGTGGCCCGAGACGCAGAAGAGCTTGGTGCCGGTGTTGTTCTTACCGCCCAACCCTGCGAACCATGCGCCGCCGCGGCGCAGGATCGTGCCGGCCACCGCGATCGATTCGACGTTGTTGACGGTCGTGGGGCAGCCATAGAGACCCATATTGGCCGGGAATGGCGGCTTCAGCCGCGGCATTCCCTTCTTGCCTTCCAAGCTCTCGATGAGCGCCGTCTCTTCGCCGCAGATGTAAGCGCCCGCGCCGTGGTGGACGTAGATATCGAACGGGTAGTCGTGGATGTTCGACGGCCCGACGAGGCGCGCCTCGTAGGCCTCGTCCACCGCGCGCTGGAGGGCGAACTTCTCCGCCACGTACTCGCCGCGGATATAGATGTAGCAGGCATGCGCCCCCATGGCGAAGGAGGCCAGCAGGCAGCCCTCGATCAGGAGATGCGGATCGTGCCGCATGATCTCCCGGTCCTTGCAGGTGCCCGGCTCCGATTCGTCGGCGTTGACGACGAGGTAGTGCGGGCGCCCGTCGGACTTCTTGGGCATGAACGACCATTTCAGGCCGGTGGGAAAGCCCGCGCCGCCGCGGCCGCGCAGGCCGGAGCCCTTCATCTCGTCGATGATCCAGTCGCGGCCCATGTCGAGGAGGAACTTGGTTCCGTCCCAGGCGCCGCGCTTCTTCGCGGCGCGTCGAGCCCCGGCGAGTGCAGGCCGTAGAGATTGGTGAAGATGCGATCCTGATCGGCGAGCATGATCCGCTCCTCAGCCCCTGCTGCCGGCGAGATCGGACGCCTGTCCGACCCAGTTTTCCCGGTCGATCCGTCCCGGGAAGGCGAGGTAGGCGCTCACCCAGGCAACCTCCGGCGGCGACCAGGCGGCGACCTGATCGTAGTGCCAAACGCCGAGATCGTTGAGACGGCGCTGATTGATCGGGCCGATGCCCTTGATCTTGGTCAGGTCGTCCGGACGGTCGTCACGGGGCGCGTCGAGCCCCTTCGGCCGAGTGCCCGCTGCGTCGGCGCGAGCCTCCGGGTTCTCGCCCTCGGGCACGTCGTCACCGGCACCGACCGTCGCCGGATGCTGCGGCGGCTCGGTACGAAGGACCTTGTCCTCCACGACAGCCGGATCCAGGGTGGGGGCCGCCTTCGCGTCGCGGGCCTGCGCCTCGTCCTCGGGCTTCACCGGGGTCTCACCGGCGCTGGCCCGCTCGGCGGGCGCATCGACGGCATTCGACTCGTTGGCGCGCCCGGCCGACGGACGGGCCGGCTTGGTCTCATCCTTGACGCGGGCCTCGGTCGAGGCGGCCTCGTCCTTCTTGACGCTCTCCCCGCCCTGGTCGGCGCCCTCGGTCTGCTCGAAGCGCTTGCGCCAGGCGCCGACGCGCGAGCCGTCGAACAGGCTCTCGTCGGTCAGGGTGTTGACCGCGTCCTTCGGCTCGGAGGACACCCGGCCGATCTGCGAACCGACCTTCACGGGGCGGCCGGCGGCGAGGTCGTCCATGAGCTTGTTCAGGCTCTCGGGCGTCAGATCCTCGTAATAGTCCTGGTTGATCTGCACCATCGGCGCGTTGCAGCAGGCGCCGAGGCATTCCACTTCGAGCCAGGAGAAGTTGCCGTCCGCCGTGACTTTGCCGGAGGGGCCGAGGCGCTCGTGGAGCGAAGCCTTCAGCTCCTTCGCCCCGCAGCAATCGCAGGGCACGGTGCCGCAGACCTGAATCCAGAACCGGCCGACCGGCTCCAAGGCGAACATCGTGTAGAAGGTCGCGACCTCGAGCACGCGGATATGCGGCATGCCGAGTTCGTCGGCGACCGCCTCGATCGCCTTCTGCGGCAGCCAGCCGCCATTCTGCTCCTGCGCCTTCCACAGCAGCGGGATGACGGCGGAGGCCTGCCGGCCCTCCGGATATTTCGCGATCTGGCCGCGCGCCCAGTCAGCGTTCTCGGGCGTGAACGCAAAGTCCTGGGGCTGCTCGGCGGCGGGGGCTAGCCTGCGGTTGGCCATGGCGTTCGACCCGTCTCCTCAGCGGTCCACTTCGCCGAACACGATGTCGAGCGTGCCGAGCACGCAGGACACGTCGGCGAGCAGGTGGCCGCGGCACATCCAATCCATCGCTTGAAGATGGGCGAAGCCCGGAGCGCGGATCTTGCAGCGGTAGGGTTTGTTGGTGCCGTCGGAGACGAGATAGACGCCGAACTCGCCCTTGGGGGCTTCGACCGCGGCGTAGACCTCGCCCTCGGGCACGTGGAAGCCCTCGGTGTAGAGCTTGAAGTGGTGGATGAGCGCTTCCATCGAGCGCTTCATCTCCCGGCGCGGCGGGGGCGCGAACTTGCCGTCGATCGAGGCGATCGGGCCTTGGCCGGCGGGCTCGCGCAGCTTGGCCACGCATTGCCGCATGATCTTCACGGATTCCCGCATCTCTTCCATGCGGATCACCTGGCGATCGTAGGTGTCGCCGTTCTTCCCCACGGGGATGTCGAACTCCATCTCCTCGTAGAGTTCGTAGGGCTGCGACTTGCGCAGATCCCACGGGATGCCGGAGCCGCGCACCATCACGCCGGAGAAGCCCCAGGCCATCGCCTCGTCCACCGAGACGATGCCGATGTCGACGTTGCGCTGCTTGAAGATGCGGTTGGCCATGACGAGGTTGTCGAGGTCGTCGACCACCTTCAGGAACGGGTCGCAGAACGCCTCGATGTCGTCGATCAGCGCGGGCGGCAGATCCTGATGCACGCCGCCGGGCCGGAAGTAGTTGGCGTGGAGCCGAGCGCCCGATGCGCGCTCGTAGAAGATCATCAGCTTCTCGCGCTCCTCGAAGCCCCACAGGGGCGGCGTCAGCGCGCCGACGTCCATCGCCTGCGTCGTCACGTTGAGGAGGTGGGACAGCAGCCGCCCGATCTCGCAGAACAGGGTGCGGATGAGCTGAGCCCGGCGCGGCACTTCGATGCCCGCGAGCCGCTCGATCGCGAGGCAGAAGGCGTGCTCCTGGTTCATCGGCGCGACGTAGTCGAGCCGGTCGAAATAGGGCGTCGCCTGGAGGTAGGTCTTGTGCTCGATCAGCTTCTCGGTGCCCCGGTGCAGGAGCCCGATATGCGGATCGACCCGCTCGACCACCTCACCGTCGAGTTCGAGCACGAGGCGCAGCACACCGTGCGCGGCCGGGTGTTGCGGCCCGAAGTTGATCGAGAAGTTGCGGATGTTGTGTTCGGTCATCGCCGCAGCCTTCAGCTCGACGTCTTCTCGTCGCCCGGGAGCACGTAATCCGTGCCCTCCCACGGCGACAGGAAGTCGAAGTTGCGGAACTCCTGGGTCAGCTTGACCGGCTCGTAGACGACGCGCGCCTCGTCCTGGTCGTAGCGGACCTCGACGAAGCCGGTCAGCGGGAAATCCTTGCGCAGCGGATGGCCCTCGAAGCCGTAATCGGTGAGCAGCCGGCGCAGGTCGGGATGGCCCGAGAACAGGATGCCGTAGAGGTCGTAGGTCTCGCGCTCGTACCAGTTGGCCGCCGGGAAGACCGGAATCGCCGAGGGCACCGGAGTCGCGGCGTCTGTCTGCACCTTTACCCGTACCCGCATGTTATGACGCAAGGAGAGCAGGTGGTAGACGACGTCGAAGCGGCGCGCCCGCTGCGGGTAGTCGACGCCACAGATGTCGATGAAGCAGCGGAAGGCGCAGGCCGGCTCATCGCGCAGGTAGGTCAGCGCGTAGACGATGTCGCTGCCCTGGACGACGAGCGTCAGCTCGCCGCGGGTGATGGCCCATTCGGTGACCGCCGGGCCGAGCGCTCCGGCGATCCGCTCGCCCATGGCCCGCAGGGCGTCCTCGCCCTGGGCGGCCGCGACCGTGCGGCGAAGCGTGATGCCGTTGGTGGTGATGGCCTCCATCGCGCCCTCCCTCACCGCTCGATCGTGCCGATGCGGCGGATCTTCCGCTGCAACAGCAGGACGCCGTAGAGCAGGGCCTCGGCGCTCGGCGGGCAGCCCGGCACGTAGATATCCACCGGCACTACCCGGTCGCAGCCACGCACCACCGAGTAGGAGTAGTGGTAGTAGCCGCCGCCGTTGGCGCAGGAGCCCATGGAGATGACGTAGCGCGGCTCCGGCATCTGGTCGTAGACCTTGCGCAGGGCCGGGGCCATCTTGTTGGTCAGCGTGCCGGCGACGATCATCACGTCGGATTGCCGCGGCGAACCCGCGCGGCGCGAAGCCGAAGCGCTCGCAATCGTAGCGCGGCATCGACATCTGCATCATCTCGACCGCGCAGCAGGCGAGACCGAAGGTCATCCACATTAGCGAGCCGGTACGGGCCCAGTTGATGAGCTCGTCGGCGCTGGTGACGAGGAAGCCGCGATCCGCCAACTCGTCGTTGATCGACAGGAAGGTCGGATCGTTCGCGCCGATCGGACGCCCGGTCGCGGGATCGATGATCCCTTTGGGCGCCGGCGCGATGTCGGGCGCGCGGGAGAAGGTCGGAGTCAGGGCCATCTCTGCCTCTGAGCGAGAGCGGGAGGGAAACGACGCGGGAAGAACCGTGCCGCTAGTCCCATTCGAGGGCGCCCTTGCGCCACTCGTAGACGAAGCCGACGGTGAGAACGCCGAGGAAGATCATCATCGACCAGAAGCCGAACCAGCCGAGTTCCCCGAAGGTGATCGCCCAGGGGAACAGGAAGGCGACCTCGAGGTCGAAGATGATGAACAGGATCGCCACGAGATAGAAGCGCACGTCGAACTTCATGCGCGCGTCATCAAAGGCGTTGAAACCACACTCGTAGGCTGAGAGCTTTTCCGGATCGGGGCTCGAATAGGCCACGATGAACGGAGCAATCAGCAGCGCCACTGCAATGAACAGCGACACGCCGAGGAAAATGATGAGCGGCAGGTAATCCGCCAATAGGCCGGTCATGCCGCACCTCTCATGTGGTTGCGCGTGAGGATCATGAACGACGGCCCTCGCGACGGCTTCCGGCCCGTGGAATCCCCCGGATGGAATTCCTCCAATGCCAGACTGAGCGCGGGCGAGGCTTAGACGAGCCCCCCCCGCGAAACAAGGGCATTGCGCGTCGCACAATCACCTCATTGGCTGACAGATGGGGGTATCCATGCACCGGACCACGGGACCGATCGGCGCATGCCCCTGCACGGTTGAGCATCGCCATTTCATCCCCGTCGCTTCCTCGGCCGCCAACTCTGGCATTTGGCATACCAGAGCCGTTGCTCGCAAGCACGCCGCGCGGCTGTGAAGAGGTGCCCACACCGTACTCCACGAACGCTCTGGCGCGATGCGCCTGTCCTCCTTCGGCGTTTCGGGCCGTTTTGCGCGAACCGTCGCCGGATCGTCGTATTTCCCCAAACCGTCGCTTGACAGCCCGGGGCGCCCCACATAAACCCCGCCTCGTCGCCGACACGAGCCCAGCCGGCCGGCGACGCAGAACGCGGGCGTAGCTCAGTTGGTTAGAGTGCCGGCCTGTCACGCCGGAGGTCGCGGGTTCGAGCCCCGTCGCCCGCGCCATGTTCCCGATGTCGATCCGACCGGGACAGCCTAACTTCACAATCCTCAGACAATCGATACGCTTCTTTGCGCGGTGAACGCGCGATTTCGCTCGCCTCGTCAGGCGTGACCGATGCGCCACAAGCCGCGCGATGTGGCGTGTCCGAGCAGCGGGCGCCCCGGTTTCGCCGCAACGGCCAGGGAAGCGGGCGCATCCGACTCACGCTGCAGCCCCCCTCCGATGCCGAATCTGCGCCTGTCCGCCGCCGCGGCCCTCGTCACCCTGACACTGGCCGGCTGCGGGGGATCACCCGTTCTCGATGCGGGCGTACCGGCCCTGCCGGTGATCCTCGACGAACAGGCCGCCGCCGCTGCGATCTCCCGCTATAGGGCGCAGCATGGGCTGAGCGCCGTCGTCATCGATTCCCGTCTGATCACCGCGGCCTCGTTCCAGGCACAAGCCAATGCCCGGGCCGGGCGGCTCAGCCACGAGATCGCCGGAAGCTTCGACAGCCGCATGGCGGGCGTCGGTTTCGGCCGGCGCTACGCCTCGGAGAACCTGAGCGCGGGGTCCGAGACCTTCGATCAGGTGCTCGCCCGCTGGAAGGCGTCGCCCGAGCACAACCGCAACATGCTGATGCCGCAGCTCCGGCGCGTCGGCATCGCCCGGTTCGATGCTCCAGGAACGCGTTACAAGCGCTTCTGGGCGCTGGTGATGGCCGGCGATTGAGGTGAAGCGGCCCGAGCCCCGACGCGGCCGGGCCGCCCGTCACCGCTACTGAACCTGCGCGAAGAGCGGATCCAGGCGCTTCTGGGTCAGCTTGTTGTGCTGGACGCTCTTGGCGGCCTCCAGGTTGTCGCGCTTGTCGCCGACGATCACGAGGGCGACCATCCCCATCATGTAATGCGGCGCGCATTTGAAGCCGTAGACGCCCTCCTTGTCGAACTTGACCACGGCTTCCTGACCAACGGTCGTTTCGACGTATTCGGCGCCGTCCGGCGCCATGCCCTTGATCGTCTCGACGTTGTGCCCCTTGTCGGTCGGCAGGAACTTGATGCTGTCGCCGGGCTTCAGCCGCACGAGCGCGGGATCGAACACCATCATCCCGCCCGGCCCGCTATTGAGCATCTTGACCGCCACTTCGTCGGCCGCCGCCGGCAAGGTCGTGGCGACAGCGATGGCGACCGTGCCGGTCGCGATCAGGGGCCTGAAAATCATCATTCGTTTCCTCGTAATAATTCTTAAGATAATCGACGATTTCCGTCGATAATTACGAGATACCGAGTCTTTCTCCAGGCATCAAATCGATAATTACTTGAGAAATCGAATTATTACACTTAGAAATACGCTCCCCGAGAAGCATGGCGGGGCTGAACGGGCCGGGCCTTTCAAACCTGCGCGGCTGCGTGTAAACGCAGGGCTTGACGATCATCCCAGCGCCTGCGCCCCCTTGGCGCCGCCTTCGAAATGGCGGTGCGCGAGGGCGAGCGCGCGCGAACTCGCTTCAAGGCGCTCAATGCCGAAACGCACCGACATCTCCTCCATTCTCATCATCGGTGCGGGCCCCATCATCATCGGGCAGGCCTGCGAATTCGATTATTCCGGCACGCAGGCCTGCAAGGCCCTGCGGGAAGAGGGCTACCGGATCGTTCTGGTGAACTCGAACCCAGCGACGATCATGACCGACCCGGACATGGCCGACGCCACCTATGTCGAGCCGATCACGCCGGAGATCGTCGCCAAGATCATTGAGAAGGAGCGGCCCGACGCGCTGCTGCCCACCATGGGCGGACAGACGGCGCTCAACTGCGCGCTCTCGCTCAAGCGCATGGGCGTGCTCGAAAAGTTCGGCGTGCAGATGATCGGCGCGACGGCCGAGGCCATCGACAAGGCGGAGGACCGCAACCTCTTCCGCGACGCGATGACCAAGATCGGCCTGGAGACGCCGAAATCGGAGCTCGCCAACGCCTCGGCCGCCAAGAAGGCCGACCGCGACCGCTATCTCGCCGAGAAGGCGCGCATCGAGGCGGCGCAGTCGGATCCGGCCGTCCGCGCGACGGCGCTCGCCGAATTCGACCGGCAGTGGAGCGGCGGCGAGGGCGACCGGCGGCGGCGCTACATCGAGCACGCGCTGGGTCAGGCGCTGATCGCGCTCGCCGAAGTCGGCCTGCCGGCGATCATCCGCCCCTCCTTCACCATGGGCGGCACCGGCGGCGGCATCGCCTACAACCGCGAGGAATTCCTCGAGATCGTCGAGCGCGGCATCGATGCCTCGCCGACCAACGAGGTGCTGATCGAGGAGAGCGTGCTCGGCTGGAAGGAGTACGAGATGGAGGTCGTCCGCGATAAGTCGGATAACTGCATCATCGTCTGCTCCATCGAGAACGTCGATCCGATGGGCGTCCACACGGGCGACTCGATCACCGTCGCCCCGGCGCTGACGCTCACCGACAAAGAATATCAGGTGATGCGCGACGCCTCGCTCGCCGTGCTGCGCGAGATCGGCGTCGAGACCGGCGGCTCGAACGTGCAGTTCGCGATCGACCCGAAGACGGGCCGGATGATCGTGATCGAGATGAACCCGCGCGTGTCGCGCTCCTCGGCGCTGGCCTCGAAGGCCACCGGCTTCCCGATCGCCAAGGTCGCGGCCAAGCTCGCCGTCGGCTACACGCTGGACGAGATCGCCAACGACATCACCGGCGGCGCGACCCCGGCCTCGTTCGAGCCGACGATCGACTACGTCGTCACCAAGATCCCGCGCTTCGCCTTCGAGAAATTCCCCGGCGCCGAGCCGACGCTGACCACCGCGATGAAGTCGGTGGGCGAGGCCATGGCGATCGGCCGCTGCTTCGCGGAATCCCTGCAGAAGGCCCTGCGCTCGCTCGAGACGGGGCTGACCGGCCTCGACGAGATCGAGATCGAGGGTCTCGGCAAGGGCGACGACCACAACGCGATCAAGGCCGCGCTCGGCACGCCGACGCCGGACCGGCTGCTCAAGGTCGCGCAGGCGATGCGGCTCGGGATCAGCCACGAGGAGATCTACGCCTCCTGCGCGATCGATCCGTGGTTCCTTGAGCAGCTCCAGGCCATCGTCGATCTGGAGAACCGGGTGAAGGCGCATGGCCTGCCGAAGACCCCGGGCGCGTTCCGCCAGCTCAAGGCCGCCGGCTTCTCCGACGCGCGGCTGGCCGTGCTGACCGACGCCGACGAGGACGCCGTGCGCGCCGCCCGCCGCGGCTTGGGCGTGCGCCCGGTCTTCAAGCGGATCGACACCTGCGCCGCCGAGTTCAAGGCGCCGACCGCCTACATGTACTCGACCTACGTCGCCCCCTTCGCCGGCCAGACCTCGGACGAGGCGTACCCGTCGGACAAGAAGAAGGTCATCATCCTCGGCGGCGGCCCGAACCGGATCGGCCAGGGCATCGAGTTCGATTATTGCTGCTGCCACGCCTGCTTCGCGCTGACGGAAGCCGGCTACGAGACCATCATGGTCAACTGCAACCCGGAGACGGTCTCGACCGACTACGACACCTCCGACCGGCTCTATTTCGAGCCCCTCACCGAAGAGGATGTCCTGGAGATCGTCGAGACCGAGCGGCAGGCGGGCACGCTCCACGGCGTGATCGTGCAGTTCGGCGGCCAGACCCCGCTCAAGCTCGCGCGCGCCCTCGAGGCCGCCGGCGTGCCGATCCTCGGCACCTCGCCCGACGCCATCGACCTCGCCGAGGACCGCGACCAGTTCAAGCGCCTGCTAGACAAGCTCGGCCTCAAGCAGCCCAAGAACGGCATCGCCTACTCGGTGGAGCAGAGCCGGCTCGTCGCCGCCGAACTCGGTTTGCCCTTCGTGGTGCGCCCGAGCTACGTCCTCGGCGGGCGGGCCATGGCGATCATCCATGACGAGGCGCAGTTCGCCGAGTACCTGCTCGGCACGCTGCCGAGCCTGATCCCCTCCGACATCAAGGCGCGCTACCCCAACGACAAGACGGGGCAGATCAACACGGTGCTGGGCAAGAACCCGCTCCTGTTCGACCGCTACCTGTCGGACGCGACCGAGGTCGATGTCGATGCGGTCTGCGACGGGCACAGCGTGTTCATCGCCGGCATCATGGAGCACATCGAGGAGGCGGGCATCCACTCCGGGGACAGCGCCTGCTCGCTGCCGCCGCGCACGCTCTCGCCCGAGATCCTCGCCGAACTGGAGCGGCAGACGAAGGCGATGGCGCTGGCCCTCAAGGTCGGCGGCCTGATGAACGTGCAATACGCGATCAAGGACGGCGCGATCTACGTGCTGGAGGTGAACCCGCGCGCCTCGCGCACGGTGCCCTTCGTCGCCAAGGTGATCGGCGAGCCGATCGCCAAGATCGCCGCGCGGATCATGGCCGGCGAGCGCCTCGACAGCTTCGGCCTCAAGCCGAAGCGGCTCGACCACATCGCCGTGAAGGAGGCGGTGTTCCCCTTCGCCCGCTTCCCCGGCGTCGACGTGCTGCTCGGACCGGAGATGCGCTCGACCGGCGAGGTCATCGGGCTCGATGCCGGCTTCGGCGTGGCCTTCGCCAAGAGCCAGCTCGGTTCGGGCACGGCGGTCCCGCGCACCGGCACAGTGTTCGTCTCCGTGCGTGACGACGACAAGCCGCGGGTGTTGCCGGCGATCCGGCAACTCGCCGGCCTCGGCTTCACCATCCTCGCGACCGGCGGCACGCAGCGCTACCTGGCGGACGAGGGCATCCCGACCCAGCGCATCAACAAGGTGCTGGAGGGCCGTCCCCACATCGTCGATTCGATCAAGAACGGCGATATCGCGCTGGTCATCAACACGACCGAGGGCGCCGGTGCGCTGTCCGACTCACGCTCCCTGAGGCGGGCGGCCCTCTTGCATAAAGTGCCGTACTACACCACTCTCGCTGGCGCGATGGCGGCGGCCGAGGGGATCAAGGCCTATCTTGAAGGCGATCTTCAGGTTCGCGCCTTGCAGGAATACTTCGCGGCCTAATTAGACGTTCGTGTGCCGGGCGGCCCGCCGACGGAAGCGGGCGGCCCGAGAGCACACAATCGAGAGCCGTTATCCCGGCCCGGAAGGAGCATTTTGCTCCGGCCGGGCCTCTTCATTGTGGCGCGAGACCATGAGCATCGACAAGCTTCCCATCACGGCACGCGGCTACGCAGCCCTCGAGGAGGAGCTGAAGCGTCGCCAGCAGGTGGAACGCCCCCGGATCATCCAGGCGATCTCCGAAGCCCGCGCGCTGGGCGACCTCTCCGAGAACGCCGAGTATCATGCCGCCAAGGAGGCCCAGTCCCACAACGAGGGGCGGGTGCTCGAACTCGAGAGCATGATCGCACGCGCTGAGATCATCGACACCTCGAAGCTGTCCGGCTCCAAGATCAAGTTCGGTGCCCGCGTGAAGCTGCTGGACGAGGATACCGAGGAGGAGAAGACCTACCAGCTCGTCGGCGAGCCGGAGGCGGATGTCCGCGAGGGCCGCGTCTCGATCTCCTCGCCCATCGCCCGCGCCCTGATCGGCAAGGCCGTCGGCGACACGGTCGAGGTCACGACGCCCGGTGGCGGCAAGTCCTACGAGGTCGTCGCCGTCGAGTGGGGAGCCTGACCTCATGCGCGTCCCCAGCCTCGCGGCCGCGCTCGGCCTCCTGGCCGGGGTCGTGCTCGGCCTCCCGGCCGCGGCGCAGGAATTTGACCGGGTCGGCGGCATCGCCGTCGATGTGCGCCCCCTGCAAGTCTATGCCCGCGGTCCGCAGACGGAGCTTCTGCGCGCGGTTCTGACCGAGGCGATGCAGCGCAGCTTCGGTGACCGCATCGTCCGTGGCGCGCCCACCCTGGTGGTGCGCGTGAGCGGCTTATCGCTGGCTGCCTATGGCGGTGCGCAGGGCGGCGACCGCAGCAGCCTCGGCGGCAGCGGCACGACGGACTATCTCGACGGCGAGGCTGTGCTCGTCGGCCGTGGGGGCGAGATCCTCGCGCGCCATCCCCAGCTTTCGGCTCTGCCCGCGAGTTCCGGCGGCGCGTGGTACGACCCGGCCTCCGAGCGGCGGCGGGTCGCGGCCCTTGCCGAGCACTACGCGCAGTGGCTGCGGCGCAGGCTCCCGGCCCAGTAGGCCGGGTTTGGTGGGATCGAAGGTTTTGCGTCGCGTGAACGAACAGGGGTCGGTGCAAGGGCGGGCGCAAGCGCCGGTGAAGCCCGACGACAGCGTACCGCCGGAGCTCGCGCGGGCCCGCGTCTGGATCCTCACCGACGGCAAGGCCGGCGACGAGAACCAGTGCATCGGCATCGCCGAGGCGCTCGGCCTCGCCTACGAGACGCGGCGGATTCCGGACGGACGGCCCCTGACCTGGATGGCCCCGTGGGGGCCGATCGACCCGCGGGACGCGCCGGGCCGGGCCGGCGGCCTGCTGCAAGGCCCGCTTCCCCATCTCCTGATCGCGTCAGGGCGGCGCGCCGTACCCTATCTGCGCGCTGTGCGCCGCGCCTCGGACGAGAAGACCTTCACGGCCTTCCTCAAGGACCCGCGCACCGGCCACGACACTGCGGACTTCATCTGGGTTCCCGACTACGACGATCTGCGCGGCCCCAACGTCTTCACCACCCTCACCGCGCCGCACCCCGTCTCCCGCGCCCGGCTCGACGCCGCCCGCACGACCCCCGATCCGCGTCTCGCGCGCCTGCCCTGGCCGCGCATCGCCGTGCTGATCGGCGGGGACAGCCGGCACCTGCGTTACCGCAAAGCCGACATGCAGCGGCTCGTGCGCGATCTCACCAAGCTTGCCGAGGGCGGCTGCTCGCTGATGCTGACGGTGTCCCGGCGCACGCCGCCGGACCTGCGCAAAGCCCTTGAGGACTTGGTGAAGGACAAGGGCGGCTTCTTCTGGGACGGCAGCGGCGAGAACCCTTACGTCGGCATGCTGGCGATCGCCGACCACATCGTCGTCACCTCCGATTCCGCCAACATGGTGGGCGAGGCCGCGAGCACCGGCGTGCCCCTCCTGCTGTTCGACCTGCCGCGTACCTATATCCGCCACCGGCGGATGTTCGCGGGCCTCGCCATGGCCGGCGCGCTGAAGCCGTTCATCGGGCGCCTGGAGGCGCTGCGCTACGCCCCGATCGACGCGACGCCGGAGATCGCGGCGGCCCTGGCGGAGGGTTACCAGCGGCACCGCGCGCGCTTGGCCGGGGAGATCGCGGCGGTGCCGCGCCCGGCCGAACCGACGTCTGCCCGACGCGGACCCTTCTGAGACGGCACCGGGACGGGCTGTTTTCCCCGCGTCCTCCGCTTTGGGAAGAAATTTTTGGCTTCCTCGTGCCAGACTGGGCGTGAGGCTACACAAAACAACGGACAGCCGGCGCCCAAGGATCGGGACGCCCGCTGATAGGAGACGGCACAGATGGCCCACACCCATGCGAGGCTCGTCATCATCGGCTCGGGGCCGGCGGGCTACACCGCCGCGATCTACGCCGCCCGCGCCCTGGTCGAGCCCCTGCTGATCTCGGGCTTCCAGCCCGGCGGCCAACTGATGATCACGACCGACGTCGAGAATTATCCGGGCTTCGCCGACGCGATCCAGGGCCCCTGGCTGATGGAGCAGATGCGGCTCCAGGCCGAGCATGTCGGCACGAAAATCGTCTCGGAGTACATCACGAGCGTCGACCTGAACGTGCGCCCGTTCCGGCTGGAGGCCGATTCCGGCGAAACCTACACCTGCGACTCGCTCATCATCGCCACCGGCGCCCAGGCGAAGTGGCTCGGCCTGCCCTCGGAGGCGAAGTTCCAGGGCTTCGGCGTCTCGGCCTGCGCCACCTGCGACGGCTTCTTCTTCCGCGGCAAGGACGTGACCGTGGTCGGCGGCGGCAACACCGCGGTCGAGGAAGCCCTGTATCTGGCCAACCTCGCCAAGTCGGTCACCGTGATCCACCGCCGCGGCGAGTTCCGGGCCGAGCGCATCCTGCAGGAGCGCCTGTTCAAGCATGCCAACGTCACGGTGAAGTGGCACCACGCGGTGGAGGAGATCTGTGGCTCCGACACGCCGCCCTCCGTCACGCATCTGCGTCTCAAGGATCTGCGCACCGGCGCGATCGTCGAGCAGCCCACCGACGGCCTGTTCGTGGCGATCGGCCACCAGCCCGCCACCGGGATCTTCGAGGGCCAACTGCCGATGCGGCACGGCGGCTACATCACGGTGACGCCGGGCACCACCGCGACCGACATTCCCGGTGTGTTCGCGGCGGGCGACGTCACCGACGACGTCTACCGTCAGGCGATCACCGCGGCTGGCATGGGCTGCATGGCCGCACTGGAGGCGGAGAAGTTCCTGGCCAATCTCGATGTCGGCGAGAGCCCGGCCAAAGCTGCCGCCGAGTAGGCGCCCGGGCTTCGGGCGTCTCGCGGGCGTTTCAAGTACTGTTCAAAAGAACGCCCGCTTCGCCATCGTGTCGGACCCGGAGACCGATCGGGGACAGGCGCTGTCGAAGCATTCAAGACGTTGTTCGGCACGCATTTCCCTGTTGATGGCGGAAATGACGCAACCAAATTGCAAGCTTGTCGTCCTAACCTGAAAGCTGCGGGAGCCGGCAGGTTTCGCGAAGAAGCCTTTCGCCGGGTATGGCAGGGCAACAGACTGGCGTCGTGCAACGCCCGAAGGTCGTGGCCCCCCGTGCGGGCTGACTGCGACGGGCCGACCTCGACGGGCGGGAGTGACGGCCTTGGATTGGGACAAGATCCGGATTTTCCTCAACGTCGCGGAGGCCGGCAGCTTCACGCGGGCGGGCGACGATATCGGCCTCAGCCAGTCGGCGGTGAGCCGGCAGATCAGCGCGCTGGAGCGGGAGCTGAAGGCGCCGCTGTTCCACCGGCACGCCCGCGGCCTGATCCTGACCGAGCAGGGCGACCTGCTGTTTCGCGCCGCGCGCGACATGAAGCTCAGGCTGGAGAACACCCGCGCCCGCCTCGTCGAGACCAGCGAGCGCCCCTCCGGTGACCTGCGCGTGACGACGACGGTGGGCTTAGGCACATCCTGGCTGTCGCAGCGCGTCTCGGAATTCCTCGATCTCTATCCGGATGTACGGATCGAGCTGGTGCTCACCAACGAGGAGTTGGACCTCGCCATGCGCGAGGCCGACATCGCGATCCGCATGCGCCGTCCCGCCCAGCCGGACCTGATCCAGCGGCGGCTGTTCACGGTGCATTATCACGCCTTCGCCAGCCCTGATTACGTCAAGCGCTTCGGTGAGCCCAAAACCATCAGCGACCTCGACGAGCACCGCCTCGTCTCGTTCGGCGGCAACGAGCCGTCCTATCTGCTCGCGACCCACTACCTCGCCAGCATCGGCCGCGAGGGGGATGAGCGCCGTCCGGTCCACTTCACGGTCAACAACATCACCGCCCTCCACAAGGCGATGGAGGCGGGTGTCGGCGTCGGCATTCTGCCGGACTACGCCGTCGATGGGAACGAGAGCCTCGTCCAGGTGCTGCGCGAGAGCGAGATGCCAACGATGGAGAGCTATCTCGTCTATGCCGAGGAGATGCGCTCGGTCGCCCGCGTCCAGGCCTTCCGCGATTTCCTCGTGAACAAGGCACAACGCTGGACTTATTGAAAGCTTGGCCGGGCAACCGGCCGGCAACCGCCCTTGTCGCGCACCGACGCACTCGTCTAAGACCGGCCCTCCTGCCGGGCGGTTCGCGAAGCCTCCGGCCGACGCAGCCGGACGGCATGATCGCGATTCACTGCCTCAATGGGCCGAACCTCAATCTCCTGGGCCAGCGCGAGCCGGGCATCTACGGCGCCGCGACGCTCGCCGACATCGAGCAAACCCTGCGGGAGCAGGCGGCTCGCCTCGATATCGCCCTGACCTTCCGTCAGACGAATCACGAGGGCGAACTCGTGACGTTCGTGCAGGAGGCCGGCGCCGCCGGGGCCGGGGTGCTCATCAACGCCGCCGCCTACACGCACACCTCGATCGCGCTGCGCGACGCGATCAAGGGAGCGGGGGTCACGGCGGTGGAGATCCACCTCTCCAACGTCCATGCCCGCGAGGACTTCCGCCACGTCTCGCGGATCGCGCCGGTCTGCGCCGGTTTGATTTCGGGCTTCGGTGCCCGCAGTTACGTCCTGGGGCTCGACGCCCTCGCCCATCTCCTGCGTGGACGCACCCCGTCCGCCTCCTGACCTCAGAACTACGAGCCGATGGCCAAAAACGAACCCTTCGATCCCGAACTGGTGCGCGAACTCGCCCGGATGGTCGCCGAGACCGATCTAACCGAGATCGAGGTCGAGAAGGGCGATCTGCGCATCCGCGTCGCCCGAAAGATCGAGACGGTCTCGGTTCAGGTCGCGCCTTCCGCCCCGGCCGCTGTGGCGGCACCGGTCGCGGCGGCGCCCGCCGCTCTGGCGCCGGCACCCGCCAAATCCGGTGCGGGCCATCCCGGCGCCGTGCCGTCGCCCATGGTCGGCACCGCCTATCTGCGCCCCTCGCCGGACGCGAAGCCGTTCATCGAGATCGGCACGAAGGTCCAGGCGGGCGACAAGCTGCTGCTGGTCGAGGCCATGAAGACCTTCAACGAAATCGTCGCGCCCCGCGCCGGTACGGTGACCGCCATCTTCATCGAGGATGGGATGCCGGTCGAGTACGGCGAAGCCCTCCTCGTTCTCGAGTAGCCGCCCCGCGATGTTCGACAAGATCCTGATCGCCAACCGCGGCGAGATCGCACTCCGCATCCTGCGGGCTGCGAAGGAGCTCGGTATCGCCACCGTTGCGGTCCACTCCACGGCCGACGCCGACGCCATGCATGTGCGGCTGGCCGACGAGAGCGTCTGCATCGGCCCGCCGGCCGCCCGCGACAGCTACCTCAACATCCCTTCGATCATCGCCGCCTGCGAGATCACCGGGGCGGACGCCGTGCATCCCGGCTACGGCTTCCTGTCGGAGAACGCCCGGTTCGCCGAGGTTCTGGCGCACCACAACATCGGCTTCATCGGCCCCAAGGCGGAGCATATCCGCATCATGGGCGACAAGATCGAGGCCAAGCGCACCGCCAAGCGCCTCGGCATCCCCTGCGTGCCCGGCTCGGAGGGCGGCGTCACCGATCCGGACGAAGCCAAGCGCGTGGCCGCCGAGATCGGCTATCCCGTGCTGGTGAAGGCCGCTTCGGGCGGCGGCGGGCGCGGCATGAAGGTCGCTCGCTCGGAAAGCGAGCTGGAGCAGGCCCTCGACATGGCCCGCACCGAGGCCAAGGCCGCCTTCGGCGACGATGCGGTCTACCTCGAAAAGTACCTGACCAAGCCCCGCCATATCGAGGTTCAGATCCTCGGCGACGGGAAGGGCCACGCGGTGCATCTGGCCGAGCGCGACTGCTCGCTGCAGCGCCGCCACCAGAAGGTCTGGGAGGAAGGCGGCTCGCCGGCCCTCAACGAGGCGATGCGCGCCGAGATCGGCGGCATCTGCGCCAACGCCATGCGCGAACTCGGCTATCTCGGCGCCGGTACCATCGAGTTCCTCTACGAGGACGGGCGGTTCTACTTCATCGAGATGAACACCCGCATCCAGGTGGAGCACCCCGTCACCGAGATGATCACCGGTATCGATCTCGTGAACGAGCAGATCCGGGTCGCGGCCGGCGGCGGCCTTTCGGTGGCCCAGGAGGACATCAAGGTCGAGGGCCACGCCATCGAGTGCCGGATCAACGCCGAGCACCCTTCGACCTTCCGGCCCTCGCCGGGGCTGATCACCTATTTCCACCCGCCGGGCGGCCTTGGCGTCCGGGTCGATTCGGCGGCTTTCCAGGGCTACCGGATTCCTTCGAACTACGACTCGCTGATCGGCAAGCTGATCGTGCACGGGCGCACCCGCAACGAGTGCCTGATGCGCCTGCGCCGGGCCCTCGACGAGTTCGTGGTCGATGGCATCGACACCACGCTGCCGCTGTTCCGCACCCTGGTGCGCAATGCCGACGTGCAGAACGGCCTCTACGACATTCACTGGCTCGAAGGCTTCCTGGCCCGCGAGGAGCTGAACGGCGCCGAGACCCGGCGCTGAGAAAGCGGGGCGGCAGGCCGACACGGCACGCCTGCTGCCTTCTGACGGCTGGTGTTCGCGCCCGGAGCGCGCGACAACGCTTCGATGCACGACAGGCCGCCCGTGGACATCACGCCCGACATCCTGCTCAAGGCCTATGCCGCCGGGATCTTCCCGATGGCCGAGGATGCGGATGATCCGACGATCTACTGGGTCGAGCCCCGCGCCCGCGGGGTGCTGCCCCTCGACCGTTTCCATGTGCCGAAGCGGCTCGCCCGCACCGTGCGCTCCGACGGGTTCGAGGTCGTCAGCGACCGGGATTTCGATGCGGTGATCGAGGGCTGCGCCGCCCCGCGCCGGGATACCGCCCGCACCTGGATCAACGCCCGCATCCGCGACCTCTACGGCGCGCTGTTCGATCTCGGCCATTGCCACACGATCGAGGTCTACCACGAGGGGCGCCTCGCCGGCGGGCTCTACGGCGTCTCGCTCGGGGCGGCCTTCTTCGGCGAGAGCATGTTCCACGAGGTGCGCGACGCCTCGAAGGTCGCCCTCGTCCACCTCGTGGCCCGGCTGCGCTCGGGCGGCTACCGGCTCGCCGACACGCAGTTCCTCACTGAGCATCTGAGCCAGTTCGGCGTCGAGGAAATGCCGCGCCACATCTACAAGCGCCACCTCGCCGCCGCGATCACCGAGCGGGCCGAATGGGGTCCGCCGGATCGGGTCTTTCGCGGCGCCGAAGCCCTGGCCGCCCTCGGGATCGGCCGCGCCGAGACGTAGGGGCGACAACGGGGCGCTGCCCCGATATCCCGCCGAAGGGATGATCCCTTTGGGATCCCATTCTTTCAGCCGGGTATCGGTTCGAGCCGCAGCAGGCGGCCGGCGAGCGCCGCGGCCGCCTGCGGGTCGGTCCGCACGGCCTCACCGAGCAGGCCGTCGATGACGAGCGCGGCGATGCCGTGGACGAGCGCCCAGGACCGCAAGGCTTCGTCGGCGGCGGCCTCCCCCGGCAGCAGCGTCGCAACCCGCTCGGCCAGCACCGCGTAGGCGGCGGCGGAGGCTTCGCACAGCGCCTGGGGCCGTGAGCCGCCCGAGCGCGCGCCGCCGAACATCAGACGAAACAATCCGGGCTGCGCACAGGCAAAGGCGACGTAGGCCGCCCCTTGCGCGTAGAGGGCCTCGTGTCCCGCCCCCTCCCCTCCCCGATCCGCGACCTCCAGCGCCGCGCGCAGCCGCTCGAAGCCAACGATGGCCACCGCCGCGAGCAGGGCGTCCTTGTCGGGAAAGTGTCGGTAGGGCGCCATCGCCGACACACCCGCCCGCCGCGCGGTCTCGCGCAGGCCGAGCGAGGCCGGATCGCCCCCCTCCTCCAGGATCGACAGTCCCGCCGCGACCAGGGCCTCGCGCAGATCGCCGTGATGGTAGCCGCCCTTGGCCGGATTCGACTCAGCCTTCGATGTTGACACTGTAAGCAGCACGCCTATGATTACACCGTAAACATGGGATTGGTGCCATGCAGACATCGGATAAGCAAGCCGCCGCAAACGGCCGCCCAACGCGGGACTCGGTCGATCTCTCGGCCTATCCGGGCCTTGTCGTGGTCTATCTCGGCTTTCGCGTCGGACGGATGCGGGGCCTAAAGGCGCTGCTCGGAATCGGGCGCGGGCTGGCCCAGATGCAACGTGAGCGGCCGGACGGACTGCTGGCGCACGAGAACCTCGTCTACGGCCTCAACCATATCGGCATGCGGCAGTACTGGCGCGATCTGGAAAGCTTGGAGGCCTTCACCCGCTCGGACCCGCACAAGACGTGGTGGCGGGATTTCGGCCGCGATCCGGCCGGCAACGGCTTCTGGCACGAGGCTTACCGGCTCTCGGGCGGGATGGAGGCGATCTATGTCGGCATGCCGCGCCCGATCGGGCTCGCGTCCTTCGCCGCCGCCCGCCAGCCGCTCGGGCCCTTCATGACCTCGCGGCAGCGGCTGGCTTCGTAGGGGAACCTAGCGGAAGATCGCGTCGAAGATCGATTGCGGCTCGCGCGGAGGCGGCGGGGCCGCTGCCGGCCCCTCGTTGTTCGGGAAGAACTTGCGCGAGGGCTTCTGCTTGGGCTGGACCGGCACGCCGCGCGGCCCCTCGACGTCGACCTGACCGTTCTGGTTGACCTGGGCGGACGTCTTGGTCGGGTCCGCGCCCTTCTTCCTCGGCTTGTCCTGGCGCGAGGCGAGCGCGGGCACGTCCTCCTGCTCCTTCGCCTCGGCGATCACGTCGGAGCCGCCCTTACAATCGGTCAGCCACACATCGTAGATCGGGTGCTCGATGGCGTGCAGGCCGGGGCTCGCCGCGAACATCCAGCCGGTGAAGATGCGCCGGTACTTGCTGTCCAGCGTCACCTCGTCGACCTCGAGGAAGGCCGTGGTCTTCGGCGTCTCGGTGGGCGGGCGCGAGTAGCAGACCCGCGGCGTCATCTGCAGCGCGCCGAACTGCACCGTCTCGTCGATGGCGACCTCGAAGGTCACGATCCGGCCGGTGATCTTGTCGAGGCCGGAGAACACCGCGGTCGGGTTCTTGATCTTGTCGGCAGAGGCCGGCAGCGCGCCGAGCGCCAGGGCGAGCGTGCCGAGTGCGGTCCGGCGCAGGATCGTTGCGGGGATGCGGCTCAAGGCGCCCTCTTGAGTCTGGAGCCGGCCATCGCGGCCGGCAAACGGTGCGGCCGTTCCAACACCCCAAGGGTGGTGGAAAAAGGGCGGCCGGGCCGTGATGCTGTCAGTTCCGCCCGGGCTGCGCACCGACCGCCCTATGGCAGATCGCGGTGGCCCCCGGCTCGCGGCACGGTTTCGTCTACTCGGCGGGCGTCCACGGCACGTAATCGCCGGTCGCGGCCGGGCGCTGGCCCCAGGAGAGCTGCGAGCCCTTCGGCCGGTAGGCCGCCGCCGTGCCGGTGAGGTTCTCCTCGTGGGCCTTCTGCCACTCGCGAGGCTGGTAATCCTCCTCGCTCGGGGCGACGTCGCCGTTGTGGCACAGCCAGGCCCGCCAACCCGGCGGCACGCGGGAGGCGTCGGCATAGCCGTTATAGACGACCCAGCGCCGTTCCGGGCCGACCGAGCGGTCGATCAGCGGGCCCAGCGCCTTGTAGTATTTGTTGCCGAGCTCGTCCGAACCGACGAACTGGCCGCTGCGCGCGGTATAGAGCGCAAGCGACATCGTCTGCCCGTTCCACCAGGTGAAGATGCGCAGCAGCGTGTCCTTGAGGGCCATGATTCCTCCGGCGAGCGACGGACCCGCGGTGCCGTCGCCGCGGTCGTTATGGTCGTCACGCGCGTGTGAGTCCAGCACCCCGGACCGCTGTCGCATTTACGGCACGCTCCCCCTGTCTCGCGCACCCGTTAACCCTGTCCGACCCTGTCGAGGACGGCCAAACGCATCGCCGTCCCTGTGGACCGAAAAATTTTCCCGGCGGATTCGATCAAGCCGAAAGGCCACTTAGCGAACCGCCCCGAATATCCACAGATTTATGATGCAGGACACAACATCTAGCGCGGAACACGGGTAGCCGGCACTAGTTATTGACGCAGATGGCCGCTCGGACGTAAGGTCCGGGCATCGCTTCGAACGGTTCGGCGGGGTTTGGGAAAAACCCCGTTTCCGCATGACGGACAGGCTCCCACGTCGTCTGCTGCGGGGCCCCGAACCGGCCGAGGCACATCCGGCTTTTCATCCATGATCCGCGGCTTGCGCCGCGGCACGGGGTCGCTTGGCTCCGAGGGAGAGGGATTCATGCGGTTCGAGCGGCGCTACACGACGGCAGGCCAGTCGCCCTACGCTGCCATCGCCTTCCGCAAGGCGGTGAGCGAGATTCGCAACCCGGACGGCTCGATCGTCTTCCGGCTCGACGGCATTTCCGTGCCGGAGAGCTGGAGCCAGGTCGCCGCCGACGTGTTGGCGCAGAAGTATTTCCGCAAGGCCGGCGTCCCGGCCCGCCTGAAGAAGGTGGAGGAGAACAGCGTTCCCTCCTTCCTCTGGCGCGCCGTGCCGGATGAGGCCGGGCTCGCCGAACTGCCGGAGGAGGAGCGCTTCGTCTCCGAGATCTCGGCGACCCAGGTGTTCGACCGGCTCGCCGGCTGCTGGACCTATTGGGGCTGGAAGGGCGGCTACTTCTCGTCCGAGGAAGACGCCGCCGCCTTCATGGACGAGCTGCGCTTCATGCTCGCCCGCCAGATGGTGGCGCCGAACTCGCCGCAATGGTTCAACACCGGCCTGCATTGGGCCTACGGCATCGACGGGCCGAGCCAGGGCCACTTCTACTGCGACCCGAAGACCGGCGTGCTGACGAAGTCGGCCACCGCCTACGAGCACCCGCAGCCGCATGCCTGCTTCATCCAGTCCGTGCAGGACGACCTCGTCAACGAGGGCGGCATCATGGACCTGTGGGTGCGCGAGGCGCGCCTGTTCAAGTACGGCTCGGGCACCGGCTCCAACTTCTCGATGCTGCGCGGCGAGAACGAGCGTCTTGGCGGCGGCGGCAAGTCGTCCGGTCTGATGTCCTTCCTCAAGATCGGCGACCGGGCCGCGGGTGCGATCAAGTCGGGCGGCACCACCCGGCGCGCCGCCAAGATGGTGATCGTCGACATCGACCATCCCGACGTCGAGAACTTCATCGACTGGAAGGTGAAGGAGGAGCAGAAGGTCGCCGCGCTGGTGACAGGCTCCAAGGTCGTCTCCAAGCACCTCACCGCGGTGATGAAGGCCTGCACCCAGTGCGAGGCCGAGGGCGACGCCTGCTTCGACCCCGAGCGCAACCCGGCGCTCAAGCGCGAGATCAAGGCCGCCCGCAAGGCGATGGTGCCGGACGCCTACATCAAGCGCGTCGTGCAGTTCGCCCGCCAGGGCTTCACCAAGATCGACTTCCCCGTCTACGACACGGATTGGGATTCGGAGGCCTATCTCACGGTCGCCGGCCAAAACTCCAATAACTCGGTCTCGCTGACCGACGAATTCCTGCGCGCGGTGGAAGCGGACGGGCCGTGGAGCCTGACCTCGCGCACCACGGGCAAGGTCGTGAAGACGCCCCAGGCGCGCGACCTGTGGGAGAAGATCGGTGAGGCCGCCTGGGCCTCGGCCGATCCGGGCCTGCACTTCAACACCACGATGAACGACTGGCACACCTGCCCGGAGGGCGGGCGGATCCGGGCCTCGAACCCGTGCTCCGAGTACATGTTCCTCGACGACACGGCCTGTAACCTCGCCAGCGCCAACCTGCTGACGATGTACGATCGTCAGTCCAAGCACTTCGACGTCGAGGCGTTCGAGCACCTCAACCGGCTCTGGACCGTGGTGCTCGAAATCTCGGTGATGATGGCGCAGTTTCCGTCCAAGGAGATCGCCGAGCTTTCCTACAAGTACCGCACGCTGGGCCTCGGCTACGCCAATATCGGCGGTCTGCTGATGACCATGGGCCTGCCCTACGACTCCGATAAGGGCCGGGCGCTGGCCGGCGCGCTCACCGCGATCATGACGGGCGTGGCCTACGCCACCTCCGCCGAAATGGCGGCCGAACTCGGCACCTTCGAGGCCTACCCGGACAACGCCGAGCACATGCTGCGGGTGATCCGCAACCATCGCCGTGCGGCGCATGGCGAGGCCACCGGCTACGAGGGCCTGAACGTCAGCCCCGTGCCGCTCGACCACGCCAACATCCCGCAGGCCGATATCGGCGCCCATGCCCGCGCAGCCTGGGACCGAGCGCTGTCGCTCGGCGAGCAGCACGGCTACCGCAACGCGCAGGCCACCGTGATCGCGCCGACCGGCACGATCGGTCTCGTGATGGATTGCGACACCACCGGCATCGAGCCCGACTTCGCCCTGGTGAAGTTCAAGAAGCTCGCCGGCGGCGGCTACTTCAAGATCATCAACCAGGCCGCCCCCGACGCCCTGCGGGCGCTGGGCTACCGCGAGGCCGAGATCGCCGAGATCGAGGCTTACGCCGTCGGCCACGGCTCGATGGGTCAGGCCCCCGCGATCAACCCGGGGTCGCTGCGCGCCAAGGGCTTCACCGACGACAAGATCGCGGCGGTGGAGGCCGGGTTGAAGTCGGCCTTCGACATCAAGTTCGTGTTCAACCGCTGGAACCTCGGCGACGACTTCCTCAAGGACACCCTCAAGGTGCCGGCGGAGAAGCTCGCCGACCCGACCTTCGAGCTCCTGCCCTTCCTCGGCTTCTCGAAGCGCGAGATCGAGGCCGCCAACACCCATGTCTGCGGAGCGATGACGCTGGAGGGCGCGCCCTTCCTCAAGCCCGAGCACTACGCGGTGTTCGATTGCGCCAACCCGTGTGGGCGCACCGGCAAGCGCTACCTCTCGGTCGAGAGCCACATCCACATGATGGCCGCGGCGCAGCCCTTCATCTCGGGGGCGATCTCCAAGACCATCAACATGCCCAACGACGCCACGGTGGAGGATTGCAAGGCGGCCTACCTGCTGTCCTGGCGCCTCGCGCTCAAGGCGAACGCCCTCTACCGCGACGGCTCCAAGCTCTCGCAGCCGCTCAACTCGGCGTTGATCGCCGATGACGAGGAGGACGCCGACGAGGCTCTGGAGGCGATCATCCAGGCCCCGGCCGCTGCCAAGGCGACGGCGGCGGCGGAGAAGATCGTCGAGCGGGTGATCGAGCGCATCGAGCGGATCCGCTCGCGCGAAAAGATGCCGGACCGGCGCAAGGGCTACACCCAGAAGGCGGTCGTCGGCGGCCACAAGGTCTACCTGCGCACCGGCGAATACGATGATGGCCGCCTCGGCGAGATCTTCATCGACATGCACAAGGAAGGCGCAACCTTCCGAAGCCTGATGAACAACTTCGCCATCGCAATCTCGCTCGGCCTCCAATACGGCGTGCCGCTGGAGGAATACGTCGAGGCCTTCACCTTCACCCGCTTCGAGCCGGCGGGCTTCGTGCAGGGCAACGACGCGATCAAGAACGCGACCTCGCTGCTCGACTACGTGTTCCGCGAACTGGCGGTCTCGTATCTCGGCCGCACCGACCTCGCCCACGTCAACCCGGCCGAGATCGGCGGCACGGTGCTCGGCGGCGGCGAGGGCGACACCACCCGCGAGTCGGCCAAGCCGGCGCCGGCCGCCTCGGCGGTCGTCTCCCGCGGCCTGCTGCGCGGCTCGGCCGACCGGCTCACCCTGATCCAGGGCGGTCCGGCGGGCGCCACGACGGGGGTGGCCGCAGCGGCCGCGGGCCAGTCGGCCCCGGCCGGCGGCACGGTCCACGCCGTGCGGGGCGCGACTGCCCTGAAGGCGGAGCCGCAGAGCCTCGGCAGCATCGAAGCGCTGCCCTTCGCCAAGCCGGAGCCGAAGGCGGAGCGCACCGTCGCCGACCGCCGGGCCGAAGCGAAGATGAAGGGCTATGTCGGCGAGGCCTGCCCCGAATGCGCGAACTTCACGCTGGTCCGCAACGGTACCTGCCTGAAGTGCGACACCTGCGGTTCGACGACAGGATGCTCATAGTTATGCCGTGCTACTGCTGTGATGCGCCTTTAAGTTTGGTGTTTATAGTCGATTCGGGAGATCCTCCAGCACCGAAAGAATGCTCTGAGAATGCCATTCCAGTCTTGTATGAAATGGCTCCTGCTCAAAGTGCGAGATCTGTCGGATTGCAGTCGGGTAGCGACAAGAAGAAATCACCCTGTGGAGGTGTAGCCTGAGGCAAAAGATGAGCACTGTGTGGGAATAGATGGTTTTCAAGCGCCCCTCCAGCGGAGGGGCGCAAGTCGACCATGCCTCAAAGCAGATTTAACAAATCAACTTTGGTGTAGCCTGAGGCAAAAGATGAGCACTTGTCCGGCGACAGATAGTTTTAGTCCTCGGACGCTAAGTTGGGGCTCGAACGAACCATAGTAGTGGCAAAGCGTGATTGAAAGAGGCCTGGGCGACGCTCGCCCAGCCTTCAGCAAGATCGGTTACATCGAACGGTGATCGGCGGGCAGACTCAGCAGTCTGCCTGCCGCATCGATTCCGGGGAAGACTTGTGTCGCGGGGCCGGAGACGGAATCCCGATGACCCCACCGTCTGTCGAGCGGATCGTTCATACTGCTTGCGGGGGCGCAAAACCCGAAAGGATCACCCTGTACTGGCCAGCGTTTCGGGCCGCTCTCTTCGGACCTTGGGTCCGAGGTCTCGCCGCTGCGGCGCTGTTTTTTCCAGCGCCGCGCTACCGGATCGTAGCCGGCCCCTGCGCTACCGGGGCAGGCTCGGCCTGGAGGCGGGACCGCTCTCGCCGTGGCTCTACGCCGGCTTGGTCGAGGTCGGGCTGCCGGCGATCTGCGTCGAGACCCGTCACATGCACGCCGCCCTCTCGGCGCGCATCAACAAGACCGACCGCAACGACGCCCTGGGCATCGCGCAGATGATGCGGGTCGGGCTGTTCAAGCCGGTCCACGTCAAGACGCCGGCCAGCCAGCAGCGCCGCCTACTCCTGACCTCGCGCAAGCTCCTGCAGCGCAAGGCCTACGACATCGAGAGCGACCTGCGCGGCCAGCTGCGCAACTTCGGCCTCAAGGTCGGCGTCGTCGGGGCGGTGGGCTTCGAGCAGCGCGTGCGCGACCTCGTGCTCGATCTGCCCTTCGTCGCCGCCGTGGTCCTGCCGCTGTTTGAGGCGCGCGCGGCGCTTCGGACTCAACTCGCCAAGCTGCACAAGATGCTGCTGGACCAGGTCCGCACCGACCCAGTCTGCCGGCGATTGATGACCGCGCCCGGAGTGGGGCCGGTCGTGGCGCTGACCTACCGCACCTGCGTCGACAACCCGGCCCGGTTTGGACGTTCGCAGTGCGTCGGGGCGCATTACGGTCTGACGCCGCGGCTCTACCAGTCCGGCGAGACAATGCGGGTCGGGCGGATCTCGAAGTGCGGGGATCGGATGATGCGCGCCGCGCTCTACGAAGCAGCGCTCGTGCTGCTGACCGGCTCACGCGGCCGGTGGTCAGGGCTGAAGGTGTGGGGGTTGGCCGTCGCCAAGCGGCGGGGCATGCAGAAGGCCCTCGTGGCCGTTGCCCGCAAGCTGGCGATCGTGTTGCACCGCATGTGGCGCGACGGGACGGACTTCCGTTGGTCGGCCGCGGCCACGACAGCAGCCTGAGGTCCACCGACGCCACCAAGTAACATCGAGCTCCTCCGGCGTGGAGGAGGTCCCTGCGGGGACGACGGGAGCGGGTGAGACCGAGGAAACTCGAGCGCCGGTTTTGCCGAGCGCGCGGCTTAGATGGCTCCGCCCACTCCCTCTGATCCCATCATGAGGCGGCACGTGCCGACCTCGGAGAGAAGCAAGAACTCCGCAGGACCGTTCACGCACTGGATAGGGATGAGCACGCAGGGGAGTTGACCGATGAACCCCGAATAGAGAAGAAGTTTCCCGAAGCTGCCTCCTTCAGGATCAATTTCTCCAGCGTCAGATCAGAGATCGCCCGACGCAGGCGCAAGTTCTCCATCTCCAAGGACTTCAGCCGCTTGACCTGATCACCCTTCAGACCGCCATACTCGGATCGCCAGCGGTAATACGTGACCTCGGTCACCTCGATGGATCGGATTGCTTCAGACACCTTGCGACCCTGCGAGACCAGAACATCCACTTGGCGCAGCTTGGCAACAATCTCTTCAGCCGTATGCTTCTTCCGTCCCATGATGACATCCTCCACATGGCTCGAAGCCATACCTCAGGGAGGACCACTTTTCAGGGGGCAGGCCAGCACGAGCCGTCCCCCACCCAGATGGATCTGAAAGCCACTTGCTTCTAGTTCCAGTGCAGGTTGAGGAGCGGACAGCTGAGGGCACTGTCACCGACGCGTCTTAGCTGGATCATCTTGGGTGTTGATCAATCTGATGCGAGCGGTTTGTAACATATTTAATCATAAATTAGGTATCAAAAGATAATCGGAGATCAGGCCGTCCTCCAAGCCGATAGGGTGCAAATCATGTCTCATGTGAAAATATTTGCGAAGTTTATATCGGTTATTGGTATGATCGCTGTAATAGTATTAGGGTGCATATGGTTCGCTCAGTCGCGAATGAGCAGCATAGATGACGCCTATAGTCTTTTTATAGTCCGTGAGGCAAGGGCCGTGTCCAATGCGCGTCGCTCCAATCAGCTGGTCTTCGAGTTGAATTACTGGGTCTTGCGCACCATCGCCGAGACCGATACGGCCCAGATGAAAGCTGCCAACGAGGGCTTTGAGGCGGCGCTTCCGACCATGCGGCAGACCCTGAGTGATTTGCGCGGGCAGGCGCCGACGTTCGCAGTGCGCCTAGATGAGCAGGCCGCGCGCGTCGAGCGCTTCGTCAAGGATGTCACTGAGGTGCGCCACCTCGGTACCCTGAACCAAAACGCCGAAGCAATCAGCTTGATGCACAGCGCGGTCGACCCAACCCTTGCTGCCATGGTCGCGGAGGGCGGTAAACTGGCCAACGACATCGCGACTTACATGGAGAACAACTCCGATTTGCTCACGGAGCAGACCAATGCCACCCGCTACAGCCTGATGGGCATCGGTGCGCTGGGCATGCTGTTCGGTCTAGCCGCAGCGATCTTCGTCTCGGTTGTCGGCATCACGCGTCCCTTGGGTAACTTGGTCCGCGTCCTCCAGCGGATGGCCAAAGGCGAAATCGAGGCCACGATCAAGGAAGCAAACCGGGGTGATGAGATCGGTGCGGTTGGCCGTGCGGTCGAGGATATCAAGACAATGGTGGCGCAAAAAGCCGCCGAGCAGGCGGAGATCAAGCGCATCGCCGACGAGGCCGCCGCCGCCGAGCGCAAGCGCACCATGGTGGAACTCGCCGACGGCTTCGAGGCGGCGGTCGGGTCGATCGTCGGCATGGTCTCGGCTTCCGCCACTGAATTGCAGGCTACGGCACAGCAGATGACGGCCACCGCTACCGAGACCGCCAGCCAGTCCAGCACGGTCGCCGCCGCGGCCGAGGAAGCGGCCACCAACGTTGGCACCGTGGCAGCCGCAGCAGAGGAACTTGGGGTGTCGGTAGAGGAGATTGGCAGGCAGGTGTCGGGCTCGGCCAATCTGGCTGAGGCTGCGGTAGCCGAGGCACACCAAACCACGCAGCTGGTTCAGGAACTCAAGCAGGCCGCCGAACAGATCGGCGCCATGGTCGGCATGATCTCGAACATCGCCGGCCAGACCAACTTGCTGGCGCTCAACGCCACGATCGAGGCGGCCCGTGCAGGCGATGCCGGGCGCGGCTTCGCTGTCGTCGCAGCGGAGGTCAAAGAACTCGCCAACCAGACTGCACGCGCAACCGAGGAGATCGGTCAGCGCATCGGCCAGGTGCAAGGTGTGACCGATCAGGCAGTCGGCGCGATCGACGGAATTGGCAACCGCATCCGCGAGATCAACGCCGTGGCTGCCGGCATCGCCGCGGCAGTGGAGCAGCAGGGCGCGGCAACCCAGGAGATCGTGCGCAACGTAGCCCAGGCTTCCACGGGCACGACGGAGGTGACGAGCAACATCGCGGGCGTTGCGCAGGCCTCGGAAGAGACGGGAGCGGCGGCTAGCCAGGTACTTATGTCGGCCTCCGAGTTGTCCCGGCAGTCCGAACGTCTCTCGGCGGAAGTCGACCGGTTCCTTACGACAGTGCGCGCCGCCTGACCCCGTCCGATATACGCTTCAACGACCGCAGCCGAGTCTGCTGAGGTCGTTGAGGCACGTCTTCTCTTCTCGCTCTACCCGAGCATCACCGTGGCTTGATCGAGCGGCAAAGGCGCTGCTTGCGCTGTCAGCCTCTTCCCTCAGCCGCACCTCGTCCTTGAGCGCATCGTGCAGTTTGTACTGCGCCGTCTCGATTGAGGGCAGATACACGCGAGCCAGCGCACCTATGTCCTATGGCTTGCGCCGAGGTGATGGGTTGCTCATGCCCCGATCCTCCAAGAACGGAAGGTGAACATCACGATTCCGTATCGCGACACCTTGGACTGTCGCGCACGCTAAAGGAATATTATAATAAAGATGGATATTCGGGCTCGATATGTGCACAACTTCATCGCTCATGGACAAATAACAATATTAAAATTTATTAATATGCTTTGATATTTCTTAAATGATTAACCGTGATATATAGAGAAAACAAATATGATCGGCCCCCACGCGGTGGTCCAAGTTCTAAGTTAGTGCAGGGTCGGCCTGAGGGTCCCCCGGATCTTGGTCCGGCCGAAAGGTGAGCCTCCGGGTCTCATTCGGCGGGCTGCAGGGCCGCCGCCAGGGCGAATTCCTGGGGCGTTCGCCACCCCAGGGCGGTGTGAGGACGGCTCTCGTTGTAGTGCCGCCGCCACGTCTCGATCTTGCTCCTCGCGTCGGCCAACGACAAGAACCAGTTCGCGTTCAGGCACTCGTCGCGCAGGCGGCCGTTGAACGACTCGACCAGTGCGTTGTCGGTCGGCTTGCCAGGGCGCGAGAAGTCCAACGTGACACCGTTCTCGTAGGCCCAGCGGTCGAGGGCTTTCGAGACGAACTCAGGCCCGTTATCGACCTGAATCGCGCACGGTGCTCCGCGCAGCAGCGCCAAGCGGCCGACGACAGCCACGACCTGTTCGCCTTTGATGCCCTGGTCGACCTCGATCGCCAGAGCCTCGCGCGTGAACGCATCGACGACCGTCAGGGCCCGCAGCCGGCGGCCGTCGAACAGCGCGTCGGAGACGAAGTCCATCGACCAGCGTTCGTTCGGCTGGAGCGCAGCAGGCTGACGCTCACGGTGTGCCGCGCTGACGTGCCGGCGCGGTCGCTTGAGCCGCAGGCTCAGCCCCTCGTCCCGGTAGAGACGGTGGACCCTCTTGTGATTCACCCGCCAACCCTCCCGGCGCAGCAGGATGTAGATTCGGAAGTAGCCGTAGCGCACCCGGCTCTTGGCCAGATCACAGATGCGCATCCGCAGCGGTGCCTGATCGGGCTTGGTCGAGCGGTAGCGGATGCTCGACCGGCCGACGCCGAGCGCGGCGCAGCCGCGCCGCTCGCTCACCCCGTGCGCCTCCTGAACCTGGTGCACGAGCTCGCGTCGCCGAGCAGGCGTCAGAGCTTTTTTGCGAGCACGTCCTGCAGGATGTGCTTGTCGAGGCTCAGATCGGCAACGAGCTGCTTAAGCTTGCGGTTCTCGTCCTCAAGCTGCTTCAGCCGCCGCAGCTCGCCTGTGCCCAAGCCGCCGTAGAGCTTCTTCCAGCGGTAAAACGTCTGTTCGGAGATGCCCATCCGGCGCAGCACCTCCGCGACCGGTGTCCCCGTCTCGGCCTGCTTCAGCGCGAAGGCGATCTGCTCCTCGGTGAACCTGCTCTTCTTCACGGCTCTGCTCCTCCCATCAGGGGCTCACACAACCGGAAAACTCGCACTCACGCCGGACCAAAGCGATGGGGGGACGTCAGGCCTTTGCTCCACGGGTCGCTTGGCCGGCGGAGCCGGTGGGGTGAGCGCAGCCGGCCAAGCGGTGAAGGCGGGTAGGAAGACCTCTGGCGCCGGCGGCCGATAGCCGAGTGCGCCGTGCGGGCGGACGGTGTTGTAATGCCGCCGCCAACTCTCGATCAGGATCTGCGCCTCCCGCAAGCTGTAGAAGATCTCTCCGTCCAGCAGTTCGTCGCGTAGGTAACTTCGCTCACGCCGATCGCCCGGATTGCCTCCACCACGCTCGTACCTTGGCCGATCAGCACGTCAGCTCGGCGCAGCTTCGCAACAATCTCCTCAGGCTTGGGTCGCTTCCTCGACATCGATCCGTCCTCCTGGCTCGAAAGCCATACTAAAGGGCGGACCACATGCTCGGACCGGTCAGTTTGATCTGGCGGTGCTGGACGTGAACCTCGGCGATGCACGCAGCTACCCGGTGGCAGACATGCTGTTCGAGAGGAGCACGCCGTTCCTGTTCGCCACCGGCTATGGGCGGCAGGGGTTGGAAGCTGCGTATCAGGCCGTTCCGGTGCTGCAGAAGCCGTACCAGGCGGCGCCGCTGGAGCACCTTCTCACTCACGCGGTTACCTGTAAGACACCGATCCGCAAGGGCGACGCCGCGCCTGCAGTGCCCTGCGCGTGTCAGGGTGACGGCGCATCCAAGGGACGTACGTTCCGGGCTGACCCAGTTCGCTAGCTTCACCAAACGCTGGCTGGCAATCGGCAGATGGGGCGACCTTGAGTGTTGGTCGCACATCATGGTGCGAAGCTTAGGAGGTTTGGGCCTTTCCCTTACGCTGTAGACGTTTCTGGCGCTCAACGCGCAGCTCGCGTTCGGCGACCACCCAGAACTCGATCTCAAGCCCATCGGGTCGGTGATTTCGCCCCCACAGTGGAAACGCAGATCCTACGAGCCAAGCGCGTTCTGCACCAACGCCGAGATTTTCATCACCGCCGCAGGCACCGGCCTTCCAAGCCGACGTCACTCGCACCTCTCCGCCAGTAAGGCCGAAGCCTATGTTGCAGACAGCAGGAGTTGCGACGACGGCCGCTGAGTTCCTCGGAAGGCACGACAATGTCTTCGCTCGGTCCATATCGGACATCAAACGCGCAGGCCTGCTTTCAGACGCTCAAAGGTTGGGTTTGAGCGCCAGCGCTGCAGAAGCTGCAGGATTGCTCGCCCGCCGCTCTTTGTTTGATCCGCCGTACGGCGCTATAAACAGCATGATGGCAATGCCACTACCGCCTCCGAGAATCAGTGCGCCGTTTCATCAACGGCCGCACGAACAAGAAGCCTTTTACTTGAACTTAACAGTCCACAGAGCCGTGGATACAGGCGCTTTAACTTGTGATATTTGGCGCCACAAAGCAGGCACAGAGATCTTTGAATTTGAGGTTTTATTCTGCCACGGAGGCGAGGTTCGCGGCAGCGTTGAGTGCACTGTCCATGCAGAAAACTTAACGAAGCCAGAACATGCGAGAGTTATCGTTTGCCGAACTATGGAGCAGTTCACCGTAAATAACATCGCTCAAGAGATGATCAAAGCTTGCAATTAGACTGCGGGCGAAGATCATCTTAGGCTGATTAAATCCGGCGTTCCACTCTTTCCAACAGATTATTTCTAGATAGCGATAGCTCAGTCGACTAGAGGCTGTTATGAACTGGCTGCGAGTAGAGCGGCCTTTTTGAGCATGATGCAGACGAAGGCGACGATGTGGAGGTCAGCCAGCGTGCTGGCATAGCGCTCGTAGTCTTTGACGAGCCGGCGGAAGCGGGTGGCCCAGGCAAAGGAGCGTTCCACGACCCAGCGCTTGGGCAGCAGTACGAAGCCGCGCTTGGCCTCCGGCAGCTTCACGACCTCCAGTTCGATGCCGTGCCTGCGCGCGGCTGTGGCTGGCTTCTCGCCCGTGTAGCCCTGATCCACGAACGCGATCTCGACGTGATCGTCGGTGGCCGCCTGCACAGCCTTGGTCAGACGCTCGACCTGGGCGCGGTCATCGGCGTTGGCCGGCGTGACATGCAGGGCCAGGAGGTGGCCGAGCGTGTCCACCGCCATATGCAGCTTCGAGCCCTGCTTGCGCTTGGCCCCATCGTAGCCGGCCCGCTCGCCGCTCTCGGGCGTCGCCCGCAGCGTTCGGCTGTCGAGGATGGCCGCCGACGGCTCCGCCTTGCGCCCGGCCGCCAGGCGCAGCACGGCGCGAAGGTCCTCGGCCAGTTGCTCGAAGCAGCCCGCCTGCAGCCAGCGTTGCGCCTGCTGGTAGACGGCCGCCCAGGGCGGCAGGTCGTGGGGCATCCAGCGCCACGGCGCGCCCGTCTTCACCACGTAGCGCAGCCCGTTGAACACCTCCCGCAACGGATGCGCGCGCTGGCCAGCGTCCTCGCGGACCAGCGTCAGATACGGGGCGACCAATGCCCACTCATCATCGGACACATCAGACGGGTAGGCTTTCCGGGACAGGCTCATCGCCCATCATCTGAGCCTCACAGCTGACAGGTCCATAACAGCCTCTAGCCGCCTGGCAGGCCCCAGTCGCGCTCGGCGTCGTTGCTCCGGTTAGAGGCCTCTGGCGCCACGCGGCCGGACGAGCGCGGCGCTCCGTCCGAACCGACCCAGTGGAAAGTGACGCTGTAGCCGGTGCCCTTCCCGCTGTTGGTGGAGTAGCCCGCGAGGGTTTTCGTCACTGGGATCCCGGCCAAGGTCAGCGTCCCGGGCCCTTTGCCGTGAACTGCTAGGAACACCGTGTCGAGGAAATAGTGGTCGTGGAAATCGGTCTCCCTGACGAGAGCCGGATCCTTGGTGGCCCGCCTCTTCCGGTCCCGCTCGGCCAGCGTTGCCAGCAGCGTCTCACGTTGCGCGAGGTAGGTTTCGGCCTCTGGTGCCTCGACTGGGACGGCCCGGGGCTGCATCGGAAGCCGGCCAGCCTGGTAGGCCGCCAGGATCGCGGCCGCGGCGTCCGGGCCTACTTCCAGGGTCACGTCCCAAAAATTGTCGCCGCAGCGGATATCGGATCGCTCGGACTTCGACAGCACCTCACCGTCAAGGATGAGGGTCCGCGCCTTGCGAGGCATGACGCCCGGCAGGGTCGCGATGAAGTCGGTTAGGGATAGCATCGCTGAAGTCCGCTGCGTTTGAAAGGCTTCAGGATGTCACCTAGCGAAGCAAGGGTCAGCGATAAAAATCCGGTCAGAATCGCAAGTTGGTTGGGGAGGGCAACGGCGGCGCTACGTCATCTGGGGTTGCTGGAGCCCTCCGGAGCCGCGTCCGCTACAGCGGAACGGGCGGATCGGCGGTGCGGGTTCAACCAGCTTTGACGTAGCGCCCTCGCCTCAGCCGGGTCCGAACCTAGTCGCAGTCATTTCGAACTCGTCTCCCCGCCCCGCGTCGTCATCGAGATCAACCAGGGCGCCATCTCATCCGGGAGGTCGCGTCCGTCCGGGCCGGCGAACAGGTATGAGCACGAGCCCGATCCACGCGATCACCCCTAGCCAACTTCCTGGTAATGCGTTTTGAGAAATCGATTGCCCTTGGTGTAAGATGCTATAACGCACTGCTCCAATTCGTAAAACCATACCTCCTGCCGCGAATGCTCGATGCGGTCGACATTCAGCGTCAAGACATACTGTTGGTTCTCGTCAAGCCTGGCGCGGGTAAGTATGAACCCCAAACTCTTTTGCAGAGTATCGTCATCGACGTCGAAGATGTTGTCGTGAACCAGAATTCCCGGATGACGCGTTTTCGTATAGTCGTTCAACAGCAGCGCTATGTCGTAGATGAAGACCTTCTCCCTTTCCACGCTGTGACTGCCATCGTCGTCGATCCTCAGGACCATATCGACAACGTGCTTCCTGTTGGTGGTTCGTACCTCGAACGATGCCCTTCGGTTGCCCTGGATGAACTGATGGATGGCCAGGATCGTCTGTTCGAAGGAGCGTAGCCGATCCCCGGAGGCCGAAATGCTGGCTTGCAACGCCAGCCTCTCGGCCTCGATCTCGGACTTCTTGGTCTGGCGTTCGATCAGGAGTTGGTCGTAACGGCCGAAAAAGCCTTTGAGCTGTCCGAGCTCATCGCTCTTGGCCTGGAAGGAGGCATAGGTCTGGCGTAGGTTGCGCAGCTGCCCGTCTTGGTCGAGGACCGCCACGAGCTTGGCGTAGCGCCTATCGAGTTCGGCAAGCTGTCTGTTGAGGCTTCGGATCTCCACGTCCACCACCCTGGACTTCTCGTCCAGCAGGTGGCGCTGGAACTGCTCGATCTTCGACTTGAAGGAAACCACCTCCGCGAGCTCGCGGACGATGCTGGTTCCCAGGCCGGCACGAAGCTGGTCGTAGAAGTCGCGGATCTCGTCGCCGTCGATGTCAGGTTCGACGGCAATCGGCGCCAGGTTCGCGGCACGCCGGACCAGCACGTCCTTGCCGCGGCGCAGCTCGGACATGCGGTCCTCGATATCCAGGATCTCGTCCTTGACGATATCGTAGGCCGGGGCGTTCTCAAGGGCATCGATGCCCAGACGGATCGTCTCGACCTCCTCGTCGAGAGCGTTCAGGTCGGACCGGGCGTCGTCCAGGTTCTTCTGGCGGACGAGCTTGACGCTCTCCTTGATGCGAGCCTCCTCGACGGCGATCGCGTCGAGCTCCTTCTGGATGGCCTTGATGGCGCGGTACATGCCAAGGTCGATGCCGAGCAGCATGAGGTGGGGCGCATAGTTGTCGGGGATCCGGGCCTTCGTGTCGAAGCAGGCCACGATCGACTTGAACTCGGATCGCTCGTCGCGGATCAATGGCCCCAGGATCTCCCGGAACCCGACCTGCGCATCATGGTCGGGGAAGAGCCTCCCGGTCAGGAAGTCGGTCGCGTCCTTGAGCTTGGCGTAGACCATTTCTCGCCCGTCCACGATGATCCGCGGGTGCTCCGCCTCTTCGAGGGACCTCTTGATCGTGTAGCCCACCCCATGCAGCTGGAAGTCGACGCAGATGAGGGTGCGCGGATTGAAGCTCTCTTTCGGGATCCTCGACACGCGGCTTTCCGCTTTGCGTTTAAGCAAGGCGAAGTTCAGGAACTCGATGCAGAGGGACTTGCCGACGCCGTTGTTCTTGGTGCTCGTCACATCGCTCTCGCCCAGGATCACGTTGACACCCGCCGTGAAGACGACCGGCGCGATGGTTGCGGGCTCGGTGTAGAGGCGCTCAATCAGCATCGCGGGCTATCAGGTATGGTTCTTCGAAATCGATGAGCCCGACGGCGTAAAGGAAGGTGATGCCGTAGAAGAACGAATTCCACGCGAACCATCTCTCGCGCTTGAAGCGTTCCACCACGTCGAAGATACTCACACGGTCCTTGCCGGATTGCCTGATGAAACGTGCGATCTCGAAGCCGACGATGGCCGGAGACTTATCGAGTGCCTCGTCCTTCAGGAAGATGCTAGGCATGGAGCGCGCGCTTGTTGGGGAACACGTTGCAGGCAATCAGCTGGTCGACAAGGTAATATCGAACGGCGCATTCATCGAATGCGACCTCGCTGCTCCCCATCGTCCGGAGGACCTTTCCGGTCAACGCGTCGAGCGCGGCCTCGGGATCGCCTCCGTGTTCCGCCAGGACGCGGTCACTCCAGTTCATGAGGTAGACCTGGAGCTTGCGCACACGCACGTGCCCGAGATCGGAGTGACGGTTCACCTCCGCCAGCGCGCGTCCGTAGATCTCGTGCAGGTCGACGTACTGACGCTCAAGGAAGGCGGCGTGATCCGCGAATCGGTCGCGGATCTTCCTGTCGGGATCGGGGTCCTCCCGATTATCGCCCACCGAAATACCGTCCTCGGCGGCGCTGAGGACTTCGATGAGACGGACCAGCGTCGAGACCTCGTTCGACTGCCGGGGCTCGACGACTCGCAACTCGTCGCGGAGGAAATCGCGGCAGCGCTCAAGCCTGTCCAAGGGAAGATCGCCGACCTTCCTCAACAACTCGGGGATGTCCCAGACGTCGTCCGTCAGGGATATGGTGAAGACACCTGCGCCGCCTAGGGATGCCTCGCGGTACCTGCGCTTCTCCCCGATGATGAGGACAACCAGCCGGTCGTATTTTCCGTCGAGGCCATTCGCTACGAAGCCCTTATGGGTATGCTTGATCTTGTCCAAATCGGAGGTGGAGGTCACTTGAACGGCGATCCGTTCGTCCTCGTCTCCCAGATCGATGGCTCGCGCGTTTCGCTCAATGATGTTGATGTTCTTGAGTTCGTAGCCCAGCGCCAAATTCAAGAAATCTCGAAAGAACGCTTCGGCATGACCGTTTATGTCTTGCAGGTTGAGACTGTTGAGTAGCCCAACTGACACCTGGAGGTGCGTCAGATAGTGCGAGATGCCCAAGAGGAGGTTTGCGCGGTTCATGCCGATGACGGATCGTCTCTTGGAACCCACGAATTCTAGCTGGACGGCGCATCCTTCGCCATACCGATCTTCCGGTTTCCGGACGTAGTCCGTGCGTCGAATTTCCGCCACCGAGTTACCTCCGTGCCCGAAGGCGCGTGCGAGCCTCGGGCACGGCTCTCGACGGACAACCGATCGCTCCTGGCGGCGCGGCGGTTGCCGGTCACGTTCACCACCCTACCGCAACCGTCGTCGGCTGCGGCGATGGCAGTGCGATCGGCACGTGGAGCGGTTCAACCCAGCAGGGGCCGCGCGGACGGTGGCGGAGACGACGAGACCGCAGGACGGGCGCCATCGTCGTTCATAATACGAGTTACCCGTCCACGCCGATATCCCGCATCGGGTCGTCGTGTTCCTCGAAGAGGTCGATCCGACCGTGTCGCCGACCAAGGCGAAGCGGGTCAGGGAGCTTGGCATTTCTGGTGTCGCGGCCGCGACCGCGACGAACTCGTGAACTGTTTCCGGGCTGGCAGGCAAACTCGTCCCCGCGGGGACTGAAGCCCTTGGTGGGATGCCGGACTCCGGCATGCTTGCCGATCGATTAACGTTGTCTCGCCAATCCCCGCTTTCCACCGGAGTCGGAACTTTTCGGACGCGGGTGTTGCCCCGCGGTTGCCGCCGTCGCTTCGGTTCCGCATCTGTTCCTCGGCGCCTTGACGGCGCTTCCCTCGCTTCCGCGCCTTGCCGGAGCGCCATCCCGCCCTTGAGCTTACGTTCGGGCGGCTCCAGCCTTTCGAGGCCCCATGTCCCATTCGACCTCCAGTCGAAAACGCCCCCTCTGGCCTGTTCGCTGGCCCGCCGCGGCCTTGTTGGGCTTGCTCGCCCCGTCGCGTCCCCCTCGCCCCCTCACGACACCCCACGAGGCATAGCCCGCCGCGATCGCGGATGGCTGCCTCGCTTCCGGAGGCAGCCTCACCATGACACTGCTCGACCACGCCCGGCGCATCGCCGCCGCCAACCGCGTCGTGAGGCGAGGATGCGCGCTGGACTCATCACTTGTCTGTTTTTGCTAAGCAGCTTCGAGGAAGCAGTCGCGCAAGGCATTCAGGACGATCCTCGCTGCAGACGGCTCGTCCTACCTACCGTCGGTCCGAGAGGCGTCCGACTGCATCGCTCGTGAGGCGCTGAACGAGCCCGGGATCGTGAATGCCGCGAGGGCCGGACAACTCCGAACCGCTCTCAGAGCCTGTTTGAGCACTACGGTCGGCCGTCCCATCTGTCTCGTGATCCAGCACCAATTCCGCCTGGCGGCGCGGCGTGGAGAGCAGATGTGGACGGACCGACATCGGACGCGTCATGAGGCGCGCCTGAAGGACATGGTGTTGCAGGCGGGCTTGGACGAGGTGTGGCCTGCTGCCGGTTTGGTGGACGCCGTCCTAAGCTCATTGGGCACGGTTTTCGAACTCGACAGGGCTGAGGTAGCCCAAGGTCGAGTGCCGCCGCGCCGGGTTGTAGAAGCGCTCGATGTAATCGAACACGTCGGAACGGGCTTCATCCCGCGTGCGGTAGGTCCGCCGGGCGGTGCGCTCGGTCTTCAGCGACGAGAAGAAGCTCTCCATCGCCGCGTTGTCCCAGACGTTGCCCGACCGGCTCATCGAGCAGGTCACACCGTGCTCGGCCATCAGGCGCTGGAAGGCTTCACTCGTGTATTGCGAGCCCTGATCCGAGTGATGCAACAGAGCATCCGGCTTGCCTCTGCGCCAGATCGCCATGACGAGCGCATCCGTGACGAGTTGAGCCGTCATGCTAGTCTGCATCGACCAACCTACGACACGGCGCGAGAACAGATCGATGACGGCGGCGACGTAGAGCCACCCCTCGGCCGTCCAGATATACGTGAAGTCGGCGATCCACTTTCGGTTCGGAGCATCGGCCGCGAACCGCCGCTCCAGGAGATTGGGCGAGGCAGCGGCCCGCTCACCTTCGTCCTTCGGCAGCCCCCGTCGGCGCGGTCGCGCTCGCAAGGCATTCTCGCGCATGATCCGCTCGATGCGGTGCAGCCCGCACGAGACGCCCTCGGCGAGCACGTCGCGCCAGACGCGCCTCGCGCCGTAGGTACGGTCGCTGGCCACGAAGCTCGCGTGGGCCTTGCTCAGGATGGCTTCGTCGTCCCGTGTGCGTTGGCTGGGCTGCCGGGTGAGCCAAGCGTGGAAGCCGGAGCGCGAGACACCCAGCGCTGCGCACATCCAGGCAACCGGCCAGATAGCGTGATGCTTTGCGATGAACGCGAACTTCATATCGCGTCCCTCGCAAAGTATGCGGCGGCCTTTTTTAGGATATCACGCTCCGCCTTCAGACGAGCGACCTCCTTGCGCAGGCGATTGATCTCGATCTGCTCGGGCTTCATTTGCCCCTGACCGGGAAAAGCGTATTGGGGGTCGACCGCCGCCTGCTTCACCCACCGGTGCAGCATCGTCTCGTGAACATCGAGATCGCGCGCGGCCTGCGCGACACTGACACCACGTTCCCGAACCAGTCGAACCGCCTCGATCTTAAACTCACGTCCGAACTTGCGACGCTGCATGGAGCACCTCCGACTTCACCATCACACCTAAACCGGGTGTCCGTGAAACCGGCAGCAGGCCAGTGGCCCGTTTCCTGAAGCGAGCCGATCCGCCGGGCCGTCCAGAAGCGACAGCGGCGCGTCAAGCGCTGGCGGGGATCGCTTGGCACCTGCGAACGGGCGGAGGATGGCGGGCGTTGCCGGCCGGCTTTCCGCTCTGGCGCACGGTCTATCGCTGGTTCCGGCGCTGGATCGAGAAGGGTCTGTTCGAGAGCCTGATGCAGGCTCTGGCTCGCCGTCAGCGGCGGCGTTGCGGACGTCGGCCCGATCCACGGTTGGCGATCATCGACACGCAAAGCGTCAAGTGCATCGGGGTCCGCGGACCGCGCGGCTAGGCAAACGCTGCACCCGCACCAGTACCGCCGCTAACGCGTGGCCGATCATTTCCACTCAGACAGCCTACTTTTCGCGTCTTCGGACATCACTGCACCAAGGAAGTCGCTACACCGTTCATGGTCGATTTCGCGCTTCTGAGCCTTGATCAAGTGGACGGCTCGAGGTGCAACATAGACATCCTCGATTAGGATCAGCCCAATGCCATGCTTGGAGCACTCATCCATCACACGCGACTCTTGCGCAGGATTATCTTTTCGCCAAGTTGCGTGGTCAACAGGAAATACTGCATAAGCCTTAGTTGCCGCAGATGCATGTGACAAAGCCTCGAAGACCGCAATCACGTTGCAGCTATCAGGTCGTTTAATTTCAAAAGTTACGACATCGAATTCACGGCCGATGGTCCACGGATATTTTTTATGGGAGATCAGTGTGAGGTCGGGACGCGTCCAAGGACCAACGATCTTCGAGTCTTTCCGAGAGGTGTTTTCGATGAAAAACTCATTGTCATGAAAATTTTCATCTTGCCAAAGCCTTTTCAACCCCGCCTCAGCTGCAGGATAAAAAGCATCCTCGGCAATGATAAAATCCTTTTTTACATTATACCAATTGCCTTCTGACCATATTAGGATCTTTTTCTCGCAACCATGCTCGAGGGCACTAACTAGTTCTTTAGGATCCCTGCCCAATAGGCGGCTTATTTTTGTCTTCGTTAGCGACGCCCCATTCGAAGAAATCGTTTTTACAATCTGGTCGAGCAAATATAACGTTTCCAAAGCAACACTCATCGGAAATCCTCTTGAATCCCCTTGGCCGACCGGTGCACGGACGCACCTCTTCCGGCCCTCTGCGAAAGATTTCTATCTGAAGAAACGTAACGCTAGAGTTTATAGAGGAGAATGAGGGTTGGCAGGCGTGGTGTGGCGAGGCCGCATCCGACACGCGGTACGTCCAGTTTCCGGGAAAGGACAACGTGCCCTTGCACAGTGTGCGATTCCCCGCGAGGTTGATCGGGTGGGGCAAGCCGTCGCACACCGCCGACGTAATCGCGGGCTTCCACTGGTTGACCTTCAAGAGCAACAAATTCCCAACCAGCCAGGGGCGCGGGATCGACTGCGACGCCGCGCTCACGGCGCTCCCAGCCGATCTCTGGCGATGCAGGCTGATCACCAACGCACCCCAGAGCATCGACACTGACTTCCGAAGTGCCCGCTTCGTGGCGGAGGTGAACAAGGATCTGGCCGACGTGTTCGGCCAATCAGGCGCGCTTCAACTCTCTAGCAAGGTGCTGCAGAAGTAACGTTTGTCCAGCTGCAGGGGAATCTTGTAGTTTGGGCGGGCGTGTCTGGTCGGCGGATTGCCGCTTGATCGCTCCAGCCGCGGTCAGGGAGGGTCTTTGCCGGGATCAGGCCGCATGCGGTGCTAGCAGTCTGGGCAGACGCACGAGGTTGTAGGTGGCGGCCGCGAAGGTGAATAGCGCCTCGGCCTTGGCACGCCTGCGCAGCTTGACCGTCCACAGCTCGGCTTGCGCCTTGATCCAGCCGAACGCTTCCTCGATCGGCTTGCAGTTGCCGCCATCGTGACGACCCACGGCAAAAGCTCGCACGCGCCCCAGCATCGATATCGCGATCACCTCACGATCCGGGATACGCGTATCCGCAGCATCACGCTCGACATCCTCGCCGACGCCGGCCTCATATATGAAGAATTCAACTGTGAGGGCAAAACCTGCGACCGGCAAAAAGAATTTTCCGCGTGAATCCGCTGATATTTAATATCGATGCGGTCATCCCGCTATCGGACACACGAGGGTATGACCGGTCGCAGGGGTGGCCTGATTTTCGACGGGCTATTGTCGGAGTTGTCGGGAACGTCAGAGGGCAGACTCGCCACCCGTCCGTCGCGTCGTACCCCAAAACGGATTCTGGAGAGCGAAGCCGACAGATCTGACAGAAGGTCAGACAGAGGGCGGTGACGCCGCAGGAGGCGGCAGCACAGGAGTCGACGACACCCTCAGGTCGGGAGCGGTGTCGAGCGTGTGCGCGAGAAACACCTCGATCCGTTCGCGCCCGAACGGCGGCAGCATCGACGCCGTCGCGATCAGCTTTTGACGGACCGTTTGCGCCCACGGCAATTCACGAGCGAGTTCGTCCTTCAGGGTGCTGTGGTCGTAGCGGGCCTTGAGCGCCTTCAACACGGTCCTTTGTTGGCTCGGATGGAGGGCCAGAAGCGTCGCAACAAAGATGTCGACATCCAGAGCGGACAGCACCGGTATCCGAGCCATGTCACCGGAGGCTCCTCTGCCGAACGTGACGCGATCAACGAACCGTTCGAGATCGCTCGTCATCTCCTGCATCAGGCGTCCAGCGATATCAGGATAGCTGTCGATGGCAGCCGCCTTCTGTGTCTCACGGAAATGGCCATAGAGATCGCGATACTCAGGCGTCTCAGATGAGGCGATAGCAAGACCACCGTAACCCGTCGACCGAAACTCATCCATGCCATCTCCCGCAGTCGCAGGTTCCAGACGCTTTGCGGCATACAGGTCGTCAACATAGCCTCTGCACTCGGCAACAATTTCAGGAAGCGTGAGCGTCAACGCTCCAATGCGCGACAGGCGCAGCCGGAGACCGAAGACGTGCAGGATCTCCCCCGGGACGATGTATTCGCGTGCCGCGAAAGCGGCCTCCATCCTCGCAAAGGCATCCGCCACCTCCGCATCGGTGCGCTCAATGCCGTACCAAACCGTCCGCCAAGCGGGCTCGTCGGCGACGAGGACAAAGTAGGAGCTGGCATCCAGGTCGGCTCGGATCCCCTCAGCATCGACAACACCCTTCACAAGAAGGTCGGTCAAAACGCCATCTGAGAGCGCGGGATCTGCGAAATCTGCTTCGGGATACCGCGCGCGAGCCGCGTCAAACGATGACGGTGAGGCCACCGTTCCCTGGGTTCGCCCGGCCGTCGCGTAGGGATTGCCACTCCGGTTTCGCAGATCATCCGCGTTGATCTGACCGGCCTTGAATTCCATCGATAAGGCAAACAGCATTCGCAGCAGCGCCGTCATGGCGGCATCATCGGCACGATGTTTGTCTTCGAGAGCACAGTAAAAGCGCTCGAAATCCCACATCGTCTGCTGCAAGATGCGCAGATTGTTGAGGCCGGACTGCGTGTAGATCGTTCCGATCACGTCCGTTCTGGCGACAAGAAATTCACGCGCCCGCGGATCCCGGATTGTCTGCAGGAACACCGTAAGCGCGCTGTCGAAATCCGCTTGAATTTCGAGCGTTCGGCCGATGAGCTTTTCACGAATGCGTCGATAGTCGTCAGCCAATCGAATTTCCGCTTCATTGGCAACGAGAATGACCTTGCGATCCCCATGCTCAACGAAGCCATTGATATAACCAAGGGTCTGGTCGATGGGCATCGCACAACGTTCGATGTCATCAAACACGTAGAGGTTGGCAGTGTACGAATTAAAAAAATCAATCGGTCGCAGATTCGTTTCCGCTCTGAAAAACTTTCCAACACTAGCAATAATTTTTCCTAAAGCATCGACGGCTTTGCTGTTGAGTAACGGATACATTGCGCGAAACAGGGCTCGCTCGATATCCTCGGATGATTTGAGCCCGTTCAGGCTCACGTAAACAACCTGAAAATCTTCGGTGCGGACTGTGTCGAGAAAGGCCTTGAGCAAGAAGGTTTTGCCGATGCCCCAGGCTCCATTGAGCATGACGGCATAGCGCGGGGCCTGCGGAAGGGCTGCATAATACGCGATAAAAGCTTTCACATGCTTGTTGGGACCCGCCGTCGCACCTTCGCTCATCATCAAAGTCCGTGTTATCACCGCGAGGCCGATTGGCGCTGTTGGCCTTATCCTCAGGCCAGCCTCGAAGGATGAGAGAAGGCCGCCCATACCCGTCTGTCGTACCCCGACAAACCTGTCAGTCCCGACAATAGGTCGCTCGCCCCTACGCCACCGCCGTCTGCGGCGCGTGCGCGAGAACCGATCCCGTCAGGGTCGCGAGATCAGCGCCATGGCGCTGCGCCCAATCTGCGAGGTTCTTCGGACGGTACATGGCGTTCGCCTGCCAGCGCTCGAACACCGAGGCGTCGATCGTCTCGTTGATTGTCTCGTCGCGACCGCCCTCTGATGGCCTGGGCGGCTCGCCGATCACGCGGTCGAACAGCTTCGACACGCGCTTATAGGCCCCGTGCATGAACTCGTCGAAAGACGGCGAGATCGGCGCGCTCAGCACCTCCGGATCCACGACAATATCGGTCCGGAAGGTCAGCCCATGGCTCGACGCCTTCTGCATCAGCCAGCGCAATGGGATCTGCGCCAGGAGATCACTGCGGCAGCCGCCGCCGACATTGGCGTGCGCGCCGACGAACCAGCGCTGCTCGACGCTCGTGAGCGGCCGCGGTACCGCCATCTGGTTCGCCGGGACGCCGTCGCGGATCTTCTTCGTCCACAGCGTCGGCGCGAAGGCCTTGCGATGCTCGTCGATGGCCACCGCATGGTAGGCGTTCTCCTGCGACACCCGCAGACCGGTGTGAAGGAACTTAAACCCGGACTTGCTGATCTTCGGGATGTTGCCGAACGGCACCCCCAAGGACCCAACCGTGTCCCAGACCGCGATCATCTTGATCGGCACCGACATCGCGTAGTCGAGCATCCAGCGCTCTTCGAGCGTTCGGCTGTCAGCGCCGACACCGCGCGCTTCCTGGAGCTTCCAAATCGTCGAGACCGCGTCGTTGCGGCGGTAACGATCGTAGAGCTGCCCGATCCCGAGCGGCGCACCCGGCTTCAAAAGACCGCAGAGCGAGATGAAGCCGGCGAGGCTGCGGGCCGTGTACGCGCCGCGGCTGAATCCGAAGATGAAGATCTCGTCGCCCGGCTCGTAGGCCTCGACCAGCCATTTGTAGGCTTCGACGACGGCACGATCGAGGCCGTAGCCGAACATGCCGCCGAGAAGCTTCTCGCCGACGAGCGTGCCGAGACCGGTGCTGTAGTATTGCAGCTGAGGAACGCCATCGCTGCCGGTGTCGGCACAGAGCGCCTTCAACCGCCAGACGTTGGTGTTGTCACCGACGGTGTTCCACGTCCCATCGAGAAACAGCGCAATGCGCTTGTGCGGCGGAACCGCCTGCACCTGAATTCCAGCTGACATTGTGCGAGCTCTTGTTGTGGTGCTGCATCAGCCCCATCTACAAACGCGCAATTGCTCGCTCAGGTTGCGATCCCAAAAACCGATCTCCAGAGCGCCATCAGCCACGCCTCTACGGAGTGTCCTACGGGACGATCTCCGTCGTCACATCGACGCGATCGGTCCCGGATTGGCTGATGGTCATTCCGAGGTAGGGATTGCCGATCTGACGAACCTGGGCCAGGGCGCGGTCAGCCGACGGAAGACCCTGAACGGTCGCGAGCGTCTCCGCGGGAAGCATGGACGTCCGGAACATCCGGAACTCCGGCGCGGCCGTCATCGCCCAGATATCCTGGGCGCGCTCGCTGGCGTGCTTCAGCTGCTCGACCCACTTCACATCACCGGCGTGCTCCTTCACGCGGAGCATGTCGAGTTCGATATCATTCAGCGTGAACGCCAGGAGCGCGTCGTAGGGACCGACCCTCGAAACGCCCATGCCGAGATCGTCTGTGATCGCCAGTGCGCTCGCAGGGCTGACCGCCCGGGCGACGATCTTCATGGATGCACGCGGTCCGGGTCGAAGGCGACTTGGTAGCGGAAGCCGGCCTTCTCAGGCGGCGACAGCTTGGCAGCAGCCATGGACGTCAGCGGCAGGCAGACGTCGCCGAGCTCGCATTCTTCCGCGCCGGGAATCTTCAGGGCCTGTACGCGCGTGGTCGAAATCCGCAGAAGCTTCGTGATCGGCGCGTCGGCAGGCACCGCCATGCGGAACCGGCACTCGCCTGCGCTCTGCATCGAGCCGAGCTTCGCCCCCATGAGGAAAGCCTCGATCTCGGTCCGGTCGCCGACCATCTCGGTCCAGTCGTCCGGTGCCGGCTTGAACAGGATGTTGGCCGCTCGCGCCTGGTTGGCCGCATCTGCGACCGCCCCAGCCTTGAGCGAGAGCACGTCCACGGCGTCGCCGTTCTTCAGCAGGTAGCCGAATTTGTAGACGCCACTGGTCGCCACCTGGGTGAGGTACATGGTGTCGCTGATCCGCTTAAACGCGAGCACCTCGTTGCCAACGCGGTAGGTCACGCCGCCCGCCGCCGCGGTCACCGGCTTCGTGAAATCGGCATTCACCGTCTTGCCGTTGATGCGGCAGCTTGCGACGTCGCCGGAGGGCAACGCCACGCCGTCCTTGATGACGCCGGTCTTGGATTGGTAGCAAGCCGGAACCATGCCCCGACCCAGCACTTCTACCTGCGGCTCGATACGGCCAGGTTGCTCGACGAGCGGGTCGTGCCCCAGGTCTGGTCGCCCACCGATGGCCGCTTCCTCCCCGACCGCTACGTACTCGGCACCTGCCCGCATTGCCGCGATCCGGGCGCACGCGGCGACCAGTGCGAGGCCTGTGGCACCCTGCTCGATCCCGTCGCACTCGTCGCGCCGCGCTCGGCGCTCTCTGGCGACACACGCCTCGAGATCCGGGAGAACCGGCACCTATTCCTGCGCCAATCGGCTCTGCGCGCGGCCCTCGGTGACTGGCTCGATAGCCGCTCGGGCTGGCCGCCCTTCGTGGTTTCACTGGCCCACAGCTGGCTGACCGCGGATCTGCGGGACCGTTGCATCACCCGTGACCTCACCTGGGGCGTGCCGGTTCGGCGCCTGCCGACTCAATGTCGGCTTCTGGCGCATCAATGCGAAAGCGCAAATACTCCGCGGCTGTGCACAAGTCATTTTACCCGCTAGCGAGCATGTTCTATTTATGTTCTAATCCTTGTCGTCGCCTATGAAGCAGGCGATCTCCCGAACCCGACGCCTGCCGAGTGCTCCCAATCCGTCGAGCCAGCCGCGTCGCCGCGCCCAATCCAGCACTTACGCTGACGGCCAGCCCCCCCTGTGGCTCGGCCGTGGGAGATCTCGCATGCTCGCTCCATCCTCTTTGCTTCCATCCACGGATCCGCGTGCCCATGACAGCACATCCTCCGACCAACTCGCACGCGCCTTCCTGCAACAACTCGCCCAGGACGAACGCAAGCGCCTCAAGGCCGACCAACGCTCCAACCCGTTCGGCTTCGGGGATGACCCTCTTCTCCACGAGAACGACGCCATCGAGCAGATCGTCATCCAGGATGAAGAGAACCGACCGGAGGCCACGCATGTCCCGGTTCCAGCGGATCTCGCCGCCGTGGCCGTAATGCTCGCTCGCGCGATTGAGGCAGAGCCCGGTCTTGTTCGCCGGCTGCGCCGCGAGGCGCCCGTCGTCACGCTCGCTACGCACGTGACCGATCTTGTCGAACCTGTCCGCATCGTCGCGGAGAAGTGCCTGTTCCGGCCGGACACGAAGGTCGTAGAGCTCTCGAGCGGGAGAGCCCGTGAGCTGACCCGCAGAAATGCCGCTCTTTTCGTCTGCGACGGGGTCGGCCGCGACGCTCGGCCCGAGAAGGGCAACGATGTGATCGGCACCGCACTGCATGTGCGCGTTCCGATCGTCGGCATCGCTCCGGATCCGAAGCGTCACTTGCCGCGCGACCTGATGCGCTCCGCCGAACACCGGATCATGCTACCGAGCCTGGATCAGGCTGGACTCGCACTCGTTGTTGCAGCCGTGACCGGCAGCCGGCCGTCGCGGGGGATCGACCAGAATCTGCTGCGCATGATCGACATCGCCGATCTGCCTGTCGCCCTCCGGAGGGCGACCTCCCCCGAGGCATGCATTGAAGCGTTGGAGCGCATCGTTGCTGCCAAGGCTGACTATCTCGGCGAAGGACCAGCGTTGGAGGACCTCGACGGCTATGGCGAGGCCAAGACTTGGGGTCTTGCCGCCGCAGCCGACCTGCAAGCCTACCGGAGCGGCCAGTTGAGTTGGGCCGAGTTCGACCATCGCGGCCTGCTGCTCTCGGGACCGCCTGGCGTCGGCAAGACGAGCTTTGCCCGCGCGTTGGCCAAGTCCGCACGCGTCCCGCTGGTGGGGACCTCGGTCGCCGAATGGAACAGCGCCGACTACCTGTCAGGCACGCTCCAGGCAATCCGCAAGGTGTTCGCTCAAGCCACGGCGCAGGCACCCTGCATCCTGTTTATCGATGAGATCGACGGTATCTCCGACCGTGGGCAGATCCGGGGGGAGTACGTGCAGTACTGGACCCAGATCGTGAACCTGTTCCTTGAGCTCCTCGCCGGGGTGGAGGAGCGGCCCGGCGTTGTGGTGGTGGCTGCCACGAATCATCCGGAGAAGATCGATCCCGCCGTGAAGCGCGCGGGACGTCTGGACCGGGAGATCGCAATCGCGAAACCGGATACGGCCGCACTCGCTCAGATCTTTCGTCACCACCTCGGCCGCGAGATCCTGCCGGGCGCGTCAATGCTGCCGCTGGCATTGGCGGCGCGCGGCATGACGGGGGCGGATGTCGAGGCCTTCATTCGGCGTGCTAAGGGGAAGGCGCGCCGTAAAGCCAGGGCCGTAACTGTGGAGGATGTACTGGCCGAGGTTCGACAGGGGCGCAGCCCACTCCCGGCCGCCATCAGGCACCGCGTCGCCGTCCATGAGGCAGGGCATGCGGTCGTCAGCCACGCCCTTGGATACGGCATCCTTATGGACCTCTCCCTGCACGACAACGGCGGACAGGCCTGCCTAGATTTGGCCATGGAGGGAGCTGCGACCCTGCACGAGTTGGAGGCGGCGATGGCGTCGCTCCTGGCCGGCCGGATCGCGGAGGAGATCGAACTCGGTGCAGGGTCGATCGGTGCAAGCTTAGGCGCGAACTCCGATCTCGCGATGGCGACTGCGATCGCACGCGACATCGAGCTGACATTTGGCCTAGGGCGACTTGGGAATGTGCATGTGGAGGCTCCGGCTGACACGATCCTGTTAGCGGGCGCCCTCCCGGCTGTCGTCGAGCGTCTAGGGCACGCGAGCGAGCGAGCGCGAAGAATCCTGACTGAGCGCAGATCGGCACTGCAGGCGCTCACACGAATGCTCGAGGAAAGCGGTTACCTTTCCCGTGACGAGATCGACCTCGCGCTAAGAGTGGGGACGGATCCGGAATCCGACGTGCGTTCCATGACTGCCGCAGAGGTGCTGTGATGTTCGCGCTGATGCCTGATGCCCCAGAATTGGGCGATCTGCAGCCGCTTTCCGACGCGATCGACACGCTCTGCGAGGTCCTCAATGGCGATCGCGAAACCATCATCGCAGGCTTGGCCGAGATCGTGCGCAAACGCGCGGAGTTCGAGGACTTCAGGATGGTGTCGGTGGATCGTCGAAGCACCCGACGATAGACCCGTCATCCTAGCGCCTGAACGATTGAGCAGATTCCCGCCACGAAGCTCGAAAAACCAACTTCGGGGCGGGAACAACGACAAAGCAAGATCGGGTCCGTCCCTGCACAAGAGCGATCCCTGCCGACAGGACACGCTCCTGGCGCCAGAACTTGTCAATGAGAGCTCGAGGCAGGTGAGCTATTTTTTGCCCTGCGGTAGGACGACGGGAGAGACCAGCACCTTGGGCGGGGGCTTCTTCTCGGTTGCCTCCGTCGAGAGCTTCCGTCTTCTGACCTTTTGAACAACATCAACGGTATTGGCCGAGGAGGTGCGCGGTGACACGTCTGCGGCGGTTCTGCCTTGGCGCTTTCCCTTGGTTTCAACGGTAACCGTCCGCTGCCTCACACTGCGCGGGAGTTCGTGAGGCTCTTCCTGCAACGGCTCGTCATCGAACCTGTTCTTGAATCCCATGTGCGCGGATCCATCCGACCGTGCTCGCCGACACTCACTTCGCTCCTATCGGACGGCGCTGTACACTTGGAATATTCGATCCGCCGGTTGGTGGAGATTGCGGTCCGGGCCCTCTCGCCCGGCATCAATGACCCTTTCACCGCCGGCAGCGTCGCCGACCATCTCGGGGACGCCCTGTGCTGCATCGCTCCCCGGCACCTGCCGACCGGCGTGGTGCTACGCGAGGGCCGCCCCGTTCTGGCCTGTCCGGTGACGGACTACGACGGGCTGTGCAATGCCATGTTCCACATCATCCGCCAGAACGCGGCCGGTTCGGCCTACGTGCTCGGACAGATGCTCGACGTGCTCACCCGCGTGGCCGAGGTCGAGCGGTTCAAGGAACGTGCCGCCGAACTCGCCCGCCATGCGGATCTCGTAATCGCCGCCGCACGGCGCGACGTGGCGGACCCGTCCGACTTCGCCGACCTGGAAAACCGTCACCGCGGGTTCCGCGTGACCGCACCGGTCGCCATCGCCTGACGCCCGGACGGGCGCTACGTCCCCTCGTTGGGGATGTTGAGCAGGTGGCGGCAGGCCTTGCAGTGTACGGCGTCCGACTCGTGGCGCTGCAGCCCACAGGCCTCGTCTGAGTACTTCCATGCCAGTATGCCGATAGAGAGTAAGGAGGCGCCAGATCCCGGCCTCGGACATCCGCCAGTCCAGGAAGCTTCGACTTGCCATCCAATCGTCGAGCTTGAAGAAGCAGCACAGTCGACGATGTTACCGCAGGTCAGGCCGTCCGTCGCTGTTCGGACGGACAGGGAGCGACCATCACATCGCCGTCCCAAGTCCATATCCTGAGATTGAAGCTGCGCTCCGTCGCCCAATCCACTCGAATGGCGTGATTTCGGAGACTCGTTCGATCGACTTGGATTGCAAACTCCTGGCGGACGATGCCTTCGAGTGCGATCAGGACCTTTTTCCTTCGCATCAGCGTGTCCGGTCGCGCCTCGACATCCGTGAAGGCGCCTCCATGGAGATCGAGCCGCACCTCGTCTCCGATATCCATTTGCGTCCGAGCAGCATGAAGGAAATCGGGAAGCAGATGTCCATCGTTTGCGTTGCCATTGAAACGGAGCAGACCTGCCGCCCTTCGAGTCAAGTTCCTGAAGCTGACGACGATACAACCTCGAACCTTTAGAGATTCAATCTCTATCTGTTGCTCACTCCTGAGCGCAAAGGCGAACTGACTCTTATAGACTCTGACACCGCACCCCAACAATCTGAGCCTGCGGCGATCATCTGCCACCATCTCGTCGACTACGCTCTCGTTGTCCGCCTCCGCAGCAAGCCCGTATCGCACTTTTCTGACGAGCCTTCTCCCGACTGCCGGGGCTCCGGTGGCGTCGAGCGGGGAGTGAACGTCATCTCTGAAAACGTGATAAACTACCGGTCCCTCAATCGAGGGGGCGCCGCCGCGATTCGACGTTCCTTGGATGGCGATCTGCCGACCGTCCCGTTCCTTCCGTTTGCTTCTGTTTCCGAAGGCCATGGGTCGGAGTATCCCGGATATGCAGTGTCGCGTTTCTGCCGTTCCTTCGTCATATGTTGCGACAATCGTGTGCGACGCGTTACGAGAGGCGATGCCCGATGCGGCTCCTATCGCTCGAACCGCTCTGGTCGAAGCGGCATGACTGGATCGGAGTTCAAGCACAGGCTGCGTCTTATGGGACGGACGCAGGTCGGCTTCGCATCGGAAGTCGGCGTGACCGAGAGGACGGTACACTACTGGACGAGCAAGGGCCCGCCAGCCGAGATCTGCTATCTTGTCGATGTTCTGACGACTGTTGAGATGCCGTTCGGCCCGAATATCGATCTCGTCGACGATCCGTGCGCGGCGGCGGCGTTCGCGCGGGCGACCACGCAGATCATGGACCAATTGGCGGATCGTGCCGCCCACAGGGGCGCCAAGCGGGAGTTCATTGATGCCGTGCGGCTCTGGATCGACCGGGAAACGAACGGGGCCGCGGCTGGGATCGCGGATTGAATGGTCGGCTTCCCCCGATCGTCGCTACCGGATTTAGAATCTCACGATCCAGCAATGTTGAATATTTATTTCATGCTGCGGGATTTTAATAATAATTTCCCCGATCTTCACCGATTGCCGGCTATGGATCTTTTACCTGAAAAATTTTCCTGTTACGGTCCGATCCTAGCTGATAATTGACTCTCGCCTGAGTTCCGGGCCCAAGACTACGGCCTTCTGACGCCAGGACTGATCAACATGCACAACATCCTCCATGTCGACCGTCGTTGGAAAGATCCGCGGCGATCGAGCATTACCATCGAAAGTCGATCACCATGCAGATCGCGACCTTGGATTCAAGCAAAGGCATCGATACACCCGCAATTGGCCAGCACCCCGGCTTCAAGTCATACAAGACGATCCGGCCGATCCCGTACCCGTCACGCTGGCATCGCGATTTACTGATCCAGGCCACGCTGGACCCGGGGGTCGACGAGATCGACCACATCCATCCTACCGACGCGGGCGACGGCTCCCTGAGCCTGTCCATGACCGCCAACGGATCGCAGGTCCGCGTGAAGGCCGTCCGCGACGCCGGAGGCCCATTGCGGCAACAGCCCGACGCGGACGAGATCCTGCTCACGCGATCCTTCGTTCTCGCCGAGCCCCGGGCATCCGATGCCAGGGCGGTCTGGGCGACACGCAATCTGAAGGTCAAGGTCGGCGACCGCCTCAGGATCCTAGTCGCCCTCGCGGACGGTCGGGAACGTCGCATCTCCGATCTGGTATCGTGCATCCGCGACGCCGACGCCGATCCGTTCGAGGCCATCCTGTCGCTCGCCTGCCGCGGAGTTCTTGCAATCGATCTGCGTCATGGCTTGCACCCGAATGTCTGCGTCGAGAGATCGAAGCACATGATTACGTCACGCGCATCCAGCTGACCGAGAACGCAACCGTCGCGGGTCAGGCGGCATTAACCAATAGGCAAGGAGCCGTGAGACTCCGGTTGCCACCGTTCGTCTTGCCTGGCACAGCTTCGAGACGGCCGAATTCTTTCGGAGGCGCCAAGGTTTCCGGCGCCACGGCCGACCGTGAGGTCCCAGCACACCTGAGCATTCTCCGAAGCTCGGGCGAGGCAAGGGTCGCGAAAGCGGCCTGGACCGTGCAGCCCTCGGGCAACCCGATCATAGCATCCGACGCCCTACACAAGGGCTGGGCCTTTCGCGCCTGCAGAGCCCGCAGCAACGCTGCGGTGGAGCCATGCATGTCGTGGAAGTATTTTCTGAAGGTGCGCGGTCCTGGCAGACTGCGCACCTTCAAGAGCACCCAGAGGATCTTCGGCCCGACAGCTGACAACTGCGCCGATCGATCCCGCCACCGGGGCATCCGTTGGTCACGAGCAGGCATCCCGCCCGCTCGACCGCCGAGTCGTATCCGCATCGCGGACCACTTCGGTATCTCACCTTCGGTCTCCCCTCGCAACACGCAATGCGGGCTCAAGAGGCTCGCGTCGAGGCTTTCGGCAGCGCTGGTTAACGCGCGCCTGATCATGGAGACCGACTTTGGCAATCGAACCTGTCAATCGCATCTGGGAACATGTCTTCCGGTACCCCCTGCCTTCGCTGGCAAGCCGAAAGCCGCCGCTGAAGTCCACCGCGTCGTTTCGCGGCCATACGGTCGGACTGGACGATCGTATCCGGTACTTCGAGTCCGAAGGAGAATCTAAGATTTGCGACGTCCTATCCGTTCGTCAGGATGTCGTCGAGATCGTCGAGCAGCCTTCCGCTATTCGATACATTGATCAGGACGGCAAGGATGCAAAGCACACCTTCGATTTCAGAGTTCGCTACGTCGGCGATCATGTAGATTTCCTGGCATATCGGCCGACTGAAAAGCTTACCGACGGCAGGTTCGAGAGCCGCATGCGCCTGCTTGCGGCGCAGCTCTCGCGGTCGGTGGCCGACGAGGTCGCCATCGTGACCGAAGCGGACGCCGATAACACGGACGTTTTCAACGCTAGGCTGAAGCAGGCCTGTCGCCGCGACCCGCCCTCGGATGTCGACGGGATAGTCGCCGAAATCGTGGACGGCCTTCTGGGCGCCGTCCACGTCGCCTGGATCGTCGACCGCGCGGGCACTGGCTCGGCCTTCCGTTCCGTCGTGAGGTGCATCGCGGCCGGCATTCTCGTACCGACGACCCCGGCCCGGATCACACCTGCTCTCAAAGTCCACCGCAGCAGTGGCAAGTAAGGAGTATGTGCCATGTCCAAATTCCCAACACCCATCGTTCTAATCCAGCGCCATGATCTCATCTCGATCTGTAATATAGCTTATTGTTTGCACAATAATTACCCAGATGGCTATATTCTTGAGCGGCGATACGCCCCAGATCTAAGGGAGGAGTTCTCTCATGACACCATCTGGCAGTATCAGGTCGAGGGTCGTCTCGAGATCACGCGCGGCTACTTCTGCGATACGGCGGCGGGCGCCCGCCTAACAAGCGCCTTCGGTTCGTTCGCTGATCTGCCGCGCGAAACGCAGCTTAAGGTGCTCGAGAATCAGTGGTACTGCGACGAATTCCTGGCGCTGAATGGCAGCGATCGGGATACCTATCCGAAGACGCTTAAAGGCTTCCGGGCCGCCCTCGAAATCCTGATCCCGAAGCGGACTGGGCAGTACGTCGGCGCGCGGCGCTCCGAACCCCGCAATCCCGCCACGGCACCTTCCGCGAACGGTCCGAAGGAAAGCCGCCCGAGCGGAGGCGAGGAGATCGTGTACCGCCGTCCGCCGAGTGAATATACCCTCCAGCGGAAAACGAAGCTCTATATCGCAGCCGGTCGCAATCCCCTCGCTCTAGTCGATCACTACAACAACTGCGGGCGCCGAGAGTCTCCGGTCGATCCCGAGGTTCTCGCGATCATGCCGATGTATGTCGCGGCCTATGCGGACGAGCGACGCCCTTCGAAGGCGAAGGTCTACTCCGATTTTCTCGCCGGTATCGACAAGCTGAACGTCGCGCGGGCCAACGAGAGGAAGAGACCTCTCGTCCCGTGCAGCGAGAAGACTTTCCGCAAGGCGATCAACAAGCTCGATCGCTTCGACGTGCTCGCGGCCCGAAAGGGGATCGAGGCCGCGAGGCGGGAATACGCGATCGTCGGACCGGGGGTCGAGGCGCCCTATCCGGGGGCCTTGGCCTATATCGACGAGGGCCGCCTGTCCCTCATGACGCTGCTCAAGCAGACGGGAGTCTGGGCGATGCTGAGCCCGGATCGGCAGGAACTCCTGAAGAAGAGCGGCACGCTTTGGGTGGTCCCGGTGATCGACCACGCGAGCCGCTGCGTGCTCGGCCTTTCGGTCACCCGCACGCCCAACGCTGCGGCGGCTCTAAACGCGGCTCATCTCGCGGTCATCGACAAGAGCTTCCTCGCGGCGGCATCATCATGTGGGGCGCAGTGGCCAATGCACACCGGGATCGAGACCGTCGCCACGGATTCCGGCAGTGCGTTCATATCCGACGAGTTCCGGCTGGCGCTGGCCGGACTTCGCGCGAAGCATCTGATCGGACCAGCGAAGAATCCACAGTTCCGCGGCACGATGGAGCGCCTGCTCGGAACGCTGCACACCGGGTTCGTCACCAACTTCACGGGTCGCACCTTCCACAACGTCGTGGAGAAGGGCGACTACGATGCGGAGACGCGCGCCTCGCTGGACGACGACGAACTGTCTCTCTCGCTCGTTCGCTTCATCGTCGACATCTACCACCACACTCCCCACGAGGGTCTCAAGGGCGAGACACCCATGGACGCTTGGAAGCGCCTCGTCTCGACCGTCGGGATGCCGCCGCCGCCGAATCCGAACGCGGTTCGCGTGATCTTCGGCATCCGCCTCAAGCGCAAACCGGATGCTCGCGGCATCGTTGTTCTCGGCAACCACTACCAGAGTGATGCCTTGCAGAAGTGGCGTCGCGTGAATGGCGATGGGGTGCTCCAAATGTCGCTCGATCAGTTCGATCTCGGCATGATCAGCGTCAAGTTCGGCGAAGACTGGGTGGCTGTACCTGCCGTAGACGAGATGCTGACGGGAGTCCCGCTGACGCTCCACGTGCAGGCGTTGGCAACCCTCCGGAAGAAGTTCGGTGCGCAGGCTGAAATCCATGCCGCCATCGTCCACGCAGCTCGCCGCGAACTGATGGAAACGAGCGCCGCGGCAATCGCGCGCGCCGCTCTCGGACCGACGCGCCCCGATGCCAAGCTCGTCGCCTCGGCCGAGCGCCGCCTGGGGATCACCATCAGGTCGACGGAGGCCGCGAAAGCGGCCGTCCAAGACGGGGTATCCCTTCGGAAAGCGCTCAGGTTCGCCACCTCTGCAGGGGAGAGCTCGATGCCCGTTGCGCAGGAGGTGCCGGTCCAGGCTGTCGTCGAAGCCGCGAAGCCGCTGAAGCCTCGCAAGTCCCGCTGGATCATTAAGGACGCCAAGTAGGATGGATCTGCGGAGCAAACTGATCGAGACCCTCTCGGTCCAGCGCGTCCAACTCGGTCTCCTGAAGACCTACTCGGAGACGCTCAGAGCCCGGGGCAATCCCAAGCTCGCACAGATCGTGGAGGGCGAACACCGTTCTCTCTACGGACTCGTCTATGACGCGCCGTTGCCGGCGGAGGAGTACGACGCGTCCGATCTGGTTCCGGTGCCCGACCTCACCGCACCGGTCATGTTCGTTTCTGGATATTCCGGAGCCGGCAAGTCCTTCGCTATCAAACGGTCGATCCGCGAATTTCCCCAATTTTTCCCGGGCTACCGCGTGACTGGGTCCGATTGTCCGGTGAAGACGATCGACGTCCCCTCCGGATGCACCTTCAAGGGCCTGGGACTCCACATCCTCTCGGCGCACTTTGACATGTCCCTGCCGCAGTCGCAGAGCGAAACTGTTGTTTGGGAGAAGTGCATCCGAGCCCTCCGCGCCAGCGGAACGCACATCCTCCACTTCGACGAGTTCGCACACGTCGGACGCATCAAGACAGATGCTGAGTTGAGGAAGGTCCGCGATAAGATAAAGGAGCTGCCGGACCGGATGGACTATCCGTTCGGTCTGATCCTTTCAGGGCTCCCGGAGATCGACAGGATCATTGAGGGCGACGGGCAGGCCTTCAGGCGCGTCATCGCCTCGATCGAAATTCCGGAGATGTCCGACGACGAGTTGTCCGAGTTGCCGCCCCTCATCAACGAGTTGGCCAAACTCGCCGGAGTTGCGATCGACATCGCCTTCGAGGAGGACGAATTCCTTCATCGTCATCGCCATGTCTGCCGGGGCATGTTCGGCAGAAATGTCGATCTGATCAGATACGCGATCGAAGCCGCGAAACTGTCGCCGGACCGGACGTTGCGCGTCGCCAGTTTCGCTGCAGCGGTCCACACCGCCGTCGGTTGGCCCGACGAGCTCAATCCTTACGTCTGTAACAGGTGGGAGACCGTCGACACCCTCAAGCTGTTCGATCACGGGCGCCCGGCTGACCCGTTCGCTCAAGTCGCGATATAGGGGGCCATCATGTTCCGGAAGATGCATCGCAGCATTCCACTTGGCTACGGCGAGAGTGCTAGCAGCTATGTCTCGAGGCTTGCACGACGCTACGGCGCCCTCTCGGCATTCGAGTTCTGTAGGGACATGGGAACGAGCTTCCGGGACGTTTTCGACGGTACCGAGACCGTACTTAACTCGCTTGCCTTGGGCTCTGGCGTCAGTGCGGCCGAGCTCCTTCTGCATTCCATCAGACGTACCGCCCGAAATTCGTTTGTTCTTCAAGGAGTCGAACTGCCGCTTGCAGCTTTGGAACGGACGAATATCCGTGCTTGCCCGCTTTGTATCCAAGAGGATGTCGGCCTCGGTCGGGACGCATGGGCACCGGTAGCCTATGGGCGGGGATGGTGGCAGATTTCGTCACTGAGGACCTGTGCCATTCATAGGTGTGCGTTGGTAGACATCGGTCACGAGAGCAAACCTGAGCGAGCACATGATTTTACGCTCGTCTCGAGATCAGCTCTGGGCCGGCTCCCCGAGATCGCAACCGCCGCTTCCAAGCGCGAGGCCTCACCTCTCGAACGCTATCTCCAAGCACGTCTGGACAGCCGCGACGGTTCGAACGCTTTTCTTGACGCCCTCCCCTTTTACGTTGTCGCAAAAACATCCGAAGCGATCGGCGCGGTCGACATCTTCGGCCGCGATGTCTCTTTCCGTAGTTTGAGTGGTGAAGACTGGTGGCAGGCTGGCTGCGCCGGCTTCGCAATCTTATCTGCCGGACCCTCGGGACTCGGTGCCTGGTTGGCGAGCCAGCGCGACAACTATCCTCGGAGGCATACCCTGACCCAGAAAGCTCAAGCTTACTTCGGCTCGTTCATGGGATGGCTCCGAGCCGCACCCGACTCGTTCGATCCAATTCGCGATATCGTGGCTGAGCATTGCTTCTCGACGATGCCGCTGGAGCCGGGCAGCATTGTTTGCGGTCGAGTACTGGCGAAGCGACGCATCTATTCGGTCTATACAGCATCGCGCGCTACAGGTCGGGTCGCGAGACCGTTGCGGAAGATGCTCGTTGAGATCGGCGTCGTCGACGAGCGGCCCGACCTCAGGGATCACGAACTGCTATTCCCTGCGGATGAATCGACCGAAGCGTTCCTTGCCAAGGCTGCGAATTGCCTTTCTTTAAAGGCGACCCAAGCCTACCTCGGCATCACCAGAACGCACGTCGTTTCATTTCTCGCACATGGCCTGATCCGTCCGTTCCAGCGGCCGACGACGGACATCAGCTCGTTTTCGTTCGAACAAGGTCACATCGAGGAGCTTCGTCGAACCGTACTTTCAAAGGCGAACCTCTTCGAGCGGCTCAATCCGGACGTGAGCTGGGTCAACGTGATGCAGGCCTCGCGCAGAGCGAACTGCTCACTGGCCGAAGTCGTGCAACTGATACTGAGCGACCGCTTGTCAAATATTCGAAGATTGCGCAGCGCAGCAAGTCTTCTCGAAATTGAAGTTAATCTCATCGAGGTAAAAGATCTCGTTCGAGGATCCACTCTCCCTGGTGTCACAAAGAGCTGCCTGAAGCAGCGCCTCAGGATCTCGGATGAGGCAATGAGAAAGTTTTTATCGACGGGTGTGCTGCAAACCATTGATGCCCGCCATCCCGTAAAAAGACAATCAATAAAAGTGGTGCCGTATAATACCCTTGAAACGTTCGAGCGCGAGTATGTTTTGCTGACGGCTTTAGCACGTCAGCTCTGTATATCACCCCGAACGTTAAAGATTGGGCTCGATAGAACAGGCATTGGCCCAGTATTCACTTTTGGATTGAACGGAGTAGATGCCTACAAAAGGACTGATATCGAAAAACTAAGGGGTGTAGAGATAAACTTTCGAACGGGCCGATCAAATGTTAGAATGGATAAATACGGAGACAAGGCAGTAGTTTTTTAATAATATAATACATTCAAGCAACCCCGCGGCTTCGCCCGCGGGTTTTTTGTTGCCCTTAGCTGACCATAGCGAGCGAGGTGAGGCTGGTCGCTTTCCAACGATCCAAACTTTAGTGCCTGCCGGGATCAAACTCTACCAATAATTTTCCTTGGACTTACACTAAAAATCAATATCTATCAGCTACTTATGAAACCCGTCGAACAAACTCCGCTTCCGCCCACAACTGCTGTGAATGAGGGCGTAAGTTGAGCATCGCGCGAGGCAAAAGTTGCCATGTGATGCGCTCAGTTATCGGTCTTCAACCTAGCGGGTCCTGAATCGCTAGCGAGTTGGCGGACATTTGGGACGGTACTGGCAAGGAGGGCGCCTGATCGGCGTCCTCCCCATGCTGCGGAGAACAAAACAGATACGGACCAGCTTAGGGCGGAGCGGCTTCGGACCGCACTTCGCCAAAGCTGGATCCAACCAGCAGCACCCGCGGCGTAATGATCAGGCCGACCTTCATCTACTGGTCCCAGGTGATGCGCTGGCCCTTGCTCGCCAGCACGTGCAGCCAGAGCAGGGTGGCGAGGTTGCCGCTGGGCATGAAATTCGGCCCAAGATCGCAGCCGATCACGTCGGCGTAGACCATCAGCTCGCGGGTCAGCGGCGACAGGTCCGGGGCTTGCTGGATCGAGAGCGCCCCGACCAGCACGCTCGGCATCCGGCGGCTCGCAGAGCTTCAACGCCGTGAACAGCCTGCGCATGCTCGGGCGCTGGATGCGGATGATCATCGACCCGAATCAGTCTTCGGTGACGATGGCCTACAAGGAGTTCGACGAAGCCGGCCGCAAGAGGCCGAGGCCGCTCTATGACCGGGCGGTGGATGTCTGCGAGGAGCTGATAAAGTTCACGCTGCTGACCCGCGAGCGAACGGACTACCGAGCGGATCGCTACAGCGAGCGGAAAGAGCAGGAGCCGGAGAGCCTGAAGGCGGTGGCGGCCGACATTGGTTTTGTGAAGCGGTAGGCAAGCGCTTGACCTTCCCCCTATGGGAAGGATCACAATCAAGCTGCATCCTGCGGAGGACACCAAGCCATGAAGAACCTGATTGCGAGCGCGACAGCCTTGCTACTGCTAAGAGTCCGTCCGATAAGTCATGATGCTCGCCCGAGCCTTCGGACGAGGATCATGACGGCGGCGGCGTAGAGGAAGGCCTGGGCCGAGGCGAGGGTCGCTTCCGGGTCCTTCCAGAGGCGTCGGTTGCGGCTGATCCATCCGAAGAAGCGTTCCACCACCCATCGGCGTGGATGCACGGCGAAGCCGACCTGATCCTTCGGTTTGCGCACGATGTCGATGGTGATGACGGTGGCGGTCGCGGGTCTGTCGCCGGCATAGCCTGCATCGGCGAAAGCTCTGACGATGAACGGGAAGGTCCGCCGCGACAGGCGCAGCACCGGTCCAGCCCCATCGCGATCCTGAATGTCGGCGGTCTGCGGATCGAGCACGAGGGCGCGCCCGTCCGTGTCGACCAGGGCCTGACGCTTGCGGCCCTTGACCTTCTTTCCAGCGTCGTAGCCGCGCGGGCCGCCGCTCTCGGTGGTCTTCACGCTCTGGCTGTCGAGCACGGCCGCCGTCGGCGAGGCCTCGCGACCGGCCCGCTCCCGGTCGGCCATGACCAGGGCGTGGTTGATCCGCCCGAACAATCCCTCGTCCCGCCAGCGGCTGAAGTAGCCGAACGTCGTGCTGCGCGGAGGGAGATCCTTTGGGATCAACCGCCATGCGATGCCGCCGCGCAGCACGTAGAAGATCGCGTTCAGGACCTCCCGCATCGTCCAGACAGGCGGACGACCACGCGAGGCGGGCTCTGGCATCATGGGCGCGATCACCGCCCATTCCGTATCCGTCAGGTCGGTTTCGTATCGAAGGCGCGCACGGTTATGCTGCCGGCGAGTGGTCGGGGTCCACATGGCACGTCCAGATGAGGCTTCAGCACCCTTCTGGAATCACCGCCATTCCGGCCACTCAACCCCTGCCGGACGTTATCGGACGGGCTCTAAGCGCTGCCCCTGCTCTCGCCATGAGCTGCTGCGGTGGCAGCAAGGGCAAGGGCGCGATGATGTGCGGGAAAGGCAGCATGGCGATGAACCACGCCCAGAAGGGCAAGAAGGGTGGTTGCTGCTGCGAGGGTATGAGCGGCGGCAACATGAGCAAGCGTACCTGAGCTGCGCCACGTCGTGCCCCAATCAGGCCGGGCCGACTGCCCGGCCTTTTTTGCGCGTGCCATTGGTCAAAACTCGTCCCAACGTGCACGCAGCACTCACATCTGACCGACAAAGCTGATGCACCAGCGGCGCGGCGCAGCTAGGCGAAACTTCATAATTCAAGATTTCCGGATGGCCCGCGGTAGGCGTTATCAATCAGGCACTTGGAAGGCGCAAAAGTCTCGACCGAAACTCAACTCATTGGTTCCGATTTCCACACGCTCAAGAGATTGGGCTGTGGCTATTCACAAGTCCGACTGGGGTCGAAAGCGGCCCCGGCTCAGTATTCGATCGATGAGTTGACGGCCTGCTCCTTTCCGCGCACGGCGCCCGCATCAACTTTGGGGTCTCCCCAGCGAACGTTGTGATCGGTCCGATGGATATCCTGCGCTCGATAGGTCGGTCGGCGCGAGGCTCAGGCGGTTCGCGGGTGTGCCGGGCTGCGCGAACGAGGGAACGGTCGCGCCGGCCGTAGACCGAGCGGAAAGCGTCGGGCTCATGATGGGCCTGCCGCCCGCCTTGGCTCGATGAGACAGCTTTCAGGCGGGTGGCAGACCTGATGCAGGGTAGCTCACGATCAGGTTGTCGAACTGCGGGATATCAGAGCGGCTCCTCGCGTACACAGGGACGGCAAGTGCAACCACTACAAGGGTCCTGCGTAATATTCAGCAAGCAGTTCCCACTCCTGTCCGGAAATTAGATGGTCATCGCGCCTTGAGAACTCAGGCGCGTTATGCAGCTGCTCCTCCGTGATGTTTGTGCGATAGCCTTGCAGGCCTAAATCGTAATGCAGATAATTCCACGGAATTGTGTGACTGTCTGAGCTTCCGCCAATAAATTTTCTGAACGAGGTGACTGCATAAGCGACATTGCCATTTACCTTCTCAATCACAAGGCGCTTGATTATCCCAATTTGTTTTCCGTTTGCGTCGTACACAGCAGTGCCTTCGACACGACTGCTCTCGATGAACGGGTGGCTCGGAGCTGACGTCGTATGCGCGTCTGACATAGTTCATCTCCCTTAGTTCTGCGCCAACACAGACAGTAAACGCGCACTGCCACTTTGTTGTGCCGTCTCAAGGAGCATCAGGGCCATCGGTCCGAGAATCGTGAGCCCGCCGATGAGGCACCTTGATGAGCTGGTCTCCCTCGTGTCAGGGGGGCTGAGGATGCGATCCGCCGCACTCAGTTCCGAAGCACCTTGTCCGTCGCGATAATTTCAGCCTGTTGGCCGTAGCGACCGTGTCGGCGTATGAGCACAGCGCCGGAACTTAATCCCATTGCCACATACCCGAACCTGCGATGACGTAGCCGCCGCTGACGGACCGCTTCTGCCTCGGTAGTGGACGTTCGAAGCGACCGCGGGGGAAGTCCGCAAGGGGCCATGAGTTCGCGTGCGGCGAGGACATGCTAAAGGTCCGAGTGTAGCCGGAAGCGGCCATGAATGGCTATCCGTTGAAAGTGCACCTATCGCGAACCGGCGGCGCTGGTCTTCAGCCGCATACAGAAATCGAACCGACGCCAGCGCACGGATATCAGAGCGTCAGCCCACGCAACCACAACGCAATCGGATCGTTACGATATCTCGGGGGCGTTCTCCAGTAGAGGAGCGTGCCGTGACGAGATCAGAAGCAAAGTTCCTGGATTACATCAAGAAAAAACCTGGGATGCCAGATGCCAGTGAGCTTGAGCGTCTCCGGGATCTATTGGATCGGATGCAATGGCAGCACATCTTTAGCTGGGTGGAGCCGAAGAAACCTGCACGTTCTGATTGAGAATGATGGGAGGGGCATGTGCCTTTTGGTAGGCCCCCTCCCATACCCAAACTGAACCATGCGGGACGGCTGCCTCAGGTAGCGAGCGGCCGCCCCGGCCGAAGGTCCGCTGGTGGAACGTTACCGTCTGTCTGGGATATGCCTACCGAAGGAGCACTGGTGTCGCACAGCCGCATAAGTGGCAAGCGAACTTCTGACCCCTTCCGGATAAGGGAGGCTGCTCAAGAAAGTCCGTTCAGGTCGCGGGACCTGACATCCATCCCGCTGAACGTGTCCACCAAGTGGATCGCTCCCTCGCTCTACCAGACAGCCAAACGAACGTGAACATGAGCTCGATCAACGAGGAGGCGAGGGTCGCGCACCGGATCGGGCTGCGTTCGAGGAACGTTTATTTCCCTGGAGCGAAGCGGCGGACGTGTCTCTACACATGGTGACCTGGAAGCGGAGGATGTGGGAGCTTTACGAGGGCGATAGCGACCGCGCGCATCGGTTTCGTTACGGCCTGCTCGCCTTTGACTTGACCACCCTCCTGTTCATCGTCGTGTCCTCGTTCATGCCCCGCCCCCCATGGGTCGAGGTGGTCGATATTCTCATCGGTGCCGCGGTGGCTGCCGACTTCCTCTCGCGACTGTCGATCTGTCCACGACCGGCCCGAGAGTTCCTGCGGCCGACGACTTGGGCGGACGTCGCCGCTATCGCCTCGTTCCTGGCGCCGATCGTCGGCGAAGGCGCCGGATTCCTGCGCATCCTTCGCACGCTGAGGCTGCTGCGGACCTACCAACTGCTGGATCGGCTGCGAGCAGACTTTCCGTTCTTCCGCCACAACGAGGAGGCGATCATCGCGGTGCTGAACCTCGCGGTGTTCATCTTCATCATGACCAGCATCGTCTATGCGACGCAGCATCGCACGAATCCAAATATCGCCAACTACGTTGATGCGCTGTATTTCACGGTGACCTCGCTGACGACGACGGGCTACGGCGACGTCACTCTACAGGGGACCAGCGGGCGGCTGATCTCCGTCGTCGTGATGATCTGCGGCGTGACCCTGTTCCTGCGCCTCGCCCAGGTCCTGTTCCGGCCCAACAAGGTGCGCTTTGCCTGCCCGACCTGCGGCTTGCAGCGCCACGAACCGGATGCGGTTCACTGCAAGGCTTGCGGCACGACCTTGAACATTCCCGATGAGGGCGCCGATTGAAGGTCGGAGCGGCCGCGGTGCTGTCTTAGACATCAACGTTCGATGCCGCGAGCCTGACCACCCTGAGCATCATGCACCTGCCTTACTTCGAGGCGCCAAGCTCCCATTGAACGGCAAGCGCGACTTGGAACTGCGGTGTGTTCCGGTTGAGTCCGAAGCCCACGGCTGCACCGAGGATCGCACGCTGGTCTCTCAGGCGGTGTCGCACACCCGCCTGCGCCAAGCTGTAATCTGGCTGACCCTTCTCCTGCTGCTCGCGTGCGTAGGTGATGACCAGAGCCGTGTCGCGGGTGAGAGCCCGCCCGGCTGAGGCGTTGACGAGATAGCGGGTCATGCGCTCCGCAGGGGCTGGATCGAAGCGGTGGACGGTACCTATGTTCAGGCTCACGCCGAGCGGACGCTCGCCAGCAATGAGCGTCTTGCCGAAGAGGGCTGTCGCTTCGGTTTCGTACGCCGTGCCACCCGGTCCGTAGAGGGAGCGCACGCGGCCAAGCAAGCCGACAATCGGCCAGGAGCCGCTCTCCTCCGTCAACTGGTAGAGCGCACCCAGCCGGGTCGTTCCGCCGAGAGCTGCACGCTCTTGCTCCGAGCCGGCTCCACCCACTTCGGTCGACACCGTTCCGAGGCGACGGCGCACGTCCAGGTTACCGTAAGCGCCTGTTTGGCCGATGCGGAGGTCGAGATTGGGTGACACGCCGTAGCTCAGTTCGGTCTCGGCGCCCCAGGTGCTTCGCACGCGGCCTGTCGCGGCTCGTTCATAGGATCCGACGATGGAGTAGGCCGCCTCACCGGGCGGCGTGGCGTGCGGGTCGGTGACCTCGAAGGGATCATCCGCCAGGGTGATCGGCTCGTCCTGTGCCGCAGTCGCGCTCGGAAATGCCAGTGCGGCCGCCAAGGCAAGCCCCCAGGCAGCCGTGACGGACGGAGCCCGGCATCGCACTCTGCCGCCTCGTGGTGCGTTCTTCATCGGGTCGGAGCTTACCCTTAAGCACCCAGCTGCGCGATGGCAGGATCCGATGACCCGAGGCGGTTGAGCGTTGCGGAGGTCTTGATGCCCGATTGGCAGGCACTGTTCGTGCCGGAGCACTCCCTGCTGGAGATCGCCCTGCGCGGCACGATCATGTACTTGGCCCTGTTGCTCGTCATGCGGTTTGTCATGCAGCGCCAGGCGGGCGCCGTGAGCCTGGCCGACCTCTTGGTCATCGTGCTGATCGCCGACGTCTCGCAGAACGCCTTCTCGAACGAGTACAAGTCGCTGACGGAGGGGCTCCTGCTCGTCCTGACCATCGTTGGCTGGAACTACGCCATCGACTGGCTGGCCTTCCGCGTTCCTGCCTTTGAGCGCTTCATCACGCCCAAGCGCCTGCCGCTTGTCGTCGATGGCCGCATCTGCTGGCGGAACATGCGCGCGGGAGATGATCACGCACGCCGAGTTGATGAGCCAGCTTCGCCAGCAAGGCATCGACGATCCCGTCCTCGTTCGGCTCGCCTCGCTCGAAGGCGACGGTTCCATCAGCGTGATCCGCCAAGATGATGAGGAGCCGAACGGCAAGCCGGAGGATCGACGTGCTGTAACGTGAGGCGGCGTGCAATTCGGAAAGGCTGTCGTCGACGGATAGACTGCTACGCGTAGATCGAGCCTCATTGACGTATCAACTTGGCCGAGCGCCTGCGAAGCGCGCTCGTACAGCAAGCGTTGCATCCGATTGGGCTTGCGTTCAGTCATTGGGCCGGAGTGCGCAACGAGACGAATGCCCGCAACGGGCCGCAACCAGCGGTTCAGCACTTTACCGATCCAAAGTCGGCTTTTAGTGCAGAGGCGATTGAGAGATGTGTGAAATGCGATTCGGCAGACGTCATGGCCTACATAAAGGTCTGCCGAAGTCGTGTTTCATTGGAGTTGCGGCCGCAACACACAGTCCGGATCGGTGACATCAGGGAGTGTGGACGGCCGCGATAGCCTCGATCTCGATCATCGCCGCAGGATCGTAGAGCGCCTTAACCTCCGCAATCGTGTCGGCTGGATAGGGTTCGGAGAAGAACTGTCGCCGCAACTCGACCACATCCTTGAAGTGGCTCATGTCGGTGACGAAGATCGTCACTTTGACGACATCCTTCAGGCTCGATCCACCGGCCTCAAGTGCGCGGCGCAGGTTGGCGAAGGCCTGTTCGCCCTGTGCCCGGAAGCCGCCCTCGACGATCCTGCCGTCATCCGCGGCGCCCGCTTGGCCAGAGATGAAGAGCAGGTTTCCGTAGCGGATGCCCTGCGAGAGCAGGAACGGCGCATAGTTGTCCGGTTCGGTGACCACACGTTCCAACATCGTCTATCTCCTGTCGCTGCGTTATGGCTGCGGGCCGTGCTGGAAATATCCGCGGTCCGGCGACGGCACACGCATGCGCCGATCCGCGGAAGCGCGTGTCAGGCCGCGAGCTCGCTCGGCTTGATGTTGGCGATGGGCCCGAGGATGGCGGGGTCGAACGCGGTCACCTCCCGCTCGGCCCGGACGCGGTTTGGGAAGTCCGGGTTCGCGAGCGCGGCCTTGCCGAGCGCCACGATGTCGGCCCCCGCGGCCATCACCTCCTGCGCCCGCGCCGCATCCTGCACGCCGCCGTTGGCGATCAGCGTGACATGCGGTGCGTAGCGGCGAGCCAGGGCAACAAGGCTGTCGCGACCTCCCTCGAAGGCAGGCTCCCACACCTTGTGCTCGGTGACGTGGAGGTAGCTGGCTCCGGCCTCGGCGAGTGTGCCGAAGATGGCCTCGGCGTCCTGCTCGCGACCCGCCCACTTGTGGCTGAAGTCGTTGACCTTGCCCTGCGAGATGCGCACGCCAACCGGGATGCCGGCCGGGACCGTGGCCCGAACTGCATCGAACACGGCGCGCACGAACGTGGTGCGCCGGCGCGTGTCGCCGCCCCACCGGTCGTCGCGCCGGTTGGCGCAGTCGGTCAGGAACTGGTCGATGAGGTAGCCGTTCGCGCCGTGGATCTCGATGCCGTCGAACCCGGCCGCGACCGCCCGTGCCGCCGACGTGGCGAAGCCTTCGATGGCGTCCGCGATCTGCTCCTCGGTCATGGCGGCGGGCATCGGATAGGAGCCCTTGCCGTAGTAGAACTCCATCTGGTGACCCTTGGGCTGCACGGCCGAGGGTCCGACGGTGGTGTCGCGAAAGCGGTTGCCCTGGCTGATCGCACCCGCATGCATGAGCTGCGCGAAAATGCGCGCGCCATGCCGATGCACGGCGTCCACCACCGGTCGCCAAGCCTGAGACTGTGCCTCGCTGGTAATGCCGGGCTGGCGGAGGTAGCCCTGGGCAAACGCCTGGTCCGTATAGATGCCTTCGGTGACCAGGAGCCCGAAGCCGCCACGGGCGAAGCGCTCGTAATAGCGGGCCATCGTCTCCGTGGCAGTGCCGTCCTCGGAAGCGCTCACGCGTGTCATCGGAGCGACCGCCAAGCGGTTACGAAGAGTCAACCCGGTTATATCAGTGGCGGTGAAAAGGCCGTTTGCGTCCTTGCTCATGTTCGGCTTTCGACCTGCTCTCGCTGCTCGTTTGACAGCCAGATAGCTGCATGGTCGGCCATTCAGTAGCCGTGATGGACGATAAGCATTTTATCGGTCAGTGATATGCCGATGAATCTCTCGGATGTGGCCCTGTTCTGCGCCATTGTCACGACCGGCAGCCTCTCGGCCGCCGGGCGGCAGGCGGGACTGTCTCCGATGGCGGTCAGCCGGCGCCTTGCAGCACTGGAACACGAGCTCGGGGTGCGCCTGATCCACCGCACCACGCGCTCCGTCGCGCTGACAGCGGACGGCGAGACGTTCCTGCCGCTCGCTCAGACGATGCTGGAGGCGCAGGAGGCGGCGACGGCGGCCTTCTCCGAACAGCACGAGGGCTTGAGCGGGGTCCTGCGCGTGACCGCGCCCCATCGCATCGGCCGGGCTCTCGTCGTACCCCTGGTCGTCCGGCTGATGGCCGAAAACCCGCGCCTCAAGGTCGACTTGACCTTCTCGGACGGGATCGTGGACATCGTGGCCGCCGGTATCGACGTGGCGATTAGGGTGGCAACCCTGCAAGCGTCCGAGCTGGTAGCCGTTCAAGTGGCGGACAACCCACGGATCCTGTGTGCCGCGACAGCCTATCTCGCTGCGCACGGATGCCCCGAGCGTCTCGCCGACCTCGACGCACACGCCTGCCTGACACTGCACGCGATGGACGCCTGGACGTTCCGCCAAGCCGGGCACCCCATTGCCAAGCGCATCAAGGGCAGACTGGCCGCCAGCAGCGTCGATACGGTGCATTCCGCCTGCGTCGCCGGAGTTGGGCTCGCGTTGCTGACCTATTGGGATGTGGCACAGGACTTGGCCAATGGCACCCTCAAGGCCCTAACCCTCAACGATGCCGAGCCGGAGCAGCTGGCCATCTGGGCCGTGCTCCCAACCCGGCAACACATGCCGGCGCGCGTGCGACGGTTCATTGACGGGCTCAGGTCCGCGTTGATGGTGTCTCTTCCAAACGTACCGACATCAGAAAGCCTCTTCTCATCCTGATGGACGGGTCAGAAAGCCTGAGGGGCGGGAACCGTTGCACGCACTGATCTCGGCGGCGTCCCAGCAAGAGATCCTTTCCGCCCAGACGCGGTCGGCGGAACGATTTGGCCCTGTTCCCCGTCTCTGGTTGACGCTCGTCTTCCTACCGTTTCGCCTCCTGCGCGGGCCCATACGGCGTCGCCCCACGGTCGCCGCCTCTCCATGACCGCGGCGGGACGTTCCCCGGAACGGTAAGGTTGAGCTTCGAGTTTAGGCGGCGCCAATCCGGGGGGCTTCCTTGAGACCATCTCTTCTCGCAATGTTGGGGCTGCTGCTTGTGGCCGACCCGAACACTTCCAGCGCACAAGGCGTTCAGGAAGTACCCGCCGCGTCCGTCGAGGCGGACGAACCGCGCCCTGGGCCGCCTCCTCCGTTACCGGACATTTCAGACCCGAACGGCCGGGCCGGCGAGGCCCTGAACGAACCAGGCGAGCGCTCCGGCATCCCGAAGGCCCTACGCGCCTCGGGCTCCAAGGCGGGCGGGCCAGCCAACGACCTCAACTCGAGCGGCCGGGCCGAGGCACCGGCACCGCCGAAAGGAAACCTTAGCCGGGTCGTCGCCGGGAAGGAGCTGTTCCACGGGAACTACTGCGGAAAGGGCCAGCGGGGCGAGGGTCTGCCGCCGACGGACGACCTCGACGCCGCGTGCATGCGCCACGACGCCTGCTACGACACCGCCGGGTACAGCTCATGCGCCTGCGACGCGACACTGAAGCGGGACGCAGCCATCGTCTCGGATAGCCCAAGCGTATCGCTCGAAGTCCGGCGAAGGGCCCTTAGCGTCATCGAGGCGGCAACCGCGATGGACTGCCGCGCGCCGTGACCCCGGCCGGGTGATTGGAGCTGCAAACCAATACTACTCAACTTTGGACGCCTGCCATCCGCCGTCGCCGGAACCGAAATTCTTCGTCAGGTGTTGAATTCCGAGCCCTCATTCACTTTTAGCATAAAGACTGCAGATGCCTGCTTTCTCAAAGCCACGCCTTATGATTGCATTAGCATTTGCGGCTGGAGCAGCTTCCACTGCAGCCTTTATTGCAACCGGGACTGACAGAACTATGGCTCCACAGGAGGGAACGGAAGCAAGATTGCCCGCCTCGGCCATTGCCTCTCCAGCTGAGTCCGGCTTGGGTAGCTGGGTAGATCCCAATCAACCCGCTACAACGAAGCATGCCGCCGGTGTTGTCTCGCCGAATCTGGTATTCCAAGCTGACGCTCCAACAGAGGAGCCTCGAGATGTTCCTGATCAAGCGAACAAGCTGGCATCTAGGCTTGCTGTACCCGTGCCTCCCCGCAGACCAGAGCATTTCCGCATTATCGCGAACTCAGCCGATCGAAATGCCCGTACGCTTGTAACCGAAGATCGCGTCAGAAAGATTGTTGTTCCCAATCAAGCTGATAGCACTCCTCGAAACAAGAAAGCGGTACAATTCAGCGTACAGCGCCATGCTGGAACTAAGGAGGATACGGCCAAAAGAGAGATACCTGAGCCCAGGCAGCACGTCACCTCGACTCAGCCTAACGGGGTGATGCAGTGGCTCATTGAGCCTTCTCGCTTCTAAAACGGCAATTCCCCCGACAGATGCTGCTGGAGCGAGACATATAAGGACGGCTCGGCGCCTCAACGGCGTCCATCAATAAGTGCAGTCTTATGGATTATTCTTCAGATGTTTAGCGGAACAGCGGATGAAAACTTACAAGTTGATAGCGATTCTGGCTCCGTTTGCTGCATGGTCGTCCTCCGCTCAAGCCATCAGTCTGGCTGAGATGCGGGAACGCACGGCAGTCATTGCCAGCCGCTATCTCGAAATTTGGTCTGCCAACAATGCGAGTCCGATTTCAGGCGTGCCATACATGTACGGACCAACAGTGGTTTTCTACGGCAAACGGTATACTCAGGCCAATCTGATTGATGAAAAACGGCGAGCTATACGTCAGTGGCCGGTGCGGAAATACGTTCATCGACCTGGAACACTCAAGATCGACTGCAATGCATCCACACTGAAGTGCGCCGCGCGTTCGACGATTGATTTCGACGTGGGCAATCCTAGCAAGGGCACGTCCAAATCTGGCTCAGCTAAGTTCGATTTGGGTGTCTCCTTCGCTGACCGTCATCCTGTTATTCTCTACGAGGGTGGGAGCCTAAACAGCCAACGTGCCGGCAGATAGGCGTTCACGGCTCGAAGAAGCAATGGGCCTCAGACCCCCCGGAAGATCCCGATCAGGATGACCGTGAGCAGCACGGAGATTAGGATCGAGCCGAGACAGCCCAACCGGTTGGAGAAGAAAAAGAACATGCCCGGAATACCGCTGCGGACAGCAGGTGGTTCCGTGAGGATCAGCAACAGTGGCAATCAGGCTAAGGCCGGGGTCGCTCGAGTCTGGTCCGTTCGCCCAAGCAACAGCTGTCGGTCCTCAGGTTACGGTTCTTTCGTCCGAAAAGCGCCACTTCCAGACCTTCAAACATGGCTTCTGGAATGGCCGCTCTTGTCACGCACGCTGCCACTGCCCGGAATGTTCAAGCCGGGAGACGCGAGATCCTGATGTCGTGACCGCCGCTCAAAGGTCCGCTTCTTCCGACCAAGCGGACGTCTCGGCCGGCAGGCTTGAGGGTCTGCCAGGGGCCAGGAGTTCGCCTCCACCTTGTTCAGCTTTGCGCCGTTCGCAGACCCTCGGCCTTGCCCTCTAAAGGTCCGCTCATGATCCAAGTCCGGACCTTATCCAGTTCTGGGGAGCTGTATCTTCAGCTGATCAGACAGAGGCTCGCGGCTCGACACAGACCAGGCCGGGGCGCAGCGAGTCTCCGGCGCAGTCCAAGCAGCAGGCGCGCTGCTCGGGAGCCTGTCGGCAGGGCTCGACGCAGGGGCCGTCACGGTCAGCAGCGGCGTGGCCGCGGGCGTCCGCACGGGCGGGGGCCCGCTAATCCTCTACCGCCTCGCCGGTACGGCGCTCCACGGGGCCGAGGCCTGCCGGCGCAACCAAACCCGCTACGCATGTTGGCCCCGTGCCGAGGAGGGCAGCAAGTCCGCGACATTCCGTTCCGAGCCGGCTCACCGCCTCGGCAATCCAACGATCACGCCGTCCTAACCCACCCGGCTTTGACATCCTCGAGAGTCGGTCAGGCTGTGGTCACCTGACGGTTCAGGCGTGCGGCGAGTTGGTCGGCGAATTTGCTGGCGGCGACCGGGAGCAGACGTCCGCGCAGTTGCGCCAGCACGACGCTCATCGGTTCGAGGTCGCGGGCATCGATCAGACGGCTGCGCAGGCGCGGATCGTCCGGAATGCCGCTCGGCACCTGGAAGCTGACGACATCCTCCCGCAGGACGACGTTGCGCAGAAATTCCAGCGATCCCGATTCCACGGTCGCGCGCATCTCGACCCCGCGCCGGGCGAGCGCCTGCTCAATATGGTGGCGGATGGCGAGCGAACGGTCGGGCAGCGCCAGGGCGTGGCCGAGACAGTCGCGCAGCCGGATCGGCCCGTCCTCGGAGGCCAGGGGATGGCTCGCCCGCATGAGGGCGCACAGGGACTGACGGCCGGCATAGAGCGCATGCAGCTCTGCCGAGGGCGGCGGCTGGAGGATGAGCGCGAGGTCGGCCTCGAACGAGGCGAGGGCGGCCACCGCCTGAACGTGATCGCGCACCTGCACGGTGAAGGCGACTTGGGGAAACTGTGCCCGGTAGGTCTCGACCTCCTCCGGGATCATCCGGGTGACAAAGGCTTGACTGCAGGCAAGCGCCACCTGGCCTCGGCGCACGCCGGAGAGATCGGCGATCTGCGAGCGAACCCGGTCGAGGTCCGCGGCCTGATCGCGGATGTGCCGCGCCAACAATTCCCCCGCCGCGTTCAGGCGCATCCCTTGGGCAAGGCGCTCGAAGATCGGCGTTCCGAGCTCGTACTCGATGTCCTGGATCTGCCGGGTCAGCGCCGAGGGCGTGATGTTGAGGCGCTCGGCTGCCCGCCGGATCGATCCGCTGCGAGCGACCTCGGCCACCGCGGTAAGGCTGCGCAGATGCTTCATCCCGGTCCTCCCGCACGGTGTTGCCAAAAATTCAACAGCGCCGTCAAGAATTAGCACTTCCCGGCAACAGTCCTGCTTCCTAGGCTCATGGCATCGGTACATGCAGGAGCCGCCCGATGATCGACCGCCGCAGCCTCCTCGCCGGTCTCGGAGCCGGCCTCGTCGCGAGCTCACTCCCCGGCCGCGTTGCGCGGGCACAGTCCGCTCCGACCGTCATCCGGATGGGCTCGCTCAAGCTCATTCACTCGATCGCGCCCCACTTCTACGAGCGCTTCACGCCCGAAGGCGTGCGGGTCGAGGTCATCCCGTTCGAAAGCCCGACCGAGGGCAAGAACGCCGTCGTCACGAAGTCGGTGGATTTCGGCATGTTCGGGCTCGCGGCGGCGACGCTCGGGGCCGCGGCGGGCGAGCCGATCGTCGTGATCGCCTCCACCTGCAACCGCGGCATGGGGGTGATCGCCCGCAAGGATTCCGACATCCGGACGATCAAGGACCTGCGCGGCAAGCGCGTGGCGATTTGGCCCGGCAGCACGCAGGAGGTGTTCGCCCTGGAGCGGATGCGCATGGAGGGACTGTCCGTGAAGGACATCACCCCGGTGCGCATCTCCTTCTCGGAGATGCACCTCGCGCTCGCCCGCGGCGACGTCGATGCCTATGTCGGTGCCGAGCCCGCCCCCGGCGTCAGCCTCGCTTCGGGCATCGGCCAGCTCGTCGAGTACCCCTACGGCACCGAGATGGGCTCGCTCAACATGGTGTTCGGCGCCCATCGGGACACGCTGGCCGAGCGGCCCGACCTAGTGCGCACCATGCTGCAGATCCACCGCAAAGCCACCGAGTTCGCGGCCAAGGACCGGGAGGCGATGATCGCCATGGCGGTGGCCAAGCTGGGCCAGAAGCGCGAGGCGCTGGCGATCTCGGCCCCGAACGTCGAACTGACCTGGAAGCTCGGGCCCGACGAGGTGCGGCAGGCCAAGATCTATGCCGATCGCATGCTGGCACTGAAGCAGATCAAGCGCCTTCCCGAAGACGGCTTCATCGACACCCGCTTCGTTGATGCCATGAGGGACGCGTGAGCGCCGCGATCGAGGGCGCCGCCCTCCCCGCCGACTTGCCGACCGCCATGCCGGCTCAGGGTCCGAGCCCAAGGCCGAACGCTCCGCTCCGCAACCTTCTCGACCGCTTGCGCGGCCCTGTCCTCGCGCTGGTGGTGCCGCTGGCGGCCCTCGCGCTCTGGCACTTCGCCACCGCGAACCGGCCCTACAGCCTCGTCCCGCCTCCCGCCGAAGTGTGGCTAGCCCTGAGCGACATGGCGTTCGGCGGGATCAACGACGACGCCTTCAGCGCCACTCTCTGGTCCCATCTCTGGGCCTCGCTGTCGCGGGTCTATGGCGGCTTCGCATTGGCCGCCGTGGCAGCCCTGCCGCTCGGGCTGATGATCGGGCGGGTGCCCCTGGTCCGGGCGCTCCTCGATCCCGTGCTGCAGATCCTGCGCCCGATCCCTGTCACCGCGTGGCTGCCGCTGGCCATGATCCTGTTCGGGCTCGGGGCCACCTCGGCCTTCTTCCTCGTGTTCCTGGGCGCCTTCTACCCGATCCTCGTCAACACCGTGTTCGGCGTCCGTTCGGTGGAGCCGCGCCTGTTCGAGGCGGCCGCGATGCTGGGCTGCACGGGTCCCGCCCAGTTCCTCCGGGTGGTGCTGCCCGCCGCCCTCCCCTCGATCTTCACCGGTCTGCGGCTCGGCCTGGGCTTCGCCTGGGTGGTGATCGTGGTCGGCGAGATGACGGGCGTCCAGACCGGCCTCGGCGCCGTCATCATGGAGGCACGCCAACTCTCGCGCACCGAGATCGTGATCTGCGGCATGGGCGTGATCGGCGTCGCCGGCTTCGTCTCGGACTGGATCGTCATGCGCATCGGCCGCCGCCTCCTCTCGTGGAGCCCCTCCCATGGCTGAGCCCACCGTTCCCATTCTGACGATCCGGGACGTCTCGAAGACCTACACGGCGCAAGGCCGACGGACGGAGGCCCTGCGCGGCGCCGGCCTCACCGTCCAGCGGGGGGAGTTCGTCTGCCTGCTCGGCGCCTCGGGCTGCGGGAAGTCGACCCTGCTGCGCATCGCTGCCGGCTTCGAGGCGCCGAGTTCGGGCCAGGCCCTGATGTGGGACAAGCCGATCGCCGGTCCTGCGCCGAGCCGCGGCATGGTCTTCCAGGATTACGGCCTGTTCCCCTGGCTCTCCGTGCGCGACAATATCGGCTTCGGCCCCAAATCGCGGGGCCGCCCCGCGGCGGAGGTCCGCGACACCGCGCGCCGCTATATCGATCTGGTCGGTCTCGGCCGCTTCGCCGACGCCTATCCGCACCAGCTTTCGGGCGGCATGAAGCAGCGCGTGGCCATCGCCCGGGTGCTCGCCAACGAGGCCGAGATGGTCCTCATGGACGAGCCGTTCGGTGCCCTCGACGCCATGACCCGCGAGCGCCTCCAGGACGAACTCCTCGACCTCTGGGCCCGGACCGGCCTTACCGTGCTGTTCGTCACCCACGCCATCGAGGAGGCGATCTTCCTCGCCGACCGGATCGTGATGATGTCGCCGGGGCCGGGCCGGATCGAGGCCGTCCACACCGTCGACCTGCCGCGGCGCCGGGACGTGTCGAGCCCTGCCTTCAACGATCTGCGCCGCATGCTGTCGGCTCAGCTCCACAGCCACCACGCGCCGAAGGCCGCCTAATGGCCGCGGCCGATGCCGTGCACTGGCGCGACCTCGGCCGCGCCGGGCTCACCCGGGCCTACGACAATTCGGGGGCAGTCCGGGACAGCGCTGCCCTCGTGGCGGGTTGGCGCGTCCGCAGTGCCGCCTTCCGCGAAGGCAAGGCGGGGCAGACCTTGGCCTACGGCCCCGGCCCGCGGCAGGCCCTCGATCTCTACCGGTGCGGCGCGGCGGGGGCGCCCTGCCTCGCCTTCATCCACGGCGGCTACTGGCAGCGCAACGCCCGCGAAGACTTCACCTGCATGGCCGAGGGGCCTCTCGCCCTCGGCCTGGATGTGGCGCTGGTGGGCTACACGCTGGCGCCGGAGGCAAGCCTCACCCAGATCGCAGGGGAGGTCGGGGCGGCATTGCGCCTGCTGCGGCAGAAGATCGGACTCTCGCGCCTCGTCGTCGCGGGCTGGTCGGCCGGTGGCCATCTCGCGGCGCTGATGACAACGCTCGCCGCCGACACAGTCGATGCCGCCCTGGCCGTGAGCGGGATCTTCGATCTCGAACCGATCGCTGGGACCGCACTCAACGACGCGCTGCGCCTCACCGATGGGGAGGTCGCCGAGCTCTCGCCCATCCGCCGCCTCGCTCCGGACGGGCCGCCCGTCTCGGTGATCTATGGCGGGGCCGAGCTGCCCGAGCTGTGCCGCCAATCCGAGGATTACCACGCCGCCCGCAGGGCGCTGGGCCTCGCTGGCGATCTGCACGTCGTGCCGGGAGCCGACCATTTCCGGGTGCTCGACGCCCTGATTGCGCCGGACGGCCCAATCGCCCGAGAAGGCGCCCGCCTCGCAGGCCTGTGACATTTAACGACGAGGACGGACCCGTGCCTCCCTTCCCGACAATCTCCGCCCTGCACGCGGCCTACGCCAGCGGCCTCGGCCCGCGAGAAGTCCTGGCCGAGACCTACCGGCGACTCGCCGCCATCGACGATCCGGGTATCTTCCTCACCTTGCTGCCTGAGGCAGAGACTTTCGCAGCCGCGGCGGCGCTCGGGCCCTTCGACCCGACCGAAAAACCGCTCTGGGGTGTGCCCTTCGCGGTCAAGGACAATCTCGACGTCGCCGGCCTGCCCACTACAGCGGCCTGTCCGGACTTCGCCTTCGTGCCGTCCGAGACCGCACCTTGCGTCGCGCGCCTGCTGGCCGCGGGTGCGATCCTGATCGGCAAGACCAATCTCGACCAGTTCGCCACGGGCCTCGTTGGCCTTCGCACGCCCCATCCGGCCCCGCGCAATGCCCTGAACGCCGACCTCGTGCCCGGCGGGTCGAGCAGCGGCTCGGCGGTAGCGGTGGCGCACGGGCTCGTCGCCTTCGCGCTCGGCACCGACACGGCGGGCTCCGGGCGGGTGCCGGCCGGCCTCAACAACGTGGTCGGGCTGAAACCCTCGCTCGGGTCCGTGTCGAACCGGGGCCTGCTGCCGGCCTGCCGGACGCTCGACACCGTCTCGGTCTTCGCTGGCACGGTCGCGGATGCCGACCGGGTGTTTCGGATCATGGCAGGCTACGACGCGGCCGATCCCTACTCCCGCGACCTACCCGTGCCGACCCAGCCACCCGGGCTGCCGCCGGGCCTGCGCGTCGGCATGCCGGATGCCGCAAGCCTCCGCTTCGGCGGCGATCCCCTGTCGGAGGCTGCCTTCGTGGCGGGACTCGACGACCTCGCTACCCTCACCGGACGGCCCAATGCAGTCGATCTCGCGCCGATGTTCGCCATCGCCGCGCTTCTCTACGACGGCCCCTGGGTCGCTGAGCGCTATCAGGCGGTCCGTCCGCTCATCGAGAGGTCACCGCAAGCGCTGCACCCGACCACCCGCGCGGTGATCGGCCGGGCCACGGCCTTTACTGCCGCTGACGCCTTCGCTGGCCTCTACCGGTTGGCCGAGCTGCGCCGGGCTGCCGACGCCCTGTGGGAGCACATCGACGTGCTGGTGGTGCCGACCTACCCGCGGCCGGTCGCCTGCGCCGAACTTGAAGTCGACCCGATCGGCCCCAACAGCGAACTCGGGACCTACACGAACTTCGTCAATCTGCTCGACCTCTGCGCGCTCGCGGTGCCGGGCCGCTTCCGGACCGACGGGCTGCCGGCGGGCCTCACGCTGATCGCGCCGCGCGGCCGGGACGGGCTCCTCGCCGCCTTAGGCGCCCGCCTTCACGCGGCGGCCGGCGTCCCGATCGGCACGAGCGGGGAGTCGGTGCCGGTGCCGGAGGCCGGGCCGGCGAGCGCGGGCCCAGACGAAATCGAACTCGCGGTGATCGGCGCGCATCTCTCGGGACTTCCGCTCAACCGCGAGCTGACCGGCCTCGGGGCACGCTTCCTCCGGATGGGCGCCACGCGGCCGGATTATCGGCTCTACGCGCTGCCCGGCGGTCCGCCCCGGCGGCCGGGCCTGTTGCGAGTTGCGGCCGGTGCGGGCGCGAACATCGCAGCCGAAGTCTGGGCCCTGTCGCCGGCCGCCTTCGGCCGCTTCGTGGCCGCCATCCCGGCCCCACTCGGCATCGGTACCCTTCACCTCGCTGACGGCACCAGTCCCAAGGGGTTTCTAGTTGAGGCCGAGGGGATCGCCTCTGGTACGGACATCACCCGATACGGCGGCTGGCGGAGTTACCTCGCCGCACAGAGCGACGGAGCGGACCGCCCACCACGGTTGAACACCGGTCCCTCCACGTCGCCTAGCGTTCGCGCGCTTTCTGCAAACCGGTGCGCTTGCGCTGGATCTCGTTGAAAGGCCCAGCCGATCTGCTCACGACTTGAGAGTTCCGCACTCACCCGCGAACGACTGAGAGGCCGCTTTCGCGGCTCAACCGGACCTCAACCGGCCCCGTCGCAAATGGCTGCTCGGGGTCAGGAATGAGCATTCGGTGTATTTGGCGTTAAGCAGGAGGTCCGTGCGACCCAACTCACCCCTGTGAACGGAACCGCCCGGTACGTGCTTCAATCCTGGGCCGGACCGACGGTGTCGGCCGTGAAGGCTTGGCGTGATCCGAGGGGCTTGGGTCGCCCCGCGGTGCTATCGCGGGCAGTCTGGCGCTCCATCTCGGCGTTCAGTTCCGCCCCAAGCAGCACGATGACGACGGACAGCCAGATCCACGTCATGAATCCGACGCCGGCACCGAGCGATCCGTAGACACGGTTGTAGCTGTCGAAACTGGCCACGTACCAAGAGAACAGAACAGAGGTGCAGACCCAGGAGAGAGAGGCGGCGACGCTGCCCCAGCTGACCCAGCGCCATTTCGCCTCTCGTCGGCTCGGGCCATAGCGATAGGTCAGTGACAGGCTCAGGCTAACGAGCAGCAGGAGGGCAGGCCAGCGCAGGATGCGAAGCGCTGTATCGGCAAGTCCGCCCAAGCCTATGCGGCTCAGTACGATCGGTAGGATCACCACCATGCCGGTCGACGCGAGAACGAAGACGATGCCGGTCAGGGTGAACAGGAAGGTGGTTACGTAGAAGCCCACCAGCGATCGCTTCTCGCGCTCTCGGTAGATCACGTTGAGCGCATCGAACAGCGCGCTCACCCCCGAGTTCGCACTCCAGAATGCAATGATCATGCTGAGCAGCGAGGCGGTGCTGAGAGCACCCGTACTCTGCCGGGCGATGCGGACGAGTTGCTCCGACAGCAGATCGAGCACGCCGTTCGGCAGAACGCCTGCAAGCAGGCTCAGGTGCTGTCCGATCGCTGTCGGGTCCGAGAACAGGCCGTAGAGCGAAACGATCGTGGCGAGCGCGGGAAAGACTGCGAGCAGGGCGAAGAATGCGACACCGCCCGCCGTCGCCAGAACCCGATCGCGCTGTAGGGAGAAGACGACCCGCCAGAGGATGTCCCGCCAGCCTAGAGCCGGAATGTCGGAGGGCTGATCAGCCGTGCGGCCACGGTTGGGCTCGCGTGATCGGGTGAGCGCGACGCCGATGCTCCGCTCGTCAGGCCCTCGCGTGCTGACGGATCGCCAATCCTCGCCTTCCGCCTCGTCCTGCTGCATGAGGCGCCTCTTCGAGCCTGCAACGGCCCAAGTTCATCAAGACCGAGCCATAGGCAAGCGCTGCCTCTGTGGAGCGCGGTCGAGCACGCGAAGACTCCGGCTCTCGAACGGATCTTGCTCCGGTGGGTTGACCGCATGTTGGCTGCGCGTCGTTCGCCCCACAGCGGCACAGCAGAGCGCACCGGTCCCCCGGCACCCACGCGAGCGATGATGGCAGAGATCCGAAGGGCCCTGGTTGCGGGCGCGAATGGCATCATCGGCAAGGCGCTGATGCAGGAACTTGCGGCAGCGGACGGTTGGCACGCGCGTGCCCTCTCGCGTCGACCGCACGGATCGAGCGGGGACATCGCGGCGATCTCACCGATCCACACACGACCCGCGCCGCCCTCGCACAGGCCCGAGATACGACGCATCTGTTCTACGCCGCGCTCGCGCCGCATCCGAGCCTCGCCGAAGAGGATCGGGTGAACGGCGCGATGCTGCGCAACCTCCTCGACGGGCTGGACGCCGTCGGCGCGCCGCTGGAGCGCGTGGTCCTGTATCAGGGCGCGAAGGTCTATGGCGTCCACCTCGGGCCGGTTCCTGCACCGTTCTACGAGGACGAGAACCCGCGCCACATCGGGCCGAACTTCTACTTCACGCAGGAGGACGTGTTGCGGCGTCGGGCGGAGCGCGGCGGTGCGGCGTGGTCGATCCTGCGCCCCGACGTGGTGGTCGGCGACGCGGCCGGTAACGCCATGAACATCGCCATGGTGATCGGCGCCTACGCCGCCCTGTGCCGTATGGAAGGGGCAGCGTTCCGTTTCCCTGGTCCCACGCACGTCTACGAGGGCGTGTTCGCCCAGGTCACAGATGCCCGCGCCCTTGGCCGGGCAAGCCTTTGGGCTGCGACGGCGGACGCCGCGCGCGGCGAGGCCTTCAACTACGTACACGAACCTTTCCGGTGGCGGCGGGTCTGGGAGAAGCTCGCCGCCTCGCTCGATCTGCTGCTCGGGCCGCCGGTTCCCATGCGCCTCGCCACCCACATGGCGAACAAGAAGCCGGCCTGGGAGAAGCTGGTGGCTGAACAGGGCTTGAGCGACATGCCCTACGAGCGTGCGGTCGGCTGGGGCTTCGGCGACTTCGTGTTTCACAGCGACTTCGACCTCGTTTCCGACATGGGCAAGATCCGGCGCGCTGGGTTCGGCGAGAGTGTCGACAGCGTCGAAGCTCTGGTGTCCGCCATTCGCCGCCTGCAGGAGGCAAAGGTGCTGCCGCGCTAGCGGCCTGCCCCCGGTTCGCTGTCGCTACGGCGCCTCTAGCGCTCGCCGCACGCAGAAAGATGAGTCTATGCGCGTCGGAAACTTGAGATGTCCGCAGTGGATCGGAAGCGGAAGCTCGATGCGCTCGCGATGAACGTCCAAAGCTGACGTGCCGGCAAGTTTGCCGCGGAGATCTTCAAGGCCGTTTCTTCGCGCCATCGGTGAGCGGTAGGTCGATGACACAGCGCAGTTGAGCCTCACTGAGTTCGTAGCTGGTGCGGGCCTTCAGTGCGTAGGGCAGCGCCTTCTCGATCAGGTCACGCCCGTAGCCCCGCCGGATCGGACTGCCTTCCTGGGGCCGGCGGATACCCTCTTCCTGCCAAACCAGCGATAGCCGCCGCTCTTCGTCCTCTCCCCTGTAGGTATCCCAGCTCACCCAGAGCCTCCCCTGCTCGTTGGCGAGAGAGCCGTACTTGCGCGCATTGGTGGCCAACTCGTGCAGGGCGAGAGCGAGTGTCTGCACGCTGACCTTGCGCAAGCGGACCGGCGGCCCCTTCAGCGCCACTCGAGCCTGCATCGCGGCAGCCCCGAACGCGTCGAGCTCGATCTGGATCAACGCCTGGATGGTGATCGGCTCCTTGTCGGAACGTGAGAGCAGACCCTGCACCCGTGAGAGCGCCGCGAGACGGTCGTTGAACCGGTCGCAAAACTGCTCGGTCGGACCAGTCTGGGTCATCGTTTGCTGCGCGATCGAGCGCACCACGGCGAGAAGATTGCGGGTGCGGTGCTGCAGCTCATCCACCAACACCGCTTGACGCTGCTGCAGCTCATGCAGATCGTGGATGTCCGTGACCGCTCCGTAACAGCGATCGATCTGCCCAGCGGCATCCCGTATCGGCTCAGCACGGACCATGAACCAGCGGTAGATGCCATCCTTCCCGCGAATGCGGTATTCACGGTTATACGGCCGTTCCTGATCCATAGCGGCCCGGAAGCCCGTGATTGTGTACTCGCGCTCGTCTGGGTGGATCACCGTTTGCCAGCCATAGCCGAGAGCCTCCGGTTCAGATTGGCCGGAATACTCGTACCAGCGCTCGCTGAACCACGTTGCTCGACCGACAAGGTCACTGCTCCAGAGAAAGCCGGGAACAAGGTTGGCCAAAGCCTGGAACCGTTCCTCGCTCCTGCGCAGCGCCGTCTCAGCGCGCTCGGCGATCACGCGACGGAGCTCCATCTGTGACATGGCCTGCCGGGCGAGGGCCTCAAGGCTGCTGGCCTGGTTATCCGTGAGGCCTTCCGGCCGCGGCTTGGTGTCGATGACGCAGATCGTGCCGAAAGCGACACCGTCCGAGGTCACCAGTTGTGCTCCGGCGTAGAACCGGATGTGGGGTTCGCCCGTGACGAGAGGATTGCCGGAGGTCCGCGGATCGAGCGTCAGGTCCGGGATCACAAAGAGTCCGGCCTGCTTCAAAGCATGACGGCAGACCGATTGCTCGATGGGCATTTCGGAAGGGGCAAGGCCGATGCGTGCCTTGAACCACTGCCGATCTGATCCAACAAGGCTGATGAGTGCGACAGGCGCCTCGCAGATCCGCGAGGCGAGGAGCACAAGGTCGTCGAAGGCCGGCTCTGGAGCCGTGTCTAAGATTGCGTAGCGGCCCAGTGCGTTAGAACGCGCTGTTTCCTCCAGATCAGGCATGATCGCGTCCGCCAAGGCCGCCTCTTCCAATGAACATAAAAGGACGGCGGGGCGCGATTTGTTTCGCCTTCAGCGAGCGCAACCGCTTCCCGCGGTATCGGCGGCGTACGTCGTGCGCCGAGCAAAGAGGCGCATCGCTGAAGCGCCTCGCGATCAACACGTTTTACGCCCGTTCACGCGTCAGCAGCGGACCGACTGCCGTGCGAGAGCGAAGGTCCGGACGTGTCGCATGTCGTAAGCGAGCCCGGCTCCAGACGATCGTACGGCGCCGCCCCAGGGCATCCGTTCGCGCCGAGACCGCGCTCAGGCGGGGATCGGCGAGCCGTCCCAGCCGAAGACGCCGCCGGTGTCGTCCGCGCTGAGGCCGTTCAGTACGCGCAGGAGATGCGACGCGCTCTCCTCGGGAGAGAAGACGCCGTCGGCCGTCGGGGCCGGCCGGAAGGGCCGCGACAGGCCGGAGGCGACCGTGCCCGGATGCAGGCCCACGACGATCGCCTCCGGTCGGCTGCGGGCCACCTCGATCGCGAGCGTTCGCAGAATCTGGTTCAGCGCCGACTTCGAGGCGCGGTAGGCGTACCAGCCGCCAAGTCGGTTATCGCCGATCGATCCGACCCGCGCCGACAAGGCCGCAAACACGCATCGCTCCCGTTGCGCCAGCAGAGGCACGAAATGCTTGGCGACGAGCGCTGGGCCGATCGTGTTGACGGAGAAGACGGTGGCCATCGCGGTGGGATCGAGCGCCTTGACCGTTTTCTCGGGCGAGACGCCTGTCCGGTGAAGAAGGCCGGTGGCGACGATGACCAGGCCGACGGGTCCGGCCTCGCCGACCCTGACCGCCGCCGCGGCAACCGTCGCCTCGTCGGTTAGGTCGATCGGGAGCGTTCGCACACCCTGCGGAACAGACGATGCCGAGCGCGAGAGCGCGAAGATGGGCGCGTAGGCAGCAGACTCGGCGAGCGCGCGGATCAAGGCCCCACCTATGCCGCCGGACGCACCGACGATGACCGCGCTGGTCTGGCGTGAGGCGGTCAAGGCGTGAACTCCCTGTCAACGGCGGAGCCTCGGTACCCTCGGTGAAAGATCAGACTGAGGTTGTTGGCCGGCATCGGGACGCGCTCGACCAAATGCAGATCGTGTGCCCGGCCGGCCGCCGCGACCGCCTCGAGATCGCGGACGCCCCAGGAGGCATTCCTCGCGCGCAGGCTGTCGTCGAACGTGGCGTTGCTCGGTGCGGTGTGGGCGCCATCCTCCCGAAAAGGACCGTAGAGGTAGAGGATCCCCCCCTCCGGGAGCGTCGCTTCCGCGCCAGCCATCAGCCCGATGCTCGCGTCCCAGGGGGCGATGTGGATCATGTTGATCGCAATAACCGCGTCCACCCGTGTCACCGGCCACGGCTGACGGGTCGCGTCGATCGCCAGTGGCAATCGGATATTCGCCAGCCCGGCGGCGCGGGCGTGGGCGACGATACTGCGACGGGCCGCCTCATCCGGATCGCTGGGCAGCCAGACAAGTGCGGGTAGCGCACGAGCGAAGTGAGCGGCGTGCTCGCCCGACCCGCTCGCGATCTCGAGGACAAGGCCGCCGGGCGGGAGAACGCGCTTGAGGACCTCGACGATCGGGGCGGCGTTGCGGGCCGCGGCCGGCGAAAACAGGGCATCGGACATGGGGCTCTTTTAAGGGGAGCCGATGCCGACCGCATGCCCTTTCGTGGCGGCACGCCTGCTCGGAGGCAACGACACGACTTCAGCTCGAAGCGCACAGCTGCGGCGCGGGCGGATGCGGGTGCGATGCTGATGGCTTCCAAAACGGAGTTCCATCATGCCTTCAGCCAGCGACACCACGCGCCGACCGTGGAACCTCGGCCGCCTCATCGGCCCCAAGCCGCCGTTTAAGCCCACGTGGTGCTTGTTGTACCGTTCCCGAGCCGAATGGCCCGTCATTCCGGTGCGAACCAGCCGACCGCAGCCGTCACCGGATCGCTCAGGCCACCATCTGGGATCAGGACCCGTGTTTCGGTTCGCGCAAAACCTGCGCGTCGCAGATACAGATCGACGAGCTGCGCGTGCCCCCTAGCATCGAGAGCCGTCCAGATCGCGACAGCCTTGGTCGGGAAACAGCGGTTCGAGAAGCTGACGATGACCGGCGATCCTGGGCGGAGCACGCGCGCAACCTCGGACAGCACCGTCACCGGTTGCTGGAGGTACTGCACCGACACGCAGATCAGCGCCGCGTCGACGCTCGCGCTCTCGATAGGGAGATGCGGGTCGGCATTCAGATCTTGCACGAAGCGTCGTGTCAGCCGTGGGTTGGCGTCGAGTTCGCGCTGGTTCAAGCCATGGCCGATCACCGCCGCGAAGGCTTTCTCCGGGGGAAGGTGGCTGACCCAACTCGACATCATGTCGAGGATGATGCCGCCCGAGGGGAGTAGTTCGGCGTACAGGCGCGTCACCGCGGCAATGGCCGGCTCATCGATATGCGTGACGAAGCGCGGCTCCCTGTAGAAGCGGGAATCGGGCGAGGGGTCACGTTTCGTGAAGGCCTCGGCTGGCAGCTCGGGCAGTTCGGGCGAGGAGATCCGGATTGCAGACACGGTGAGAGCTTACCGTTGAAGCTGCCGATGATGGTGCGCCAACAGATGCGCAGCCGACTTGGTTCGAGGTGGTGCGCAGAGCCTGATGCCGCAGCTTCAATGCCGACTCAGTGAGGCCGCCAAGACCGGCCCGCACATAGACGGTAGACTCCGTTGAGGGGGGCAGCCGCCGGATCGCCGGCGCCATCGTGTCGCGTGTCGTCACCGCCCCGGAACGCGTGGCAATCCCGTACGGGACGTGTTCGCTGTCCTTCGACACAGCCGGGAACGCCCGAGCGGCGCGCAGTGCGTTTGTTTCCGTCAGCCACCGCCCGGCTTCGCCCCGCAGCCGCGACACGGATCGGTCCGTTCCGGCACCTCCCGGCCCTGTTCCACCTTGCCTGGGCGACGAGCCGCACCCTGACGCTCGCCAGTATCGGTTTGCGCCTTGCCCGCGCGGCCATCCCTGCCTTGATTCTCTATGTCGCCAAGCTCGTCGTCGACACGATCGTGACCGGGCAGGCCGGTGCCGCCGCGCCGGCGAGCGTGTCGGATTGGCTTGCCGATCATCGAAACTTTCCCTGGGATCCCGGCAGTCGGCTGGGCGCGGGGAGCGAAGGTCCGCGGCCGCAGCAATGGTTCCTCGGGTGTCCGAGCCAGCCCTCGGGTGGCATGTGGGAATGGTGTGGCTTGCCCGAGCAAGATGCTTTTGCCGCGAACGAACCGAGCCGTTTGGCCGTTGAAGGCCGATCCTGGCGGGAATTGCCCGTGTTCGGAGGAAGCGTCGGATGTCGGGTTCCACAACTGAACTCTCGGCCTTGCAGACGCCGCCGTCGGCCGATGCGGGCCACGGCTCCAAGACGAGCTTTTGGGCGCTGACCCTCGGATCCGTTGGCATCGTTTACGGCGACATCGGGACCAGCCCCCTCTACGCGCTGAAGGAATCCCTGCACGCTGCCGCAGGCGGGGGGCACGCCCCGACGCGCGACATGGTGTTTGGCGTCGTCTCGCTGATCCTGTGGGCCCTCATCCTCATCGTGACGCTGAAGTACGTGCTGCTCGTCATGCGCGCCGACAACGAGGGTGAAGGCGGCACGCCCTCCCTGGTGGCGCTCGCCCAGCGGGTGCTCGGCCAGTCCGGCAGTTTCGTCATCGTGCTCGGCATGGTCGGCATCGCCCTGTTCTACGGCGACGCCATCATCACTCCGGCCATCTCGGTGCTGTCCGCCGTCGAAGGGTTGAAGCTCGTCACCCCGGCCTTCGAGCCGTACGTGCTACCCCTCAGCCTCGCTATCCTGATCGGCCTGTTCGCGGTCCAGAGCCATGGCACGGCGCGGGTGGCGACCTTCTTCGGGCCGATCACGGCATTCTGGTTCGTCGTCATGGCGCTCGGCGGCCTCAGCCATCTCGCCGACGACCTGAGCATCCTGGCGGCCTTCAACCCGGCCTACGGCGTCAGTTTCCTGCTCAACCATGGCACGGCCGGCCTGCTGGCGCTGGGTGCCGTCTTCCTCGCCGTGACCGGCGCCGAGGCGCTTTACGCCGACATGGGCCATTTCGGCCGTTCGCCGATCCGTGCGGCATGGTTCGGCCTGATCCTGCCGGCGCTCGCCCTGAATTACCTGGGACAGGGCGCCATGCTGCTCGCCCATCCCGAGCGCATCGAGAACCCCTTCTTCCTGCTCTACCCGTCCTGGGCCCTGCTGCCGATGGTGCTGCTCGCCACCGTGGCGACCGTCATCGCGAGCCAGGCCGTCATCACCGGCACCTTCTCGATCACCCAGCAGGCCATGCAGCTCGGGTTGCTGCCACGTATGCGCGTGCAGCGGACCTCCGAGACCGAGAAGGGGCAGATCTACATTCCGCGGGTGAACTGGTGGCTGCTCGTGGCCGTCGTGTTCCTGGTGGTGCTGTTCAAGTCGTCGAGCGCGCTGGCGGCGGCCTACGGCATTGCGGTCACTGGCGACATGGTCATCACGGCGAGCCTGCTTTTCATCGTTGCCTGGAAGGCATGGCGCTGGTCACCCGTGCTGGCGGCCGTGGTCATCGCTCCGTTCCTGCTCATCGAGTTGGTGTTCCTGTCCGCCAACGCGCTCAAGCTGCTCCATGGCGGCTGGGTGCCGCTGACCATCGGGGCGGCCCTTGTGACGGCCATGTGGACCTGGCGGCGCGGTTCGGCCCTGGTTGCTGAGGAGATCCACCGGCGCCGCGTTCCCCTGTCGAACTTCACGCGCATGGCCGAGACCGGCTCGGTCCTGCGGGCACCGGGCACGGCCGTGTTCCTGACCGGCTCGCCGGGCGACACGCCGGGGGCCCTGATGCACAACGTGAAGCACAACCACGTGCTGCATGCCCGCAACGTCATCCTGCACGTGGTCACCGAGGACCTGCCGCGGGTGCCTCAGGCGGACCGCGTGACGGTCAAGCCGCTCTCGGACGTCTTCACCTGCGTGACGGTGCGCTTCGGGTTCATGGAGCTGCCGGACCTGCCCCGTGCCTTGGCCGCAGCCGGCTTCGACGCGAGCAACCTGTCCTACTTCCTGACCCGGCGGGTCCTGGTGCCCTCGCCGGAGACAGGCATGCCGGTCTGGCAGGATCGGCTCTACATCGCCATGGCGCGCGCGGCGACGGACGCGTCCCGCTACTTCCGCATCCCGGTCGACAGGGCCGTCGAGATCGGCGCCCGGATCGACATCTGAGGACACGGCTCCTCATCAGGGCGGGTCAAAGTGCCGTTCGGGACGCGCGGCGGCGCATTCAGCGCATCCCGGCCCTTGCCAGGGCGGAGCGGACGACGCGTACATGCCCGGGGTGGATGGCGGCGAGGTAAGCGCGCCCGAACAGGTTATGGCAGCGGACCACGCTGGTGGCGGTGAGGTCTTCCCGTCCATCGTCGCGCGTGACCAGAAGCAGCGACAGGCGGAAATCGAGGTGGCGGTCGTCCTCGCCGAGCACGATCTCCCGGTCTGAGCGCGAGAGCACGGGGAAGAAACCGATCCGGTCCCGTCCGCCGGTCTCCAACCGGGTCCGGATTTGGCCCGACGTCCGCACCCCGAAGGGGCGCACGGCCCCGTCGCGCAACCACATGGCCATGGTGACCCAGGCTGCTGGGTTCGAAAGCGCATCCTCGGCAAGCCTGGATAAGTCGTGCTGCCCCGGCCCGGGCAGCCTCACCGCGAAGGCATCGGCGAGGTCGGCGCCAGCGTACCAGGAGGCCACGGCGCAGTCGGAGGGCAGCGGGACGGGCCTGACGTCGGTTCGCTTCCGCGATGCCGGGGAAATAGAGGGCATCATGCGAGGCTACCGCGATCCGGTCAGAGCGTCGACACCGACCCGCCGTCGACGCGCAGGTTCGTCCCGGTGACGAAGCCCGCCCGGTCGGATGCGAGGAACACGACGGCGGCGACGACTTCCGGCCTGCACGGGCGGCTGAGGCCAATGTTCAGGCGGAACGCGGCGCGGGCGTGGGTCGGGCTGTTGATGGCCGCCTTGGCCATGGAATAGATCGGCACCGCTGCCAATCAGGCGCAGACGGTGGCCGCCAATTCGAAGGTCAACCTCGGTGCCGAGGCGAACCCGAGTTAGAACTCCATGCCAAACTTGACCCGGACGTTGTGCCGCTCGAACTGGTTGAGCCCAAGGGCACGGCCAGCGAGGGTCGGATCTGCATCCCGACCCCAAACCTGCCCCGCATACGCGGCTGTCAGCCAGATCTTCTCAGTAAACCTATGATGCAGGGCGGGCCCCACAGTGAGCGCTTCGCTCTCCAGCTGGTTTAGGAAAATTCCCTCATATCCGCGTAGGTAGCGTACTTCCGGACCGAAATACGTGTTCTCCCCAATCCGTCCCACCAGGACGTTCGACCACAGGAATGTCGAGGAGCGGTAGCCAGGACCACCACCCCGCTGGCGGCCAGCGGCGGGCTCGAAGCTGATGTTGCTGCCGTACCAGAGCTTGTCCGGCACCACCTGAACGTCGATCTGGAGCAGGCTCTCAATGTCGAAGATGTTGGCGCCATTGCCTTCAACGGGCAGGATACGCGTGAATCGGGGACGCACCTCCAGGGCGAGCCCCAATGGCTGCTCCTTCGTACCTTTCAGGAACTGGTACTTCACCTCCATGGAGACACCGTCGAAGGTGCCGTAGGATTTGTCGTCCAGATCCACGATGTTGCGTTGCCGCCGCAGCGTGCCGAAAGCGCTGAATTCAATACTCAGCTTGTCGATGGGGTTGAACTGGTAGGCGAACCGCGTATCGAGCACGCGATAAGTCGATGGGCCAGGACCGTCTCTGCGCTTGCTGACGCGTGTGACGGTATCGATTACGACTTCCTGTTCACCCTTCTCTCCGGCATCAGCGCCCTCCGTGAAGCCGAACAGGTGCTCGGTATCGACGTCCTTCTGGTCGGACTTCTCCGCCTTCTGATCCTTGTCTGCACTGCCTCCAGGCGAACCATTCTGTTGCGTCTGAGGCTTGTCGCTTGGTTTGGCCTGAGCAGAGGACGGAATGGCGAGAGTGAGCAGTACGCCCGCCACTACCGAGACGTGTAGAATTGGCCTGTTGCTTCCGGTCATGATCCTGCGAGGGCCTTGGGTGGGCAGTGCTCCAGCACGTCCGCTTAAAGCCGATGCTGGCCGATCTGCCTGCTGCTAAAATGCCACTTGCACAAAAACTCATGACGTCAGGGGATTATGCGGCCAGGGATGATCGTACCAAACGTCCGCAGAGCGTCGGGAGCGGCAATTCCGGTCTAACGAGTTGAATGTCGGCTGCTGGCGCAGAGCCGACGTTCAGCATCCGCGCGCTGAACAGCGGCTTTCCACCCTAAGCGGCCCCCAACGTTCGCCGCAGGAGCGTGATGAGCTTGCGGTGGTGCTCGTTCTCATCCTCGCCATGCGGGTTATGGTCCTGGCCCGCCAACAGATGCACTTCCGGGGTGTGCGTTGCCCGCAGCAAGGCGTGTTCGGCTCCGCGGGAGACCACCGTAGCGGCAGACTGTGAAGCACAGCCAAAGCCTCGGCCGTTCGGTCCGGGGCGACATCTCGAATGTCGCCCGCGTTCCACACCTCACCGCCGACCGAATAGCCGAACGGGATGGCCAGGAACCCGTGAGCCGCCTGGATGGCAGCCGTCAGAGAGCTGCCACCTCCGCCAGCCGCGGCCCGGGAGATCGCTCGAGTTAGAATTCGTACGCCGCCTGTTGGGAATATGCGCCGCTATTGGCACTTAGGCCCATGCGGTCAGAGCGGGCGTTTTCTGCTGGCGATTGTCATCGGTGAAATGGCTGCGACGACGGCCGCCCGCGGTGTGCGCCTCCTCACCGCGTTCAGGCCGGCAAGTGCCTTAGCCAGCGACGTGTGTCGATGTCGCCACCGTCTCAAAGAGGCAGGCCCCTGTGAGGGAAGACGCAATTCCGCGCCTCGGCTACAGCCGGCGTCGCTTCACGGCCATGGTCGTCGGCGGCTTCGCGACAGGCGTGGTCACGCGCGCGATCTGTCCGGCCGAGGCGGCTCCCGAGGACGTCCGTATCGCCGATCTGGACTGGGTCGACGCCCGTCGCGACCGCCGCGTGCCGGCGCGCTTGTACTGGCCGTCGCCCGGGGTACCGGCGGGGCCTGTTCCCCTGATCGTCTTCTCGCACGGCCTCGGTCAGTCGCGGACCGGCTACAGCTATCTTGGGCGCCACTGGGCGGCCAATGGCTACGCGAGCCTTCACGTGCAGCATGTCGGGAGCGACGGCAGCGTCTGGGCCGGCAATCCGTTCGAGGTTCTCGATCGCGTGAACGTGGCAGCGGACGAACGCGAGGCCATCGCTCGGGCCGCCGATGTGAGCTTCGCTCTGGACCGGATCCTCGACAAGGACAGCGCCTTCGCCGCGTTCATCGACCGGGCGCGTATCGTCGCCGCCGGCCATTCCTACGGTGCGAACACGACCTTGATCGTCGGCGGGGCGCGCGTTGTTCGCGAAGGGCGGACAATTGATCGTAGGGACATGCGCTTCAAGGCCGGCATCGTCATCTCGGCGCCGCCCTTCTACGGCGAGCGTGACCTGCATGCCGTGCTCGCGGCCATCACCATCCCAACCTTCCACGTGACCGCGACTGCGGACGTCATCGCGTTGCCCGGTCGACGGTCGCCCGTGCAGGATCGTCTTGAGGTCTACGAGGCGGTCGGGACGACAAGGAAGGCGCTGGCGGTCTTCCAGGGCGGGTCGCACAGCATCTTCACCGACCGGCTGCTGACAGGCGGAGTAACGCTCAATCCGCAGGTGAAACAGGCGACCGCGGAAGGCGCGCTGGCCTTCCTCGACCTGGCATTCCGAGGCGACCCCTCACCGTTGTCGTCATGGAGCGAGGCCTGGAGCTCGCTCCTCGCCGTGGCGCCCACAGCTTACCTCGTCCCCGAATCGTCGCGGCATCCATCACGCCGATATCGTCCCCGCTCGTAGCGGTTGCACCAACTCTCGCCCCGCTCGGACGGTTCATGTTTCACCTGATCTTCGGTCTGCCCTGCCTGTACGTCATCGCCAGGGTGCTGTGGCCCCTGCCTTGGCCGTTCGCGCTGAAGGCCTGCGTTGCGATCCTCCTGCTCATTGCATCCCAGTACCACCTGTGGAGCCGCCTCTCCTCAGGCTCGGTGTTCTCACCCGAGTTTCCGCGCGCGTTGGTCATCCTGTTCAACTGGGCTTTCGGCGCCATCTTCCTGTTGGCGGCGATGCAATTGGCGCTCGATGTCGTGGCGTTGGCCAGCAAGCTCGTGCCCGGAGGCGGCTGGCCGCTGCCGACGACGTGGCGCTACGCCGAAGCAGGTCTGGCCATGCTTCTGTCGGCGGTCGCGGTGCAGCAGGCCGTGCGGGTGCCCCCGCTAAAGGATGTCACCGTCGAGATCGAGAACCTCCCGGCCGGCTTCGACGGCTATACCCTTCTCCAGCTGACGGACCTGCATATCAGCCGCCTGTTCCCGGCGAGTTGGACGCGCGAGGTCGTGGCGCGATCCAACGCGCTCGGTGTCGATCTTATCGTGGTCACCGGTGACCTGATCGACGGATCCCTTGCCACCCGCCGTGCCGACGTCGAACCGCTGCGTGATCTGCGGGCCCCCGATGGGGTCTGGCTGATCCCCGGCAACCACGAATACTTCTTCGAGTACACGGCGTGGATGCGCCACTATGCCGAGTTGGGCATGGCCGTGCTTGCGAACCGGCACACGGTCCTGAGGCGCGGTGATGATGCCGTCGTCCTGGCGGGCGTGACCGACCTTTCGGCCTCGCATTCCGGCCAGCCGGCCCACGACCTCGATGCGGCGTTGGCCGGTGCTCCGGTCGGCGCCCCGATCATCCTCCTCGACCATCAGCCGAGGGATGCGGCCAGGGCGGCCTCGAAGGGTGTGGCCCTGCAACTGTCGGGTCACACGCACGGCGGGATGATCGTGGGCCTCGATAGGCTGGTCGCACGGGCGAATGGCGGCTTCGTCTCGGGCGCATATGCGGTTGGTGGTATGACGCTCTACGTCAACAACGGCACGGCGCTGTGGCCGGGCTTCGCCCTGCGATTAGGTCCTCCGTCCGAGCTGACGCGTATCACGTTCCGGGCCAGAGCTCGGCCTCGCACGAACTGACGGAAACCAGGTCTGGCTCCGCCTTCAGGGTTCGAAGAAGCGGCTCGCCCTCGAAACACGGCCATCGCGTCAGACCACCAGACCGGTCTGCGTCGCACCTCGCACCCATCATCTGGGGAAGATCGCTGCGACGGCCCCAGCCCGACGCCGAGGGCATCGAAGGGGGAAAACTCATGTCTAGCAAAAGAGTAGATAGCGCGCCCGAAAGGATTCGGCACGGCACAGCTTCGGCAAGAACGCTTGCGTGCCTTAGTCGGACATCACAAAGACATCCTCCGAGGCACGCGCTTACGGGGCTTGTGCGGAAGAGGCGGAGAATGTCTTCCTCATAGCCGCTGACGAGCTCCGGCTGAGACCGTCTTCGTCTGGCTCGGCAGCGGCTGCGATCTCTATCGTTATTGCGCTACAAACGTGAAGAGTTGCGGACTGGCGAGCGTGGTTTAACGACCGGCCTGGATCTGAGAGCAGGATCGCTGCCGCCCAACATCACGGCTCTCAGTTCTTCGAGGCTGAAGTCTGCGAGGTTGGCTGCCAGATCGGCGCGCACCCGTTCGAGCAAGGCCTCGTTGCTGGCGCCATGGATCATTGCATCGATCAGCACGTCAGCGTAGGCGCGGCTCGTCCGAGCATCACAGCCGAGTTTCCGGATCGCGAAATCGGCCAATGCTTGGGCGCCAGCGCGGCGGTTCAGAAAGCGTCGTTCCTCGCCGATCACAAATAAAAGCTCTTCGGCGCGTTCTCTTTCCTCGAACGATCTAAGCATCTTCTCCCTCCACAACAGGTCGGCGGATGCGAGCGTGCGAAGATCGCAACATGCGGCCAATCACGGCGAAAGCCAAGAGAAATCGCCTTTACTGCCAGGGCGGCCTCCGAGGCGTTGGCGAACTCAAATCATGGCCGTGCCACGATGGCGTGAGTAGCTAGACTCCGCTCGCGGTAGGAAGCCGTGAGCGCGGGCGTTCTGTCACAGCGCGGAAGCAGCCATCGCCGACCATGTTGAGGCCATGCGACCTGCACCCTTTACCATCGTCATATCCGGCAAGCGGTACGAGTGCCGTGTTGCTGGGAACACTGAAGCCGAGGCCGCCGATACGGCCGAGCACATCCTGCATCAGCTCCGACAGGAGGAGCGGGTTTGGCCCGGGCAGGTCAACATCGAGTGCGAGGATTTCGAAGCGGCAAAGCGCCTTGCCGCGTACTTCGCCACCATCACCGTCGAACCCGACCTCAAGTGAATTCTGCCGCGATGCGGTGTGTCTGGCCCGCAACCTGGTGCGAGAATGGTGAGGCTGCCCTCACGGTCTGGCCGGGTTCGGAGCGCCTCATCACCCGATGGACAGCCCGTTGTCATCTATGGATCCATGGAGGGCGCGTGCGTTGATCAATTCCCTCGTCGCGATCTTGACCGTCTGGCCTTGCAGTTCGAGCGCCCTCACCCGCTGACCGCGCGCGATCGCGTGCAGCGCCTCAACGTCGGAGTCGTCGGGGATCTCTGAGGCCAGTTGCGCAGCGTCATCCGCCGGCCCCTCCAGGGCGAGCGAGGTGCAGGCAAGTTCCGCTCGGTGAAAGCGCTGCCGCTTGGGCGGCAGCGCTCTCAACTACTTCGTGGCAACCTGCTGCAGGCCCTCAGCCAACTGGCTGGCGAACTCATCGCCCTTGTAGATCTCCGAGACAGCCTGCTTGAGCTTCTGCTCGTCCTCGGACTTGGCAAGCGCCTTGGCGTAAGCGGCCGCTGATCCAAACCCAGCCAAACCGTAATGCGCCATGCGCTGGTACTGGGCGATGATCACCACGTCCCGAAGCTGGCCATCCTGCGGGGCTTCTTCGGACGCGTGCTTACGCGCCTCGGTGACCAGCCCTTCCATGCCCTTGCAGTGCTCCGGCTCAACCTTTCCTCCAGCTTGCTCGATCAAGCTCTTGAGAATGCCAGTGTGCTTGTTGATGCCCTCGACCGATTTCTCAAGCATCTGCTTCAGCTTGGCGTCGCTAGCCTTCTGACTGAGCTGTTGAACGGTACGGGCCATCTGGTCGTTAGCAGACCAACTATCTTTCAGTTCATCGAGGTATACATCTTGCAGGCTGCGGGGTGCTGACATGAGGAACCTCCTTGAGCTCCTCCGGCCAACCTCCAACTTCTGCCGACGTTCCTAACGGAGTTATTGTCGTTCGTGCCGCAAATGCCTGAAACCACCTTTTCCGCCCGTTCTGGCCACGTGCAGGGTTAGGGGCTGGCAGGCGGTCACCGTCCTGGCAGAGGTTATGGGACACCTGCTTCTGGAGAAACCAGCCTCAAGCCGCGGCTCGGGGACATCAACCCGCGCGCTTGGCACTCCAGTTGCCAGCTGCACTCCACAAAGCCGCCGGACGTGCGCCATGTCCCGACGCCGTTACCTCTGATGTTAAGGCGGGCAGAAGCCCGGTTCAGCACACCGGGCGATGGAAATGTCGGCCGCTCTCTTCCTCCATCACAGATGCGGGTCATCCGCTGCCGTGAGGCGACCTTCAGCTATCGCGGCGCGAAACATCTCGTAGTCGGCTGCATTCCGATCACCATAGGCCTGCGCCCAATCAGCAAGGGCTTCACGCAGGTCGGCACGCCCATCGTGACCGAAGTAGCCCGCGATCGCCGCCGCATCCCCGGTGCGAGCATGCGCCTTCGCCAACAGTGCACCGTACGCGTGCGAGAAGTACATCAGCGAGCGGCCCGCCATACGACTGAGCGGGATCTCGCCCTTCATGTTCTTCATCTGACGCACGTAGAATGGGCGGCCATCGATGCTGGTCCAGCCGAGCAGCGGGTCTCCCACTGCCTGCAGCAGGCGCTGTCCGTAGATGACGCGTTCGCCCTCGTGGCTCGCGTAGGGCTCGGGCATGCCGCGCAGATACGGTGCGCTTGCCGGTCGCACGGCTTCCTTGACCTGGAGGAAGAGCGCATCCTGGTCCGAATTTCCGCACAACAAGGCGACATAGGCCCGCGTGCCGACGCTACCGACGCCAACCACTCGGTGCGCGACATCGACGACGTGGTAGCGGCTCAGCATGAACCGGCGCTCGCGCGGCAGCGTCTCGGCGTAGCGTTCCAGTCCGGCCGTGACGCTCTGGCGCGTCGCTTCATCGACGCGGGTGAGGATCGGCGGCTCCTCGCGGAAGCGCCAGCCACCATCCGTGCGCCGCTCGCCGACCCGATCGAGCAGGCTCTGATTATTCTTGCGTCTGGCCTTCTCGACGGCTCGGAGCACCACGGCCTGCGACTGGGCATCGATTTCAATGCCGATGAAGTCGAGATCATCAGCGCGCGCGGCCTGCTGCCAGACGTCCAACGATCCGCGCGGAGCGAGATCGTCCATGGCGTGCTGGTAGCCCGCGGCGGCGCTTTGGACCGCCTGACGCCGTTCAGTTACGGGCACGGCGGCGTCTCGCGCCGCGACCTCGATACTCGCGCACAGCCGTTTAAGATCCCATTCCCACGGTCCGACCGTGACCTCATCGAAATCGTTAAGATCCAGAACGACGTCGCCCTGTGGAGAGCCGAACAGGCCGAAGTTCGATAGATGGGCGTCACCGTTCATCACGACGTCGATCGCGCCGCGCGGTCCCTGAGCCAGATCCCAGGCCATGACCTGCGCTGCCCCGCGCAAGAACGCGAACGGCGAGGAAGCCATGCGGGCCACCCGCAGCGGGATGAGGTGTTCCTGCCGGCCAGCATGCGCCCCTTCGATGAGCGAGACCGGGTCGGGTCGATCCGCGTCGGCGCCTAGGATGGCATGATCGGCGTGGGGAAGGTCGCGTCGCAGCGTCTTGCCCGCGGCTCGACGCTTATCCCACGGCTCGACTCCGGTGCGCAGGTCAATGTGCGGGAAGTCGGCCAGCGGCTCCAGCACGACCTCTTCAGCAGCCTCGATGATCGCGGCCTGCTCGCCCGATCCTGGTGCTGTGACGTCGTGATCCATCGTGCGTTCCGTCGTCAGGTCCGTCCGCGATGAGCCGCGGTCACTCCGCTTACGGCTTGAAGCGGTTGTCCCGCAACGCGACCGAACAGACCTCTTTCCACGACATCCGCCTCTAAAAAATAAGCAGCCCTCGGCTCGGCGATCGAGCGCGTGCGCCCCTCCTCAGGGATTGATGGCGGACGGGTGAGCTTCGGCGCGGCGGACCGGCGCCGAGCGGCAGGACGCCCGGTCTTGAACGGCGGAAACGCGATCGTCGGCGGAGAGCCGCCCGAACCGTGGCGTCGGCAAGGGCGTCGCAAGGCACGCTGTGCTGCTCAAACGGGCGTGGATCTTGCTGAGGCGCGACCGACCGGTGCGGGCAAGGCTCGCGCCGGCGGGTCAGACACCACGTCGGACCGGAGGCGCCTGGAGATCCGGGCGGGGACTCGTCGAACCCAGCATCTTCCGGCCGCCACAAGGAAACCAGTATGGCTTACCTCGCGCCCTCCGAATTCGTGACCAAGATGGTCGATGCCGGAGAATCCAAGATTTTCATGGCGACCCGCGACACCGTGATCCGCGCCTACATGGCGGGCGCGATCCTGGCGCTTGCCGCGGTCTTCGCCGTCACCATCACTCAGCAGACCGGGATCCCGATCCTCGGCGCCGCCCTGTTCCCGGTCGGGTTCTGCATGCTCTACCTGCTGGGCTTCGATCTTCTGACCGGCGTCTTCGTACTGGCCCCACTGGCGCTCCTCGATCGACGCCCGGGCGTGACCTGGGGCGGGGTGCTGCGCAACTGGGGCCTCGTCTTCCTCGGCAACTTCCTGGGGGCGCTCACGGTGGCCTTCATGATGGCCTTCGTCTTCACCTTCGGCTTCACTGCGCCGGCCGACAAAGTCGGCGAGTTCATCGCCCATGTCGGCGAGCGCCGCACCCTCGGCTATGCCGCCCACGGCGTTGGCGGCTGGTTCACGATCTTCATGCGCGGCATGCTCTGCAACTGGATGGTCTCGACCGGCGTCGTCGGCGCGATGATCTCGACCACGGTGAGCGGCAAGGTCATCGCCATGTGGATGCCCATCATGGTGTTCTTCTACATGACCTTCGAGCACTCGGTCGTGAACATGTTCCTGTTCCCCTTCGGCCTGATGATGGGCGGCAACTTCTCGATCGGGGATTACTTCTTCTGGAACGAGATCCCGACCGTGCTGGGCAACCTCGTCGGCGGCTTGGCCTTCACGGGGCTCACCCTCTACACCACCCACGTCCGCACCGCGCCGAAGCGCACGGCCGTGCAGGGCGAGGCGCGCCGCCTCGCCGCCTGATCCGTGCTTGACCGGACAGGGACCCGCGCCGCAAGGGCACGGGTCCCTGTCCCTTAAGTCCTCCCCGATGCCGAACGACCTCAGGCTCACGCTCGGCCAGCACAGCGCGGCGGGTCGCAAGCCCCACAACCAGGATTTTCACGGGGCACTCATCCCCGGGCAGCCGGCTCTGGGGCTCAAGGGCGCGGCCCTTGTGATCGCGGACGGGATCGGCAGCAGTGCGGTCAGCCACGTGGCCAGCGAGACCGCGGTCAAGAGCTTCCTCACCGACTACTATGACACACCCGACACATGGTCGGTGAAGAGCGCGGCGCAGCGCGTGATCGCGGCGGCCAATTCCTGGCTCCACGCTGAGACGCGGCGCAGCCGGCACGAGCCCGACCGCGGCTACGTCACCACCTTCAGCGCCCTCATCCTCAAGGGCCGCACCGCCCACCTCTTCCACGTCGGCGACGGGCGGATCTGCCGGGTTGCGGGCCGCTCCTTGGAGCAGCTGACCGAGGATCACCGCCTCGTCCTGTCGGCGGAGGAATCCTATCTCGGCCGGGCACTCGGCGCGGGCGGACGCGTGGAGATCGACCATGCCAGCGTGCGAACCGAGCCCGGCGACGTCTTCGTCCTGACCACCGACGGCGTGCACGAGCACGTCGATCCGGAGACGATCGCTGGCCTGATCGCGCGCCATGCTGCCGATCTGGACACGGCTGCCCGCGAAATCATCAGACATGCCTACGAAGCCGGCAGCGCCGACAATCTCACCGCACAGATCGTGCGCATTGAGGCAGCACCCGAGGACGGGCCGGCCGATCTAGCGGGCCGCGTCGCGGATCTGGCGCCCGCGCCTCTGCTCGATCCACCGACCGATTTCGACGGCTACCGGGTGCTGCGCACGCTCCACGCGAGCCACCGCAGCCACGTCTATCTCGCGCTGGATTCCGACACCGGCGCGACCGTCGCCCTCAAGGTGCCCTCGACGGAAGCACGCGACGACCCCGCGCAGCTGCGCCGACTGGTCATGGAGGAGTGGATCGCCCGGCGCATCGACAGCCCGCACGTGTTGAAGGCCCAACCGCAGGCGCGGCGGCGCAGCCACCTCTACACGGCAATGGAGTATGTTGAGGGACGCACGCTGGCGCAGTGGATGCGGGACAATCCCGCGCCGGACCTCGAGACCGTGCGCAGCCTTGTCGAGCAGATCGCGCGGGGCCTGCAGGCCTTTCACCGGCGCGAGATGGTGCACCAGGACCTGCGGCCTCAGAACGTCCTGATCGACGCCGCCGGCACCGTACGGATCATCGATTTCGGCGCGACGCGCGTGGCGGGCGTGGCCGAGCTCGCCCCCGAGGAACCGGTGCTCGGCACCCAGCAGTACAGCGCGCCCGAATACCTTGCCGGCCATCCCGGTACATCCGCGGCGGACGTCTTCTCCCTCGGGATCATCGCCTACCAGATGCTGACCGGACAGTTGCCCTATGGCGCGGCGGCCGCCCGGGCATTGACTGAGGCGCGGGCGCGGCGCCTGCGTTACGTCCCAGTCTCGGCCGTGCGGCCGGGCCTGCCGATCTGGGTCGACGGCGCCCTGCGCAAGGCCGTCCACCCGAACCCGGCGCTGCGCTACGAGGCGCTGTCGGCCTTCACCTACGACCTGCGCCACCCGAACCCTTCGCTCGCCGGAATGCGCCGGGCGGCTTTGCTGGAGCGCAATCCGGTCTTGTTCTGGAAACTGGTCTCGCTAGGGCTCGGGCTCGCGCTCCTCGCCCTGCTGGTGAGCCGAGCGGTCTGAGCACGCTGGCCGACGCTTCTCTCCGCTTTGAACCGCGCGTTCCGCTTCGCGGCCGGTGGATCGTTGATCGCAACGTGCATTGAAGCGAGTGAAGGCACGGCAGCGAGCACGAAGTTGTGGGGCTTCTTCGTCTGAACCTAGTCGGACATCGAGCGGCGATCGAGCGGACCCAGCGCTACATCGGAGATTGGTGGCGGACGGGGGGCTAGGGACGGGCGGAGCGGCGCCGGGGTGATCGTGCGACCCGACCTTCACCCCTTAATCGTCCCGCAGAATGGGTGCCGAAGGCTGGCGATCAGTGGGCGGAGGCCCGTCTACCTAAGGCCTACCCTCCAGTAGGCGTCGATACCGGACTTGCCCCATCTCGGTTCGCCGCGGTGGGGTTTTTCACGTGCCTACCCATGCAGGGGCGCTACGCAGCACATGAAGGGCCAAGCCTCCTAGAACGACGCCGGCACCGATCAGCACGAGGATGTCGCCGAGTGTCATAGGTTGTTTCATGGCTGCTGTTTGCAGCCAAATGCACCCATCGATCTATACAGGCAGCCGCACGGGGCACTCTCACGCTCTGCCGACAGCACATGGTCCCGCGTGGATTAAATCGTAGAGCCGATACCTTGCCCGATCGCAGATTGCCCGACCAAGGCCCCCGCCGCGCGGGGCTTTTCGTTTTTGGCTCGAAGCAGACGCTCCGCTTACGACCTATGGCATTCGTGCGGACACCCGTCAGCGCTTCCCGCAAGCGGTCATCCGTCGGCCATTCGGCAACTTCGGCTCGGGGTGGTGAGCCATCATTGGGTTGTCACCCAAAAGCCGACATTCGGTTTTGCACCTATCCTGGCCATCAGGCGGCCTTCAGCAGCTCCTGAGAAAAGATCGGCTCAGGCCGGATCATAGGTGCCACCTCGTCCGAACAGGCGGCTCCAGAGGCCCCCGACGACGGCCGACTTGTCGATGTCACGGATGTCCTGCGAGTACTGGCCGGTGTAGAGTCGGACAATCATCACGTCGCGGCAGGCGCCCTCGAGATTGTAGGAAAATCGGACGCATGCGGGGCTCCGACGCCTGCCCGGGGTCACGCCTTCGACCGTGGCTTCAAGGTGCGGGAAGCGCTCCATCTCGATCCAGATCTGGTCGCCGGGTCGTAGCTCGGGATCGGCCGGGAAGGATGCGATGCCTCGATCGAGCGACAGATTGACGATCCGCGCGTCCAAGGCGCGGTCCGCTGCGACGATGCGGGCCGGCTCGTCTGTTGCGAAACTGTCAAGGAGCGGACGCGATTTCTCGAAGCAGATCAGGGCCGCAACCAAGAGGACGAGGATGTTGAGGGCGGCCCAGTAGGCCGAGACGAGCGAGAACTCACCCTCGCCGATGCGCGACCATTCCGGCACGATGTTGATGACGAGGCCGAGCGCGGTGACGGCAATCCAGAAGGCGATCGAGAAGAAGGTGTAGGCATCGAAGGCGTTCTCCTCGTTGCCGCTGCCCTTCGGCGTCACGCGAAACGGCACGCCGAACGGCTTGATCACGCTGGAGACCACAACGGGCAGCATGCGGAACGTCGCGAAGGTGCCCACCGCGCTCGACACCAGTGGCAAGTAGCGGGTCGGCGTCAACCAGCCCATCAGCAGGAAGTAGGCCGTGAGCACGGGCAACTGGTAATAGACGATGTCCTGCGAGCCGGTGAAGTACAGCGGTGCCGCGCCGGTCCAGAGGTAGACGGCCGGTACCACGAGGATCACGAACCGCGTCGTGTACTGCATCAGCCACGACAGGGGCAGGAACATCACCCGCTGGAACAGGTTCAAGCCCGGCCCCCGCAGCGGGCCGTTATGCAGGTAGATCGTCTGGATGCCGCCGCGGCACCAGCGGCCCCGCTGAACGAAGTATCCCTTCAGGTTCTCCGCCGCGAGACCCATCGACAGACGCTCGTTCAGGTAGCGGGTCTTGTATCCCTTGTTGAGCATCGCGAGGGTCGTGAGGAGATCCTCGGTGATCGAGTCGTGCGGGAAGCCGCCGATTACATCGAGGGCCGCGCGGCGGGCGATCGAGCAGGAACCGCAGCAGAAGCTCACGTCCCAGGCATCGCGGCTCGCGGCCATCTCATCGAAGAACAATCTCTGCTCGTCGGGCCAGACCTTTTCGAGCGAGAGGTTCGACTGGACCGGATCCTTGTTGAAGAAATGTTGCGGGGTCTGAACGATGCCAATCGTCGGGTCCGTGAAGAAGGGCAGCGTGCGGCGCAGAAAACTGCGGTAGGGCACGAAATCGGCGTCGAAGATCGCAATGAAGTCGCCTGAGGAGACCTTGAGGCCGTTGTTCATGTTGCCGGCCTTGGCGTGGGAATTGTCCGGCCGGGTGACGTGGATCGCGCCCTTCTCCTCACAATACGCCTTCAACCAGTCGCGCTTCTTGTCGTCGAGGACATAGACCTTGAACTTGTCCCGCGGGTAGTCGAGCGCGAGAGCCCCGACGATGGTCCGCTCCAGCACGTCGAGCGGCTCGTTGTAGGTTGGGATGAAGAGATCGACTGTCGGCAACTCCGCCTCTGGGCGTGCGAAGAAGGCTCGCTCCAACCGGCTGGCCTCGGCGCTTCGGTCGACCGAGCGGCTCATCACCACAAGGAAGAGCAGGATGTCGGCGAAGGCGCCGAGTTCCACGAAGAAGACGGCCCAGGTCCAGATGAGGGCGAAGCTGCCGTCCACAGGATGCGGCAGCACCGTGTGAAAGAAGCGCCAGAGGAGGTAGCGCACGGCCACCGCGAGAACGAAGGCGCAGGCGATGCTCCGCGCCCAGGTCTTCTGCCGTGGCCAGTTCGTCACGAAAAGATAAAAGAAAGCCCCGACGAGGCAGGTCGGCGCGAGAGGAGCGAGGTTGAGCTCTAGGAGATGCTGAACCACAGGCTCTTCACCCAGTTGACGAACGGCAGAGTCGCTGCGGATCGTGCAAACCGGACTTGCACGGTGCGGCCCACATGGCAGAAGTTCTCGTAGTCGGTTTGCATCGCATTCTGATCGAGGATCAGTCGAATGCGGGCATTCTTGCCTCTGCTCTTGGGCGGAATGGCCGCAAGCGTCACCTCCTCGACGGCCGCGCTTGACCCACGGACCGAGTTCACGCGTCCGGCAATGACGTCGGAGGTTCCGAGCAGCCGCACTTCTGCGGGATCGCCGGGCTTGATTTGATCATAATCGACTTCGTCGAGCAGGATGTCGACGAAGAGATCCCGGCAGTCGAGCAGGCGGGTCAGCTCATTGCCGACAATCACGTTCGAGCCGCCGACGACGTTGTTGCGCCAGATCACACCGCGAAACGGGAGCCTTATGGAGGCACTCGACAGCCTGTCGTTGCGGTTGCGTTCGATAAAAAGCTGTTTCTCCAGTAGCTTAACACGTGCGCGTTCGATCTTAGCCTGGGCCTCGACGTTGGCGAGCTGAATCGTGACTTCGTCTCCACGTTGTTGCGAGTACGGCACATCGTTACGTCCCTCGCCCACGAAGGTGCCACGCTTCAAAGCGTCGAGCTGCTGGTTCAGCCGATCAAGTTCAGCTTTGGCGATCGTGCCCTCGTTGCCGGAGGCGACGGCTGCGGCCCTCGCCGCTTCGACTGAACTGTTTGCGACCACACCGGTCGCACCGAGGGTCTGCTTGCGGCTGAGGTCGGCCTCTGCCGAGACACGGTTGGCCTGGGCTGTGCTGATCCGTTGCTGGCGGATGATGATCTCCTGCTGGATGCTTTGCAGGCTCGCCTTCTGGTAGTCGCCGAGCCGCGCGGCGAGTTCCTTCTTGAGAGCCGCGAGCTGACCGGTCTGCGCGTCGAGCGCCTTCAGGCGTTCGAGCGCGGCGCCGAGGTCAGCATCGAGTTGCGCTTCCGCCGTGCGGGCGATGCGATCGTTCGTGATTTGGAAGATCTCGGCTTCCTCCGGCAGCGCGGTCCCGACCTTGGGAGGAGTCTCGGAAACGACGCCCTCGATCGGCGCCGACACCACGGCGAAGCGCGCGTTTACTGTGCCATCGAGGCTCGTATATCCGGTCAGGCCTGGCAGCATTACGACGACTGCGGTGGCTAGAAGCGCCAATCCGACAAGGATGCGAACAGCACGAGTGTTCCAAAACATGCCCCATCATCCTGATACGGCGTCTCGGCGCCTTATTGGTTCAGGCGGTTAGCTCAAGCGAATGGAATGATTTGCTTGTTGCTCAGACACGAAAACGCTCACTGCGCCGGCATGGATCCTTGGGATCGCACGATGGTTGCATTTTCCTAAGCGAGATTGGTACGCTTTTACTCGCGCGGGGGCCGCGCCTGGGCCAGTCTGCTGAGCGGCGCAGTCCAATCCTCAACGACCTACTCTGGTTTCTACGGACGAGCGCATTGTGGAAGGATCTGCCAACGTGTTCCGGTTCCCGTCGGAGCCGTGGTGAGCCAATTGCATCGCTGGCGCCAAGCGGGCGTGTTCGAACGGGCTCCGCAGCACCGGCAGGCACAGGCGGATGCCTGCCGTGATTCCGACTGCGATCTTGCGAGAGTCCGCCCAGGTACTTCCTAAACATGAAAGCGAACGGGCAACTTCCTGCCGAATTCATTTGTTTCGAGCTCATTAGCCGGTCGGAAAGCGGACATTCTGAAGGTCTGAGCAGGGTCGCAAGCAGCGGTCCGGGTCCGGTGAAGCCAATGTCGGCTTCTGTTGCAGAGAGCCGTCATCCGAGGCTGGGCTTATCGGCAGCAGCGGGTTCCTTCTGAAGAGCTCCTCAACCCAAGGACCTGTCATGCCCGAAGTCGCTACCTCCCAAACCAGAACCCGCGTTCCTTGGAACCGTGGCCGCAGTGTCGGCCCCAAGCCGCCGCGCGTAACTGCACCCGGTCTTGGGCCGTCGATCGAACGGGAGGTCGTTAGAGCGGCATTCTATCGACGGTCGGAGCTTCGGCGCATTAAAAAATAAAGACTGATAGTACACATTCCATGCCCTCGCGGATAAGACCGCGAGCGCATTTGCTATGTCTCGATCGAGATTCTCTGCGGGCGCGAGCAATTTATACTTTCTTACATTGGAGGGTGCGCACAATTTTCAATCAAGTCAGCGTCATAGACCCGGACTCCTATCAGCTTATGCCTAACGCCAAAATGTTGGACTACCAAAAGATACGCATTCTGACCTCTAGGCTAAACATCAGCAGAGCCTAAAATAAACTAACGAGATTGGGGCGGCCGTGAATCAGTCGCCCCAACAGCGAACGGAACAAAAGGGGTGCGGCAATTTCCACCCCTTCGAGGACGCACTTGCAAGCGCAGCGATGGGCTGCGGATGCCATCGTTGTATCGGCCCGATACGGATCGCGCGGCTGGTCGGTGGCTGCGGCAGTAGTTCGACGTACACAAGTGCGAGCCGCTCTTGATGGCACATAGAATGAAGAAATCGCTCGCGGGCAAGGTACTCCGGCAGTCCCATAAGCGTGACCACGATCGAGGTGTCGGAACCCACGTGCAGCCAAGGACAGATCACTAGGGCCTGCGCAATTTTTTCGTGCAAGTGCACCAAAAAGACGAAGTGCAACTGCGGATGAAGTACAGCCCGGCTCAGCGCCTGGTAGGCACCTCTTGGTGTCCCATCCGATCAAGCAAAAATCTATACAAAGGGCCATTTGACGGCTGGAGGATGCCGCCATGCCCGGTTCCGTCAGGCTGCGCGCCGACAGCTGCTCGAATCGGGCAGCTTCAACCGTGTATTCTGGTGCCCTTCGCCGCTGGGTGGGCATGACGCCCAGCGCATGGCGGAAGGTTCAACGAACGGGGTGAAGCGCGACGAGAAGCACGAAGAAGCTCGCTTGCGACGGAAGAGGGAGAGCGGATGCAGCAGCACCTTCCTGCCTGGGCCTGCGTCCTCGTGATGCTCGCTGGCGAGGCGAGCGCGCAGGAAGCCCGATCGCCCCTGCTCGACGCGGCGGACTCGCGCATGCAGATCGGCGCCGCCTCGCTCGTGCCAACGCTCCGCCGCCGCTGGCTCTATGCTGATCACAAGCTCATCGTCGGGCGCGTAAAGGATGTGCGGGTCTCGGCCGACGGGACGACGCTGATCGCAGTGGTGGCCCGCCGTCGCTGGCTCGGCGGTGGGGAGGTTGGCATCCCGGTTCCCCTCCTGCGGCAGGCGGACAACGACCTGACCGTCAGCGCCACACGCGAGACCATCGGGCAGCTTCCACTCTTCAAGCCGTGAGAGCCGAGCGTTGATGACTCGCTGCTCGCGGCGCTGGCGGCGTACCACTACCAGCCACATCGGCTTCCGCTGCGTTGTCGCGAGGAAGCCATTGCCCGATGATGCAAACGCCATGCAGGGCTTCCCACGATGAGTCTGGCCAACCTGGAATGGCTGATGGGGACGCGGATGCCGGTCCGTGCTTGGCGCATCGGCATCCTCTTGGCGGCAACCGTGCTTCCGGCGAGCGCGTCGGCCGGTCCGAGCGGACGCGACGGCGGACGCATTCGGATCGTCTACGTGGCACCCAAGACGGCCGCCTACCGTGAGATCTACGACGCCATGCGCGAGCGGAGAGTGCTGGAGCGGGTCGGCGCCATCATCGGTCTCGTCAGGCTGCCCAATCGACTGACTTACCGGCTGGCCGAATGCGCCGGCGAGCGCAACGCTTGGTACGCGCCCGAGAACCGGAGCGTGACCGTCTGCTACGAGCTCCTCGACAGCATCGTCCAGGCCGCACCGCGAACGAAGTCACCGGCCGGGGTGACCAGGCAGGATGCGATCCATGGCCCGGTCTTCCAGATCCTGCTGCACGAGAGCAGCCACGCCTTGTTCGACCTCTTGCAGGTGCCCATCCTCGGACGCGAGGAGGACGCCGCTGACCAGGTCGCCTCGCTGATCCTCCTGCACCTGTCGCCCGCCGATGCCCGCAGGGTCGTGAACGGGAGCGCGTACTTCTTCGCGGCGACAGCCAAGGAAGAGCCAATCGACAAGGGTGCCTTCGCCGACGTGCACGGGCTGTCCTGGCAGCGCTTCTACAATCTCGCCTGCATGGCCTACGGCTCGGACCGGAGACGGTACCGCGCCATCGTGGCCAAGGGCTACTTGCCGAAGGAGAGGGCCAAGGGCTGCGGCGAAGAGTACGGCCAGGTCGACTTCGCTTTCCGGACACTCATCGGATCTCACCTGCGCGTGCGACCCGCGGGCGGCCAGCGGCTGCGGCGGGCCTTCCGGTCTGCGTTCAAGTCCTGAGGAGCGCGGCGATGCCCTTCATCGACCCCTTCACCTGAATCTTCCTAGAGCCGTATCTGACCCCATTGCATCAGGACGGCGGCTCTCGGTCTTTGTTTCAACGCGCATTCTTTCGACGAATCGGTGACCACTTCATCGGAATGCGTTCTGGAGCCAATGCAGATCAGGTTGGATCATATGCATCGAAGTGTGCTTTGCTACGCGGCGCTGAAACACGGGTCATGTCGCCCCTTAATCTTCACCGATCGACCGGTGCAGCCCCACAACTTCCAGCGCCTCGCCACGTCCGCGCAGAGAGTGCCGTCCGAGGTTGGTGACCGTTACGCCCTCGGGTAGCGGCCCGAGGCGGGCGAGAAGTTCGGCCGAGACGACGACAGGCTCATCGAGCGCTTTTGCCAGGCTCTCAAGTCTGGACGTCGTATTGATAACATCGCCGAAGTACGTGATTTTGTGCCGGTCTACGCCAATCTCACCCGTCATCACCGGCCCGCAGTGAAGCGCGGCGCGGAACCGGGGCACCTCGCCGAACCTGCGACGCCATTCCCCTGCGTCTTGCTCGACCTGGTCGAGGAATGTGAACAGGCAGCGGATGGGAGCCGCATCCTCCAGATCCGGGCCCATACGCCACGTAACCAACGCCATATCACCCACGTAATCGTCCATCGAACCCCGATAGAGTTCGACAGGTCTGGCGAGAACTTCGAAGGCGTGACCTAGGTAGAGCATCGCTTCAAGGTCGCCACGCTCCTCTGCAAAACGCGTTGAGCCGATAAGATCGAGAAATAGGAAAACCCGCTCCTCACGGCGTGGCTTATGGTAACGCCCAAGTAGGAAGCTCATGAACATCCGCGGTCCAATCAGGTCGCGCATGCGGAGGACTGCCACGAGGAGTGCCGCTGTGACGAAGGCGTAGGTGAGTTTTTGCGCGGTCGGAGCGACGTCGAGGATTGGGGTACTCGCAATGCCGACCGCCCATAGAACGGTTCCGGCCACAGTCGTTCCGACGACGAATGTGCAGCCGAAGATCAAGAGTGTGGCGGCAAAGAAGATCGGCGTCGCCGCCCGCCGAACGCGGGCACGCAGGCCGGGCAAAAGTTTTCCGCGCTCGTAAAGAAACAGCGTGAGGCTGAAAAACATTCCATAGATTGTATTGATGAAAGGGCGTCCGGTCTCGAAGGCCCCCGCGAAGACCCATCCAGCGCATGCCCCGAATATCGCGACCGCAAGGAAAAGCGGGAGCGCGCGTCTGGCCACGGCGACTGCCGCCCAGCTCTTCATGCCAGCACGACGGAGAACGTTGCTTCCGCTTCCTCGCGCCGTTCGACGTCCTGGCAGGACAGGCTGATTAGGTGCGGAAAGGGGGGCGTGGCTGCATTGTCCATTCAACGGATCATGACGAGCCCAGAAACGTCTGCAACCCACCGAGGCTGTCGTCACATCGCCTCGCACAAGGCAAACCCTCTCTGGATCGTCGGACCGTCGTTTGCTGGAACCCGATCTTCTTCTCGGTCAGCATGAACCGCCGCACGATGGGGCTTCGCAAGATGAACCGTCCGATGTGTGAGACACACTCGCTGGACTGGTGTGGATCTCAGGGTGCGACAGCCTCGGCGGAATGGTTCGCCCACGCGCCGACAGGGACGCCGCGACGCGCTTTGACGCGCGCCAGCGCTTACAGGCCGGAGCGAGGCTGCTCGGTCGCTGCCTTGGCACGGTCCGGAATGCCCAACCCTAGCGCCTTGGCAATCTCTGAACGGTCTCGGCTATAGGATGCGGCCACCATCGGGTAATCGGCTGGCAGGCCGAACCGCGCGCGGTAGCTGTACGCGTCGAGGCCGCGGCTGGTCAGATGCCGCTTGAGCGTCTTGTAGGGTCTGCCGTCGATGAAGCTGATCAGCGCGTCCGGCGTAATCGACTTGCGGACCTCGGCCGGCGTTGGCCTTGCACTCTCCGGAGCGGGCGGTGCCGTCGTCGTACCCAGCGAAAGGAGCGTTTGGTGCACGGTCCTGATTAGGTCCGGCAGGATGGCTCCGGGAAGACGATTGTTGCGCACGTAGGCGATGATGATGCTTGCCGTGACGGCTTCCAGACCGCAGCTGTCGTCGGTGACCATGCAGGTTCCCATCCCTTTTCGACAAGGCCGGCACGCCGCCATCCCTCGGCCGCGACCAGCGTATTGAACCACCGCTGTCCGTCGGGCCCGCATGGCCCGAAGCCGGCTTCCATGGACCGGGAGCCCGTGAGCGCGGTGTCGTGAAGTCGGCCGGACAACCGAACCAGGACAGCGACGGGCCGGCCGTCCGTTAAGCCCGCAGTCCAGCCTCATTCGGGCTGCCCACGTGAGGCGGGATGGCTTGCAGAACGATGGTCTCGAGCCGTGCCCGACCACGTTGGGTCGGATCACGCCTCTATCCGTTTGTTGTGCCGCGCTTTCTTTCGACGAACCGGAACCCACTTCGTCGGAAAGCGCTCTAGCGCCCTGCTGCGTCCGCGCAGGGCTAGCCCGAGCTTGGCGGTGAACATCCAAAGACCGCCTCTCGTGCATCCTTCATGAGTTCGGTCGTCGCGGCCTCTGCCTCCTCCAGATCGTTGCAGGCCATGCTCTCGACGGCGTGACCGCGTGCCCGATCGTAGAGTTCGACCCGGAGCGCCACACTCTCAGGCGGCGCGTCGGCTGCCAGTGTCTCGATCAAGCAGATCTCTCGGGTGCCGAACCGGGCGATCACGGCCATCTTGGAGCCGTCCGCCCGCGCGGGCAGCAGGATCAGCCGGGTGTAGGCCTGGACCAATAAGCGCTGCGGATCGAAGGCGCGGGTAGACCAGGGGTCTCGCAGGCAAACAGCGGGCATCATCGATTCTGTCGCATGAAGGCGGATAGATCTCGTCCTGCTGGATTGGACGTGTTTCGCGCCCAAGCTGGGGCCGACGAGGTCAGGAGACTGGCGGAGACTGCTCTTGGACCAGCCGCATCCGTATCAGGGACATCTGCGGCTCGTCCTGCTATCTTCGGCCAAAGTGCTGGTACCTCATGCCATTCACAGCCAACCTCACCGCGACGAAGCAGGAGGTGCGTTCGCGCGCGGCGGCGCCGTCCATGCCCCCGAGCGCCACGGGCGCGCTGGCCCGGCTCGCGGTGGCTCGCGCGGCTGCGTCAGGGATTGATGTCCAGCCGTGCCTGTCCAAGGCCGGTCTGAGCGACCACCAGATCAAGAACCGGCACGCTCGCATCGGTGCGACAAACCAAGCCGCGCTCGTCGGTCTGCTGGCCGAGGCGCTCGAGGACGACCTCTTCGGTTTTCATCTCGGCCAAAGCTTCGAGCTCGGTGAGATTGGGCTGCTTTATTACGTGATGGCCTCCGCCCCAACGCTGCGTGACGCGCTCTGTCGGGCGGAGCGCTACGCCGCGATCACGAACGAGGGTATCGCCCCGATCTACAGCCAGAGCGGTGAGGTCCGCGTCTCTTATGTCGGGCTAGCTCGGCACGCTGCGCGGCATCAGGTCGAGTTCTGGATGACGGGTCTCGTCCGGGTCGCCCAGCAATTGACCAGCCTGCGACTATCGCCAATCCACCTGACCCTGTGCCATCCACGCCACGCGGGAGCCCGCGAGATCGAGGCCTTCCTCGGCTGCGCCATTGCGTTCGATGCCCTGGCGGACGAGGTTCAATTTCCCTCTGCCGCGGGGAACGCGGTCCTGACCGGCGCCGACCCCTACCTGCACGATCTCCTGCTCGGGTACAGCGAAGAAGCGCTCGCCCACCGTGTCCGCTTGGCGGAGAGCCTGCGTACGCGGGTGGAGAACGCGGTGATGCCGCTCCTGCCGCATGGTCGGCCGCGCATCTCCGAGATTGCACGGGCACTGGGCACAAGCCAGCGAACCCTGTCCCGCCGCTTGACCGAAGAGGGGCTCAGCTTCGAGAGCGTGTTGGAAGAGATGCGGCGGGACCTTGCCCTGCGCTACCTTCGGGACACGCGTCTTTCGATCTCGCGCATCGCTTGGTTGCTGGGGTTCCGGGAGGCCACCGCCTTCACCCACGCCTTCCGGCGCTGGACGGGCCGGTCGCCGACGGAAGCGCGGGTAGAGCGGGACCGGGCCCTGAACCCGTCGCCTCCGCAGCGGTCCAATTAAGCCCTTCGGACGGCAGCGGTCAGATACTGAGCTGTGTAACCTCGGTCAGACCATCTCCCAGCAGACCCCGACCACCGTCGCACGGTTTTGAAGCCTGCTGTAGGGCAAAGTCGATCGGCGCAGTCGTGAAGAGCCTGCGAGGCATGGCATCCGCCCTCCTTCACGGTTCAGAGTGCCGAAACCTTGCGCCGGGCGCGGACCGTTTTGCTGAGCCAGGGCGAGATGGCACAGTCCTGGTCAAATGTCCCGACTGATCAAGCGTAGAATTTTGCACACCATAAAATGAGACTGCAAAAGGAGACAATCCGTTTCCTGCCGTTGACCGTGCCGCGGAGGCTCCGGCCTCGCTGAGGCTGTGGCAGTAGCGCTAGGCAACCAGTCCAACAGATATTTGTTACAAATCTCCATTCGATTTGCGAATTTCATCACTTTGCACGCCGACGGGCAGCCTCCGGATCCTGACTGGTGGTGCAGGAGACTGCGCGGACAACTATAGGAACACGATCTCTCCGAATTAATTGGAAGTCTGAAAACGGATTTACCAATTCGTTTTGGCACCGGAACATGCAAAAGGAGGCATAAGCATGCGAGTTGCAGTGTTCAGTGCGAAAAACTACGAGCGCGCGCTTCTCGATGATCTGAACGTCGGCCAGGAGCATGACCTCACGTATTTCGATGCCTTGCTCGAACCAGGGACGGCCTCACTGGCAGCTGGGTTCACCGCAGTCAGCGTCTTCGTCAATGATAGCGTCAACCGCGATGTTTTGAGGCAGCTCGCCCAGGGGGGAACGAAGCTGGTCGCAACGCGATGCACGGGCTTCAACCACATCGACTTGGAGGCCGCGGAGGAATTCGGAATCCGAGTCGTGCGCGTCGTCAACTATTCTCCGAACTCCGTGGCCGAATTTGCAGTCGGATTGCTGCTGGCGCTCAATCGCAAGGTCCACCGTGCCTACAATCGGACGCGCGAGGGGAACTTCAGACTCGATGGCCTCATGGGGTTCGACCTTGTCGATCGTACCGTGGCAGTGATCGGCACCGGAAAGATCGGGACCATCTTCGGACGGATCATGGCTGGCTTCGGATGCCGGGTGATCGGGTTCGACGTGCATCGGTCGCCCGAATTCGAAAGAATTGGCGGACGCTATGTCGACGCTGCGGGCGTCGAAGAGGCGGACGTCATCTCCATGCATTGCCCCTTGACGCCCGAAACCTATCACATCGTCGATGCGCGAACGCTTGGGCGCGTGAAGAAGGGCGCACTTCTGATCAATACGAGCCGCGGCGGCTTGATCGATACCGACGCGGCGATCGATGCACTCAAGTCCGGCCGGTTGGGCGGGCTGGCCATCGACGTCTACGAGCAAGAGGCAGAGCTGTTCTACAGAGATCTGTCGAGCACTGTGATCCCGGACGACGTCATCCAACGCCTCATCTCGTTCCCCAATGTCATCGTCACGGGACACCAAGCGTTTTTCACCCAGGAAGCGCTCGAGACGATCCTCGGCACGACGCTCAAGAGCATCTCTGAACTCGAGGCGGGTCACCCTCTCACAAACGAAGTTGCAGCTCCGAGACGCTTGCAAGGATGACCGATGCTGCGCCCGCGCTATGTTCCACCCGAAGATATTTTTCCGCCAAACCCCTGGGCATTTGAGGCCGTCCAATACGACGCACGTCTAGCGCAAGAATTGACGGGCCAAGCCGAGACGATGTTTGCCCTGTCCAACGGGTATCTGGGCATCCGCGGTTCAGTCGAGGAAGGTACTCCGGCTCAAGAGGCCGGCACCTATCTGAGCGGATTCTACGAACACCGCCCGATTTCCTACGGTGAGCATGCCTACGGCTTCCCAACCGTGGGCCAGAGCATCTTGAACTGCCCGAGCGGTACGGCCCTGAAGCTCTTCGTCGAAGACGAGCCGTTCGTCGTTCCGCAAGCCGAGATCCTGTCGTATAGGCGGAGCCTCGATCTGCGAGCCGGCACGCTGAACAGAGATGTTCGCTGGGCTTCGCCGGCGGGCACGCGCCTGCATATGCGGACGGTGCGTCTTGTCTCACTCGCGCATCGGCACCTCGCTGCCATCGCGTTCGTCCTCACGGCAGAAGATGCCGACGTCGAGATCGCGATCTCCTCGGAACTCGAAAACGCTCCGTCATCGACGGCCGACATCGCGGACCCCCGCCTCGCGGCGAGCCTTGCCGGGCGTGTCCTGCACCCCACGGGATTTCAAGCCGAGGGGATGCGCGCCATGTTGAGTTACCGGACTGAGAGCTCCGGGTTTCACCTCGGCTGCGGGATGGACCACGCGGTCTCCTCGGAGAGCTCATATTTCACAGAGCAGGTTTGCAGCGACGATTTCGCGGCCGTAACGATCCGCTGCAAACTTTCGCGAAACAAGCCGATCGTGATTTATAAATATATGAGCTATCATTATTCAGACAATTCTGCTCCGGCGCGGATCTTATTCCAAACGGCCCTAACCCTGGACCGCGCGCTCAAGAGTGGATTTCAGGAAATCGTCGAGCGCCAAAGGAGCGATGTCGAACGATTTTGGGCGCGAGCCGATGTTGCGGTTGAGTGCGATAATCCGAGAACTCAGCAGACGATCCGCTGGAACCTCTTTCAGCTTCTGCAGGCTTCGGAGCGATCGGAGGGGCACGGAATCGGCGCCAGAGGCCTGACCGGAAGAACCTATGAGGGGCACTATTTCTGGGACACGGAAATATACGTGCTGCCATTCCTGATTTATACGAATCCGGCGATCGCACGTAGTGTTCTAAAATTTCGCTACGACATGCTGGACAAGGCGCGGGCGCGGGCGCGCGAATTGGGTCACCGTGGGGCGACTTTTCCCTGGCGAACCATCAACGGCGACGAAGCGTCGGCATATTATGCTGCGGGAACGGCTCAGTATCACATCAATGCTGATATCGCGTACGCCCTGCAAAAGTATGTGAACGTTACCGGCGACGACGAATTCCTCTGGAGCTATGGCGCAGAAATTCTAACGGAGACTGCCCGTCTGTGGTTCGATCTTGGCTTCTTCTCCGAGTCGAAAGGAGGAAAATTTTGTATCAACGGCGTGACTGGGCCGGATGAATATACTGCGATCGTGAACAATAACTGTTTCACGAACCTGATGGCACGAGAAAACTTGCGCTACGCCGCGCAAGTGGTTCGCGATCTCAAGCGCATGCACCCCGATCGCTTCCATGCGTTGGCCCAACGCACTGGTTTGGACAGTTCCGAACTGGCCGATTGGGAGGACGCATCCGAAAGGATGTACCTGCCCTATGACGAGCGTTTGAAGATCCATCCTCAGGATGATGATTTTCTGGATCTCGAGAAATGGGATTTTGCGGCAACTCCAGAAAACAAATATCCACTCCTACTGTACTACCACCCCTTAAACCTCTACAGATCACAGGTCATCAAGCAGGCTGATACTGTGATGGCCATGTTTTTGCTCAATGAGCACTTCACCCACGAAGAGAAAAGACGAAACTTCGAATACTACGATCCGCTTACGACACACGATTCATCTTTATCGGTTTGCATTCAAAGTGTCGTAGCAAATGAAATCGGTCTGCCGCATAAAGCAATCGAATATTTCAATTTCGCCGCGGCAATGGATATGTCGGATATCGGCGGGAATATGATGAACGGCGCTCACGTCGCCGCAATCGGCGGCACGTGGCTTGCCCTCGTCTACGGCTTCGCAGGACTTCGCGACAGCAAGGGCTGCATTTCGTTCAATCCCGTCCTCCCGAAGGAGTGGTCCCACCTGAGTCTTGTCCTGACCGTAAGAGGGCAGAGGTTTCAGATCGAGGTTGATCCTAACTCTGTCATCTACACTCTTCTCAGCGGAGAGCGGCTGGAGTTCTCGCATGTTGGCGAGGATCTCGTTCTTTCCTCCGCGGAGCCGGTGATCACGCGCCCGACCGGTCAGGGGCGGCCGGACGCTTAAAAGCCGAATGAGTCGGCCTGACAAGGCCTTGAACCGATCATGATCAACGGGCCGTCTCATCGAGCGATGGGTCGGCGCCGACCCGTCGAGCAAATGACAGGTGCGGGACAATACTGGGATCCTCGGTATCAGCGAGGCGCGCACTGAAGTGGGAGTCCTTCCATGATGGCCTCAGTCAGCGAGCTGGTCGGGACGCAGCCGATCCTCGCACTCTTCCTCGCCATCGGCCTCGGTTATGCGGTGGGGCAAATCAGTATTCTGAACTTTTCCCTCGGCGTGGCGGCCGTGCTCTTCGTCGGCTTGCTGATCGGTGCCCTCGCCCCGAAGGCCCAAATCACCGGTCCGCTCGGTTTGGTCGGGCTGATCATGTTCCTCTACGCGATCGGGATTCTCTACGGGCGCCAATTCTTCGAGGGTCTGTCGGGGCCTGGGCGTATCTATAACGTGCTCGCGACCGTCGCAGTCGTCGCCAGCCTGCTGGTGGCGCTCGGCCTCGGCGCTATTTTCGATGTGAAACTCGGCCATACCCTCGGCATTTTCGCCGGTTCAATGGTCAGCACCGCTGCGCTGCAAGCCGCACTCGACACGATTGGGAACCGGGACCCCTCCGTCGGCTACTCGGTCTCGTATCCGTTCGGCGTGATCGGCCCGATCCTCTGCCTCTATTTCATGACGCGCCGGGCGAAGCCGGTCTTTCCGCCGAAGCCCTCGCGCTTCCACCTCGGCGAAGTGACACTCGAACGCCTGCCGTCCTCTGGCGCGACGCTCGGCGCCGTCATGGCGACGCTTCCGGCTGGCGTGCAGATTGCCGGCGTGCGGCAGGAGCACCATAACCGGCTGCCGGATCCAGACCTCGAACTGCATGCCGGTGACGCGCTTCTGATTGCGGCCGATCGCGCCGCGGCGTTGGACGAGGTCGCCACGGCGCTCGGACACATCGACCAGGGCAGACTTGCCAAGGATCGAAGCGATATCACCTACCAGCGCTTCTTCGTCTCGAAGTCGGCCCTGACCAGCGTGAGATTGGCCGACCTGCCCATGCCGCCGGATGTATCGATCCGCATTCTGCATGTCCGACGCTATGACGTGGACCTCATGCCCTCGCCGGACTTGATGCTGGAGTTGGGCGACCGGGTCGGCGTCATTGTGGCATCCGAGCAGGTGGTTGCCGCGCGGGCGCATTTTGGTGATACCCTGAAATCAGCCGCGGAATTCAGCTATGTCTCCGTCGGCCTCGGCATGGTGCTCGGCGTCCTTCTCGGCCTCTTGCCGATCCCGGTACCGGGCGTGGGCACCGTCACGCTCGGCATCGGCGGTGGCCCCCTCATCGTGGCGCTGATTCTCGGCAGGCTTCGGCGCACCGGGCCGCTCAGTTGGGTCATGCCACTGCCCGCCAATATCGTGCTGCGGAATTTCGGTCTGACGCTGTTTCTGGCGACGGTCGGAATCAATTCCGGCCAGGCTTTCGTCACCACGGTAGCGCAGACCGGGCCGCTGATGCTGCTGATCGGCGTGGCGGTGCTGCTGACCACGGTCGCGATCGTATTGCTCGTCGGCTTCTACCTGCTCAAAATCCCGTACGACGACCTGCTCGGTGTGGCCTGCGGTGCCACCGGCAACCCTGCCATTCTGGCCTATTCGTTGCGCATCGCGCCAACTGACCGGCCGGATATATGTTACGCGATGATCTTCCCTTCAATGACCATCGTCAAAGTACTCAGTGTGCAGATCATCGGCCTTCTCTCTCTTTCTGGGTGACTGTCTACCGGTGTAGCGTAGGGGCCTGCACCTTTATTGCGGAAGACATCGCAGCATGTGAGGGTTCGGCTTGGCAGCCAAGCCCGGGGGGCCTTTCGACGCTGACGCGCTTTCCGACGAAGCGGACGCCGGTTCGGCGAAGGAAAGCGTATTGAAACGAAGGTCTAGAGACGCCGGCCCGATGCCATCAGGTCGGATACGAATCGAGCGCGGCGACCTCGTTGGCTTACGGCGGCTGAGTGGCCTGGCGCCGTAGAGCGTGCCATCGGCGTCCGGCACGTCGCGAGACGCCTTCGACTACAGCTCGAACCGCAGTGGCGATCCAGGTGTCAGGTGCTGCGTCACGCCCGCGACCGTGACGTCCATCCCGTCTCCGTCCATCAGCCTGGCCTCCAGCAGAGGGCGGCTGACGCTGAGCCCGACGGATCGACCCCTCCACCAGACTTTGAACGAAAGGGTATCCCACTCAGGCGGCAGCTTGGGATCGAGCTCCAGCGTGTCGCCCGCTAAGTTCAGGCCGGCGATGCCCAGGATCGCCGCCTGCCACAACCCGCCAAGTCCGGCGATCCGAACGCCGCCGGCGCTGTTCGGATCGAGATCGAGGTCGAGAGACGCGGTCTCGCGCATGTATCGAAGAGCCGTGTCCGAGGCGCCCAGACGCGCGGCCACGCGGGCATGCATCGCGGCGCTCAAGGAGCTGCCATGCGCACAGCGTGGCTCGTAATGGCGGAAATTGATCTCCGCTCCCTGTCCGGGAAATTCTTGGGGCAACAAGGCGATCAACGCGACGACGTCGGCTTGCTTGATCACTTGCGAGCTTTGCGTCTGCTCCCGGCCGATGACCACATCGATCGGCAGTGCATGGTCGACATAGTCCGCGACGTTCAGCTGCTTGAGTCCGTGGAAGCCGGCGAACTGCTCGTACAGTCCGGTCGCGGGGTCGAGGCCGGTGACGATCCGCGCGACCGCGTCCCGCCAGTCATCGAGTTCCTGGTCGTCGAGCGCGAGCTTGTCTCGAAGCGCCTGGGCACGGTCCGGCCAACCCTCGCGCAACAGCTCGAGCGCCTCCAGGGCACAGCCGATGTTCCACCGCGCCATCACGTTGGTGAAGGCGTTGTCGTCGACATCCTCATGGTACTCGTCCGGCCCGATCACATGGCGGATGTGGCGTCGGCCATCCGCTTCGGCGACGGCTCGGGACGCCCAGAAACGCGCCGTCTCGAGGAGGATTTCCGCCCCCGCATCGCGGAAGAAATCGTCGTCGCCGGTGGCACGCCAGTACTGCCACACCGCATAGGCGACGTCGGCGCTGATGTGGTGCTCCATCTTGCCAGTCAGGATCTCAATCGGCTTCCCGTCAGGCCCCAGCACCGAGTCCGGCGTGGTCTCCTCGCCGGTGTCGGCCGATTCCCATGGATAGAGCGCGCCTCGCCAGCCGCCGAGCGTCGCCTTGGCCCGTGCTCCGGGCAGCGTATGGAACCGGTACATCAGCAGCGCGCGCGCCGCTTCCGGCCAGACCGCGGTGTAGAACGGCAGAAGATAGATCTCGGTGTCCCAGAAGACGTGTCCGAAATAGGCATCGCCGGTCAGCGCGCGTGCACCGATCGAAACCCGGTCGTCGCTCGGGTTCGCGGCGCTCGTCAGGTGGTACACGGCAAACCGCAGCGCGCGCTGCAGGTCATCGTCGCCGTCGATGACGATGCCGCTGTCGCTCCAGTGTGCATCCCAGGCGGATTCATGAGCCTTGAGGATCGCGCGCCAGCCCACCGACGTGCTGCGCGCGAGCGTCGCCGCGGCGCGGGGCGCAGGATCCTCTTCCCATCGCTCGGCGCGAGCGACGGCGACGAGGCGGGCGAATTGCGCCACCTGGCCAGCCTTCGAGCGCCAACGCCAGATCCAACGCAGCGGAAATGGGCGCTCGGGGTCGGCCAAGGCGCCATCAAGATGCAACGATGCGGCACCCGCCATCGCGACGACCTTACCGGTCCCCTCGGTGCGCCACGCGCCGAGGTCGTTTTCGAGACGCACCGGCTCCATACCGACGCCGGCTAGCCCGAAGCTCGCTTCGAGGCGGACGTCGATGTCGTCGCGGTCCAGCACGATCTGCTGAAGCTGTAGTCCCACCGAGCGGTCCGCCAGCGACAGGAGGCGCAGCTCATGGCCCTTCGCGGTCACCTGCGCCGGTGTCCGATGCGTCCATTCGGAGAGAAGCACGCCGCGCCGCATGTCGAGCCGCCGCATGCCATGAAGAATCTCGCCTTCGCGCACCACCAGCGGCTCCCCATCGAGGATGAGGCGGATCCGCGACCAGTCGGCGACGGGCACGAGCGCCGGCACAGGCGGCTCGGTGTTGGGCATGTCGAACAGCCCGGCGACGTAGCAGCGCGGCCACGAGGCCCATCGGATGTAGCCGAGCCAGCTCACCCAGGTCGGCCCTCGGCCCGTCGAGCGCGCGGCACGCATGCCGAGGAAGCCGTTGCCGAGGGCAAAGCGGGATTCGACCGCGCTCTCCGTGAGCACGCTGTAGCCTTCGTGCGTGAGAACCCAGCCGGGCTCCTGTGTCGGTCGAAGCACCTCAAGCATCTGCAACGGGCTCCGTGACGGCTCGGGCGCGCAGCGTGCCTGCGCCAAGGGCGGCGATCTCGACCTGGTCGAGGCTCGTCACGACGAGATCGGCGCCCGCTTCGCGCAGCAGGGCTTCGTCGCCGAGGCGGGCAATCCCGAGCGCGGTCATCCCGCCCGCCCGCGCCGCCGTGATGCCGGCAGGCGCGTCTTCGATGACGACGCACTGCGACGGCGGCGTACCCAGAGCTTCGGCTGCGAGCAGGAACAGCGCGGGATCCGGCTTGCCCCTCGGCACGTCACGGCCACTCAGGTCGGCGTCGAACAGCGACAGGAGCGTGCGCCCATCCGGCAGCTTCAGCCGGGACAGCATGGCGGCGGCGTTTTTCGATGAGGAGGCCAGCGCCAACCGTAGCCCGGCCGACTTCAGGGCGGAGGCGAAGCGAAGGGCGTCTGGAAACACCTCGAAGCTACCCGCCTCGATCAGCTGGTCGATGAGAGCCTGCTTCCTGTCCGCGTACTCTGCGGTCCGGGCCGCAGCCTCAGGTCCGCCAAGCCGCTCCAAAGCCTCCCGAGCGCCTTCGAGGCGCGGCTTGCCGGCGACGTTGGCTTGATAGAACGACGTGGTGAAACCTGCCGGGTCGGCGAACCCTGTCAGCGCCTCGCGCCACGCGCGCTCGTGCGGCGAGTCCACCAGCACACCGTCAACGTCGAAGATCGCCGCGAGGAGAGCCGGTCTCAAAACGCACGACGCCAGTCGAAGCGCCCCTCCTCACACATTGTCACTCTCCGTCGAGCCGAGACCGCGCGTCGTCGCCATCGGGCTCCAGGACCAGCCGGATACTTCCGGCATGTCGTCGCCGTGCCGATGAATGTACGCGCGATGGTCGATCAGCTTGTCCCGGATCGCCTGCTTGGCGTAGGCCGCCCGAGCGGCCAGGCCCGGCACCCGGTCGATGACATCGCTGACCAGATGGAACCGATCCATGTCGTTCATCACGCACATGTCGAACGGCGTGCTCGTCGTGCCTTCCTCTTTGTAGCCACGCACATGGAAGTTGCTGTGTCCGTGACGTCGGTAAATCAGCCGGTGAATGAGCCACGGATACCCGTGAAAGGCGAAGACGACCGGCTTGTCCGTCGTGAACAAGGCATCGAAATCCTGATCTGACAGGCCGTGTGGATGCTCCGTGTCGGGCTGCAGCTTCATCAGGTTCACGACGTTGATGACGCGCACCTTGAGATCCGGCGCATGGCAGCGGAGGAGGTCGACGGCCGCGAGCGTCTCAAGGGTCGGCACATCCCCGCAGCACGCCATCACGACGTCCGGCTCGCTGCCGCGGTCGTTGCTCGCCCACTCCCAGATCCCAAGCCCGGCCGTGCAGTGCTTGACCGCCTGATCCATCGTGAGCCACTGGGGTGCCGGCTGTTTACCCGCGACGATCACGTTGACGTAGTTGCGGCTTCGCAAGCAGTGATCGGTTACGGAAAGCAGACAATTCGCATCCGGCGGCAAGTAGACACGAACGACCTCGGCTTTCTTGTTCACGACATGGTCGATGAAGCCTGGATCCTGATGGCTGAACCCATTGTGATCCTGACGCCAGACGTGGCTGGAGAGAAGGTAGTTCAACGACCCAATGGGTCGCCGCCACGGGATATGGTTGCAGACCTTCAACCACTTGGCGTGCTGATTGAACATCGAGTCGATGATGTGGATGAAGGCCTCGTAGCACGAGAAGAAGCCGTGCCGACCCGTCAGCAGATAGCCTTCGAGCCAGCCCTGACATTGATGCTCGCTCAGCATCTCCATCACGCGGCCGTCATGCGCGAGGTGATCATCCCATGGATACGTCTCGGCCACCCAGGCGCGGTTGGTCACCTCGAGCGCGTCCTGCCAGCGATTTGAGTTATTCTCGTCCGGACTGAAGAGCCTGAAGTTTCGCGCTTCGGCGTTCAGGTCCATGACGTCGCGAAGGAAGCGTCCCATCACGCGTGTGGACTCGGCGACGGCGGCACCGGGGGCGGTCACCGGTATTGCATAATCGTGAAAATCCGGGAGCCGAAGGTCGCGGAGCAGAGTGCCTCCATTGGTATGCGGATTGGCGCTCATGCGGCGGTCGCCCTTCGGGGCAAGCTCGGCAAGTTCGGAGCGAAGCCGGCCGCCTTCGTCGAAGAGCTCGGCGGGCCGATAAGATTGCATCCAGTCTTCGAGCATGCGCACATGGGCCGGATTGTCGTGCATCTCGCCCATGGGCACTTGGTGCGAGCGCCAGTAATCCTCTGTGCGCCGTCCATCGATTTCCTTCGGACATGTCCATCCTTTTGGCGTCCGAAGAACGATCATCGGCCAGAACGGCCGGCCCGTAAAACCTTTGTCGCGCGCATCCGACTTGATCCGCCGAATGTCTCGCAGGACAGCATCCATGGTGGAGGCCATGCGCTGGTGCATCTCGGCCGGATCATGTCCTTCCACGAAGTAGGGAGTGTACCCGTACCCACGGAAGAGATGTTCAAGCTCCGCGTGGCTAATTCTGGCCAGTACAGTCGGGTTCGCAATCTTGTAGCCGTTGAGGTGGAGGATCGGCAGAACCGTCCCATCACTCACCGGGTTGAGAAATTTGTTCGAATGCCAGCTGGTGGCAAGAGGCCCGGTTTCGGCCTCGCCATCGCCGACGACGCAAGCGACGATGAGGTCGGGGTTGTCGAACGCGGCGCCGTAGGCGTGCGAGAGGGAATAGCCCAGCTCTCCGCCTTCGTGCATCGAGCCCGGTGTTTCGGGAGCCACATGGCTCGGGATGCCGCCTGGGAAGGAGAACTGCTTGAAGAGGCGCTTCATGCCCTCAGCATCGGCGGAGATGTTCGGATAGACTTCGCTGTAAGTCCCCTCGAGGTATGCGTTGGCGATCAAGGCAGGACCGCCATGCCCCGGCCCTGTAATATAGATAACACCAAGATCATGCTTTTTGATCAGACGATTCAGGTGAACATAGATGAAATTCAAACCCGGAGTGGTTCCCCAGTGGCCGAGCAGACGCGGCTTGATGTGCTCCTTGGTCAGCCGTTCCACCAGTAGCGGGTTGTCGTAGAGGTAGATCTGACCGACCGACAAGTAGTTTGCCGCCCGCCAATAGGCATCGATCAGGGTCAGCTCGGATGTCCGCGCCGTGCGCTTGGGCTGCCGCCGAGCTTTGAGGATCGCGTCCATTTGACTGCCTCGCTTCGGTGCTGGGTCGACTCTGGCGCGAAGCGGCGGGCTTGCTCCGGGTGGAGGCCTTGGGCATCAGCATGCCGCACGCTTCCGGCTGCGGTAGCGCGTCGTTTCGCCAAAGACCGGATGCGCGGCGCCTCAATACGGGGCACAGGCGCCGGCATACGCATCGTAGTAGGCGTAGGGCCCGCAGCCTCCGTAGCCGCTCCGATACCCGTAGTAGCCAGCGGCGGCGGCTGCACCGACCCCGGCCGCGGCAAGCCCGTATCCATAGGGACGATAGCCACCCCAACCATAGCCGCCACGGACAACGTAGCCCCGGCCGACCCGACCGCCACCCCAACCGGGCCGGCCGGCAATCGGACGTCCCGCTCCCCAACCGGGCCGGCCGGCAATGGGACGTCCCGCCCCCCAACCGGGGCGTCCGGCAATCGGGCCTGCAGCCCCCCAGCCTGGCCGCCCAATTCCGCCGCGGAAACCGCCACCGTGGAAACCACCACCGCCGCGGAAGCCACCGCCGCGGAAGCCACCGCCGTGGAAGCCGCCGCCGCCGCGGAAGCCGCCACCACCACCGCGGAAGCCGCGCGCATCGGCCGCCACACCGGTTAGGATCAGGGCCGCGAAGGCGGCCGATGAGATCAGGAGCGCTTTCATGAGGTCGTCTCCTAGCCGGAGGACACCAAGTCGAGGTGAGCCAAGTCGGATTCGGTCGTGCGACGACGCAGTGGGTCCGTACAGCATCAACCTTTTGGTGCAGAGAACGCTAGCACCGGGCCGGGCGCCTCGCTTGATCTGACAGGACAGGCACAAATCACGATGCGGCGCACTCTAAGAGAAGCCAGCAGGAGTCAGATGCTGAGCTGTGCAACCTCGATCAGGACATCCTCAAGATAGGCCTTGATTCGGCCGATCTCGGTCGCGCTCGGCCCCATGATGCTGAACCCGATCAACTCGCCGCGCGCATGTACCCTGCGGATCAGGGATTCCGCTTTCGTAGCCACCTCGCGCTCGGTCTGCGCGCGGAGGATGCTGCCCGTCTCGGTGGTCGTGATGCGAATTTCGAAGCCAGGCTTTTCAATCATGACTTCACCATGAAACAACCAGCCTGAGGCAAAATCTTGTCCATTAAGATGAAGGAAAGCTCTCCTACATCATTCTATATCATCGGCAGATCGAGGCTTTGGGCGCCATTCTCCCGGCGGATGGTCGGAGGAGAGGGATTTGCCTGATGATTACGCTCAGATCCTGCTCGCTTATCACGCTCGTCGGCATCATGAGCGCACAGGCACAGGCACCGGCACGAACGCACTGCCTTATCCGAGCCTTCTGCCGAGGAGGGGAGGATCTTATTGATGCTCCTCGCGCTTCGTCTCGGAGTGGTTTCCCTGCCTCCATGAACTGGGCGTCATGCCTGCCCAGCGTCGGAAGGCGTGCGTGAAGGCGGCGGGCTCCGAGAAGTCCAGGACGGCCGAGATCTCCGTCATGCTCATTCTGGTATCGGCCAAGAGGCGCTTGGCCACCCGGAATTGCGCCTCATTAGCAAGCTGCTTGAAGCTTGTCCCTTCGGCTCTCAAGCGGCGGCTCAGGGTACGGCGACCGAGCGACAGGCGAAGCGCCGTCTTCATCACGTCGCAACGCTTCCGGATCACCTCGGCGCGCAGGTGCTGACGAAGCCCGTCCTTCAGCGTGGAGGGTCGTGCCGATTCAAGCCGGCGGATACGATCCTCCACTCTGCGGCGCAGGACCGGATCGGCTCCGGCGATGCGCCGCTTGAGGAGGCTGGCCGGGAAGACCAAGGCGGCCGTCTCCTGATCGAACCGGACGGGTGCTCGAAAGAACTGGCTATAAGGCGTCGTGCTGCTCGGAGCAGAACGCGGCAGCAACACTTCCAACGGGGCCCAATCAGACCCGCACAGCGCCCGAAGGATGTTTGTCGCTGTGGCCAGCGCCCGATCCGAATGGTGGACAGCACCCTCGGCTCCCGGCTCATACGGGCAGTAGGTGAGGACGGCCACGTCGTTGTCGATGCCGAGGCCGACCACCGCACCCCGATTCAGCATGCCCAAATACGCTTCGAGAGCCCGCAAGGCATCGCCGATGGTATCCGAGTTGCCCAACAGCAGGCCGAGAAGCCCGAGGGAGGTGATGGTGGTCCTTTGCCCGATGAGGAGCCCCAAATGAGGGCAGCGGGTGCGCTCAACCGCTATGGCAATCAGGCGACCGAGGGAGCTGTACGGGACGAGCTTGCCATGACACTCGAAGAGCCTCGGATCGAGCCCTGCCTCGACCATGAGGGTGTCGGGATCTGCTTCGAGTTCAACCAGGACGGCGTAGATTGCTTGAGCGACCCTGAGGTGCGCCAAGCCGACAGGAAGCAGGTTCTCAGGTGGGCTGGGGTATCCGGTTGCCAAAGCGGCACAAGAGAACATAGCAAGTTCCTCCTATTCGGGGGCCAAGCTGATTCGGATAACTCAGGTTAACTTTGCGAAATTTAGTGCATTCGCGATGGATCTTCTTGATCGAAACGGTCATCGCGTTCGTGAAAACGTGACTGCCCCAGTCGGCAGCCATAACCTGGCCGTTGTACAAACTCAGATTGCGTGTGGATGGTGGGGTGAGCGATCGGCGCTGAGCGGCCGATCGGACGGCGGCTTCTGCCGCAAGTGGATAGTAGCCGGGCAACGAGCGCGGACTGATACTACTATGATGTGCTAGTTACTATTCGGACACGACATAATTTTTACGGAAATTTCTTGAACATCACCATTGATCTGTGTGCCACGCAGCTTCGCATTGAAGCTCGCGCGGCAATTTTTGCATGAGACCGATCGTCGATGGCGTGAAATCGACGATCCGCTGCGCCTCGAGGCTACCAAGCTCAACAGTTTCGCGGATCAGGGGAAGAGATATCTGCGATCTCAATCGCCGGAAGCGGATCAACTCAATAAAACTAGCTTTCCATTGCTGCGTCTCATTTCGAGCAGCGTTGGTAGCCTGTGCCCGCCGGGTCTTGCTCATTGTAATAGCGTTTGAGGGGGCCGTTCGGCTGAGGCATCATGTAAACCCTGACCTCCTGGGCGGCCACGGCGTTCGCGCAGTCGAGAACGAGAAGCTGGCGGTCCCCGGTCGGTCGAACAGACTTGATGCTGCACGTCGCCATGGGGGTCTTCAGGCGCTTTCCCGAGACGATGAAGGCCGGAGCGAAAATGTCGATCGGCTTCTTGAACGCCCCACCTTTGCCCGCGGATGAAAAGACATCCGCACAGTCGCGCCCTTCCAGTACCCAAGCGCCCTGATAGGCAGACAAACCGGGTCCTGCTGCCAACGCGTCCGGCACACTAGCCGAGGCTGCAAGGCTTAGCCCGAGTCCTGCGACACCCATGAGACGTGCCGTTCGCATCACCACCTCCTGCGTAAGCTCTATCGGACCGGCTGCTGTGTCTGTGCGGAGTAGGAATTTTCGTCCTGCTCTCGACCAAGGCACTTCGACTGATGCTCCCGCCGCCATGTACTGGGCGCGAAGCCTGACCAGCGTCGGAACGCATGGCTAAAGGCAGCGGGCTCGGAGAAATCCAAGGCCGCCGAGATCTGCGCCATGCTCATTCTGGTATTGGCTAGGAGCTGCTTGGCGACTGAGAACTGCGCTTCGTTAGCGATTTGCTTGAACGTCGTGCCCTCGGCTTTCAGCCGACGACGCAGGGTACGGGGGGGGACCAGCCGCAGTCGCGCCACGTGCGCGGCCTTACAGCGCTGCCGCATCACCTGGGCTTGGAGGTACTCGCGAAGCTTGTCCTTCAGCGTGGAAGGCTGTTCGGCCTCAAGCTTGCGGATGCGATCCTCAACTCTCCCGCGGGCCGCCGGGTCCGCCCCCTTGATGCGCCGTTCAAGGAGTAGAGTTGGAAACACCAACGCGGCCGTTTCTTGGTCATACCGCACGGGCGCCCGAAAGAAGCTGATGTAGGGCGCTGTGTCGCGTGGCGCGGAGCGCGGCAACAGCACTTCTAATAGAGCCGCATCGGAGCCACCCAACGCCCGAACGACGTTCGTAATTGTGGCGAGTGCCCTCTCTGATTGGAGGGCCGTGCTCTCGGCTTCCGAGCCATAAGGACAGTAGCTGAGAACGGCCACCTCGCTGTCGATATCGAGTCCGACGACTGCGCCCCAGTTTCGCACACCAGCATGCGCTTCAAGAGCCCGCAAAGCGCCGCCGATGGTGTCCGAGTGGCGCATTAGCAGGCCAAGCAGCCCGAGCGAGGCTAATGTCGCGCGCTGTCCAACAAGGAGCCCGAGATGGCGACAACCCGTCCTGTCGGCTCCCAGAGCGATCAGGCGACCGAGCGAGGCGTATGGGACAGGGGTCCTGCCGACGTCGAAGGTCCGAGGATCAAGCCCCGCCTCGGCGAGCAGTTCGTCCAAATTGGCGCCCAGTTCGACGAGAGTGAGGTAGACCGCCTTCGCGACTCCGGGGCGAGTCAAGCCAATGAGAGATGGCCTCTCGTGCGATCCGATGTCTCCAACGACCGCGGGCGGGCGTTGGCGCGCAATTGAACCTGATTTCTCGGACGAAGACGTGATGTGCCCCCCCTGATTCGAGGCCAAGCCTGCGTACTTAGGCTTGTATTATTTAACATTGCAATGATCATTTCATACGAATTGCCTTGGGAGAGCGTTATTTTCATTCCCCTCGGGCACAAACTTCAATCACGCCACCATTGTCGTCGGATCGACGCGCCCGTCGTGAAGGCCACGGCAACCGCCCGGAATACGAGCAGGCTCCACGCCACCCACGTTGTTTCGACGAGGCCACGAAGGGCGACCGCTTCCGGGCCTATGTCACCGACAGCCTGTCACCTGTGTTGAAGCCTGGCGATACGGAGATCCCTAACAATCACGGTGCTCACAAGGTGGTGGGCAAGCGCGATGGCGTCCAAACTGCCGGCGTGCAGTTGCTGCTCAGATTTACGGCCATTTTCCCTGAAGATCATACATCAACTTGAAACCGTTTCGATCACGCAATCATAATTTGGCGGTTTTCCGTCACCCCCTAGATAAACAGCAGCACAAAGCTTGGAACTGACAGAATTAGCCGAGCCAACCAGTGGCTCGCTGCACATGCTCCACGACGCCGGAGAAATCACAGCATCCGTTTGCAAAGACTTCGCTCAATGTCCTCTTGGATCAAGCAACGCGATCGAGGCTGTCATACGACCCGAGCGACGTATTCTGGGGTCTGCCGTTCCTACGGACCGGCATCTCGGCGTGCCCCGGGCCGCACCCTCATGTCGCGAGGTCAAAAGCCATGACCCTTAGGATTTTACCGCCTCTTATACTTGCCGCGTGCCTGGCCTCACCCGCGCTTGCCCAGTCGGCAATTGACCGGGGCCAACCAGCGGCCCTCATTCACGGCAACTATTGCGGGCTCGGCAATAACGCGCCGCGGCCGCCGATCGATGCGCTGGATGCCGCCTGCGCGCGCCACGACGCCTGCACCCCTGCCGGCGGCCTGCCGTCGCCAGCCTGCAATCTGCGGTTCAAGCGCGAGACGGCATTCATTTCGCGCGATCCGCGACAGCCCGACGACCTGCGCGCGTTAGCAGGCTTCATGTCCGCCAGCGCGGCTCTTTTACCCTTCGATCCGGTTGCCCCGGTCGTTGGCACCAGCATGCCGGCATCCGGTCCGTATGGACCGTATTCGCCCGGTCCATATCGGCCCGCCTACTACGCCTATTAGAGCCGTATCCGCCCCGATCGTATCCAGTCGGCGTCTCCAAACTGCTGTTGAGAGGCGCCGTTTTTAGACGAGCCGGTTCCCTTCTCGTCGGAATGCGCTCTTGCGTCGTCGCGGAGCCCGCCGGCTGCCAACAAGGATCGGGCTGGCGCCTGCGGATGATCGCGATCCTAAAATCAAGCAATCCGAGGATCGTCGAAACACCCAATACCGCTCAGTGGGTGTGAGCATGGAGGATGCGATGCAGAAATTTGCTTTGGTGTCGCTGGCAGCACTCGGAATGGGTGCGCTGATTGCCGCGGATACCGCTGAGGCCCGTGGTGGCTTTGGCGGCGGTGGCTTCCGAGGCGGCGGCTTCGGCGGTGGCGGTTTCCGCGGCGGCGGCGGCTTTGGCGGCGGATTCCGGGGCGGTGGCTTCAGCGGTGGCGGTTTTCGCGGTGGCGGTGCCGTCGCTGGCGGCTGGCGCGGCGGCGTTGGCGGCTATCGCGGCGTGGCCGGTGGCTACCGCGGCGGTTTCTACGGCGGGCGCGGCTTCTACGGGGGGCGTGGCTACGGCTACCGCGGGTACGGCTATCGGGGCTACGGATACGGCGTCGGTGCGGGTCTCGCTGGTCTTGCGGTCGGCACGGCCGTCGGAGCTGCGGCCAGTAACTATTACGGCGGCTACGGCTACGGCTACGACAATGCCGGCTATGGTGGCTACGCTCCCGCCGCCTATGGCTCAAGCTATCCCGCTTACGGATACGGGGGCTGTACCTGCGGCTACTAATTCCACCGCATGAACGCCGGGCCACTCGGCGGCGGCGGCCATGCGGCGCGCCATGCCGGTGGCGGCTGCCGTGGCCTTCACGAGGTGCCCGCGCCGATCCGACGACAACGGCGACGCCCTCGCCCCTCCCGTCGGCCGTCGGCCGTCGACTGGGAATCAGATCACGCTACGCGAGACAATCCCAGCTGACTCAGCGAGGTCGCTGACATTTCTAGTCAGGCGTTGAGGACGCCAGGAGCGCCTTGTAGCGCTCGATGGCGGTTCGCGCGTTGAACAACAGGCGGTCCGGTCCGAGTTCCTGATCCAAACCGGCGCGCCGCACCATGTTCAGGACGTCAGGGTTGAGGCCTACGAGCCAAAACGTCATGCTGGTCCGCCGTGCCCCATCCCGCAGCATCTGCAGCGCCGAATACTCGATGTCGGGCACACGGCTGAGGTCGAGGGCGACGATACGCGGCTTGTGCTCGGCAATGAGCGCCCGGATCCGGTCTGCCACGTTCTGCGCGTTGGCAAAGTACAGGCGCCCCTCCGGGCGCAGGATCAGGAGGCCGACGAACGTCTCGTCATCGGGATGCTCCGGCGAAAGGGGGCGCAGCACATCTGCGCCGTGCTTGCGGGCGATGACAGAGATGCGGGGATGGGCCGTTTGGAGGCCCAGGCCGACCAGCGAGAGGACGATGGCGACGGTGATACCCTGAAGCGTCCCGAAGACGAGCACCCCGATCCCCGCCACGATTGCCCAGTGGAACTCCATCCGCCGCACTTTGAAGATGTCCCGGAACTCCGCTGGCTGGATGAGGCTGGCCGAGTAAACGATCACGACCGCCGCGAGGGTTGCCTGCGGCAGGAGGCCCAGGACCGGCGACAGAAGCAGCATCGTCGCGAGGGCAAGCGCGGCCGTCACGAATGAGGCCGCCTGCGTCCGGCCTCCGGCGGCCCGCACGACCCCGGTCTGCGATGCCCCGCCGCCGGCCGGCATCGCCCCGAGCAAGGCTCCCCCCAAATTCGCCGCGCCCGTGGCGACCAGTTCACGATTGGCATCGATGGGCGGATCTCCCGAAGCCACGAAGGCCCGGCCCGCGGCGATGCTCTCCGTGAAGCTCATCAGGGCGATGCCCATGGCGCCCGGCAGGAGCGCCTGGACAAGCGTCAGGTCGGGCATGCTCACGGAGGGGAGGCCCCGCGGGATCTCCCCGACCGTCGCGACTCCCCATGCGTTGAGGCCGAGCAGCCAAGAGGCCGCAATGGCGGCAGCGACCGTGACCAGCGGAACCGGCGAATGGGGCCTGAGGCGCTCAGCGCCGACGAGGACGGCCAGCGTCACCCCTGCGACAGCCAGGGTCGGCAGCGACGTCTCGGGGAGGTGGCGAACGAGACTCGCGAGATCGATGAAGAACGATTGCTTCGCGGGATGGAGCCCCAGGAGCTTGGGAGCTTGATCCAGCAGGATCACGCAGGCGATTCCGGCCTTGAACCCGGTCAGGACCGGCACGGAGATGAAGCTGGCGATGAAGCCAAGCTTCACCAGCCGGGCTCCGAGCAGCAGCGCGCCGACAAGGGCCGTCAGCGTCGCTGTGGTGGCAACCAGCCGCGCCGGATCGCCATCCGGCACCGCGCTGCCGATTTCGGCGGCTGTCAGGATGGCCAGCGTCGTCGTCGAACTCACGCTGAGGACGCGGGACGAGCCCAACAGGCCATAGATGAGCGTGGGAACGAAGGCGGTGTAGAGGCCGACCGCGACCGGCAGCCCGGCCACCGTAGCAAAAGCCATCGCCTTGGGGAGGACGACGGCCGCGGCGGTGAGCCCTGCCACAATGTCGGAGCGGAGTTTCGTCGGCGCGTCGGTCGTGGAGGTCCGCGTCGTCGATCCGAGGCCCGTCATCTGCGCTCCTCCGCGTCCGGTTCGGTCACTGGGGCCAAACCGGGGGGTGCTCCGTCGTCTCCTACGGGAGCCGCCGAGTTGCGCGGCCTCAGCCAGTTCTCTGCGGCCGAGGTCGGCAGCGTGGATGCGAACAGCCGGGCAGTCCGTTCGCCGCCGACGATGATCTCAATGCACGCCTTCGTCTAGGTGGAATAGGGTTCGCCGAACTATCTGGAGAGATGACGTCGGTCGATGAACCGAAAGCAGGAAGCCGCTCATGGGGACGACAGGGCCGGGAAGAGACCAGCGCGCAGCCAGAATGATCTCGCCGCAGCGATACACGAAGCCAGTGATCGGCGACCGCGTCGGCGAGCAGGTTTCACCGGCTGTCCTCCGGGATCAAGCAACGCTGCAGACTCGGTAGTACGAACCGGTCGACCAGGGTTTGGGACCCGAGCAGGTTACGGGTCCGGTCACGCCGGCGGGGACTGATGCGCCTCACCTCCATGTTGTCCTCCTGCGAGGAAACAACGTCATGAAAACTCTCCTGATTGCGTCTGCGGCTTTCGCGGCCCTGATCCTGACCAGCGTCACGGCAGATGCGCGCGGATTCCGTGGCGGCGGAGGCGGAGGCTTCCGGGGTGGCGGCATCCATGGCGGCGGCTTTCACGGTGGCCGGGCGGGCGGATTTCCGCGGTGGGGCCGGTGGCTATCGCCGGGGCGTGGCCGGCTATCGCGGCGGTTATGGTCGCGTCGGCCGCTACGGTCACAGAGGGGTCGGCCGCTACGGCTACGGCTATGGCCGCTACGGTTACGGCCGGTATGGGTACCGTCCCGGATACGGGCTCGCCGCGGCCGGGGTCGGAGCTGCAGCGGCCGCCGGTTATTACGGCTCGAACTACGGCGGGTGCGGGCGATACGCCTTCTACGACCAGTATTCGGGCACTTGCCGCCCCTACTGACCGACAAGCCCAGGAGATTGCGTCCGGATTCGGCGTCTCTGGCCCGTGTTTCGACGCGCATTTTTGACAAATCGGTTTGCACTTTGTCGGAATGCGCTCTCGGTCACGGGCCCGCAGCCGCGTGCCCGTAATGACGGTCATCCGTGCCAAATCTCATGGGCTCGCGAGTTGAGGCGTGCTCAGGTTAGCCGAAGTACCAAGTGGACCGCGTCCGCCTCGCGTCGGCTGCTCAGCGGTAGTCCGGTTCGCTCGAACAGCTTCAGCATCGGAGCGTTGTCGGGCAAAACCTCCGCCGTCAGTTCCGTGAGCCCTGCCGCCCGGGCGATGTCCACGAGGTGCCGCACCAGCGCGGCACCGATGCCGCGCCGCTGATATTCGTCGATCACGGTGAACGCCACCTCGGCCTGACCCGGCCGCGTCGCGACATAGCGAGCGCCGCCGACGATCGCCTGCTCGCCATCCTCGTCCGCGGTCGCGACCAAGGCCACCTGCTCCCTGAAGTCGACGTTGAGGAAGAACGCAATCTCCTTGTCGGTGAAGTGGCGCTTCGCAGCGAAGAAGCGGCGATAGAGCGATTGGGCGCTTGTGTGGTCGATGGCTGCCAGCATCCGCTCCCGGTCATCCGGCCGAAGCGCGCGGATCTCCAAGGCGCGCCCATCGCAAAGACGCTCGACGGCCGAGTAGCATGACAGGTCTCCCATGACATCGCTCCTTTCGGGATTGCCGCCGTCGGCTGTCACGCCGCCATCTTCGATGGAAAGTTGACGCTCGTCATCTGAGTTGCAAGCGGCTGTCCCGGCAATAGTGCACAAATGTTCTTCAGCCAGAATGAAGACCATCCCATAAGACAGGGTGCGCCGTTGTTGCGGAGGTGACCCAGAACACGCCGCGGCGCATATCGTTGTGCATGATCAAACGCCGGAAGATGGTCCGAGGAGAATTCGGATCGCCTACGCGGCCAGCGCCGTCGGCCGCCGATCCGTCCCGTCCGATCAAGCCGCCTGATCCCAAGAGCGTATGAGTTGGCGGTCCTCGTCTCCGCGGCGCAGGCGACGAGGCACCTGTGCGAGGGCCACGCCCGTCGCACAGGACCGCTCCGGATCCTTTCCTTGAACTGTCAGAGGAGGCCAGGGTGTCGATTGCGACCATCGAACAGGCAGCGGTCGAAACCCGCGGACACGAGAAATACGACCGTCTGATCGTGGCTGCCCAGGCGCTGCCGAGGCTTCAGGTCGCCGTCGTCCATCCCTGCGACGCGGCCACATTGGGGGCGGCGCTCGAAGCTTCCGCGCTCGGAATCGTCGAACCGATTCTGGTAGGCCCACTGGGAAAGATCGCCGCCGCCGCGGTTGCACTCGATGCGGATATCGGCGCGTTCCGGCTCGTCGACGCCGGTCACAGCCACGAGGCCGCTCAGAAGGCCGTTGCTCTCGTGCGCGCCGGCGAGGCCGAGTCCCTCATGAAGGGGAGCCTCCACACCGACGAGTTGATGGCTGCGGTGGTGCGCCGGGACGGCGGCCTAAGGACGGCTCGCCGCGTCAGCCACTGCTTCGTCATGGACGTGCCGGGCCATGCGACGCCCCTGATCATTACGGACGCCGCGGTCAACATCGCGCCCTCGCTGGAGGAAAAGCGCGACATCACGCAGAACGCCATCGACCTCGCACAAGCCCTTGGCGTCGAGTCGGTGCGGGTCGCCATCCTGTCGGCGACGGAGAGCATCAACGCGAAGATGCCCTCGACCCTCGATGCCGCGGCCCTCTGCAAGATGGCCGACCGGGGTCAGATCACCGGCGGCATCCTAGACGGCCCTCTTGCCCTCGATAATGCCATCGACCCCGAAGCGGCACGGATCAAGAAGATCCACTCACCGGTGGCCGGCCAAGCCAACGTTCTCGTGGTCCCCGATTTGGAAGCCGGCAACATGCTGGCCAAGAGCTTGACCTTCCTGGCCCGTGCGGACGCGGCCGGGATCGTGCTTGGGGCTCGGGTCCCGATCATCCTGACGAGCCGGGCCGACTCTCGGCTCACGCGTCTCGCCTCCTGTGCGGTCGCCTCACTGTTCGCCGCCGCCCAGCGCGCCTGCCGGCCCCTTCCGGAGGTCTAGGCGATGACCTCGGTCCTGCTTGTACTGAACGCAGGCTCTTCGAGCCTCAAATTCCAAGTGTTCGCGTTCGGCGGGACCGCGGATCCACGCCGCATCTTCAAGGGTGTGTTCGAGGAACTCAGCGGTTCGCCCCACCTGCTGATCCGGGACAGCGCCGGGACGGTTGTCGCCGACCAAGCCTTCCACCGTGAAAGCCTGTCCGGCCACGAGGAGGCGCTCCTGCACGTGGCGGCTTGGTTGCGTGAGCATTGCAGCGGCTTCCGGCTCGCCGCCGCCGGGCACAGGGTCGTCCATGGCGGAAGGGCCTATAGCAGGCCGGTGCGGGTGGACGAGGAGGTGCTGGAGGCGCTGGAGCGCCTAGTACCGCTCGCTCCGCTTCATCAGCCACACAACTTGGCGCCGATCCGGATCCTCCGGCGGCGTTTCCCGGACCTCCCCCAGATTGCCTGCTTCGACACCGCGTTCCACCGCAACCAGCCGGAAATCGCACAGCTTTTTGCCCTACCGCACGCGATGACCGAGGCGGGGGTGCGCCGCTACGGCTTCCACGGCCTGTCCTACGCCCACATCGCCTCGGTCTTGGCGCAGTACGACTCCGCCCTTGCCACCGGCCGCGTCGTCGTCGCTCATCTCGGCAATGGCGCCAGCCTGTGTGCCCTGGAGCGCGGGCGGAGCATCGCGACCACGATGGGCTTCTCCGCACTCGACGGACTGCCCATGGGAACGCGCTGCGGTAGCCTGGATGCCGGGGTCGTCTTCTACATGATGCGGGAGATGAAGCTCTCCCCGGAGGAGGCAGAGCGGATGCTCTACACGCAATCGGGCCTGCTCGGGGTCTCCGGCCTGTCGCACGACATGCGCAGGCTCCGTTCCCTCGCGGCGACCGATCCCGATGCGCAGCGGGCCATCGATCTCTTCGTCTACCGGATCGAGCGGGAACTCGGCTCATTGGTGGCGGCACTCGGCGGCCTGGACGCCCTCATCTTCACCGGCGGCATCGGTGAGAACGACGTCGCCACACGGGCCGAAGTTCTGCGGGGAGCCGCCTGGGCCGGTTTCGAACTCGACGCGGCGGCCAATGCTTCCGGCGGCCCGCAGGTGACCCGAGGGCCCGGTCCCGCTGCCTGGGTCATTCCGGCGGACGAGGAGATGACGATCGCGCGCGGAACGTGCGAAGCGCTGGCCCAGGTCCAGCGCGAACCGGCCTCATGAACAACAGGAGTTCGCCATGGAAGCGCTGAAGACGAATCCACAGACCGAACACGAGCTTGGCGACGAGAGCTTCATGTCCGCCGCCGAACTCGGCGCTTATACGGCCAAACTGAAGGCCGCGAAGGCCCTGCAGACCGAGGATCGAGCCGAAGAGGCGCGGGCCGAGCTCATCAAGGCTCTGTCCGAGACCATCGAGGTCACGCCAAAGAAGGTGCACGAGATCATGACGTCGCTCATATACAAGCTCCGGATCGCGGCCGAGCAGGGCAAGAACGAACTTCTCGTGATGCGTTTCCCGAACGTGATGTGCAGTGACGGGGGACGGGCCATCAACAATTTCGAGAGCGGTTGGCCCGAGACCCTGACCGGACGCCCGCGTCAAGCTTTCGAGTTCTGGCGGGACCGCCTGCAGCCGGCCGGCTACGGTCTGAAGGCCGTGATCGTCAACTTTCCCGACGGCATGCCGGGTGACGTGGGCTTCTTACTCACCTGGGAGACACGCAGCGCATAGGTTCCACCGCCCTTCAGGATGGCAGCCATGACCGCTCGATCACGACGGGCTTGAGTCCGAGAAGGCGGGCAGGCCGTTGCGCCGCGTCTTCGACGAGGGGCTGGTTGTCGGCGCGCCGGTTCCAATGGCTGGCCAACTCCGCGCCGGTGCGCCGCGAAGCTCTCCTGGGCATCGGTTGCGAGCTGACCGGCATGACCATCGACGTCGAAGATGGCTAAGAGTGCCTCGCGAGACGCCCGGTCACGGACGGCCCGCCCTCTCGCACCGACGGCGCAGCGAGCGTTTATTGAGAGACACTCCGCATCATGCCCTGCCGGCGCTCGGCCGCGCCTCAACCGCGGGGTTGCCCTGGATCCTCCCGGCGCGATCCCAACCTCAGTACCGTTCGGTGACGAAGCGCCTGTTCCTGAGGGTATCGTCGTACGCATCCTCCTTGCTGCGCTTCGGCAGCATCACCGCATCGTGCTTCTGTTCCCTGTAGGGGATCAGGCAGAGGAGGTGAGTGATGCAGTTGAGGCGCGCCCGCCGCTTGTCGTCGGAGCGGACGATGTGCCAGGGAGCGTCGTCAGTGTCGGTGGCCGCCAGCATCGCGTCGCGCGCCTTCGAGAAGGCGTACCAGCGCTCGTAGGATTCGAGGTCCATCGAGCTCAGCTTCCACTGCCGGAGGGGATCCTCGATCCGTGCCAGGAAGCGCCGCTTCTGCTCCTGCTTTCCAACCTCCAGCCAGAATTTGATGAGTTGGGTCCCGCCATCGACGATGAAGCGCTCGATCCGCGGGCAGAGGTCGAGGAACCGGCGATACTCCGCATCGCTGCAGAAGCCCATGACACGCTCGACGCCAGCGCGGTTGTACCAGCTACGGTCGAAGATCACGATCTCGCCGGCCGCCGGGAAATGCTCGATGTAGCGCTGGATGAACATCTGGGACTTCTGCCGGTCCGTTGGTGCCGGCAGCGCGACGACGCGGAACACCCGGGGGCTGACCCGCTCGGTGATGGCCTTGATCGTCCCGCCTTTGCCGGCCGCATCGCGGCCCTCGAACACGATGATGATGCGGGCGCCGGTTCGCTTGACCCAGTCCTGCAGATGGCACAGCTTGACCTGCAGGGTGTGCAATTCCCTCTCGTAGTCCTTTTTCTTGAGCTTCTTGGCGGTCCCGGCCTGGGGCCGACCCGCATCGGGCTTCGTGGTCGGGATGACCTGCTCGATATCGTGCATCGTCATGCTCCCACCTGCCCGCATCGAAGGGGTCGATCGCATCACTCGGCCGGCAAGTGCTTCGGGGCGCCGCTTGCGCCTTCAGCCGGCGGTTCCGCCCGCTGTTTCGCTCCCTTGCGGCTCATGAGGCTCCAGGCCCGCTCGCGCAGGCCCTGAAACAGGACGTAGAGTGGCGGGATCACAAAGATGCCGAGGAATGACGCGGCGATCATGCCGCCAAAGACCGGCGTCCCGACATTGCGTCGCGCGAGCTGCGAGGCTCCGACAGCGATGACCAGGGGGAGCAGGCCCAGGATGAAGGCGAAGGAGGTCATCATCACCGGGCGGAAGCGCAGGCGCGCGCCTTCGGTGGCAGCCTTCTGAAGCGGAACGCCCTTCTCCCGCTGCTCCTTGGCGAACTCGACGATGAGGATGCCGTTCTTGGCAGCCAGCCCGATGAGCACGATCATGCCGATCTGCGCATAGAGATCGAGGGTGAGCTTGCCCCACACCATGGACGCGTAGGCCCCGGCGATCCCGACCGTGACCGACAGCAGCACGGGGACGGGGATGGTCCAGCTCTCGTAGAGTGCGACCAGAAACAGGAACGCGAACAGGACCGCGAAGCCCAGGATGATGGCGGTCTTGCCCTCGGCCCGCTTCTCTTGGAACGCCGTGTCCGTCCACTCGCCGCCGAAGCCCGCAGGCAGGGTCCGGGCCGCGACGCCGTCCATGGCGGCGAGCGCCTGACCGGACGAGACGCCCGGCGCGGGCGAGCCCTGGATCGTGACGGCGCGAAGGTTGTTGTAGCGGATCAGCGCCGGCGGCCCCACCACGATCCGGACCTCCGCGAGCGAGCGCAGCGGCACCATCTCGCCGTCCTTGTTCCGCACGTTGATCCGATAGATGTCGTCGATCTTGGTCCGGTCTGCGGCCTCCGCCTGAACCTGCACCTGCCAGGTACGGCCGAACAGGTTGATGTCGTTGACGTAGTAGCCGCCGAGCGAAGCCTGTAGCGCTTGAAACACGGCGCTCAGGGGCACTCCGAGAACCTGCGCCTTGTCACGATCGATATCGAGATAGACCGATGGGTTCGTCGCCGAGAAGGTGCTGAACACGCGGTTGAGCTGCGGATCCTGGTTCGCTGCCACGACCAAGCCGCGCAGGACTTGAGCGAGCTCCTTCGGATCGCCACCGCGCAGATCCTGCAGCACGTAGCTGAAGCCACCGCCGGTGCCGAGGCCGATGATGGGTGGAGGGGCGAGCGGTACGACGGTGCCTCCGGGGATCTCCCGGAATTGCTGGCCGAGGCGCGCAATCATGGCCGCCGCTCCGTCCGCGACAGCCTTGCGCTCCTCGAACGGCTTGAGGGTCACGACCAGGAAGGCCGCGTTGCCCTGGGAGTAGTTGTCGATGAAGTTGAGGCCGATCACCGAGGTGGTGTCGGCAACCGCATGCTCCTGCCGCAGGATCTGTTCGGCCCGGGCCACGACCTCGGAGGTCCTCCCGACCGATGCGCCTTCCGGCAACTGCACCACGACGAAGAAGGCGCCTTGATCGTCTTCGGGCAGGAAGCCGGTTGGGGTTCGCTTCGCGAGTTCGGTCGCGCCGTAGGCCGCGGCGCCGGCGAGCACGAGACCGAGGATCGAGAAGCGCACGATGCGCGCCACGGCGGCACCATAGCCGTTGCTGACCCGGTCGATGGAGCGCATCACCATGCCCATGATACCCCGACGAGGGCCGTGGTGCGGGCGCAGCAGCACGCCACAGAGAGCCGGCGACAGGGTCAGCGCGTTGACCGCCGAGATGAACATCGAGACCGCGACCGCGACGGCGAACTGGCGGAAGAGCTCGCCCGAGATGCCGGGCACGAAGGCGACCGGCACGAAGACCGAGAGCAAGACCAGCGTGATGGCGATGATCGGGGCGGTGATCTCGGCCATGGCCCGCTTCGTCGCGTCCCGGGGTGACAGCTCCGGGTGCTCCTCCATCACGCGCTCGACGTTCTCGACCACGACGATGGCGTCATCGACGACGATCCCGATGGCGAGCACCAGGGCGAGTAGCGAGACCGAGTTCGCCGAGTAGCCGACCGCCTTGAGGACGATGAAGGTGCCGATCAAGCTGACAGGCACGGCCAGCGTCGGAATCAGCGTGGCGCGCAGGCTGCCAAGGAACAGGAACACCACGATCACAACGAGCACGAAGGCCTCGACCAGGGTCTTCTGCACCTCGTGCACCGTTTCGGTGATGAAGGCGGTCGGATCGTAGGTGACCTTCCAGGCCAACCCCTCGGGGAAGGTCTTCGCCAGCTCTCCGACCCGCCTCTCGACCTCTTTCAGGGTCGAGAGGGCGTTGGCGCCGGGTGACTGGTAGATCGCGATCACCGTCGCCGGGCTGCCGTTGAGTCGCGTCTCACGGTCGAGATTGGCCGCGCCGAGATCGACTCTCGCCACGTCGCCGAGGCGCAGCACCGACCCGTCCGGGTTGGTGCGCAACACGATGTTGCGGAACTGCTCCGCGGAGGTCAGCCGCCCTTGCGTCTGGATGCTGAGCTGAAGCTGCTGCTCGTCCGAGATCGGCCGTGCACCGATCCGCCCGACCGGCGCCTGCACGTTCTGGGCCTGGATCGCCCCGATGACATCGCCCGTGGTCAGGCTGAGCCCGGTGAGCTGGTCGGTGCGCACCCAGGCTCGCATCGCGTAATCCTGCGGGCCCCACAGCGTCGCATCGCCGACGCCGGGCGTGCTCTTGATGCGGTCGAGCAGGTTGATCGTGACGTAGTTGGAGATGAAAAGCGGGTCTTGGGTCGATTTTGGCGAGTAGACCGCCAGGACGCCGAGAAGGGCCGAGGATTTTTTCTTGACGGTGACGCCCTGCTTGCGAACGTCCTCGGGCAGCTTGGCGAGGGCGATCTGGACGCGGTTGTTGACGTTGACCGCATTGATGTCGGGATCGGTGCCGAGCTCGAACGAGCCGGTGAGCGTGTAGCTGCCGTCGTTGCCGCTGACGCTCTTCATGTAGATCATCTTGTCGACGCCGACGACCTGGGACTCGATCGGCTGCGCGACCGTCGATTCCACCACGTCGGCGGATGCGCCCGGATAGGTCGTGGTCACCGAGACCTGCGGCGGCACGATGTCGGGGTACTGCGCCACCGGGATCGTCAGGAGCGCCAGCGCGCCCGCAATCGAGATGACGATGGCGATCACCACCGCAAGGCGCGGCCGATCGACGAAGATGGCGGAAAACATGGACGTCAGATCCTGCTGGCCGTCTCGCTGACCGGGGTCGCCTGAACGAGGATCCCGGGCCGCACCCGCTGCAGCCCGTCGACGATGACGACCTCGCCGCCCGAGAGGCCCTCCGCGATGACCGCGTCCGTTCCGGTGCCGCCAGGCTCTGGTTTGACGCGCCGTATCTTGGCCCGGCTTTCCTCGACGACGAACACGTAGACGCCGCCCTGGTCGGCGATGAGGGCGGATTGCGGCACGACGACCTTCTGCTCCGGCTGCCCGGCCTGAAGGTTGACGCGCACGAGTTGCCCGTCGCGAAGCGCACCGGCCGGGTTCGGCATCGTGGCGCGCACGACGACCGTGTCGGTCGCGCGGTCGACGCTGATGTTGACGAAGTCGACCCGGCCGACCTGACCGTATTCCGAGCCGTCCTGAAAACGGATCCGGACTCCGATCTTGCTTCGGTCTGGGCGCGCCCCGCCCTGCTGGTAGCGCAGGAACTCGCGCTGACTCACCGGGAAGGTAACGTAGATCGGATCCTGGCTGACGATCGTGGTGAGAGCGCCGCTGTCGGGCCCGACCACGTTGCCCTTGGTGACGCTGGTGCGGCCGATCTGGCCGGAAATGGGCGCGAAGATCTGCGTGTAGCCGAGATTGATCCGCGCCGTCTGGAGGCTCGCCTCGTCGCCCATGACGGCGCCCTTCGCCTGGTCCCGCGCGGCGCGGGCCTGATCGCGGGCTACGACGGTCCCGGAGCTTTTATCGAGTAGGTCTTGCGCCCGCTGCAACTGGATGGCTGCCAGAAGTTCGGCAGCCCTGGTGCGCTCGAGCGCGCCCTCGGCCTGCTTGACCGCGGCCTCGAACAGGTCCGGCTCGATCCGGTAGAGCGGCGCCCCCTCCTTGATCGGCTCTCCCTCCTTGAATTGGACGGCATCCAGAAAACCGACAACACGCGCGCGCACCTCGACACGACCGACCGCCTCGACGCGGCCGACGAAATCGAGCGCCTGATCGATGGCCTTGCGTTGGGCGAAGGCCGTCCCGACCGGGACTGCAGCGGGCGCGGCCGGCTGCGCCTGCGCCTGCAAGCCGAGCCCAGCGACGAGGAGCAGGGCACACAACCGAGGGAGAAGGCGGAACATGGTCATCCCTCTCGTCGCCACCGTCACCCGATCAGGGCAGCTTCAGCCTCTTCTCGCAGAGTACGAGCACTCCGGCTTGATCAAACGGGACTGAACCGCTCCGGATTCCCTGGAGGCTCCAACTTTTGAGAGGATGGAGCCCGGACGAATAGAAGCACACCTTTTCCGCCTGAGGTGTCAGTCCGCTCCATCCTCCGTCGCGGACGCCTGCAAGCGAGAACGCGGCCGCGCATCGCCACTTCACGTTCCCGCTCCGCTATTGCGAGACGAGATTGCCCGCCGCGCTGACCGAGACCGCCAGGTCGCTCGTGCCGATGGCGACGTGCGGCGAGCTCACGCCGACTACGTAGGTCAGGCGAGGCACGCGAGGATCGAGCTGCCCCCGCCGACGAGGCCGAGGATCGCCCCATTGACCCCGCCCGGGCCGGTGGCGAGACCGGATGTGAGCAAGCCGGACATCACGCGTCAGCCGCTTGAACGGCCGTCGGCTTCGAGGCCGCGGAGGGCCCGAGGCGGAACAGCAGCATGCCGACGACCATGGCGGCCACGAAGGTTGTGGCGGGGGCCGGCGCGACCGTCAGGAGGGTCAAGGCGGGCCCGGGACACAGGCCAACCAAGCCCCAGCCGACGCCGAAGACCGCGGCACCGGCGAGCAGGCGCGGGTCGAGGTCGCGCCGGGTCGGGATCTCCAACCGGGACGCGAGCAGCGGCCGGCCGCGCCGCCGTGCGACGAGGGTGCCGGCGGCCGAGACCGCGACGGCGCCCGCCATGACGAAGGCAAGGCTCGGATCCCAGCGTCCGGTTACGTCGAGGAAGGCGAGGACCTTGGCCGGATTGGCCATGCCGGAGACGAGCAGGCCGAGCCCGAACAACAGGCCGACGGCAAATGCGGAAACGGCTCTGGCCATGGCTCAGGCTCCGAGCAGGTGACGCGTGACGAAGACGGTGAGGATGGCGACGGCCATGAAGGTGCCAGTGGCGGCGAGGGAGCGGGGCGAGCCGCGACCGATGCCGCAGACGCCGTGGCCGCTGGTGCAGCCGGCCCCGAGGCGCGCGCCGAACCCGACCAGCAAGCCCGCGACCACCAGGAGCGGGAACGAGGCATCGACGGTCACCGGCGGCAGGCTTCCTCCCAGGCCGACGTAGACCAGCGGTGCCAGGACCAGACCGGCCAGGAAGGTGGCCCGCCATCCCGTCTCGTGCGAGGGCGGGGCGAGCAGACCGCCGAGGATGCCGCTGATGCCGGCGATCCGTCCGTTCAGAAGCAGGAACAGGGCAGCGGCGGCGCCGATCATGACGCCGCCGAGGGTGGCGCTGAGTGGCGTGAAGCCGTCCATGGTGATCTCTCCCGAACTGCCACAGGGACTTACCTGCGAGCGCTATGGGCTCCGTATGCAGGCTGCGGGACCGCTTAGGCCGGATGTCCCCGCATCCAACCGAGCTATAATTAGATGACACTTAATTAGCAATATCTAATTTACCATGAAGATGGAGAGGCCCGACGATCCCTGGGACGGCGGAGCGGGTTTCGCTTCACACAGGTGCGCGACAACCAGCGCATTGCTGCCGAGTTCGATGCGAGCGTCCGCTGGCATGCAGAGCACCCGCAAGGCAGCGGCAGCCTGCCGCGCGAGTTCGATGCGACGCAGGACATCGAGCGGAAGCCCGAGGCCAAGGCCGCAACGCTGGCACTCTCCGGAACGGGGAGCATGGCCCCATCTTGCCTCGGCCGAGCTGGTCGCGTTTGATCGCGTGGCATGCCTGTTCCAGCGCCCATCGACGCGACCCGCCCAGGATCGACGACCGCGAGAGGCCAAGCGGCTGCGGATGGCGGCTGGTGGCGGCAAGCGCTGCACCGATGGCAGGCGGCGCTTCCGCTCGCGGGGCTCTGCGCCGGGTTGGCCGCACAAGCGCTCGGCGCGCCGGACTTTGCCTTTTGGGCCTGGACCGTCCCGACCCTGGTCGTGCTCGCCAGTCTTGTCCGTGAAGTCGTCACGAGCCTCTTGAAGGGCGATGTCGGCCTCGACCTCGTCGCGCTCCTCTCGATGAGCGGCGCCATCGCTCTCGGGCAGCCGCTTGCCGGCGTCGTCATCGCCCTGATGTACGCGGGCGGTCAGGCGCTCGAAGCCTTCGCGGCGGGACGTGCGGCCCGGGAGATGACCGCACTGCTGTCACGGCAGCCGCGCACCGCGCACCGCGAGGACAGCGCAGGCGTGCACGAGGTGCCCATCGACGCGGTCGTCCCGGGCGACCGCGTGCTGGTTCGGGTCGGCGACGTCGTCCCTGTCGATGGGCGCGTCGTGGCCAGGCGCGCCGTGCTCGACCAAGCGAGCCTCACCGGCGAGGCGCTGCCCGTCATCCACGAAGCGGGAGGCGCTGTGCTCAGCGGCTCCGTCAATGTCGGGACACCCTTCTCGCTGGTGGCCGAGCGCCGGGCAGCGGAGAGCACCTATGCGGGTATCGTTCGCCTGGTCGAGGCCGCGCGCGAACAGAAGGCGCCGATGGTGCGCTTGGCCGATCGCTACGGCCTCGCCTTCCTCGCCGTCACCCTTGCCCTCGCCGGCGGCGCCTGGGCCGTCACGCAAGATCCGCTGCGCGCCCTCGCCGTCCTCGTGGTCGCGACGCCGTGTCCGCTCATCCTCGCGGTTCCGGTCGCCCTCGTCTCCGGCCTGTCGCGGGCGGCCGGGAGCGGGGTGCTGATCAAGGGCGGGGGCGCCCTGGAAACGCTGGCCGAGGTCAGCGTCCTCGTGATCGACAAGACCGGTACGCTGACCCATGGCACGGCCCATCTCTCGGCCATCGAGGCCTTCCCGCCGTTCGGCGAGGCAGAGGTGCTTCGGCTCGCCGCCTCCCTCGATCAAGTCTCCGCCCACCCGACGGCGCGGGCTCTTGTCGACGAAGCTCTGAGTCGGCGGCTCGACCTCGCGCAGCCGGAACGAGCGGAGGAGGTGCCGGGGGAAGGCGTAACGGGCTCGGTCGGGGGCGCCTCGGTCACGGTCGGGGGGCCGCGCCTGATGCGCAGGATGGGGCTGACCTTCCCGACCGAGGAGCAGCCGGTCGCGGCGAGCGGTGCGGCGGCGACGGTGCTCGTCGCCGTCGATGGCCGCCCGGCGGGCAGGCTGCACCTGACGGACCCGCTGCGGGCGGACGGCGCCGTCACGCTGACGGCCCTGCGGGCCTGCGGCATCCGGCGCATCGTTCTCGCGACGGGCGACCGACGCGCGATTGCGGAGGCGCTCGTCGCGGGAGCGCCCGTCGATGCCATCGCCGCCGACCTCGATCCGGCGGACAAGACCGCCGTGGTGGCGGCCGAGCGGGCGCGCGGTCCTGTGATGATGGTCGGGGACGGCGTGAACGACGCCCCCGCGCTGGCCGCGGCGGATCTCGGTGTGGCGCTCGGCGTGCGGGGCGCGGCCGCGGCGGCCGAAGCGGCCGACGTGGTCCTGCTCGTCGATAGCCTCGCCCCGCTTCCGGGCGCGATCCGCATTGCCCGCCGGGCCAAGTTCATCGCCCTTCAGAGCGTTTGGGTCGGCCTCGGCTTGTCGCTCGCCGGGATGGTCGCCGCAGCCTTCGGCTACCTGACGCCGCTTCAGGGCGCGCTGCTGCAGGAAGCCATCGACGTCGGGGTCATCCTCAACGCCATGCGGGTGCTGGCTCCAGGGCCGGCTGAAGCAGCGCCCGAGATAGCGGCAGCCTGATACTGTTCGCGTCCAACCCGCACGGCTCCGGCGACCCGCGGGTGCGCCATGAGTCCGTATGCGTCATCGGCGGCGCTGCGAGCGGAGGGGTGCGGTGCCCGGCACGCTCAGCCGATCTCCGGGCAGAAGATGTCCTTCAAGGTCGCGAGCAGCCGGGCGACCCTGGGATCCTCCAGTCGGTAGTACAGGGTTTGGCTCTCGCGCCGAAACGCGACCAGCCCGTCCTCACGCAACTTGGCGAGGTGCTGCGACAGGGCCGATTGGCTGAGCTCGACCGCCTCGCTGAGGCTCCTCACGTCCATCTCACCGCGGGCGAGCAGCAGGCACAGGATGAGCAGGCGCTTCTCGTTGGCAAGGAGCCGCAACAGGCGCGCAGCGTCGGCCGCCTTGTCCTGGAGGCGCAGCAGATCGGTCGGCGTAACGGCATCCACGGGCTCGCAGTCCATAACGTTAGATCCACCTTGTTTAGGTGGTTCTAATATACTTTCAGCGAGCCGTCTCAATGCGCTCCGATCCCAATGTGAATTTCGGTCCAGGCGAATGACCACAGCATCCGGCCGTGTGCCTCAGCGCTTCCGAACCACGGTTTCACATCCGGTTCGCCTCAAACTTCAACAGCGGACCTGAGCGCCTGCCGTGGATCGGACCGACATCCACAGTGCCACCACTGGCGGCGGGCCAGAACCCACATCAGAGCCTCGAACAGCCCCTTCGCGATCCAGCGCCGGAACCGGCCGTCGATTGTGCGCCAGGACCTGGCGCGCAGGCGTCGCATCCAGACGACCCGGTGGAGCGGCTCGCTCCGGGAAGCGGGCTCGCGGATGCCGGGGAGCCGACCCGCGAGGGGTCGGCGCCGAGATCAGGCTCGCCGGGCCGGCGGCTCGGCGGCGATTGCGGCGGCGTCCGCCTCGCTGAGCGAGGGGCGCACCACCGGCGGATGGCGGGGGTCGTAGCCCTCGGGCATGGCGTCCCGCAGGGTGCGGGAGCGGGTCACGAGGAAATCGATCAGGTGGTTGCGCAAGGCGTAGTAGCCCGGCGCGTGGTGAAGCTGGGTGCGGTCGCGGTTCTTGGGCAGCGGGTTCTCGACGATCTCGGCGACCTTCGCCTCCGGCCCGTTCGTCATCAGCACGATCCGGTCGGCGAGATAGATCGCCTCGTCGACGTCGTGGGTGATCATGAAGACCGTCTGCCCGGTCTCGACGCAGATCCGGCGCACCTCATCCTGCAGCGTGCCGCGAGTGAGCGCGTCGAGCGCCGAGAACGGCTCGTCCATCAGCAGGATCTTCGGTTCGATCGCCAGCGCCCGGGCGATGCCGACGCGCTGCTTCATGCCGCCCGACAATTCCGACGGACGCTTGTGCTCGGAGCCGGCCAGACCGACCGTGGCAATCGCCTTGCGGGCGCGCGCCTCGATCTCGGCGCGCTTCGCCTTCCGCCAGCGCGAGGACACCGCGTAGGCGACGTTGCCGAGCACGCTGCGCCAGGGCAGCAGGGCGTGGCCCTGGAAGATCACGGCGCGGTCGAGACTCGTGCCGGTAATGGCCTGCCCGTCAACGATGACGACGCCCTCGCTCGGCGCATCGAGCCCGGCGAGGATGTTGAGCACCGTGGTCTTGCCGCAGCCGGAATGGCCGATCATGCACACGAACTCGCCGCGGCGCATCGGCAGCCACAGGTTCTCGAAGATCGTCGTGGCCTTGCCGCCCGGCGCCGGGTAGCGCCGGGCGATCCCCTCGATGGAGATGAATTTATCAGACGTCGACATGCGGCTGGTCCCGGCATCAGCCGTTTGGGAAGCGGAGCGGCGGGCGCGCCGCGCGAACGGAAGGAGCGTGCTCATGGGTCGCTTCACTCCGGGAAGGTGACGAGGCGCTGCGCACGCGCCAGGAGCTGGTCGAGGACCATGCCGACGAGGCCGATCACCAGAATCGAGGTGATCACGTTGGTGATCGAGAGGTTGTTCCACTCGTTCCAGACGAAGTAGCCGATGCCGGTGCCCCCCACGAGCATCTCGGCGGCCACGATGACGAGCCAGGCGATGCCGATCGAGATGCGCATGCCGGTGAGGATCGTCGGGGCCGCCGCCGGCAGGATCACCGTGAAGGCGCGCCGAACCGGGCTCACCTCCAGGGTTCTGGCGACGTTGAGCCATTCCTTGCGCGTGCCCGCGACACCGAAGACCGTGTTGATCAGCATCGGCCAGATCGAGCAGATGAAGATCACGAAGATCGCGGACAGGCTCGAATCCTTGATCGTGTAGAGGGCGAGCGGCATCCAGGCGAGAGGTGAGACGGGTTTCAGGATCTGGATGTACGGGTCGAGCGCCCGGCTCATCAGCGGCGACATGCCGATGAGGAAGCCGACCGGGATCGCCACCAGCACCGCGAGGCCGTAGCCGAGCGCCACGCGGCCGATCGAGTAGGCGAGCTGGATCCCGATGCCCTTGTCGTTGGGCCCGCGGTCGTAGAACGGGTCCTTCAGGTGCTTCCAGATCGTCGCCCCGACATCCAGCGGGCCGGGCATGGCCGACTTGCCCGTAGTGGCCGCCTGCCCCATCAGGGCGGCGTATTCCGGGTCCATGGCCTCGGTGCGGGCGGTGCCGCTGACCGCGATCTGCCAGCCGAGCAGGATCAGCGCGAGAAGCGCGAGGGAGAGGACGCCGGCGCGTAGCGAGAGCGTGCGTTGCATGGCTCTAGCTCGCACGCTTGATCTTGAAAGAGTCGAGGTATTCCTCGGGCTTGGCCGGATCGAAGGTCTTGCCCATCACCACGAAGGTCTTGGTGGTGGCCTCCGGCGGGGTCAGTCCGTCCTGCTGCATCAGCTTGGCGGCGTCGGTGGCGCGGTAGACCTGTTTTGCGACCGCCGCGTAGTCGACATCGCCCTTGATCTGGCCCCAGCGCTTCATCTGGGTCAGCGTCCAGATCGCGAAGCTCTCGTAGGGGAACGGGTCGAAGGCGACCCTCTTCGGGTCCTTCTTCACGCTGCCGAGCCCGTCGGCATAGGTGCCGGTGAGGACCTGCTCCACCACGGTGAGCGGCTGGTTGAGGTAGTTCGCGGGCGCGATGGCGGCGGCGATCTCCTTGCGGTTCTCCGCCTTCGAGGCGTAGGCGGTCGCCTGGAGGATGGCGCGCAGCATCGCGGCCGTCGCGTTCGGCATGTCGCGGATCGTGTCCTGCGCCACGGAGAAGGAGCAGCAGGGATGCCCGTCCCAGATCTCCTTCGACAGGATGTGGATGAAGCCGACGCCGTCATAGACCGCGCGCTGGACGACGTTGTCGGGCGCGAGGAAGCCGTCGATGTTGTCGGCACGTAGGTTCGCGACCATCTCGGGCGGCGGCACCGAGCGCAGTTGCACGTCGGTGTCGGGATCGATGCCGTGCTCGGCGAGGTAGTAGCGCAACAAGTAGTTGTGGTTCGAGTAATCGAACGGGATCGCGAGCTTGAAGCCTTTCCAATTCTTCGGGTCGCGATTGTCTTTGTGCTTATTCGCGAGGCAGATTGCCTGCCCGTTGACGTTCTCGATCGCCGGCACGGCGAACGGAACGGGATTCGATCCGAGCCCCATCGTGATGGCGAGCGGCATCGGCGCCAGCATGTGGGCGGCGTCGTATTCCTTGTTCAGGGTCTTGTCGCGCACGACCGCCCAGCCGGCGGTCTTCACGACATCGACGTTGAGGCCCTGCTTTTCATAGAAGCCCATCGGCTTGGCCATGATGATCGGCGTGGCGCAGGTGATCGGGATGAAGCCGATCTTGAGGTCGGTCTTCTCCGGCTTGCCCGCTTCGGCGAAGGCCTCGGCCACGAATTTCGTCGGCAGGAACTGGCTGACGGCCGCCGCCGCCGTCGCGAGGCCGACGCTGCGCAGGAAGGCGCGGCGCTCCGCCTGATGCGGAAACAGGGCCCGCATCATCGTCGCCTCGACGGCCCGCTCGATCGCGGCGTCCCCGCTCGGCAGGGCCGCCTCATGCGCGGCCTGGGACGCGTGCGAACCGCAGGAGCAGCCGCCGCGTGCGAAGCGGCGTTTGGCATCGAAGGGATTGTCGAACGGGGCCATCGCGGTCTCCGGCAGGGCAAGTAAGAATTTCTCAGCAACAGTCGCGCCAACCGCTGGAATTTTTTATTCCTGCTTTTGGGTCAGCGACTTGCCGCCTGTGGGGACGGCTCGGTCGGTTCTTGCGCCTTCGACAATGTCGATCCTTTGTCGACATTGTCGGCAGGCTCAGGCCGCGAGCCAGGCGGTGACTTCGCCGCCCTGTCTCTGCTCCATCGCGAGGCGGTGCTCGCTCTCTTCGACGACGTGCCAGGGGCGGTCGGCGACGGGGGTGCCGTGCAGTGCGATCGGGGCCGAGCGGGTCTTCAAGCGGATGACCGGAGCGGCGTGCGCGTAGCCCGGATAAGCCCGGCCGAGGATCGCGTGCGCGATGACCGCGGCTTGGCGGGCGATGGGCTCGATGAAGCGGCAGGGCCGCCCCGCGATGCTGATGCAGTCGCCCAGCGCGAAGATGTCAGGCCCGCTCGTGCGCAGGGTCGCCGGATCGACGACGATGCCGCGGTCGAAGGCGAGGCCCGCTCCCCGGACGAGGCGCGAGGGCGTGGCGAGGCCGGTCGCAGCGATCACGGTCGCGGCGGCGAGGCTCGTCCCGTCCGAGAGGGCAAGCGCGACGGTGCCGTCCGGCCGGCGGCTCAGGCCGCTCACGAGGCTCGCGCCCCGGTAGCGGACACCCACGCCTTCGAGGCCCGCCAGCAGGCGCCGTCCGGCCTGCTCCGGCAGGAGTTCGGGCAGCGGCAGCGCCTTGGCCCCGAGAAGCGTGACGGCATGTCCGGCGCGGGCCAGATCCTCGGCCAGTTCGCAGCCGACCATGCCGGCACCGATCACCGCGACCGTGCGGGGGCCGCGGGCGAGCTCGGCATGGAGCGACGACCACGCGGCAAGGTCGTTGACCCGCCAGCACAGGGCGGGGTCGAGGCAGGCCGGCAGCGCCGGCCGCGCCCCGTGGGCGAGGACGAGATGGGTGTAGGGAAGTGTGCCGCGCGTCGTGCGTAAGGCGTGGCGCTCGGGCGAGAGGCCGACCGCGACCGTGTCGGCCATCAGGCGCAGAGACAAGCGTGCCGCCGCCGCGGCGCCCGTCTCACGGCGGAGCGCGTCGGGTGTCAGGCCGCGCCCGAGGGCCACCGAGAGTTCCGGCTTGTGGTAGAGGCTGCCGTCGCACGCGCTTACTAGGGTGATCGGCACCGCCGCATCCTCGGCCCGGATCGCCTCGGCGACGCTCCATCCCCCCATTCCGCCGCCGACGATCACCACGCCGGGCCGGCGCTGCGGCACCGTCGGGGCCGGTACGGGCGCGACAGGCGCACGCCGCTGATAGGGCTCGAAATCCGACTTGGTGACGCCGCAGATCGGGCAGGCCCAGTCATCGGGAATGTCGGCGAAGCGGGTGCCGGGCGGCAGGCCACTATCGGGGTCGCCCTCGCCCTCGTCGTAGATCAGGCCGCAGGCCCGGCAGAGGAAAAGCTGCCAGGGGCCGAGGCCGTCGGTGGGCTCAGGAAGGCTCATGCCCCGCCTCCTTCGGTCACGGTGGGCAGCGTCTCCCGCGACAGCCGGGCCATCTCCCAGCGCAGATGCTTGATCGCGGGGGTGACGATGGCGACGAAATGCGCCTCACGGATCCGGCGCTGGGGCGCGGCCGACATCAAGTAGCCCCGGGCGCCCTGGTGCAGCAGCGCCGATTGCGAGGCGCGCAAGGCGAGTTCGGAGACCTGGGCGCGGGCGTCGAGAACGTCGATCAGGTAGTCGGTGGCACCGTCATAGGGCGTCTCGGCGAGCCGCATCACGCGGGCGCGCAGCTCGGCGAGTTCGGCCGCGATGGCGTCGGGTCGATCGTCGAGGAACTGATTGACGTGGCCCAACGCCTCCTCGACCGCCCGCATGGCATCGAGGCTCCCCTCGGCGACGCCGAGGCCCATGCCGCATTGAAGCAGGATGAAGGCGCTGCGGATGCGTCCGATGAAGGGGCGCGCCGGATCGGCGATGAGGTCGTCATGCCCGACGAAGAGATCGTCGAGCCGAACCCCCCAGGTGCTGGTGCCCTCCATGCCGGAGAAGTGCGGGCAGGGCCGCAGCTCGGCGCGGTCGCAAGCCAGCACGAACATGATCTCGTGGCTGATCGTGTCGTTGGCGCCGACGACACCCGCGATGGCGCCGCAATACTGGCCCGGCCCGATATGGCTGACCCAGGGCAGCATGCCGCTGACCCGGTAGCCGCCGGGGACGCGACGGGCGCGCAGCAGGATCGGCTCGATCCCGGCGAAGGCCTTCATCGGGTTGGAGAGCGCCGTGCCTCCGAAGCTGCGGCCCGCGGCGTGATCGTCGAGCACCGCGCCGGTCAGGGCCGGGTTGCCCGACTGCTCCAGGTACAGGCCGCACACGTCGTGGCACCACATCAGAAAGCCGGTGGCGCCGCAGGCCCGGCTCGCCGCCTGCATGGCCGCCACCGAGAGGCCGAAGCGCCCCCCGTGCCGGTCGAGATGCACGGCCAGTGCGCCCGCGCCGCCGAGCCGGCCCAGGATCTCGAGCGGGTAGGCGCCGCGGTCGATCTCCGCCGCCGCCGCGCTCAAGGGACCATCGGCGATGGCCTTCGTTCCGGCGAGGACGGCCTCGTCGGTCCAATCGGGGCGGTTCGGCGTAGCAGGCGGCACCGGCCCGACGGAATTATCCGCCAACCGCAGAGCGAGGGCGCTCGACATCGTGCAGTCTCCTCAAGGATCGGGGAAGGCGGCGGGACCGTTCGATCCCGCCTGAGCGAGTCAGCCAGCCAAGCCGATCTTGAAGGCGATCGGGTTCCGCATGGAGTTGGCCACCGGCGAGTAGACATTCGCGTGGCGCACGATCTCGTCGAGTTCCTGGCGGCTCGCATCGCCCTCGATGGTCACGGCCACGCGGATTTCCTGGAATCCCATGTCTTCCGGCCGCTTCTCGGCGCCGCCCGCGCCCCAGGCGGCGGGGTTGCCGATGTCGCCCTCGAGATGCAGTTCGAGGCGTGAGAGGCGCACCTGTTTCCAAGTCGCGACGGCGGTGATGCCGACCGCGAGGCAGCCGCCGAGGGCCGAGAGCACGACCTCACCCCGGCGCCGGCGCCGTGTTCTCGCCGAACAGGTGCAGGGGCTCGTCCACTACGACCGGCTGGTGGTCGCCGACATAGCTGAGGGTGCGGTACTGCCCGTCGACGACGGTGTGCACCTTGTTGGTGCCACGCGAGCCGGGATTGCAGCGGCCTTTCTCGGCGAACTGCATCAGGCCGTCCCGGTCGATCGGACGCAAGTAGGTGGTGACGGTGGTGGGGGCGGCGCTCGCGCTCATCGGTAACTCCTGTTCGTGCCCTGCCTCCGTCTTCGTCGGGGCCGGCTCGGAGGGACTTGCGCAAAGCGGGTGCCAAATCGGCCGCCCGTGCGACTATTTCATATTTCTGATATTTTTCAGTGTTTTAGCGAATATTTGCGAACATCGATTCCAGATGAAACGTCGATGAATGTCGACACTTTGTCGACATTGTCGGGATTGGCGGAGCCGGGTCAGGGGGCCGGCTGGAGCTTGCGCCAGCGATAGGAGAATTGGCGTTCGGTGAGCCCGAGCCGCTGGGCCGCCCGCGTTTTGTTGCCCCCGGCCTGGGCCAGGGCCATGCGCAACTGTTCGTGGCCGTGCGAGTCGGCCGGCAGGTAGGGGCGCACGGTGCCCATCGCGCGCAACGCCGCTTCCCGTTCGGGCGAGAAGAACGGGGCCGAGGCGGGAGCGAGCAACGGGGGCGCCGTGACGACGGCGCCTTCGAGCATCGGTCGCACGTCCTCGACGTCCAAGACACCTTCGCTCGCCAGCAGCACGAGCCGCTCGATGAAGTTGGCGAGCTGGCGGATGTTGCCCGGCCAGGACTGGCGGGCGAGATGCGTGACCGCGCCCTGGGTCAGGTTGACGTTGCGCTGGTTGTTCTGGTTCGCCTGGGTGAGGAAGTGCAGCACCAGATCGGGGATGTCGCTGCGCCGCTCCGCCAGCGGCGGCAGGGTGATCGGCACGACGTTGAGGCGGTAGAACAAGTCCTCTCGGAAGCGGCCATGGGCGACCTCGGTGGCGAGATCCCGGTTCGTCGCGGCGACGAGGCGCATATCGACCCGGATCTCGCGCTTGCCGCCGAGGCGCACGACCGTTCCCTCCTGAAGGGTGCGCAGCAGCTTGGTCTGGAGGACCGCCGGCATCTCGCCGATCTCGTCGAGGAAGATCGTGCCGCCGCTCGCCTGCTCGAACCAGCCGGCCCGCGCATCGACGGCCCCGGTGAAGGCGCCGCGCTCGTGCCCGAACAGCTCGGATTCGAACAGGCTGTCGGGGATCGCCGCGCAATTGACCTTGATGAAGGGCCGGTCGCGCCGCGGGCTCGCGAGATGGAGCGCCCGGGCGAAGAGTTCCTTGCCGGTTCCGGACTCGCCGAGCAGCAGCACGCTCGCGGTCGCGCTCGCGACCTTCTCCACCTGAGCGAGGGCGCGCAGCAGCGCGGGCGAGGTTCCGATGATGCCGTAGCGGGCGCGCTTGATGCGCAGCTCGCGCGCCAGCATGTCGTTGTGCTCCTCGAGCGCCCGCGTCTTCTGCTCCACCCGCTCGTTCAGGGTCAGCAACTGGCTGACCATCGTGGCGATGATGCGCAGGATGGTGAGATCGTCCGAGAGCGCCCGCTCCCGGTGGCGGATGCGGTGGCAGGCAATGGCGCCGACCGTCCGGTGATCAACGCGGATCGGCAGTGCCAGGAACGACACGGCGCCGCGGGGAAGCTGCGCCCGCGCCACCGCCCGCCCGAGGAAGGTCGGGTCCTTGTCGATGTCCTGCACGATGATGAGGTGACCGTCCTGGATGACGCGTCCGGTGATGCCCTCGCCCGGCGCGTAGCAGCCCCGAGCGACCTCCTCGCGGGTGAGCCCATAGGCGTAGGCAATGCGGTGTCCCTTGCCGTCGGGGTCTTTCAGGACGATCCGTCCCCGATTCAGTCCCACGATCTCGGACAGGAGATGCAGCATCTCCCGCGCGACCTGATCCAGGCGCAGGCCCTTGCCGATCAGGTTCATGACCTCCTGGACGAGGAACATCTCCTGCGTACGCCAGTGTGTGCTCGACGCGCCCTTGAGGCTTCCATCCATTCCGCGGCGCACCCCAGGTTCCTGATTGGCGCCTCAGCAACCTGCAAGCTTCGTGCAAAGATCGGCGCACATCCGAACCGGCTGATCCACGGAGACGCGCCGATCAGGCATAAGTAGCCGAAATTGCATGCCTCTGAGCCCATCTCGATAGGGCAATGCGCTCGGATCCGAGGCCGCTTCGGAATTTAAGCGTCGATCGACTGTGCGGAAACGAGGAGTGCGCGGCCGATCAAGAAGAGTGCGAACGCTTGATCCATTCCTGACCTTGCTCCGCCAACTCCAAGGAACCGCTGGGCGCCAGGGGCGCCCGTCCGCTACGAGGCTCGGGCTCGGCTGAGAGAACGTCCGGCGCGGCTCACGCGAAGGCCTTGATCTGCGGATCGATGCCAAAGCGGGAGCGATAGTCCTGCGGCAAGCTCGCGAGCAGACGCAGGAAGCTTCGGCGCATCGTCTCCTCGGACGCAAAGCCACAGTGGTGCGCGATCCGCTTGATCGGCCGATGGGTCTCCGCCAGCATCTGGCGGGCGGCCTCGACCCTCAACCGTTCGACGGCTCTGGCCGGCGTAAGCCCGGTCTCCTTGAGGTAATGCCGGCTGAAGCTGCGCTCACTCATCCCCGCCGCCGCAGCCAAGGCCGAGAGCGACAGGTCTGCGCCGAGATTCACCCGCATCCAGCGATGCAGCGCGTCGAAGCGGTCCCCCTCCGTCTGCAGCGACAAGGCCGCGCTGAATTGCGCCTGACCGCCCGGACGCTTGAGGAAGACGACGAGGTAGCGTGCCACGGCCAGCGCCGTCTCACGGCCGAGATCCGCCTCGACGAGCGCCAGCGCAAGGTCGATCCCGGCCGTCACGCCTGCGGAGGTCCAGACGGGGCCGTCGCGCACGAAGATCGGATCGGCCTCCACGTGCACGGCGGGGAAACGCCGGGCGAAGGCGTCGCAGTACGACCAATGGGTCACGGCCCGCCGGCCATCAAGGATGCCCGAAGCCGCCAGGATGAAGGCGCCGGTGCAGACGGAGGCGACCCGTCGCGCCTGCGCGGTACGCCGACGCAGCCATTCGATCAGTTCGGGATCGCCGGCCGCCGCATCGACGCCGGGCCCGCCGGCCACGATCAGGGTATCGACCGCCTCCGGCATCGGCGTCAGCGGCTCCGCCGCGAGCGCGAGGCCGGCGGAGGACGCGACGGTGCCGCCGCTTTTCGCGACCACCCGGAGCCGGTAGGGCGGCCCCTCTGCGTCGCGGGCGGCATGCTCGTTGGCGGAGGCGAAGACCTGAAGTGGACCGGTGACGTCGAGCACCTGCACGCCCGGAAAGGCGAGCACCTCCACGGACCGCACCGGTTTTGGCGGGAAACGAGGGTTCTTTGGCATCCGCGCCAGAACCTGCCCGAGTACCCTTCGGCTGTCCACCGGAGGCAGACATGATCCCGCCCGACACTCACCTGGAAATCGGCTCCCTCTTGTTCGAAGGCGTTGACCAGATCGATCTCACCGGCCCGTTCGAGGTCTTGTCGCGCATCCCGAACGCGACCTACCGCGTCTACGGCAAGACGGCCGAGACGGTCCGGGACGTTCGCGGCCTGAAGCTGACGCCGGACGCGGCGATCGAGGACGCGCCGCAACTCGACGTGCTGCACGTCCCCGGCGGTTTCGGCCAGGAGGATCTGATGGAGGACGAGGCCGTCCTCGCCTGGCTCCGCCGCCAGGCGGGCGGCGCGCGGAGCGTCTTCTCGGTCTGCACCGGCGCCCTGCTCTGCGGGGCCGCGGGCCTCCTGAGAGGCCGCCGCGCCACGACCCACTGGGCCTCGTTCGATCTGCTGCCCTACTTCGGCGCGATCCCCGTCGACCAGCGGGTGGTCGTCGACGGCACATGGGTGTTTGCGGCGGGCGTCACGGCCGGGATCGACGGCGCCCTGCGGTTGGCCGCGGAGCTGCGCGGCGAGGACGCCGCGAAGGCGATCCAGCTCTACATGGCCTACGCGCCCGAGCCGCCCTTCGACAGCGGCACCCCGGAGAGGGCGCCGCCGGCCATCCTCGAACAGGCCCGCGCCGCGGTGGCGGCGATCACGGAACGCCGCACGGCCACCGCCCGGCGCGTCGCCGCCCGGCTCGGCGTGCAGCCTTGAGCGGCCGACACCCGAACGCCCATGGACGGGGCGTCCTTCGACGCCCCGTCCATGGGTAGTCCCGGGCCGAGGGTTCAGCGGCCGGCGTAGGCCGTCCGCGACGCACCGAACATGATCCTCCGGCGCATCTCCTGGAAGGCGCTGTCGGCCGCATCCTCCTTGGTCACGAGCGAGACGCCAATCGCCACCAGGAAGGACAGCGGCATGCTGATGAGGGCCGGGTTCTTCATCGGGACGAACCACCAAGCCTGCGAGACCTCCGCGAGGCTCCGCCCCAGCACATCGACCTGGATCGTGGGGGAGAGGCTGATCAGCAGCAGCGAGGCGAACGTGCCGACCAGGATGCTGGCGACCGCGCCCGCCGTCGTGAACCGCTTCCACGTGATGGACAGCAGCAGGGCCGGGAAGTTGGCGGCCGCGGCGACGGCAAAAGCCAGCCCTGCCATGAAGGCGACGTTCTGGCCCTCGAAGACGATCCCGAGCACTACCGCTAGGACCGCGATGGCGACCGTCGCGATCCGGGCAACGGTGAGCTGCTCGCGCTCCGGGGCATGGCCATTGCGGACGACGTTGACCCAGAGATCGTGGCAGACCGTGGCAACACCGGAGAGCGTCAGGCCCGCGACGACCGCCAGCATGGTCGCGAAGGCGACGGCGCAAATGAAGCCGAAGAACCCGTTACCGCCGACCGTGAGGGCGAGCAACGGTGCCGCCATGTTGCCGCCGCCGCCCGCCTTTGTGACAGCCTCGGGCCCGACGAGAACCATCGCCCCGAAGCCGATCACGAAGACGAGGAGGTGGAACGAGCCGATGATACCGGTGGCGTAGAGGATCGACATCCGGGCCTCCTTCACATCCGGCACCGTGAAGGCGCGCATCAGGATGTGCGGCAGCGCGGCCGTGCCGAACATCAGCCCGACGCCGAGCGAGATCGCGTCCCACCCGCTTCCCGCGACCTTGGAGCCCGGCTGGAGCACGCGTTCGCCGTACTTGTCGGCGGCCGCCGAGAACAGGCGCAGCGGGTTCATCTCGAAATGGGCGAGCACGAGGAGCGCCAGAACGAGGCCGCCCAGCGAAAGGAGCACCGCCTTGATCACCTGAACCCAGGTGGTCGCCAGCATGCCGCCGAAGATGACGTAGATGAGCATGGCGGTGCCAACCACGATGACCGAGGCGGTGTAGGGCAGGCCGAACAGAAGTTTGATCAGCGAGCCCGTCGCGACCATCTGGGCAATCAGGTAGAGCAGGATCACGGTCAGGGTGCCGATGGCGGCGGCCATCCGCACCGGGCGCTGCCGCAAGCGGTAGGCGACGACGTCGGCGAAGGTGAACTTGCCCAGGTTGCGCAGCGGTTCGACGATCAGGAACGAGATGATCGGCCAGCCGACCAGGAAGCCGATGGAGTAGATCAAGCCGTCGAAGCCATGCGACGTGATGATGCCGGCAATGCCCAGCAGCGCGGCCGCGCTGAGGAAGTCGCCCGCGAGGGCCCAGCCGTTCTGCCAGGCCGTGATCTGTCCTCCGGCGGCGAAGAACTGCTCCGTGGTGCGCGTGCGCCGGGCGGCCCAGTAGGTGATGCCGAGCGTCAGCGCCATGAAAATGAAGAAGAACGTGACGGCGAGGGGATTGTTGGCGGCCTGCATGGTTCGCTCCTCAGCTCATGATGCGGCGCACGGCCGGGTCGTAGAACCGGTTCGCCCAGACGACGTAGACCAGACAAAGGACAAACGATCCGACGATCACTCCCGCACCGAGCAGGATGCAGAGCGACAAACCGGGCATCAGGATCGTGCCCATCGCAGTCTTGGCGAAGGCTAACATCGTCATGAACCCGAAATACATCGTGATCATCACGAGGCTCAGCACGATCGCCACGCGCGATCGCGTTCGCGACAGTCGTGCGATCGCCTCGGCCTCCTCGCGAGGGGCCACTCTATCGGGTGAAAGCATGCTGCACCTCCGTCCATGCGTGCGGGATCTTGCGAACACTTCCGGGAGGCCGAAGCCTCCGAGCCGGCGCGGCGTCGCCTTGAGGCCCGGCCGCGCCCAAACCTCTCAGTGGCCTGCGCGGCGAAGCGGCGGGACCGACGCCGGCTCACCGAGGCCGGGCTGTGTCCGAGCGCCATCCGGATCGACGGCCTCGAGCCCATCGACGCCGTCGGCGGCGACTCCCGACGGCCGGACGGCCGCGTCGAAGTTGATCGGCTCGCGCGGCGTGCGGTCGACATGGAGGCGGAAGATGTCGAAGCGGTTGTAGTAGCCGACGACGTCGTGGAACTGCTTGGGCTCGACGCAGGCCTCGACGTCGATGTCGGCGTAGACGATCGTTTCGTCTCCCTGGTGCGGCTCCACGACGTGGGAGCCGGTGGGGTCGAGGACCATGGACACGCCCGCGGGGGTTCGCTCGACGAGTTCGGCGAGGGCGGCGTCCCCGTCGCAGAGGGTGGCCCTGGCGGCCGCGTCGAGGACGGCGGAGCAGACGATGTTGAACACCTTGGCCTCGAAGGCATGCGCCCCGGCGCGAATCTCGATGGCCCGTTTCAGGTCGTAGGCGGCGCTCTCTCCCGGCGGGCGGGTCGGCCAGGCCGGCGGGTAAGTCGAGATATGGACCTGCTCGCCCTGCGCCATCAGCGTGTACCGGGCCAGCGGATTGGTGTTCTCACCGCAGATCAGCATGCCGACGCGGCCGATCTCGGTGCGCGTCACGCGCAGGCCCCGGGCGTCGCCGTTCGCCCAGATGAGCTTTTCGTAGAAGGTCGGCACGAGCTTGCGATGGTGGTTGAGGATCGCCCCGTCGCGCCCGATCAGCACGTTCGCGTTCCACAGGCAGCCGACGCTGGCTTCGGTGCTCTCGCTGAACCCGAGCGAGACGAGCACGCCGTGGCGCCGGGCGGCGGCGCGGACCGCGCCGATCTCCGGGCCGTCCCAACGCACGGACTGGGCCGCGAGGCGCTTGAACAGATCGTGGTTGTGGATCGGAGCCCGCAGAGCCGCCCAGAGCGGGAAGCCCGGCATGTAACCCTCCGGAAAGACCACGAGGTCGGCGCCCGCGCGGGCAGCCTCTCCGATCAGCGCAACGGCCTTCTCGGCGGAGGCGGTGCTGTCGAGGAAGACCGAGGCGACATGGCAGGCGGCCGCCTTGAACTTCGGGTATTGGACGGACATCGACACGGCTCCTGGAACGGGATGCCGCATTTGCAACAGAGGCCGTCCGCGTCGCGAAGGTGGAAAATCCGCAACGCCCGCTGCATTCTTGCCGTGACCTGCCTAAAACCGGTTCAAGTACGCTGCCTCCTTTGAGAACAGGTCGGCCAGGAAGCGGGTCACGGCGCGCATCCGGCCGGCATGCTCGATGTCCTCGTGAACACCGAGATAGAGTTCGCGCTGCACCACCACATCGTCCGCCAGGACGGGGATAAGCGCCGGGTTGGTTTTTGCTGAAAAAAGCGGCAGCAGGCCGAGCCCCGCCCCTGCGGCGACGGCGGTCTGCTGGGCCGCCATGCTGGTGGAGCGGAAGACCACGTTCGTCGGTTTCAGGACTTCGAGCAGCCAATGCACCGGCTCGATCGCCACGAGATCATCGACGTAGTCCACGAAATCGTGGTCCTGAAGGTCGGCGCGCGTCGTCGGGCGGCCATGCGTGGCGAAGTAGCGTTCCGCCCCGAACAGGGCCAAGCGGAACTCGCCGACCCGCCGCACCTTGAGGCGCGGGCCCTGGGGCGGCACGAAGGACACCGAGATGTCGGCCTCGCGCTTGGTCAGGTTGATGAGGTGCCGCTCGGTGACGAGTTCGACCACGATGCCGGGCATGGCGGCGGCGAACTCGGCGAACTTGGCCGACAGGTAGAAGGCGGCGATGCCTTCCATGCTGGCAACACGCACGCGTCCTGCGGGCTCGGCTCCATCGGAGAGGCCGAGTTCGTCCGGCACGGACAGCATCTTCTGTTCGATCGCCTCCGCGATCACGAAGAGCTTGTGGCCGGCCTCGGTCAGCAGGAAGCCGTCGGAGCAGCGCTGGAACAGTTTCGTGTCGAGCCCCCGCTCCAACTCCGCAATGCGACGACTGACCGTCGTGTTATCGACCTTGAGCCGACGCGCGGCCGGCATCAGCCGGCCGTGCCGGGCCAACTCCAGGAAGAAGGTGAGGTCGTTCCAATCGAACATGCGGTGATCTGAGGTGAGGCACGGTTCGGGCCAAAGTTCTCCGCCAAGTTTCTCCATCGCGGCAGGGGAAGCAACCGGCTGAAACCTGGCCCGGCGTCGGAGAGCTGCGAGGCCTACTTCGGCCGAAGGACACCTTACGCCACCTCAATCCGCTTCAGCTCCATGTGAAGAATGGGCTCTTCCTGCTGCCGTGCGGCTGTCCACGGCGGCAGCAGGCCACTCAGCGCACTCGCGAGGAAATCGCAGCCCCAGCGCAGGCCATCTACCTCAGCGAGCGCGGCCAGCGCTCCGTTTGAATGTCTTGCGTATTGTCGTAGCACGCGAGCGCCGCGCCGCAGTGTGCCAGGATGGCGCGGAGATCCTCGACGCAAGCCTCTGCCTCCGCGAGCGTGAGCAATCCGTTGCGCCAGTACGCAGCACCCGATGCAGCCACGACGACGACCGCGAACCGACCATCCGGACAGTCAACGACTCGATACGTCACCGGGCATGTCATCACTTCGACCGTGCAAGCTCTCAACGCTACTCCGAGCGCAACCCCGAACGCGCCGACGGAATGGATCGATCCCCGAGGTTTGCGAGTTAGATGTTCACTGTACGGCGGAAGGAGCTGGCTCAGGCATCTCTCTGCCGCTCGCTCCGAGAAGGAACGTGGGTTGATCGACATGCTGATTGCAAGCGGACTCGGTCCGGTTTGCTCGGATCCGGAAGGGAAAGCGGGAGCTGCCAGGCTGCCCTTCGCGGTGCAGAAGCACATCGGAGCTCAGTTGCAGGCGACTTATCTCGAAATCGTCGTTTCAGGTGCACCGCAGCATTTGCTTGATCTCACGCGGGTTCTGGAGAGTGCTCTCGCGCCCCTGGCGAGTGAGCGCGACGCAGCCTTTCGCGCGGGGCTCACGGCAGCACTCCCGGCGCTGCAGGTGTTCGCGCAGTCGCTCGCTGGAAGTGCTGCACGGGCCGATGATCTCGTGCAGGAGGCCGTGCTGAAAGCGTGGGCCAATCAGGATCGGTTCGTGCCAGGCACGAATCTGAAAGCGTGGCTGTTCACCATCCTCCGCAATCACTTTTACACCGAGCGACGCAAGCACAGGCGTGAGGTGGAGGACGTGGACGGTGTCATGGCGGGCCAACTGGTTGCGCTGGCGGCACAGGAGCATGGCTCGGACCTTCAGGTCGTCCTGTCCTACATCGCGCGGCTACCGGCCCCCCAACGCGAAGCGCTGCTTCTCGTCGGTGCGCAGGGCCTGACTTACGAAGCAGCCGCGGAGGTCATGGGCTGCCAGACCGGCACGGTGAAGAGCCGGGTAAGCCGTGCTCGCTCCTACTTGATGGAGCAGCTGAGCATGTCTTCCACCAAGGTGCCGGCCTGAACTTCATCTTGCTCCGATTGGCACAAATCTGCTTCGAGCACCGGATGACGACGTCCGCGATCAGTGCGGATTTCGGCCGTGTCTCACATTGCGGCTGTCCACGCCTCGTTTGGAGCGGCTGGATACAGCGAAGTCCATAGCTTGAACTGCACGAACGGGCGACGCATGACAGGGCTGGTCTTCACGCTTCCAGCCATCGCTCTCCCTCGTGCCCATGCCTCGCCGCGCGTCGTATCGGATCCTCGAACGCCCTGACGGACGGTTCGACATCGCAGTGACGTTGGCCGGTGGTGGCACGCATTTCCGCGAGGGCTTGTCGACGCCGGCGGAAGTGCAAACCGCTCTGGCGATGCTGCGCGACCTGATGACAGCCTGTGGCGCCGTCCTTGTCGAAGCGGAGACGCTCAGCCTCGCGGCGGAATAGGCGCAGACAGCCAGCTTTCCGCGCGTTTCACGGCAAGAGTTGAGCCTGTATCGACGACGGGTCAGTCGCCGAAGAGGATCTCGAACGTCAGCGGATCGTAGAAGCGCATCAGGCTCTTCACGAAGTCTTTCGCATCCACTCCCAGGGCGTCGGCCCAGAGCCGGTACCGGTCCGGGGGCACACGGCCGCGTCCCGTCTCAAGCTGTGAGATGAAGGTGTAGTACTCGGCACCGACCAGCGCAGCCAACTGTCTCTGTGAGAGACCCTGCTTCTCGCGAAGGTCCTTCAGGAAGCGGCCACCTTCGCGGCGCAATTCCTGCACCTCCTCAGAGCCGAGACGTTGCTGATGGACATACAAATGTGCGGCTCCCGCCAGCGCTCAATTGCGAGAGCGCCGAATGGTACAGTGATTTCCATATGGCGCTCAGACAGCCAATGTCCAGTTGGCATTGCGTCCGATTTTCGACGGTCTCGGCGGCGCTCCTTGGAATACAATAAGCCTGCGCTAAGATTCATAAGCCGGCACGCGATGATGCGAGCCGGGGAAGCGGACGCGATGCGGCGGCACGAGTCACATTTTTCCGGGAATGAATCCCGGCCGACGGCCTCGAAGCGCCCCTTCCTGTTCCGAGGGATGGCGCTCTGTGGCCGGCATTCGCAGGCGGACGGGTTGGCCGCGCGATCCGGGCCACGTGAACCGGCGCGCCGGGAGGTGCCATGAGCGATCGTGTGGCCGAGTCCGTCTTGAAGGATGGGCTGCGGGCGATCCGCCCCGTTCTGGTGACGGTGTTCGTCTTCGCCTTCTTCACGAACCTGCTTCTGTTCGCCGGTCCCCTGTATATGCTGCAGGTCTACGATCGCGTCCTCTCGAGCCGGAACGAGGCGACGCTCCTCGGCATCACGGGCATCGCCGCCTTCGCGCTTGCCGTCTATGCCGTCCTCGAAATGCTTCGTTCGCGCCTGTTGGTGCGGGGCGGGATGATCTTCGATCGGAAGGTTGCCGGACCGGTCTTCGAGATCGTTCACAGGGCCGCATTGCTCAAGCCGCGCGCCGGGCACGAAACGGTCCTTCGCGATGTCGATGTCCTGCGTGAGTTCCTCACGGGCGGCGCAATCCTGGCGCTCTGCGACCTGCCCTGGGCCTCGCTGTTCTTGCTGGCCTGCTTCATCCTCCATCCATGGTTCGGCTGGATGGCGTTGCTTGGGGGCGGCACGCTCCTGGGACTCACGCTCCTGACCGATCTCACGACCCGGCGGCCCCTCGACGTGGCGAGCCAAGCCGCCCGAGAAGCGGGCGAGCAGGCCCGCGCGACCATGCGAGGGGGCGAGGTTCTGCGCGCCATGGGCATGCTCGGCGCCTTGCGGTCCCGGTGGCATCGGCGTCACGACGAGGCGATTCGGCTGCAGGCCCGGGCGAGCGATCGCGCCGGCCTCATCACTGCGGCGACGAAGTTCACGCGCATGTTCCTGCAGACGATGGTCCTCGGTGTCGGCGCCTACCTCGCCATCCATGGCGAGATCTCGGCCGGCTCAATGATCGCGGCCTCCATCATCATGGGCCGAACGCTGGCGCCCATCGAGGCGGTCGTCGGGCATTGGAAGAGCTTCACGGCGGCCCGGCGCAGCTATGCCCGGCTGGCGGACATCGTGGGGCGCATCGGCCTCGAACCGCAGCGCGTGATGCTGCCGCGTCCGCGCGGTCTGATCGAGACCGAGAATTTGGTCGTGGCGGCGCCGGGCTCGCCGACGGCCATTCTCCACGATGTGAGCGTGCGGCTGGAGCCCGGCAGCGTCGTCGGAATCATCGGTCCGAGTGCGGCCGGGAAATCGACCCTGGTCCGCGCGATCACCGGCGTCTGGCCCATCACCTCCGGCGCGGTGCGGATCGACGGAGCCGACCTCCGGCACTGGGACCCGCAGGCGCTCGGCCGGCATCTGGGATACCTGCCGCAGGACGTTGAATTGTTCGACGGCACGGTGGCGCAGAACATCGCGCGCTTCGACACCCAGGACGACGCCGCCATCGTTGCGGTGGCGCAACGCGCGGGCTGCCACGACCTGATCCAGGCTCTGCCGGACGGCTACAACACCCGGATCGGATCGGGCGGGCACGGCCTCTCGGGCGGCCAGCGTCAGCGCATCGCCCTGGCGCGGGCGATGTACGGGGACCCGAGCTTGGTCGTCCTCGACGAGCCGAATGCCAGCCTCGACCAAGCCGGCGAGGCCGCGCTGATGCGGGCGGTGGCCGACCTTCGAGAGCGGGGGACGACGGTTGTGATCGTCACCCACAAGGTGAGCCTGCTGGCGGGAGCCGATCAGATCCTGATGCTGGAGGGCGGAACGCTCCGCGCTTCGGGCCCGGCCGATCAGATCCTCACCCAGGTTTCCGGGCCGCGCCCGGTTCCGGCGCTGGTCGCGACCGGCGGTCGCGCGATGCCCGAGAACGAGAGGCTGTCCGAAATCCAACGTAGCGCGGGCTGAGCCATGACAATGCCTCCTGCCCCGATCCCGATCACGTCGTCCGCCGCTTCCTCGTCGCCGCTGGGCCGCGGCGGAACGGGCACCGAGGACAGCGCCGTCCCGCTGATCGCGTGGCAGCGCTACGCGATCGCCGGCTATGCGCTCATCGCCGCGGCCTTCGGCGTAGCCGGGGCCTGGGCGGCCACCGTCCGCCTGGATCGCGCCGTCATCAGCACCGGCGTCATCGTCGCGGAAACCAGCCGCAAGGTCGTCCAGCACTTCGAGGGCGGCATGGTCCAAGCGGTGTTGGTGAAGGACGGGCAGACGGTTCGCTCCGGCGACGTCCTCCTGCGGATCGATCCCGTACAGTCCCAGGCGAGTGCGGACCTGTTCCGAAACCAGCTCGACGCCGCTCTCGTCCTGGAGGCGCGGCTGCGGGCGGAGCAGGCGCAGTCTGACGACCTGCAGCTGCCCGCCGACATCGCCGCGCGGCGCAACGAGCCCGCCCTCGCACGCATGATCGGCGATCAGGCGGGTCAGTTGGCCGAACGGAGGACGACGCTGAAGGGCCAGCTCGCCCTCATCGAGGCCAAAGTCACCCAGCTGAGGACGGAGATCTCCGGCCTTGCCGTCGAGAAGTCCTCGGTCGAGCAGCAGGTCGGCTTCATCCGACAGGAACTGGAGGGCCTGCGCAGCCTGCACGAGCGGAATCTGATCCCGCTGTCGCGCCTCCTCGTGATGGAGCGGGAGCGCACGCGACTGGAGGGTGTGATCGGGCGCTCCGTCGCGGAGAGAGCAAAAGCCGAGAACGCCATCAGCGAGGCCGGGCTGCAGGTCACCCAGTTGAAGCAGAAGCTTCAGGAGGCGGTCACCGGCCAGCTTCTCGAGACGCGGCAGAGGATCGGCGAACTTCGGGAAAAGCTCGTCGTCGCGCAGGACGTGTTCCGGCGGCACGAGATCCGCGCCTCCCACGACGGCGTCATCCAGGGTCTCAAGGTTTTCGCGATCGGGCAGGTCGTCCGCTCGGGCGAGCCGCTGATGGAGATCGTCCCGACGGCGGACAGGCTCGTGGTCAACGTGCAATTCTCGCCCAACGACCTCGAAGCCGTCCATGCCGGCATGCGGGCGGAGATCAAGTTTCCGACCTTTCAGGCCCGCCGGACGCCCGCCGTCTTCGGAACGCTCACGGTGGTGTCGCGGGACCGTCTGGTCGACGAGGGGTCGAAGCAGGCCTATTTCGCCGGCACCGTGGAGATCGACGAACACCAGCTTCCCGCCGAGGTCCGACATCGCCTTCTCGCGGGCTTGCCAGCCGAGGTGGTGGTCTCGGCCGGGGAGCGCACGGCCCTGGAATATCTGTTCGCACCCTTCTTCGACGCGATGGGACGCGCCTTCCATGAACGCTAGCGCCGCGCCCGGTCGCTCCGCCATGGGGTGCGGCGCTCTCCGCCAAGGGTCGCCACGAGCCGACACGGTGAGATGACGATGAGCACGGTCATTCCCTTCTTCCGTCCGGCATCGGCGCGGCAAGGCAACTGGTCGCAGCAGGAGCTGGCCGAGTTCTATCGCGTCGAGGCGGCTCTCCTCCGTGCCGGGTTCAGCATCGCGAGCGAGCACGGCCTCAGCGACGAGGGTGAGCCGTGGTTCGTCTTCTGCCAACCGGACGGCGACGCGATCATTCACTTCGCCAAAATCGACGGCAATTATCTCATCGCCTCGGACGCTCTGGATCGGCCCGTGCGCGGCACGGATTTCCGGACCCTGATCGACCAGATCGCCCGACTGCATCCGCACCTGCTCCCGATCCCGGCGACAGGGACGGGGACGACGCTCGTGGTTCATCCGGCCGCGCTGCTCGCGGCGCTGGTGGCGGCGGCAGCCTTGAGCCTGTCGTCAGAGGATGCCCATGCCGGTCCGCTCGTGGCGGGGGGCGAAGGCGTATCTCCGCCGCCGACCTCCCAGGGAGGCGAGCCCGCGCAGGGCCATCCGCAGCCGAAGGCCAATGGCGGGTCCGGTGATCGGGACACTGATCGCAAGCAGCTTGAGGCCATCATCCTCTCCGCGATGATCTTCGCAGCCGAGGCCATGGCGATCGATCACCGCGCCGTGAGCGCGGAGCTGGATCTCGACTTCGCGGACGGGGCGGGCAACGCCTCGATCTTAACCGCGCAGGGTGAAGCTGCGTCGGCGTCGGGCACCACGTTCGGCCCCGGCCGCGGGAGCGTGTCGGCTCAGCCCGCCGTTCTGACGGCGCAGGGCAGCGGCGCGAATCCCGATGCTCGTCCTCACCCCGCTTCCGACACGATTGCAGCGGCGAGCCGGGTCGATCCGGCTCCTGTGGCGCGGACCGAATCTCCGGCTGAAGCGCCGAAGTCACCAGCCTCGCAGAACCAGCCGCTGGCGCCGAAATTTGGCAGCGATGTCGCGCTGGCCAACACATCGGCCGAGGCGTCCGCCGCCAAATCCAGCGGCCAACAGGCATCGACGTCCGGTCGCAGCGAGAGTGCAGCGCCCGCATCGGACGAGCCGGGGTCGGCCTCAAGTGATCAGCACGCCGGTTCGGCCTCGGCCTCGATCACCGAGCCCGGCTCCCGCGCCCGTTCTGCACCTGCCGCATCGTCTGACTCGGCCGACGCCGGCAGCGGACCTGCCCGACCGGCCTGGGTCAACGCCGTGACCCAGACTGCAACGAACCGGGCACCGTCCCCCGAAGCCTCGCGTGATGCCGACGATCGGGGCGACGGCCGACCCGCAGAGGCTGCGCTCGGGAACAGTCCGAAGGTCGAACCGGCGGGGCATGCCAACGGTCACGTCGAGGGCATGGGCCGGGATCGAGAATCCCCGGCCAAGGCCGCCGAGACCCATCCGACCGGGGAGCAGGCCGCCCCCGGTCACAGCCAGCCCGAGGGCGCCGGTCGAGGCGCTCCGGCCGAGACGGCGACCGGGAATAGCCCGCAGGCCGAGCGTGGCGCCGAGAGTGACAGGCAAGCCACCAGCGTTGCGCCGGCCCAGAGCCCGCAGGTTGAACCCGCGACCGGGACCACGCCGCAGGCCGGGCAGGCCCGCCCCGATCAAAGTCCCATCGACAGCACCGGCCAGGACCGCGGCGCGCCGGCGATGGCGGCCGTCGGACACAGCCCGAACGCCGAGCCGGTTGGACCCGGTCAGGGCCAAGCCAGCGCCCAAAGCCAGGATCAGGGCGCGCCGGCTGCGGCCTCTCATGAAATGCGGGCCGAGCCAACGAGCCCCACGAACGGCCCGGTGAACACCGTCGGTCCGGACCGCGCTTCATCGCCTGAGGGGGCGAGCGGGAACAACCCGCAGACCGCGCCGGCCGGCGGGGGCAATGGCCAAGCCGGCGGCGTCGCTCGGCAGGAACCCGCGTCGGCTCAGGCCGAAGCTGCGAATAGCCCATCAGTCGAGGCGAGTAGCCGTGGCAACACCGGCGCCGTTGCTCAGGAGCGGGGCCCGCAGGCTGAGCCTGCGACGGGAAGTAATCCGCCGAGCGCGCAGACCGGCCGCGGCCAGGACCAATCCAGCGTTGTCGCTCGGCAAGACGCCGGGCCGGCTCAGGCCGAAGCTGCGAATAGCCCGCCGGTCGAGTCGAGTAGCCGTGGCAATGCCGGTGCCGTTGCTCAGGAGCGGGGCCCGCAGGCTGAGCCTGCGACGGGAAGTAATCCGCTAAGCGCGCAGACAGGCCGCGGCCAGGACCAATCAAGCGGCGTCGCTCGGGAAGACGCCGCGCCGGCTCAGGCTGAAGCTGCGAATAGCCCACCGGTCGAGGCGAGTAGCCGTGGTAGCGGCAACGCCGGTGCCGCTGCTCAGGAGCGGAGTCCGCAGGCTGAGCCTGCGACGGGAAGTACTCCGCCGAGCGCGCAGACCGATCGCGGCCATGACCAATCCAGCGCTGTCGCTCGGGAAGAAACCGTGCCGGCGCAGGCCGAGACGAGGAACAGCCCCCCGGTCGAGCAGACCGGCCGTGACAACGGCAACGCGAGCGCCGTTGCTCAGGACCGGGGCTCGCAGGCTGAGCCTGCGGTGGCACAGAACCCGCCGATCGGGCGGACCGGCCCGAATGAAGGCCATGCCGGCGTCTCTGGTCCGGGAAGCGCACGGGCCGAGGCCGTGACCGGCGATCCTCTCGCGGGCCAACAGGGTGGTCGCGCCAGCGGCCAGGAGAATGCCAACGATCAAGGTTCGCCGCGGCCGACCGAGGCGGCGTCGGGAAACGATCCGCAGATCGAGCCGACGGGCAGCAACAACGGCCAGGGTCAGGGTCATGGCAGCAACTCGAAGGCCGAGGTTGTCGCCCTCCATGAGCCGAGCTCAGACGCGCCGACCGCCGGCCACGGTCGGGCCCCGAGCGATGCCAGCGAGCGGGGATCGGCCGCACAGGCCGAGGCCGTTCTTCCCGCGACTGAGCAACAGGCCGATCGCGGCCAGAGTCAAAACTCGGTTCCGGCCGAGCGGAACGACCAGCAAGCGCCCGAAGCGCATGGTCCCGGCGCGACCGACACGGCTTCAAGTCACGGTAAGCCAGAAACTGCCGGCGAAACGCGATCCGACGCGGCACCGGCCCCGAAGGCTCATGCGCTGCTCGACCCCGATTCCGCTTCCCACGGATCGAAAACGCTCAGCGCGACCGAGTTACCGGGCGGCGCGCACGAGCCGACCGACGCAGCGGCTCCCGGGCCTGCAGCCAAGGCCGATCGGGCGCCCGCGGCGGATGGACCTGGTCAGGATCTGACATCGTCGTCCGCCGAACCCGCACGGGGTCATTCGATCGAGCATGGCTCCGATCAGGCCGCGAACGCGGCAGCCTCGGAACAGACGAACGGGGACGTGTTCGGCACGAAGGAGCACGGATCCACGCCGAGCGACGTCGCCGTGACGTTGCCATCGAACGTCCCTACCGGCGGCGCCGGGCCCCAGGCGAGGCCTGCGCAGGAAGAGTCGGCGCCGCACGGGCAAAGTGCCGATGCGGAGCTTGCCGTTCCCGCGTCGGCTGCCCACGATCCCGTCTTGCAGGATCGGGGAAGCGATCGGGCGGAGGCGGAAAACCCCCTCGGACACGGCGCTTCACCCGCGTCGGACGCTCAGATTGCGTCGCCGAAGGGTGAGCACGCCCAAGCCGATCCTGACGGGCCGCATGACGGCGCGGGACCCGTCGTCGTTCGCGCGATCCCAGTGGCGGACCCGCAGGCGACGGTTCACGGCGTGGACGAGAATGACCTGTCCGGCCCGTCCGGAGGTCCTGACCTGACGTCGCCGTCTGCACCGGTTTCGCAGGAGGCGATCGCACCGGCCCATTTCGATCAAGGACAGGTCGATGACGGCCTTTCGGTCAGCAGCCGCACCGACCGAGAGGCGCCCGGACAGGCGGCCCCTCCGGTCAAGGCCAACGAGCCGACCCAGCCGCCTGTACAGGTCGAAGCCGATCTGGCGGGCGGGCCTTTGCCAAACAGCCAATCCGGCTCCGCGGCGTCCCAGGGGGCGTCCGGCCAAGCGAAGCCGGGCCGGCCAAGCCCTCCGCCCGCGGTGATCGACGCGGACGGCAATCTCGTGTTCCACACGGACGCCCCTCAGGATCCGGCGCCATCGGCCCCTCCGCAGGGGCCGGACGAGGCGACGACCCATCACACGGTCGGCCTGATCGGGGTCACGGATCAGACGCATCCGGTGCACGACATGTATCACCACACCTAGAGCCGTATCCGGCCGGATCGCCTCAGGCCGGCGTCTCCGGATGCTTGTCGTGACGCGGGTTCTTGCGGACGCACCGGCCGACACTGGGTCGGAACGCGTCCGAGAGTATCCGCCGATGCGCTTCGCCCGCGACGCCGCTCAGCCGAGGCCCAGGCTCCGGCGGAGCAGGCCACCGACGGCCGGTGTGAACCGAGCGGCACGGGCGATGGTGTCGCGCGGGGTGGAGTAGAGGGCCACGACCAGAGCCCGGTACTGCTCCGGGGTCGGATCGAGTGAAAGCCCGGCGGAGTCCGCAACCGCGTCGATCGCACCGATGCCCGGAAGGTGCAGGATGAGCGGCGCACCCAGCGCGGAGACGGGCTCCCACGCCTCGGCAAGGGTCGCCCGGCCGGGCGAAAGGGTCGCGATGCGGCAGGCGTGGCTGGTCCCGCCGGCTTCGATCCGGGCGTCGGCGTCGTAGCGGAATGCGAGATCGACGCGCGGGTATTCGAAACAGACGAGGAAGCAGATGAAGGTCAGCACCATCGCCACTCCGGCCCAGACGAGGTTGAAGTAGTCGATATCCGAGATCTCGGCCGGAGCGGTCGGGGCGATGAAGGCCCAGACGATGCTGAAGGCCGAAAGCAGGGAGAGGCCGCCGAAGGCCGAAGCCATGCGCCAGCGGACGCGCATCTGGGAGCGATCACCACCCTTTTCCGTGACTTTGAACGGCCGGCCGAAGGGTCGGACGGCCGCTTGGATGAGCGTCATGGTGACGGCGAGCGCACTGATCGCGTGGGTCACCTCCATGAAGATCGGCAGCGTGCGCGAACGCGAAACCCAGCCGCTATAGGCCCATAGAGCGAAGAGCGGGGGCGCACCGTATCGCAGGAAGGACAGCACGTCGGCCTCGAAGGCCGGCAGCCCGGCGATCCAGTAGACCGCCGGGGCCAGCAGCATCAGCACGATGTAGGGTTTGCAGGCCCAGTTCAGCACGCCATGAAGGAAGTGGATCCGCTGGACCAGGGTATAGCCCGGCCCGCGAAGCGGCCCGTCGGCGAGCAACGCGATCTGAATCGTTCCGAGGCACCAGCGGGTACGCTGCGTGATGTATTCCGGGAGGCCCTCAGCCGAGAGGCCCATGCTCAGCCGCTCGTTCAGCCAGTGGGTCTCGTAGCCGCGGCGTGACATGCCGAGCGACAGATTGAGATCCTCGCAGATCGCGGCATCCGGGAAGCCACCGATCTCGCCGAGCCGGTCGCGGCGCACGATGAAGGAGGTGCCGACACAGAAGGCCGCGTTCCAGGCGTCCTTTGCCGGCTGGAACACGTCGAAGAAGATGCGCTGGTCATCGACCCAGCTGTCGGAGGCGGCGAGATTGTGCTGGATCGGATCGGCATTGAAGAAGAATTGCGGCGACTGCACCACGCCCGTCTTCGGATCATCGAACAGGCCGACCATGCGCTTGAGGATGTTCGGCTGCGGCGCGAAATCCGCATCCAGCACGAGAATCAGGGGGGCGTCGGTCCGCTCAGCGGTGTGACGCAGGGCGTTGTTGAGGTTGCCGGCCTTGGCCCCCTTGTTGTCCGGGCGCGTGATGTAGCGGGCGCCGACCTCCTCGCAGTAGTCGCGCAGCCAGTCGCGGCGGGTGTCGTCGCAGACCCAGACGGTCTTGGGTTCGTAATCGATGGCGAGCGATGGCAGGATCGACTTCTCCACAACCTCGCGCGGCTCGTTGTAGGTGCAGATGAAGATGTCGACGGCCGGCCATTCGCCACTCGCCTCGCGGCGCGCTTGGGCCGCGTCGGCCTCCCTTGACCGATCCTTGAAGCGCAGCAGGATGATCACCGAGAGCAGGGTATAGACCACCGCCACCATCTCGGCGGCAAAGAACAGGTAGGACCAGAAGGCACCGGCCTCGGGGGTCAGCGGCGGCAGCGTGTCGCTCCAGCGCCAGCGCGCGTAAGTGGCGATGAGCGCAGCCGTCAGCGCTCCGAACAGAAGGCGATCGAAGGCGCGCTCCGGCCGCAACAGGCCCGCGAGAGCGAAAAGTCCGAGCGCGATGCCGAACGAGAGCGCGAGCACGGAGGCCGCGTCGCCGGGCGAGGGAAACATCATTGGACGCGGCCTCCTGTGAAGGGATTGTGGCCCAAAGCCGCCAGCGCGGCCCAAGCCGTCGCGCCAAGATGCGGACGGCGGAAGTAGAAGAAGTCGTCCTGCGTGCTCGCCGGCCCGATTCGCAGACCGGTGGTCAGCCGTGCCTCGCGGCTTGCATAGAGCGAGCCCGAGGGGGCGCGCTGACCGGCAAGGGTCTGCAGGAGTTCCCCCGCCGTGGCCTCGTTCTGGACGGAGCGATAGGCGAGCGCCGCCTGTGCGGTTCCCTCGACCCAAAGGCCGTCGCGGTCGTCGTTGAAATCGAACCCGCCGGGCACGCCCAACCGTGTGGTCGCGCAGGACAGGGCGCGCCGCCAAGCCTCCGGTGGATCGACGACCCCGAGCAGCGGCCAGAGCTGCGTGTCGAGGGCCACGGCCTCGACACCGCGCATATGGCCATCGGTATCGGTTCCCATCCGGAAGCAGCCGGCCCGCTCGTCGAAGGCGGCGTCGAGGAATGTCCGCGCCGAGGCAGCCATGGCCCGGTCGTCGGGCTTGCCGAGCCGCATCCCGAGGGCAACGATGTCGAGGTTGTGCTCGGTGGAGGCCCAGCGCAGCGACGCTTGGTCGGGATCGTAGCCGTCGAGCCCTCCGGTGAAGCCGGGCCCGTTGTGGCGGGCCGTCCGCGCTCGGATCCAGGCCGCGAGACGGGTAGCCCCTTTCTCGAAACGCGGGTCCTGCGTCGCGTCGCGCAGATTGAGCAGTGCCAGCCCGACCCACGCGACGTTGCCGGTCGCCGTGCCGTCCTGATAGCGGTCCTCGGACCAGCGCTTGTTCGCGGCGTCCCACCAGCCCGGGAGGAGGACGGGACGCGCGCGCACCGGGCCGGCGCGATAGGCATTGCGGATGCGGCCATCCTCGAAGGTGCGGTCGCTCTCGATCGCCACGAGGAAGGCCTCGCCGATCTGACGGGCGCGCCGCAGGTCGCCGCAGGCCGTGAGCGCCGTGGCCGCCAGGGCGTTGTCGTAGGAGAAGGCGGTGCTGCGCAGCGGCGGCGGAACCTCCTTCTCGTCCGGCCCGGGCTCGTAGCTCGCGAGGAACACGGGGTCCCCATCGGGCGCCGTCCTCTCGACGGCGCCGGACAGGGCGCGGCACAGCTCCCGGCCGAGATCATCCGCCCAGGCAGGGGCCGACATTCCCAACGTGAGAGCGAGCGCGGCGGCGACCGCCCTCAGCTGCGTGCCTCCTGTGCGATGGAACCTGTCCGTTTCGGAGCCTCGCTTTGGAAAGAATTCGGCCGTGCCGGCGGGAGCGGCGGCATCGAAATGCGGCGCGCAGGGGCGATCTCGGCCGGCTGCTGCCCCGTGCTCGAGGGCTGGGTCGGGATCGGGGCCATGCGATCGGCCACAGGTTTCTCCCCGGCCTCCGTGGACGCGATGGTCGGCGCGTCTCTCTGGATAGCGGGCGCGATCGCCTCCGATTGCGTCTCGGAACGGCCCTCACCAACGGCTGAGCTCGCGCGAGGCGTTCCGGGTTCCGGCCGCACGGGGACGTCGTGGCCGGCCCGTGCCGGGCCCGCGACATCCGCCCCCGTGGAGACGACGTGTTTCAGGACGTCGCTTGCGGAGGAGACCATGGCCCGGGCGTGATCGGACACGGTTTGCACGACATCGGGTGCGGCGGCCGCGACCATCGTCACGAGCCCGCTCGCGCCGTCACCGAGATCGCGCCAGACGACGGAGTTCGACGGCACCCAGCCCGATTCCCGCGTGACCGTCACCCAGCGCCCGACGCCACAAGCCGACTCCACCAGGGTTTCGGACGCCGCACCGCTAGCCGGGAGCAGCTCGGGCCTGACCAGGACGTAGAGCTCGCGCCGCTCCGTCTGCGGGAACGGCACCGCGTAGGTCGCGTCGACAGTGTCGCTGGTCTTGGGCAGAATCTCGGTCACGATGCCTCGGCGAGGCCCGACGGATCCGCCCGAAATCGTGACCGCGCTTCCCACCTGCAGGTTCTGGCCCTGGCGGTAGGAGAAGATGGCGACGACGAAGCTGCGCTCGCAATCCACGACGGAGGCGAGGCTGTCGCCGGCTCCGACGTGCCGTCCGGTCGTGGCGTTGACGTTGTAGACGACGCCCTTGGCCGAAGCCTTGATTTCGGAGGTTGTCAACCTGTCGAGGCGCTGGTCCTCCCGCTTCAGCAGCGCCTGCTGATCGACCATCGCGGCCTTCAGCTCCTTCTCCTCGATTGCAAGGCGCTGCGTGTCGTAGGTGATGGAGAGCTGCTTCTCCGACAGGTCGGCGAGGCTGCGCAGTTCGTCGCCCAGGAACAGCCCACGAGCCAGTCCCTCGAGCTGAACCGTCTTCTGATTGAGCTTGGCCTCCGCCGCCTTCTTCTCCTGGATCGCGGCGTTGAAGGCTTGCGTCGTCGACTTCACCATATCGGGGCTCGCCACGTCGCGCGCGACCATGCCGACCTGACGCTCCATCAGCACCCGCTTCTCCTCGCCCGACGCGTTGGCCGAGGCGATTTTGGCTTTGAGCTCCTCGACCTGTGAGCGGAGGACCTGCATCATCTGTGCGGATTGATCCCGGATCGCCCGATCGATGGCCGCAAGATAGGCCTCGTTCGAGGTTCTCTTGTTCTCGGCGGCAAGCGCGCGCTCCCGCAGTTCGGAGACCCGCCCGGCTAGCTGGATCGCCGTGGCGCGATCCAGGCGGTCATTGGTGATCTGGGCCACCAGCGAACCGCGTTCGACCTTGTCCCCCGCGGTGACCGGGATCGCCCCGATATCGCCCGCGATCGGGGCCGTCAGCAGGGTGACCGGGGCGTTGACCACCGCGCGATCGGATTGGTCCGCCACGAGGGGCGGAAGCACCGAGGTGCCGATCAAGATCGCCAGAACCGAGGCAAGACCGACGCTCGACACGCGGACGAGCCGGCCATGGCGGTGCTCCGGCGCGGACGTGAGGGTAGGCTGGGACACGAGGCCAACTCCAGGCGCGTGGAATGGGTCGCTCTGCGGACGGCAACCATTCGGGTCATCGGCCGTGCGACGCCCTCTGAATTGCTGCGGCGCCGAAAGGGTTGCGAAAATTTTTCGTTAAATTCGAATTAAAAGCGACCATGTAAGAATATAGTCGGCGCTGGGCAGCGCCTGAGAGCGTACGCATAAGTCCAATTTACGGTTGCGGTGCACGCGATTCGCCGAATTGTGGCGCAAATGCAGTCATCTTTGTTCAAAATATTGTCATTCGAAGCGCGGGGTGCGTCGATTGTTTGCAGGCTGTCGCCGCTTCCGCGCGCTGCACCCTTGCCCCTCTGCCTGCATGGGTGTGCTTACGTGCATGCCGCCGCAATGCGTGGCGATACCTGCGGCGCCCAGTTCAGGTCCGCCGGCCAAGCTCCGAGCTACGAGTGCCTCACAACACTCCCGGTCTCCGACCGTTCTCGCTCTGGCGATGACAGCGCAGCGGGAGTTTCGTGAGAGGCACTAAGCCGAGTACGCCCCAAGTCGGCTCGCCCATCGTCCGTTGTCATTCGCACTGCACTCGGATCGGCATCAACTCGCGTGAACACCCGTAGCTTGCCCAGTCAAACGTTAGACGTCTCGGTCATGCCGGCCGCCGAATGTCATGCAAGGCAACGGCATGCAGTGTCGGGCGGCACCAAACTTCACGCGGGCGATTGGACCGTGACCACTGTACTAAGAGTAACCACGCAACCCTGAACGCTCCCGCCCTCATATATTCGAGACGCGGAATTCGTATCCTCTGTCCTCAGGCTTGAATACCTCAGCACAGACAAAAATCGCGGTGATCTTACACTCGCTGCGCTCGGCCTGTTCGGTGTGTCGTTCGCGATTCACGTTGTCGGCGGCAATGGATAGGAACCTCGAGCTTAACTCCCATCCCGACACTCCCCACGAACGCTTTCAGCGCGTCATCGAGGTCTGGATTTTGCTTTGATCCGCAACGGTAATGCCTGCTTCGCGCCAGCAGCAGACCTTTGGCACGCATATCACAACGGTCCGACATTGTTCGCTCAACCAACCGACGCCACCGGCTTCGGTTGGCGCAGTGGTTACGGATGAGCCGGTCGAACGGAGGATGAAAGCACGACCCCGAGCGGCCGCCGATCAGATCGATTGACCGAGGATGCCGAGGATTTTTCGGCGCAGACGCACCAATTCAGGATCGTCGCGGTGGCGCGGATAGGGACGCTCGACGAGGATGTCTGCGCGGATTGCGGCCGGGCGGTCGGAGAGCACGATGACACGCTCGGCCAGCACCAGCGCCTCCTCCACGTCGTGGGTGACGAGGAGCGCGGTGAAGCGCGTCTCCTGCCACAGCCGCAGGATCTCGGCCTGCAGGCTGAGGCGGGTCAGAGCGTCGAGCTTGCCGAGCGGTTCGTCGAGGAGGAGAAGGCGCGGCGCATTCACCAGGGCGCGGGCCAGCGCCGCGCGCTGGGCCATGCCGCCGGAGAGCTGGTGCGGGAAGACCTCGCTGAAGCCGTCGAGCCCGACCAGGCGCAGGGCCGCCTCGACCCGGGCCGCGCGCTCGCGCCTGGCGACACCGCGGGCCTCCAGCCCCAGCATCACGTTCCCCTGCACCGTGCGCCAGGGATAGAGCGTCGGGTCCTGGAACACGAGCAGGCGCGAGGGATCGGGGCCCGTGACCCCAGCCCCGTCGATCGAGATGCGGCCGGCGCCGGGCGGCTCCAGCCCGGCGACGAGACGCAGTAGGGTGGACTTGCCGCAGCCGGAGGGACCGAGCAGCGCCACGAAGCCGCCCGGCGCCACGTCGAGGGAGATGCGGTCGAGCACCGGAAGCGCGGCGCCGCGGATGTCGAAAGCGTGCGACACGGCCTCGACGGTGAGCCGCGATCCGACGGCCGCAAGGGGCGCCGGGGTGGAGCGTTCGAGCGGTCCGGCTACCATTGCACCAGCCCCTTCTGCCAGGAGAGCACCCGGTCGCGCAGGCGGAACAGCAGGGTGATAAGGCCGGAGCACATCAGCGCCATCACGATCAGCGCGGCGTACATGTTGGCGTAGGCGGCCCAGCCCTGAGCCCATTGCAGGTACCAGCCGAGGCCGGACTTCACGCCGAGCATCTCGGCGACCACCAGCACGGCGAAGGCGCCGCCGAGCCCCATGAACAGCCCGACGAAGACGTGCGGCAGCGCCGCCGGCACCGCGACCCGCAGCACGAGGAAGGCAGGCGAGGCCCCCAGCGTGCGCGCCACGTCGAAATAGGCCTTGTTGACCCCGGCGACCCCCGACCATGTCAGCACCGTGACCGGGAAACCGGTGGCGAGTGCGATTAGGAAGGTGCTGGCCGACCAGGATGAGGGAAACACGAAGAAGGCCATCGGCAGCCACGCGGTCGCCGGCAGCGGCCCGACGAAGCGCAAAATCGGATGCGCCCAGTAGCCTACGGCCTTCGACCAGCCGATCGCGACGCCGAGCACGAAGCCGAGACCGGCGCCGATCAGGTAGCCTCCGGCGAGCAGCTTTAGCGAGGCCAGGATGCTGCCGCCGAGCCTCGGCCAATCTTCCAGGAAGACTTCGAGGATCGCCTGCGGCGGCGGGAAGAAGGGCATCGGCAGGAGCGCGAACTTCGCCGTGATGAGCTCCCAGGCGGTGAGGGCCAGCGCCAGAAGGGTCAGCCAGGGCGTCCAATGCGCCAGGGAGGCTCCGGCCCGGCCGAGATGCGCCGACCGGGCGACCAGCGGCGGCAGGACGAGGCCGAAACCGAGGGCGCCGGCCGCGAAGGCGGCGGTGGTGGGGAAGTCGCCGTCCTCCGGCAGGGCGTAGGTCGCCCCCGCGAGCGCGAGCCATGCCGCGCCGAGGGCGAGCGCTCGCAGCGGCAGCCCCGGGGAGCGCCCATGGGCATCGGGCAAGGCGCCGGCGAATCCGGTGAGGCTGGTCATGAGCGCCCCTCAGCTCAACACGTCGGCATAGACGCGCTCGGCGAACTTAGCCGTGTCGGTGGTGCGCTTGAGGACGTTCACCTGTTTGAGCTCGTCGCCGTAGAGCACGAGCTGGCGTTTCAGGTCGGTGCCGACCGGGCGGTCGCCGTGGTGCTGGCTGCGCAGCATCGCGGCGAGATCCTCGACCGAACCCTTGCCGCCGTAGCCCGAGAAGATGCGTGCGGCGTCCTCCGGGTTCTCGTGGACGCGGTGACCGGCCTCCAGCACGGCGCGGGTGAGCGCGGCGGCGGCAGCGCGGTCGTTGCGGATCAGGCTGCCGCGCACGGCGACCACGCAGCAGGTGCGGTCGGCATACGCCCCCGAGAGGTTGGTCGCGACTTCCGTGAATTTCGGGTCCTTCAGCCAGATCCACGTGCGCGGATCGGAATCGGCCAGCGCCTGCGCCTCGCCCTTCTCGACCGCCAGGTTGAGAAGATCGGCCGGGTATTGCCGCCACTCGACACCGGTCTCCGGATCGATGCCGGCCTGCGCGAGCAGCAGGGCGAAGAAGTTCTTGGCCGGGCTCGCGTGATCGCTGATCGCGATCGTTTTGCCCTTCAGCGCCGCGACGTCGGTGATGCCGGCGGATTTCGCGCCGAGCAGCCGGAGGCAGCCGCCGTGCAGGCCGGCGGTGATCTTCACGTCGAAGCCCTGTTCCAGCGGCTTGAGCCAACGCAACGCCATGCCGATGCCGGCATCCGCCTTGCCCGTGGCGATGGCCTCCAACAGAGCCTCGGTCGAGCCGCCGAAATTCACGAACTCCACGTCGAGACCGTGGGCGGCGAAGATGCCGCGCTCCTTGGCCAGCGGCGCCGCGGCGGTGCAGATCGCGGTGGCGTTCCAGGCGAGCTTGATCGGCTTCAGGGGACCGGCGGGCCCCTCTGCGGCGGCGGGGCGGCAGATCGGGCCGGGATCGAACGGCACGGTCGGACCGGGGCCCCAAGCCCGCACGCCGCCCACCCCGAACCCAAGCGGGAGAGCCGCTGCGGCAGCGCCTGCGCGCAACAGGAACCGGCGCGACGGCAGGAGGCCGGGGCGCGAGGGCTCGTCGGTCATGGTCGTCTCCGCAGGGTCGCAAGGCGGGACGCACCGGAGAATCGCCCGGTCAACCGGGACGATGCGGCGCGTCGATATCGGGAACAGCTTCTCGGAAGGGGCTGGTTTATTCAGTTTTCAATTGCTTGGCAGTGAAGTCAATCGAAGCATCTTTCCAAAATACGTCATGTCCGGCGATAGACTTTCGCAGCTTTGACGTCCGCGAGAAGATTTTTCGCCCAGCGATCCGGGTTTAGGGTGATCAGCGCTGGATCATCGGGAAGCGGCGACAGGACGGTCCGTTCGCGGGCGAGCCCCTGCGGACACCGCCTCCGAAGCAGAGGTCCTACGCGTCGTCGACAGAGCAGAGCGCGATCTTCCGGTATTCGGAAGCGCGCGGGCAGAACCTCCTTCCAGAGGTCCCATTTTTGGAAACACGTTTCGTTGACCGCCCGCGCCTCCGCGCCGAGCATAGCGAGACCTTGCGAAAAGCCTCCCGCCAATCGCCACGGCACTCGGCTCAGCCTCTCCCCCCTCGCTCTTTCCTCATGCCCTATCGATGACCATGGCCGCCGCGTCTCTCGATACCGTCCGGCGTCTGGCCGAGAACTTTGCCGCGGAAGCCGGTGAGCGCGATCGCGCCGGCGCTTTTCCGCACGGGCCGATCGCATCCCTGCGCGAAGCAGGTCTGATCGGGCTCACCGTGCCGGAACGGCTCGATGGCGGCGGGGCCGGGCTGGCGCGGGCGGCACAGGTCGTCGGTACGCTCGGGGCCGGCGATCCGGCGGTCGCCTTGGTGCTGGCGATGACGCTGCTCCAGCACGGGCTGATCCACCGCGCCGGCACGCCCTGGCCGCGGGCGCTCTCGGACACGGTCGGGCGCGACGCGGTGACGAAGGGCGCCCTCATCAATGCGCTCAGGGTCGAGCCCGATCTCGGCACACCCGCCCGCGGTGGCCTGCCCGGCACGCTCGCCCGGCGCGACGGCGACGACTGGCGGGTATCGGGCCGAAAGATCTACTCCACCGGCGCGCCGGGCCTCGCCTGCGGCGTCGTCTTCGTGCGCACCGACGAGCCGGAGCCGCGGGTCGGCAACCTGCTGGTGCCGATGTCGTCCCCCGGGCATCCGCATCGAGGAGACCTGGGACCATCTCGGCCTGCGTGCCTCGGGCAGCCACGACGTGGTGTTCGAGGACGTGCGGGTGCCGGGCGGCCACGCGGTCGATCTGCGCCGCCCGGAGGAATGGCGCCGGCCCGATCCGCTGCAGCAGGCCTGGAGCTGCACCCTGCTCGCCGCCCTCTACGACGGGGTCGCGCAGGCGGCTCAGGCGTGGTTCCGGCACTTCCTGCACGAGCGCGTGCCCGGCAGCCTCGGGGCGCCGCTCGCCAGCCTGCCGCGCTTCCACGAGGCCTTGGGCGAGAACGAGCGGCTCCTCTCCGTCAACGCCCGGCTCGTGGCGAGCCTCGCCGCCGAGACCGATGCGGGCGCGCTGCCGGCCCCGCAGGAGGCGGGCTTCGTCAAGCTGACCGTGACCGAGAACGCGATCCAGGCGGTGCAGCGGGTGGCCGAGTTCTGCGGCAACGCCGCCCTCTCGCGAAAAGAGCCGCTGGAGCGGCACCTGCGCGACGTCCTGTGCGCGCGCATCCACTGGCCGCAGGGCGACGCGGTGCGGATTGCCGCCGGCCGCACCGCGCTCGGTGTCTGACAGTCGAGGAAGATCCGGATGAGCCTGCTGCCGCCCGAGACGACCGAGTTCATCGGCTTCGTCGCCCCGCACGAGGTCTCCGAGACGCGCGCGGCGCGCGGGCCAGCGATCGAGCCCGACTATCTGCGGCTCCTGGCCAAGGCGCACGAGCGGGGCGGGTTCGATCGGGTGCTGGTGGCAGCCTATTCCACCTCCCCCGATCCCCTGCTGATCGCCGCGGAGATCGCGGCCGCGACGCGGCGCATCGGGCTGATGATCGCCCATCGCACCGGCTTCACCGCGCCCACGATCGCGGCGCGCCAGTTCGCGACGCTCGACCAGCTCACCGGCGGACGCGTGGCGATCCACGCGATCAGCGGCGGCGACGACCGCGATCTCGCCCGCGACGGCGACCACCTCACCAAGGACGAGCGCTACGCCCGTACCGCCGAATTCCTCGACATCCTGCGTCTCTCTTGGACGTCGGACGCGCCCTTCGATTACGCGGGCCGCCATTACCGGATCGAGGCCGGATTCTCCGAGGTGAAGCCGGTCGGGGCGATCCCCGTCTATTTCGGCGGCGCCTCGCCGGCGGCTCTGGCGGTGGCCGGCCGCCACGCCGATACCTACGCCCTGTGGGGCGAGACCTACGCCCAGGTGCGCGAGCTGATCGGCAGGGTGCGGGCGGCGGCCGCCCCGCATGGACGCTCCCCGCGGTTCAGCCTCTCGCTGCGGCCGATCCTGGCGGAGACCGAGGAGCGGGCCTGGGCGCGGGCGGAGGCCATCCTTGCCGAGACCCGGCGGCTGCGGACCGCCCGCGGCCTCGCGTCTGCAGCGCCCCCGCAGAACGAGGGCTCGCGCCGGCTGCTTGCCGCGGCGGCCGAAGGCCAGCGCCTCGACAAGCGCCTCTACACCGCGATCGCCGCCGAGACCGGCGCCTCCGGCAACTCCACGGCGCTCGTCGGGGCGCCCGAGCAGGTCGCCGACGCGCTCCTCGACTATCACGACCTCGGCGTGCGCACCTTCCTGATCCGTGGCTTCGACCCGCTGGAGGACGCGATCCAGTACGGGCGCGAATTGCTACCGGCCTTCAAGGATCTGCTCGCCCGGCGCCGCGGCACGGCGGAGGCCGCATGATGGCCCGCTGGCTCGTCCTGATCGCCCTGGCGCTCGCCAGCCTCGCGCCCGCCCGCGCGGAGGAGGTCTTGCGCGTCGGCGACCAGCGCGGCAACGCCCGTGCCCTGATGGAGGCCACGGGCGTGCTCGACGGCCTCCCCTACCGGCTGGAATGGAGCGAGTTTCCGGCGGCCGCCCTGCTGCTGGAAGCGTTGAATGCCGGCGTCATCGACGCGGGCGGCGTGGGCGATGGCCCCTTTACCTTCGCGGCCGCCGCGGGGGTTCCGGTCAAGGCCTTTCTGGCCTTCCGCAACCGGCAGGACGGGCTCGCCATCCTCGTGCGGCCCGATTCCGCCATCCGCAGCGTGGCGGACCTCCAGGGCAAGCGGATCGCCACCAATCGCGGTTCGATCGGCCATCAGGTCGTCCTCGCCGCCCTCGAAGAAGCGGGGCTGCCCGCCGACAGCGTGCAGTTTCGCTTCCTGCCGCCGGCCGACGCCAAGTTGGCGCTGACCTCCGGCGCGGTCGATGCGTGGTCGACCTGGGAGCCCTACACTTCCGCGGCCGAACTCGCCGGCCTCGTGCGGGTGCTCCGCGATGGCAACGGCATCACCCCGGGCCTGAGCTACGCGGTGGCGAGCGACGCCGCGCTGAAATCCAAGCGCGCCCTGCTCGCCGACTACGCCGCCCGCCTCGCCAGGGCCCGAGCCCGGGCGCTGACCGATCCGGCGCCCTACGCTGCCGCATGGTCGCGGCTGATCGGCCTGCCCGAGGCGGTGCCGCTGCGCTGGTTCGGGCGCGCGCGCTATCGCACCGTGCCGATCGATGACACCGTGATCGCCGACGAGCAGCGCATCATCGACCTCTACGTGCGGGCCGGACTGATCCCGGCGGCGCGGGCCCCGCGCGCCGAGGCGATCCTCGATACCGGGTTTTCGGACGCGCTTGCCGCCGTGCGATGATCGCGGCGACGAAGGATTTTGTGAACATGCACGACCTCGGCGACGGCCACACCCATGACCATGAGCCTCACGACCATGAGCCTCACAATCATGACCACGACGAAGGCGCCGCCGCGCGCTGGAAGCACGACGGCGTGCGGGTGATCCCCGGCGACCGGCTCGATCCCAACACGGCGCAGACGCCCGGCATGTTCCGGCAGGCGGCGGTCAACGCCGCACGGGTCGGCGCCCAGAAAATCTGGGCCGGCACCGTGGCGATCGAGCCCGACGCCAAGACCGGCGTGCACCACCACGGCGCGCTGGAGAGCGTGATCTACATCGTCTCCGGCCAGGCCCGGATGCGCTGGGGCGAGCGCCTCGAATACGTGGCGGAAGCCGGGCCCGGCGACTTCATCTTCGTGCCGCCCTACGTGCCGCACCAGGAGATCAACGCCTCGACCGACGAGCCCCTGCACTGCGTGCTGGTGCGCTCCGACAACGAGGCGGTGGTGGTCAACCTGCCCGATGTCGAGGCGGCCGAGCGGCCCGAGACGGTCTACTGGGTCGATCCGATCCACAAGCACCCGTGAGGCAATCGGCCGAGCGTTCGGCCGGCCGTTGGCGCGAGCGGATGCGAAAACCTGTTTGCGCTCGAGGCCCTCGGCACCATCGACATCCGGGTCACCGGTCCCACCGCCGGCGTGCCGGAGCGGCGTCCTCGCCGCACTGAAGGGCGGTGCGGCCGCACGCGCCCCCGCCTCGGATCAGGCGGCCTCCGCGCTGAAGCGTCCAAGCTGTTCGACGGCGTCGCCAAACTCGGCGATGCCCGCAGCCGCGCGATCCAACCGGCTTCGACCAGCCACTCGCACCTGACGCCGGATGAGCCGCGCGCCGCCGACGTCACCGATGGCTCTGTGCGCCTCGCCGTCGGGCTGGCGAACATCGACGAGATCCGGACCGACCTCGATCGAGCGCTCGCTGCCGGTCGCAATGACGGTGTGTGGCGAAACCCAAGGCTCAACTGGAAGCGGAATCAGTTCGCAGGCGACGGCGGACCGCCGTCCCGTTCCGGGGGCGCGCGGCGAGAAGTGCGGAACAAGGCTTGCCAAACGGCGTTCTGTCGATAATTATCGAATTGAAACAATGACTTACCGAAAATAATGCTCTTGATCCGCCCTCCCGCGCAGCAAATCTTCTCCCGTATCCCGGCGCGGTTGGCAGGCTCTTCCTTCCCCTCCCGCGGCGCGCGATTTGAGAAGCGGCGTGCGGGCCGGTGGATCGGAAGCCGTGACGGGATTCCCGCTTCAAGGACACCATCATGCTGAGTGCGACGATGCTTCCCGGCGATCAGGTCGTGTTCGATCGGCTCGACCTCGCCGAAGCCCTCGGGATCTGGCGCCATGCGCGGGGCCGGGTGATCGGCATCCACGGTCAAGCCGGCCGCGCCACGATCGATGTCCAGTTCGACGGCCACGAGACCCTGCAGAGCTACCTGCCGGACCTGTTCCGGCGCATCCCGTGAAGCGATCGGACGACCCGACGATGCGTGCGCGCGATCACCGCTGCGGCCTCCGCCCGCTCCCCCCGTCCAATCCGGAGACCCGGTCGTGACCGCAGCCCTGGCGATCGTCCCGCCCCTGCGGGCGACGAGCCGCAGCATGGCGGAGGGGGATGTCTGGGCGGCGATGCGGAGCGAAGCCGAGGCGGCGCTGATCGAGGAGCCGCTCTATGCGGGCCTTATCCAGGCGACGGTGCTCGACCAGCGCAGCCTGTCGGAGGCTCTGGCCTACCGCCTCGCCCACCGGCTCGGCGACGGCGACCTGTCGCGGCTCACCATGCGCGATCTCTGCTTCTCCGCATTCGAGGCCGACCCGCATGCGGGGCTGCACGCCGTGCGCGATCTCATCGCCATCCGCGAGCGCGACCCGACCTGCCGGCGCTATCTCGATCCGTTCCTGTTCTACAAGGGTTTCGCCGCGCTCGAAGGCTACCGGGTGGCGCACTGGCTCTGGCATCAGGGCCGGGCGACGCTCGCCCTGCACGTGCAGAGCCGCATCTCCGAGGTGTTCGGCTGCGACATTCACCCGGCGGCGCGGATCGGCTCGGGGGTTTTCATCGATCACGCCACCGGCGTCGTCATCGGCGAGACCACGGTCGTGGCCGATGACGTCTCGATCCTCCAGTCGGTGACGCTCGGCGGCAACGGCAAGGAGAGTGGCGACCGGCATCCGAAGATCGCCCGCGGCGTGCTCCTCAGCGTCGGCGCCAAGGTGCTCGGCAACATCCGGGTCGGGGAAGGCGCCAAGGTCGCCGCCGCCGCGGTGGTGCTGCACGAGGTGCCCGCCCACACCACCGTCGCGGGCGTGCCGGCACGGGTCGTCTCCCGCCTGCGGAGCGACGAGGAGCCCGCCCAGACCATGGATCAGTCCTTCGGTTTCGGCGACGGGATCTGAGCCGGCTGCCAGAAAAATCTTTCCGCGACGAGTTGCTTCAAGACATTCTCCAAGAGAACATCTTGTAGAACATTTTTCCATTAAAAGGCAGATTTATAAAACGTTCAACTAATTAAGGCAGCTTCAGAAGATCCATCTCCTGCGGCGTCCACAAAAATTGGAAAATCATTCCGTTGACCGCCGGTTGCCGCCGCGCCTAGTACATCAATTGTCCCGGCCGAACGTCTCAATAGGCCCGGCTCGGGCAAGTTGCAATCAATAGAGCGATGGTGTTGGCAAGTTCAGTGCGGCGCCGGCGGGGCCTTTGTGCCTGCGCCGTGCCGGCGGCTGCCTGTCATCCGCACCCGATGTGCTGCCGGCGCCGGGCCCCCGCGTCCGCACCGGCCGAATTTCCGAAACACCGTAAGGAGACGACGACAGATGAGTGGACCGGGTCTGAGCGTGAGCGCATCCGCCGCGCGCAATCTAGCGACCGCGACCGTCACCTCGGTCCAAAACGTCGCCAACACCCCCCGCTTCCTCCTGCGCCTGCTGCCCTTCGTCGACGTCGCGGGCGGCGTCTACCGGGTCAACCGCCGCGCCGTGGTGCTGGCCAAGCCCGGCCGCATCGATCTCAGCCTTGAGGACAAGGGCCGCACGGTCCGTCCCGGCTCGCTGCGCGCCGTTCCGCTGTTCAGCCGCCTCGGCGATGCCGAACTGGCCACGCTCGCGGACAAGTTCACGCAGAGCCGGCACAAGGCCGGCGAGGTCATCGCCGAGGAGGGCTCGTCCGGCCGCAGCCTCGTGATCGTGGCCGACGGCACCGTCGAGCTGACCCTGTCGGGCCCCTACAAGGGCCGGCTGCGCCAGGGGCTTGCCACGCGCGGCGATTATTTCGGCGACGACGCCCTCGTCGGCGAGGCCGGCCCGGCGCCGGCGGTGAAGGCGCTCTCGGCGGTGACGCTGCTCACCCTCGACCGCGCCGCGATCGAGGACGAGGCCATCCGCTCGCGCATCGACCAGTACCAGGAGGAGCGTGACCGCCTGAAAGGGCACACCAACTCCTACGGCGAGCAGGGTATCGAACTCCTGGCGGTCCATGCCGGCGAGCCGCGCCTGCCGACCACCTTCGTCGATTACGAGATCGATCCGCGCGAGTATCACCTCTCCACGATCCAGACGATCCTCAACACCCACACCCGCGTCACCGATCTCTATTCCAACGAGATCGATCAGCTGCGCGAGCAGATCCGCCTCACGGTCGATGCCGTGAAGGAACGCGAGGAGTGGGAGCTGCTCAACAACTCGCAGTTCGGCCTGCTCGGCGAAGTCGCCGGCCGCCAGCGCATCCCGACCCGCTCAGGGCCGCCGACCCCGGACGATCTGGACGAGCTGCTGACCCTGGTCTGGAAGAAGCCCGCCTTCTTCGTGGCCCATCCGCGTGCCATCGCTGCCTTCGGCCGCGAGGCCACCCGCCGCGGCGTGCCGCCGGTCGTCGTCCACCTGTTCGGCGCGCCCTTCATCACCTGGCGCGGCGTGCCGCTGGTGCCGAGCGACAAGCTGCCGATCGACACCGATCCGGTGACGGGCGCCCAGACCACCTCGATCCTGCTGCTGCGTGTCGGCGAGGGCGAGCAGGGCGTGGTCGGCCTGCAGAAGTCGGGCGTGACCGGCGAGATCGAGCCCGGCCTGTCGGTGCGGTACATGGGCACCAACGACCACTCCATCGCCTCGCACCTCGTGACCCGCTACTTCTCGGCCGCCGTGTTGGTCGAGGACGCGATCGCCCGCCTCGATAACGTGCTGCTGGGAAACTACCATGACTACGCCTAACGCCCCCGCTCTCGGTCTTCCAACCGGCAACGCGGGCGATCTGGCGCATGCCGATCTCGTCGGGCGCCTCGCCCGCGAGATCACTGGCCAGGGACAGGCGGGAAGTGCACCGTTCCAGCCCCATCTGCCGCAGACGCCTCAAGTCCCCCAGGGGCTTGAGAGCCTTCCCACCGGTTCCGGGCAGCCCGCGCTGCCCGGCGCCAATCTGGGCACGCCCTCTCTGCCCTCGGGCGCGCTGCCGTCGGGCTTCCAGCCCGACCTGTCGGCGCAGGCCGCGCGCTCGTTCGGCGCACTGCCGGTCGGCCTGCCGGGCCTGACCGGTCCGTCCCACGCCAACCCGGTCGGCGCGACGCCCGCGCCGGCGAGCGCAAACCTGTTCGACGTGGCGGCGATCCCCTCGGTGCATCCGTTCACGAACCCGAACCGGCTGCCCGAATTCTTCGTGCCGAGCCTGCCCGACGTCGCCGCGGCGATCCCCGGTGGCCCCGACCTGCACCGGCAGATCGCAGCCGACCATCCCCGCGCTAACGGCTTCGCCCACGCCCTGGCACCCCATCTCGTGCCGCGCGATCCCCGCAAGCCCGGCGGCGGCGCCGCGCAGGAGCATTTCTCGCGCACCGGCCAGCTCCCGCATCCGAGCGTGCCCGCCCCCGACAACACGGGCGATTACTACTTCCTGAGCCCGGCCCCGCCGCCAGCGAGAGGCAAGAAGGCGGCCGCCCAGCCGCGGGTCGAGCCCTCGCGCCACGAGGGTCCCGCCCCGCGGGTGACCTCGCACGGATCGGTTCCAGCCGGCGCGCCGTTCGATGTCGAGCACGTTCGCAAGGACTTCCCGGCGCTGCACCAGAGCGTGAACGGGCACCGCCTCGTCTGGCTCGACAACGCGGCCACCACCCACAAGCCGCAGAGCGTGATCGACGCCACGAGCGAATTCTACGGCCGCCACAACTCGAACATCCACCGGGCCGCGCACACGCTCGCCGCCCGCTCCACGGACCTGTTCGAGGGCGGTCGCGAGAAGACGCGCCGCTTCCTCAACGCGCCGAGCAAGGACGACATCGTCTTTCTGCGCGGCACCACGGAAGCGATCAACCTCGTCGCCAACTCCTACGGCCGGGCCAATATCGGCCCGGGCGACGAGATCATCGTCTCGACCATCGAGCACCACGCCAACATCGTGCCCTGGCAACTCCTGGCACAGGCGACCGGCGCGACGATCCGGGTGATCCCGGTCAACGACCGCGGCGAGATCATCTTCGAGCAATATGCGGCTTTGCTCTCGGGCCGCACCAAGATCGTCTCGGTGACGCATGTCGCCAACGCGCTCGGCACCGTGAACCCGATCCGGGAGATCATCGCTCTGGCGCATGCCTACGGCGTGCCGGTGCTGGTCGATGCCGCGCAATCGACGCCGCACATCCCCATCGACGTGCAGGCGCTCGACGCCGATTTCCTGGTCTTCTCCGGCCACAAAGTGTTCGGGCCGACCGGCATCGGCGCCCTGTACGGGAAGCGGCACCTCTTGGAGGCGATGCCGCCGTGGCAGGGCGGCGGCCACATGATCGAGGACGTCACCTTCGCCAAGACCGTCTACAAGGGCGCACCGGAAAAGTTCGAGGCGGGCACGCCCGACATCGCCGGCGCGGTGGGTCTCGGTGCGGCGCTCGATTACCTGGAGAGCGTCGGCCTGCCGGCGATCGCAGCCTACGAGCACGACCTGCTCGAATACGCGCAGGAAGGCTTGGCTGATGTGAAGGGCCTGCGCCTGATCGGTACCGCGCTCAACAAGGCGAGCGTCATGTCCTTCACGGTCGATGGCCTCACCAACGAGGCCGTCGCCCACTACCTCGATTCCCTCGGGATCGCGGTGCGCTCGGGCCACCACTGCGCCCTGCCGGCGCTGCGCCGCTTCGGCGTCGATCAGTCGGTGCGCGCCTCGCTGGCCTTCTACAACACGCGGGAGGACGTCGACCTCTTCCTGCGCGGGCTGCACACCTTACCGCGGCACTGACCTACGCGCCCAAGGACATGCCGGCCCGCTGCAGCGGGCCGGACACCGTTCCGGGACGGGGCCGCTGGCTCCTCGACCGGCTCGGACCATTCGATGCCGTGTCGATCCCGATACCCGTCGTTCACGGGCGGTGGCCCCTCGATCGAACGACATTCGGGCACCCGACAACTCCATCGAATGATCCGAAGCTCTCGATCGAGACTATCCCAATTTCTTGGGCCGTCCGGGGCGGGTAAAGCTGGGCATGTCGCATCCGCCCATGCAAGGCATTCCCATGTCCGCCCTCGACGCCGCCCTCCCGTCCGACGCTCCTCAACCGGGCGGCAAGCCCCTGCGCATCGCCCGCTGGACGGCGCAGGCTCTGGTAGCCGCACCAAGGCCCCGATCCGTCCGCGGGCCTGACGGAGCCCGCTCGGCCGGCTTGGCCGCTCCAACAGGGTTACGCCTGCCGACGATCCGAAGCTTCGGCCGGTGGCGGAACCGATGAAGGCCGAAGGTGGTCTCGGCAAGGGTGGCCCTCATAAACGGATGAGCGAATGGCTCGGCTTCTGTCCGCTGATCTCTCAGAGCCGATCGACTGCCTGATTGTCGGCGGCGGCCCGGCCGGGCTGACAGCCGCACTCTACTTGGCCCGCTTCGAGCGCCGCTTCCTCGTGGTGGATGCGGGCGATTCCCGCGCGTCTTGGATACCCACCAGCCACAACATCCCGGTCTTCGCCGACGGCATCTCCGGACAGGAGATCCTCCGCCGTCAACGCGAGCACCTCGCTCGGTATGGATCCGAGGTCACACATGGCAGCGTCACGGCCCTGCGCAGGGTCGAGGGAGGCTTCGCGGCCAGCGTCGAGGAGGCGGGCGGCATCTCACGCGAAGTGCGGGCGCGCCGGGTGCTTCTCGCCACGGGCGCGGACGACGTGGAGCCCGACCTGCCGGACCTTCCTGATGCCGTCAGACGCGGCCTCGTGCGCTACTGCCCGATCTGCGATGGCTACGAAGCGAGAGGCAAGCGCATCGCGGTGATCGGCCATGGCGACAGGGGCCTGGGAGAGGCGGTGTTTGTGGCCCGCACCTACTCGCGCGACGTGACGCTTCTGACGCTGGGGCAAGGCATGCACCTCGACGCGGGCGAGCGCGAGCGCGTCGAGAAGCACGGCATCAAGGTCGTCCACGAGCCGGTGACAGGCCTCGATGTCGAGGATGCCCGGATCACTCGGCTATGCACGGCGAGCGGTGATGAACACCGGTTCGAAGTGCTCTACTCGGCTCTCGGATTGAAGCTTCGCTCCGAGCTCGCATTGGAACTGGGAGCCGAGCACGATGAAACGGGAGCTCTCCTGGTCGACGAGCACAACCGCACCACGGTACCGGGTCTCTACGCCGCCGGCGGAGTCGTGCGCGGTCTCGACCAAGTCGTGGTTGCGATGGGACATGGCGCGATGGCGGCCACTGACATTCACAACCGCTGCGAGCTGCCGACCGAGGAAGAAGTCGATGGAGCCGACAGCTCCGCCTGATCTCGACAGCGGGCGCGTCGCCCTCAGAGCATCGCGGCCGGCGCTGGCCAATGGCTCGTCGTTTGGGCCGAACCGAACCAAAGCGCCGACAGGGCGGTGACGCGAGGGATCGTCACGATCACGGCGATGTCATCGATGGGCTGTGGCTAATATATCATATGACCTGAGCTGGGCCGCTGCTAACAGGGCGCACGTTTAACAAACCCCTGGTTCAAACCTTGCGCAATTCCCTGATCCTTGCCGGCCTCACGGGCATTCTCCTGTCGGGCACGGCGCTCGCCGCCGACCTCCCGCGCCGCGCGGCTCCGCCGCCGGTGTTCCAGCCGGTGCCGGTGTTCACCTGGACGGGCTTCTACGCCGGTTTCAACGCCGGTTACGGCTTCGGCACCCAGGACGACCGCGTCCCGACCGTGATCGGCGTCGGCCCGGCCTCCCTGCTCGTGCCCCCGGGCACCACCGCCGTGGTCGCCTTCAGCAACCGCGAGTCCAACGAAGGCTTCGTCGGCGGCGGTCAGATCGGCTACAACTACCAGTTCACCCCGGGCTCCGGTGTCGTGATCGGTGTCGAGGCCGACGCCCAGTACGCCGATTTCGGCCGTGACCGGAACCGCTTCCTCTCGACCAGCCCGCTGGCCGCCCAGCAGGTGTTCAATCCGGGTGGTCTGTCCGGCCTCGACTTCTTCGGCACCGTCCGCGGTCGCCTCGGCTACGCCTTCGACCGCACCCTCGTGTACGGCACCGGCGGCTTCGCCTACGGCTCCGGCGGCGGTCGTGAGTTCGGCACCGGCGTGTCGAGCAACGACTTCCAGACCGGCTGGGCCGCCGGTGGTGGTATCGAGTACGCTCTCCCGACCGACTCGTTCCTGAACTTCTTCAAGTCGTCGGCCGTGACGCTGAAGGTCGAAGGTCTGTACGTGAACCTCGACCGCGGCACCGGCGGCCGTGGCGCCTTCGCGACCGACAACCAGGGCCGCACGGTCTCCATCGGCAGCCCGGGCACCGTGCTCGTCAGCGGTGGCCAGCAGGTCCGCGACACCGAGTTCGCCGTCGTCCGCGCCGGCCTGAACTACAAGTTCGGCTCGTACTAGGACCCGGATCTCCGGCGGTCCCTCACCGGACCGCCGGATGGTCTGACGCTTCTTCGTGAACAGAGAAACAGGCGCTCCTTGGGAGCGCCTTTTTTCGTTTGAGCGCTCGGACCCTGACCGGGAGGCAGAGTTGCACGTGCGCATGATCTGGGGCGGACGGCGCCGTGTCCTGCAGGGATGGGACAGGCTGCCGATGACGCGGTTGGCGCGAGGCTGACGGCCTTGGGTCAGCCTGAGAGGGAGCCGCGTCGCGTACGGGCGCTTCGTCGGGTGGAGACGGAAGGCCCCGCCAGCCCTTGAGCAGATTGGACCGCGGAGCACGCTTTCGAGGAACGATCCCATCCTCTCGATCATTCCTGCCCGCCCATATCGGGCTCAGGAAGCATTCGATGCCACGCCTCGCTACCCTCGGCCTGCTGCTTGCCGCACCGTTCGTCGTCGCCTCAGCCTCTGCCGCACCGGAGAGCAAGCGCGGTAACCCGGATCTCAAGAAGTACTGCACGGGCGACGCCTTGCAGTTTTGCGGAGGTATCGACTCCGATAGCCCCGAGATGGATGCCTGCTTCAAGAAGCATCGCGCCGAGCTGTCCGAGAATTGCCGCCGCGCGATCACCGCCTATGAAGCGTCGGGCGGCAAGTGAGCTATCCGTCGATGCACGCCAAACTCGCTACGATCCTCATCACGGTCGGGATTGGTATGGCCGCCTCCGCTCACGCGCAGGGGCTTCAGCGCGGCGCGCAGGAGGGGGCCGCGCGTGGGGAGGAGATGGCCGGTCCCCTGGGAGCCGTGGTCGGCGGCGCGATCGGAGCGGCCGTCGGGACGGCCAATGGCATTCTTGGCATCGACCGCCGGGAGCGATTTCGCATCTACGCTCGGGCCGAACGTCGTCCCTCCTTCGTCTCCCGTCTGCCGGTTCGCGTCGGCACCATCCTGCCCGACGAAGGTCCGGTCTACTACGACGTTCCGCGCGAGTTTGAGCTCAAGGGCTACAACTACACCATCGTGAACGATCACTCCGTGCTCGTCGAACCGGGCACGCGTCGTATCGTCGAGGTAATCGACTGAGGAGTGATCGACTGAAAAGGTCGCAGCCTGGATCGGCATGCAGCGCCGCGGGCTTGGCTCTTTCCCTTCTACGGGCTCAACGCGGCATGCCGCCGGCTCGAAAGTGATCGGGCCGTCGGACCCGTCATTGATTGTTAACCATGATGCCCCCATCTGAGGGACATGCCGATCGCGACCCTGTCGCTTGATCGGTCGCGGCCACGATGCCGGGATGGGGGTGACGCCGGATGTACGCGCACCTTCGTTCCAGCTTCCGTGGCCGTTCCTTTTCAGCGCCGGTCCGGATGACTTTGAGGCGCGTTCACAGCCTGCTCATCGAAGCGAAACGGAGCCGGTTCCGTACTGTCCACCAGCAGGCGGATCATCTCTGACCGGCTCTCCAGCATGATGGCAGGAGGTTCGCCGACCAGAGACCGCCAGCGGGCTACGAAATCCGCTTGAGGCAGATCGGCGAGAACGTCCAAGGTCGGCAACCTTGTCTCATCCGGCATACCGGCTCTCCTGTCTGGTGCGCCTATACGGCGTTGCTCGCGATTCCGTTTCGCCCCCCATGCCGAGAGGGTTAACAGCCCCTTTCGAGAAAGGGGCATCCGACCGGGCAGCAACAGGCGCCGGGTCTGAGGACGGCCCGGCTTGCTCCGTCGATCGATCATCCCCGGCAGGCCGAGGAGAAAGCCTCTCGTGAGGAGAGGCGGGCGACCTGCAGCACGGCCTCAGATTGGAAGTTCGGAAGCCTTGCACGTTCTCGTTCCCGGCCGAACCTGTGGCACCTGCGCGGAGTGCTGCCGAGTTCTTGAAGTCAAGGCGCTTGCCAAGCCTGCCGGAACCTTATGCGCGCATCAGACAGGCGTGGCATGCGGCATCTATCGGGATCGTCCAGCCGCCTGCGCCACCTGGCACTGCCTCTGGCGCAAGATCGGGGCTCTCCCGGATGAGCTGCAGCCCGACCGTTCAGGGGTGATGTTTTCGCTGGAAACGGCTCCCACGGCGGAAGACCCATTCCTGCGCGCCCGCATTGTCTGCCGGGCCGTGCATGGGCCTGACGCCTTCGAGCGGTGGGAGGCTGCCGAGGCGATCGACATGTTCGTTCGAGAGGGCTCGCTTCCGGTATGGACGGCCTTCGACTCCGTGACGTCTCTGGTGTACCCAGAGCCTGCCCATGCGGATCGGCTGCGGGACGCCATCAGGCATCCGCACCTGGCGATAAGCCAAGTCTGCGGGCAAGAGGCTGCGACCTGGAGGCTGAGGCTCGGCTACGGCGAGACGCCTCAAGAAGCCAACGGTTTGGAACAAAAGCCGCTCGGCGCGTTAAAGCCTCTGTTCGCCACAGGAGGAGCACACATGGCAACCGGTACGGTAAAGTGGTTCAACGAGACGAAGGGCTATGGCTTCATCCAGCCCGACAACGGCGGCAAGGACGTGTTCGTGCACATCTCGGCGGTCGAGCGCGCCGGCCTGCGCGATCTCGCTGAAGGGCAGAAGGTGACCTACGAGGTCGAGATCGACCGGAAGAGCGGCAAAGAGTCGGCCGGACAGCTCCAGGTTGCCTGATCGTCGGGCGCCTTAGGGTCGCCAATAAGGAAAGCGGTGGGCTGGCTTAGCGTCAGCCTACCGGCCTGGAGGGCGTTTGCCTTCTTCGATTTCCGGGCGCCCATGCGCTCGTGAAAGGGCTGTCCCTGCGACCAACTGCCCAGCTTGGGATCACCCGCCGATGAAGCGCGGTTGCCACCTCGCCTTCATACGGACCGGAGCCCCTGCTTGTTCAATCCTTTCATGACGTCCCTTCTGCTCGCGTTCGAGGCGCAGCGGGTCATCGAACTCCGTCTGGTACGGCTTGCCTGGGGCGGTCAGGAAGGGTGGGCCGAGATGAACTCGATGGTGTTCGAGAAGATCGCGGCGGCCACTGAAGCGACCACGACGTTGCTGACCGGCGGATCACACGAGGACGTGGTTGCCCGCTACCGTGAACACGTGGCTGCGAACACGGAGCGGCTGAGGGCGTAGCGCAGCCCCGACGAACCGGGAGATGCGCCGTCCAGGCCAGACCGGAAGTCCAGCTCTCCCCTGCGTGGCGGTGCTGTCACCGACGTCGTCGTGAACTGGCTCGCCGTTTATGGCGGGCCTCTCAAGTACGATGCTCGCTGGTGAAGCCCGTTCGCCTACCGGCCTTCGAGGCGGCAAGAGGGGGCTGTTTCGACGGGGCACGAGGCGGGCGGCTCTCGGTAGATCCGCACTCCGGGCGGCTCATCGCCGTTTTCCAGCGCATTGCGACGCTCTTCCTCGGCGTAGTCCCAGCTCCACTCGTCGGAGTGCTCCCCATCCAAGACGACGCCGGCCCGGCAGCCCCAGCCATGCTTGCGGGCGATCTGGGCCTGCTCGTAGGTGACGGTGAAATAGCCGTACTCGTGAAGCTCTCGGTCACGGCAGAGGATCTTACCGTCAGCCGTCACGATATCGCCCGGCTTCGCACCTTCCGGCAGTGTCGATGTCATATTTGGTTCCTACGCGTCGTGCCTCAGCACGATCATACCGATCCAACGGGTGCGTGGAACAGGTCACCGAGCAGATTCCTGCAAAATAACGACAATCAGAATGGGCACCGATGCGCTGCCTCGTGGTCGAGCCCGTGGCATTGGTTGCTGCACCGGCCACCGATGGAATGCCTCGGTGCGCTCGAAGTCCTCACTCGGCCATCGAACGCGCCGCTCGAACTGAAGAGCGTACAAAGCAGCGCGCAGAGCCAACACAGAGAGAAAACGAGGCGCAGCCCGGCATCCCTCTCGACGTCTTTCCCCTGACATGCTTGCTGAGAACACCGGCCAGCACGAGCCGGACAGGGAGCAAACATGCGCAACGGTTGGGTTGTGGTCGGCGCACTTGGCTGCGCCCTCGGCGCTGCGCCGGCTCATGCGGGCATCACCGGCATCGAGATCGCCAGCGTCGAGCCTTTTGCCGATGGCGCGGAGTTCGGATCAGCCGGAAGCTACGAGCGTGTCGTCGGCACGGCCCGTGGCGAGTTGGACCCGGCCGATCCTGCGAATGCCGGCATCGTCGACATCGCCCTGGCGCCCCGCAACGCCCGCGGCATGGTCGAGTACAAGACCGACCTGTTCATCCTGCGGCCCAAGGATCCGGCCCGAGGCAGCGGAACGCTCTTGTTCGAGGTGCTGAACCGGGGCCGCAAGTTCCTCTTCAACTGGGTCCTCGACGCACCGGCTCAGGCGGCGCAGGCGGTCAACGATCCCAAGACCGCCACCGATGCCGGGACCGGGCTCGTGCTACGCCGGGGCTACACCATCGTCTGGTCGGGCTGGGAGGCGGACGCACTGCGCCAGCAGGGCGGTATGGCGATCGACGTGCCGGTGGCCACGCGCGGCGGCAAGCCGATCGTCGAGGTCGTGCGCGATGAACTCGTCAGCGCGACCCGAGGCCCGCCGGAGGCTCCGTTCTACCTTTCCTTCAAGACAGCCAGCCCGGACAAGGCCGAGGCGCGCCTCACCGTTCGGCGCCGAGAGGCCGACCCGCCGCGGCCAGTACCGCCGGACGCCTGGCACTACGCGACGCCGCGTCAGATCGAGCTTCTGCCGAAGGGCACCAAGCCGCTGCCCGGCTCGCTCTACGAATTCACGTACCAAGCCACCGAGCCGAAGGTGCTCGGGATCGGTTTCGCCGCCACGCGGGACGTGGTGGCCTATCTCCGCAGCGAGGGCGGCGCGGCCAATCCGGCGGGTGGCGCGATCCGGCACGCCCTCGCGCTCGGCATCTCGCAGAGCGGGCGCTATCTGCGCGACTTCATCCAACAGGGCTTCAACCGGGACGAAACCGGCAAGCGGGTGTTCGACGGCGTCCTGTCTCACATCGCGGGCGTGGGCGGGGTGTTCCTCAACGCCCGCTTCGGTCAGCCCTCACGCACCAACACGCAGCACGAAGACCACCTCTACCCGGAGAACACCTTCCCGTTCTCGGCCACCACCCAGCACGATCCCGTCACTGGTCGGACGGGCAAGCTGCTGCGGGATGACGGATTCGACCCTCTGTTGATCGAGGCCAATACCGGCACCGAGTATTGGCAGAAGGGTGCCTCTCTCCTCACGACCGATCCGGTTGGCCGCACGGATGTGCCGCTGCCCGACACGGCGCGCGCCTACCTGGTCTCGAGCGGCTTCCACTATGGGCGTGCCGGCCTGGGCTCGACCAAGGGCCCCTGCACGAACCCACGCAGCAGCCTGAACCCGGCCCCGGCGGTCCGGGCGCTGCTGGTCGCGCTCGAGGAGTGGGTGAAGGACGGTAAGGCACCCCCGGAGAGCCGTGTGCCGCGCCTCTCCGATCAAACCCTCGTCGAGGCGGCTGACATCGGCTTCCCGTTCATGGTCGGTGTTCCCGTTCCGACAGCACCGAATGCGATCGCGCGCTTCAGCACCTACGTGGATCCGCACCCGGAAAGCGGCCCGCAATATCGCCCGCTGGTCCCGCGCGTCGATGCCGACGGCAACGAGGTGGCCGGCATTCGCCTGCCGGCGGTTGCGGCCCCGCGTGCCACCTTCACCGGCTGGAACCTGTATGCCGATCCGTTCCCCGCCGGTGCGCTGTGCGATCGCGAGGGTAGCCAGATCCCGTTCGCGCGCACCCGTGCCGAACGGGACACGGCCGGCGACCCCCGCTTGTCCCTTGAGGAGCGATATCAGGACGCGGGTGCCTACGTTGCGGCCGTGACGAAATCCGTCGATGCACTCGTGTCGGATCGCCTGCTGCTGCAGGAGGACGGCGATCGCATGATCGCGGCGGCGCGACAGGAAACGCCGTAGCGGACGACCTTTCGCGGATGCCGGCGCCATTCGCCGGCCTCCGCGCCCGACCTCACCCCGATCGAACGGGCTTTCGCCAAGCTTCAAGGCGCTACGGCGCCAGAGGGCACCCAAGCAGGACCATGAACCGGTGACGCCGGCCATCGAGGCCGGCGCCACCGGATGCCGTTCCTGCGCTCAGTTGGTTTTCGGATCGGTCACGGTGAAGGCGAGCGTCGCGCCGTAGCTGTCCGCGTCGGCCAACGCCGGCGTCTGCGAAGGGGTCACGCGGTGCGCGACACCGAGCACCTGCGGGCCGGCACTGCGCAGCGAGACGACCGCGACGCCGTCCGCGTCGGTCGTGGCGCGGGCCTGATCCGCCTCGCTCTTGAAGTTCACGCCGTCGGTGGCGACCACGCTGGCGCCGTCGAGCGGGCGGCCCTCGAACAGCACCCGCACCCGGATCTTGCCCGAAGCCGCGGCGGGCTCCTCCAGCGGAACGATCTCCAGCGGTTGGCCGACGATCTTGTCCCACGGGGCCGTCGGACCGGACACGGCCTTGGCGAACTTCACCGACCAGAGGCTCTTGTCGGCCTGCGGCAGCATTCGCTTGCTGGCGTTGCGGTAGCTGCCGTCGGGCAGGCGCACCCAGTAGCCGTTGTCGTAGGACGCCGCGACCAGCGCATCGCCGTCATGGGCGGCCTTGAGCACAGGTGCCGCACCGGTCTGCAGCTTGGCGTTCAGGGTCACCGCGCCGGACGGCTCGTGGGCGGTCAGGCTCATCAGCTTGGCCGCGCTCGGCAGTTCCGGCTCGTGGGGATGCCCGTAGAGGATCTGCACCCCGCCGCCGACCGGATTGATCCAGAGGTCGTGGGCGGAAGCCGGTGCGGCAAGGGCGAGGAACGCGGCGAGGAGGGCGGTGTGTCTCATCGTGGAGATGCTTCCCGTTACGGAATTTCGGGCGATGCCGGCCGGCCGCGGCAGACCGATGAAGATCGCGGCCGCCACAGCCGGTGGCGAGACCGTAGCCTGCGGGTTCGGCGTCGGCCCCGAGACGGTCGTCGCCGACGTCATAGAACCGCACAGCGCGATGACCCGGATCTCCAACGATTCCGCGGCCGCCGGATGGATGGCGTCGCCTGCAAGAGGTGTTCACCCCGAACGGCACCGGCCGATGCGCGCCGGTGCGTCAGGAGTGGCGACGTCGTGTGCGCCGGGGCTCAGCGCCTCGGATCGACACGGGATCGCAGCGGCCCAGTATGCACAAGCTAGGCCATTTTACACCCATGCACGGCCCGCGCAGATCCCGGCGTCTTGCCGTGAAGCGGGCACCTAGTCCCTCAGGCGGCGACCTCGGCGCGCGGCTCCTGCATCGATGCGAGGGGGGCTTCCAGGCGGCAGACGAGGCCGGTCGGCGCGTAGGTGAGCTTGACCTCTCCGCCGACCTCGGCGGCGAAGCTGCGCTCGATCAGGCGCGAGCCGAAGCCGCGGCGCGAGGGCTGGCTCAGGATGGGCGGGCCGCCCTGCTCGGACCATGTCAGGCAGAAGCGGGGAGCCTCGTCCTCGTGCACCACGTGCCAGCGCAGTTCGACGCATCCCGTCTCGTTGGCGAGGGCGCCGTACTTGGTCGCGTTGGTGGCAAGCTCGTGCAGGGCCAGCGCAAGCGAGAGCGCCGCCTTGGCGCCGAGCAGCACGCTCGGTCCGCTCGCGCGGATGCGCGCCATGGCAGCGCCGCGATGGACCGCCAGAGCCCCCTCCACGACTTCCGCGATCGGCGCCTCGGTCCAGCTCGACCGGGTCAGGATGTCGTGCGCGCGGCCGAGCGAGATCAGGCGCGCGGCGAAAGCCTCGCGGGCCGCATCGAGATCCGGGGCGTTGCGGAGGGTCTGGCTGGCGATCGCCTGAACGAGGGTGAGCGTGTTCTTGACCCGATGCTGCAACTCGCCGGTGAGCAGGCGCTGGTGCTCCTCGGCCCGCTTGCGCTCGCTGATGTCGAGCATCGCCCCGATCATCCGCACCGCCGCCCCGTGCCCGTCACGGATGACGTAGCCCCGGTCGAGGATGTCGGCATAAGTGCCGTTCGCGCGCAGGAAGCGGTACTCGTCGCTCCAGGCGGTGCCGGTCCCGTCGATGACCGCGTGGATGGACGTGTCGATCCGCGCCCGGTCGTCGGGATGGATATGGGTGATCCACCAATCGCCGGTCGGATCGACCGCCTCCGGTGGATAGCCGTAAGCGACCGTGAGCGCTTCGTTCCAGAGGACTTGGTTGGTCGCGAGGTTCCAGTCCCAGATCGCGTCGTTGGTGGCGCGCGCCGCGAGGCGGTAACGCTCCTCGGTTTCGCGCAGGGTCTGCTCGGCCCGCCGGCTCTGCGTGACGTCGCGCACGGTGCCGATGAAGCGCACGGTGCGGCCGCCGGCGACGAAGGCCTGTCCCTTGGCGGCGACCCAGCGCTCGATGCCATCCTCCAGCCCGATGGTCCGGTAGGCGATGTCGTAGGTGCCGCTGCCGGCCGGATCGAGCGCGGCCTCGACCGCCCGATCGACCCAGGCCCGGTCATCCGGATGCAGGCCGGCCAGGAACACGTCGTAGGCGACCGGCGCCTCCGGTCCCAGGCCGAACAGCGCGCGGGTGCGCGCGTCCCATTCCAGCGTGTCCGTGACGAGGTCGTAGTCGAAGATGCCGGTTCCGGTCGCCTCGACGGCGAGGTGCAACTGCTCCCGCGCCCGGCGCAGATCCTCGTCCGCCTGCCGACGGTCGTGGATGTCGCTGTTGCTGCCGAGCCAGCCGACCACCGCGCCGCTCGCGTCCCGGCGCGGCTCCGCACGGATCAGGAACCAGCGGTAGGTTCCGTCGCGCGCCCGCAGGCGTGCCTCGGTGTCGTAGACGGTCTCGTGGGTGCGGGCCGCCTCCCAGACCTTGAGCAGGCCGTCCACGTCGTCCGGGTGGATCGCCTCACCCCAGCCGAGGGGTAGCGCCTGCTCGGGGGTCTGGCCGGTATAGGCGTACCAGCGGTCGTTGAGGTAGCTGAGGCTGCCGTCCGGATTCCCGAACCAGATGATGGCCGGGGACAGTTCGGTGAGCGCCGCGAAGCGCTCCTCGGCCACCTTGCGCTCGTGGATGTCGAGGGTGGTGCCGATCCAGCTCCTGAGATGCCCGGCCTCGTCGCGCACGGGCCGCGCCCGCGACAGGAACCAGCGGTACTGCCCGTCGGCGCGGCGAAGGGGGAACTCGACCTCGTAGCCCCCCCGGCTTCGCGCCGCGGCAAGCCACGCATCGCGAACGCGCTCGCGGTGATCGGGATGGATCACACCCATCCAGCTCGCCTCGCCGGTCTCGCCGGGGGGCAGCCCCGTATAGTCGTACCAATAGGTGTTACAGTAAGTGACGCGGCCGGCCTCGTCGCCGAACCAGACGACCTGCGGGCTGACCTCGACGAGAGAGCGGTAGCGCAACTCGCTCGCCTGCAAAGCCGCCTCCGAGGCGCGCTGCCCAGTGCGGTCGCGCAGGATCTTGAGGAAGCCGATGAGCCCGCCGTCCTCGGCCGTCAGAGGCATCATCTCGCCCGAGGCCCAGAAACGGGTCCCGTCCTTGCGCATGTGCCAGCGCTCGTCCGGGGCGCTGCCGGCCTCCGCGGCCAGGCGCTTCTCGACCGCGGGCCGGTCGCCCGCCCGATCCTCCGGCGTGAAGAACGGATCGACCGTCCGGCCCAGCATTTCGGCCTCGGTCCAGCCGAGGATACGCTCGGCGCCGGTGTTCCAGCGCGTGACGCGGCCTTGGGGGTCCATGGCCACGATCGCGTAGTCAGTAGCGCTGTCGAGGATGCGCTCGTGCAGCAGGCGCTGCTCCGCCTGCTCACGCAGCGAGCGGCGCAGTTCCATCTGCGTCATGGCCTGGCGGGCGAGCCGCATCAGGCCGAGGCGCTGCCGCTCCGAGAGTTCGCGCGGGCGGGTATCGAGGACGCAGACAGTCCCGATCGGCTGCCCCTCGTCGGTCCTCAGCAGGGCGCCGGCGTAGAAGCGCAGGCCGGGATCGCCGCTGACGAGCGGGTTGCCTTCGAAGCGCGGGTCGCGCGCGGTGTCGGGCACGTAGAGGAAGTCGTCGTGCAGGATCGCCTGCCGACAGAAGGAGGTTTCGAGCGGCGTCTCGCGCACACCGAGGCCGACCTCCGCCTTGAAGAACTGCCGCCCGTCGCCGACGAGATTGACCACCGCGATCGGCGCCTCGCACAGCTCGGCGGCGGCCTCGGCGATCTCGTCGAAATCCTGCTCGCGCGGGGTGTCGAGCAACCGATAGCGGTCCAAGGCACGAAGGCGCGCAGCCTCTTGCTCGCTCATCGGGGCGGGATTCATCGTTCGGACAGGCTGGGGCTCGACGCAGTGTTCCACCATGGAGGTCCGGCGGAGGCGAAAGTGAGGCCGGGCCTCGTTTCGACGGGAAGGCAGTGCCTCACCGGGCGGCGGCATGAGTCACCGCCGTCACGCCCATCCCGGTCGGGCCGCTGCCGACGGCCGGATGCGACGGCTTATGCGCCTTCGCGACAGGGCCCGCCGACTACCCGCCCGCGACGGGCCGGCTGCCTCCATCGGCCAGCAGGATCGGCGGCGCGGTTGCCGACGGCCACGGCCGGCTGCGCGAGCGCCGCGATCAAGCGCCGTCGGCGGGGCCGGAGCCCCCGGGAGGCGGCGCGCCGCCTCCACCCGAGGCCGGAGCACCCGTGCTGCCCGCGGACGGTTCGGCCGACGCGCCGTCACTTCCGGGCATCGACACGTCAGGCTGCGACAGGGCGGCCTGCAGGCGGCTCTCCTGCTCCGGCGAGAGCGAGGAGCGGATGACGCGCCCTCGGAACTGCGACATCTCCGCGAGCACCTTCTCCGGCTGTGCCTTGCGCACGAGGATGAACAGCGCCGAGGTGTTCGGCTGCACCGCCTCGGCGACGGAGCGGATGAAGTCATCGTTGATGCCGTAATCCGCAAGCTTGCCCGACAGGGCGCCCGCGCCCAGTCCGAGGGCGGCCCCCGTCGCGAGGCCGAGCAGCGGGTTGAGGAAGACGAGGCCGACCAGCGAGCCCCACATCGCGCCCCAGATACCGCCGGAGGCGGCCCCGGCGCCGACCAGATCGACGCTCTGCTTGAGTCGCAGCTTGCCGTCAAGGCTCCGGATGGCGACGACCGCATCCTCGAGATCGATCAGATATTCCGTCTGCAGGCGGGCCAATTCGTTCAGAGCGCGATCCGCCTCCTGCGGATCCTCGAAGCCGATCACCACGAGTTCTGCCATCAATCCTCCTCGATGAACACGTGCTGGCGGGGATTCCCGAGGGCAGCGAACCCGGACCGTCCCATCGCCTGAACAGTCCCGCAGCGCATCGATGCCGCGGCAGCGGACGACGTGATCCAGACTTGTTGAATGAGAGGAAGCTTTGCAGCTCTTCTCTCTGCACAGCCTTTCGCTGGGATACTTGCTGCGCCATCCCCTCGGGAAACCATCGCTCACCGCGAATTCAGCGCTAACACAGGGGATGCACGGCCCGATTGCGACACATCAATGCCGACGCATCGGACTCATGGCCAAACAGGCCGGCTTTCGGGCTCAAAAAACCGCTTTTGCAGCAGGCCCTACGCTGGCGATCACGAGCCGATCACCCGCCTGACTGTCTCTCACGAAACGCCCGCTGCGCCGCCGTGCCCGGAGGGGGACGATCGGTGATCGCGCGTTTCGTGAGGCCCTCTTAGTCCGTCACGCCGGCCCTCTGACGCCGGCCGTCCTCTCGGGAGACGCGCAATGGCCGGAGCCATTCCAGGCAAAGAAGGTCACGATTTCGTCGTCGAAACCGATGCATCGGCTGCCTATTGGCACAATCGCCCTGCCAATACGCTCCCGCCCCCCGACATGATGGGCGCCTACATGCGCAACCGCCCGGTGCTGGGGCCGCGGGTGGAGGGGCGCAAGGCCTGGATCATCGGCGGCGGCATCGCCGGGCTGGCGGCCGCATTCTACATGATCCGCGACGGCGGCATGAACGGCCAGGACATCACGATCCTCGACGCGCTGGACGTCGAAGGCGGCTCGCTCGACGGCGCTGGCAACCCGGAGGACGGGTACATCATCCGCGGCGGCCGTGAGATGAACTGGAACTACGACAACCTCTGGGACATGTTCCAGGATGTTCAGGCGCTCGAACTCCCGGAAGGCTACAGCGTCCTCGACGAGTACCGGCTCGTCAACGATCACGATCCCAATTACTCCAAAGCCCGCCTCATGCATGAGCAGGGGCAGATCCGCGATTTCTCGAATTTCGGCCTCACGAAATCCCAGCAATGGGAACTGATCCGCCTCCTGCTCAAGCGCAAGGAGGATCTCGACGACATCACGATCGAGCAATATTTCAGCCCGGAATTCCTGGAGACCAATTTCTGGTTCTTCTGGCGATCGATGTTCGCCTTCGAGAACTGGCAGAGCCTGCTCGAGATGAAGCTTTACATGCACCGCTTCCTCGACGCGATCGACGGTCTGGCGGATATGTCGGCGCTCGTCTTTCCGAAATACAACCAATACGACAGTTTCGTCCGGCCGCTGGTCAACCACCTCATGGCGCGCGGTGTGACCGTGCGGTTCGGCGTGCGGGCGTATGATCTGGCCATGAGCGTCGATGGCGATGCCCGCACCGTCACGGGTATCCACGTCAAAACGAAGGGCAAGGAGGACGTCATTCCCGTCGAGAACCGGGACGTGGTCTTTGCTCTGACGGGCTCGATGACCGAGGGCACGGCCTATGGCGACATAGATCAGGCGCCGATCCTCGAACGCGGTCGGCACGATCCGGGCCAGGACAGCGACTGGGCGTTGTGGAAGAATTTGGCTGAGAAATCACCGGTCTTCGGCAATCCCGCGAAGTTCTACGGCGACATCGACAAGTCGATGTGGGAATCGGTGACGCTGACCTGCAAACCCTCGCCCCTGGTCGAGCGGCTGAAGGAGCTGGCGGTCAACGATCCCTATTCGGGCAAGACGGTGACAGGTGGCATCATCACCTTCACGGATTCGAACTGGGTGCTGAGCGTGACCTGCAACCGTCAGCCGCACTTCCCGGAACAGCCAAAGGACGTGCTGGTGCTCTGGGCCTACGCGCTCCTGATGGACAAGGACGGGAACCACGTCCGGAAGCCGATGCCCGCCTGTACCGGCCGGGAGATCTTGAGCGAACTTTGCTATCATCTCGGCATCGCCGACCAATGCGAAGCCGTCGCTGCCAACACCAAGGTGCGGTTGGCGCTGATGCCCTACATCACGGCGATGTTCATGCCCCGCGCGGCAGGCGACCGGCCGCATGTCGTGCCGAAGGGCTGCACGAATCTGGGCCTGATGGGCCAGTTCGTCGAAACCTCGAACGACATCATCTTCACGATGGACAGCTCGATCCGCACCGCGCGCGTGGCCGTCTATACGCTGCTCGGCCTGCACAAGCAGGTGCCGGATATCAGCCCTGTACAGTACGATATCCGAAACCTTCTCAAAGCGGCGCGCGCCCTGAACAACAATCTCCCATTCCCCGGCGAACGTCTGCTGCATCGATTATTGGGCAAGACCTATTACGCCCATATCCTGCCGCCCCTGCCGGCCTTGGAGGGCCCGAGCCGCGAAGCGGCCCAGTTGGACCTGCGACATCTGCTGGGGAGGCGCCGTCACGCCTTGAGCGCGATCGGCGAATCTTTCGAACACATTCGAGGCTATCTCAAATCACAGAAATAAGTGCAGCGCTCGGGTTCTCAGTTTGGCGCCAAATTGACCTCGGGATCGGTCCCGCGCTGCCGGACCCTCCCGTCCCTCGGCATCATCCCTCCGCCTTTCCCGCGATCATCCGGCCCAAAGTCCGCTTCGGTTTTACCCCCGCCCGACCATGATCTCGCCCCAGAATCGCCGAGCGCGACGGCGCACTTGGTTAACGAGACATTGACCGGCCGAGGGATGCGCGTCGCAGAGCGCGTGCGTCGGCGGGGCGGTTCAGGACCGGGGCGGAGGCCGCTCCCGGACGGGAATTCGGGCGGCGCATGGCACATCCTCTCCTCTCGTGGGCTCTCCCCTCGGCCGCCTATCTGAGCGCGGCCCTGATCCTGGCCTCCTCCGCGCCGTTTGGACGGATCGATCTGCCACCGCTTCAAACGGTGGCGGTCCCCGTTGCGGCCGACCCGGTGCCGGATGCCCCCGAAGAGACGGTCGCCGCGATCGCGGAGAAAGCGCCGGAGGCCGCACCGGACGCCGCGGCGCCGCCGGCCGAAGCTTTGACCGAATCCTTGGCCGAGTGGATGCCCCAGGCGTTGCCCGCCCCCACCGAGGTGCGCTTCGGGACGGCCTCCCTGTTCTGGCTTCCGAACGAGGCACCGACGGCGGCCCTCGCGCAGGTCGTGCCCCTGCCCGTGCGCCGCCCGGCCGAGCTGACGCGCCTCGGGGCGGCGGACGCCCTGCGCCGGGCCGAGCGGATGGTCGCGCGCCGGTCCACGGTCGCGGTGGCGCCGGCCCAGGTCGAGGACACTCGCACCTTCTTCGAGAAGCTGCTCGGCGTCGAGAAACCCGCCACGCCGGCCCCCGCCCTCGCCTACGCGGCCCTGGAGAACGGCGCCGCCGAGTCCGCCGCCCGCCGGGCTCTGACCACGCCCCTGCCCGCCGCGCCGCCCGTCGGCGAAGGCGGCATCGCGGTCTATGACATCAGCGCCCAGAGCGTGGTTCTACCGAGCGGCGAACGGCTGGAAGCGCATTCCGGCCTCGGCGAGAGCATGGATGATCCGCGCTACGTCCATCTCAAGATGCGCGGTGCCACCCCGCCGGGCACCTACGACCTGACCGAGCGCGAGGCGCCGTTCCACGGCGTGCGAGCCCTGCGCCTCACGCCCGTCGGCGGCAGCGAGGCGATCCACGGCCGCGTCGGACTGCTCACCCACACCTACCTGCTCGGGCCCAACGGCGCCTCGAACGGCTGCATCTCGTTCAAGAATTACGACCGGTTCCTGCAGGCCTATCTGCGCGGCGAGATCCGCCGCGTCGTGGTCGTTCCGGGTCGCGGCCGGGACGCGAACCCTCTGGTTGCATCGCGCTAGAGCCACCGACCTGATTGTATCAGGCCGGCGACTCTCGGTCCTTGTGCTGACGCGCATTCTTGCGACGAACCGTGACCACTTCGTCGGAATGCGCGCTGAGCGCGCGCCACACCGCCCGCTGCTTTCTTTGCGAGAAAATTTAATTCTCAATACGCTCGATTCTGGCGCGATCCTCGCTTAGGATCTTGGGAGTTGGTGGGAACCGCCCTGCGGTTTCGGCACCCCGAGGACAGCTCCGCCCCCGCACCGGGCGGGGCGGCGTGTGTATCGGAGTCGTGGCGTATGCGTGTGATCCAACGCGTTCTGGGCAGCCGGTCGGAGGCTGGTCTCGCGGAGCGCCTGCATCACCTCGAACATCACGGCGCGGTGGACATCCTGCGGGTGCCGAGCGCCGACGTGGCCCGGCGGCGCCTGCGGGCGACGACGGTGGCCGGCGAAGAAATCGCGCTCGCCCTGCCACGGGATCAGGCGCTGTTCGACGGCGCGGTGCTCGTCCTTGAAGATGGTCACGCGCTTGTCGCCCGCGTGGGCACCGAAAGCTGGCTGCGGCTCGTGCCGCGTTCCACCGCCGACGCGCTTGAACTCGGCTACCATGCCGGCAACCTTCACTGGCGGGTCCGCTTCGACGGCGCGGCGATCCTCGTCGCGCTGGAAGGGCCGGCCGAGGATTACCTCGTACGCCTCGGCGCCCTGGTCGAGGAAGGCCGCGTCGCCCATTCCATCGGCGCGGCGGCCGAGGAGGCCTGAGGCCTTGCTCGCCGCCCTCACCGCGCTCCAGCAGGCCGACACGGCCTTCCCGAGCGGCAGCTTCGCCTTCTCCAACGGCCTCGAAGGCTTGGTCGCCGAGAACCCGGCCTTCGATGAGGCGGCGCTCGCCCGCACCGTCGCGGCGGCCCTGCGCTTCCGCTGGGCCGAGACCGACCGGGTCGCGCTGATCCTGGCCCACCGCACCGGCGGCGCCATCGAACGCCTCGCGGCCATCGACGCGGCGGTCGAGGCGGCCTCACTGGCCGAGCCGATGCGGGTCGGCAGCCGCCGCAACGGCGCCTCACTGCTGGCCTCGCACGCCCGCCTCGGCACGCCGGGCGCCGCCGACCTGCGCGCTTCCGTGCGGGCGGGCCGGCTGCTCGGTCATCTTCCCACGGTCCAGGGCGCATTGTGGCCGGCGCTCGGCCTCGACGAGCGCAATGCTGCATCCGTCTCCGGCTATCTCTTCGCCAGCGGGCTCACCTCGGCCGCGGTGCGGCTCGGCGCCATCGGGGCGATCGAGGCGCAGCGGGTGTTGGGGGGCGCGCTGCCGCTGATCGCCGAACTGCTGGAGCAGCCCGTGCCGGAACCGGGGGGCGCCGTCGAACTCACCGGCTTCACCCCACTGATCGAGATCGCCGCCATGCGCCAAGCCCAGGCCGAACTCCGCCTGTTCGCGAATTGAAGGAGCCGCGCCGATGCTGCTGACGCCGACCGAACTCGAACGGCTCACGATCTTCACCGCCGCCGAACTCGCCCGCAAGCGGCGGGCGCGGGGGCTCAAGCTGAACTACCCGGAGGCGGTGGCGATCATCACCGACGAGATCCTGGAGGGGGCCCGCGACGGGCGCTCGGTCGCCGACCTGATCGGCTGGGGCTCGACCATCCTGACCACCGGCGACGTGATGCCGGGCGTCGCCTCGATGATGCCGATCCTGCAGGTCGAGTGCGTCTTTCCCGACGGCACCAAGCTCGTCACCGTGCACGAGCCGATCCGGCCCGCGGAAGGGGCGGAGCCCGACACGCTGGAGCCCGGCGCGATTCTGCCGGCGGAGGGCGAGATCGAGCTTGGTGCCGGGCGCCCGCGGGTCACGATCGAGGTCGTCAATACCGGCGACCGGCCGGTGCAGATCGGCTCGCACTACCACTTCTTCGAGGTCAACCGGGCGCTCGATTTCGACCGCGCCAAGGCGCTGGGCTTTCGCCTCGACATCCCGGCGGGCACGGCGGTCCGGTTCGAGCCGGGCCAGCGCAAGAGCGTGACGCTGGTGGGGTTCGGCGGCGAGCGCGAGCTCACCGGCCTCAACAACCTGACACAGGGCAAACTCGACACCGACGCGGCCCGCGCCGACGCGCTGGGGCGCGCCAAGGCCCGTGGCTTCAAGGGCGCCTGAGGGAGACGCGGAAACATGGTCACGATCCCAAGGCGCGATTACGCCGCCCTCTACGGCCCCACCACCGGCGACGGCGTGCGGCTCGCCGACACCTCGCTTATCGCAGTGGTCGAGCACGACCACGCAGTCTACGGCGACGAGTGCCTGCATGGCGGCGGCAAGACTCTTCGGGATGGCATCGGGCTCGCGCCCGGCGTCACGGCGGCGCAGGGCGCGCTCGACTTCCTCCTGTGCAATGTCCTCGTCATCGATCCCGTCCTCGGCATCGTGAAGGGCGATCTCGGCATCAAGGACGGGCGCATCGTCGGCCTCGGCAAGGCCGGCAATCCGGCGATCATGGACGGCGTCGATCCGCGCCTGATCGTATCGGCCGGCACCACGGTGCGCGACTGCGAGGGGCTGATCGCGACGCCCGGCGCCATCGACGTTCACGTGCATTTCGATTCCGCCGGCCTGCCCGATCACGCCATCGCCTCAGGGATCACGACGCTGCTCGGCGGCTCGCTCGGGCCGATCACCGTCGGCATCGATTCCGGCGGGCCGTTCAACACGGGAAAAATGCTCCAGGCGGCCGAAGCCTGGCCCGTCAATTTCGGTTTTTTGGGAAGGGGCAACACCCACAAGCCGGCGGCCTTGAAGGAACAGCTTGAGACCGGCGTGCTCGGCCTCAAGATCCACGAGGATTGGGGGGCGATGCCGGCGGCGATCGATGCCTGCCTCGGCTTTGCCGACGAATACGACTTCCAAGTCCAGCTCCACACCGACACGCTCAACGAGTCGGGCTTCGTGGAGGACACGCTGGCGGCGATCGGCGGCCGCACCATCCACATGTACCACACGGAGGGCGCGGGCGGCGGGCACGCACCCGACATCATCCGCGTGGCAGGGCTGCCCCACTGCCTGCCCTCCTCGACGAACCCGACCAATCCCTACACGGTCAACACGTTCGACGAGCACCTCGACATGACGATGGTGTGCCACCACCTCAACCCGGCTCTGCCGGAGGACGTGGCCTTCGCCGAGAGCCGCATCCGCGCGCAGACCATCGCGGCCGAGGACGTGCTGCACGATATCGGCGCGATCTCGATGCTCGGCTCCGACAGCCAGGGCATGGGCCGCATCCACGAGGTGATCTGCCGGACATGGCAGCTCGCCTCCAAGATGAAGGACCAGCGCGGCGCCCTGCCGGAGGAGCGGCCGGGCTTCGGCGACAATGCCCGGATCAAGCGCTACATCGCCAAGTACACCATCAACGCCGCGCGCACCTTCGGCATCCAGGAGCACATCGGCTCGCTGGAGCCCGGCAAGATGGCCGACATCGTGATCTGGCGCCCGGCCTTCTTCGGCATCAAGCCGGAACTCGTGATCAAGGGCGGCTTCATCGCCTGGGGCGCCATGGGCGATTCCGCGGCCTCCCTGATGACCTGCGAGCCGATGCTGATGCGCCCGCAATGGGGCGCGTTCGGGCTCGCCAAGCAGGGCCTGTCGGCCTGCTTCGTCCACCCGCTCGCCATCGAAGGGGGACTGCGCGAGAGCCTTGGCCTGCGAAAGAACCTGCTGCCGGCCCGCGGCACCCGCACGCTGACCAAAGCCGACATGCTCTGGAACGACGCCTGCCCGGAGATCCGGGTCGATCCGCAGACCTTCGAGGTCTTCGTGGACGGGGAACTCGCCACTTGCGAGCCCGCAACCGTCCTCCCGCTCGCCCAACGCTACATGCTGCGATGACCGCTTCCCCCTCCCCTGCCCTCCCTGAATCCGTCACCGCCGCCCGCATCGGCATCGGCGGCCCCGTCGGTTCGGGAAAGACCGCGCTGATCGAGCGGCTGATCCCGGCGCTTCAGGCCCGCGGTGTCGATCTCGCGGTCGTCACCAACGACCTCGTCACCAAGGAGGATGCCGAGCGCCTGCGCCGCTCCGGGCTGATCGATCCGGCCCGGGTCGAGGCGGTGGAGGCCGGCGCCTGCCCGCACACGGTGATCCGCGAGGACCCGACCCTCAACATCGCGGCAGGCGACGATCTGGAGGCGAAGTTTCCGGGACTCCAGCTCCTGATCTTTGAGTCGGGGGGCGACAACCTCGCCTCGACCTTCTCCCTCGATCTGGTCGATTGGTGGATCTTCGTGATCGACGTGGCGGGTGGCGACGACATCCCGCGAAAGCGCGGCCCCGGCGTGCTGCGCTGCGACCTCCTCGTCATCAACAAGACCGATCTCGCACCCCATGTCGGCGTCGATCTGCCCGGCATGCTGGCGGAGGCCGCCCGAGTCCGGGGCGCGAAGCCCGTGGCCGCCACCAATGCCCGCTCCGGCGAGGGCGTCGAGGCGGTCGCCGACGCGATCTGCCGCGCCGTGCTGTTCGCGCCCTGATGGCCCTGTCGCTGGACGGCCTTCCCGAAAAACCCGCCCCGGCCGAGGCACCCTCCCCTCCGGTCGGGCGCCGGGTGCAGGCGTCCCTCGTCTTCGCCCGCGGCGGGGGCACCACCGTGCTGTCGCGGCAGGTCGCGCCCTACCCGTTCCACATCACCCGCGCCTTCCGGATGCATCCGGAGAGCCCCGACCTCGCAACCCTCTACCTGCAATCGGCCTCGGGCGGCCTCTACGCCGCCGACCACCTCACCCTGGCGATCGCCGCGCGGGCCGGCGCACGGGCGCATGTCACGACCCAGGCCGGCACGGTCGTGCATCGCGGCGGCCCCGAACCCTCGCGCCAGGAGACGCGGCTCACCATCGCCGCGGATGCCTTCCTCGCACTCAATCCCGATCCGCTGATCCTGTTTCCGGGCGCCCATCTCGCCGTTTCCACCGAGATCACCGCCGAGCCCGGCGCCCGCGCCATCGTCACCGAGAGCGTCGCCTGTCACGACCCCGCGGGCGAAGGCCGTCCGTTCGGCCGGCTCGATCTCGGCCTGACGATCCGTGACCCCGAGGGCCGTGCGCTGGTGCGGGAGCGCAGCCGCATCGACGGGAGGGCGTTTACGGCGCCGGATTCGCCGATGGGGCCTCACCGCGCCTACGGCACGATGGTCGTGCTCGGCGCGCCCGACGACGCGCGCCTGGCCGGTCTCCATCTGAGGCAGGCGGCCGACGCGGCGGGCTGCCTGACCGGCGTGAGCCCGCTGCCCAACGGCGCGGGACTCGGCCTGCGCCTGCTCGCCCCGGACGGCGGTGCGCTGTCGGCGGGCATGGATGCGATCTTCCGGATCGTGTTCGAGACCTTGAGCGGGTGCGCGCCCGGCCGGCGCCGAAAGTAGAGATTACCCCGAAACGACCAGCCGGACGGCACATCGCGAGAAATATGGGCAGGCCGCCCAGCAATTCCCCTTGATACAAATCGGTTTCCTGAGACGAAATACGCACGGGGGCATCGGCCTCGTCTGGCGGCCACAGGGCCGTCATTCGGACCGATTGGCCGAATGACGTTCGAAGGAATTCGAAGAGACATGCGCTCGCGTGACCGAAACGACGCCCACTTCCATCTCCGCCGCCGACTTCTGCTCGGCCTTGCCGCCTCTCCGCTGCTAAGTGCCCTGCCCGGACGTGCCCTTGCGCAGACCGGCGCGGGCGCGCTCGCCGTCACCGACAAGGAGGTGACCATCGGCATCCTGCACTCGATCAGCGGCACCATGGCGATGTCCGAGACCGGGGCGACGCAAGGGGAAAGGCTCGCCATCGAACAGATCAATGCGAGCGGCGGCATCCTCGGCCGCACGGTGAAGGTGATCCAGGAGGACGGTGCCTCCGACTGGCCGACCTTTGCCGAGAAGGCGCGCAAGCTCGTCGTCAACGACCATTGCGCGGCGGTGTTCGGCTGCGTGACCTCGGCCTCGCGCAAGGCCGTGCTGCCGGTCTTCGAGCAGTATAACGGCCTCCTGTACTACCCGACCTATTACGAGGGCCTGGAGCAGTCCAAGAACGTGATCTACACCGGCCAGGAGGCGACCCAGCAGACGCTCGTCGCCCTCGACTGGGTGACGAAGGAGAAGGGCGCCAAATCCTTCTTCATGGTCGGCTCGGACTATATTTGGCCCCGCACCACCAACAAGATTGCGACCAAGCACATCACCAACGTGACCAAGGGCACGATCGTCGGCGAGGAATACTTCCCGCTCGGGCACACGCAGTTCAACTCGGTCATCAACAAGATCAAGCTCAAGAAGCCGGACGTCATCTTCGCCACCGTCGTCGGCGGCTCGAACGTCGCCTTCTACAAGCAGCTCAAGGCGGCCGGCATCGACCTCAAGAAGCAGACGCTGGTGACGGTGTCCGTGACCGAGGACGACGTCGACGGCATCGGCGGCGAGAACATCGCCGACGCCTATAGCTGCATGAAGTACTTCCAGTCGGTCAAGACCCCGGCCAACGAGGCCTTCGTCGCCGCCTTCAAGAAGCGCTGGGGCGACAAGACCGTCATCGGCGACATCACCCAGGCCGCCTATCTCAGCCCCTTCCTGTGGAAGGCGGCGGTGGAGAAGGCCGGTTCCTTCGAGGTCGATAAGGTGATCGCCGTTTCACCGGGCCTCGAGATCAAGGACGCACCGGAAGGCGCCGTGAAGATCCACGAGAACCATCACCTGTGGGCCAAGACCCGGGTCGCCCGCGCCCGGCCGGACGGGCAGTTCGACGTAGTCTACGAGAGCCCGGAGCTGATCGAGCCGAACCCGTTCCCGAAGGGGTATCAGTAGGCGGCTCGGGCGGGGTCAGAGGTAGCTCAGACCCCGCCACCGGCTGCGCCGCTTCAGCCGCACCATCCAGAGGCAGGCCGGGTAGAGGGCCAGCGCGAACAGTGCCGCGATCAGCCAGATCTGAAACGGGGCGCCGACTTCGATCCGGCCGGAGGGACCCGCAAGGCCGAACGCGGCCAGGCCGTCATAGGTCAGGTGCAGGGCCCATAAGTGCAGCAGGTAGAAGAACAGCGGCACCCCGCCAAAGACGGTGAGCCAGCCTAGACGCCGTTCCGGCAGGCGCTCGAACAGCGCGAGCAGCAGCAGGCCGGGGCCGAGGGTCGCGAGCAGGAAGTCGGCCGAGGGCGGATACTTGGTGAGATTGACGAAGGACAGGGCGTCCGCGCCCCAATCCTTGCCCGCCTGCCACGGATGCGGATCACCGTAGCCGTTGAGGCCGCGCAGGATCGCGAAGGCGACGAGGCTCGCGAGCCCAAGGGCGACGAGGCGTCGGCGGCGCGTGCCCGGATCGACGCCCGTGCCGTAGAGCGGCCCCAGTGCGTAGCCCGCGGCGATCACACCGATCCAGGGCAGCACCGGGTAGGAGGTGCGCGCCGCGCCCCAGGGCAGCGGGATCAGGCCGCGCTGATGCAGCACCGCCCACAGGGCGTAGCCCGGCTGATCGGGCGCGAGCACGATCCCGTCGAGCGCGTTGTGCCCGAGCATGATCGCCAGGCCTACGCCGATCAGCGCCGGACGCGGCAGCCAGAGCAGCGCGGCGAGCGCCATCATGCTGAGACCGATCGCCCAGATCACCTGCAGGTAGAGGATCGGCGGCAGCAGGGCACGGGTCCAGGCGAGGTTCACCAGGGTCACTTCGAGGGCGACCAGGAAGAGTCCGCGCTTGATGAGGAAGGCGGAGGTCGCGGCGCGGCTGCCGTGCTTCTGCCCGTAGAGGCTCGCCGAGAGCCCGGTCAGCAGCAGGAAGACCGGGGCGCAAAAATGCGAGGCGGCCCGCGTCAGGAACAGGCCGGGCGGGGTTGCCGCGAGGTTCACCGGGTCGCTCACCTGGGCGTGCAGGTAGAAGAACTCCCGCGCGTGATCGACCAGCATCAGCAGCATCACGAGCCCGCGCAGGGCATCGATGGCGCCGATGCGGGTGCGTGGCGTGGCCCCCACGGCGATGGGAGCCGGTGCGGACTCAGCCGTGGCCGCCCCTTGGCGAGCCCTCATCAAAACCGCACCGTCATCGTTCCGGTGAAGCGCCGGGGGGCGCCGGGATAGACCCGGAAGCGGTTGAGGGAGCTCTCGTAATACTCGGTGTCGAACACGTTCTCGATGTTCAGCCCGAAGCGGAAGTTCTCGTAGCGGTAATAGGCGAGCGCATCGACCGCGATATAGGCCGGCAGGGAGAAGCTGTTGACCGCATCCGCCGCCCGCTCGCCGACGCCGCGCACGCCGCCGCCGAGCCCGAGCCCCTTCCACGGGCCGGCCTGCACCTCGTAAACGGCGAGCAGGCTGCCGGAATGGCGCGGCACGTTGATGAGCGGCGTGCCGGCCGGCAAGGTCGGATCTTCGGTGACCACGGCCTCCGCGTAGACGTAGCCCGCCAGCAGCTTGATCTCCGGCGTGATCTGGCCGGCGGCGGTCAGCTCGAAGCCCTGGCTGCGCACCCCGCCGACCGCCACGGAGAAGCCACTGCCGTTGGCCTCCGGCGTCAGCACGTTCTCCCGGTCGATCCGGAAGGCGGTGCCGGTCAGCGCCAGCGCGCCGCCATAGAGGTCGAGCTTGGCCCCGACCTCGTAGCCGATGCCGGTTTCCGGCGCGAACGGCCCGGAGGCGGAGGCGGCGGCAGCATCGGGACCGATATTGGGACGGAAACTCGTGCCGACATTGGCGTAGAGGGAGAGTTCGGGCAGCGGCTGGTAGACGAGGCCGGCGCGGGGCGTCGCGGCAAAGTAGGTCTGATCGACCTGGGACCGCGGGATGCGTTCGCGGAACGACTGTTCGAAGAAGTCGAAGCGCACGCCGAGCAGCGCCTTCCATTCGGGCGTGAGGACGATCTGGTCCTGCGCATAGAGGGCGGTGTTGGTGATCCGTTCGAGGTTGTTGCGGAAGCGGTCGATCGGCGGCAGCGGCTGGCCGTAGCGCGGATCGTAGATGTCGATGGCGAAGGTCGAACCCGGTCGGATCGTCGAGCGGTTGTAGACCGTCCGGCTGTCGGTGCTTTCGCGCTCGAAGCCGAGCAGCATGGTGTGGCCGATCCCGGCGGTGTCGAAGCGCCCGACCACCTCCGCCTGGCCAATCGCCACGTCCCAGCGGTAGTCGCGGATGTTGCGATCGCGCGAGACGGTGCGGTTGTCGGCGGCGATGGCGCGAATCTCGGCGGATTCGCCCTCCAGCGTGCCGGTGTTGAAGTGGGTGGCGAGCCGCATCTGCCAATCGGCGTTGAAGCGGTGATCGACGCGGACCTGCATCGTGTTGTTGGTCTGATAGGTGCTCTGGCCCGGCTCGCCGAGGAAGCGCGAGATCGGCAAGAGCCCGAGCCGCCCGTTGAGGGCGATGACGCCGCGGTCGAACACAATGCGGTTGCGCAGGAACTCGGTCTCGACGGTGATGCGCGTGTCCGGCGTGATCTGCCAGCTCAGGACGGGCGCCACGAGCAGCCGGTCGCTGTCGACGAAATCGCGAAAGCTGCCCTGGCGGCCGGCGGCGAGGTTGAAGCGGTAGGCGAGCGTGCCCTCCTCGTTGAGCGCGCCGCCGGAATCGACCGTGCCGCGGAACTGCCCGAACGAGTCCCATAACCCGCCCATCTCGACGAAGCGCTCGACGGTCGGCTGCTTGGTGATGATGTTGACGAGTCCGCCCGGATCGCTGCGCCCGAACAGCCCGCCGCCGGGGCCTTTGAGCACCTCGACGCGCTCGACGTTCTGGGCGTCGGGCGGGGGCGGCGTGCCGCGGTTGAGCGGAAAGCCGTTCTTGTAGATCTCGGAGGTGGTGACGCCGCGGATGGCGTAGCTGAACACCGAGAGGCCGCCGAAATTGTTCTGCTGCGCTACGCCCGGCGTGTAGTTGAAGACGCGATCGACGCGGGTGGCGGCGAGATCCGTGATGACCTCGCGCGGGGCGACCGTGACGATCTGGGGCACGTCGCGCTGGGGCGTGTCGGTCTTCGTGCTGCTCACCGCGCGGTCGGCGCGGTAGCCCGGCGTCGGCCCGATCAGGCCGATCGTGCCGGCGGCGCTGGTCCGGCCGTCCGCTGCGCCATTGCCAACGCCGCGGCCTTCGCCCTCGACCGCCAGTTCCTCCAGGGTGACCGATTCCTGCGCCCGCGCCTCCGGGCCGTGCAGGCCGGCGCAGAGCAGCGCGGCGAGCATCCAAGGCGGGCGCCGGGCCGGGACGTCGATGGCGTTCAGGATCGTCCGAACTGTCACAAGGCGCGCTCTGGCTGTTCGGGTGCGGGCCCAAGCGGGTGCCCCGCCGGGAGCGCAGGGGAACGCTCTCGCCGATCAGGCACGCCGCCGGAGCACCCCGCCCGGGGGACATCGTCGCGCCAAGGCAGGTCTCCTGGCTCACGGGTCAGCGCCCCCGTCTCGGCCTTCCCGGTGCAGGGCACCAGTGACCTTCGACGACGGTGGCTCGCCGCTCACAGTTGCGGGGGCAGCTTCGGCCTCGCCCGGACGGGCTTACCGAATTCCCTCTTAGCCCTCGGACATGCGTCCGGGGGAACCTTGGCCGCAGCAACTTCGCTGCGATGCGGCGCAGGGTCAACAGACCAACCAATGAAATGTAACAACATCACACAACCTGTGGCCCGTAGAGCACAAAGGTTCGGCGAGAAGCCCCATGGCGGCTGCGTTTCCCGCGTCGGCCTGAAGGCGGGCACACGAGACGATGGCGATCGTCCGGTCGACCCCGTCATCGAGCGCGCACTGCGCCGCAGCGGTTGGTAGAGGCCGCCGCCTCGTGGCGCGGCGGAGCCGCTGAGAATCCGCATCGAACGTTTTTCGAAGGACGTGACCGAGCTTTAGGCAAGATTAACCAAGATCCCGTTGAATGACGAAGGCTTAAGGTTGATCCTTCCCTAATCGGCGAAGCCATCTCGTTTTGTCATTCTGGCACAGATAGCCGGAGATGACGGCGGGAGGCCGTGTGGGATCCGCGTTGTCGAGTACCGCCCGCAATGGACATCGCCGAGCTCGTCCAGAGTCGCTCCGCCCGGCCCGTCATCCGCCGTCGGCGCCGCCCGCCTGTCGCGGCGCTCGCGCTGACCGCCCTCGGGGGTCTCGCGGTCGCCGGGATACTGCAACCGCAGGATCGCGCCGCGCCCGCCCCCGTGGAAACCGCGCAGGTTTCGGGCGAGGCCGAAGGGACGGAGACCGTGCAGGCCGCGCCCGGCGCGCTGGCTTGGATGCTCGAGCCCACCCCCGTGCTCGACACCGCGTCCGGCGGCTTCGTCCCGCGGACCGCGCAAGTGTCCGCCTTCCGGGCGCCGCCCGTGGCGGAGCCTTCCAAGCCGCAGCCTGCCCCATCGGAGCCGGTCACGACCCTGGCCGCCCTCCCCGCGGGTCAGGCTGCCGACGCCGCGCCCGCCGTCACGCCGCGCCCGGCCGCGCCGACGGCCCGCCTCGCCCTCACGGTGCCGCTGCCAGTGCGGCGGCCCGACGAATTCCGCTACGAGCCGCGCACGCAGACCGCCCGGGCGGCAACACCTCGGATCGCCACCGCATCCACGGCGCGCGCCTCCCGCCGAGCCGACCCGCAGCGTGTTCAGCGCCGCGGTCACGGACAACCGCAACTTCCTCGAGAAGATGTTCGATCTGCCGGGTTCGACGCCCACGCCGTCCTCGGACAAGGCGATGGCCTATGCCGGACTCGACAGCGGGGCGGTCGATTCGGCCGCGCGGCGGCGCGTCGTGCCGGGCCCGGTTTCCGAGCCGGGGGTCGCCGTCTACGACATCAGCGCCGCCACCGTGACGCTGCCGAGCGGCGAGGTGCTGGAAGCCCATTCCGGCCTCGGCGTCGCCCAGGACAACCCGGACCACGTTCATATCCGGATGCGCGGCGCCACCCCGCCCGGGGTCTACGACCTGCGCGAGCGCGAAGCGCTGTTTCATGGGGTGCGGGCGATCCGCCTCAACCCGGTCGGCGGCTCGGCCGCCATCCACGGACGCGACGGCATCCTCGCCCATACCTACATGCTGGGCCCGAGCGGTGCCTCGAACGGCTGCGTCGTGTTCCGGAACTACACCCGCTTCCTCCAGGCCTATCTGAGTGGCGAGGTCCGGCGTCTGGTCGTGGTGCCCGGCACGGCCCCCGGCGTCTTCGCCAGCCGGCGCAACGCCACGCCGCGCCGCTCGGCCTCCGCCGATTAACGGGTTTCCAAAGAGATCATTCCTTTGGCGAGACATCGGGGCAGCGCCCCGATGTCCCTTCACCAGGGCTCTGCCCTGGACCCGCGAATGGACTTGTCCTTTCGAAACCCGCTTTGGAGCCCGTCAGGATTTGGCGACGGGCTTGAGCTTGAGCTGGTCGATGGCCCAGCGCCACGTCCCGTCCGATTGCCGGCGGGCCGACTCAACCGAGAGCGCGCCGTTCGGCAGCCGCGCGAAGGTCAGCGCGAGGTCGCCGTTGCGGATCGCCGGCAGGGTCTCGGGTTCGGGGAAGTCCGACTTGCGTGCGAGCAGATCGGTGTAGAAGCGGCGGATCTCGTCGTGGCCGGTCGCCACGATATCGCCCGCGGCCACCACCGCCTGCGGCTCGTACAGGGCGACCAGCCCTTCGGCATCGCCGGCATTGGCCCGTTCGTTGAAGAGCCGGGCTAGATCCTCCGGCTCGCGTGCCACGTCCCGCTGCGTCTCGCTCATCGCTCGTTCCTCCCTGTCTGTTTCAGGCCTATCTATTTCAGGCGGTTGCCCTGGCCGTCCCGCACCGCGACCGCCACCGGAACGCCGGCCTTGACGCTCTCGGACACGGTGCAGAACTGTTCGAACTGAGCGAGCACGCGGTCGAGCCGGTCCATCGACTCGGCGGGCGCGCCGAGCGCGATATCGACCTCGATCCCGACGAGGCGCAGGCGGCCTTCCGCATTGCGGGCCACGCGCCCGATCGCCTCGGCGCTCACGCCCCCGCCCTCCTGCCGGTACTTGCCGAGCGCGAAGGCGAGGCTCGCGCACAGACAATTGCTCACGGCCGCGATCAGCACCTGCTCCGGCGACGGACCGGTGCCGCCACCGATCGGCTCGGGCTCGTCGGTCAACAGCGGCACGAAGCTCTCGCCGAAATCGATTCGGAAGGCATAGGCCTCGATCTGCCGGATCCGAATGCTGTGCTTGTCCGACATCGTGGCCTCCTCGCCTCCCTATCAACCCACCTTTGCGCGATCTCGTTCGAGCCACGCACTGTGCCTTGACCTGCCATTCGTATCTGGTATACCAGATGCCAATGACGAGCCACCGGAAAGAGCGATCTCGATCCGGAAGGCCCGAGACCCGGGAAGCCAAGGAGGCAACGCCTGCCATGACCGAACGCGGCATCCTCGACAGACATCGCATCTCTCCGCTCACAGCGCGGCCTCAGGGCTAGCAACCGGCGGAAGGGGGGCAACCGATGGCCCAATCGCAGACCTTCGACACGTCCGGCCTTGTCGCGGCGATCGGTGACGCGGTGGTGATCTCCGACGCGGACGGACGGATCGTCGTCTGGAATCCGGCCGCGGAGCGGATCTTCGGCTTCTCGGAAGCCGAGGCGCTCGGGCAGAGCCTCGACCTCATCACCCCGGAGCGTCACCGCCGACGCCACTGGGACGGCTACGCCAAGACGATGCGTACGGGTGAGACCCGCTACGGCACGTCGCTGCTCAAGGTTCCGGCCCTGCACAAGGATGGCCGGGCCCTGTCGATCGCCTTCACCGTCGCGCTGCTGCACGGCGCGGCGGGCGAGGTCACCGGCATCGCCGCGGTCATCCGCGACGAGACCGAGCGCTTTCAGGAAGAGCGCTCCCTGCGCCGCCGCGTGGCGGAGTTGGAAGAGGCTTTGGGCACCCTTGTCTGCGCCTGAAGGCGGGGCGCCTGAGCCATTCAGCAATATTACCGGCCTTAATATTTTTCGATTTTCCAACAACGACCCACAACGAAGTCGAAATAGGGAGAAGACCGAGATGACCCAGCCGCTCGACGGGATCAGAATCATCGATTTCACCCACGTCCAGGCGGGCCCCGCCTGCACCCAGCTCCTCGCGTGGTTCGGGGCGGACGTGATCAAGGTCGAGCGTCCGGGCTCGGGCGACGTGACGCGCAACCAGCTTCGCCACGTCGAGGACGCGGATGCGCTCTACTTCACGATGCTCAACTCCAACAAGCGTTCGCTGACGCTGGACACCAAGAACCCGCAGGGCAAGGAAGTCTTGGAAAAGCTGATCCAAGAATCCGACGTGATGGTCGAGAATTTCGGCCCCGGCGCGCTTGATCGCATGGGCTTCACCTGGGCCCGCATCCAGGAGCTCAACCCGGGCATGATCCTCGCCTCGGTGAAGGGCTTCTCCGACGGGCACCACTACGAAGATCTGAAGGTCTACGAGAACGTGGCCCAGTGCGCGGGCGGTGCCGCCTCGACCACCGGCTTCTGGGACGGCCCGCCCACCGTGTCGGCCGCCGCGCTCGGTGACTCGAACACCGGAATGCATCTCGCCATCGGCATCCTCACGGCGCTGCACCAGAAGACCAAGACCGGCAAGGGCCAGAAGGTCGCCGTGTCGATGCAGGATTCGGTGATCAACCTCTGCCGCGTGAAGCTGCGCGACCAGCAGCGCCTCGATGCCATCGGCTACCTCGAGGAATACCCGCAATACCCGCACGGCGAGTTCACGGACGTGGTGCCGCGCGGCGGCAACGCGGGCGGCGGCGGCCAGCCGGGCTGGGTGCTCAAGTGCAAGGGCTGGCAGACGGACCCGAACGCCTACATCTACTTCACGATCCAGGGCCACGCCTGGGCCCCGATCTGCAAGGCGCTCGGCCGTGAGGAGTGGATCGACGATCCGGCCTACAACACGCCCCGCGCCCGCCAGGACAAAATCTTCGAGATCTTCGCCATCATCGAGGATTGGCTGGCCGACAAGACCAAGTTCGAGGCCGTCGATATCCTGCGCAAGTTCGACATCCCGTGCTCGCCGGTGCTGTCGATGAAGGAAATCGCCGCCGATCCGTCGCTGCGCGCCAGCGGCACCATCGTCGAGGTGCCGCATCCCAAAGCTCGGCTCGTATCTGACCGTCGGTTCCCCGATCAAGTTCTCGGACCTGAAGGTCGACATCAAGGCTTCGCCGCTTCTGGGCGAGCACACCGACGAGGTCCTCGCAGGCCTCGGCTACTCGCCCGAGCAGATCGCCGCGATGCACGAGTCGCGCGCGGTCTAAAGGGAAGCGGCAGCGCGGATCTCCGCGCTGCCCGTACAGGATGGCCAATCTCTTTCGGCCATGATCCTCCCGGGACGGGGCATCGCCCCGGGAGCGCATGACCGGGCATGACGCCCGGGTTTCTTCCTCCTCCGATGACTTTCCCGGGCCGACTCCGTCGGTCCGGTTTTTCGTTGTCCGGGTCCTTGATACAGTATTCGTTTGATCAAATCTGATCACAGCGAAAGCCGAGCGTTCCCCTCTCCCCGCACGCGGGGAGAGGGGAAATCCGCCATCCCGTCGAGAACAACCAGATCTTGCGGTGAAGGCGCGTTCGCCCGCGCCGCCTAACCGAAGAAATCGCCCAGGAAGAAGTCCACGGCCTGGCTCACCACCTCCGGATCGTAGGCGTGCGGGCCGTCATACTCGACGTTGGTGAGGTCGTAGCCCGCCGCCCGAAGCAGCCGGGCGTGGTTGCGGGCGCTCCGGTCGATCGGGATCTGCTCGTCGCGGGTGCCGTGCGACAGGAAGATCTTGGGCGCACCCGCCTGCACCTGCACCGACATGAACCCGGCGGACGACACGATCAGGTGGCTGACCCGATCACCGTTGGTGAGCCCGAGGGACAGCGCGTAGCTGCCGCCGTCCGAATGGCCCGCGAAAGCGAGATGGCCTGGGTCAAGTAGGAAGCGGTCGGCGACCTCGGCGAGCGCCCTGTCGAGCCGCTCCCGGTCCGGCCCGTTGCCGGCGATCACGAGATCCCAGGTCGGGTGCAGCGATTGCGGCGCGAGCAGCAGGAAGCCGCGCTTGTCCGCATGGGCCTCCAGCATCGGCAGGATCTTTTCGGCGCTGCCGCCGCCACCGTGGAACAGGACGACGAGCGGCGTCGGCAGGCGTGGATCGATGTGCTCGGGCACGCGGAGCATCGCGTCGCGGGTCTCGAACAGGCCGAGCGCATGGCGGCCCGGCGGCAGCGGCGGCTTGCCTGGTAGCCGCGGCAGGAAGGCGAGCCGGCCGGCCAGCCGGGGATCGAGAGCAACCGTCGGATCGAAGGCGGAGGAGGACATGGGGCGTCTCGCGGGTGGAGCCCGACGCCGCCCCTCATGCTGAGGTGCCCGCGACGGCGGGCCTCGAAGCAACCCGGAACGCTGACCCTCCCCGGTGTCTGGAAAGGCCGTCTCGGGTCTTTCGCCGCGCGTGCTTCGAGGCGTTCGCTTCGCTCCGCACCTCAGCATGAGGGACGGAAGGGCTTGCCGGACAAAAAAGGACCGCGGCGCCCAGTTCGGGCACCGCGGTCCGGCTCAGTCGAAGCGGTGGGAGGGCAGTGCCCGCCTCACTTCTTCTTCAAGGTGCTCTGCGGGTTGAGGCTGCCGATATTGCCGCTCTCGCTGCCGGCGGCCGGGTCGATCTCCGCATTGATCAGAGTCGGCTTGCCGGAATTCATCGCCTCATCCACGGCCCGCTTCAGCTCGTCCGGCGTAGTGACGTTCACGCCGACGCCGCCGAAAGCCTCCATCATCTTGTCGTAGCGGGAGTTCTTGACGAAGACGGTGGTGCCCGGATCGCGGCCGGTCGGATCGGTGTCGGTGCCGCGATAGATGCCGTTGTTGTTGAAGATGACGATGCAGACCGGCAGCTCGTAGCGGCAGATGGTCTCCACCTCCATGCCGGAGAAGCCGAAGGCCGAGTCGCCCTCGACCGCCAGCACCGGCTTGCCGGTCTCGACGGCAGCCGCGACGGCAAAGCCCATGCCGATGCCCATCACGCCCCAGGTGCCGACGTCCAAGCGCTTGCGCGGCTGGTACATGTCGATGATGCCGCGCGCCAGATCGAGGGTGTTGGCACCCTCGTTGACGAGGATCGCGTCGGGCCGCTCCTTGATGACGGTCCGGAGCGCACCGAGCGCCGAGTGGAAGCACATCGGCGAGGAGTTCTTCATCAGCTTCGGGGCCATCTTGGCGATGTTGGCCTCGCGCTTGCCCCGCAGCGTCTCCAGCCAGTTGGAGGGCGCGCCCTTCCAGTCCTTACGAATGCCGTCGAGCAGCGCCTCGACGCAGGAGCCGATATCGCCCACCACCGGCGCGACGATCTCGACGTTCGAGTCCATCTCGCGCGGCTCGATGTCGATCTGGATGAAGCGCTTCGAGCCGGGCTCGCCCCAGGTCTTGCCCTTGCCGTGGGAGAGGAGCCAGTTGAGGCGAGCGCCCACCAGCAGCACCACGTCGGAATCCTTGAGCGCGGTGGAGCGGGCCGCGCCGGCCGAGAGCGGGTGGGTGTCGGGCAGGAGGCCCTTGGCCATGCTCATCGGCACGTAGGGGATGCCGCTTTCCTCGACGAGCGCACGCACCGCCTCGTCGGCCTGGGCGTAGGCGGCGCCCTTGCCGAGGATGATGAGCGGACGCTCGGCCGACTTCAGCACGTCGAGCGCCCGGGCGATGGCGGCCGGGGCCGGGAGCTGGGCCGGGGCCGCATCGATCACCTTGACCAGCGAGCGCGCGCCCAGATCGGCGTCGATGACTTGCGAAAAGAGCTTGGCGGGCAGATCGAGATAGACGCCGCCGGGCCGGCCGGAGACGGCAGCGCGGATCGCGCGGGCCACGCCGATGCCGATATCGGCGGCGTGCAGCACGCGGAAGGCGGCCTTGCACAGCGGCTTGGCGATGGCGAGCTGGTCCATCTCCTCGTAGTCGCCCTGCTGCAGATCGACGATCTCGCGCTCGGAGGAGCCGGAGATCAGGATCATCGGGAAGCAGTTGGTGGTGGCGTTGGCCAGCGCGGTCAGGCCGTTGAGGAAGCCCGGCGCCGAGACGGTGAGGCAGATGCCCGGCTTCTTGGTGAGGAAGCCGGCGATCGCGGCGGCATTGCCCGCGTTCTGCTCGTGACGGAAGGAGATGACCCGCAGACCCTCGGCCTGGGCCAGACGGCCGAGATCGGTGATCGGGATGCCGGGCACGTTGTAGATCGTCTCGATGCCGTTGAGCTTGAGCGCGTCGATGACGAGGTGGAAGCCATCCGTCAGCTCCGGCTCCTCGTGGGGCATCGCGCCCGCGGTGATCGCGTCGATGTTCTGGGCCTGGACGGTCATGCGGCGTTCTCCCTTGTGGTGCGGATGCTTTTGTCCGGCGCGGGGCCCGATGGCGTCGGGCCGGGCTCGTTTCGCGCCTGCTGCTGCGCCGCGCGCAGCGTGCGGACCGGTCTCGGGCGGCCGGCCTTGTTGCGACACAGCTGGCATACCAAATACCAACAGGCCGGTCAAACGAAACGCATGGCGTTGCATCCGCACGCGGGAAGCGTCGGGGGAGCGGTCGAAAAAGGGGTCGCAGGATCCAGGGTTTCGGGGCTGCGCGTCGGGAGACGGACCTCCCGGCGTCCGCCGGCCGTGGTCCCCGAACGGAGGGCGGCGGGCTTGTCGTCAGCGGCTTCTGATCACACTCGGCACGGTCCTGAAGCGTGCCCAGCCTCGTCGTAAGCAGCCGGCCAGAGCGGCTGCGGGCCGAGACACCGGCCCGCGTGACACCGCGAAAGCTTTGAAGGCATGGTCCGCGAAGGGCGAAGCTACTCCCGATAGACATTGCCGTCCGGGCCGACCGTGATGAGGCTTCCCCCCCGCGCGACCGCCAGGCTGATGGCCTTCGTCGGATTGTGCTGCCAGTTCGGGATGACGTCGTCGGCGGACTTGGTCCAAATCTCGTTGGTGAACTTGTTGGTGACGGCGATGCGGCCATCTCCGGCTGTCGCGAGGTCGCCGACGCTCTCCCCGACCTGCGTCCATTTTCCGCTTCTCTCGATCCGGTGGACGTTGCCGTCCATCCCGATCGCCCAGTAGGCAAGGCGGCTCATCGGTACGACCCGGAGAGCGCGGCGCCGGGCATGTAGCTCCAGGCCTCCACGTCGTCGTCGGCGTTCTTGACGTAGATGTTGTCCTCGATGTTCGTGATGGCGACCGTCCCGTCCTCCGAGGCCGAGATCGTCCGGCCGCCATGACCGACCTGCTTCCACGCATTGCCGTTGTAGCGCAGGATGCTTCCATCGGTGGCCAGCCCGTAGATGCTGTCGGCCGTCACGACGGCCACGTCCGCCATCGGCTTCGGAGCGGCGATCGGCGCGGCGGTTTGGCCGCCCGTCAGCCGCCAGAGCGTCCCAGCCTGGGCGTTCACGACGACGGTCGTGCCGTCGCGGCCGCGCGAGACGCGCTTCGAAAGCTCGCCGATCTGCGCCTTGATCGGCCCCTTCCCGGTGGGCCCCGCGACGGGCGCGGCCATCCCGCCGATCGAGACGATGATGCCGTTCGAGGGAACGCCGGCCGCGTCGAGAAGGAAGGCCATGTAGTAGCCCGGAGGAGCGATGTTGGGGCTGCCGGGCATCACCACCGACACCGTCCGGCCGGTCTGGGAGAAGGCTGCCGGGATGTAGCGCTGGCTGCTGTCGAAGCTGTGCGTCGCCGTCCCGAGGGCGACGAGAGCGACCCTGGAAATGGTGTCGTCGCCCGCGAGCGAGACCGTCAGCCGCGCGCCATAGTCGAAGGTCTTAGTATTGACGCTGGCGACACGCGGACGCGGCGCGAGCACCTGCCGGCCGTTGTCCGTCCTGAACAGGTAGGGCGGATAGTAGATCTCGGCGTTGAAGTTCGTGACCGGTCCGGGAACGCCCCCGCCGGTCACCAGAACGGTGGCGTTGGGCAGGAGCACCGCCGCCGAGTGGTAGCCGCGATAGGTGGCCGCGCTCGCGCCCGTCTTCCAGCGGCCGGTGCGGGGATCCCAGAGCTCGGCCGGATAGACGGCGTCGGCGCCCGCATTGTCGGCGAAACGGGTGCCGCCGGTGACGGCGACCGTGCCGTCGGGGAGGATTGTCGAGTTCGCCCATTGCCGCGGGTTGGCCATCGGCGCCACCTCGGTGAGGACGGGTGCCGGGCCGCGGATGTCGATCACCGTGGCGGCCGCGCTCGAGGGCGTGGCATGCTCGTTCGAGGCCCCGTTGCCGCCCACCTGCAGGATCCGCCCGACATCGAACATCGCCGCCGTCGAGGTCGGGCCGGTATTCGGTCGCCGGAAAGCATTGAAGCCGGTCTTGAAGTTGCCGAGCGTCCTGGTGGCGCCGCGGCCATTCGGATCGAGCGACCACATCTTGTCGGCCGAGATCCCGAAGACCCGGCCGTTCGGCGCAACCCACATCCGCGGATACCACCAACGATTGAAGTCGGGACCGAACGCGTCGCGACTGGTCGCACCGGGCAGCGTGCTCCAGCCCGTGCCGGGCGTGTAGATTTCCGGCGTCATCGAGACGTCGCCCTGGGCGATCGCGGTGGCAGGCCCTCGAAAAGCGTTCACGACGTAGGGGGCGCCGCCGCCCGTGATGAGGATGCGGCCATCCGTCAGGGTCAGCATCGAGGCGTACCAGCGCTGATACGCGAGCTGCGAGGCGGCGGCCGTCGGCGTCGCGGTCTTCGGGTCGAACAGGGTGCTGGCCCGCGACGAGTAATTGTTGCTCACGGCACTGCCGCCGGAGATCAGCATCGCGCCCGTCTTAAGGAAGGCGGCCGCGCTGCAGAAGCTGTCGATGAACTGTGCGTTCGGCAGGGTGTAGTGCGCGGCGGGATCGTCGAGGCCCCGGGCCGGGTCCCACAGGTCGAAGGTGCGCCCGTCATGCACGTCCCCGCCGAGGGCCGTGCCGTATGTCATGACGGTGCCGGAGGGCATCAGCGTCGCGTGGATGCCGACCAGCGGCCAGCCCCTCACCGGCGACCACATCCCCACCACGGATGCGTTGGGCCCGACCCGGAGGTTGTCCACGAGCGGGTCCGGTTCGTTGCCGATGGCGACCTGCGCGAACGACGAACCGGGCACCGCCATCAAGACCAGGGCCGTCACAAGCCGGCCGACACGGTGAAAAGTGAAGTCTGACACCCTGCGAATCTCCCGATGACGATGGGAGACTTCCTTCTCACAGCGACAAGAAATGAAACATAGGTTTAGATCGCAACTCAGTAATCTGCCGCGCTGGTTGCGCCGATTTGTTCACACCAACCAGCGGCTTTGTTTCTTCCCGCACGAGGGTCAGTCCCGGCCTCGGTTCCGGCGGACGGCCTGACGTGATTTCGTCGGCCGTCGGGGCGGGGCGGGAAATTCAATGGCTGGGAATTCAGCTGGGGCGGCCGCCGCCTCGACGCGAGCCGTCGAGGCGGCGGACCATCGTTCGAGGCCCTCAGGCCAACTTCACCGCGCGAGCCTCCGCCGCATCGGCGATCTCGGCCTCCACCGCGAGGTAGCGCCGCCGCATCGGCTTCAGCACGAAGACCGCCAGCGCCGCGGCCAGGATGTTCAGCCCGATGATGAGGCCGAACACCGCCGACCAGCCGTAGGAGGCCGACAGCACGCTGGCCAAGGGGACGAGGAAGGCCGCCGTCCCCTTGGCCGTATAGAGGAGGCCGGCATTGCTGGCGGCGTATTTTGAGCCGAACGTGTCGCCGCAAGTGGCCGGGAACAGCGAGTAGATCTCCCCGAACACGCCGAAATACATCGCCGTGCACAGAACGAAGACGAGCGGATTACGTCCGTAGCCGAGGAGCAGAATGCAGGCCGTCGCGGCGATCACGAAGGCGATGAACATCGTGTTCTCGCGGCCGATGTTGTCGGACACCCAGCCGAAGAAGGGCCGGCCGAACCCGTCGAAGATGCGGTCGAGCGAGATCGCCAGGGTGAGCGCGGCCATCTGTAGGCCGAACAGGTTCATCGTCACGCCGGCGACCTTGAAGTCGTGGGCGATCGGCGCGATCTGCGCCGCCGCCATCAGGCCGCCGGAGGCGACCATCACGAACATCGCGTACATCGTCCAGAACACGGGGGTGCGCACCGCTTCCTTCGGGCTGCGGTCGATCTTGGTCTGGGGCAGGCGCAGGTTCTTGCGCCGGATCGGCACGGCAACCGACGGTTTGCGCAGCAGGAAGGACAGCAGGACAACGACCAATCCCTGGCCGAGCCCGAAGACGAGGAAGGCCTTCTGGTAGCCGCTCGCGGCAATCATGTGGGCGATCGGCACCACGGTGGCCGCCGCTCCCGCGCCGAAGCCCGCCGCCGTCGCGCCCGCCGCCAGGCCGCGGCGATCCGGGAACCACTTCAGGGCGTTGCCGACACAGGTGCCGTAGACCGAACCGGCGCCGATCCCGCCGATCACTGCCGCGGCGTAGAGCAGGGAAAGCGAGTCGGCGTAGGCGTTCAAGGTCCAGGACAAGGCGATCATGACGCCGCCAAAGCCCACCACGATGCTCGGCCCGTAGCGATCGACGAACCACGTCTCGATCGGAACCAGCCAGGTTTCGGTGGCGACGAAAATCGTGAAGGCGAACTGGATCGCCGTGCGCCCCCATTGGTGCTGCGCGTCGATCGGATCGACGAAGAGCGTCCAGCCGTACTGAAGGTTGGCGATCATGGCCATGCAGAGCACGCCGAAGGCGAGTTGCCACCACTTGGCGGAAGGCGCATCCGGAGGCGCCTGGAGCGGCACGTGTTGCTCGGCCGGTTGGTGTACCATCCGGTTCTCTCCCTGAACGTTTCTCGTGCTCCCCTGGCGCCGCATCATGCACAATGATGCTAGGCATACAATATACCAGAGCAGCAAAGTCCAAGCGTGGCGGTGCGGCAACCCGGCACACCGGGGCGACCGCGTCGGCGGGAGCACGTCAAAAAATGCACGACGTCGGGACCGGAAAACGCGTCGGCGCGCACCGGGCGTCTGAGCCCGGTGCGCGCCGACATTGTTCGAAAGGCCAGGCGGCGGCCCGGCCCGTGCGCGGCCTCAGTGAGCGGAGACCGTCTTCGGCTTGGCCTCCAAGTTGGCCTCCAAGACGGTCGACTCCTGCCGCGTGTAGGCCTGCCGCATCGGCTTGAGGACGAAGATCGCCATCAGCGCCGCCAGGATGTTGAGCGCGGCGGCCGCCAGGAACACCGCGTGCCAGCTCCCCGTCATGGTCGTGAGGATGCTGGTATAGGGCACGATCAGCGCCGCCGTGCCCTTGGCCGTGTAGAGCAGGCCGGCATTGGTGGCGGCGTATTTCGAGCCGAAGGTGTCGCCGCAGGTCGCCGGGAACAGCGAGTAGATCTCGCCCCAGGCGAAGAACACCAGACCGGTCAGGATCACGAACAGGATCGGGTCCTGGCCGAACTGGCTCAGCAGGTAGATGCCCACGCCCTCGATGCCGAAGGAAAGAAACATCGTGTTCTCACGGCCGATATGGTCGGAGATCCAGCCGAAGAGTGGGCGCGTCACGCCGTTGAGCACCCGGTCGATCGTGGCAGCGAAGGTCAGTGCCGGCAGGGTGATCCCCAGCAGGCTCACCGGCACGTCGGCGATATGGAAGTCCTTGGCGATGGGGCCGAGTTGGGCGGTGGCCATCAGGCCGCCGGCCGCCATCATCACGAACATCGCGTACATCACCCAGAAGATCGGGGTGCGCACCATCTCGCCGGGCGTGAAGTCACGCCGGCTCTGGCTGACGCGGGCGATCTCGGGCACCTGCCCTTTCTTCGGCGCGACGAGGAACAGGGCGATCAGCATCACGATCAGGCCCTGGCCGATCCCGAACCAGAAGAAGGCGGCCTCGTAGCCGTAATGGTGGATCACCGCCTGGATCGGCACGACGGTGAGCGCCGAGCCCGCGCCGAAGCCCATGGCGGTGAGGCCGGCGGCCAGACCGCGCCGGTCGGGGAACCACTTCAGCGAGTTGCCGACGCAGGTACCGTAGACCGCGCCCGCACCGGTGCCGCCAACAGCCGCCCCGACATAGAGCAGCCAAAGCGTGTCGGCGTAGGCATTGATCACCCAGGCCAGCCCGCACAACAGGCCGCCGACGAGCGTCACGGCCCGCGGGCCGTACTTGTCGACGAACCAGCCCTCGATCGGCACCAGCCAGGTCTCGGTGAGAACGAACAGGGTGAAGGCGACTTGGATCGCGGCGCGGTCCCAGCCGTGCCGTTCCTGCATCGGGTTGACGAAGAACGTCCAGCCGTACTGCATGTTGGCGATCATGCACATGCAGACGATGCCGAACACCAATTGCAGCCATCGGCTCGTCGGTGGTGGAACGTATGTTGTCGTAGGTTGGGTCATGGACGTATCTCCAGTTTACGCTCGATTTTTCCGAGCTTTTTGGTCGCTCAATTTCTCGATTATTTTTTGAATATGACTTTAAATATTTGCTGACGCGGAATGACTGCATGAGCAGACCATCGCGTTCGTCCGGTGAATTCTTGGAGTCGCATCCAACTCGATCACATCGGATCGGCGGATCAGGACCCTGGTTTCAACGCGCCGAGTTTCGACGAACCGGCTGCCACCTCGTCAGAATGCGCTGACGAAGCCGAAAGGCACCGCCGCGGATGAGCTCTGCCGGTTCCCGGGGACACCCTGCGAGGACAAGCGCGAGGCTTTCGTGCAGCCCTGGATCAGGGGGCAGGACCTGCCTCGGATCATGCCGCACCGGCCGAACGGAGGACGTCTAAGCGGATCGATCTTGGCGGCTCAATCTTGCCAATCCCGCCCGGACGGCGGCACCATAATTCAAAACGCAGGATTGACAATAGGTATGCTGTATACCAGCCTGCAGTCCAAGGCGGCCCCGTCCGAGAGGCATGCCGATGGAGGAGCGCCGTGTTTGGAACGATGCGCCGTGAGCCGGATGCCGGTGGCGTCCGCACCATCCACCGGGACCGATCCGTGGCCGAGGCGGCGCAACTCCTCGCCGAGCCGGGAACGGGCGCGCTCGTCGTCGTCGAGGGCGATGCCGACGCCACGGTGACGGGTCTGCTGACCCAGCGCGACATCTTCCGCGCGGTGGCGACCGAGGGCCCCGAGATCTACAACCGCAGCGTCTGGCTCATCACCGATCACGACTTTCCCGCGGTCGATGTCGGCGCCTCGGCGCAGGAGCGGCTGAAGACCTTCTGCGAGCGGAAGGTCGATCACATCGCCCTGATGGAATCCTGCCGCATTAGCGCGATCCTGAGTATCTGGGACTGCGCCGGCCAAGGAGTCGGCCAGGATATGAGCCAAGCAAGGGCGACGAACCCGCCGGCATTGCCGCATACGTGAAGGCGCACGGCTCACAGTGAGCGCAAATGGAGCGCCGGACACGACGCATCTCGTTACGGATTCATGCCTGCCGGGAGCAGGCACCGTTCACCGAGCGTTGTGCGAGAACGATCCGGAACAGGTCGGAAGACGAGTCCGAGAAAAGGCGTCCGCCATGGAAAACCCGATGAAACATCTGACCGTCATCGAATGCCCGATCGTCTTCCCGGGCGAGAACGAATTCGGTGCGTCGAGCATCGACATGTTGCCCCGTCTTGGCATCGCCGGCGGGCTGGAGAGCCGCCACATCCGCGTTCTGGACGAGCGCATCATCGCGGTGTGCATCTGGCGCAGCTCGTTCTGCGCCAAGCTGTTCTTCGACACCGCGTGGCACGAGCGGGCGGCGAGCCTGTGGGGCGAGGCCTACCAGATCCGGTTCGAGGCGATCGAGAACGCCTCCGCCGCCTGATCGAAACCGGGAGGGGCGAGCGATGACCGACGCCGCGCCGCCCCTCTCTGACAGGTTTCCGGCCGAGGCCGCCGGCACCGTCCGCGCGGACGAGCCAGCCTTCCACGCCTGGAATCCCGGCCTCGAACCCGGCCTGCCGCGGGCGATGCGCCCGCTCGCGACGGTGTTCCGGCCCGAGAACGTCCGCCTGCCCTTTTCCGAAATCCTCGAACTGTCCGATGTCAGCGGCCTGCCCGCGACGCAGCTCGCCCCCTTCAGGCCGGAGCGCCTCGCGGTCCACGAGGTGCTGATTCGGGTCATGGCCGACATCTCGGTCCCCGTCGGCGAAGTTTATGCAGATCTCGGACTGAACTTCCGGCGCATCGTCGGCACGCTGCTGCGCGAGGGCGTGATGCACCGCCTCGACGCGGTCGCGGCGACCCTGGACGCGGTCCGCGCCGAGGCCGATGCGGCGCTGGAATGCGAGTTGTCGGCCCTGTTCGACGAGGCGCCCGCGCCGCCGCCCGAACCGGTCTCCGGCTGGGCCGGATGGCTCCGCCGCCTCGGCCCGCGCGAGCCGCCCTCCCCTTCCCCTTCTCCAGCCGGCGACGGGCAGGCTCGCATCCTTGCCCGCCTCGACAAACGATGCGCGTCCGCGAGCGAGCCCGAGAGCATGGAGAGCGCCGCCCGCGAGGCCCTGCGCACGGTGTTCGGCCACGTCATCGCCCGCCAGGGCATGCTGATCCGCGACCGCACGCTGCTGCGGCGGCTCGCCGGCATCCTCGTCACCAACCGCTGCGGCAGCGACCGGATCGGCGCACTGATCGCGCCCTGGATCGAGGCGGTCGCCGCGGCGCAGGGCTACCATCGGCCCGCGCCGCAAGCGCAGCCGGTGGTGATGACCGTCAAGGGCGCCTCGGCCTCGGGCAAGAGCACGATCCGGCCCTATCAGCGCGACCTCGCCGGCCGGATCGGCGCGCAATGGCAGGACTTCGCCGTCATCACGCCCGACGTCTGGCGCAAGTTCCTGCTGGACTATGACAGCTTGGGCGAAGCGCGCCGCTATGCCGGGCCGCTGACCGGGCACGAGGTCGAGATCATCGATGCCAAGCTCGACCGCTACATCACCCGCAAGGCAGCCGGCGGCCGCCTCTCGCACCTGCTGATCGACCGCTTCCGCTTCGACAGCTTCTCGACGGAGGCCGGCAGCGACGGTGCGGGCCAGCTCCTCACCCGGTTCGGCCAGCGCGTCTATCTACAATTCATGATCACGCCGCCCGAGGAAACCGTGGAGCGGGCCTGGAAGCGGGGCGAGGAGTTCGGGCGCTACAAGGCGGTCGAGGATCTGCTCGCGCACAACGTCGAGGCCTTCACCGGCATGCCGCGGCTGTTCTTCACCTGGGCGCTGCGCCGGGACCGGCCGGTCACCTACGAGTTTCTCGACAACAGCGTGCCCAAGGGCGCGCGCCCGCTCACCATCGCCTTCGGCACGAACGACGCGATGACGATCCTCGATGCCAAAGCTCTGCTGGCGATCGAGCGCTACCGGCGGATCGATATCCGCGCCCGCGCGGCGGCTGATGTCTATCGCGGCGTTGCCGACGCACCGGAGGCCGAGGCGCGCTTTCTTCGGGAGGCCTTGCGGCAGGTCTCGGTGGTGCGCTTCGCCGACCGGGCATCGGGGCGGGTCTTCGCGCGCTTCGAGAGCGGTCGTCTCGTCGGCCTTGACCCGGCGGGTCTCGCCGCCGCATGCCGCGACGCCGGGACCGCGCGGGCGCTCGCAGCGACGGGCCTGACGGAGCAGACTGAGAGCGTCGCGCCGCTCGACGAGGTTCTCTGCCCGGACGCAAACCTCGACCCTCGGCGCATGGGGTCCGGAGGCCGGCCGGGCGAACTCCTGAACCGCAGCCATGCTGCGGTGCGACATAGAATTGCTTCTGTCACACCGTCGTCGGCCGCAGGGATTGCAGCCGGATTCGCGCATCGTCAGATCACGGCGCGCCATTCACATGCACGTGACGCATGCGCGTATCTGGTATTTTGTACTTCATATCCCAAAACGCGCGGCTTATCTCGATTTCGTTCGCACCGCACCATAGTCCGCACCGACGGAGACTATCATGCTCGCCACTTGGCTCGCCGCGCTCGTTTTCCTCGTCGCCGTGCAGGCTTTGCTCGTCGTGAAGCTGGCCGACCGGCTCACCGTCTCGAGCGCCGCGCAGGATGCCCCGACGAGCCGCGGCACCCCGGCGCTGGAGACCGCCGACCGCTACGCCCGCGCCGCCTGAACCGCGACTTCGCCTGCAGCAAATCCCGCGGCAGCCAGCCATTCGGGCCCGGCCGGTTTGGGCGAGCGAGACTCCGCAGCGCATCTCGGCCGCGAACGGCGTCGCATCGAGAAAAGCCTGCATCTCGGCATCGGAGTAGTGACCGAACGCGTCCACGAGATCCGCCAGAGCGCGGTCCGCGGCGTGATCTGAGACGTTTTCGGCCATCACCGTATCCTCCGGTCGCCGGCCCGAACGGTGCGCAACGCCGCCGTATCGGGTCTCGCCTGTCTGCCTTGGTATCTGGCATACCAGAAAGAGGAAATCAAGTTCCGACTCCGCTGGCTTTAGGCAGGATAGTGCCGCAACCTATTCCGCGGCGATGCGGTGTACGCCGCCCACCGCACCCGAACCGAGGATGTCGCTGATTTCCGTATCGGTGCAGCCCAGCACCTCGCGCAGGATCTCGTCGGTATGCTCGCCGAGCAGCGGCGCGCGGGTGATCTCGGTGGGGCTCGCCGACAGCTTGATCGGGTTGCCCACCGTCAGATAGGCCCCGCGGGTCGGGTGCTCGACCTCGACCACCGTGCCGTTCGCCCGCAGCATCGGATCCTCGGCGATCTCCCGCATCGACAGGATCGGTCCGCACGGGATCTCGTAGGCGTTGAGGATCTCCATCGCCTCGAGCTTGTCGTGCTTCATCGTCCACGCTTCGATGCGCGTGAAGATCTCGTTGAGATGCGGCAGGCGGGCTTTCGGCGTCGCGTAGGCCGGATCAGTCTTCCAGTCCGGCTCGCCGATGATGTCGCAGATCGGCCCCCAGACCGCGCCCTGCGTGATGAAGTAGATGTAAGCGTTGGGATCCTGCTCCCAGCCCTTGCACTTGAGGATGCGGCCGGGCTGCCCCCCGCCGGAATCGTTGCCGGCCCGCGGCACCGCCTCGCCGAAGGGGACGCCCTCGCCGTACTGGCTGTATTCCATCAGCGGGCCGTGGGCGAGGCGCTGCTGGTCCCGCAGCTTCACCCGGCAGAGGTTGAGCACCCCGTCCTGCATGGCACAATCAACGCGCTGGCCCTGCCCCGTCTGGGTGCGCTGGTAGAGGGCCGTGACGATGCCGAGCGCCAGATGCAGGCCGGTGCCGGAATCGCCGATCTGCGCCCCCGACACCATCGGCACGCCGTCGCGCCAGCCGGTGGTGGAGGCCGCGCCGCCGACGCATTGGGCGACGTTCTCGTAGACCTTGCAATCCTGGTAGCGGCCGGGCCCGAAGCCCTTCACCGAGGCCAGGATCAGGCCCGGATTGGCGGCCTGCAGTTTCTCCCAGGTCAGCCCCATGCGATCGAGCGCACCGGGGGCGAAGTTCTCGACCAGCACATCGCACTCGGCGATGAGCCGCCAGAGGATCGCGTTGCCCTTGGGGTTCTTGCCGTCGAGCGTGATCGAACGCTTGTTGTGGTTCAGCATCGTGAAATAGAGGCTGTCCACGCCGGGAAGGTCCTGAAGCTGCTGGCGCGTCGCGTCGCCCGCGCCCGGCCGCTCGACCTTGATGACGTCGGCCCCGAACCACGCGAGCAATTGCGTGCAGGTCGGCCCCGATTGAACATGGGTGAAATCGAGGATGCGAACGCCCTCGAGGGCCTTGCCCGGTGCCTTGCTCATCGCAGGTCTCCTCCCCAGGAGAGTGGCATGTTGCCGGGCGCTGATCGGCCGATGGTGTCGGCCTTGTGCGCCCGTAGGGTTCCGTGCCGGTCTGGTTCCGTGCCGGTCTTGGGCGTCCGGTACGGCTGGCATGCGCGACGTGAGCGCAGCTCAGGGCACCATCCGCGAGGCTGCCCTGCACCCGGCGAATGCCGCCGGCATCGACTCCCCGGTTTTCTTCTGGCATACCAGATGCCAGAGGTCAACATTTCGGGCCGGAGACCAAAGATCCGCATGTTCTCGTGCGGATTCCGCGGGGAGAGCCGGGACGCCGGAGTGCGGGCTGCCTTGTCTTCCGAAGGATGAGACGCCATGCTCTCGCGGCTCGATGCTTCCACTCCGGACCCGCAACCCCATCGGCATCAAGGTCGATCCGAAGTGATGGAAAATCTCTCGATCAAGCCGATCGTTCCGGCGACGAGCCTGCGGACGCTGGCCTACGAGGCGCTGAAATCCGCGATCACCAACATGGATATCTACGGCCAGACCGGGGATGTTCGGCTTGATGAGCGCGGCCTGTCGCAGACGCTCGGCGTGAGCCGCACGCCGATCCGCGAGGCGCTGACGGTGCTGGAGCAGGAAGGCTTCGTGCGCAACGAGCCCCGGCGCGGCGTGTTCGTCGTCAAGAAGACGAAGCGCGAGATCGTCGGCATGATCCAGGCCTGGGCGGCGCTGGAGAGCATGGCGGCGCGGCTCGCCTGCACCGCCGCCTCGGACGAGGATCTGGCCTGCCTGCGTCGCTCCTTCCCGGAGTTCTTCGACGGCCAGCCTTACGAGCATCTCGACGAGTACTCGGAAGCCAATATCCGCTTCCACCAGAAGATCATTGCGCTTGGCCACAGCGCGGTGATCACGGACCTGACCAGCAACCTGCTGATGCATGTGCGCGGCATCCGCAACACGGCGCTCCGCCAGGGCGACCGCGCCTCGAAGTCGATCGAGGAGCACGTGCAGATCATCGAGGCTTTGGAGGCTCGCGACGCGGATCGCGCCGAGCGCCTCGTGCGCGACCACGGCCTCGGCCTCGCAGACCACGTCCAGCGCTACGGCGACCACCTCGACTGATCGGCCCCGGACGATGCGGCGTCGACGGCCGTCTCCGCTCCCGGCTTGCTGCGTCTCAGGGCGTGCCACGAGGGCGCGGCGTGTCCTCGCGCGACGTGAACACGCCCGAGACGTCGCCGGGACGACGCCCTATCCCCCCGGGATCGCCAGCGGGTTGTCGGTGAGCGCCGCCCGGTCCGGTGTGTCCAGGGCGGGCTTGCCGAGAAAGGCGTCCCAGATCCGGCGGACGAAGGCCGGGTCGAGGTCGCGCACGATCAGCACGAGCCGCGAACGGCGATCCGCATCGGGCCAGGCCGGCAGCGTCACCGGCGTGTGGACGACGTGCTGCACCCCGTGCACCACGACCGGCCGCTCCGGATCGTCGGCGAGCGCCACGAGCCCCTTGAGGCGCAGCAGTTTCGGCCCGTGTGCCGAACGCAGAAGATCCAGGAACATCTCGAAGGTCGGGCGCGGTACCGGTTCGTCGCTGGTGAGGTGAAAAGCGCGGATCGCCGCGTCGTGCCGGTTCACGTCGTGATGATGGTGACCGTGGTCGTGGTGATGGCCGTGCGCGTGCTCTTCCGCGCCGAGCCAGGCGCGCACGTCCTCCCCCTTGCCGTCGAGGCCGAACAGGCCGCCGAGCAGGCGCTCGGCCGGCACGTCGGGCCCGTGGATCCGGGCCCCCGGATTGAGGGCGACGAGCCGTTGGGTCAGCGCCTCCGCCCCAGCGCCGGGCAGGTCGCCCTTGGTCACCACGAGATGGTCGGCGACCGCCGCCTGCCGCAGGGCCTCGCCGTGCGCGTCGAGGGTGTCGGCGCCGTTGACCGCATCGATCACGGTCACCACGCCCTGCAACTGGAAGCGGATCGCGAGATAGGGGTGGTAGATCAAGGCGTGGAGGATCGGCGCCGGGTCGGCGAGCCCCGTGGTCTCGATCACCACCCGGCGGAACGGATTGATGCGGCCGTTGTCGCGGCGGCGCAGAAGGTCTTCCAGCGTCGAGATCAGGTCGCCGCGCACGGTGCAGCACAGGCAGCCGGCGCCGAGCAGGATCATCCCCTCATCGACCGTCTCGATCAGCAGGTGGTCGAGCCCGATCTCGCCGAACTCGTTGACGATCACCACCGTGTCGGCGAGCGCCGGATCGCCGAGGAGGCGGTTCAGCAGCGTGGTCTTGCCCGCGCCGAGGAAGCCCGTGAGCACGGTGAGCGGGATCGGCGCAGGACGGCCGGGTTGTTCGGTCTGAGGCATCGTGGAACGGCTTTCGAAGTCTGAGCCGCTCGCGGTTCCCCCTCTCCCCGGCGGGGGCGAGGGGATCAGCCGTCACCGCAGCGTGCGTCTCGGCAACGATATGACGATGCCGGGGGCCTTCGAAAACCCCTTACGACTCGTCGTTCTTGGCCTTGGCGGGCTTCTTGTCCGCCTTCTTGGCGGCGGGCTTGGCCGCTTCGGGCTTCTTGGCGGCCGGCTTGTGCGCCGGCTTCGCCGCCGCCTTCGGAGCGGCCTCCACCGCCGTGTAGGCGCTGGTCGTGGCCGGCACGCTCTTATCCCGGCCGGCGGCGGTCTTCGTGGCGGGCTTGGGCGCGGTCACAGCGGCGGCGCGCGCCTTGGCGGCTTTCTCAGAGGCGGCCTGCTTGGCGGCCTCTCGGGCCGCGTCCTTGGTGGCCTTGGCTTCCGCGCGCTTGCGCTGGGCAGCCTCCAGCGCGGCCTGACGGGCCGCCTGCTTGGAAGCCTGCGCCTCCTGTTCCTCGCGGGCCAGCGTCATCGCGCCTTCCGTGGGGCTGCTGCCGATCCAGACCGGGATCGGCTGGAGCGGCGCCCGCGGCGGCAGGGTGCGTCCGCGGACATTGGCGCTGCTGAGCGCGGCGAAGGCGAGGTTGGTGGCGTCCGGGGTCGCCGAGCCGAGGAGCTGCGTCGTCGCGCTGCTGGCGCCGGGGCCGCTCGCGGTCAGCGCGCCGGGGCCTTCGTCCACCGGCATCGGCTTGCGCTTGTCGCAAATGTAGGGCCGCATGTCCGGCGGGGCGGCGACGTTGGAGGGCGGCAGCGATTCGAGCGTCGGCGCGGTCCAGCCCGCCGACTGGCCGAAGCCGTAATCGAACAGGTCGGCAGCCTTGATGTCGCGCTCGCGTGCGCTCGGCTGGCCCATCACCACGGTAATGATGCGCCGGCCGCCGCGGGTCGCGGTCGCCACCACGTTGAAGCCGCCCGAGCAGATGAAGCCGGTCTTCATGCCGTCGGCGCCGGGATAGCGCCCGAGCAGGCCGTTATGGTTGGCCATCACCGACTTGCCGAACTGGATCGCCGAGATCGAGAACAGGTTCTGCTGGTTGGGAAAGTCGCGGCATCAGCGCGCGGGCCAGGACCGCCATGTCGCGGGCGCTCGTCCATTGCCGCGGCTCGGGCAGGCCGTTGGGGTTGTACCAGCGGCTCTCGCGCATGCCGATCCGGTGCGCGGTCTCGTTCATCATGTCGGCGAAGCCCTCGACGGAGCCGCCGAGCCCCTCGCCGATCGCCCAGGACACGTCGTTGGCCGACTTGACCATGATGATCTTGAGGGCGTTGTCGAGGGTGATCTGCGTGCCCGGCTTGAAGCCCATCTTCGAGGGCGGCTCGGCGGCAGCGGCCGGCGACACCGTCAGCAGCGTGTCGAGGGAGACCTTGCCCTGGCGTACCATGTCGAGGGCGACATAGGTGGTCATCAGCTTGGTGATCGAGGCCGGATACCAGGGGTCGGTCGCGCCCTGGCTGTAGAGCACCTTGCCGGACTCGGCATCGACGACGAGGATCGGTGCCGTCACCGCCGAGGCCGCCCCCGCCATCAGGCCGAGGGCGGTGAGCGAGCCGATCAGCCGTCCCCAAACACGGTTCACCATCGGGCCAATCTCGAAAGGGTGGGAGGGCGCGGGACGCCGCGGAGCAGGAATTCCGTTGCCGGCTCCGGGCCTTCGTGAAGAAAGCGCCCGGACAGGGTCGGATCGAGGATACCCGTTCATCAACGTGCCCTCCGTGGCGAGAGCATGGCAGAGCCCGGCGTTTTGCCTAACGGTACACGGCCGATCAGGGTTGCGTTCCGCGAAATCGTGCCCCGCTTGGTCTTCCGCGCCTCCCGGAGGTATGGGCAAGACCTGACAGAAAAGCGCAACGATGTCCTACGCGGTCAAGGAACTCTTCCACACACTTCAGGGCGAGGGCGCCCAGGCCGGGCGCGCGGCGGTGTTCTGCCGGTTTTCCGGCTGCAATCTCTGGTCCGGCCGCGAGGAGGACCGGGCGGGCGCCGCCTGCCGCTTCTGCGACACCGATTTCGTCGGGATGGACGGAGAGGGCGGCGGGCGCTTCGCCTCCGCCGAGATCCTGGCGGACGCGATCGCCGCGACCTGGGCCGGGGGGACGGCCAACCGCTACGTCGTGTTCACCGGCGGCGAGCCGCTGCTGCAACTCGACGAGGCGTTGATCGCGGCCGTCCATGCCCGCGGCTTCGAGGTCGCGGTGGAGACCAACGGGACGCTTCCCGCACCGCCCGGCATCGACTGGATCTGCGTGAGCCCCAAGGCCGGCAACCCGCTGGTCCAGACCTCGGGCGACGAGCTGAAGCTCGTCTTCCCGCAGGCGGAGGCCGAGGCCGCGCCGGAGCGTTTTTCGGATTTGCCCTTTCGACATCATTTCCTGCAGCCGATGGACGGCCCGGACGCGGCCGCCCACACCGCGGCGGCGGTGGCCTATTGCCGGTCGAACGCCCGCTGGCGGCTCTCGCTCCAGACGCACAAGATCATCGGGATTCCGTGAGGGCATTGCCCTGAAGGGCAGCTTCCGGCTTCGGCTGACAGCGATGCTTGGGCAGGCGGGTGGGCAGGCGGAACAGGTGCGGCCGGCGGTTGCATCCGCCGCCGACCTCGACCACCTTCGCGCGCAACCGCGGCCGGCCGCCCTATGGCCAGAAGGATGCCCGATGACGCCTGATTCCACGACGCCGGACGCCGCGGCGCTCAGGCTCGATCACTCCTCCGTCGAGGAACTCAACCTCGCCCTGCGCCACTACCGGCGACTGATGATCCGCCTGCCCCCGATCCTCGTCCTCGGCTTCGCGGCAGCGATCGGCCTGTCATATCTCGGGACCGCGCTGTCGCCCCCCTACGGCGTGTACATCCTCGGGTGGGATCTCTTGACCTGGGGGCTGCTCGGGGTCCTCGCCGTTCTCTTCGCCGAATTCTGGTGGGAGGGGCGGCAGATCGGGCGGGCCCTCAACAGCCTCGAGATGCAGTCCGCGCCGATCGCCTCCTTGCTGGGCGGACAGGCGCTGATTGGGAGCGCGCCCGCGAACACGGCATGAAGCCGGGCCCCTTCAACGGTTCGCTCCGGCCGATCACGAAACGCCAGCCGGGCTGACGAGCGACGGACGATTTGAGTTGAGCAGACCGAACGGTCTGACCTGATCCAGCGTTTAGGGTCCCCAGGTCTGAGGATCCGAGGATTGATCGATGTGGAGCTGGCGGATCATGGATCGGGCGCCCCGCGACGGCCGCTGGATCATCGCCATCAACCGGCGCGAGCCGGACCGCCGCGCCGTCATTCGCTGGGATCCGCGCAGTTCCAGTGACAGCGAGCCCTGGCGGGTCGCTTCGTGCGACCATGGCTACGCGTCGGACGCGTTCACGGATTGGATGCCTTTTCCACCTTGGCCAGCTCAGGGCGAACACGCAGATGCGGGCCAGAGCGAGATTCAGGCGGCGCTCGGCGGTGAGACGGTGCCGACCGGGTTGTGAGGCCGCGAAGGCTCAGCACGACGCTGGTGCCCTCGCCGACTTCGGCGTCGATCCGGATCCCGCGGCTCTCAGCCCGCTCCGGCGCTGACAGCGTCAATGGCGGGGCGTTCCCGGTTCGGCTCCGGCGATGCCGCATTTGGCTCTTGATCCGAACGGGTGCGCCGGTCGGCCGATTCGCCCGAGAGGAGCGGCCGCGCGACCCGTCAGTTTGGTATATTGACCACGCAAATACAGGTATGTTCTCGCAGGTATCCGCTTCAACAGACGAGAGCGCCTCGCGAGCAGGAGCGTGAAGAAGGCGGGTGCGTTGTAGCGGATGTAGCGTGGAAGGTTCTCGAACCATTCCGCACTCAGGCGCGCATCCCGTTGCACCCGAGCGAGCGCGCGTTGGCGTCGACGGTCGAACGCGTCGAGGGCGCGGGGAAGGCTGTCGTGCTCGCTCAACGCCGAGGCGAGCGCGATCGCGTCGTCGATGGCCAGACGCGTTCCCGAACCGATCGTGAAATGTGTCGTATGCGCGGCGTCGCCGATCAGCACCAAGTTGTCCGCGCGCCACCTTCGGTTGACCAACCTGCGGAAGCTCGACCATGGCAGTGTGTTGCCCTGGCCATCGCGGCTGATTAGTTCGTGCCCGTCGAGATGCTTGGCAAATATGCTTTCCAGTAGCCGCAGCTCGGCATCCGCGCGCATCGTGCCAAGACCGAGCCCCTTCCACGTCTCCGGTGCGCATTCCACGATGAACGTACTCATTCCTTCCTTGAAGGAGTAGGCGTGAAACCAGACCCATCCGGCGCTGGTCGGAACGAATCCGAACGTGAAGGACGGGAAACGCTGTGTCGTTGCGAGCCAGAGGTATTTGTTGCGGCCGGCTTCGATCTGCGGCCGAAACTGATCCGCGCGGTGCCGACGCAACGGACTGGCGACACCGTCGGCCGCCACGATGAGGTCGGCATCGGCGACCTGACTCAGCTCGCTGATCTCGCTCTCGAACCGCACGTCGACGCCGAGCGCGAGCGCCCGCTCGATGAGGATCTGCAGGAGGCGACGACGGCAGAGGCCGTAGCCCCCGCCTCCGTGGTGCAAGCGGCGGTTGCCCCTCGACGTCGACCACTTGCCCGGACCAGGGAACCGCCTGGTCCGCGATCGCCTGCGCGCTGTCCGGATCGTTGGTCCGCAGGGTGGCAAGAAGATCCTCCCAGAAGACGACGCCCCAGCCATGCGTCGTTCCCGCTGGGTTTCGCTCGTGGACGACAATCTCATGGTTCGGGTTGCGCCGCTTCATCACGATCGCGAAATACAGTCCGGCAGGCCCCGCACCGACGCATGAGATCTTCATCAAGACTCTCCATCTCGCCTGATGCTTCCTGCATCATGACATGAGACGACTCGGCCAGACCGCATTCCGAAGGAGCGGCCACCGGTTCGTCGAAAGACTGCGCATCAAAGCAAAGACCGAGAGCCGCCAGCCTGATGCAATCAGGCCGGATACGGCTCCAGGCCTTGATTTTATGTGTAATCTTGCTGCCGCACTCGCGACGACAGGAGTTCTTTCTGCATGCAGCGCGAGCACCGGCGGTTTTTGAAGGATGCAGGAATGCTGACGAGCATCCTGCGCGACAGTTCAGTCGTGGCAGCGCGACGAAAGCCGGCGACGAGAGCTTGAGATGAACAACTAACGCGCGCAACGTCGATTATGGATGGTAGCCGTAACCCCAACGGGCCACGCTCGCCGCTTCGTGTGCCTGGATGGGCGTGACATCTCTCCCCGGCCAGCTTGGGCGTCGGAGCCGCCTCCGGCCCACCGTCGCACCTGCGTTCGTTGATTGATGCTCGCCCCTGGGCCGGGCCGCCAGCGCTGCGTGCGTCGGCGGGTGACGATCGTGCGTCCACGTCGCGATCGGGTCCGAACGCCCACTGCAGTCTCCCCTTGAACCCGAGCGCGATCTCGAACGAATCATCCGAGCGGTCCCAGGCGATGAGGTCGGTCTGGTTCGAGGGGCCGCGCCGGCACGATCACCACACGCGGGCTCGCGGCTGCAAAGACCGGATAGAGGGTGCATTTCGGCCGATGTGATGACATATCCACGATCTCGGTGCGCCCGCCGGCCGCCGTCGACCCGCTGCGCTGTCCGCGGCGGGACCGTTCCGGACCTCGTGAAGATCCCGCGATGAAGATCACCCAGGCCTTCACCTTCGAGGCGGCTCACCGCCTGCCGAACGTGCCGCAGACCCATCGCTGCCACCGCATGCATGGGCATTCCTACCGTGTGGAGCTGACGGTCTCCGGCGCGGTCGATCCGACGAGCGGCTGGGTGGTCGATTTCTACGACATCGAGAGCGCTTTCGCGCCGCTCCTGGAGCGGCTCGACCACCATTGCCTCAACGAGATCGAGGGGCTGGAGAATCCCACCGCCGAGCATATCGCGGCCTGGATCTGGCATCGCGCCAAGCCGGCGATTCCGGGGCTTTCCAGCGTGCGGATCTTCGAGACGCCCTATTCCTGGGCCGAGTACGAGGGCGACTGACCATGCCGGAGGACGCGGCCGTGGCGGGCGGTGAGACCGGTGCGCTGGTGCTGTTCTCCGGCGGCCAGGATTCGGCGACCTGCCTCGCCTGGGCGCTCGATCGCTTCCCGCATGTGGAGACGCTCGGCTTCGATTACGGCCAGCGCCACCGGGTCGAACTCGATCGGCGCGCGGCCCTGCGACAGGGCCTGACCGCCCTCGATCCGGCCTGGGGACGCCGGCTCGGGCCGGATCACACGCTGGCGCTCGCCGCACTCGGCGAAATCTCCGACACGGCGCTGACCCGCGACAGCGCGATCGCGTTCGCCCGCGACGGCCTCCCCAACACCTTCGTGCCCGGCCGCAACCTGGCCTTCCTCACCTTCGCCGCCGCGCTCGCCTACCGCCGGGGCCTGCGCCACATCGTCGGCGGCATGTGCGAAACCGACTATTCCGGCTATCCCGATTGCCGCGACGACACGATCAAGGCGCTGCAGGTCGCGCTCAACCTCGGGATGGAGCGCCGCTTCGTGCTGCACACGCCCCTGATGTGGATCGACAAGGCGCAGACCTGGGCGCTGGCTGAGACCCTGGGCGGGCGGGCGCTCGTGGATCTCGTCGTCGAGGAGAGCCATACCTGCTATCTCGGCGAGCGCGGGGCGCGCCACGAATGGGGCTATGGCTGCGGCACTTGCCCGGCCTGCGACCTGCGCGCCAAGGGATTTTCGCGTTATCTCGCCGCGCGAGCGGAATAGGAGGCTTCTCATGCGTGCCGACGCCTTCCTCGAGGCCGTGAAGGCCTTGCCCGTCGCCGATCTCGCGACCCTGGTGCCGGACGGGGGCGGCCTCGTCGTGGTCGCGCCCCACCCCGACGACGAGAGCCTTGGCTGCGGCGGGCTGATCGCGCAGGCCGTGCGCGAGGGCCGAACGGTCCGCGTCGTCATCGTCAGCAACGGCTGCGGCTCGCACCCGAACTCCAAGGCCTATCCGCACGACCGCCTGCGGGACCTGCGCGAGGCGGAGACCGTGGCGGCGATGGCCGAACTCGGGCTGAGCTCCGAGCATGTCCATTTCCTGCGCCTGCCCGATGGCGGTGTGCCGAGCGAGGGCGCAGACGCCGAGGCGGCGGCGGACCGGATCGCCGACATCGCCCGAGAGGCCGGAGCGAGCGCCCTGTTCGTGACCTGGCGGCACGATCCCCATTGCGACCACACCGCCTCGGCCGCCATCGCCGGTCTCGCCCAGGCCCGGCTTCCCGGTATCGCGGCCTATGCCTACCCGGTCTGGGGCTGGACCCTGCCGCCGGAGCGCGAGGTCGGGCCGGCCCCCGAAGGCTACCGCCTCGCGGTGGAGGACGAGCGTGCGGCCAAGCGCCGGGCGGTCGAGGCGCATGCCTCGCAGGTCTCCGGGCTGATCACGGATGATCCGTCCGGCTTCCAGTTGCAGACGGCGATGATCGACCGGCTCTGCGGCCCGCACGAGTGGTACATCGCGCTGCGCTGATCGCCTCTTCATCCGCGTTTCAGGTTGGGGCTGGCAAGGACGGGTACGACCGTAAAGCTTGGCCCGGACCGGAATCCCTGTGAGCACCATCAGCGTCGTCACGCTCAACAAGGGGCGTGACGCCCATCTCGCCCGACTGATCGAGGGGCTCGCCCGCGGGCCGGCTCCCACCGAATGCGTCGTGGTCCAGATGGGCCCGGCCCCCGAGCCGCTGCCGGCGACGCCGTTCCCGCTGCGGCCGATCGCTTTCCCGAGCGCCGGCCTCCCGCTCGCCGCCGCGCGCAATGCCGGCCGGACGGCGGCCTCCGGCGACATCCTCGTCTTCCTCGACGTCGATTGCATCCCCTCCGCCGGCCTCGTTCCGGCCCTGGCTGCGGCGGCGGCCGCGCATGACGGCCTCGTCTGCGGGCCGATCCGCTACCTGCCCGCGGGCGCGGTGCAGGACGGCTGGCATGAGGCCGATCTCCTGCAGGCCGGCCTCCTCCACCCGGCCCGGACGTTCCCGTCCAGCGGCGTGGCGGAGACGCAGAATCCCGGCCTGTTCTGGTCGCTCGCCTTCGCGGTGCGCGCCTCGACCTACGACCGGCTCGGTGGGTTCGACGAGGGCTATGACGGCTACGGCGCCGAGGACACTGATCTCGCCTTCCGCGCGGCCGAGATCGGCGTGCCGGTGCTGTTGGCGGGCGCCCCGCCGGCCTTCCACCAGCATCACCTCTCCTGCGACCCGCCGCTCCAGCACTTCGCCGATATCGTCCGCAACGCCCGCCGCTTCCGCGCCCGGCACGGGCTCTGGCCGATGGACGGCTGGCTCGACGCCTTCGCCCGGCTCGGCCTGATCGGCGAGAGCCGCGAGCCCGACATCACCCTCCTGCGCGGCCCGAGCCCGGAGGAGATCGCCGCCGCGCGCGTGCCGCCCGAGCGGCCGTTCTGAGCGGTTTTTTGGGGACGCGGATGCCGTCGATCCCCTTCACGACCTTACCTTGAGAGGCACAAGCGAAGCGGCGGCCTCGAAGATGCTTCGGGCGTCACGCGGGATTTTCGCCGCCGGACGGCGGATCGGCCTCCCATCATGGATGACGCGCCGTCACAGTTTTGGTCGCGCGGCCCCTGCCCGCCTCATGATCCTGCCAAGCAACATCCGTGGCGCAGCGTAGCATTGACAGCTCGTACGCACGTGTAGCGCCGATCATTCCGGCCCCATCTCTTGCGCTGTGGCGCGATGATCCGCCGCATCGCGTAAAAAGTTTTCGGCATCCGGCGCGAACTCTTCGAGATGCGGCTGGTTCTCCGGGGATCTCATCTCTCCTTTGAACCCAGGAGCCTCGATGACCGCCAAGCCCCCGCCCGTTCCGCCGGCCAACCGCTCCGACAAGGGGCCGGGAAGCGCCCCCGAGACCGCGACCACCCAGGGCCGAGCCTCGTCGCAGACGAAGGACCCGGACAAGATCGGCCAAGCGGGCAACTCGAAGATCAACACCACCCATCAGGGTCATCAGCAGGATCGCTGAATGAGCACCTCCAGCAAGCATCCCAACGCCGACCGTCACCATGGCGGGCCGGGCAGCAGCCATCAGGACCGGTCGAAGCCCGCCGCCGAGCCGGATCACGGGCCGACACCGGGCAGCCCGACGAACAGCTCCAAGTCCGGCGTGTCCGGGGGCGGTGGCGAGCGCGACGCGCACCACGCCCATAGCGGCCCGGGCCATGCCCCCGACCGCACCGACCGCTCCCATTAACGGCGGTGCGCCGCACCGACATCGAGCGGAACGATCCGCTCCGCATCAGGAGAAGAACCGCCATGGACGAGAGCCGCAAGCACGATTCCCTGCGCGACTTCAACGCGAATGCCGACCGTAACGGGCAGGATTTCGGGCAGGACAGTCCCCTCGACGTCGCCCGGCCCGCCGATCTCCAGCGCGCCCTCCAAGAGGATCCGGGCTGGCAAGCCCAGGTGGCGCGCACGGCCTCCGACTTCGATCGGCGTGATTCGGTCGCCGGTGGCAGCATCGAGTCGGTCGAGGCCACCGAGGCGGAGACGCCGCCGGAGAACCTGCGCCGCATCAGCGACCCGAGCTACACGCCCAAGCGCTGATCGGCTCGACCTCGGAAGATGGCGACGCGGCGGGTTTGGCGATTGCCCACCGCCGCGATCCTGTGTCTCGCGACCGTCGCGCCCGCGCCGGAGGTGGCTCGTGAAACGCGCCGACGGCGGCCCGGAGGGTCAATGGGCCTGAGCGCTCGTCAGCCCACACCCCGGCACAGGGTCTCGATCGCGGCGGCTGTCCGCGCCAGCGCGTCGGGCTCGGCGAGGCGCCGAACCACGTCCGGATCGAGGGCGAGCCCGCGGGCGACGAGGGGGGCCCAGGCCGCAGGGTCCGGCCAGCCACGCTGGACGACGGCCGCGCCGAGCCGCTCCAACGCCTCCGCCTTGGCCTCCTGCTCGTCATAGGCGCGCGGCTCCGGCAGGCACAGGAAGCGCTTGCCGAGACCCGCCACGGCGGTAACGAGCCCGTCGCCGGCGCCCCCAATCACGAGGGAGGCCGGGGCGAGATGCGGGCGTACATCCGTGACCCAGCCGTGGAGATGCAGGTTTTTCGGAACCGCGCCCGCGCCGATCACCGGCCCGAGGACGTGCCAAGCCCGGTCCGGGACGGCGTCGGCGGCCTGAACGAGCCTCTCCAGACGCCCGCCCTCGCCGCCACGCCCGAACACCACGACGATGCGTCCATCCTCCTCGGAGACCGCCCCGGCCGAAGCCCCCCCGAGGAAGCCGCCATAGACGGTCTTTTCACGCACCCAGGCCGGCACATCCCCGCCGTCGAGGGCTTCGGGAAAGGGGGCGAGCAGCCGCGAGGCGGCGCGGAACGCCTCCAGATGCGGCAGGTCGGTGCGGGTGCCGGACAGGCGCACCACGAGACTCGGCACTGAGAGGAGCCGGGCCAGCAGCGCCACCTCGGCCGAGACATCGACGACGATCAGCGCCGGGTCGTTCTCCGCCGCCCAGGCAGCGATCCGGCCCATCCGCGCGCGGATGCCCGGATGGTTCAGCGGCACGTAATGAAAGCATTCGGGCCGCTGCCCCGCGCCGTCCTGACCGTCGAAGCTCCGGTCGAGGCGGTCGTCGGGCAGGTCGAGGACGGGGCCCGGCGCGCCCGAGATGTCGAGGCCGGCAAAGCTGCCCATCAGCGTGCAGGGTCGCCCGAACGCGGCGAGCGCCCGCGCGAGCGCGATCGCCCGCTGCAGGTGCCCGGCGCCCTGATGGTGGACGTAGTAGCCGACCGGACGCGTCATGCGAGCTCCGAGAAACGTGCGGCACGAGGCGGCAAGACCGCCAGGACGACAGGCCAGCTCTCAAGCCGCCTGATCGCGCCCTAAGTCCGCGGCGAGGTTTTCGAGGGCTGCCAGCGCCTCGTCGAGGCCGCATTCCGGCGCGGGGCCGTCCCGCGCGTCCAAGCGGGCATGGGCCCGCTCGACGAAGGCGATGTCGTTGGGGCAGGCGGCCGGATCGATGGCAGCGAAATCGTCCGCGTCGAGTCCGAGCGCGCGCAGGGCGGCTGGCGCGGCGCCCTCGCGATAGGCCCGGCGCAAAGCGGCTCGGCGCAGGATGATCCGCTGCCAGTGGGCGGCCACCGGCAGCCGGTAGGCCTCGCCCTCGCGCACGACGCGGGCCCGGCGCAGCATCTCGGTCGCCATGCCGCCCTCGGCCCGTCCGGCGGTGCGAGCCGAGACGAGCACGGACACGGCGGGGCAGTGGCGCAGGCGCCCGCCCGCCCGCTGCACGGCGGCGACCAGGGCGTTGTCCTCGCCGCGGGGCAGAGCCGGCAGACCGCCGACGGCGCGGTAGAGTGAGGCCCGGAGCGCGAGACTTCCGCCGGTATGGTCGCCGTGGCGCGGCGCCGGGTCGTGAGGCGGCGGATCAAGGGCGTCTTCGAGCGCGCGCACAGCCGTCCAGTAGCGCTCGACCCGCGCGTGGAAGGCGGCGAGTGCGGGGTCGGCCCCATCTTCCTCGTCGATCACGAGCCGGCCGCCGACGATCTCGGCGTTCTCCAAGGCGTGCAGGTTCGCCGCGACCCAGAGCTGGGGGCGAGCCGCGCATCGGCATCGGTGGTGAGCAGCACGCCGTCCGACGCGCCCTCGCTCTCCAACCACTCGGCGCCCGCATCGAGGGCGCGGCGGCGGGCGGTGCCGACATGGGCTTCGGACGGGGCGAACGTCGCCTCGATTAGGCGCAGCGCCAGGGTATCGAGCGCGCCCGAGCCTTCGAGGGCACGCACCGCCTCGACCGTGCCGTCGGTGCAATTGTTGCTGACGATCACGACCTTCAGGGGGGCAGCTGCCGAAAACCCCTCCTGCGCGGCGAGTGCCCGCAGCAGGCGCGGCAGGCGCTCGGCTTCGTTGCGGGCCGGGATGCAGACGACGGCCGGGCTAGAGGGCGCGGGCATCGTGTCAGGCCGCCGGGCGTTCGAAGAGGGCGACGCGGGAGCTCTGGGCCGGGGCACCGGCCAGCACCTCGCGGTAGAGCTCCTCGTAGCCGTCGGTCATCACCTGGGCGTCGTAGAGCGTCTCGGCCCGGCGGCGGCAGGCGCGGCGGTCGAGGCCGACGGCACGCTGGATCGCACGGGCCAGGGCCGCCACGTCGTCGGCGGGGGCAAGCGCGCCGGAGAAGCGATCGACGATGTCGGGGATCGCGCCGCGGCCGAAGGCGGCGACCGGGGTGCCGCAGGCCAGCGCCTCGGCGACGACGAGGCCGAACGGCTCTTCCCAGCGCGGCGAGACGATGGCCGCCCGCGCGCCGCCGAGCTGGTGGGCCAGCTCCCGGTGGGAGAGATGGCCGACATAGGCCGCATCCGCTCCGAGACGCGGGGCGATCCACTCGTCCCAGTAGCGCGGGTTCGGCTGCGGGCCGGCAAAGCGCAGGGGGATCCCGGCGCGGCGCGCCGCGTCGATGGCCAGATGCGTGCCTTTCTCCGGAACGATCCGCCCGCTCCAGAACACGTAGCCCGCCGGGTCGGCCTTGTGGCTGAAGGCGAAGGTCGAGAGGTCGATGCCGTTGCCGATGACGCGGGCATCCGGCACCAGCGGCTGCCATTCCTGCGCCAGCGACGGCGAGACGGCGGCGAAGATCATGCCGGGCTTGGCCGCGCGTACGCCCTCGGCCAGCGACTCGAACGGCGGCGTATGCAGCGCCGTCGTCATCGGCACGGGGAGCGTGTGGCTCGCCCGCAGCGGCAGGTCGTGCAGGCTGTTGTTGTGCACGATGTCGAAACCGCCGCGCGCGACCGCTTCCATGATCCGCTCATAGGCCACGAGTTCGGCGCGCTCGATCCGCTCGCAGGCGACGGGATCGCCGAGGGCGTCGCCGGTCGGCGGGCAGACCGGGTTCGGCACCAGCGCCGGATCGGAGCCTTCCGAAGCGAAGAGCGTAACCCGGTGGCCCCTGGCGCGCAGTGCGCCGGCCAAGTGATGCGTGTGCATCTCGAGGCCGCCCAGATAGGGCTGTCCAATCGGGAACTTGAGATGGGCGATGACGGCGATCTTCAAGGGCATTGTCCGACGTCGGTGGCGTAAGGGACCCTGGGATGAGTCCAACGGCCAGGCTTCCGGCCGCACCATCGCCGTTCGTCTAGGAACGCCCGATGAACGAACCCTTCAGAAAATGGAGAGCTTGGGGAATAAAAGTGACGCAGGCCGCCAACCGGTCTCGGATGCGTGTGTGACGCCGCGAAGCGCCGCGACAGCCTCGTTCACGCAGCAACGTGCGCGTGAATTGTGCGCGGGAACGGTCTGACCCGCGGCACGATCGATGCCGCGACCTATCGTCGACATCACGGCCAGTGCCGCGATGGGACGCTCTACATGAACGTCAGCTCAAACCTTCCGCGCCATGCCTCAGCGCATCGGGACAGATTGATGGAGGACTTCACGACCGGCGACAGCGCGAGTTGCTGGTCTGGCACGAACCATACGAGGCGATGAGCAACGCCATCGCACGCGCGCATGACCGGCGCCGTCGCGCCCAAAATCGCCCTGCCGCGCGAGACGCAACGGCCGAGGACTACTCGTCCTCGCCGAATTTGTCGGCGAGCAGCGCTTCGATCGCGTCGAGGGCGGCGTCCGCGTCGCCGCCGACGGCGACCACGGCGATGGAGGTGCCCTTGGCGGCCCCCAGCGTCAGCAGGCCCATGATCGAGCGCCCACCGACGGTCTCGCCGCCGCGGGTCACCGTCACGGCGGCGGAGAAGCGCTCCACCGTCTGCACGAACTTGGCCGAGGCGCGGGCATGCAGGCCGCGGCGGTTGATGATCGGCAAGATCCGGACGAGGCCACCCTCGGGCACCTCCGGCTGCGGCTCGACCTCGCCGTCCACACTCTCTCCCATCGCCCCTGGTACTCCCTCCCCCGCCGCTTCGGTGCGAACCGGCGACGCGTCGGCGCGCCGTTCCGGATGCGGGACGACGTGGTTAAGCCGGGAGCGGGGCGAAGAAAAGGCCGTGCGGGAGTGAGACCGGGCTACTTGCCCGCAAGAAGCTACTTGCCCGCAAGAACCCGCGAGGCGACGTTGATGTACTTGCGGCCCGCCTCCTGCGCGTGGAGCACGGCATCGCCCAGGCTCTCGGCCTCGCGCACGCTGGCGAGCTTGATCAGCATCGGCAGATTGATCCCGGCGACCACCTCGACCTGGCCGCCGTTCATACATGACAAAGCGAGGTTCGACGGCGTGCCGCCGAACATGTCCGTGAGAACCACGACGCCCTGACCGGAGTTGACCCGACCGACGGCGGACATGATGTCGCCGCGGCGCAGCTCCATGTCGTCCTCCGGGCCGATCGTAATCGTCTCGACCTGCTTTTGAGGGCCGACGACATGCTCCAGGGCGGCCTTGAACTCGGTCGCTAACAGCCCGTGTGTGACGAGCACCATTCCAATCATCGAAGCGTGTTCCAACGCCCTGTGAGCGGAGACGCCATCTTGTGCAGCGCAAGGTGAAGCGCAAGCGGGTCGCGTCGTTTTGCGCGACACAACGGGCTCACCATGACACGGCCGCGGCAGCCGCGCTACACATCGCGGGCACCGCCGGGCACAAGAGCCGCCGGGTGCGTCCGCATTGCCACGCCGGCTCGAAGCGCCTCACGGATCAGGTATTCGTGGGGATGGCGCGGTTCAAGGGCGAGGCGGGGCAGCGCGACACCGAGGAGCATGGCGGTCGCGGCGTTTTCGGGAAGGCGCTCGGCCTCCGCCACGAGATCGACCACGAGGCGCAGCACCGCGGCCGGTGCGTGTGCCGCCAGACGGCGAAGGCCGAGACCGCGGATCTCGATTAGGCCGGCGAGCGCCGGGTGGGGCCGGGCGACGAGGCGGCCGTGATGCGCCTCCAGCCGGATGCGGTCGTCGCCGACGAGGCGGGCATGGCGACCTTCCAGGAAGAAGCGGTCGAGAAGCGCGAGGCAGAGCGCGGACTTGCCCGACCCGGACGGCCCCCGGATCAGCACGCCGGCCTCGTCGAGGAGCACGCAGCTCGCGTGAACCGTTTCCTGCACCATCTCCTGTGGCGGCTCGCTTTCCGGCGCAACCTCCCCGCTCATGCGGCGAGGTCGTCGTCGCGGTAGCGGTCGGCCCGGGGGGCTACGGGCAGGCGTACGATGAAGCGGGCGCCGCGCACCGTCGGGTGCCCCTCCTCGTCGGCCGGGCCGGGGCGGTTCTCGGCGCGGATCGAGCCGTGATGGGCCTGGATGATCTGCCGCGAGATCGAGAGGCCGAGCCCGGAATTCTGGCCGAAGCCCTGTTCCGGCCGGTCGGTGTAGAAGCGCTCGAAGATCCGCTCCAGGGCATGCTCGGGGATGCCGGGCCCCTCGTCTTCGACCACGAACTCGACCTCGTTCTTGAGGCGGCGCAGGGCCACCCGCACCTTGGCGCCGGGCGGGGAGAACGAGCGGGCGTTGTCGAGCAGGTTGTTGACGACCTGTCCGAGGCGGCTGTCGTGGCCGATGATGCGGAACGGGTCCTCGATCTCGCCGCTCGGCCGCTCGATGTCGAACTGGATCACCGCCGCCTTGGCGCGGCGCCGCTCGTTCGCCACCGAGGTCACGGTGGTCAGCAGCTTGCCGAGATCGACCCGGCGCGCCTCCGCGCGGGCGAGCTCCGCGTCGAGGCGGGAGGCGTCGGAGATGTCGGAGATCAGCCGGTCGAGGCGCTTCACGTCGTGCTGGATGATCTGCATCAGCCGGCCGCGCGATTCGTCGGTCTTGGCCAGCGGCAGGGTCTCGACCGCACTGCGGAGCGAAGTCAGCGGGTTCTTCAACTCGTGGCTGACATCGGCCGCGAAGCTCTCGATGGCATCGAGCCGCCGGTAGAGCGCCTGGGTCATGTCGCGCAACGCGCCCGAGAGATGGCCGATCTCGTCGGTGCGGCTGGTGAAATCCGGAATCTCCTGGCGCGACTTGATGCCCCGGCGCACCCGCTCGGCGGCGTCGGCCAAGCGCCGCACCGGCCCGGCGATGGCGCCCGCGAGCAGGATCGACAGCACCAGCATCACGGCGGCCGCGACGAGGAACACCTGGAGCAGGCCGAAGCGCTCGGATGCGATCACCCGGTCGATGTCGCCGCCTTGCGTCGAGACCATCAGCACGCCGCGCACGGAGCCCGCCCGCTGGATCGGCACCGCCACCGAGACGATGGTCTCGCCGCGCTCGTTGCGCCGGGAGATCGTGCCGCGCGAGCCCTTGAGCGCCGCCTGGACCTCGCGGAAGGCACGCCCGTCCTGCGGGCCCGCCTCCTCCTGGGCCGAGCGCTCGCTGACGACGAGGCCGAGGATGCGGGTGCCGACGAAGTCCCAGATCCGCTCCAGCACGTTGGGCTTGGGCGGCTTCACCACGGCCTCGCTCCGGCCGATGTCGCCGCGGGCGTAGAGCGTGCGGGTGTCGAACAGCAGGCTCCCCTCGCTGTCGTAGACCCGTGCGCGGTTGCCCGTCGGGGTCACGAGGCGGCGCAGCAGCGGCGCGACCTTCTCGGGGTTGAGCGAGAAGGCGAGCGAGGCGGGATCGTCGTCGAACTCGCGGCCCTCGCCGGCCTGCTGCTGCAGGAGCTTGTCCGGATCGACGCGGATCGTGTCGGTGTCGACGGAGGCTTGGGCAGCGATGGCGCCGGCGATGATGTCGCCCTGGATCAGCAGGCTCTGCACCCGCGCCTGGATCAGCCCCTGACGGAACTGGTTCAGGTAGAGGAAGCCGAACAGGAGGACGATCAACCCGACGAGGTTGAGCACCACGATTCGGCGCGTCAGGCTCGACGAGGCGCGCTGGCCGACCGCGTTCCAGAGGGCGCGCGGCCAGGTCAGCGGCGGGCGGGTGAGGGAGCCGACGAGCCGCGCGAGGACGCCGCGGCGGGCGTGGACCTCATCGGAATCGGGCTGGCGGGACAGGGGGGCGAGCATCGACGGACGGGACCGCGGGGGAATCGCCTCAACCCTCCTTGAACCGGTAGCCGACGCCGTAGAGCGTCTCGATCATGTCGAAGCTCTGGTCCGTCACCTTGAACTTCTTGCGCAGCCGCTTGATGTGGCTGTCGATGGTGCGGTCGTCGACGTAGACCTGATCGTCGTAGGCCGCGTCCATCAGGGCGTTGCGGCTCTTCACGACGCCGGGGCGCTGGGCCAGCGCCTGGAGGATCAGGAACTCGGTGACCGTGAGGGTCACCGGCTCGCCCTTCCAGGTGCAGGTATGGCGCTCGGGGTCCATCATCAGTTGGCCGCGCTCGAGCGAGCGGGCGGCGGCGTCGGCCTCGCGGGCGGCCGCCCCCGGCGTGGCGTCCTTCGGGGCGAAGCGGCGCAGCACCGCCTTCACCCGCTCGACCAGCAGGCGCTGCGAGAACGGCTTATGGATGAAGTCGTCCGCACCCATCTTGAGCCCGAACAGCTCGTCGATCTCCTCGTCCTTCGAGGTGAGAAAGATCACGGGAAGGTCCGATTTCTGCCGCAGGCGTCTGAGAAGCTCCATTCCGTCCATGCGCGGCATCTTGATGTCGAAGATGGCGAGATCGGGCGGGGAGTGACGCAGACCGTCCAGCGCCGAGGCGCCATCGGTGTAGGTCTGGATGCGGTAACCCTCGGTCTCCAGCGCGATCGAGACGGAGGTCAGGATGTTGCGGTCGTCGTCGACGAGGGCGATCGTGGGCATGCAGTTTCCCTGACTTGACGGCGCGCGCGCCGCCCCTGGCGCGTCCTTGGCGGGGCCCGCAACGGCGAGGCTCGGTACCCGCAAATCGGGGACCGCCAGCCGTGCGGAGGGTCTCGTCCTTTACGACCATCGTTCGAAAAAAGCGAGCGGCAGTCTAAGCTTGGCCGTGTCGGCAGGCTTGGACAAGGGGTCTGTACGAGCGTTTTCGCGTGGACGGCTTCGGCAATCGCCTCGCTCCTCAGCATGAGGAGCGTCGTGGACATCCGCGCCCGCCGGCCAAAACAGCTTTGGCGAACGGCAGAGCGGACAACGCGCCGCGCCCGTCCGTGCCGCGGACCCTTCTGCGCCGGCCGCGTGCCGCGCTATGCTCCGGCCCGAAACTGGGGAGGAATGCTTTCATGGCCAACGACGCGATGCCGCCCGCGGGGGAACGGCGCCGGCCGGCCGAACCGTTGCCCGCCTCGGAAGCCCCGTTCGACGCGATCGGGCTCGCCCGGCATCTTCTGCGCAGCGTGCGATCGGGTGCGCTCGCCACGATCGACGCGGCCGACGGCACCCCCTTCGCCTCCCTCGTCACCTTCGCCACCGACAGCGACGGCACGCCGGTGATGCTGCTCTCGCGTCTCTCGGCGCATACGCGCAACCTCGATCACGACCCGCGCGCCTCGCTGCTGTTCTCGGTGGGCGGCAAGGGCGATCCGCTGGCCCATCCGCGCCTGACGGTGACGGGCCGCGCCGCGCGCTGCGACGAGCCGCGGATCCGCGAGCGCTTCCTGGCCCGCCACCCGAAGGCGAAGCTCTACGCCGACTTCCCCGATTTCGGCTTCTTCACCCTCGCCCCCACGGCCGGCCACCTGAACGGCGGCTTTGCCAAGGCGGCGACCCTGACGCCGCAGGAACTGCTCCTCGACCTGGCCGGCGCCGAGGCCATCGTCGCGGGCGAGCGCGGCGCCGTCGAGCACATGAACGCGGATCACGCCGACGCGCTCGCCCTCTACGCCGCAGGCGCCGGCGAGCCCGGGAGCGGCTGGCGGCTCACCGGGCTCGACCCGGAGGGGCTCGACCTGATGGCCGGCGAGCGCACGGCGCGGGTTCCCTACCCCGAGCCGGTGCGCGACATGGGCGCCTTGCGCAAAAGCCTCGTGGCGATGGCGGCCGCAGCGCGGGCCGGCTCCGCGGCGGAGGCCGCACCCGCTCCCGACGGGCCGACCTGAACCCGTTCGACGGGCATGCGGCGCCAACAACGGTAAGCGCGCGGCGCACCCCCGCCTTGGCGTGCGTGCCCGCCGCTGCTATCTCCGCCCCGGACAATCCCGACAAACCTGCCGTGCGCCGCGTCAGCCCCGCGACGGGACCGCCGTGCCGGAGACCCCGATGACCACCCGCACCATCGACAACATCCGCAACTTCTCGATCGTCGCGCATATCGACCACGGCAAGTCGACGCTCGCCGACCGGCTGATTCAGACGACCGGCACCGTGGCGCTGCGCGACATGAGCGAGCAGATGCTCGACTCGATGGATATCGAGAAAGAGCGCGGCATCACCATCAAGGCCCAGACCGTGCGGCTGGAATACCGCGCGGAGGACGGCAAGGATTACATCCTCAACCTGATGGACACGCCCGGCCACGTCGATTTCGCCTACGAGGTGTCGCGCTCGCTCGCCGCCTGCGAGGGCTCGCTGCTGGTGGTCGATGCCTCCCAGGGCGTCGAGGCGCAGACGCTCGCCAACGTCTACCAGGCGCTCGACGCCAACCACGAGATCGTACCCGTCCTCAACAAGGTCGATCTGCCGGCCGCCGAACCGGACCGGGTCAAGGAGCAGATCGAAGAGGTGATCGGCCTCGACGCCTCCGAGGCCGTGCCGATCTCGGCCAAGACCGGCCTGAACATCGAGGCGGTGCTGGAAGCCATCGTCAAGCGCCTGCCGGCGCCGAAGGGCGACCGCGAGGCGCCGCTCAAAGCCCTGCTGGTCGATAGCTGGTACGACGTCTATCTCGGCGTCGTCGTGCTCGTGCGCATCATCGACGGTGTGCTCAAGAAGGGCATGACCATCCGCATGATGGGCGCGGACGCCGCCTACGGCGTCGATCGCATCGGCGTGTTCCGCCCGAAGATGGCCGATATCGGCGAACTCGGCCCCGGCGAGGTCGGCTTCTTCACCGGCTCGATCAAGGAGGTGGCCGACACCCGCGTCGGCGACACGATCACCGAGGACAAGCGCCAGACCACGCAGATGCTCGCGGGCTTCAAGGAGGTTCAGGCGGTCGTGTTCTGCGGCCTGTTCCCCGTGGACGCCGCCGATTTCGAGTCGCTCCGTGGCGCCATGGGCAAGCTGCGTCTGAACGACGCCAGCTTCTCCTACGAGATGGAAACCTCGGCCGCGCTCGGCTTCGGCTTCCGCTGCGGCTTCCTCGGGCTGCTCCACCTCGAGATCATCCAGGAGCGCCTGGAGCGCGAGTTCAACCTCGACCTGATCTCGACCGCGCCGTCGGTGGTCTACCGGCTGCTGATGCGCGACGGCGAGCTCAAGGAGCTGCACAACCCGGCCGACATGCCCGATCCGATGAAGATCGAGACCGTCGAGGAGCCGTGGATCCGCGCCACCATCCTCACGCCCGACGAGTATCTCGGCGGCGTGCTGAAGCTGTGCCAGGACCGGCGCGGCATCCAGATCGACCTGAACTACGTCGGCAAGCGCGCCATGGTGGTCTACGACCTGCCGCTCAACGAGGTCGTGTTCGATTTCTACGACCGCCTGAAGTCGATCTCGAAGGGCTACGCCTCGTTCGACTACCACGTCTCGGATTACCGCGAGGGCGACCTCGTGAAGATGTCGATCCTGGTGAACGCCGAGCCGGTCGATGCGCTCTCGATGCTCGTCCACCGCACCCGCGCCGAGTCGCGCGGCCGGGCGATGTGCGAGAAGCTGAAGGACCTGATCCCGCGCCACCTGTTCCAGATCCCGGTCCAGGCGGCGATCGGCGGCAAGATCATCGCCCGCGAGACGATCCGCGCGCTGTCGAAGGACGTGACCGCAAAGTGCTACGGCGGCGACATCTCGCGCAAGCGCAAGCTTCTGGACAAGCAGAAGGAAGGCAAGAAGCGCATGCGCCAGTTCGGCCGCGTGGAGATCCCGCAGGAAGCCTTCATCGCCGCGCTGAAGATGGACGACTGACGGGCTCGCCCTCTTTCCTCGCCGTCGCGAGGCGGGGCTGAAACGATTGGGCTCCTCTCTCCGGAGACGTCGCGCGATGGGTTCGCTTCACCGCCTCGCGGCCACGGCGAGGACGCCATACGAGCAACAATCGAAAAAAATCCCGCCAGCGCGTAAAAACACCGCCGTTGTTTCATTTGTAAGAAACCGATCCCGTCATACCCCGGTCAAGCCGCCACGGTAACGGCGTAATTCGGGAGCTTCGGTTGCGCGCAAGCGAAAGCCGAATCAACCGGCGCGCAGCGCGCCCGTCGTGACATCGAGGCGCTGGGTCGAAGCGGAACGGGACGACGATGGGCGGGGCGCACGACGACAACCTGACGCCGCATAGGATGCGGCTGCGCACGCAACTTCTCGTTGCCTGCGTGCTGGGGGCAGGCGCGGCGGCCGCCCTCTGGTACGGCCGCCCGAAGGAAGTCGATGCCGCCGTGCCGATGCCGGCTGCCGTGACGGCCACCGCACCGGGGCGCTTTGTGCTCACCGAGAGCCAGCTTGCCACCGTCACTACCGTGGCGGTCGAGCAGCGGCTGTTCTACGAGGACATCGCCACCGAGGGGAAGATCAGCGTCGACGAGTACCGCGCGACGCCCGTCTTCTCGCCCTATGCCGGCCGGGTCATCACCATCTTCGCCCGCTCCGGCGAGCGGGTCAGGCAGGGCGACAAGCTGTTCTCGCTCCAGGCCAACGAGATGGTCCAGGCGCAGAACGACTTCCTCGCGGCGCTGAACGTGCTCAACAAGACGCGCTCGCAGCTCTCCTACGCCACCAACACCGAGAAGCGCCTGCACGACCTCTACGATTCCCGCGTGACCACGCTGAAGGAATTGCAGACCGCGCAGAACGACCTCACGACGGCGCAGAACGACGCCAAGACGGCAGAGGTCGGCCTGGAGGCGGTGCGCAACCGCCTGCGCATCCTCGGGCTCGCCGACGACGACATGAAGGCGCTCCAGACCAAGGGCGCGATCAACCCCGAGACGACGATCAACGCGCCGCTCTCCGGCACCGTGATCCAGCGCAAGATCGGCCCGGGCCAGTACATCAACACCGGCGGCTCCGACCCCTCCTACCTCATCGGCGATCTCGGCCGGGTCTGGATCGTCGCGCAGTTGCGCGAGACCGACGCGGCCAAGGTCGATCTCGGCGAACGCATCCGCTTCCGGGTGCTCGCCTACCCGAACCAGACCTTCGAGAGCCGCATCAACTACATCGGCGCCTCGGTCGATCCCGCCACGCGCCGCATCGTCGTGCGCGCCGAGGTCGACAACCCGAAGGGGCTCTTGAAGCCCGAGATGTATGCCAGCGTCCACATCATCAACGAGCGCGAGACCGTCTCCCGCGCCGTCCCGCGCCAATCGGTGATCTTCGAGGGCGACAAGGCGCGGGTCTGGGTGCTCGGCGCCGGCAACGCCGTCGAGAGCCGCGCGGTCAAGACCGGCTTCCTCGACGGCAACGACATCGAGGTCACGGAAGGGCTCGCCCTCGGCGAGCGGGTGATCTCGAAGGGCGCCCTGTTCATCGACGGCATGACCGACCAGCCCGGCTGAGAGCCCGGCCCACCGCTTCCCGCGAAAACAAGCATTCCGAGCCGGGGCCGTCCCCGGCCGCGCCCGACGGCGCGAGGTTGGAACCGCCCCCATGAACGGCATCGTCGCGCTCGCGCTCCGGCAACGGCCCCTCGTCATCCTCGCCTTCGTGCTGTTCGTGGTCGGCGGCTTGGCCGCCTTCCAGAACCTCAACATCGAGGCCTATCCCGACCCGACCCCGCCGATGGTCGATGTCGTGACCCAGACCGACGGCCTCTCGGCCGAGGAGATCGAGCGCTACGTCACGATCCCGATCGAGCGGATCACCTCGGGCATGCCGAACCTCAAACAGGTGCGGACGATCTCGCTCTACGGCCTGTCCGACGTGAAGCTGCAGTTCGGCTTCGAGTTCGACTACCTCCAGGCCGAGCAGCAGGTCTTGAACCGCCTGCAGCAGCTCGATCCGCTGCCGGCCGGTGCCAAGCCCACCATTTCGCCGATCAGCCCGATCGGCGAGATCTTCCGCTACAAGCTCACGGCGCCGCCGGGCTACAGCGTGCTCGACCTGCGCACGCTCCAGGAATGGGTGCTGAAGAAGCGCTTCCGCGCGGTGCCCGGCGTGATCGACGCCATCGGCTGGGGCGGCAAGACCAAGACCATCGAGCTGTCGGTCGATCTCGACCGGCTGATGGCCTACGGCCTCTCCCTCGCCAACGTGGTCAAGACCCTCAACGACAGCAACCTCAATGTCGGCGGCAACCGCGTCGCCATCGGCGGCCAGTCGGCGGTGGTGCGCGCGGTCGGCCTGATCCGCGACATCGACGATATCAACGGCACGGTGCTGACTCAGGTCGGCGGCGCGCCGGTGCTGGTCAAGGACGTGGCCACCGTCACCATCGGCCACCAGCCGCGGCTCGGCATCGCCGGGATGAACGACGAGGACGACATCGTCCAGGGCATCGTCCTGATGCGCCGCGGTGAGAAGTCGACGCCCTCGATCGAAGCCGTAAAAGTGGAGGTCGCCAAGATCGAGGCCGCCGGCATCCTGCCGCCGGGCGTCAAGATCGAGCGCATCTACGACCGCGCCGACCTGATCGCGGTCACCACCCACACCGTGCTGCACAACATGGTGGTGGGCATCCTGCTGATCCTCGCGATCCAGTGGCTGTTCCTCGGCAACCTGCGCTCGGCGCTCATCGTCGTGGCGACGATCCCGTTCGCCCTGTTCTTCGCCGTCGTCATCCTCGTGGCGCGCAATGAATCCGCCAACCTGCTCTCGGTCGGCGCGCTCGATTTCGGCCTCATCGTCGACGGCACCGTCATCATGGTCGAGGCGATCTTCCGGCGCCTGTCGGGCCACGGCATACCCGGCTACCCGCCGCCGGGGCTCGACGCGAAATCGGGGCGCATCGCGCTCGCGGCCAGCGATGTCAGCCGCTCGATCTTCTTTGCCGCGGCGATCATCGTCACCGGCTTCCTGCCGCTCTTCACGCTCACTGGCGTCGAGGGCCACATCTTCGGGCCGATGGCGACGACCTACGCCTACGCCCTGCTCGGCGGCCTCATCGCCACCTTCACCGTCACGCCCGCGCTCGCCGCCTACCTTCTCCCCGCGCATATCGAGGAGAAGGAGACGATCCTCGTGCGCGCCCTCGACTGGATGTACCGCCCGGCGGTGCGCGCGGCGCTCGGCGCCCGGCTCGTCACGGTGGCCTGCGTCGCGCTGATCGCGGTCGGCGTCGGGCTGGCGGCGCGCAATCTCGGCTCGGAGTTCCTGCCGAAACTCGAAGAGGGCAATCTCTGGGTCCGCGCCACCATGCCGGCGACGATCTCGCTGCGGGAGAGCAACGGCTACGTCAACGAGATGCGCAAGATCATCGCCTCGCTGCCCGAGGTCGAGCGCGTGGTCTCGCAGCACGGGCGCCCGGACGACGGCACCGACGCGGCCGGCTTCTTCAACGCCGAGTTCTTCGCGCCGATGAAGCCGCTCGAACAGTGGCGCCCCGGCGTCGACAAGGAGAAGCTCACCGAGGAGATGCTGCACAAGCTCCAGGCGGCCTTCCCCGGCGTCGATTTCAACCTGTCGCAATACCTTCAGGACAACGTCGCCGAGGCGGTCTCCGGCATCAAGGGCGAGAACTCGTTCAAGATCTTCGGCAACGACCTGCAGAAGCTCACCGACAGCGCGAAAAGCGTGATGAAGGTGCTCTCCACGGTCCGCGGCGTCGAGGATCTGGCGGTGTTCCAGTCGCTCGGCCAGCCGACCATCGAGATCGACGTGGACCGGGTGCGCGCCGCCCGCTACGGCCTGACACCGGGCGACATCAACACCACGGTGCGCACCGCCATCGGCGGCGACTCGGCCGGCGACCTCTACGATCCCGGCTCCGAGCGGCACTACCCGATCATGGTGCGCCTCCAGCCCCAGTTCCGCCAGAGCATCGAGGCGATCGCCAACTTGCGCATCGCCGGCCAAAGCCCGGCCAACGGCGCGCCCGTGCAGTTCCCCTTGAGCGCGGTGGCGCGGGTCGAGCTCGTCTCCGGCCCCGCCTACATCTACCGCGAGGCGCAGGAGCGCTACCTGCCGGTGAAGTTCTCCGTGCGCGGGCGCGACCTCGGCAGCACCATCGAGGAGGCGCGCGCCCGCGTCGCCAACGAGGTGACGCTGCCGCCGGGCTATCGGCTGGAGTTGGTCGGCGAGTTCAACAACATGAAGGGCGCGATCGCCCGCCTCTCCGTGACCGTGCCGATCGCGGTCGGCATCATCGCGATCCTGCTATTCATGAACTTCTCGTCCGTGGTGGATTCGCTGCTCGCGCTCAGCGTGATCCCGATGGCGATGGCCGGCGGCATCCTGGCGCTCTCGCTCACCGGCACCTCGTTCAGCGTCTCGGCAGCGATCGGCTTCATCGCGCTGCTCGGCATCGCGGTGATGGACGGCATCATCGTGCTGTCCTTCTACAACGACCTCCTCGCCGCAGGCGTGCAGCGCGTGCCGGCGATGCTGCGCACCTGCTACACGCAGATGCGACCCGTGGTGATGACCTGCGTCGTGGCCGGCGTCGGCTTGCTTCCCGCAGCCTTCTCCACCGGCGTCGGCTCGCAGGTGCAGAAGCCGCTGGCGCTGGTGGTGGTGGGCGGCATGGCGCTGGCCCCCCTGCTGATCCTGCTCGTGCTGCCGGTGCTGATCCTCACCTTCTCGCGCCGCAAGCCTGCCGCGCATTCCGAGGCGTCGGACCGGGTCGCGGCTGCGCAGGCGCATTCGCCTGCAGAGGCGCATTGAGGGGCGTCAGCGCCCCTCGTGCGAAATCCGACGGATTGCTTCCCTATAAGCGGATTTCGCCTGTCGCTCGGGCGCCGCACGGGCTTGCTGAGACGGCTGACCGCTTTGACCGAGCGGTAAGCGGTCTCACCCCCGCTACGACGAGCCCCGCCGCACCGCCCGACCGCTCAGCGTCACCTTGCACACCGGCTGGCCCGGATGGGCGATCCGCTCGAACAGGGGGCGCATCGCCTGGGCACCGATTGCGGCCACCGGCTGCTCGATCACGGTCAAGCCGGGCTCGAAGCCCAACAAAAAGCGGCGCGCCTAGGGGGCGCGCCGGCTGAGGTAACTCGCGGTCTCAGGAACGAGTCGTTGTACTTTATCCAATATACCAGAGCGTGTCTGTGCTCATCCGGTGACAGATCCCCTCCTGCTCACACTTTTGTGAGAAACAGGTGACACCAGCAGATGCGCGTCACCGCTTCGCCAGGGCGTCCGCGAAGGCGACGATGCGGTTGCGGGCGTAGGTCGGCACGCCAGCGCTGATCGAGGTGCCGGTGTTGAACGAGGAATTGCCCATCAGCACCTGCACCGGCAGCAGGTTCTTCAGCACCGGCACGCGGGCATATTCCTGCTTGCGCTCCAGCACGTCGGCCTTGATGGCCAGCGCCATGTAGGTCGTCACCACGGTCCGGTTCGGATCGTCGGGGGCCGGCTGCATCACCGCCAGGAACTTGCCGAAGCGCAGGATCTGATTGACCCAGAAGATCGTCTGTTCGAGCCCACCCGCCACGGGCGTGTCGATCTTCGTCAGCGCTGCAAGACCCGCCGCCTCGGCCGGTGGCAGCACCCGCAGCTCGCTCTGGAACGAGACGAACTCCGCGACCTTCTTCGAGCTGCCGAGTTCGAGCTTGTTAGCGAGCTTCACGCCGAGCGGCAGCTTGCCCTCGAGATCGTAGCGCGACTCGATGCACACGCCGCCCGCCCCGCACCAGGGCCGGTCGGGGCGCTTGGCAAAGGCAGCGGCCGGGTCCTTGGTCGGCGTCACCTCCGCCGGTTCGAGCCGCTTGTGGCGGATCACCGGGTCCATCTTGGCCAGGAAGTCGAGATTGGCGAAGGCCGACAGGTCGATGGCGGAGGGCGGCTTGGCCACGACGAAGCGGCCTTCCGCGACATAGACCTTCAGGGTCTCGTGGCGCGGCTTGGCGACGCCGTTCACCGTCTGGGTGTAGTCGGGCTCGGTATAGCCGGGCCAGGGGCTCAGCGCCGCGGCCTCGGCGGCCCGTGCCTTCCGCCACGCGTCGAAAGCGATCAGCCCGCTCTCCGGATTGGTCGAAGCCGCCTCGCGGTGGTCGCTGAACAGCACGGTGCCGGGCTTGAGGCTCGCGGCGTCGCCGGGCGTCAGGGCCGGCACGTCCTTGACCCGGTCGGAGACCAGGGCAGCGGGTTTGGGAAGATCCTTGGGGAGATCCTTGGGAAGATCTTTCGCCACCTCCTGCGCCTGGGCCGGCACGGCCAGCGCGAGCGCGACGACAAGGGCGGCCGGAAACTGCCTGGACAAAGCGGACCTCGAAGGAGTCGATGAGGGAAGGCGTCGAAGGGCGCGGCTTCAGTAGCCCGGGTCGTCGCCGAACAGGTAATCGGGATCACGGCGGCGCTGGCGCGCGCGGGTGTCGCCTTCGTCGTCGAAGGGCGAGCCGAACGGCACCGGGTTGACCTGCCCATAGCGGTCGCGGCCGGGCCACGCCTGCGGCTCCTCCCGGCGGTCGCGGCGCAGGCCCCAAGGGTCGGCTGTCCGGCCGGAATCGGTCTCGGCGCTGCGCCGCTGCGCGAACGGGTCTTCGGTGGTCCGGCGCCCGCCCGGCAGGTTGCCGAAGAGGTCGCCGGCCACGTCCGCCCCGTCCTCGGCGTTGGCGTAATCGCCGTCCTCCGCATCGGGACGCATGGCGTAGAGCGTGTCGCGGGGCACGAGCGCGTATTGCGTGTCGGCGACCTGCCCCCCCTTGAGGCGGAAATGCTCGATGAAGCCGCCGCCCGCAACGCGCTGGCCGCTCCTCGGCTCGATCGGCAGGTCGGCGATCAGCGCCTTCGCTTCCGGAGAGGGGGGCGCCAGCGGCGTGCGGGCCACACCGTTGGCCCAGGCCGCCTGGAAGATGGCCCGCGCGATCGGCACCGAGACGTGGCCGCCGGTCTGGCCGCGGCCGAGCGTGCGGCGCACGCCGTCGGCGTTGTCGTAGCCGGCCCAGACCACCACGGTGATCTCGTTCGAGAAGCCAGCAAACCACGCGTCGTTCTCGTTCTCCGAGGTGCCGGTCTTTCCAGCGACATAAGCAGAGATGCCCGAGAGCGCCGCGGCGGTGCCGTGCTGGGTCACGCCCTGGAGCATGGTCTTGAGCTGGTAGAACGCGACCCGGTCGGCCGAGCCGATCCGCACCGGCGCCTTGTCGGGATGGCGGTAGAGCGGTTTGCCGTCACGCTCGACCGCTTCCAGGGCGTAGGCGCTCGGGCGCGCGCCCTCGTTGGCGATGGCCGCGTAGAAGCTCGCCAGATCGATCATCCGCACCGGCTGGGCGCCGAGCACGAAGGGATAGTAGCGCTCGCACTCGGCGTAGAGCTGGGCCTCCAGTGCGATGTCGCAGACCCGCTGCAGGCTGTCGGGCGCCTTGGCCGCGATGCCGCCCTGAAGCAGGCGGGCCGTGACGAGGTTCTTGGAGAATTCGAGCCCGCGCCGGATCGTCGTCGCGCCGGAGCCGCCGCCGTCGTAGTTCTTGGGCGACCAGGAATCGCCGACCCCACCGATCGGCGGCAGGGTCACGGCGGAATCCATCACCAGGGTGTTGGGCTGGAGCCCGGCGTTCAGCGCGGCGAGGTAGGTCAACGGCTTCAGGGTCGAGCCCGGCTGGCGCACGGCCTGCGTCACTCGGTTGAGCTGGCTCAGCGGATAGGAGAAGCCCCCGCTCATCGCCAGGATCTTGCCCGTGCGGTTCTCCAGCACGATGGCCGCGCCCTGGACGGTGGGGCGCACGCGCAGGTCGGCGCGGAGGCTGCCTTTGCCCTCGCGCAGGCGCACCCGGACGGCATCGTAGAGCTGGAGCTTTCCGCGCGCGGGGCCGGGCTCCAGGCTCGCGACCCGGCCGTCGGGCAGGCCGACCTTAGTGCCGTTCTTGCCCGTCTGGAGCACCACCGCGAGCGGCCAGCGCACGTCGTAGAGCGGCGGCCGGGTGGAGGCGAGCGCGCGCTGCCAAGCCGGCTGGACGGGGGGCTTGGCCGGCGCCTTCGCGGCCGCCTTGTCCGCCCCCTTGGCTGTCTTGGCACCCTTCTTCGCCTCGGGCGCGGGCGCCGGCTCGCCGGCGGGCTCCGGCGCGGGCGCGGCGGCCTCGATGCGCTTGATCGCCTCGGACAGGTTCAGTTCCGGCCCCTCGTAGCGGGCGCGGCCAGTGCCGCGCTCGTAGGCCGCCAGACCTTCCTGCAGCGCCGCTTCGAGCGCGCTTTGCAGGCCGGCATTCACCGTGGCCCGCACGGTGTAGCTCGCGTTGGTGAGCGTTTCGAGCCCGGCGAAGGTGCGCGTCTCGCGGGCCACGTGATCGACGAGGTAGAAGCCGGAATCCTGGCGCGCGGCATCCGGCGGCTTGATGCCGAGATCGGAGGTCAGCGCCGCATTCATCTGCGCTTCTGTGATCGTGCCCTCTTCCTTCATCCGGCTCAGCACGTAGGCGCGCCGCTCCCGGGCCCGCTCCGGGTACTTGTCGGGGCTGTAATAGTTCGGGCCCTTCGGTAGGCCAGCGAGCAGGGCGGCCTCCGGCAGCGTCAGCGCGCCGACCGACTTCCCGAACCACGAGCGCGCCGCCATCTCGATGCCGTAGGCGCCGCGGCCGAGATAGATCCCGTTGAGGTAGAGCCCGAGGATCTGCGGCTTGGTCTGGAGCCGCTCCAGCCGCGAGGCCACGATCATCTCGCGGATCTTGCGCTCGTAGGTGACGTCGTCGCCCACCGACAGGTTTTTCACCACCTGCTGCGTGATGGTCGAACCGCCGGCCGGGCGCCCCGGCGAGGCGAGGTTGCCGACGAAGGCGCGGATCACACCGCGCTCGTCGATGCCGTGGTGCTGGTAGAAGCGCTTGTCTTCGGCCGCGACGAAGGCCTTTTGCACGAGGTCGGGCACGCCCTCGATCGGCACGACGAGGCGGCGCCCATGCGTCTCGAAGGTCTCGGAATAGGGCTTGCCCGCCGCATCCAGGATCACGCTGGCGCTGGGAAGCTTGATGTCGCGCAGGGCCTCGGCCGAGGGCAGGTCCTTCACGGCGTTGTTGTAGAAGGCGATCACCGCCGCCGCCTCGAAAGGCGAATTGGGCGGGTTCTCGCCCTTGCAGAATTGCTTGTAGCTCGTGTTCAGCTCGGCGATGTCGAGCCCGTGCAGGATCTTGGGCGCGTTGTCGCCCGCCACCGCGCTCGGATCCTCCATGGCGGTGGAGATCAACTCGTCGAGATTGATATCCTCGATGTCGAAGGACTTGCGCATGTGGGCGCAGCCGTCGCGCAGGATCGCCACGACCTGGCCGCCATCCTTGGCCGGGTCGAACTGGGTCCGCACCGCGTCGGGCCGCGTCGTGACCTGGGACAGGGTCAGCGCGGTCGCGAACAGCTTGATCAGGATGGCGTTCATCGAGCGGTTGAGGTCCCCGGTCGGCACGCGACGAAGAGCGTACCAGGACCGATCAAGCGGCGCACAACGCGGCTGATTTATGGACAGGCTCGCCCGGACGCCACGGGGCGGGGCTGCGCCGCCGTCGGGTGTGGACGCCAGCCCCTCCAACGAAAAAGGGGCGACCGCTTCGCGCGATCGCCCCCGAAACCCACCCGCCTGCGACGACCGATGCCGATCAGCGCAGGAGCTGGAGGATGCCCTGCTGCGCCTGGTTGGCGAGCGACAGCGCCGAGATGCCCAGCGACTGTCGGGTCGAGAGCGCCTGGGAGTTCGCCGCCTCCTCGTTGAGGTCGGCGTTGGTCAGGTTCGACGCGCCGGTATCGAGGATGTTGACGAGCCGCTTGGTGAAGTCCTGCCGGTTCTGCACCACGGAGAGGTTCGAGCCGAAGGTCGAGCTCGCCGAGCGCAGGGTGTCGGAGCCTGCCGTCAGCTTGGTCAGCGTGCCCTTGATATCGGTGTCGAGCAGGAAGTTGCCCTGCCCGTTCGCCGTCGCACCCGAGTTGCCGGTGATCGAGGTCAGGCTCAGGCCGTCGGCCGTCAGATCCTTGCCCTGGACGTCGAGATTGGCGGTGTCGCGCTCGTTGAAGGTAATGTGCAGCTTGTTCGAGGGGTCACTGTTACTGATCAGATTCACGCCGTTGAAGCTCGAATCCTTGGCCAGCTGCGTAATCTGGATCAACAGGCTGTTGTACTGCTCAGCCAGCTTCGCACGCGTCTCCACGCCTGAGATGGTCAGGTTGGCGCTGTTGCTCGCGACCGTGTTGCCTGTGCCGTACTTGTCGGCCGTGGCGGTACCCGTGCCGGCGGCAAAGCCTAGAGCCGTCTGGCCGGTCGTGGTTGCGAACTCGACCGCCGAACTGGCGTTCAGCACGATCTTCTTGCCGGTCGTGTCCTTGGAGAACATCGTCGAGCCGGCCGCCGTGTTGAGCGCGGTGATGGCCGCATCGATCGTCGAGCTGGTCGCGATGGTCGCCGTCTTGGTCGCGCCGTTGACGAAGAAGTTGACGGAAGTCGACGTCGTGGTGCTGGCGGCAAAGTCGGTGGCTGCGGTGCCGGTCGTCGTGATCTGCGTCGACAGCGCCTGGTTGGCGGTGGACTTGGCCGAGTCGATCAGCTTCTGGATCGAGGTGATGCCCTGGTTGGCCGCCTGGATCGTCTGGATGCCGTTCGAAATCGAGTCGAGCAGCGAATTGAGATCGCCCGATCGACTGTTGAAAGATTGCGCGGTGAAGAAGTTCACCGGGTTATCGAGGGCCGACGAGACCTTCAATCCCGTTGCCAGCCGGTTCTGGGTGGTAGCCGTCAGAGCTGAGGTGTCCTGCAGCGAGAGCAGGTTCTGACGAGTGGCGGCGGAAAGCGTGACGCTTGAAGACATGGGTAACAACCCCGTTCAGATCGATACCGATCCGGCATTAGGGTTAATTCACCACGCCCAGGGTTTCTTTAGCGTTAACGATCTCTTCTCGGCCAAATAATTTTCGATTTTGGAATGAGGAGACGGTCGGAACAAGGTCCCGACCGTCTCTTTTGCTGGTGTGGTACGTCTCAGAGAACGTGATCAGCGCAGGAGCTGAAGGATGCTCTGCTGCGCCTGGTTGGCGAGCGACAGCGCCGAGATGCCCAGGGACTGACGGGTCGAGAGCGCCTGGGAGTTCGCCGCTTCCAGGTTGAGGTCGGCGTTGGTCAGGTTCGCCGCACCGGTATCGAGCACGTTGATCAGGTTCTTCGAGAAGCTCTGACGGTTCTGCACCACGGAGAGGTTCGAGCCGAAGGTCGAGCTCGCCGTACGCAGGGTATCGGAGCCTGAAGTCAGCTTGGTCAGCGTGCCCTTGATGTCCGTGTCGAGCAGGAAGTTGCCCTGGCCGTTCGCCGTCGCACCCGAGTTGCCGGTGATCGAGGTCAGCTTAAGACCGTCGGCCGTCAGATCCTTGCCCTGGACGTCGAGGTTCGAGGTGTCCTTCTCGTTGAAGGCGATGTGCAGCTTGTTCGAGGGGTCACCGTTGCTGATCAGATTCGTGCCGTTGAAGCTCGAATCCTTGGCCAGCTGCGTGATCTGGGTCAGCAGGCTGTTGTACTGCTCGGCAAGCTTGGCGCGCGTCTCCACGCCTGAGATGGTCAGGTTGGCGCTGTTGCCCGCGACCGTGTTGCCGGTGCCGTACTTGTCGGCCGTGGCGGTGCCCGTGCCGGCGTCAAAGCCCAGAGCCGTCTGACTGCCCGTCGTCGCGAATTCGACCGCCGAGCTGGCGTTCAGCACGATCTTCTTGCCGGTCGTGTCCTTGGAGAACATCGTCGAGCCGGCCGCCGTGTTGAGCGAAGTGATGGCCGCGTCGATCGTCGAGCTGGTGGCGATGGTCGCCGTCTTGCTTGTGCCGTTGACGAAGAAGCTGACGGTCGTCGCCGACGTGGTGCTGGCGGCAAAGTCGGTGGCTGCGGTGCCGGTCGTCGTGATCTGCGTCGACAGCGCCTGGTTGGCGGTGGATTTCGCCGAGTCGATCAGCTTCTGGATCGAGGTGATGCCCTGGTTGGCCGCCTGGATCGCCTGGACGCCGTTCGAGATGCCGTCGAGCAGGCCACCCAGATCGGTCGAGCGGTTCGACAGGTTCTGCGCGGTGAAGAAGTTGACGGGGCTATCGAGGGCGGAGGAAACCTTGAGGCCGGTGGCAAGGCGGTTCTGGGTGGTGGCCGTCAGGGCCGAGGTGTCCTGCAGCGAGAGCAGGTTCTGACGGGTGGCGGACGAAAGCGTGATGCCGGAGGACATGGGGGCGATCCTTGTGGGTCTTGATACCGCCTTTTTGGCGACACCCTGACACTCCACCCCGCGCCTTGCCGAGACCTTAATCCAACCGTCCGATTCCGCCGCTTTCGCCCGTCAAACGCAAGCATCGCGCAAAGCCTTGCCTTCGTGGTTAAGAGAACATCACGACCTTTGCTTCGTTTCGTCCCACCAAGGAACTGTCCACCATGGCCCTGCGCATCGAGCTCAAGCCCCAGGAGCGGCTAATCATCAACGGCGCGCTGATCCGCAACGGCGACCGCCGCTCGACCTTCGTGATCGAGAACCAGTGCAAATTCCTGCGCGAGAGCGAGATCATCACCGAGACCGAGGCCGACACCGCGGCCAAGCGGCTCTGCGTGACGCTCCAGTTCATTTATCTCGCCGACAACCCGCCGGAGGCCGAGGATCTGTTCGTGCGCCAAGCCACGGAAATCATGAAGGCGTCGCCGAGCATGGCGCCCTACATCCTCGCGATTCAGGACGAACTTTCGGCGCGCCAGTATCACCGCGCGATCAAGCGCGGGCGCGAATTGATCGCCTACGAGCGCCAGCTCCTCGACCATCTCGAGGCGAGCCGGGATGCGGATGCGCATCAGGGCTGAGCGGCCGAGGCGGGCGCGGGAGCCCGAAGCCTCGTCCTGAAACGAGCATCCAGGACGAGGCTTTCACTGGGCCGGGGATCGCCCCGCCCTTTGCGGTCTCACACGATGCCGCTCTTCTCGTAGGGCCAGGGCTTGCCGAGATGGGCGGCGACCCGGGCGGCATCGGAGCCCACCGCCTCGACCGCCGCCTGCACCTGCTCCGCCGGCACCTCGAACCGGCGCGCCCAGTAGGCGCGGTCCCGCGGGGCGTCGAGAACCACCTGGGCGGGATCGCCGCTCACCGCATGTCCGACGTCGGACCCTTCCTGCACCATGCCCCTGTCCTCCCGATCGCGCCCGCACGAAGAAGCGGCCCAAAGGGGGCAAACCGGCGAGCGGGGCAGGATGGTTCCGCCGACGGTCGTCCGCTCATGCCTCGCGCGGGGCCGCCGCCGGCCGCAGGCGTGCCGGCGCAGCCGGTGCCGGTGCGATGTGGAAGGCGGCCGGGCGCCGGAACAGGAAATCCAGGCGGGTGCCGCGTACCAGCCGCTCGAAGGCGAGCGGCACCGTCACCGCCGCCACAGTGACGACGAGGCTCGCGAGCCCGACATCGAGGGCGAGATCGGGCTGGGCTTCATTGAACCGGGCGATCAGGGTGCGGGTGAGCGCCATCGGCAGGAAGAAGCCGAGATAGATCACGATCGAACGCTCGCCGCAGGCGCGCAGCGCCGCGGTGACGGGGCCGCCCGCACGGGTCATCAGCCCGGCAAAGGCGACGATGGCGAGCGCGCCGACCGTGCCGAGCCCGAGGCTGACCACCGGCAGGCGCGCGAGCGTCGGCAACGCCTCGATTCCCGTCGGCGTGAACACGAACACGGCCTCCAGCACGGCCCAGAGGGCGAGACCCGCGAGCGCGAGGCCGGCCCGCTCGCGCACCCGATCGGCGAAGCGGAAGATCCACTCGGCGAAGAGGTAGCCGCCCAGGAAGTAGACGTAGCGCTCGCAGAACTCGTCCAAGAGCTCCGGCAGGCCGCTCGTCGGCAGGATCTGCAGCACAGCCGCCGCGACCAGCAGCACGGCCGGCGGCACCCGGCGGTGGAGCAGCTTCGTCACCACCGAGAACACCGCGAGCAGGTAGACGAACCACAGCGTCGAGTAGGGCACCACCAGCGCCTCCGCGAGGTGCAGGCCGAAGGCAGCGAGTTTCTCCGCGCTCCCGTCCGCTCCGCCGACGATCGAGCCGGCCTTGAACAGCGACTGGATCACCACCCACAGCCCGTAGAAATAGGCGAAGTGGACCACGCGCCGGTCCGCGAACAACCGCCAGTCGCGGTCGATCACCCGGCCGAGGAAGAGCCCCGAGAGCAGGAAGAAGTCGGGGATCCGGAACGGTTTGGCGAATTCGACGACCGTATGCAGGAAGCCCTCGCCGCCCAGGGCCTCGCCGGTGCCGAGCGTCGAGTGCATCATCACGACGAGAATGATGCAAAGGCCCTTGGCGACATCGACCCAGGCGAGCCGGGCGGCCTCTTCGGGAAGCGGGCGGAGGGGGCGGGTGGCCGCGGTGGACGCTATGGAGGGCGCTGCGGTCATGGCGGACGGACCTGGTGCGGGCGGGATCGAGCCGCAATGGTGGCGCCGAAGCGTTAAGCGCCCGCGATCACGGCCCGGCGATCTCGCCATGCGGTTAATACCGCAGCAACACGGCCGGACATTTCCCACAGGTTGCCACGCCCTCGGCTGAAACGCCGTATTCGCCCCCGGCAAACCTGCGGATGCAGTAACACGCAGAGTCCGTTCACCATCCGGCCGGGTCGCCGTCGCGGCGCAACGCTTTCATCAGGCTCTGCAAGCAGTGTTCGGGCCGAAGAGCAAGAGGACGGGTGGGGGGAAGTCATGCACATCGTGTCGGGCAGCGAGGGGGAGCAGACCGTCCAACTTTCGGAGATTCTCGGCGCCCTGAGCCACGCCCTCGATCTGACGGAGGGCCAACCCGTCGGGCATTGCGTGCGCGCGACCTGGATCGGCTTCCATATCGGCCGGCAGATGGGCCTGCCCGAGCTGCAGCTCTGGGAACTCTACCACACCGTGATGCTGAAGGATCTCGGCTGCTCCAGCAATGCCGCGCGCATCTGTGAACTCTACCTGTCGGACGATCTGAGCTTCAAACGCGACTTCAAGACGGTCAGCGACAGCCTGCCGAAGGTTCTGGGCTTCGTCTTCTCGCATACGGGCCTCAAGGCCGGCTTAGCCGACCGTTTCCGGGCGGTGCTCAACATCCTGCAGAACGGGGGTACGATCGTCGACGAACTGATCCAGACCCGGTGTCAGCGCGGCGCCGAGATCGCCCGGCAGTTACGCTTCCCGGCCAGCGTCTGCGAAGCCATCCACGCCCTCGACGAGCACTGGAACGGCGGCGGCCGGCCTGATCGGCTCTCCGGCCCCGCGATCCCGCTCTATGCCCGCGTGGCGCTGCTCGCCCAAGTGGTCGATGTCTTCCACGCCTCCGCCGGCCGCGCGGCGGCCCTGGCCGAGGTGCGAGCCCGCGCCGGCACGTGGTTCGATCCGCAGATCGTGGCTTGCTTCGAGGCGGCCGCGGCCGCCCCCGGCTTCTGGGAGACCCTGGCCTCCGACGGAGTCGAGGCGGCGGTGTTCGCGCTGGCGCCCCGCAGCCCGATCGTGGTGGACGAAGACTACCTCGATGACATCGCCCGCGCCTTCGCGCAGATCATCGATGCCAAGAGCCCGTTCACCTCGGGCCATTCGGAGCGCGTCGCGGTCTATGCCGACATGGTCGCGGCCGAACTCGGCTACACGCCGGAGCGCCGACGCTGGCTGAAGCGGGCCGCGCTGCTGCACGATGTCGGCAAGCTCGGGGTCTCGAACGCGATCCTCGACAAGAACGGCAAGCTGGACGAGGCCGAGTGGCAGGACATGCGCAACCACGCCTCGATGTCGGAGACGATCCTGACACGGGTGGCCGCCTTCCACGAGATCGCCCGGATCGGGGGCGGCCATCACGAGCGGCTCGACGGAAGGGGCTATCCCCGCGGGCTGAAGGGCGAGGCGATCGCGCCCGAGACACGGATCGTCTCGGTCGCCGACGTGTTCGACGCCCTGACCGCCGACCGGCCTTACCGGAAGGCCATGCCCGTGGAGAAGGCGCTGGCGATCATGCGCGGCGATGTCGGCACCGCCTTCGATCCGGACTGCTTCGCGGCGCTGGAACGCGCCATCGCCGGGCTCGACACGGAATTGGCGCAGGCGCACGAGGCGGCATAGGGCGACACGCACGGCTCATCCGAGATTACTCGCGAGATCACTCGGGCACCCCGCCGGAGCGTCGGAGCCCGCGATGCCCGCTCGGCCGACCGGGTCTCGCCCTACCGCCGCACGCCCCCGTCGCCGCGCCGGTCGCGGGTCTTGCGCGTGGGGGCGTGGAAATCGTCGGGCTTGCCGCGCACCCAGTCGAGGAAGCGGGCGATCTCGGGATCGGCGCGCAGCGCCTCGACCTCGGCGAGCCGCCGGGCGATCTCGGCCTCGCTGTAGCGGGCATGGATCGCCGAGTGGCAGATCTGATGGAGCCGAACGGTCGCGCCGTGGGCGCCGCCCTTCATCTTCGGCGTGAGGTGATGCAGGCTCTGGCGCGCATGGGCCGGAATCGGCCGCTCGCAGAGCGGGCAGACCGGCGTGGCCGCCGGCTTCGGTCCGTGCGTCTCGGGATCCGCGTCGCGCCAGCGACGGGCGCGCCGCCCCACCACCGCGTGTCTCCGTTCAATGGCCCGGTCGTGCCGGGCGCCAGGGAAACGGACGGGAAGCCGCACGGCTCTCCCGCCGGGGCCCGCGTCACGTGCGCCGCCTTGATCGCGCGCAGCGCCTTGTTGCGGCAAACGGTGCAGGCTACGCCCGGAGCTCAGACGGCGATACGGGTGGGCGGCATGAAGCGGACAACCATCGATTCCAAGCTCTCCGTGGCCGGCCAGCCGAGCCTCGGGGAGATCGAGGCGCTCGGGGCCGAGGGCGTGCATCTTCTCATCAACAACCGTCCCGATGGCGAGGAGCCGAGTCAGCCCGGCGCGTCGGCCGAGCGCGCGGCGGCGGAGGCGGCGGGCCTGCGCTACCTCGATCTGCCGGTGACCGGCCCCACCCTCACCCGCGAGGCGGTGGAGCGCTTCCACGCGGCGGTCGAGGCGGCGCCGGGCCCGGTCGTCGCCCATTGCCGCAGCGGAACGCGCTCGCTGACGCTCTGGGTGATCGGCGAAGTGCTCGCCGGACGCCTGGGCCGGGATGAGGTGGCAGCCTACGGCGCCCGCCACGGCTACGACCTCTCGGGCGCTGAGCGCTGGCTCGACGCGAATGCGGGCTGAGTGACGAGCCTCGTCCCGAAAGGTGGCTGCCGGCTTTCGGGACGATGCGGAATCAAAAACGGAGAGCGGCGTCCTCGACCTGACATCCAGGTCGACGCTCTGGCGACGCTCTCTTGCGCTACGCCCCCGGCATGGTGAGGATCAGCGGACCGTTGCGCGTGGCGACGGCGGTGTGCTCGTACTGGACTGTGAGGGCGCGCGGCCGGCTGTAGAGGGTCCAGGGATCGTCGCCGTCCTCGGCGAAATCCGCGCCCAGCGATAGGAACGGCTCGACGGTCAAGACCATGCCGTCGCGCATGATCCGGCGCTCGGACGGATCGGGCCAAGTCGCGATCTCGGTCGGCTCCTCGTGCAGCGACAGGCCCACGCCGTGGCTCGCGAGGTTGCGCACCAGCGTGTAGCCGTTCTTGTGCGCGAAGGTGCCCACCGCCCGGCCTATCCCCGAGAGCGGCTTGCCGGCGCCGACCTGACGCAGGCCCGCCCACATCGCCCGGCGTCCGTCCTTGCACAGCCGTTCGACCGCGCGCGTCACCGGCGGCACGGCGAAGGACGCGCCCGTATCGGCAAAGTAGCCGTCCCGCTCCGCCGAGACGTCGATATTGACCAAGTCCCCCGGCGCGATCCGGCGCTCGCCGGGGATGCCGTGGGCGATTTCCTCGTTGACGCTGATGCAGGTCGCGCCGGGAAAGGCATAGACCGCCTCCGGTGCCGAGCGCGCGCCAGCCGCCTCCAAGAAGGCCCGCCCGACGTCATCGAGCTCGCGCGTGGTCATGCCCGGTTCGATCGCCCGGCCCATCGCGGCCAGCGTATCGGCCACGATGCGACCGATCTGCTTCAGCCCCGCCAACTCGTCGTCGTTCGACACCGTCATGTCGCGTCCTTTCGCACCGTCGGGGTCCGGCATCCCCGTCCCGGCCTTCGCAGAGAAGCCTAAGCTTCCGCCGGACGGTTCTGCCATCTTCGGGCGATTCCGCGAAGCCATCGGTGTGGCTCGGACCGTCGCCATGCCTGCATGAGAGCGGGCGGTTCCCGCGGGGGCATTCAGGGGGGCACGCCGCGTCGCTCGAACCGAGACACGGCAGCCCCTTCGATTGCGCAAGGGATCACTGGAAACGCCATGAAAGGTTCCTGGCGCAGAATCCGAGACACCCGCAGATGTCGCTTCCCGCATCCAATCTTGATGCCGGGGCCCGCGAATTCAGGATCGACCAAGCGGCGGCTCGAGCGGCAAGATCGCCGCTATCGCCTCCACCGAAGCGGCTCGGATACGCACATCGGCCGCAAACGATCCGATGGCCCTGAGTACGGACACTTGCGAATTGGCTTCATGCTCCGTCCCTCTATCACGAAGCGGGGAACAGGCAGCTCTAAGTTGCGTTGCACAACCGATGGGACGCGTGTGCCCGGCCCGATCCGGCCGCTGCGCCGCCATCGCCGACCTTGCCCGACTGTGCCCAACCTTGCCGGAGGAGCGTGAGATGGCTGGAACGTCCGAGACATCCGGTGCAACCCATCCGCCCGGCTTGCCGCCGACCGGATCGGACCGCCTCGACGCGATGAGCGCCGTCCTGGCCCGTAACTGGTGGCTCGTGGCCCTGCGCGGGGCGCTGGCCATCCTGTTCGGAGCGATCGCCTTCGTGGCGCCGGGGGCCTTCGTGCTCTCGCTGGTGCTGTTCTTCGCGGCCTACATGCTGGTCGACGGCTTCTTCGGCATCGCCGCGGCGGTGCGAGCGGCACGGCAACACGAACGCTGGGGCTTCCTGCTGCTCGAGGGTCTGCTCGACATCGTGGTCGGCGTCGCGGCGTTTCTGGTGCCGGCCGCCGCCGTCTGGGCCTTCGTGCTTCTCGTGGCCGCTTGGGCACTGCTCTCGGGCGGGCTGATGATCGCGGCGGCCTTCCGCCTCCATCCGCATTACGGGCGCTGGTGGCTCGGCCTCGGCGGCGCCGTCTCGGTGCTGTTCGGGATCGCGCTCCTGATCAATCCCGGCATGTCGGCTTTGGTGCTGACGTGGTGGCTCGGCGCCTACGCGGTGGCCTTCGGCGTGATGCTGCTGATCCTCGGCTTCCGCCTGCGCTCCCATCACACGGCGCCGGCGCGGCCGCTCTCGGAAAGCGGCCACGCCAGAACCTCAAGCTGAATGGTGTCCGGCCCGCCTGAGGCGGGCCGGATCGTCACTGGCCGGCAATCGCCGGCCCCGCGGCGCTGTTGCGCCGAACGAGGACGCGGTTCGGAACCTGTTCCCCCTTATCCGGCCGCCAGAGCGGCACGAGGAAGCGCAGCCAGGCGCGCGTCTCCTCGCCGCCGAGGTTACGCTGGGCGATGTCGCGGGTGACGAAGGATTGGACCGTGAACTTGTCGAACGCGTAGGCGACGAGCGGGCCCATGGCGACCTGCCCGCCGGGCCGGTAGCCCCGCCGGTTCGTCGGCAGGTCGGTCGAGCCGAAGGCGACGGCGCCGAACGACCATTTGCCGAACCGCTTGGTCGCGGTCAGGTCGAGGTTGAGGTAGTCGGAATAGTGCACGTTGGTCGGCGAATTCTCTGCCAGCATCGTGCCGTAATGGAGGTTGGCCGTCACGTTCCAGCCATCGCCGACATAGCTGATCGCGAAGCGCTGCGCGATCGAGGCCGACCGGAGTGCCAGGAGCGTGTCGCTGGGCCAGAAGCCACCGAGGAAGTAGCTGACGCCGAGGTTGTCGTTGATCTTCCAGGCGATCTGGGCGGTCGTCAGCGGTTGATAGAGGCCTGCCTGCCACGGACCGCCTTGCGGGCTGGCCGCGTTGAACGGAAACGACTGAAGAAACCGCAACTGTCCGCCCAGCACCTTCCAGGGCGTCGCCCAGAGGAAGACGACGAGGTTGTTGTTGCCCTGGTTGTCCCGCGGCTGCGTGCTGCGCTCGGCGAAGCTCGTCGTGAGGGCCATCTGGACGCCCTCCGGAACCTGCCAGCCCGTCGGAAGGCCGACGGTGATGCCGGGCAAGGCGGCGGAGCGGGCCAGGGCCGAGGAAGACGCCCCAGCCAGGCATGCGCCCGCTACGCAAACAGACGTGACGACCTGTGCGGCGCGGCGCACTTTCTGTCCGAATTTCAAGTCGATTCCCCCGGAACTCGCGCCTGAACCGCCGTCCTCGACTCGGCACGCTTTGCTCGTTGAGCCACCTTCATGGAGGGCCGACCCAGGGGGGAGAAGCCGAGCTTCAGCTGATCAATTGATAAACATCGAGACTTGTTACAAGTTTAATTCAAAAACAACAGACTAAAAATATCTGCATGCCATCAAAAAAAGAGGGATTAAAAATCGTCTCCGCACAAATCCACATTTGAAGCCGGTTGGGAGCGCCACCGCCGAAGTAGATGCCGGCCCGGTATCAAGCACAGCCTCACGAACCGGGCCGCAAAATGTCGCCGATGCGAACCGGCCCGGCGTCAGCGCCGGATCGGGCCTCCGGAGAGGCCCGGTGCGGGTCAGGCCATCAGCGCCCGCGCGGTGTCGGCATCGGCCAGCGGGCGCCCGAGCAGGCGGGTACCCTCCGCAGCGCGGCGGATCTGGGCGGCATTGCTCTCGGCCGGGTGGCCGTCGGGCGCGAGCAGGCTGTTCTCGAAGCCGACGCGCACATGCCCGCCGAGGCCCGCCGCGACGAGGGCGCAGGCATTCTCTCGCGGGCCGAAGGCGCAGATCGACCAGAGCGGCACCCCCTTCCCCGAAGCGGCGAGGAAGGGCAGCAGGTCGGCAGGTCGCGAGACCTGTCCGGGCGTGTAGCGGCCCAGCACGAAGAGCGGGAAATCCCCGCCCTCGCCGAGCACGCCGCGGCTTTTGAGATCGGCGTAGCGGGCGACCTCGGCCGGTTCGTAGAGAATGATCTGGAGGAGGACGCGCTCGCGCCGCGCCCAGGTGAAGAACGCGGCCGCCGCCGTCTCGGCCCCGGCATCGGGCACGATCTCGCGCAAAGCCAGCGACACCGCCTCGGGGCGGGTCGCGCGCACCACCGCCATCTGCTCCGGGGCTTCGTAGCGCCCGGCAGCCTCCGAGGTGATCTGGACGACGAGGCGATCCCCGACCTCGGCGCGGATCGCGGCGGTGACCGCGCGATAGGCCTGCGCGTCGAGGAGGTGGCGGCCTTGCGCGTCGCGGACATGGACGTGGATCAGGGCGGCACCCGCTTCCGCGATCTCGGCAGCGGTGCGGGCGATCTCGCTTTCCGTGATCGGCAGGGCCGGATGGTCGGCCTTGCTGCGGGTGGCGCCGTTGGGGGCGTTGGCGAGGATGAGCGGCGGCCAGCCGGTGTCGTGCGTCATGGGCTCGTTCTCGTATTCGAAGGACATCAGTCGCCCGCGCTCAAGCCGAGACGCCGCATGCGGTCGGAGAGCGTCTTGCGCGGCAGGCCGAGCGTCCGCGCGGCCTCGGCGATGCGCTGGCCGGAGGCCTTGAGCGCGTCCTCGATCACGAGTCGCTCCACCCGATCGAGCAGGGCGTCGAGGCTCGGCGCCGCGCCGGGGCCGCCGGCGAGGTCCGGGCTGAGGAAGCCGAGGACGTAGCGCTCGGCGGCGTTCTTGAGTTCGCGCACGTTGCCCGGCCAGTCGGCGAGCATCAGCGAGCGGCGCAAGGACGGCGGCACCTCGATCACCGGGCGCTGGTACTTCACCGCCGCCTGGACGAGAAAGCGCTCGAACAGGAGCGGGATGTCCTCGCGACGCTCGCGCAAGGGGGGCAGGGTCAGCGTCACCACGTTGAGGCGGAAGAACAGGTCGCGGCGGAAGCGGCCCGCCTCTGAGAGCGCGTCGAGATCCTCCTTCGTGGCCGCCACCACCCGCAGATCCACCGGCACGCTGGTATTGGAGCCGAGCCGTTCCACGCGCCGCTCCTGCAGCACGCGCAGCAGCTTCACTTGGAGCGCCAGCGGCATGCTCTCGACCTCGTCGAGGAACAGCGTGCCGCCGCTCGCGTGCTCGACCTTGCCGATGCGGCGCTTGCCCGCCCCGGTGAAGGCGCCGGCCTCGTGGCCGAACATCTCGCTCTCGAACATGCTCTCGGGGATGGCGCCGCAATTGATCGCCACGAAGGGTTTCGCCGCGCGCGCGCCGCCCTCGTGCAGGGCGCGAGCGACCTGCTCCTTGCCCGCCCCGGTCTCGCCGAGCACCAGCACGTCGGCGGCGGCCGAACTGAGCGAGGCGATGTCGTCGCGCAGCCGCCGCAGGGCCGGCGACTGGCCGACGAGGCAACGCTCCACCGCACTGCCCGGCGCGTCGCCGCGATCGAGGGCATCGCGCAGGCGGCGATTCTCCATCACCAGCGCCCGCTTCTCCAGGGCGCGGCGGACCACCTCGACGAAGGCATCGTTGACGAACGGCTTCTCGATGAAGTGGTAGGCGCCCTCACGCATGGCGGCGACCGCCATGGCGATGTCGCCGTGGCCGGTGACGAGCACCACCGGCAATTCGGGGTCGCGGCGGCGGATGTCGGCGAGGAGTTCGAGCCCGTCGCGGCCCGGAAGACGCACGTCGCTCACGACGATGCCGGAAAAGCCGCGCCCGATGGCCGGCAGCGCCGCCTCGGCGCTGGAAAAAGCCTCGACCGCGATGCCGGCGAGCTGCAGCGCCTGCTCCATGGCGAGCCGAACCATCTCCTCGTCGTCGATCAGCACGACCCGCGCCGCGGCTGGCTCGGCCTCAGGAAACATGGCGCATCCTCTCCGGCGGGGGCATGTCCGCGGCCTCCTTGATTGCGTCCTGCTTGATCGCTTCCTTGGCCACCTCCATCACGAGGTCGAAGGCGAGACCGCCGCCGGGCATCGGCCGGGGCTGGAGGTTCGCCCCGAATTCGCGGGCGATGGCGAGCGAGATCGGCAGGCCGAGGCCGAGCCCCTCCCCTGCCGGCTTGGTGGTGAAGAACGGCTCGAAGAGGCGCGCCAGCGCCGCCGCGTCGAGGCCCGGCCCGTTATCCTCGACGCTCAGCACGACCTGCCCCTCCCCGGCCCAGGCGCGCACCGCGACCTCCGCACCGGGGCGCCCCTTCACGGCATCGAGGGCGTTGCCGACGAGGTTGACCAGCACCTGCGACAGGCGGATCGGCTCGAACACCACCCATCGCGCCGCTGGGTCGAGATCGGTCGTCACCCGTGCCCCCGCGTCGCGGATGCGGGAGGACAGGATGGCGAGGCTTTCCGAGACCGCCACGCCGACATCGACCGCGACCCGCTCCGTCCCCGAGCGTCGGGAGAAGCTGCGCAACTGTCCGGTGATCTTGCCGAGCCGGTCCACCAGGGAGACGATCCGGGTCAGGTTGGCGGCGGCCTCCGCCTCCCGGCCCTGGCGCAGGAAGGCGGAGGCGTTGTCGGCCAAGCCCCGCATGGCGGCGAGCGGCTGGTTGAGTTCGTGGGTGATGCCTGCCGCCATCTGGCCGAGGGTCGCCATCTTCGCCGCCTGGACCAGCTCCCCTTGCGCCTCGCGCAGGTCGCCCTCGGCGCGGGTCCGCTCCTCGATCTCACCCGCGAGCTTGAGGTTGGCCGCGCTGAGATCGGCGGTCCGGGCCGCGACCGCAGCCTCCAGCGCCCGCTGCGCCGCGCGGTTCTCGCGCACCCGCCGCAGGTGCTGGCGCCCGTAGAGGCCGATCAGGCCGAGCACGACCAGCGCCAGGATCGCGCCGACCCGGGCGCTGCGCCCGGCGATGGCCACCGGCGCGGCGTCGGCGAAGAGCAGCAGCGTCCAGCCATAGGCCGGCAGGCTGGCCTCCTCGAACAGCGCGGGGGTCTGCGGCGCGGCCTCCGACCGGCTGACCAGGGGCACGCCGCCGACGGTCTCCGTCCGGCCGAGATCGATCGGGGCATAATCGTCGCGCCCGTACTGGCGCGTCCGCTCCATGCCGGCGCGGGCGGCGGCGTCGAGCGGCTTCGTCGCCCGGAACTTGAGAGCCGGATCGGAGGCGAGGAAGACGATGCCGTTCTCGTCGGCCACCAGCACGCGGTCAGTGCCTTCGCGCCAGATCGTCTCCAGCGGGTCGAGGCTGACCTTGGTCGCGACCACGCCGCGCACCGTGCCGTCGATGACGACGGGGGCGCTGATGAAATAGCCGGGCACGCCGGTCAGCGTCCCGATCGCGTAGAAACGTCCGGTGCGCCCGCCGCGCGCTTCCGTGAAGTAGGGACGATAGGAGAAGTCCTGGCCGACATAGGTCTGGGGCGTATCCCAGTTCGAGGCGGCGATGGTCAGGCCGGACGGGATCAGCAGGTAGACGACACCCGCCCCCGCCTCGCGGCTCAGCCGTTGGAGATAGGCGTTGACGGTGGCGACCTGCGCCGGATCGTCGGGGGCGGCGAGCAACGATTGCACCCGCGGATCGAGGGCGGCGGCGGCCGGCAGAAACCCGAACCGCTCGATGGCGCCCTCCAGGCTCTGGGCGTAGATCTCCGCCCGCTGGCGCGCGTCACCCGCGAGGCTTTCCGCCACGCGGGCCTCCGTCACCTCCCCCGCCTTGAGCACGGCGAAGACGGCCGCGACCGCGAGGGCGGCGAGGATGAGGACACGCGCGGCAGTGGCGCGGGGGATGGGCATCACTCTCATGGTCCGGAGGAGGCTTTCGTCACCGCCATCGTATCCGGTGAGCGATCAGATGCGATGTCCGGTTGATCGGACGGGCGCCGCAGCTCCCCCCTCTCCCTGCTGTGCGGGGAGAGGCCCGCAGGCACCCTGCCGTGCCTGCGGGAAGCGGAGGCGAGAGCCGGAGCGGTGGTGAGGGGGCTTGTACGGAAGGGGCTCATCCGTCGAAGCCCCCTCACCCTCGCCTACCGGCTCGCTCAGCCGACGACAGGGTCGGCCGAGCCCTCTCCCCGCGCGGCGGGGAGAGGGGATCCGCGATCTCCGAAGTGATGATCCGGAAACGATATGAGAACCTAGCATGGGAGCGCCGCGGGCCGAAGAAAGCCGTGGCGGCGATCCTCAATCCGTCGTCAGCCCCTTCAACTCCACCTGCTCGAACCGGTGCTGCTCGGCGGTGACGAGGGCGGAGAGGTCGCGCTTCAGGGCGTTGAAGGCGGCCGAGGCGCTGTCGCGCGGGCGCGGCAGCTCGACCCGCAGGTCGCGCTTGATCGTGCCGGGACGGTAGGTCAGCACGACGATGCGGTCGGCGAGATAGATCGATTCTTCGATCGAGTGCGTGACGAACACGATGGTCTTGCCCGTCGCCGCCCAGATCCGCAGCAGCTCGTCTTGCAGCGAGCGGCGGGTCAAGGCGTCGAGTGCGCCGAACGGCTCGTCCATGAGCATCACCGGGCTGTCCAGCGCCAGCACGCGGGCGATCGCCACGCGCTGGCGCATGCCGCCGGACAGGTCCTTGGGGAAGCGGTCGCGGAACTCGGCGAGCTTGAGCATGTCGAGGAGTTCGGCCACCCGCGCCTGGATCGCGCCGCGGGACATGCCCTTGATCTCCAGACCGAAGGCGATGTTCTGCGCCACCGTCATCCAGGGGAACAGGGCGTATTCCTGGAACACCATGCCCCGGTCGGGACCGGGCGCGGCGACCGTGCGGCCCTCGACGTCGATGCCGCCGCGGGTCGGGTGCGAGAAGCCGGCGATGGCGTTGAGCAGCGTCGACTTCCCGCAGCCGGACGGACCGAGCAGGCAGACGAACTCACCGCGGTTGATGGTGAAATCGATGTCCTTGAGGGCGACGACCTCGCCGCCGGGGACGGGGAAGATCTTGTCCACGCCCGAGACCACGATGTGCGGCGAGGCCTGGGATGGGGCGGCGGAGGTCACCGGAGGTGCGACCGGGACGGCGTCCTGAGTGACGGATTCGATAGGATGCAGTTGCGCGGACATGGGAGACCTCACGATTCCAGGCCGCGATGCCAGCGGAGCAGGTGATTGTTCAGGCGGCTCACCGCCATGTCGATGACGAGGCCGAGCGCGCCGATGGTCAGCATTCCGGCGATGATCTTGTCGGACCAGAAATATTCGCGCGCCTCCAAGATGCGGAAGCCGAGGCCGTTATTGACCGCGATCATCTCGGCCACGATCACCACGATGAAGGCGGTGCCGATGCCGATCCGCGCCCCCGACAGGATGTAAGGGGTGGCGGCCGGCAGGATGACCCGCCGGAAGATCGTCATCCGGCTGGCGCCGAGGCTGCGGGCGGCGCGGATATAGATCCCGTCCACATGCCGCACGCCCGCGATGGTGTTCATCAGCACGGGGAAGAAGGCGCCGATGGCGATCAGGAACACGGCGGGCGCGTTGCCGAGGCCGAACCACAGGATCGAGAGCGGAATGTAGGCGATCGGCGGGATTGGCCGCAGCACCTGCATCAACGGATTGATGTGGCGGTAGATCAGGTCGCTGGAGCCCATGAACAGGCCGAGCGGCAGGGCAAGCCCTGCGCCGACGGCGAAGCCGACGACGACGCGGTAGAGCGAGGCCATCGCGTCGTGCAGCATCTCGCCGGAGAAGAGCCACGCAAACCACGACCCGTGCTCGGGATCATAGGCTTCGAGCGGCGCGAGATAGGCCCACCAACGCACCGCCACCGCGGCGGGCGAGGGCAGCACCATCGGGTTGACGAGCCCGGCCGTGCAGGCGAGCTGCCAGATCACGAGGATGGCGACGGGAACCGCCATCCCCTCGGCCAGGGGTTTGAGACGTAAGGCGTTCACGGGAAGCCCTCCTCAGTTCGTGCCGGCGGAGGCTTTGGCGGCCTCCAGCAGGTCGAGCTTCACCCAGTCGACCGCCTTGGCGGGCTTCGACATCTTGCCGATGCCGTGCTCGGCCATGACGTCGGTGGTCCGCTGGATGTGGTCGGCGCTCATCTCCAGGGTGTAGGGCGAGTTGGCGAGCGCCTCCTGGAACTCCGCCGCGGTGACCTGACCCTTGAACACGTCCTGCGTGACGAAGGTCTCGGCGGCCTTCGGATCGTCCATGAAGGTCTTTTGCGCCTTCACGAAGCACTCCATGAACTTGGCTGCGACCGGCTTCTTCTCGCCGTAGAACTTCTCCGTCATCACCAGCGTGCGGATCGGCGAGCCGACCGGAGTGTCGTAGGGCTTGATCACCTCGACGCCGAAGCCGCGGGCGATGGCCTGGGCCGATTGCGGCTCGGTCTGCATGATCGCATCGACCTGCTTCTGCAGCAGCGCCTGGTTGAGATCCGGATAGCCGAGATAGATCAGGTTGACGTCACGCGCCTTGAGGCCGTGCTTGGCCATCTCGGCGCCGAGCAGCACCTCCTGGATCGAGCCGCGGGTGACGCCGACCTTCTTCCCCTTGAGATCGGCCGCCGACTTGATGCCGGATTCCGGCGTCGCCAGCAGGCGGGCGCCGCCCTTGGCGAAGCCGCCAACGATGAAGACTTGTGCGCCGTTGCCGCGGGCCGAGATCGCGGCTTCCGAGGCGGTGGCGCCGACATCGAGTTCGCCGGCGAGCATCGCCTGCATGATGTCGGGCCCCTTGGCGAAGATCTTGAGATCGACGGTCAGGCCGCAGGTCTTGGCGATCTCCTTGACGTAGGAGACGCCGGCGAAGTGGGCGAGCTTGAGGTTGCCGACGCGCACCACTTCCTGGGCGGAGAGCGGAAGCGGGGCGAGCGATGCGGCGGTCGCGGCGGCGAGCATGGCAAGGCCGCGACGCGTGAGACGGAGGCGTTCGAGCAAGGGGCTTCTCCCGGATGGCCCGGCTCTGCGGCCGGTGCGAATGGTCCGGTCCTCTTTGCAGAGTGCATGCCAGCCATGCAGAAAGCGCTAACCTTCGTGTAATCCCTTGTTCGAAAAAGGCTTCCTTGGGATCTCCCCGATCACGACCGAACGACGGGCGGCGGATTTCCGCCACCTAGGCCGTCGAGGCGGCGGATGCCCGCCATCCGCACGCCTTTGTGATGGACGGCCGCAGCCGGCGGGCGCGTGCCGAAAACGGGGCGTCAGTCGAGCGGCACGAGGACGATGGCGTCGCCTTCCAGCCGCGCCTGGACCGACTGGCCCCAGCGGGCGCCGCCGAGATCGTCGGCGGTCTTGTAAAGACCGTCGATGGCGACGAGTTCCGGCTCGAACTTACGGGTGAGGATGCGGGCGCCCGGATCACCCACCGCCCCCGCGATCGCCCGGCCGCGCAGGGCGCCGTAGATGTGGATCGAGCCCCCCGCGATCACCTCCGCCCCCGAGGCGACCGAACCCATCACGGTCACGTCGCCGTCGAGATGCTGGATCACCTGCCCCGAGCGCACCGGCGCGTCGAGCACGAAGGAGCGTGTCCGGGTCGGAGCCGCGGACGCCACCAAAGCCGGGGCGGACGGGTGGTCCGCCGTAGGCGCCTCGGCGGCGCCGGGTTCGGGGGGGGCGATGTCCTCGACCGGCTTGCCCCCCACCAGCGGCGGCGGGAAGCCGGGCCCGAGCGAGGTCGGCCCGATCCCCTCGATGCCGAGGATGGTGATGGAGCGCTGGTTCAATTCCTCGCAGAGATGGGCGAGGTCCGAGCGCTCGAAGCGCAGCCCGGTCACGTCGAGGATGATCGCCCGCACCGAGAAGAAGGCGGGCGCGCGCCGCTTGAGCGCGTCGAGTTCGGCGAGCCACTGATCGATCGGCGGCACGGGGGCCAGCACCATCGCCAGGAAGGAGCGGCCGCGGAAGCGGATCGGGGGACGGTCGGTCACGGGCAACGTCGCAGCGTGTGGATCATGCCCGACAGCTTATGGCAGATCGCGCGCCGCGCCGCGCGGGGGTGCGGCGTCCTCAACAGCAAACGCCTCGACGGCGCCAGGCCGGGGCGAGCGCCGCCCTCAGGCCGGGCTCGCATCGGCGGCCTCGACGGCGCCGGCCGCCATGCGCAGCCGGATCTTGTCGGCCTCGAGCGTGAGCGCGAGCTCGGCGCGTTCCAGGGCCATGCGCGACTGATGCAGCGCGGCAGCCCGGGATGCCTCCCCACCGATGCGGCTCAGGGCCAGCAGCGCCTTCTGGATGCGCAGTTGGACCTCGATCAGCCCCGCGCCGTCGCGGGCCATCAGCATGAAGGCGTCCTCGAACATGTCGGCGGTGTCGAGCGGCGGGACATGGATGCGCGGATGTTTCGGCTGGCCCTCGTCCGGAGCGGTCGTGCCGCGCACCCAGAGGCTGACGAGGCGGGTCGAGCGGCCGATCACGTCGATCGCGGTGCCGGGATCATTGGTCGCGGGCGACAGGGCGCGCGAACCGATCTCGCTCATCACCGCGAGGCCGAAACGCGGGTCCTGGTCGAAGGCACGCTCGTTCCCGACCAAGAACGCCTCGCCGACGGTCCGGCGCAGCGTGTCCCGGTCCTCCCCGGCCTTCGGCCGGCCGATCCAGGCCACCGGCGTCTCCGGGTGGACGAACCGTCCGGGCGTCGCCGCGACGAAGATCTCGATGTCGTGCGCCTCGCCGATCTTGGACAGGGCCGCCATGTCGATGTGCTGAACGTAGCCGATCGCATCCACCGTCACCGCCGCGGCGCCCGCCGGAATCCGACGGTCGGAATCGCGCAGCGGCCTGCCCCCGAGATAGGGGTCGCGCAGCCGCGCTTCGATCGCGGTGCGCGCCGCCGTCTCGACCCGGTCGGTCGTCTCCCCCACGCGGCCGAGGCGCGTCAGATGATCGATCCAGCGCAGCAGCGCGACGACGATCAGAACGATCACCGCGATGGTGACGACGAAGAGGATGGTGCGCCCGCTCTCGCCGTAGGCCCCAGTCTTCGAGACGACGAGGCCGACGATGCCGAAGAGGAAGGACCCCAGAAAGGTCGAGAGGACGGTCTGAGTCACCCGGTCCTCGATGAGGAGCTTGGTCGCACGGGGCGTGACGTTGCTCGTGGCCGAGCCGTAGGACGACACCATGACGTTCAGCGAGAAGGTGGTGACGGACAGCATGCTGGAGGCGATGACGGTCAGGATGCTGTCGAGCGCATCGGTGCTGATCGCGCCCGGCACCGTCCAGGGCAGATAGCGCTCGGCCACCGCCGCCAGCAGCGCCGCCAGCACCCCCGCCGCGCCGATCAGCGTGGCGCGCACCCAGAGGCGCCGCACGACCTGCGCCATCAACCATCGCCAACGCGGCATCTTCGATCACCGTCCCGCAAGGCCTACCGGGGTGGAAACGCCGGCACGCCGTCATCCAGGCCGACCACGCCCACAGAGGTCCGACATCAAGGCACGATCGAACACGCGTCATGCCTCGGTCGGCCTTGCCACGGAGTGAAGGCATGGCTCCCGCGACCGCCCGGCGCCGCGCGCACTTGCCGGATCGGGCGACACCTTATATTGCGACGCGATACCGCCCGAATCCGTACCCTGGCGTCACGACCGTCGAAACACGGCCCGCGACACGGCGCTTTATGGCCGGGCTCCAAGTTTCCGAACGGCTCGAGATCTCCGATGAAGCTGCGCAACATCGCCATCATCGCCCACGTCGACCATGGCAAGACGACGCTGGTCGACAAGCTGCTTCAGCAGTCTGGCACCTTCCGCGAAAACCAGCGGGTCGAGGAGCGGGCGATGGACTCCAACGACCTCGAGAAGGAGCGTGGCATCACGATCCTGGCCAAGGCGACCTCGGTCGTCTGGCAGGATACCCGCGTCAACATCGTCGACACCCCCGGCCACGCCGATTTCGGCGGTGAGGTCGAGCGTATCCTCTCGATGGTCGACGGCGTGATCGTGCTGGTCGACGCCGCCGAGGGCCCGATGCCGCAGACCAAGTTCGTGGTCGGCAAGGCGCTCAAGATCGGCCTTCGCCCGATCGTGGCCATCAACAAGGTCGATCGTCCGGATGCGCGCATCAACGAGGTCGTGAACGAGGTGTTCGACCTGTTCGCGGCGCTCGACGCCACCGACGAGCAGCTCGACTTCCCGATCCTCTACGGTTCGGGCCGCAACGGCTGGATGGCCGATTCGCCGGACGCCTCGCCGGATGTCGGCCTCGCGCCGCTGTTCGATCTCGTGCTCAAGCACGTGCCGCAGGCCCGCGTCGAGGACGGTCCGTTCCGGATGCTCGGCACCCTGCTCGAAGCCAACCCCTTCCTCGGCCGCATCATCACCGGGCGCATCGCCTCGGGCACGGTGAAGCCGAACCAGTCGATCAAGGTGCTCTCGCGCGACGGCAAGGTCGTGGAGACCGGTCGCGTCTCGAAGATCCTGGCCTTCCGCGGCCTGGAGCGCGCGCCGATCGATATCGGCGAGGCGGGCGACATCGTCTCCATCGCCGGTCTGCTCAAGGGCACCGTGGCGGATACCTTCTGCGATCCGGCCGTCAACGAGCCGATCCAGGCCCAGCCGATCGACCCGCCGACCGTCACCATGTCCTTCATCGTCAACGATTCGCCGCTGGCCGGCACCGAGGGCGACAAGGTCACGAGCCGCATGATCCGCGACCGCCTGTTCAAGGAGGCCGAGGGCAACGTCACGCTCAAGATCGAGGAAGCCGCCGACAAGGACTCGTTCTACGTCTCCGGCCGCGGCGAGCTGCAACTCTCGATCCTGATCGAGACCATGCGCCGCGAGGGCTTTGAGATTGCCGTGTCGCGTCCGCGCGTCGTGTTGGAGAAGGACGAGGCCGGCGAGATCCTGGAGCCGGTCGAAGAGGTCGTGATCGACGTCGACGAGGAGTATTCGGGCGTCGTCGTGCAGAAGATGTCCGAGCGCAAGGCCGAGATGATCGAGATGCGGCCCTCGGGCGGCAACCGTCTCCGGCTCGTCTTTCACGCTCCGACCCGCGGCCTCATCGGCTACCAGGGCGAGCTGATGACCGACACCCGCGGCACCGCGATCATGAACCGCCTGTTCAAGGCCTACGAGGCCTACAAGGGCGAGATCGCCGGCCGCCGCAACGGCGTGCTGATCTCGAACGACAAGGGTGAGGCCGTGGCCTACGCCATGTGGAACCTCGAAGACCGCGGCCCGATGATGATCGAGCCCGGCGCCAAGGTCTATCAGGGCATGATCGTCGGCGAGCACAACCGCGAGAACGACCTCGAGGTGAACGTGCTCAAGGGCAAGAAGCTCACCAACATCCGCACCACCTCGAAGGACGAGGCCGTGCGCCTGACGCCGCCGATCCGGATGACGCTGGAGAAGTCGCTGGCCTGGATTCAGGACGACGAGCTGATGGAAGTCACGCCGAAGTCGATCCGCCTGCGCAAGATCCACCTCGACCCGAACGAGCGCAAGCGCTTCGAGCGCTCGAAGGAAGCGCTGACGGGCTAACAGCCCCGCTTCATCCTCCAAAACGAAAAGGCCCCGATGCGGCGAACGCATCGGGGCCTTTTTCATGCGGCGTCCCTCACGAACGGGGACCTTGGCACCCCATCACTCCGGTCAGCCGGGGCGATGGGGTTCCCGGCTCGCCTCAGGCGGCCCGCACCGTCTCGAGGAAGTGGCGGACCTGGCCGTCAAGCCGCTCGGATTGCTGCGACAGCTCGGAGGCGGACGTCAGGACTTTGTTCGCGGCCGCCCCGGTCTCCTCGGCCGCCACCGCGACGCTCGCGACGTTGCCCGTCACCGCACCGGTGCCGGCGGACGCCTCGGAGACGTTGCGCACGATCTCCTGGGTCGCCGCGCCCTGCTCCTCCACCGCCGCGGCGATTGAGCCGGCCAGCCCGTCGATCTCGCGGATGCGGGCCGCGATATCGCTGATGGCCGTGACCGCCTGCCCTGTGATGGACTGGACCTGCCCGATCTGCCCCGAAATCTCGTCGGTGGCGCGCGCAGTCTGGTTGGCGAGTTCCTTGACCTCGGCGGCAACCACGGCGAAGCCACGGCCCGCTTCGCCCGCGCGCGCCGCCTCGATGGTGGCGTTGAGCGCGAGCAGGTTGGTCTGGCCGGCGATGGTGGAGATCAGGCCCACCACGTCGCCGATCCGCGCGGCGGCGACGCTGAGATCCTGCACGAGCTGCGCGGTGCCCTCGGCCTCGACAACGGCCTTCTGCGCCAGCGTGGTCGAGCCGGTAACCTGCCGGGCGATCTCCTGCACCGAGGCGCCAAGCTCCTCGGCCGCCGCGGCGACCGTGCCGACATTGGTGGCGGCCTCTTCCGCGGCGGCAGCGGCGGCGTTCGATTGGTCGGCCGTCTGCGAGGCGGTGCCGGCCATGCTCCGCGCGGTCGCCTGCAACTCGATGGCGGCCGCGGAGACGGTGCCGACGATGCCGCTCACCGCGCGCTCGAAGTTGTCGGCCATGTCGCGCATCGCCGCCTTGCGCTGCGCCTCGGCACCGGCCCGCGCCAGGGCGGTTTCCTCCTCCAGGGCGCGGGTGCGGATCAGGTTGTCCTTGAACACCTGAACCGCGTTCGCCATCGCGCCAACCTCCTCACGGCGCTCACGGAAGGGAATCTCGACGCTCGCATCACCCTCCGCGAGGCGGCTCATCAGCCCGGTCATGCGGCGAATGGGGCGGGCGACGAAGCCGTTGAGCAGCAGGATGCCGAGGCCGGCGACGATCAGCAGCGCCGCGAGGCCCGCGCCGACGGCGAAGCGAGACGCCGTCGCGGCCTCCTCCGCGATCCGGGTGCGCGTTTCCAGCAGGGCCCGCTCGGTGTCGGCGATCGTGCCGGCGACCTTGCGCACCGTGTCCATGGCGCTCTTGCCGGCACCGGATGCCTCGATCCGGCGCGCCTGCTCCCGGGTCGCCTCGTCGCGCATCAGCGCGATCTCGCGCTCGGCGACATCGCGGCTCCACTGGCCCGCGGCCGTATCGAGGGCGTCGAGCCGGCGAAGCTGCTCGGCGTTGTCGGAGACGAGCCTGCGCAGACGCCCCAGCGCCTCGGCATAGTGCTGGGTTCCGGCGTGGAACGGTTCGAGGAAGGCGGGGTCGGCCGAGACGAGGTAGCCGCGCAGGCCCGTCTCCCGATCCACCATGCTGGCCGTCAGCCGGTCGAGATCCAGGAGGACTTGGTAGGTGTGGTCGCGCCAGCGGTTGGTTTCCTCGATCGTGCCGAGGCTACGCCAACTGACAAAGGTGGAGCCGCAAACGGCGAGGATGACGAGCGCGAAGACGACGACGAGCTTGGCGATAATGGAGAGGTTGGCGATGGCACGCATTGCGCTGATCCGCGGGGTCAAATGCGCTGCACGGGGGCGGCGCTTAAACAAATGATGGTCACGGCGCGCCTAAGGCCCCGTTAATCCGGGGTTGCACCAAAAATCGCGTGCCATCGTAGCGAAGCTGGGACCGTCGGCTTGATTCGCGCCGATCACAGGATCCGGCGATCCCACGGGCACAGGCCGGCTTAAGGATTGTTTCCACCCGGTATATTTCGGCCAAACCACTGGCCCGACGATGCTATTCCGGGCGGCGGGGGAGGACCGGAAAAATCCTGCCCGGCAATTCTTGCCCGGTGCGGGTAAAAATTAACTCCCCGGTAACCATCCCGGCGGTCAATGGGCGTGTCGGTAAGGAAACGTCAACGCCCGTGACCAGCCCCGCTCCCACCCGCCCCTCTCTGCCCCTGCGAGGCCGCGTGTTCCGCGCCGTCTCATTGGCGCCGGAAGCCCCCCTCGCCGAATGGCTCGTCCTCCTGGACGCAGCCCTGAAGCGATCGGCCAAGCTGTTCGACGACAGGGCCGTGATCCTCGACGTCGCCGGCCTCAAAGCCGCGCCGTCCGAGTTGGAGTCCCTGATCGCCGAGCTGTCGGCCCGGAAGCTCCGTATCCTCGGCATCGAGGGTGCGGAGGCCCCGCTGCCCTCGCTCTTGCCGCCGCGGCTCGTCGGCGGCCGCCCCGCCGGCGACGTCTTCGAGGCGCCGGCGTTCGAGGAAGAGAAGCCGGGCGTGTCGTCCCTCACCATCGAGGGCTCGGTGCGTTCGGGCCAAAGCATCGTCCACCGCGAGGGGGACGTGACCGTGATGGGCTCGGTGTCCTCGGGCGCCGAGATCCTCGCGGGCGGCTCCATCCACGTCTACGGCGCCCTGCGCGGGCGGGCCATCGCGGGCGCCGCCCGCAACCCTCGCGCACGCATCTACTGCCGCAAGTTCGAGCCCGAGCTTCTCGGCATCGACCGCCTCGTCCGCACGGCCGAGGACATGGGCACTCACCTGCGCGGTCAAGCGGTCCAGATCTGGTCCGACGGCGGCGCGATCAAAATTGCAGCCTTGGGTTAAGGGGAAACGAGAATGGCCAAGGTTCTTTGTGTCACGTCCGGTAAGGGCGGCGTCGGCAAGACGACCACGACGGCAGCGCTCGGTGCGGCGCTGGCGCAGGCCGGCGAGAAGGTCTGCGTGGTCGATTTCGACGTCGGCCTGCGCAACCTCGACCTGATCATGGGCGCCGAGCGCCGCGTGGTCTACGACCTGATCAACGTCACCAACGGCGACGCCAAGCTGCCGCAGGCGCTGATCCGCGACAAGCGCCTCGAGAACCTCTCCCTGCTGCCGGCCTCGCAGACCCGCGACAAGGACGCGCTCACCGACGAAGGCGTCGAGCGGGTGATGGGCGAGCTTCGCGAGAAGTTCGACTGGATCGTCTGCGACAGCCCCGCCGGCATCGAGCGCGGCGCCCAGCTCGCCATGCGCCACGCCGATGTGGCCGTGGTGGTGACGAACCCCGAGGTCTCCTCGGTGCGCGACTCGGACCGGATCATCGGCCTGCTCGACTCCAAGACCGTCCGCGCCGAGCGCGGCGACACGATCGAGAAGCACCTGATCCTGACCCGCTTCGACCCGGCCCGCGCCGACCGTGGCGACATGCTCAAGGTCGACGACGTGCTCGAGATCCTCTCGATCCCGCTGCTGGCCATCATCCCGGAGAGCCTCGAAGTGCTGCGCGCCTCGAATGTCGGCTGCCCGGTGACGCTCAACAACCCGCTCTGCGCGCCCTCGCGCGCCTACATCGATGCCGTGCGTCGCCTGAAGGGCGAGACCGTGCCGATGGCGATCCCTTCCGACCGTAAATCCCTGATCAACAAGCTGTTCACACGGAGGGCCGCATGAGTGTCCTGACCTTCCTCAAGCCGCGCGGCTCCGGTTCGGTCGCCCGCGAACGCCTTCAGCTCATCCTCGCGCACGAGCGCGTGGAGAACGGGCGGCCCGACCTGATCATCACGTTGCGCGAAGAGATCCTGAACGTGATCGCCAAGCACGTCACGGTCGAGCGCGACAAGGTGCAGATCAAGCTGGAGCGGGGCGAAGGCGTCTCGACGCTCGGCGTCGATATCGAATTCCCCGTCGATGCGGTCATCAAGCCGAAGGCGAAGGCCAAGCGCGCCATCGCCTGACCCGCCGGTCCTCCGGACGAACCACGACCTGCGGCCCCGAACGGGTGCCGCAGGTCTTTTTGTTGGCGGACGGACAGGCGCCCATTCGCGCAAGGACGCCTTGGACGAAGCGCTCGGCCTTGCCGTGCTACCCTGTTCCGGGACAGGCCGCTGACGCTGCGGGCGAACGTCGTCAACGTGACGGGCGACGACCGGGCGCGGCATCCTCGCTCAGGGGACGCCGCGGACGGTGCTGCTCTCCGCCTCGTTGGATTTTTAGAACGCGGGGGCGCTCACACCCGCCGCGTCAGCCGGAAGGCGGGGGCGTGGTCGGGCTGGGTCGTCACCACGGCCGCCGGCAGCACCGGGCGGGCATCGGCTCGCTCGATCCGGAAATGCCCGACGATCCGGCTCAACGCGAGCGTCGCCTCGGTGAGCGCGAAGGCCGCGCCGATGCAGACCCGCGGCCCCGCCCCGAAGGGCAGGTAAGCGAAGCGCGGCACCGGCGGCGCGCCGGGCAGGAAGCGGCTCGGATCGAAGGCGTCGGGGTCGTGCCACAGCTTGCGGTGCCGGTGCAGCAGCCAGGGCGAGATCGTCACGCTGTCGCCGGGCCGGACCGCCTCGCCGGCCAGTTCGTCCGGACCGAGCGCGCGGCGGGCCAGCACGAAGGCGGGGGGGTAGAGCCGCATTGTCTCCTCGATCACCGCGCGGGTGAACGGTTTGTCCGCGCTCGCCGATTCCGCCGCCACGGCTCCTTGCGTTTCCGGCGCGAGCGCGAGGAGGGTGCAGGCCCAGAGCAGGGTCACCGCCGTGGTCTCGTGCCCGGCCAGGATCATGGTGGCGACCTGATCGCGCAGCTCCTCGTGCGAGAAGCCCCGGCCGGTCTCGGGATCGCGGGCGGCCCGCAGCAGGTCGAGCAGGTCGCGCGCCTCGCCCCCGCCATGGCCTCCGACTTGGCGCCCACTTTGCCCCTCGTCGCGGTCGGCGATGACCTCATCGAGGAAGGTGACCCAATCGCGGCGGAAGCGGGCGCGGGCCCGGTCGAGCGGCGTGGCGAAGCGCAAGGGCACGACCAGATCGGTCAGGTGCGGGCGCCCGAGCCGCGCGGCGTAGGCTTCGAGGAAGCCGCGCAGGCGGTCGCCGTGGCGGGCCATGCCGACGGAGAACATGGTGCGCCCGGCGATCTCCAGGGCGAGCCGCTGGAGCGCGGCGAACAGATCGACCGGTCCCCGGGCCGCCGGGCCTTCGAGGGCCGCGACCGCCTCGTCGCTCGCCGACAGGATGTGGGGCACCAACGTCTCGACCGCCCGCGGGGTAAAGGCGGGCGCCAGCGCGCGCCGCTGGTGACGCCACGCCGTCCCCTCGCTGATGAGCAGCCCGTCGCCGAGCATCGGCCGCAGCATGCGGATGGTGATCGGGGTGCGGGCATAATTGGCGGCGTTGTCCACCAGCACGTGCCGCACCAGGTCCGGATCGCTGACGGTGAAGCGCGTGCGCCCGAGCAGCCGTCGGCGGCGCAGGGGCGCCTCGTAGGCGGAGGCCGGCCAGCACGCGATGCCGTTGACCCGCATCGCCGCGATGAAGCGCAGGGTCGGCAACTCCTTTTCCGGCGGCACCGGCACAGGCGGCACCAAGCGCGGCGCCGCGTGGCCGGGCGGAGCCTGCATGTCCATTGCGTCAGTCCTCTCGCGCCCGTGAGCGGGCGCTCGCGAAGCGTTCTAGGCGCTGAAACCCGCCGGGGCGAGTGCGACGGCGGAACGGCCCGGCGATGGGCTGCAAAGCCCCAGCGGAACGACGTGGGCGGATGAAAATTCCGCCCCAGACGTAGCACAGGCAAGCTCAGATCATGGGCTAAGTCTTCGCAAAACCCGCGGAACTTCTCTTTTCGACAGACGTCAACGGTCGTTGATTTCAGAGGAATGTCCTGATTTGGCCGCATCTCCGTCGATCCGCGTCCTCGATCCGTCCCGCTGCCATCTCGGCGAGGGGCCCAGCTACGATCCGGCGACCGACACGGCGTGGTGGGTCGATATCCTGGAGAACCGCCTGTTCGAATTGCCCCTGAGCGAGGGCGCCGGCCCGGCGAAGATGCACGCCCTGCCGTTCATGGCGAGCGACGTCGCCGCCATCGACGCCGACCGGCAACTCCTCTCGGCGGAGGACGGGCTCTACATCCGTACGATCCGCGACGGGCAACTGAGCCTGTTCTGCCCGCTGGAAGCGGAGGATGCCGGCACCCGCTCCAATGACGGCCGGGTCCATCCGAGCGGCGCGCTCTGGATCAGCACCATGGGCCGAGACGCCGAGACCGGACGCGGCGCGATCTACCACGTTGCCGGCACGCGGGTGACGCGGCTGTTCTCCGGCCTGTCGATCCCAAACGGGATCGCCTTCTCGCCGGACGGCGCGACCGGCTACTTCGTCGATACCGACGAGGGCATCCTGCGCCGCGTCGCGCTCGACCCCGCCACCGGCCTGCCCGCGAGCGCGCCTGAGACCCATTACGATCACAGCGACGGACAGGGCGGAATCGACGGCGCGGCGGTGGACGCCGAGGGGCTGATCTGGACCGCGCGCTTCGGCGGCGCCTGCCTCGATGCCTACAGCCCGGCGGGCGAGCGGGTGCGCACCGTGTCCGTCCCGGCGCGCCAGCCCACCTGCCCGACCTTCGCCGGCCGCGACCTCGACCGGCTCCTCCTGACCACGGCCTACGAGGGCATGGACGAGGCCGCCCGGGCGGAGGACCCCGAGCACGGGCGCACCCTGCTCGTGGATATCGGCGTTCGCGGCCTGCTGGAGCCGGCCTTCCGCCTCGGCGCCTGACCTCATCCTAGGGCCGTCTCCGACCTGATGACATCAGGCCGGTGCCTCTCGCTCTTTGTTTTGACGCGCATTCTTCCGACGAACCGGCCACCACGTCGTCGGAATGCGCTCGAGCCCCGAAACCGGGCGGCCGGCCTGCGGCGCCCCAGGAACGACCATGTCCGAGACGATGTCCGATCCGCAGACCCGCCCCTATCAGCCGATCGAGGCCTATGCGCTCCTCAGCAATTGCGAGGGCTGCGCGCTGGTGGCGCGCGACGGGGGCATCGACTGGGCCTGCCTCGAGCGCTTCGACGCCGACCCCTCCTTCTCGCGCCTGCTCGATAAGACGCGCGGCGGTCATTTCACGATCCGGCCGACCGAGCGCTTCGAGACCGTGCGGCAATACTTGAGCCGCAGCAACATCCTCGAGACCACCTTCACCACGCAGACCGGCTTCGTGACGCTCCACGACTTCATGGTCGGGCCGGAGGGCGGCGCGGGCCGGCCGCTTCTGGTGCGCCTCGTTACCGGCGTGTCGGGCTGCGTCTCGATGATCGCCGAGTACCGCCCGCTCGCAGGCTTCGCCGAGGACTTCGCGCCGCTCGCCGTCGAGGGCCACCGCGTCACAGCGCCGGGCTGCCCCGGCCTCGTCGCGGATGCTGACTTCGCCGCGGAGGGCGAGCTGGCCGCCGCGCGCTTCACCCTGGAGGGCGGGCAGGCCTGCGGCTTCGCGCTCTACCTCGACACGCCCCCCGAGACTTGCCCGGACGCCCGCATCCTGATGGAGGAGACGCGCCGCGCCTGGGTGCTGTGGACGGAGGACGCGGCCTATGTTGGGCCGCTGGCGGACGAACTGATGCGCTCGGCGCTGGTGCTGAAGGCCCTGACCTACGAGCCCACCGGCGCGATCATCGCCGCGGCCACCACCTCCCTGCCGGAGGAGATCGGCGGTATCCGCAACTGGGACTATCGCTTCTGCTGGATCCGCGACGCCTGCCTGTCCTTCTACGTGCTGAAGAAATTCGGGATGAGCCGCGAGGCCGAGTCCTTCTTCGGCTTCGTCACCGAGCTGTGCGAGCGGGAAGAGAGCCGCCTGAAGCCGCTCTACAGCATCTCGGGCGAGGCGGAGCTCGAGGAAATCAAGATCGATCACTTCGAGGGCTGGCGCGGCAGCACCCCGGTGCGCCACGGCAACGAGGCGGCCGAGCAGCATCAGGCCGATGCCTACGGCCAAGTGCTCGACCTGCTCTACCTCTACGAGCGCTTGGGCGGGACGATGCCGGAGGCGATGCGCAAGCACGGGGCGCGGCTCGCCGACGTCTCGGCAGCACATTGGCACGAGCCCGATGCCGGATTGTGGGAGCCGCGCAAGCCCGAGGAGCGCTACCTGCACGCGGCGATCATGAACTGGGTCGCCCTCGACCGGGCGATCCACTTGTTCGGCGAGCGTGAGGAATGGTGCCGCGAGCGCGACCGGATCGTCGCCTGCGTCAACGGCGAGGCGATCCACCGCGATGGATACTATCCGCAATATATCGGCGGCGACGACGTCGATGCCGCGCTTCTGATCGCGCCGATGGTCGGCTTCCCCGTAGACGAAGCGGCCTTCGCCCGCACCGTCGATGTGGTGATCGAGCGCCTCGGCCACGGCCCCCTCGTCTACCGCTACAAGAACGACGACGGGCTGCCCGGCCACGAGGGCACCTTCCTGCTCTGCGCCTTCTGGCTCGTGGACGCCCTGCTCTGGCTCGGACGGGACGAGGAGGCGCGCACCCGCTTCCAGGCTTTGCGCGCGCTGCAGAACGATGTCGGCCTCTACGCCGAGGAAATCGCGGAGGACGACACCTTCCTCGGGAACTTTCCGCAGGCTTTCAGCCATCTCGGCTTCATCCACAGCGCGCTGATGCTCGACCTCTACGAGCATGGCGGGCGCGAAGCGGTGCAGGGCACCTACGCCGACCGCTCCCTGCGTGAGACGGATTCGCGCCGGGCGCCCCGTATCGACGGGGCCGAGGCGGCAGAGTGAGAACCGGAATGACGCGTATCGGCTACCACGCCTCACACGAGCAGCACGCCCCCTCCGCCCTCCTGCGCCACGTGCGGGCAGCGGACGAAGCGGGGTTCGCCTGCGCCATGTCGTCGGAGCACTTCAAGCCGTGGAGCCGCGCGCAGGGGCATTCCGGCCATGCGTGGTCCTGGCTCGGGGCGGCCCTCGCGACGACGCGGCTTCCGTTCGGCATCATCACCGCGCCGGGCTACCGCCACCATCCGGCCGTGCTCGCGCAATCGGCCGCGACCCTGTCCGAAATGTTTCCCGAGCGCCTGTGGCTGGCGCTCGGCAGCGGCCAGCGCCTCAACGAGGACATCACCGGCCTGCCCTGGCCGGAGAAGGCCGAGCGCAACGCACGGCTCGCCGAATGCGCCGCGGTCATCCGGGCGCTGCTGGCCGGGCAGACCGTGACGCATCGCGGCCGCGTCACGGTGATCGACGCGCAGCTCTACTCGCGGCCCAAGACCCCGCCGCTCCTGATCGGCGGGGCCGCCACCGCGGCGACCGCCCGCGCCCTCGGCGCCTGGGCCGACGGCCTCGTCACCGTGGGGATCGAGCCGGACAAGCTGCGCCCGGTGGTCGAGGCCTTCCGCGAGGGCGGCGGTGTGGGCAAGCCGGTCTTCCTCCAGACCAAGGTCTGCTGGGACCCCGACCCGGCCCGTGCGCTCGCCGAGGCGCATGCGCAATGGTCGAGCAACGCCATCGAGGGCGAGGTGAACTGGGAGATGCGCCGCCCGGAAGATTTCGAGACCGCCGCCCGCTTCGTCCGCCCCGAGGACATGCATGCCTGCGTGCGGATCTCGGACGATCTCGGGCAGCATGCCGCCTGGCTCGGGGAACTGGCCGAGATGGGATTTGCCGAGATCATCGTCCATCAGGTCGGCACCCGTCAGGACGCCTTCATCGATGCCTTCGGCCGCCGCGTGCTGCCCCAGTTCGGCGCCTGACGCCGCCCGGGATCAGAACCGCGCGCGGGAAAAGCGCCCGCGGCCGCCGGCTCCGAACACGCTCTCGATCACAGCCCAGTTGGAGGGGCTGAGGCCGTGCTCGCTCCTTGAGCCGGCGCGGGTCCGCCCGTTCGAGCCGGTCCCTCTCGTCGGCACATTTCCGAAGCGCGAGTCTTGGCGTGCCGGTCATCGGCACGGAGCGCGGCCCCTCGTGACGCCAGATGCGCTGAACCCGGTCCTTGCCCCCGGCCAGCCGGCCGCGTCCAGCAACGCGTTGACACGGCGGTCGCCATCGCGCCCGTACTCGGACGCCAGGGCGACGATGGCTCGGGTTAGCCCATCCGCATCGGCCGGCCCGGTGGGCACGTAGCGCTGCGGACCCCGGTGCTGCCGCCGATCCGGCAGGCGTAATGGTCGTAAGAGGCCGTACTTCCCTCGGACACCATCGACCGCCTGCCTGCGTCGCTCGGGGGCTACCAGTGTCCCGAGGCGACGTCCGCCAGCACCTGCTTCTTCAGAGATAGAGCGGCTACTCGCCGACGAAGCCGAGCGTTCTGGCGTTCCAGACCTTTCATCGTCTGAGCTTGATCATCCCAGTCCAGAGCCAGCCGGTCAGGTCACCCCTGCGCCGCGTCCGTGGCCTCATTGCAAGCCCGATGCCGCAAAATCCAAAAAGACCAAATTGGGAGTTGACCGTGTGCGTTCGCGAGTGTCAGCCTAGTAGAGCAAGAGGGTTATGATCAAAAAATACGCAAAAGCGTGAGGTTTGATCATACTGCAACGGAATCAGACGAGTCGGGAGCCAATACCAATGGCAACCGATCATCCGATCAAATCCATAAACCGGTCATCGGCTGTGGAACGGCTTTTGCGGAGCGTTCGGCAGCCATGCGGATCCTGGGGCGGTACGGTTGTGCATTGCACAGCACGACAACTCCAAAGATCAGTGAAGTCTTGGTCACAAGAAGTCTTGGCCGCAACCGGCAATGCAAGGGGAATGTAAGATGCGACGCGGCGGACACGGAACGGAACGGGGATCGGCTCGGCCCGGACGAATGGCATGGGCGGCCGGCACGCTCCTCGGCGCCCTGGCCTTCGGCCTGCCCGTGAGCGTCTCCGCGCAGCAGCCCTCGCCGGTGGGCCAGTTCAACGATCAAACCCAGCCGCGCACCGATCCGCGCATCGCCGAGAAACCCAGCGATCCCGTCCGCGTCGGCCCGCTGGCGCCCTGGGCCACCCACATGGCCGAGCGCGGGCTCACCTTCGACATCAACATCTACAACTTCTACCAGGCCAACCCTTCGGCCGGCCTGCGCACCGGAGAGCAGTCGAACTCGACCTACTTCGTCCTCTCCATGACCGCCGACATGCAGCGCATCGCCAACATCAGTGGCGGTACCATCAAGTTCACGCAGACTTTCTTCGGTAACGTCCGCAACCTCAACATGGCCGCCGATATCGGCGACACCACGGTCGGCTATCAGCCGCCGTTCAACCCCAACAACAACCGCCTCTCGCTGCTCACCTACCAGCAGAAGCTCCTCGACGACCGCCTCGTCATCGAGGTCGGCCGCACCCACCCCGATCGCTACTACGGCCTGCCGCCGTGCAACTCGATCAATTCCTGCTTCCAGGACCTGTTCTACATCAACGCCGGCTTCACCTCGCCGCTCTACGCGGTCTGGGGCGCGAACGCCGCCTACCAGCTCTCGCCCACCAGCTACGTCCAGGCCGGCGCCTTCTCGGTGAACCCCGGCACCAACGCACTGTCGGGCTACGATTTCGGCTACGAGCGGCTCTCGGGCGCGCTGGTGATGACCGAGATCGGCACCAAGACCGACTACACCATGACCGCCTATCCCGGCCGCGCCTCGCTCACCGGCTTCTTCAACACGGCGGATCACGACGACAACTTCAAGACGGTGTTCGGCACCTCGAAGGGCCTGAACCCCGGCGCCCCGGTGCTGCAGAAGTCGGGCACGTCCGGCATCGTGCTCACCGGCACGCAGACGGTCTGGCGCGCCGACGGTGGCCTCGTCGCCAACCCGCACCCGACGGCGATCTCGCTCTACACCGGCACGGGCTACTCGTTCGACCCGACGGTGCCGATCCGCTTCAACTCGTTCGTCGGCGTACGCCTCGACGCGCCCGACCAGAGCCGGCCCAACGACAGCTACGGCCTGAAGATGAACTGGCAGCGCTTGTCGGAGAACTACACGCAGTTCCTCTCTGACGCGAACTTCATCTCGGGCGGCTCGGGCGCCCCGTATTCGCGCGACAAGTTCGTGTTCGAGGCCAATGCGCATTTCGACGTCGGCGCGGGCGTGATCATCGAGCCGGTGGTCCAGTACGTGGTCAACCCGAACTCGTTCTGGAACCCCTTCACCGCGCGGCGCGCCAAGGACGGCTTCTACGCCGGCGCCACCCTCGTCGTCCCGCTCGGCACCCTGCTCGGCCTCGCTCCGGGCTAGCCCTCGTCCCGAACACACGGCCTTCCCCCGCCCTGTGCCCTCCCGGTTTCGGCAACCGGGAGGGCTTCCATTCCTGCGATTACCGATCAGCCACGCCGGTCTCGGGCGTCCTGCAGACGGCGCAGGAAAACGGCGGCGCGTGCGCCGCGCTCGACCGCGTCGTCGCAGCCCCCGCGGATGACGATGCGCCGATCCCGAACCGTGATCTCGTCGGAGACCGGGATCACCGGTGCCTGCCGGTCCGGATGGAAATCGGCCGCGATCCCCTGCGGGCCGCCGCTGAGGCGGATGATGCCGAGAGCGAGGCAGCCGATCCGCAGGCGCGCCAGGGTGAACAGCGCGTCCACCGATTCCGGCAGGGGGCCGAAGCGGTCCTCGATCTCGTCGCGCAGCGCGTCGATCTCGGCCTCCGCGCGCAGGCGCAGGAGACGCGTGTAGAGGCTCAGGCGGATTTCGGGTTCGGGGATGTAGTCGGCGGGCACACGGCCGTTCAGGCCGATCCGCACTTCCGGGCTCCAATCCTCGGCCGCCTCGCCCTTGGCCGCGCGCAGCGCCAGTTGCAGCAGATGCTGGTAGAGACCGAGCCCCACGAGCTTGACGTGGCCGGACTGGTCGTCGCCGACGAGGTCGCCTGCCCCGCGCAGGTCGAGGTCACGGGCGGAGATGGCAAAGCCCGCCCCGAGCCGGTCGAGCGCCTCCAGCGTGCGCAGGCGCTTCTCTGTCGAGGGGCTGAGCGGCTTGTCGGGATGCCCGAACAGGTACACCACCCCGCGCCGCTGTCCGCGCCCGACGCGGCCGCGCAACTGGTGCAGTTGCGCGAGGCCGAACCGCTCCGCGTCCCAGACCAGCATGGTGTTGGCCCGCGGCACGTCGAGCCCGCTCTCGATGATGCTGGTGGCGAGCAGCACATCGCCGTTGCCGTCGGCGAAGCACACCATCGCGTCGTCCATCTCGGCGGGCTTCATCTCGCCATGCGCCGTCACCACGTCGAGCCCCGGCACGAGCGCGCGCAGGCGCTTGGCCATCGGGGCGATGTCCTCGATGCGCGGGCAGACCACGAAGCTCTGTCCGCCGCGGCGGTGCTCGCGCCGCAAAGCCGCGGCCAGCGTCGTCTCCTCGAAGGGGGCGATCACCGTGCGGATCGGCTGGCGCACCGCCGGGGGCGTGGCGATCACGCTGAGGCTCTGCAGGCCGACCATCGCCGCCTGGAGCGTGCGCGGGATCGGTGTCGCGCTTAGCGTGAGGATGTGGGCGTCGCCCGCCGCCTTGCGCAGGCTCGCCTTGGTCTTGGCCCCGAAGCGCTGCTCCTCGTCGATGATGGCAAGGCCGAGATCGTGGAACGACACGCCGCGCCCGGCGAGCGCCTGGGTGCCGACGACGAGGCGGACGCTGCCATCGGCCAAGCCTTGCTTCACCCGCTTTGCCTCGGCGGGGGAGACGAGGCGCGAGAGATGCGCCACCTCGATGCCGAACCGGGCAAACCGGCGCCGGAACGTCTCGACATGCTGGCGCACCAGCACCGTGGTCGGCGCCATGACGGCGACCTGCCGCCCGGCAAAGATCGCCGCCGCCGCGGCGCGCAGGGCCACCTCGGTCTTGCCGAAGCCGACATCGCCGCAGACGAGCCGGTCCATCGGCATCTCGCGGGCGAGGTCGGCCAGCGTCTCCTCTACCGCCCCGGCCTGATCGCCGGTCAGCGGATAGCCAAAACCGGCCGCGAAGCGCTCCATCTCGCGCTCGGGCGGCACGATCTGCGGGGCGTGGGCCTCCCGACGCTCCTGCGCGGCCTTCAGCATCGCCCGCGCCGCCTTGGCGAGCGTCGCCTCCGCCTCCAGGCGCCGCCGAGCCCAGGTGCCGCCGTCGAGCCGGTCGAGGGTCACGGCTTCGGCCTCCGAGCCGTAGCGCCAGATCCGGTCCGCTTGGCTCACGGGCACCATGAGGATGGCATCATCGGCAAAACGCAGGCGCAGGGCGTCTTCCTCGTCCTCTTCGCTAGCGCGGATCGCCTCCAGCCCCTCGAAGAGGCACAGGCCGTGATCGCGGTCGATCGCCACATCGCCGACCCGCAGCTCGACCTCGCCGATCGGCAGCACGGCGGCCCGTCGCCCCGCACCCGCCGCCAGAGGGCCGAACAGATCGGCCGCAGCGATCACCGTCGCCCCGGCCTGCGGCACGTGAAACCCCGCTTCGACCGGCATCTCGATCGCCAGCATCGCGCCGGGCTCCGCCGCCTCGACCTCGGCCCAGCCATCGATCAGGCGCACGGTTCGCTCGTCGGCCGCGGCGGCCGCCCGCACGAGGCGGCGCAGCGGCGCCTTGGGGCCGGCAAGCACGACGCGCTCGCCCGCTTTCAGCGCGGCGCGCAGGGCTTTGGCAAAGGCGGCCTCGGGGCGGCGCTCGCGGACGAAAACCGGTCCTGCGATCCGCTCCGCCTCGGCGCTCGTCGCCGCCGCAAGGCTGCGTGCCTCGGCCAATTTCGCCCATTCCTTGGGCGCGAGATAGAGATCCGGCGCGGGCGTCTGTTGGGATCGGTCGTCCTGCCGGCTGCCGGAAGCTGACATCGCCCCTTCCGCCTCGCGGCCCTCGGCGATCTGCTCGAAGAACGCGGCGGCCCGCTCCTCCACCCCGGCCTCGACGACGAGGCGCGCCTCGGGCACGTAATCGAGCATGGTCACGAGCGCGGGATAGAATCGGGCGAGCCGGTGCTCCTGCCCGGTGAAGGGCTCCAGGGCGAGACTCGAATTCGGGTCCAGGATGATTTCGGTGGCCGGGTCGATCACCAGCCGCTCGGTCTCGACGCGCGAGCGCTGCGACACCGGATCGTAGGAGCGGATCGCGGTGATGCGCGCCCCGTCATGCTCGACCCGACAGGGAAGCGGTGCGGCGGCCGGGAACACGTCGATGGTCCGTCCCCGGACCGCCACCTCGCCGGGCTCATCGACGCGATCGTCGAGGATGTAGCCGAGCCGTGCCAGTTGCGCCGTCAGTTGCTCCGCATCGAGCGGCTCGCCGACGCGCAGCTCGATATGGGCCGATTCCCACGTTTCCGGCGGGGGCACGCGCTGCAGCAGCGCCGGGGCGGTGGTCAGGACGATGTCCGGATGTGCGCGGTCGTCGGTCAGCCAGCGCAGCACGCCCGTGCGCGCGCCCATGACCCCGCGCGAGGGCGAAGCGCGGTCGAAGGGCAGGCAATCCCATTCGGGATAAACAGCCACCGTCCGCTCCGGCGCCAGCGCCCGCAGGACCGCGGCGATTTCATCGAGGCGGCGCCCGTCGCGGGCCACGTGGATCAACGGCCGCGCGGCTTGCGCGAAACCGAGCAGAGCCACCGCCAGGGCTCCCGTCGGAACGAGCGGGGCAACGCCCCCATCCGGGCTCGCATCCTGATCGTCTCGGGGCTTGGCGGTCCTGGATTGTGCCATTTTTATTCCGTCGAACGACTTCCGGGGTCGGCTCCCAGGAACGCCGCACGGCCTGCCCGCGGTTCCTGTTCTGCGTCACCATCCCCGGTTCCCACCGCACTTCCCTGGGGACCGCTGGGCCAGCCGGTGCGGGAGGGCCCGGCCGCAGGTTCGGCCGTCCCGTGGCTCGACACCGCTGCGCAGCTGGGCGACTCACAGGCCACGGCCAGCACCCGTCGCTCAGACACAGACGCCCCCGATGTTCGGTCCCGCGTTGGGGAGCGCTCGTCGCAGCGAGGCTACTTCGGGAGGGTGCGATCCATGTTCCACAGGTTGAAGGCGCGCTCGCCGAGCATCGTGTCGAGGCCTTCTTCCTGGATCTCTTCCGGCACCCGCAGCGTGCCGAAGCGATCCAGGCCCGTCAGGATCATGAAGGTGACGAAGGAAGCATAAGCACCGACGACGAGGACGGCGAGAAGCTGAACCCCGAACTGCTGCAGGCTCGCCGAGACTTGGTTGATATGCGAACTGGCCATGATGCCGATGAGCAGGGCACCGGTCAGGCCGCCGACGCCGTGGGCGCGCCAGACTTCCAGCGTGTCGTCGATCTTCAGCCATTTCTGGACGTACTTCGCAAAGTAGCAGGCCGTCGCGCCGATGGCGCCGATCGCCAGGGCGGCGATGGGCTCGACATAGCCGGAGGCCGGCGTGATCGTCGCGAGCCCCGCCACCGCGCCGACGAGCACGCCGGAGAAGGACGGGTGCTTGGTCTCGCGCCATTCCCAGAACATCCACACCAGCATGGCGATGGAACCGGCGAGCATGGTGTTGGTGAAGGCGTAGGCCGCCAGCGCATCCGCCGCATAGGCGCCGCCGGCATTGAAGCCGAACCAGCCGAACCACAGCAGACCGGCGCCGAGAGCGACCAGGGGCAGGCTGGCCGGCGCGGATTCGGATTCGCCCGCCGCCACCCTGCGTTTGCCGAGAAACTTCGCCGTCGCCAGCGCGGAAAATCCCGCGGAGGTGTGAATGACGATCCCGCCGGCGAAATCGACGACGCCCAGCTTGGCCAGGAAGCCGCCGCCCCAGACCCAGTGCGCGGCCGGCACATAGACGAGGATGGTCCAGGCCGTGATGAAGAACAGGTAGGCGCCGAACTGGAAGCGCCCGACGAAGGCGCCGGTCATCAGGGCCGGCGTGATGATGGCGAACATCATCTGGTAGGCAAAGACCATGATGAAGGGGATGTTCGGAGCGTAGACCGGATTTGGCTCGATGCCGACCTCGTACATGCCGAAGTAATACGCGAAATTACCGATCGTGCCGCCGATATCAGGCCCGAAGGCGAGGCTGAAACCTCCGAACACCCAGATCACGCCGACCACACCGATGCAGACGAAATTCTGGATCATGACGGACAGGACATCGCGCTGTCTGACGAGGCCGCCGTAGAAGAGGGCCAGAGCCGGCGTCATCATGAGGACCAGAGCGGTGCAGATGAGGATGAAGGCCGTGTCGCCGGCATTGATGCCTTGCATCGCGTGCTCCTAGATCTGTGCTTCTCGGAAGAGGGGCGTGTCGGCGCTTGCGATGCGCGGTATCGTCGTTCCGGATCAGGACGCTCCGGGGCGTCACCGTGCGGTTCCGGCTGCGTGGACCGGAACCTTGCCCGGCGCATTGCCTTGATCGTCGATCATGGGATCGGCGACGGGCCCGTGCGGATGGGGCGCCATCAGCTTCTTCGGCGCGATGAACAGGTACATCGTCAGCACGTAGGGGGCGGTGAAGGACGGGATGCCCGCCGGCGCGACCATGACGTCGAGGGCACCCTGGACGAAGACGGTCATCACGGTCGCGAGACCGGCATAGACGGCCACCCGCGGCGAGGGCGTCAGGAAGACGACGCCGACGGCCATCGCCGTCAGAACCGGGCTGAAGCCGTAGAGGCCCTGGCTCACGGCCTTGGGATCGGCACCCATCGCGATCGCGACGATCATGCTGATCAGCGATCCGGCGGCGGCGGCGATTCCGGCCGGGACCGAGGCGATCAGGATGCCGGCCAGGATGATGACGCCGCTGACGGCGCTACCCAGCAGGTAGACCTGCGCGATGTTGCGGAAAAAGATCGCGACGAGGTCCATCGGCGCCGGAATGCCGGTGAGGTTAGGCACGACATCGCCCGCGAGCTTGGGGGCATCGCCCGTCACGTGCAGGCCGCCGAAGGAATAGGCTGCGGCGACCATCAGCCAGCCCGTCAGCACGAAGGGGCCGGTCGAGCCGGGAATGCCCCATTTGCCGGTGAGCGTCGCGCTGAAGGCGGCGGTGAAGACCGTGCTCGCAGCCGCGCCGATCACGATCGAGGCCCAGAGTTGGGGCGAAGCTGCAATGAAGGTCGGAAGCGCGGCGCCGACGAGAACGCCGTTGAATCCGTAGAGACCGGAGGAGACGGAGGGGTCGTCGCATTCCAGAAGTCGTGCGGTCAGCGTTGCGACGAGGACGCCGATCGCCGCCCCGATCGTGGTGGCCCAATTGCCCGTCACCGACGAAGCGTAGGCCATCGCGGCGAAGAACAGCACGCCCGTCAGGGCATTCTCAATGAAGAAGACTTGGCTCGTCCCGCGCAGCGACTGGACGAGGAGGTTGCTGTTCGCTCGCGGCATGGATCCGGTCCTCGCTCAGCGCCAGTAGGGTTCGGCGGGAAGAGACCGGTCGCGCGCCTCCTCGCGCACGATGCGCCAGAACCGGCGAACCTCGTGACGCACGTCGTAGGTCTCCACGCCGACGGCGCGCAGCATCAGCCCGGCGGCGTTGGGCAGGCGGCTCACGCCGGACAGCGCCCGCGGCGCCTCGATCGGGAAATGGGGCTCGAACCGTTCCTTGATGCGCGCGGCCGTCTCGGGAGGGGTGACGCAGAGGATGTTGGCGAAGGCGTCGAAGCCGCGCATCGCCGCCGCGAAGGCGATCGTCGGATCGCCCTTCTCGATCAGGATCTTTTCCGCGAACAGCTTATGCCCGCCGGGTCGGCGCAGGTTCACATCCATCGACAGCAGGTCGAAGCCGAACCGCTCCTCGACATGATGATGCTTGCGGCCGGCGAGCACCATCTCGCCGTAGAGCAGGGTGGCGTCCGCTGCGACGACGAGGTCCGTGCGCGAGAGGAAGCGCGAGCCGCGATAGGGTATGGTGAAGTCCGGCAAGTACTCGAGGTAGCCGCCGGCCGCGACGGTCACGGTCTGGTGCTGCGAGGCGTAGTTCGCGTCCATGCAGTGAATGCGGTTGGCGCCTTGGGTCGAGACGTGCGCGCAGGCGCCCTCCCCTACCGCGATGTCGATCGTGTAGCGGTCGCCCTGCAGGATGCCGCCGCCGACCGAGATAATCGGGCAAACCGGCAGTTCCGGCATCGCCTCGTCCCAGTAGAGCGCCTGCTGCACCAGCAGCGGGGCGACCCGGTAGAGGTCGTGGAGCACGGAGCGCCCGTCGCGCAGCGAGAACCCGAGGCGCAAGCGGCCGACCTTGCCGGGCGCGCCCGCCCGCATCTGCGCCGGCTCGGTCTGGAAACCGCGCAGTTCGCGCGCCGCGTCGATGAGGCCGAGGGGCTCGTGCAGGGTCATGGTCTCACGCGCTCGCCGCGAGCGGAGGACGCGTCCTCACATCGAACAGCGCCATGTCGAGAATGAGCTGGAGGAGGTCGTCGACACCCTCGCCGGTCTTGCAGTTGGTGAAGAGGAACGGCTTCTTGCCGCGCATGAGCTTGGAGTCGCGCGCCATGACTTCGAGGCTCGCGCCGACATAGGGGGCGAGGTCCTTCTTGTTGATGACGAGGATGTCCGACTGGCAGACACCGGCGCCGTTCTTGCGCGGGATCTTGTCGCCGGCGGCGACATCGATCACGTAGATGTAGAAGTCCGCCAGCGCCGGGCTGAAGGTGAGCGTGAGGTTATCACCGCCGGATTCGATCAAGATCACGTCGCTGTCGGGATACTTGTCTTCGAGCTCCTCGACCGCGGCGATGTTCATCGACGGATCTTCGCGGACCGCCGTGTGCGGGCAGGCCCCGGTCTCGACGCCGACGATCTTCTCCTCGATCAGCACGCCGTGGAGGGTCCGGCGCACCTGCTTGGCATCCTCCGTCGTCACGACGTCATTGGTGATGATCAGCGGCTTGATCCCCAGCGCGATCAGGCGCGGCGTGATGGTCTCGATGACGGCCGTCTTGCCCGAGCCGACCGGGCCGCCGATGCCGATACGGGTGATCTTCTTCATCTCGATTTCCTTTGCCGCACTCAATTCATGAACAGGCGGACATGGACCGTGGTGTGATGAGCAACGAGCACGTCGAAGACCGGCGCGAAGGCGGCCATCTCGTTGAGGGCGAGATCGCGCACGGCGAGGTAGTCGTCCTCGGCGCGGCCCTGGGCGGCGAACAGGATGCGCTGGGTCTCGAAATGGTCGATCCGCATCAGCCGGAGCGCGGCGCTCAGGATCATTGAGGCCATGCCGTATTGGTGGACGACGAAGGCTTCCGTCTCGTCCGCGCCGAGATGTGCGAGGGTGATCGCCTGACCGATCGGCAGGCAGCCGGGGGTGGCGTCCGACCGGATATCCGCGAGCCAGCGCTCCAGCACCGGCGAGGGGCTGATCTTGAGCGCCAGCTCCGCGAGCTTCTTGCCCATCCGCGTCAGCATCAGCTGCTGCTCTTCCCCGACGCGGCGGCAGAGCAATTCCCGGTCGGCCGTGACGATGCCGGGATAATCCTCCGCCAGGGTGGCGCGATGGGCGTGCAGCAGCGCGACGCCATCCACCCGGGCGTTCTGGTGCAGGACGAGTTCGACGAAATGCAGCAGGCTGCTCGCGTCGGTGACGATCCCCGTCTGCAGCGCGGATTCGAGGCCGTTCGAGAAGGCGAAGGAGCCGATCGGCAGCGTCGAATCCGAGAATTGCAGCAGGCGCGTGAGATGAGCCATGCCGCGCGGTGCGAGACGGGCCCTCGGCTCACCGTGCCGCATCACGCCACCGGATCGTGGTGATGATGCGCGTGCGGATGGCCATGATCGTGCGCGTGATCATGCTGGACATGCTGGTCATGAGCCTGTGCAGCGTCGTGACCGTCATGATGGTGGTGTGGGGTGGCGTCGGCGCCGGCGAAGAGCAGCCGCACCTCCTTCGCGTCGAGCTTGGCCGCCACCTCCTCGCCCGGGGCGAAGCGGGTCTTCACATGGGCGAAGGCGTGCGTGCGCATGACCGAGGCCATCACCTTCTGATCGACCGAAAGCGGCACGTAGACCGTCGATCCCTTGATCACGGCGGGCCAGTGCTGGTTGCCGAGGCCGTGCCCGAGTTCGAAACTGGCGCGCAGAATCTCGTGCGGCGCGAGGCTCTCCAGCCCCTCCAACTCGATGACCAGCACCTCTTTGAGGGCGATCCGGGCGACGACGATGAGCCCCTGCGCCGCGTCGTAGTAGAGCACGTCGCCGTCGTACAGGTGCTCGGAGCGCGGCAGCGAGATCGCCAGCTCGATCCCGTTTTCGCTGGCCTTGCGCAGGCGGCTCTTGGGCGCCTCCCATTGCTCCAGCACCAGCGGATCGATGCGCGCCTGCCCCGCGCGCTCCTGCCAGACCGGATCGCCGAGATGACCGAGTTTGTGTTCGACGAGGATCATTCGTCTCTCCCAACGGAGCGCGCTCACGCGCGGCGCAGGCGTTTCCCGGATGCGATTCCGAGCCAGATCGCGGCGTAGCCGGCGATCAGGCTGGACAAACAGTAGAGGACGGCAAGACCGGCTTGGCCCGGTGACGCGGCTTCGGAAGTGATGCCGTAGACGAAGCTCGAAAACGTCGACAATCCGCCGGCGAAGCCCGTGCCGATCAGGAGCTGGTACTCGTCCGAGACTTGGTTCAGGCGGTGAAGTTCGAAGGCGGCGCCGAGGCAGAACGAGGCGACGACGTTGGCGGTAAAGATGTCGAGCGGAAAGGCGCCGCTGTGCTGAGGGATCAGCAGCATGAGAAATTCGCGGGTGAGAGCGCCGAACCCGCCACCGATGAAGACGAAGACGGCCCGCGCGCCCATGACGGCCCCCTATGCTCGCGCCAGGGCGACGCCCGCCGCCGCGGCGCAGAGGCCCCACGCCGACGGACGCGACGAGGTACAGGGCGGCGAGCCCCCGGCGATGCTCCATCGCCATCTGCGCCGTATCGAGCTGCATCGAGCTGAATGTCGTGTAGCCGCCGAGAAAGCCCGTCAGCACCAGGGATGAGACCACGTCACCGTGGCGTTGCTGCCAGCCGAGCGCGAGCGCCGCGGAGAGATAGGCGATCGCGAAGGCGCCGGTGACGTTGACGAGGAAGGTGCCGAACTTGAAGCGCGCGGGGATCGCGCGGTCGATGAAGCCGCCGAGCTGCCAGCGCAGCAGAGAACCGGCTCCGCCGCCCAGACACACCCACATGACGTCGATCGGTCTCATCAATGCCTGCACCGGGCTGTGAACCGGCGGCGGGAGGCGTCTCCCGCCGCGCGACGGGACGTCAGCTGAAGAAATGGAGCTGCGCGAGCGGAAGATGCGTGGCGGGCTCGATCGTGGCGTGCTTGCCGTCGACCATCACCGCAAAGGTTTCCGGGTTGACCTTGATGACCGGAAGCCGGTCGTTTCGAACCATCGACGCCTTGGTGATGGTGCGCGTGCCGTAGACGGGCACGACCTTGGACGTCAGCTCGTAACGATCCACGATCCCGTCCTCGTAGGCGGCATGAGACGTGAAGGTCACGCGTGTCTTGGCCACGGCCGGGCCGAGAGCGCCGAACATCGGACGATAGACGACCGGCTGCGGTGTCGGCAGCGAGGCGTTGGGGTCTCCCATGATCGCCCAGGAGATCATGCCGCCCTTGATGACCATCTTCGGCTTCGCGCCGAAGAAGGCCGGCTCCCAGAGGACGAGGTCCGCCATCTTGCCGACCTCGACCGATCCGATCACGTGCGAGACCCCCGCCACGATGGCGGGATTGATCGTCACCTTGGCGACGAAGCGCAGCACGCGCTGATTGTCGTTGCCGGAGGCATCCCCCGGATAGGCACCGAGCCGCGCCTTCATCAGATGGGCCGTCTGAATGGTGCGCGCCCAGTTCTCGCCGACGCGGCCCATGGCCTGGCTATCGCTCGACAGGATCGAGATCGCACCGAGATCGTGCAGGACGTTTTCCGCCGCGATGGTCTCGGCGCGGACGCGGCTTTCCGCGAAGGCGACGTCCGTCGGGATCTTCGGGCTGAGGTTGTGACAGACCATCACCATGTCGAACAATTCCGCCTGCGAATTGATGCCGTAGGGCATGGTCGGATTGGTCGAACTGGGGATGACGTTGGAGATGCCCGCCACCCGGATGATGTCCGGTGCGTGGCCGCCGCCCGCGCCCTCCGTGTGGTAGGTGTGGATCGTGCGCCCCTCGAACGCGGCGATGGTGCTCTCGACGAAACCCGCCTCGTTCAAGGTGTCCGTGTGGATGCAGACTTGGACGTCGTGATCGTCCGCGGCGGTCAGGGCCATGCGGATCGCCGCCGGGGTGCTGCCCCAATCTTCGTGAACCTTCAAACCCATCGCGCCGGCCCGGATCTGCTCCTCGATCGGGAGAAGCGCCGAGCAATTGCCCTTGCCATGCACGCCCGCATTGACCGGCCAGGCATCGAAGGAGCGGAGCATCATCTCGATGTTCCACGTGCCCGGCGTGATGGTCGTGCCGTTGGTGCCGTCGGACGGGCCGATGCCGCCGCCGAACAGCGTCGTCACACCGTTGCTGAGCGCGGCCTGGGCCTGCTGCGGCGAGATGAAGTGGACGTGGGCGTCGATGCCGCCCGCGGTCAGGATGAGGTGCTCGCCGGAAATGGCGTCCGTGCCCGGTCCGAGCGCGAGCCCCCGTGTCACCCCCGACATCGTCGAGGGATTGCCGGCCTTCCCGATTCCGACGATCAGGCCGTTCTTGATGCCGAGATCGGCCTTGATGACGCCCTGGACCGCGTCGAGGATCGTGACATTGGTGATGACGAGATCCGGTGCGCCCGCCGCACTGGTCAACTCGTTGTCGTAACCCATGCCATCCCGAAGCGTCTTGCCGCCGCCATAGACGGCCTCTTCGCCGTAAACCCGAAGGTCCTTCTCGATCTCGATGTAGAGGTCCGTATCGGCGAGCCTGATCTTGTCGCCTGTCGTCGGCCCGTAGAGATCCGAGTATTGCCGCCGCGAGATTTTGCTCATCCCAGCGCTCCAGATTCGGCTATCGAAGGGGGCAGGTTACGGCTTGTTCTTGAACCCGTAGCGGTTCACGCGATCCAGCGCGTCCGACAGCCGTGGGCGGTAATCGTCGTAGGTTTCGTCGCCGACCCAGCCGTCGACGAGGCTGTTGAAGCCGAGCACCCGCTGCTTGCCCTGATAGGGAACGAGCGAGACCTCCTTCTCGTCGCCGGGCTCGAAGCGCAGAGCGGTCGTGGCCGGGATGTTGAGACGCTTGCCGAAGGCTTGCTCGCGATCGAACTCGAGCGAGGCGTTCACCTCGAAGAAATGGTAGTGCGATCCGACTTGGATTGGGCGGTCACCCGTGTTTCGGACCTTGATCGCTGTGGTCGGATATCCGGCATTGATATCGATATCCCCTGACCCGAAAATGATTCCGCCGACGGGCGCCTTCTTCTGGGGAGGACTCATCGCGTCACCTTCTGACATCTCGATTTACTTGATAGGAGCATGCACCGTGATGAGGCGCGAGCCATCCGTGAACACCGCTTCGACCTGAACGTAGGGAATCATTTCCGCGACCCCGTCCATGACGTCGTCGCGCGTGATGGTTTTGCCTGCGAGTTCCATCACTTCTTCCACCGTCTTGCCGGCGCGGGCGCCGTCCAGGGCGGCGACGGAGATGAGGGAGACGGTTTCCGGATGGTTGAGCTTGAGCCCCTGGTCCCTGCGGCGCTGCGCGACCTGTGCGAGCATATAGATCAGCAGCTTGTCAGTTTCGCGTTGAGTAAAGTGCATGGGCAGCTTCCCGAGCGAATACAGCCTGCCTTAGCAGCCGATTTATTGGCAACCAGAACATATCTTGTTTTCAACCTATAGCAGCAACTTAACGAACGTGGCTAGCCCAGTTTGAATACGGGGTATTACTTATCCAAATGATCAGTTTCGCGCATAAGTTGTTGCAATAAAGGGAGATTCGCGCTGGGCTTGGCGGCCCCTCACACTTACGGCCTCGGCGCCGAACGGTTTCCCCATTTCGGAGCGGGAGGGGCGCCGAGTTGCGACGCAAGAGTTGCAAGGATCGCTCCGCCCCGCATTGGAATGCTCGATTTTAGGGCTGCTGCTCCGGCTGCGATGGCCTCCGGCCATCGTACGATGTGAAGCTCAGAAGCCACTGGCCTCGAAGACGTTTCGCGCCTGATGGACCGAAGACTTGGTGGCCGGCAGGACATGCCACGCCGTATCAGCACCGATGCTCTAAGGGAGGCAATTTTACCGAGACGGTTATCGTCAAAAGATGCTGCGACCGAGATTGCGGGGGCTGCTAAAGGCTGCAACATCTCGATGAGACGTACGAATACGAAAAATTCCTATCTTGTGCCTGCCCATAATTTGCAGTTTAGTAGCGCCCGGATCACTGAGTGCCTAGGTTGCACGATGTCGCCGCTTCTGACGCGCCTGCTCGCATCGGCCAGCGCACTCGGCGTGAGTACGCTTCCGAGCCATGCGCTCGATCCGACCGCAGTTGAGCTGGAGGAACTACAGGTCACCGCGCAGGGCGGTTCCGCAAATTCCGTTGCGGCGGTTGCGGGACCGGCCGCGAACCTGAAGACCCAGATCTCACCATCGGTCCTGGCCCTGCCGGGCAACAGCACGGTGATCGATGCCGCGGAGATCGCGCGCCTGCCGGTGCAAAGCTACGGCGACCTCTTCCGTCCCGTGGCAGGCTTCGATGTCTCGAATTACGGGCAGGGCGGGGTCGGATACGGCATCGCCCTGCGCGGCTTCAGCGATGCCGAGCACGGTCGCGACGTCGCCGTTTTCATCGACGGGGTGCCGATCAACGAGGTCTCCTCGATCCACACCCCGAACTACGTCGATCTCAATCCGCTGATCCCGGAGACCATCCGCTCCATCAGCATCGTGCGCGGCCCGTTCTCGGTCGAAGCGGGCGACGCCAATCTCGGCGGCTCGATCTTCATCGAGACCAAGCGGGCCGAGCCCTTCTCGACCGTCGGCGCATCGGGCGGCTCGTTCGGTACGTGGCGGGGGCTTGCCACCTTCAGCCAGATCGGCCCGGGGATCCAGCCCTTCCTCGCCTACGAGGGCTACGGCACCGGGGGCTATCGCGAGAACGGCGATCTCGGGCGCTACAACGCCTTCAACAAGGTCACCATCCCCCTCGATCTCGGCTCCAGCCTGTCGCTGCGGGTGCAGATGTACGGCACGGGGTTCGGGCAGCCGGGCTACCTGGAGCGCGACCGCGTGCGCGCCGGTCTCGTCTCACCGCGGGCCGCGACCAACATCACCGATGGCGGCGGCAAGACCCTGCAGACCTTCGTGGCCAACTACGTCAACGGGCTTCCAGACGACGAGCTGTCGACGCTTCTCTACGCCAGCCACGACGTGTTCAGCCGCTTCTCGGATTTCGGCGCCGGCCAGCGCGGACAGGTCGAGGAACGGGAGACCGTGGGTGGCCGCATCCGCAAGGTCTGGACGACGAGCCTGTTCGACGTGCTGCCGACCCAAGTCCTCGTCGGCGGCGATTGGCGGAGCGACGCGCTCGACGTGAACACCGGCCCCTCGGTCGCGCGCACGTTCACCGCACGCACCCTCGATCTCGATCTCTCGCAGCACAACCTCGCGGCCTACGCGCAGGTGCAGGTCAAGCCGGCGCCCTGGCTGAAGCTGACCGGCGGCGCCCGCTTCGACCAGTTCTTCTACGACGTGCGCAACAATCTCGACCCGGCCCTGTCGCCCAAGGTCAGCCCCAACGTGGTCTCCCCCAAGGGCGGGGCGGCGCTCACGCCCTTCGACTGGCTGGAGCTGTTCGCCAATTACGGCCAGGGCTTCCGCAGCCCTTCCGCTTCGAGCGAATTGACGAACAATCCCCGCCTCACTCCGCTGACCATCGAGAGTACGGAGGGCGGCGGCCGCCTCGTATTCGACCGGTTCAGTCTCCTCGGCACGGTGTTCTTCACCGACATCGCCAACGAGGTCTTCCAGCCCGCACCCGGCCTGCCCGTGCAGAACCTGGGCAAGTCCCGCCGCGACGGCTTCGAAATCGAGGCGAAGGTGCTGGCCTATCGTGAAGGCCTCGACCGCGTGGCGTTGTTCGCCAACTATTCGGGCGTCTCGGCCCGACTGCTCAACGGCGCGCCATCCATCTTCATCCCCAACGTGCCGGCGTATCTTGCCACCGTCGGCGCCGAATTCGACGTCGCCGCGCCGGCCGCCCTGTTGCCCGGCGGGCGCCTGACCGGTGCGGCCTACCTGTCCTACATCGGTGCCAAGCCGTTGACCGAGGACGGCGTATTGCATTCCTCGCCCTATCCGCGCGTCAGCGGCCGGATCGCCTACGTCCACCAGAGCGGCTGGACGACCTACGGGCAGGCCACCTGGTATCCCGGCGACCGCACGAGCGAGAGCATCTTCAACTTCGGCTCGTCGGTCTCTGCCTCGGCCGCCGAGATCGTCACCAGCCCGCAGCCGCGCCTGACGCTGCTGGCCGGCATCACCTCCAGCTTTGCAACAGGAGCACCTCTTCGATGAGACGAACCGTCATCCTCACCGCGCTGCTCGCCTTCACCGCACCGGCCGCCGCCCACGACCTCTGGCTCGACCCGGCCGGCAACGGCGTGCAGATCCTCTACGGGCATCCCCACGAGCCGGAACTGCCGAGTGCTGGCAAGCTGATGAGCCTGACCGCCTACGAGCCGTCCGGCGCGGTGGCCCTGAATGCCAAGCTGCAGACCGGCGCAATGCCCGCGCTCAAAGCCGCGCATCAGGGCGACGCGCTGTTCGCCGCGGCCTACGACAACGGCTACTGGGTGCGCTTGTCCGACGGCGGCTACCGCAACGCCAGCAAGCGGATGCTGCCGCAGGCCGACAAGAGCCTCTGGTCGGTGAAGTTCGCCAAGGCCGTATCCGGCCCGACGGCCCCGTGGGACAAGATCGTCGGCCAACCGCTGGAGATCGTCCCGCTGGAGGAGCCGGCCGCGGCTTCGGGCCAGATCCGGGTGCGGGTGCTGTTCGAGGGCCGTCCGCTCGACGGCGCCAGCGTGGTCGCCACCGACGGCGTGAACTTCAAGAGCGAGGCGGATCAGGCCCGCGCCACGACGGATGCGGACGGCGTGGCGGTCGTCTCGCTGCGCAGTGCCGGTCCCCAGGTGCTCGGCGTGGCGCACCGCGTGAGCCCCTCGCAGACGCCGGCGCTGGCCGATGCGGACAGCTACGGCGCGACGCTCGCCTTCACCGTGACCGACCCGAAGTCCAACTGAGCGCGAGGCTCCCTTGAGATCAGGCGGCATCGGCTCTCAAAGCCTTCGCCGCCTCGATCAAGGTCCACGACGCCGAACGGCATCGCTTGCTCGCCCAGACAGAGCGAGGCCTTACGTCTTCAAGACTGGTGAGGGCTCACAGGCCGCAACGAGAGGCGAGGCGCTTTACGGCGTCCGCCAAGAGAGCGGATGAACTCATGGCGTCGCAGCGCGGTGAGCGTTCATCGCCCTGAGGCACGGGGATGTGGCGGGTGCGTTCGGAGAGCACCGCCACGCGAGCGGAGTTCGCCTGAATTCAGGCGAACTCCGTCGATCCGCTGCGCTCCCGGATTGATGCTGCCGTGCTCGCATCACGGGGCGGTTCCAGGCGAGGACTTTCGGATCGGCTGCAAAGGAAGAAGCGGATGCAGGCCGAAGACTCGGCATGCCGTGCCGAGGACGAGACCGCGGCGACGCAGGTGCGCCGGGTCGACCGCGACGAACAACACGCAGGCTGGTGGGCTTCTCGCACGTGCGGTCGTTCCGGGCGGTCTGAGGGCGGCCGCGATACGCTCTCACGGCCTCCCAACGCGGAAGCTCTCGCCCAGCGATGCAGCGCGAAGCGGATGCCCGGCGGAGTGGGTCACGACCCGCACTCGGCCGTCCGCAGATAGTATGGCCGAACTCAAAAACGCGGGCCTGACCCGCGTTCCATGTTGCGGCGCAACATAAGGAGTTAAGGCTCGTTGTATGGAAGCTACCCTCGCATCGTTCGGTGAGGGACGGCACCGGGTTATTCGCTCGCTGGGCGAAGCTGCGGTGTTGCCACCTCTCTGAAAGCTCCTTCCAGATGCGCTTCGCAGCCACTCTCACGACCGTAGCCCTAGCCCTCGCGCCGCTTCCGGCACTGGCTTCCTCCTGCGCTCAGCAGATCGGAACCATCGAGCGCCGCCTCGACAGCGCGGGTGCCGTCGAAATCTCTGGTCTGCAGGCGGGGCATGCTCTCCAGGCCGGTTCACCCCGGGCCGTGCTGGCTGCGCGTTCCGATGCCCCGAGCGACCCTGAGATGATCCCGACCGCAAGCCGCGTGGCAGGGGCTCGGATCCTGATCATCCGCGCGAGCGACGAGGACCATCGGGGCGATCAGCGCGCCTGCGAGAACACCATGACCGAGGCCAAGGGCATGATCGGCGCCCTGCCGTAGTCAATCCCGTCGCCGTCGGCCGATCCCTTCTCGAAAGCACCGCGATGACACTCCTCGCAGACGCGTCGACGACGAGGTCGGGGCTGGCCATCGACCGGCCCCGCGCGCTCGCACGCCGGTTCGGCAACGCTGCCGGGAGCCGAGCTTACGACTTGCTCGTTCCGTCCGGGTATAAGGGAGCTCCCCTGCCGCTAGTGGTGATGCTGCATGGCAGCTCTCAATCGTCGCGCGACTTCGCCATTGGCACGGGGATGGATCGGCTGGCGGAGGAGCAGAGCTTCCTCGTTGCCTACCCCGACCAACCGAGGTCGGCCAATCTCGGCAAGAGCTGGAACTGGTTCAGGAATGAGGACCAGAAGCGCGACGAGGGCGAGCCGTCCATTCTCGCCGGCCTGACGCGCGAGATCATGGCCGCGTTCAATGTCGATCCCGCGAGGGTCTACGTCGCTGGCCTGTCCTCAGGTGGGGCTGCCGCGGCGGTCATGGCGCTGGCCTACCCGGACATCTATGCTGCCGTGGGCATACACTCTGGGTTGGCGGGTGGTTCGGCAGGCTCGATGTCCGTGGCCTTCTCCACGATGCGCCGAGGCGCCTTGCTCCGTCCGCATCAAGCAACGCATCCGCTACCGACTATCGTCTTCCACGGAGACCGCGACACGACCGTCTCACCGGTCAACGGCGATCAGGCCATCGCCCAGGCGCAGCCCGATGGAGACCTGAACATCACCACCGTCGATGGGCGTTCCGATGGCGGAATGGCGTACACGCGAACGATCCTGACTGAACCGGATGGCAAGTGGTCGTCGGAACAGTGGGTCCTGCACGGCGGTGGTCATGCCTGGGCCGGCGGCCACCCGTCCGGCTCTCACACTGATCCGACCGGTCCTGATGCCAGCCGCGAGATGCTGCGGTTCTTCATGACACACGCGAAGGACGACGGAGCGTACTGACACTGACTGCCCGTCCGGATGAAACAGCCCGAAGCGGTTCCTGAGGAGCGTCCCTTGGTTGATCTACGCATCCACCATCGGACGACCTACCGTTACAGGCAGCCTGTCGAACTTGGACCGCATCGGCTGATGTTGCGCCCGCGAGAGGCCCGGGACCTCAGGCTGCGTTCGAGCGACATCACGGTAACGCCGGATGCAGCCGTGCGCTGGGCCGACGACATCGCCGGGAACGCGGTCGCGACCGCCATCTTTGCAGCACCGTCCAGCACACTCGTCATCGATAGCGCAGCTCAGGTCGAGCTTTCCGCGGTTGCCTATCCAGTCTTCGACATCGCCGCCTCGGCCATCTCGTTTCCCTTCCGGTACTCTGACGACGAGTGGACGGACCTCGGAGCACTGACGGTTCGGCAATACCCCGATGGGGATCGCCTGCAGAACTGGGCGCAGGGGTTCGTTGCGGGCTACCCCACCGATACTCTATCGCTCCTCAAGGGACATCAATGCCGGAGTGAGTGTCGCGATCACCTACCGGGCTCGGGAGGACGAGGGCACACAGTCGCCGAGCCAAACCTTGTCATCAGGTCTGGGCTCATGCCGGGATCTGGCCACGCTCTTCGTTGAGGCGGTTCGTAGCCTCGGCTTCGGTGCAAGGGCTGTCTCGGGCTATCTGTACGACCCCACACGTCGCCTGCTTGGGTCGGCCGATGCCGGCTCCACTCATGCCTGGAGCGAGGTGTACCTACCCGGCGCAGGGTGGGTCACCTTCGACCCGACGAACGGCAGCTTGGGCGGGGCGAACCTGATCCTGGTCGCTGTGGCACGTGACATTCGCCAGGCCATGCCAGTGACGGGCAGCTTCATCGGGCCTGCTGATGCCCTCCTGGATATGTCCGTGGCCGTCGAAGTTTCGATTAGCGTGCCGCTGAACCCGCAAAAGGCAGGTCGCAAGCTCTATCTTCAGCGGGTTTGAGGCAGGCAATCTCTTCGATGCCTAGCTCGTCGCCTCGCGCGGCGGCAAATCCGGGAAGGAGATTGTCACGGTCACCCCGGCATCGTTGCGGATGTCGATGTCGCCCGCGATCTGCTGCACCAGCGAGCGCACCAGCCCGTAGCCGAGGGACCCCTCTCGCACGCCCGCCATGCCGACTCCGTTGTCCTGGATCACCAGTTCGATCCGACCGGGCTGCGTTCGGCGCACCTGTGCGCGGATCGTGCCGGAACGCGGAGACGGGAAGGCGTACTTGACCGCGTTGGTCACCAGCTCGGTCAGGGCCAAGCCCAGCGGGATAGCCCGATCAGCACTGACAAAGATCCCGTCCTCCGCCTGGGCCTCCAGCCGGATGCGATCATCGCCTTCGGTCAATGCCTCCAAGGCAGCACAGAGGTCGGCTACGTAGCTGCCGGCATTAACCTGCTGCACATAATCCGATCTGCTCAGCAGGTCGTGTGCTCGTGCCATGGCGTTGAGCCGCTCCTGGGTCTCGGCGAACAGCGCTTTGACAGCCGGATCGGACTGGCGGCGCCCCTGCAGGCTTAAGAGCGCTCCAGCGATCGACAGGCTGTTCTTGGCCCGGTGGTTGACCTCAATCAGCAACATCTCGCGCTCGGCCCCAAGCGCCTTCAGCCGCGCATTCGCCGCCTCTAATTCGCGGGTGCGGTCAGCCACGCGTTGCTCCAGCTCGGCGGCCAGCGCCTGCAGCTCTGTCTCGGCCTTAACGCGACGGGTGATATCGAGGTACGACAGGAAGTGGTTGGTGACTGTGCCCTGGCCGTCATCCAGCGCGGCGGCGAACAGCATCGCCCGAATCACGCTACCGTCCTTGCTGTACTGCAGGATCTCCAACGTTGCGTTGCGGCTCTCGCGGATTGCCGCCTCGTACTCTTGGACCGTCGCCGGACTAGTCTCCGGGCCGTTCATGAAGTGCGGATCCTGCCCGAGCAGCTCCTCCAGGCTGTAGCCTGACAGCTCCATAAACGCCTGATTGGCAAAGATGATCGGGTTGCCCGGCAGGGTGGCATCGGTGACGATCATCGGCATCCGGGTAAGCCGCACCGCATCGACAAAGATGCCCCCGTGCTGGCGGATCGCCTCGATATGCCGCTCAGCCAAGGTGCGTGCTGGGGTCCCAGATAGGTCGGGCTGAAATTCGTTCATAGCGGACCCTAGGTGATCCTGCGCGCAGAGGATACTTTTCCGACCTGCCCATGCAGGCGGCGTGCAGCCGCATTCTAGCGGGGTACGTTGACCTGATCGGCTTGCTTTGGACCGGGCTGATCGAGAGGATCAGCCAGGACCGGAGGAGTTGGGGATGAAGCGAGGTCAGAAGACGAGCGCGGAGCAGGTTGTGCTAAAGCTGTGGCAGATCGAAGTGCAGACAGCGCAGAGCAAGAGTTTGGCTTTGGTCTGCAAGGAGGCGGAGATCTCCGAGTAGAGCTATTATTGGAGAGGCGGCGCTGAGTTAATTGAGCGGACCATCTACCGACCGCCGCCCGTCTACATCATACCCGCCCTCCCGCAGACTCTTCCAATCACAATACTTGACTTGCCCGGCCCGGTCAGCCGGCGCTGGAATTTTTTTGCACTGTGTAGGCTTCAGCTCGCCAGCCTGAGACGCTTGGGCTACGATTTGAGACGCACGGTTGATCAAATGACGGCACAACTCCGCGCCGACGGCATCACGGTCTAGGTCTGCTACCCCGACACGTAAGTGGCGGACTTCATGAGCCTAGATCAAAGAAATCAAGTGCGGGTGCTGCGACGCCGTCACGAAGCCTGAATTGAGAGACGCTCATTCCACACAGCCGAGGTGATCCGGCGATCGAAGCGCGTGGAGAGTCGAGCGCAGATTGACATGGCCTGCCCCATCCGGTGGCCCAGGTTCGAAGTTAATGCATCGTCGGTATGGAGTTGACCCAGTTTGTGGTCCACGGCCTATGCAAGTTTTCGGGCCGTGACAGCTTGGTTGGCGAAGGCTCGGGGCGTCAAGCCACCCAGGGCCGTGTGGGGTCGATCTTCGTTGTAGTGGCACCTCCATTCCTCAATGCGCTCACGGGCATCCGCTAGCGACAGGAACCACGAGGCGTTCAGGCACTCGGCCTGCAGGCGGCCGTTGAACGACTCGATATAGGCGTTGTCGGTCGGCTTACCCGGTCGAGAGAAGTCGATCTCGACCCCATTCAGTTAGGCCCATTGGTCGAGCATGCGCCCAGCGAGCTCCGGCCCGTTATCGACCCGCTGACTCTTGGGCCGCCCCCGCAGCCGGCCCAAGGCGTCCAGGGCCTCAGTCACTTGGTACGCGCGGAAGTTGGCTCTCTGTGTGAGCGAGAGCGCCTCTGGCGTATGGCAGCCCACCACCGTCAGAATCCGGAACGGGCGTCCGTCGAACAGACGGTCGGGCATGAAGTCCATCGCCCAAACCTCATTCGGCTCACCGATGGCCGGCCGTCCCTGCCGGTAGCGCCAGGCACGCTTGCGCCTGGGCAGCTTGGGGCGGATCGACAGGCCCTCGTCCCGGTAGATCCGGTAGGCGCGCTTGAAATTCACCTTCCAACCCTCCCGCCGCAACAGGATGTGCAGCCGCCGGTAGCCGTAGACCACCAAGTACATGCCGAGGCTGAACAGCACGATCTGCCAGGGGGCACCGATCAGCACTTTGCAGATTGGAATGACCCGGCTCCGGCCCGCGAGCAGCACCAGCACCGCCGCGCCGGCACAGGTCACGACGGAGACCGGCACGCCTAACGGTTCGGTGATGAAGTAGGCGAGCAGCGGCAAGCCGAGCAACCGGCGCAACCGGTCGGCCTCAACGTCGGCGACTGCCTTGCCTATGCCTGTGCCCGCTACCACCGGCTTCCGCTGCTTTACAAGGGGGACCACTTCCCGCGGACCGACATCGAAGCAGCATGACCCTGGCCAGGAGTCGAAACCGTCATCGATTCGAGCGCGTCTCAGGCCGATCCGGGGGCGTGCAGCCGTTCGACCCCTGATCGCATCGACGTTTGACGTCGATCAAAGAGCCACGCTCGCCTCGACCGCGCAGAGATCTCCCCTCTACCGAAAAAGTTCGGGCCGGCAGGAGCCACCATCAAGCTCATGCAGCCGCTGGACAGAGTCCGAGATCGCGGCGCCCCGCTGCGATCTCCGGGCGGGGAAGTTCAGACGTCGACCGCCACTGGTTTGCCTTGAAAGCGTTGAATGGGGGAACGCATGCCGAACCGAGCGTCGGTTCACGCGACCAAAGCTGCCCGTTACATGATCCGTCAGAACTCCGGCCAACTACCGACATCCATCGACCTGTCCTCGTGCGACCGCGAGCCCATCCACATCCTCGGGGCGGTCCAGCCCTTCGGCTTCCTCCTCGCCGTCTCGCCCGACTGGATCGTCGCCCGGGCCAGCGCGAACGCGTCGGACTGGCTCGGACGTCCGGTCGATGCGATTCTCGGGCTGCCTCTAAGCGACATCCTGGATGGCGAGGCGATCCACGTCCTGCGCGGCCATCTCCAGACCCTGCGCGGACCGGACGCCGTCGACCGGGTCTTTGGGGTTCGCCTGTTGCAGGATCAAGGCCCTTTCGACGTTGCCCTCCACCTGTCAGTCGGTGCCATAGTTATTGAGGCCGAGCCGAGCGTTCCCGAGCACCTCAGCGCCGGCAACCTCGTGCGCAGCATGGTCTCGCGCCTCCAGCAGACTGCGGGCTTCGAGCTGCTCTGCCGCGAAGCCGTGCGCCAGATGCGGGCGCTGACCGGCTTCGACCGCGTGATGGTCTACCGCTTCGCCCCCGACGGCTCGGGTGAGGTCATCGCCGAGGCGGTGCGCTCCGGCCTCGACCGCTACCTCGGCCTGCACTACCCGGCCTCAGACATCCCGAAGCAGGCCCGTGCCCTGTACGAGCGCAACTGGCTGCGCATCATCGCCGACGTCGATGCCCCGGGCGCAGCCGTGCTGCCGCCGCGCGATCCCGAGGGCGAACCGCTCGACCTCTCGCTTTCGACCCTGCGCACGGTATCGCCGATCCACATCGAGTACCTTCGCAATATGGGCGTGGCGGCCTCGCTCTCCGTCTCCATCCTGCGCAACGGGCGCCTCTGGGGGCTGTTCGCCTGCCACCACATGGAGGCCCGGCACATCTCACTCGAACGCCGAACCGGCTCCGAGCTGTTCGGGCAGATGTTCTCGTACATCCTAGAGAGCCGCGAACGTGAGGCCGAGGTCGCGCAGGAGAGTCGGTCGCGCGAGATCCACACCCGATTGATGAGCGCGCTCGCCTCGGGCGGCACCAGCCTCGAGGACCTCTCCGGCTTCCTCGACGAGCTTTCCGGCATCGTCGCGTGCGACGGGATCGGGCTTTGGGTGAACGGCGAGGTCACGCTCCAGGGCGCAACGCCGACGGCGGAGGAGTTCACTGGCCTCGTGCGCTTCCTCAACCGAACCGCCGCGAGCCGGCCCTACGCCAGCGACGAGATCGGGCGCGTGCACGAACCGGGGCGCGACTTTCACCGAACGGGCCGCTGGAATGCTCGCCATCCCGGTCTCGCGCACACCACGCGACTTCCTGGTGTTTTTCCGCTCCGAGGTCTCGCGCACGGTGACCTGGGCGGGCAACCCGAAGAAGCCGGCCACCCCAGGTCCGAATGGCGTCAGGCTCACCCCGCGTAAAAGCTTCGAGGCGTGGCAAGAGGTCGTGCACGGACGCTCGCTGCCGTGGTCCGAGGTCGAGTTGCGGGCCGCGGAGGCGCTGCGCGTGACCCTGCTGGAGGTGATCCTTCGACTGACCGATTCAGCCGTGAAGGAACGCAAGGGCGCCCAGGAGCGCCAGGAGCTCCTCATCGCCGAGCTCAACCACCGGGTCCGCAACATCCTAAACCTGATTCGCGGCGTGGTCACCCAGAGCCGCTCCGAGGAACTCAGCGGCAAGGAGTTCGCCGCGCTCGTCGGCAGCCGCATCCAGGCCCTGGCCCGAGCGCACGATCAGATCACCACCTCGAACTGGGGTCCCGGGATCCCTGCGCAACCTCATCCTGCTGGAGGCGGGTGCCTACCTTGGCGCGAAGGCTGACCGCCTCGTCCTGGATGGCATCGACGTGCTCCTGGAGCCGCAGGCGTTCTCGACGGTGGCGTTGGTCATCCACGAGATGATGACGAATTCGGCCAAGTATGGTGCGCTGTGCGACACCCGAGGGCGGGTCGAAATCCGCTGGGAGCGTGACGCCCTCGATTACCTCGTGCTGCACTGGAGTGAGAGCGGCGGCCCGGCCGTCCGGGCACCGACGCGCCGAGGGTTCGGCACCACCATCATCGAACGCTCCATCCCTTACGAGCTCCAGGGTGAGGCCGAGGTCCGCTACGAGCTCACCGGGGTGGAGGCGCGGTTCACCTTGCCGCCCGCCTTCGTCCAGGCTGCCCCGCCGGCAACCTCGGCGCCCGGCCTCCGCGAGGCGGCGGCAGTACCGCTGCGCCTCACCGGAACGGTGCTGCTGGTCGAGGACAACATGATCATTGCGCTGGAAGCCGAGGAGTTGCTCACCGCGTTGGGCGCCGATGCCGTCGACATGGCGGCCTCGACACGGGACGCGCTGCGCCTGATCGAGGCGTCACCACCGGACCGGGCGCTGCTCGACGTGAACCTCGGTTCCGAGACGAGCATCCCCGTCGCCCGTCGCCTGGCCGAACTCGGTATCCCTTACGCCTTCGCTACCGGCTACGGCGAGAGCTTCAGGATACCCACGGACCTCAGCACGGTCCCGGTGGTAAAAAAGCCTTACGATGTGGACGCCCTGCGCCGTGCGTTCGCGTCATGAGGCGTTCAACACCCTTCGAGTGGTTGGGGCCTCGAAGCTCCGGCGTCGGAGGCGGGTGGTTGGCTAGGCGGGAACGGCGATGGCCCGTCTCTGCGAACCGATCCTGAGGGTTCGATGTGACCTATCGGAAGGTGCGGCATTGAGCCGTGACGTTTTCCCGAACCGCACCGTCTATCCGCTCGTAATAGATAATTGGCGTACGCCCCCGCAAACGAAGCCCATGGCCGACGATCCGGCAGGCGTGACGTTCCGAGAGGCCGTACTTGGCTCGGATACCGTCGACCGCCTGCCTACGTCGCTCGGGGGCTAGATGGGGTATTCGGGGTGCCTCGCGCGGCGGAAGCGGCGGCATGATGGCGCTTCGATCCAATCCCGGAGCCCCACCATGAGCGAGCAGCACCACGTCGGCCTCGATGTCTCCGTGAAGGAGACTGCGATCTGCATCGTCGATCCCCATGGTAAGGTCGTGCACCGCGCCACCGTCGAGAGCCATCCCGAGGCGATCGGCCGGCACTTGATCGACCTGGGCCACAGCTATGCGCGTGTCAGCTTGGAGGCGGGGCCGCTCTCGCCATGGCTCTACGCCGGCTTGGTGGAGGCCGGACTGCCGGCCATCTGTGTCGAGACCCGCCACATGCATGCTGCCCTCTCGGCACGCATCAACAAGACCGACCGCAACGACGCGATGGGCATAGCCCAGATGATGCGGGTCAGGCTGTTCAAACCGGTTCACGTCAAAACGCCGGCCAGCCAGCAACGCCGCCTGCTCCTGACCTCCCGCAAGCTGCTTCAGCGCAAGGCTTACGACATCGAGAGCGACCTGCGCGGCCAGTTGCGCAACTTCGGCCTCAAGGTCGGTGTCGTGGGGGCTGCCGGGTTCGAGCAGCGCGTGCGCGACCTCGTGCTCGATCTGCCCTTCGTCGCGGCTGTGGTCCTGCCGCTGCTGGAGGCACGCTCCGCGCTGCGGACCCAACTGGCCAAGCTGCACAAGATGCTGCTGGACCAGGTCCGCACCGACCCGGTCTGCCGGCGATTGATGACCGCGCCCGGCGTTGGGCCGGTCGTGGCGCTGACCTACCGGACCTGCGTCGACAACCCTGCTCGATTCGGACGATCGCAGTGCGTCGGGGCGCATTATGGTCTGACGCCGCGGCTCTACCAGTCCGGCGAGACAATGCGGGTCGGTCGGGTCTCGAAGTGCGGCGACACGATGATGCGCGCTGCGCTGTATGAGGCTGCGCTCGTGCTGCTGACGGGCCCACGGGTTCGATGGTCCTCGCTGAAGGTCTGGGGGCTGGCTGTGGCCAAGCGTCGAGGCATGCAGAAGGCGCTTGTGGCCGTCGCCCGCAAGCTGGCGATCGTGCTGCATCGCATGTGGCGCGACGAGAAGGACTTCCGCTGGTCGACGGGAGCCGCGACGGCAGCCTAAGGCTTACGGACCAGCATCACGCAACACCGAGCTCCTCCGGCGTGGAGGAGGTCCCTGTGGGGACGACGGGAGCGGGTGAGACCGAGGAAACTCGAGCGTCGTCCTGCCGAGCGCGCGGCTTAGATGGCTCCGCCCACTCCCTCTGATCCCATCATGAGGCGGCACTGGCCGACCTCGGAGAGAAGCAAGAGCTCCACAGGACCGATCACCCGTCGAACCAGGATGCGCACGAAAGGGCGTTGACCGATGAGCCCCGAATAGAGAACAAGTTTCCCGAGGCGACGTCCGCCAGCACCTGCTTCTCCAAGGACAGATCGGCCACCAGGCGGCGCAACCGAGCGTTCTTGCGCTCAAGATCCTTCATCTTCCTGGCTTGGTCGACCTGAAGGCCGCCGTACTCCTTGCGCCCGCGGTCATAGCTCTGCTCGGAGATCTGCGCTTCCTTGCACGCCAGCGCCAAGCTCTTGCCCTGGACTGATTGCACCTCGATCTGGCGCAGCTTCAGCGCCACCTGCTCCGCGCTCGTCTTCTGACCTCGCCGAATGTCCGACTGATCGGCCCCCACGCGGTGGTCCAAGTTCTAAGTTAGTGCAGGGTCGGCCTTTGCTCCACGGGTCGCTTGGCCGGCGGAGCCGACCGAGTGAGCGCAGCCGGCCAAGCGGTGAAGGCCGGCACGAACACCTCCGGGGCCGGTGGTCGGTAGCCGAGCGAGGCGTGCGGGCGCACGCTGTTGTAGTGTAGACGCCAACTCTCGATCACGATCTGCGCCTCCTTGAGCGTGTAGAAGATCTCACCGTTCAAAAGCTCGTCCCGTAGTCGTGCGTTGAAGCTCTCGACGTAACCGTTCTCCCATGGCGAGCCGGGTGCGATGTAGGCTGTTCTGGCGCCGACACCGGTGATCCAGGCCTGCACGGACTTGGCGATGAACTCCGGACCGTTGTCCGAGCGGATATGGCTGGGCACGCCGCGCAGGATGAACAGGTCGGACAGCACGTCGATCACGTCCGCCGCCTTCAGCTTGCGTGCGACGCGGATCGCCAGGCACTCCCGCGTGAACTCATCGACCACGTTCAGCATCCGGAACTTGCGGCCCTCGTGCGTGCGGGCTTCGACAAAGTCGTAGGACCAGACGTGATCGCGACGCTCCGCCCGCAATCGCAGGCAGGAACCATCCCCGTCCCAGATGCGGCCGCGCTTGGGCTGCCGAGACGGGACCTTCAGCCCCTCGCGCCGCCAGATCCGTTCGACCCGCTTGTCGTTGACGAACCAGCCCGCCGCCTTCAGCAATGCACCGATCTTCCGGTAGCCGTAGCGCCCGTACTGGCGAGCCAGTTCCACGAGGTCGGCTGTCAGCGCGGCCTCATCCTCTCTTCCCCGCGGCACCTTGCGCTGCGTCGAGCGATGCTGCCCGAGCGCCCGACAGGCGCGGCGCTCGGAGACGTCTAGGACGTTCATGACATGCGCGATGCAGGCGCGTCGGCGCGCGGGGCTGGTCAGTTTCCCCGAGCGGCCTCCTGCAGGATCAGCTTGTCGAGGGTGAGATCCGCAATCGCCTTGCGCAGCCGCTGGTTCTCAACCTCCAGGTCCTTCATCCGTCGAACCTGATCGCTCTTCAGGCCGCCGTACTCCTTGCGCCAGCGGTAGTAGGTCACTTCCGTCACGCCGATGGCCCGGATCGCCTCCGCCACGCTCTGGCCCTGCGAGACCAGAACATCCACCTGCCGCAGCTTGGCGACCACGTCTTCCGGCTTGTGCCGCTTCGTTCCCATCTGTCCGTCCTCATCTGGCTCAAAAGCCATACCTCAGGGCGGACCACTTCAGTGGGGGCGGATCAGTGCGGGCTTGACCGTTCCTTCGATCAGCCGCTCATATTCGGCTTCCGGCACGCCGTAGGCTGCGCCAGCCTCCACCAAGAGCGCGTCACGGTCGCAGATGGTGATGGTGCCACGCCTGGTCGCAATGATGCCTGCACGCTCAAGAGCCGCCACTGCCGTCGTGAGGCCGGGTCGGTTCACCCCCAGCATCAGCGAGAGAAAGCGGTGGGTCGTCGGCAGTGTGTCGCCCTCGGTTCGATCGTGGCACATCAGGAGCCAGCGTGCGAGGCGTTGCCCGACCTTGTATCGGCCGTTCGCGAGCGCGGTACAGGCCACCTGCGTGTTGAGGACCTGAGCGTAGCGCAGGAGGTGTTCGTGCAGCACCGGGCTGCACCGCAGCACATCGCGAAAGGCCTCGACATGCATCGCGTAAGCCAGCCCAGCCGCCTGCACCCGAGCTTCGTTCGGGGTGCTCTCCGCACCCAGCAGAACCGGAATGCCAACCATTCCTTCGCAACCGACGAGACCCGTTTCGATCTGCTCACCGTCACGGGCTACCGCAACAAGCGAGACGATCCCGCGTTCGACGAAGTGCACGTAGGCGATGGGCGTGTCAGCCCTGATCAACACCTCACCCAAGGCGAGCGTCACGAGCTTGAGGTGCGGCTCAAGCGAAGCTAAGCCGGCGAGTGCAAATGCTTGCAGCAGGCGATTCGCGTAGGTTGAGGTAAAAGGCGGAGACATGATCCCGTCCAATGCAGGGCGGGAGTTCTCGAACCCTCGGTCGCCTGCGCCCAGATGCGTCAGCAAGCGATGCCTTCTCCTACGCGCAAGCGAGAAACATCGCAAGAACTCATCATTTGACGGGGTGAGTGTCGCATTCCTAACATACGAATTGGTATCTGTCGGATACGGTACCTTCGATGAAGCAAGCATTGATCCGCAAGCTCGAGGGCTACGAGGAGCTGTCCGATCAGGATCGATGGGCGCTGAGCGGGCTGGTTACCAAGGTCCGTCAGGTAGGGGCCCGCGTCGATCTGATCCACGAGGGGGACCCTCCAGAAAACGTCCACCTCATCCTCGACGGCTTCGCCTGCCGCTACAAGGTGCTGCCCAATGGCCAGCGCCAGATCATGGCCTTCCTGGTGCCGGGCGATTTCTGCGACTTGAACGTCTTCATCCTCGATCAGATGGACCATTCCATCGGAACGATCTCGACGTGTCAGGTAGTCGACATCCCGCGCCAAGCCATTGAGGACATCACCGCGAACCACCCGCGCATCACCCGCGCGCTCTGGTGGTGCAACTTGGTGGACGAGGCGGTGCTGCGCGAGTGGCTGGTCAACCTAGGCGGTCGGCAGGCCGACGAGCGCATCGCTCATCTTCTGTGCGAGTTGCTGGTGCGCTTGGGCGCCGTGGGCTGCGCCACGGACATCAGCTACGAGTTTCCTTTTACGCAGACCGACATCGCCGACACGATGGGCCTGTCCAGCGTACATGTGAACCGGACCTACCGCGAGCTGAGGGGCGCAGGTCTGATCACACTCAAGCATCGCACCTTGACCATCCACGATGTCGAGCAGCTGAAGAGCTATTGCGGTTTCAATCCGAACTACCTTCACCTTATGAACACGCGCTGGAGGGATCGCCGCAACTTAACGTGGCTAAACCAAGCTCGGAGCAGCTAGCCTTGGATGATCAGCGCAACGTCGAGACGTTGGTCGTTCTGCAACCTATCGCTGTCGACACCAGCAGCGCCGACCGGGATGGGCGATTGGTACTAGCCAACGGGATGCTCGTTGGAGTTTTGGTCCACCTTGACAGCCCTGAGCATGAGAGTAATGGCGGCTGGTTCCTAGAAGTTGGCCTCGGCCGCCTGTACGGTCTAAGGCCGCCGCCCTTCAACACCTTGGAGGATGCAACACGTTGGATGCGTCAGCGCCTAAAGCCTAGAGCCTAACCTGCACTATCAGGATCAGATTTGTCGTAAATAGACGAAAAATAGTTATTAGCCTTCAGCGGTTGCTTCAGTCTGCATCAACACATCCCTTGGCATCGAAATGAGCACGCGCAGCCCTTTCGGCATCCAGCGATAGGTAATCCTGCCGCCGAGCTGGCCTTCGACGTTGCGTTGCACCAAGATTGAACCAAAGCCAGCATGCTCTGGAGTTTGCCTGATCAAGGGCCCACCGTTCTCGCACCAAATCAAGCTAATACTTTTGTCGTAGCGGCGGCAGCTTAAGCTCACGGAGCCATTTTTACTTGACAGCGCACCATACTTGATTGCGTTAGTCGCCAGCTCGTGGGTGACTAGTGCGAGACCTGTCACTGCCGTGTCGCGGATTCGAATATCCGCGCCGTCAAAGAGTTTGAAGCGCCGCTGTGCGCTTTCTTTGCCCTCGTAGGGCACCAGCAGTGTGCGTAGCAGAGCCTGCAAGGTCTGGATGGGAGGTGGCGCCACACTGCTCAGCCGTGATGGATGCAGATATTCCAACGCTCGTGCCAGACTGGTGAAACGATCGCGCAAGGTGCTTGCGTACGGCTGCACCAACGGCTGGCTACGCGCCGAGAGGGTAACGAGGCCGTTGACTAGAGCGAAGAGGTTTTTCTGCCTATGGATCAGCTCCCTGTTGTACAGTTCGTGCTCCGTCTTCGCCTGAACCAGAGCGGTGATATCGCGCGAAGAGGCTAGCAAGCCGATCAACTCGCCATCATCGTCCAGCATGCGCGAGATCGCCACGTCCCAGCAGCGCATCTCCCCTGAGGTACCTGGACGCCACTGACTGAAGCGTGTTGCACCCGTCTCCCGTGCGGCCTGGAGCCCGGCCATGACAGTCTCTTGAGCCTCGTCAGACCAAGAGAGCAACCAAGGTTCACCCTCGTTCTCGGAAGTGCTGCCGCTACGCAGCTGGCGGAGAGCGGTCGGATTGGCGAGCTGGAGGTTACCCTGCGGGTCGAGCACCTCAATGCAATCCGGGCTCGCCTCGACGATGCAGCGGCTCAACTTATCTACAGACCACAGGCTTTGTCTGGCCGCCTCGGTTGTTCCATGAGCGAACAATGAATGCGTTTGAAGCGGGCGATGAGGAGGTAAAGCATACCCTTGCAGCGAAGGGGATGCCGCCAAAGCAAGGCGGCTCCATAACGGTTCTGCGACCATAGCTAGTGCCTGTATTTTGCTGAATTGCACGATGGGAGTGTCGAGGCAGGAGCACCCTAAAAAGGAACAGGAGCATTTCTACAACATTAGATGCCTTTTTGGAAACAATATTCATAAATTAACCTGTGTTTGCATACTCGCCTTCTAAAGGATACGTCGCCATCAAAACTGTATAGTGATAGGTATAAGCCGGCTCGAAAGTTCAAACTATTTCGACTCGCAGATCAAAGAGCTGCGGTCGGGATGAGGCTCGGCTCGCGCCCGCCTCCGCTACACTCACGACGCGAGTGACTGACTTCCCGCGCTGTTTCGGCCAACAAGGCTTAGACCCGTGAGGCTTGCTGGGGCACATCGACACCACTTAAATAGGCCTGCGGTTCCTGCTTCTTCAACGACATGACGCCCTGATCGCCGAGCCGATTTCAGACACTCCAACAACGGGTTCTGAACATGGCGCACCGCCCTGCGCTCCAGCTTGCGGGGGAAGTCTGCATTTTCCCTACCTGGACCATCGTCGTGAGCTTTCGCCGACGCGGCGGCGTTGTCGTTTCAGACGGCGGAGGCCTAGCAGGGCACGTGAGACAGACCCAGATGCGGCAGGTCGTGGCTGGCCCCAGCGAGGGCGTGATCCTGATCGAGCTGGGTCGGACCATCTCTCTACGCCAACGAGGCCGCGCTCACAGTGCACGGTACGGGCGCTGTCGACGACACAGTCGCTGAGCACCGGCGCAATTTCGTGCTGGACTACCGTAGCCACAAGGCAGCCGCGAGGCCGCAAAGCCGGGGCAGAAACATCAAGTTGTGTGTGGGTCAGGCCCACGAGTCGCCTGAGGAGGTCGCGCGTGGAGCGCGGAGCACGGCTGCAGGACTGAGCGGCGCAGTCACCCGTCTACCTTATGCCCGCCCTCCAGCGGGCTCTTCCATCTCGATACTTGACTTGCCCCACCCGGCTCAGCCGAAGCCGGGTTTTTCGTGCGCCGACCTAAACGAGCTATCGCGCGCGATCCGAGATCACCATCGGGCCGGTCACAACGTTTACCGGAGAGACGCCGAAGGAAGTGGTACGCGCAGGTGCGTGGAGCGCGGGCCCCTAAGGTGTTGAGCTGATCCGCCCACCGCTGGTCTGTGCCGTTCACCGAGCCTGCTGCTCCGTGATTGACCCTCCCCATTCCGACGGTTCACCGTCGTGAAAATGCGACCACACGAGATAGACGGTAAGCAGGACGACAGCAGCGCAGAAGAAGACCGAGCAGCGGGGCATTAACTGCGCTCCCGTCGCGACCCGAGCACCATGAAGGCCAGTGAGCCGCCGGCAATCAGCCCGAGGACGAACCCGGCACCAAAGTGGCTATCCTGTTGGTGGGTGCCCAGCCAGAGGCTTCCTACGACCAACGACACGATCAGCGTGAGAACAGCGGGGTCAACGAGACGGCGGTAACGGGACATAATAGGACGGTAGCCCGGGCGAGGCCATCCTCGAAGCGGTCCGATTAAGACGTTCGTGCGAGAGCCGCGGAGGAGGTGGAGCGGAGGGCATGTATCGAGAGAATCGCCGCCCGGAGTGTAGGGCCAAGGGAAAGAAATTGTCGGTCAGCTCGACGCCGGCGCATTTGGCTTCAACTTCGTCCGCTGTCGCCTTCGTCGCATGCCTGGATACGACATCACCTCTGCGGGTTGTTTGCGCACGTAACTTTTAGGATCAAATATGAAAACCGTTCTCACCGCCGCCTGCGGACTAGCGCTGGCGGTCGCAGGCTTTGCCTCTCTCCCCATCTCCGCGGGCGCGCAGACGCGATCCGGATCGGGAGCCATCGTTACGGACGATGGTAGCGTAACCGGCGGACGCGACCGAGGCGTCACGATTTCTCGGGGCGCCACGGGCGCGGACACCATCACCAACAACTCCGCGGCCGGCGGCAACGCCAATCAACCCGAACGAGCCGTGCCCCAGGGCAGTGGCGGCGGCGGCAGTGGGAGCGGCCCCGGCAACTAAGCTCTATCCCACCGAACATTTTCAGCCCCGCCCGGCTCAGCCGCGGTAGGGTTTTTCCGCTACTGCGCAGACCGGCCAGTTATATGGGATTGGCAGCGGGCGGGGGCGCTTCCGTTTGGAGGGGCGGACTATCTACCGACCGCCGCCCGTCTACCTCATGCCCGCCCTCCAGCGGGCTTCGATACCGGACTTGCCCCACCTCGGCGCGCCGCGGTGGGGTTTTTCATGCGCCTACCCATGCAGGGGCGCTACGCAGAATGTGAAGGGCCAAGCCTCCAAGAACGGTGCCAGCGCCGATGAGTACGAGGATATCGCCGAGTGACATAGGTTGTTTCATGGCCACTTTTTGCGGCTCAACGGACCTACAATCCATCGGAGAAAGGGGCTCTAACGCGGTTTTGATTTGGCGCAGGAGAATCGCCACTAAAGGGATGGCTCCGCCCGGTTCGGCCACGGCGGAGTTTTCCGTGCGCGACCCAGCCGGACGTTGACCCAGAGACCGAGCGCACGCGGCCTTACATCGGCGATTGGTGGCGGACGGGGTCGCTTCCGTTTGGAGGGGCTGCGCCGGGATGAGGCAACCCATCCTAACAATTAGTTGCACCAGGGCGGTGTTGCCAACTCAAGCTAGCGGCCGATTTGCGGCACATCCTCTTACGCGGGAATTGCATCGTTGGCCCAAGCATCTGACCCCGGTGGGGCCGGAAACGAAACGGACCCCCTCGTCGCCATCTTCAGGCTCTGCACTGAAGCCGCGCAAATCATTGATCCGGCCGAGACGCCTCACATCCACGAGGCGATGCAGGAGCTTTTGAAGGAGATCGGAATGGAGATGGGGCGGCGCTTGAACGCTCGCCTTCACTGATCGCAGCCCATCATCTGCCGCCTACGTCAGGCCCGTTCTCAAGCAGGTGTCTCCCGAGCCTCGCCTGGTTCAGCCGCGGTGGGGTCATTCGTGTTCGAGGCCGGGCAAGGCCTCGGAGGGGGAGGTGCGGGCGATGTCGTGAAGCGGGTAGGCACCGCCAACGGGAGGTTCTGGATTCTGGCGGTGGGGGACCCGCGCCAGTGCTCCTCCGTGGCGACCGGCCCGGTCATCGAGCTGCTTTGGGAGGCGCTGGGTAAGGAAGCGATCCCCGAGATCCTGACGACTGCTCGTCAGAGAGAGCAGGGCGAGCGTGAGACGACCGGCATGTTCCGGCAGGGGCGGGCGGTAGAAGCGCTGTTGCGCAAGCGACGCGACGGAACTGCGCGGCTCGTGCCCGGCTCGCCCGCAACGGTTGCGGAGGTGGTCGCCGACTTTTGGACCGAGCGACATGCCGAGCACGCCAACGATCCGACCTACAGCCTATCGGTGAGCGCTCCGCCCAACGCCGATGCGCTGATGCTGGCGAGTGCGATCCGCGGCCGGAAGAGGAAGGCGGGCGAACTCATCGGCCCGGATCATCTCGTCCAGGCGACTGACAACGTCGGACGCAAGTTCGGGGTCACCCTGGCTGTGGGCGACAGGGTTCGGCTGTTCGCACAGCTCGAGTGATGGGCTTCTTTCGACCGATTTTGTTCTCTAATGAGTCAATGGGCGGCAGCTCAATCCAGAGCGTTCGACGCTTTCGGGTGCCTGCGTTCTCTACGTGCTCGTGCGGCACTTGATGGGGTCAGCTGGGTGCAAAGCGGCTCGGTTGAAAGCGCAGTCGGCGCAAGGCCGCATGCTACAGAATCGGCGCCATCTTCTGCTCCCTCCCTCGGGCGTCGCTCCCGCTCGGGAGCTCGGTTCGGCCTCCTGTCCGGTGATGTCAGCCGCTACGCAGGTCGGAACTCGGTGCCCTGCCGCAGCATCGCGTGCATGATGATCGCTAGCCGGCGCGCGAGAGCGATGCGGGCCTTGCGCATCGTAGAGCGCTTCGCGATGGCCAGAGCCCAAGCCTTCAGCTTCAGGGGCTGCCTGCAGCGCGTCAGCATCACGTTGGCGGCTTCGTACAGCAGCGTTCTGACCCGCCGGTCGCCGCACTTCGAGATGCTACCGGTGTAGTCGACCTCGCCCGATTGGTAGCGTCGCGGAACAAGGCCAAGATACGGACCGACGTCGCGGGAGCGCCTGAAGCGCTCAGGATCATCGACGGCTGCCGTGAAAGCGAGCGCGGTGAGTTGACCGACGCCCGGGATCGTCATCAACCGCCGGCAGGCATCTGAGGCTCGGACCATCCGCTTGATATCTGCATCGATGGCGGCGACAGCTGCCAGCACGGCAGCTCGTGCTCCGATCAGGCCGCGCATGGCGGCGGACAGTCCAGCGATCCCCTCGCTCGAACGCAGAGCCTGCTCGATGAACGCAGGGCTGAGCGCCCGCGGTAGCCGCACCCCGAACACGACGGCAAGACCGCGGATCTGGTTCTCCAGCGTGACCCGCTGGCCGACCAGCTTCTTGCGCGCGATGATCAACGACCTCACGGCGTGTGCCGGCAGCGACTTCACGTGCACCGGCTTGAAGAAGCCTGTTCGTGCCAGATGAGCCAGACCGCGCGCATCGTTCCGGTCGGTCTTGTGCGTCGTAAGCGACTTCAAGGCTTGGTAAGCCTGCCGGCTCTCGACGCAGACGACCGGCACACCATGGTCGGCCAAGCCGTGGAACAGCATTGGAGCCATCCGGCCTGTCTCGAACACAACCCGACGGCAGGCAGGCGCCTTCGCGAGTTCCTGCGCGATGTCGGCAGGCGTAGAGGCCACCTTCGCCTGATGGGTAACTACTCCGTCGCGGTCGACCACGCAGACGTGCGTCTCCTCCATCGAGACATCTAGGCCAGCGAAATACTCCATAATCAGCCTCCTCTTCCGGCAGCGGAGCCGATCCTATCGACTTCCGCAGAAGAGCTGCCGCCCATTACCCGATGTTGAAAAACTCGGCTGTTGCAGCGGCATTTACGAGGTGATTCACTGCCGTTGTGAGGCGGGTGGCGATCGGCGGGTTTCGACGACGAGCAGCGCAGCGCTGAAGCGGGCCGAGGCGATGGCCGCGCGCATGCCGGGAACGGCCGCCTTGCAGATCGTGGCCGACGACGAGACCGGCGAACTCAAGAGCGCGACGATCCTTGGGCAGTTCGGCGAGGTGCCGGACGATTTCGCCGAGAGTTTGCAGGCGGCCTGACCATGCGCACCATCATCGAGATCGACAACGGCAACGCCGCAGCCATCAGCGGCGGCGGGAAGGATCTGGCCGACCTGCTGGTCCGCGCTGATGACCGGAAGCAATGCGTCTTGGATAAGCTGCGACCCTTCGGGATCCAGCGCATCGTAGAGCGTCACCCGACCGAACCGGCGAAGGTTGTCGTTGGCGAGCGCGAGATCGCGGTCCGGTAGGCCGATGAGCGAGACCACCGATCAATCCGCCGCGGAGCTGCGCGGCTTGCTCCGGTTCGCGCAGGGCCTCGGCCTGGACGAGGAGACCGTACGGGAGATCTACGAGGCCGTCGGACGTGAGGCCATGGCGACAGGCGCTAGCGATGACGACCGCATGGCCGAAGTTCGGAAGCAGATGCTCACGGCGGTCATCTGAGGGGCGCGATCAGACGCCGCAACGGAAAAGCTCTCGTATGAGTTGCTGACGGCGATCGGGTCGCAATCAAGTTGCCCCGCCGCGTCGCAACGCAGAGCATGAACCCATGGACGACCCAAGTGTATCGCCGAAGCGGGTAACCAAGGAGGACGTTATTGTCGGCCTGCGCATCCAGACCATGCGCAAGTCCAGGGGCCTCTCGCAAACTGCGCTCGGCGTCGCCATCGGCGTGACGTTCCAGCAGATCCAGAAATATGAGAACGGCACGAACCGCGTCGGCGCCGGCCGGCTGAGTGTCATCGCTCGGGTACTTGGGGTGCCGGTCTCCGTCTTTTTTGAGGAAGGGGATAACGCCGCCGCACAGGAGAAGACAGAAGCGTTCGGCTTTCTGCGTGTCCCGGGCGCCATCGATCTGCTGAACGCCTTCATCACGATTGAGGATGACCAGCTACGCCGCGAGGTTCTGGCCCTCGTTCGCAGCGCCTCTCGCATGGAGCAGGATCAGGGCGCCTGATCCAGTAGGGCTACGAGTTCACGGCCCCGGCGAACGTCGAGAGGACGGAGATCCCCTCAGCTCGGGTCACGAAGCCATGCGAGGTGAACCGATACGACCGCATGGCCGAGGTGCGGAAGCGGATGCTCACGGCGGCGAAGGGTGCCTGAAACTAAAAACACTGCTGCGGCTGAGCCGGGCGAGGAGGCGCCTGATTGAGAACGGGCTCGACGTAGGCGGTAGATGATGGGCTGCGATCAGTGAAGGCGAGCGTTCAAGCGCCGCCCCATCTCCATTCCGATCTCCTTCAAAAGCTCCTGCATCGCCTCGTGGATGTGAGGCGTCTCGGCCGGATCAATGATTTGCGCGGCTTCAGTGCAGAGCCTGAAGATGGCGACGAGGGGGTCCGTTTCGTTTCCGGCCCCACCGGGGTCAGATGCTTGGGCCAACGATGCAATTCCCGCGTAAGAGGATGTGCCGCAAATCGGCCGCTAGCTTGAGTTGGCAACACCGCCCTGGTGCAACTAATTGTTAGGATGGGTTGCCTCATCCCGGCGCAGCCCCTCCAAACGGAAGCGACCCCGTCCGCCACCAATCGCCGATGTAGGGCCGGGTGCGCTCGATCGCCGGGCCAATGTCTGGCCGGGTGGCGATGATGACGCCCAGGACGCGATTAAACCCCCGCGCGCCCTAGATGCGACGGGATGACCAAACAACTCGTCAAACGTCGTGTCATCATGGCTCTGCTGAGCGGCGTGTGCTGTGGGCTCATCGCCCTCGGCACTCTTTGGCTGCTGTGGCCGCAGCAGATTGCGCCAATCCCTCCCGTTGCCGTCGCGCTGGCAGGCGTTCTTGGATCGGCGGGCGGCGCGTTCGGCGCACTAATAGCGCTGAGCCAGACCAGATCGGAGCAAAGCCGGCAGGAGTGAAGTGCACTGGTGAGACACGTTACGGCGAGTCCTGCTCCACGCACGGCGACCGCATCACCTCCTCCGGCGTCTCTCGAGCGAACGTCGTCAGCAGTCCGATGGTGATCTCTGAGCGGGCGTGCGGCCGGTTACCCGGATCGGTAACTACCGGGCTGATGCGCGTGCTCGGCCAGATGAACAGGCAGGCATGTGCATCCTTCAGCCAGAGTTCGACGTCGGCGCAGGGCGACGGGACGGTGGAGCGCCGTGGGCCAAGTCCATCCGGCAATGCGAGCATCAGGCTCCGGATGTGGTTCCCACATCAGCCTTCGCCGGCCATTTCCGGCGCCGATGCGGCAGGCCGGAGGAACAGGCGATTCTCGACCGGCGCTCCGAATAGCTCGGCGCCACCATGGGATAGTCTGCCGGCAAGCCATAGCGGGCGCGGTAGCTGTCTGGATCTAGCCCATGCCGACGAAGGTGCCGCTTCAGCATCATGTACGGCGCGCCGTCGATAAACGAGATCAATCCCTTGGGCGAAATCGATCGCCGGATTTGTCTAGCCGTTGGCCCCTGAACCTTCGGCGCCGCATGAGATTCCGGTTTCGCCTTCAATCCAGCAAGCGCCGAGTATATTCCCTGAATAAGGCCAGGCAAATCTGCCGCATCTAACGTATGGTTTCGTACATAGGTCGAAGCAATCATGATCGTTAGATTGACAGGCTCAGCCGAAGCGATGGACGAATATGAGTTTCTAATCAAAGCTGCACTCCAGCTTTATTGTAATCGCTAAATATAACCTTAAATAAATAGGTCATACATTATCTATCCCCCAAACGGGGTAGGGTGTCCTCCGTCGAAAGGAAGCAGGCTCACTTCTCGAACAGCCAGATCGGCACGCAATCCGGCGGAGTGCCTGCGGGCCGGCGATCAACGACGATGGAGCCGCCGATGCGGTCGAGGTGGATTTCGCGCTCGCACAGGGCGATGCAGCGGCGCGGGTACCGGCGGCGGCTCATGAGGGGCCAAACCGTCAAGCGTGACGCTCTTCGGCGCCAGCCGGCCTTACGGCTTCCGCTCGATCTGGAAGTTCACCACGTTCTGCGCCCGCGTGATCGGCCAGTAGTGCCGTTGGAGCGGGTTGCAGGCGTATTTCGGGGCGGTAGACCGTAACGAAAAACCCCGCCGCGGCTGAGCCGGGCGGGGCAAGTCATTTTCTTCAAGCCCGCTGGTGATCAGCCATCAGGTTGGCCGATGCCCGCAGTCGGGTAGTTCTGCAGATATGACTCCGTATCGAGTCGTGCCTAAGCGTGTTTTCACTATCGGCAGCTGGGTATGAGTTGATAGAGGACTCCTATGTCTAGCTGAGCCAAGAGGCGCATTGCCATGAAAGCGATACCCCTTTCCGTAATTTTTCTGCTGGTTCCTGGATCGGTATTTGCTCAGGAAATTGTCGAGAAAGACATAACGTGGAATAAACCAGAAATATACCTTGGGCATAGAGAGTCTTGCTTGAAGTATGCAGCGAGCAAGAATGCAGCGATGATCTCCGCTGAGCTAATTGAAGACTTGGGCGCATCGGTCAAAGTAAGATGCCGGCTGACGCGGTGAGATCGCGGCGCTGTGAAATCGGGCTTGGCTGATGTGAGGCGTCACGATCATGGCGCAGCTAATGCGGCCCACGCTCCACGCACGGCGCCCGAACTACTTCCTCCGGCGTCTCCCGAGCGAACGTCGTCAGCGGCCCGATGGTGATCTCACGACGCGCATGCTGACGCCGGTCCGGCTCGATCACGACACGGAGTTCCGCCGTCGCAGCTGTCGTAATGCGGCAATCGGGAACAGCGGATGGGCGCCGGTGAATACGTCGAGTATCGCAGCAGCACATGAGTGCCACCATGGACCGCTTCCGCCTCATCGCCTTACTCGCGGTAATTCTGTTCGCTGTGACCGCGGTTGGGGCCCTAGTGATCCACATGACCATTGACACCAGCAGCACCAGCAGGGATACGGCCGGCATACCTGCCTCACCTCCCTGTGATCCCCCTGAAGGCCGCAAAAGCCCACCTCCGCCCGAGTGTCCTCAGGTAGCCCCGCCTACTGCGCGCACACCTTGAAATCGGCCCACGGCTCATCGGGGCCAGCAGCACCCGATGAAAAAGCAGGCGCAGGTGTCCTTGGCCGGCTTTCCGCTCGCGAGCATGCCGGTCAGGGTGATCGCGATGAAGCAGGGGCTCACGACCGATCCCGCTCGTGATGGGCCCGGTTCTCGATCGCCTGTTCGCGCTCGATCAGCCCCAGGATCTCGGTCTGCCGCTTCGTCTCCTCTCGGATGATGCGGAGGCATTCCGCCATCCGGCCGGTATCCTCGGTTTGGCGGCGGGCGAGGTCGCGCAGCTCGCGCATCAGGTCGACCGCCTCGCGCGGCCCCTGAAGGAAGGGCGCCGGCACATCGGCGATGCCGACAGGAGCCGGTGGCGGCAGGTGGTCGCGGTCACCTCGTGCTCGGGTGACCATCCAGCCGATCAGCATCATGGTGCAGCCGCCGACGAAGATCTGGAGAAACTGCTGGGTCGCGATCACGTCTTTGAGAAAGGTGAGCCAATCCATCAGCCCCGAACCTCCTCAAGTGCCGCCAGTGCCTTGCCGATCCGGCTCTTGCGCGACACGCTGTCCAGTACGGCGATGTAGACGGAAATGGCCTCGAACCCGGCCAGCGTGCCGAACACCGGGATGACGAAGCTCGGTGCGTGTGCCACATTGAAGGCATCATAGATTAAGGCCATGGCGAACTGGCCCATGATGAGGCAGCCGACACCCGCGCCGGCGGCCCGCGCATAGGCGCCTTTCGGCCCGACGCGGACGTTGTTGATGTAGCCATTCAGGAAGAGCGCCATCACCCGCACGCTCCCGGCGCAACCGAAAAGCAGCGCCATGTTGGCCTCGCTGAACCCCATCTCTGCGATCGGCTTCAGCGCGTTTCGCTCCATCGTGTCGCCCGGCATGGCGAGGGTGAAGGCGATCAGCACCATCATCGTCGCCAGCACCATTCGAACAGGCGATAGGTGCTGTACGGGCCGGCGGAGTGCATGGGCAGGAGCGGCCGGCGCGCTCCCCCGTTTGAGCCGGGCATGCGCCCCTCCTGCCTATCGCCGGGTCATCTCGTCCATGCGTCGCAGCTCGTCGGCGTCCGCCGTGCCGTCGGCCACCTGCTCCTGCGCCGGGACGAGCACAGCCGCCTCGCTGGCGTGGTCGTCCAGGTCGAGCTTGCGGAAGATCCGGGCCGCGATGCCGTCCGCGCCGCCGGCCGCCTTGATGACCGCAGGCGGGGCCGTGTCGATGACGTACTGCGTGCCCTTGGCGATCACCGGCACTGCCACGTTGACCGAGAGCGTCTTGCCCTTGGCCGCTCCGTTCACGGCGTCGAGGCCGAAGTCGACGGCCGCCTCGAGCATCATCTCGACCCGCCGCTGCGACAGGAACAGGGCCGCCCACGGGTAGACCTTGCGGATGGCCTGGATGATGTAGGCCGCGATGATCGGCAGGAGGATGGTGAGGATCGGCTCGCGCAGAGACACCGCCAGCGCGACGAGCCAATCGCCCCAGGGCAGGATCACGGCCTTGTCGCCGATGGTCCCGAGTTCGGCGGCGATTGACGCGCCGGTCATGGCGACGAAGACGCCGAACGCCGACACGGCCAAACCGAGCCGCGCCCGACGCATGGAGATAGCGGCATCGAACAGGGAGACGGTGCCGCCGACCAGAGAGATCGTTCCACCACTTCGGGATGGGCCTGGCACCAGTTCGAAGGCCAGGGCGGGAGACGCGACACAGGCGAGCGCCAGCGCCGCGAGCAGAAGCACACGGGTCATGGTGATGGTTCTGATGTGGAGATGCGCGGCGGGCCCGGCCGGCTCGGGCAATACTATCGAAGTACCTCTAAGGAGCAGCTTGAGCGCTCCAGGGGCAATCGGCACGAATGACCGCGCCTGCAGATGCTCGCCGCGTCATTGCAGGCGCAGACAGTGGGCTGGTGTTGAAGGGGCGCTCTGATGGGGCAACACCGGCCCACTGATCTTGGGCCTTGCTCAGGCGTGACCACCTTGGTGCCTGATCGAGGTAAGCCGCACGCTCGGCTTGAACGCCTGCTGGTCGCGTTCCATTAATTTCTGTCGTTGCGCCGTGGTCTCCTCCGACACCCGCGGTACACGGCCGGCGGGTCGGTGCCGCCCCCCCCTCTTCAGTACCGGCCCGCTGTTCTACGCCTCGCTAAGCCGAATCAGGGGCGTGACAGCCAGGCAAGGGCACGACCAGCGCGGGGGGATATTGCTCAACCAGATATTGCGGATTGCGCTTATGTGCCGAGTTGTCCGAGCGCATAAGTTGTTCCTGCTGCGCTGACCCTGTCTGGCCAGCAGTTGGCGGGCTGTCATTCCCCCGATCGGTGGTCCGCCATACTCACGCTTCGCTCACACCTGAGCGCGCCCCGGCGATCGTGCTGTTCGCCGTGCGCGAAATCCGCGACGGCGCGCTCACCGGCTGCCCAGGATACGATGGCGTCATGCACAAGCGGGAGGTTGAATCGCTATGTACAGAGCCCTGACGTAACCGGCACCATTCTAAGAACTTGAGAACATGTGCTCTGCTCGCTGAACGGGGTCGAACATGCTCCAGTGGCCCCGCAAGGGCTTCGAAGCTCATTGGAAGCAGAAGCGGGGGGAGTGAACTTTTGACCCCTTGCAGACCCTCAAGCCTGCCGGCCGAGACGTCCGCTTGGTAGGAAGAAGCGGACCTTTGAGCGGCGGTCACGACATCAGCATGTTGTGGCCCATTAATGCGGTCGATGCCGAGTGCCCGGGTGCGTTAAACAGAGCGATCTGCGACACTGAAATCAGTAGAGCTTCGATGCCTCCATGCGAGCGGAGGAAACCCGTAATTTCGCGTATGAAGCAGGAATCTCTCAGGCGCCGCTAACGAGTGTTGCCGGAGGGACCTTCAGCTTACGCCTTGTTGCCCACGAAAGCGCCTTGCTAATTTCTTCGGCTGAGTAGGGCTTCCGCACGAGCTCGAAGCCGTGGCCATCGTCCTGGGCTAGGACGTGGCTGTAGCCAGTGGTGAGGATCACCGGCAGCTCCGGATGGAGCTCCCGCAGCCGCTTGGCCAATTCGATTCCGCCCATACCGGGCATGACAACGTCCGAGAACACCGCATCAAATCGGAAGGGCACCGCCTCGATCTCAGCGAGTGCCGCCTCGCCCGATTGCGCGAGCACCGTGCCGTAGCCTAGGTCATGCAGGATCTGCGCGCAGAAACGACCGACTTCGACGTTATCCTCCACTACCAGGACGCACTTGTCGGCCATCTCAATGGCCGGCCCTTCCGGTTCCGGATCGCCCATCGTTCCGTTCCCCTCAGCGTCGGCCTGGGGGAGGTAGAGCGTGAACGTGGTGCCTCGCCCAACCACGCTCGTCACGTCGACGTCGCCCCCGGACTGCTTGGTGAAGCCGATGACCTGGCTTAGGCCGATCCCGGTGCCCTTGCCGACCTCCTTCGTGGTGAAAAAGGGTTCGAAGACTTGCGTGAGGTGCTCCCGCGCAATGCCAGAGCCGGTATCTGTAACCTCAACCGAGACGAAGGGCGTCGCCGAGCCTGCATGCCCGCGGATCGCCGGCATGGCTCGGCCGCAGGCTAGGCGGATCGTCAGTGCGCCCTCACCCTCCATTGCGTCACGTGCATTTACCGCGAGGTTGACCAGGGCCGTCTCAAACTGGCTCGCGTCCGCCCGTACGTAACAAGGGTCGCTAGGCAGGTGCGTAACGATGCGGACGCGCGCGCCGGTGAGGGAATCGAGCATCTCGGCAATCGCGCGGATACGTGCCCCAGCGTCGAATACCTCTGGCCTGAGCGCCTGTCGCCGCGCGAAGGCCAGCAGTTGCCCGGTCAGCTTCGCGGCCCGCGTCACCGTGTCTGAAACCGCATCCATGTAGCGGCGCCTGCGCTCCTCCGGCAGGTCGGGGCGGCGCAGGAACTCGACAGAAGAGCGGATAATGGTCAACAAATTATTGAAGTCATGCGCGCCCCCCCCGGTCAACTGGCCGATGGCCTCCATCTTCTGCGACTGCACCAGCGCGTCTTGGGCAGCCGTGAGTTCGCGCGTCCGCTCCGCAACGCGCCGTTCCAGGGCTTCGTTCATGTCCTGGAGGGTGTCACGCAGCTTCCGTTCAGTTGCCGCACGCCGGTCGATGCTGTGCGCCAGACGTATGGTCAGGCCGGCGAGCCAGAGCACCAGGAGGATGACTAGGACGGCCATCCCGGTCTCGGCCTCGATGTAGCCGGCGCGGAACCCCTGGAGCACCAGCCACCCAAGGATAAGGGGTGCGAGCACTACGGATGGGAGGAGGTGTCGCGTCAGGGTCGCGGCATCGCCACCCCCAAGCACCGCTGCTACCCATGGTCGGCTGGGTCGGCTGAGAATGATGCCGGCGGAGAGAATGCCCAGGGTGATGGCGGTAACGAGCGCCATTCGGGAGAAGGGGCCGCTCTGGTGGAGCACGCCTAGACCGTAGCCATAGCCGAGGAGGCCGACGGCGGCGACGACAAAGCCGAACACGGCTGCGAGCCCCCCGAGGCGTCGCAGCCATCTGTTTTCAAGGTCTTGGAGGAGGAGCCCCATGGCGGAGCCCAGGATACCGGCTGCCGAGGCGAGGGCCATGCCGCTGCTCGGCTTGAGCGGACCAAATAGCAGGCGCTGGGCCTGGTCATCCAGACGATAAGTGCCAGGCAGGAGGTGCTGAAATAGGCCTCCAATCCCGACGGCGGCGGCAAGGCCGGCAAGGCACTGTCCGAAGCTGCGCCAGCTACGCGACAAGGCGGTAAGAGTCGCCACAAGCAGCGACAGTCCAAGCAGGAGTACGCCAATGGCCGTGAGCACCACCATCGGGGGCTGGCCGGGAAGAATTCGGCGCAGGGCCGGCACGTCGAACCACCAGCCGGCGAGGACGGTCAGTGAGGCGCCGGTCCCGGCAAGGCCGGCCGCACGACCGATCCATCTGGCCCTGAAAACCGCCCTGGTCGATTTCGAGGAGGGTGCTCGAATGGGAAGAGAAACTTCGAGGTCGTCGTTCTGCGGCAAGCGAGCTTCCTCCCGCCATTCTGGTCCCGCAGATTCAGACCCGTTCCCATCGTTATCCATCGTCATCGAGTTTGTTGGCCTCCGGCCTCGTCGCGGCCATGCAGTCGATCCACGAAGGATCACTCTTCGGTGGTGGGTGAACGCGTCGTTTAGTCCGACGTTCGAACATGACCATCGCAGAGAACAAAGAAGCGCTCCGCATCTGCAAGCGCGGAACACAACGCCTCCTGGCTTATCGTCCGAGGATGCGTTTACGGCGCTGCCATCGGGCGACCTTGCGCAGCAGGCGCCAAAGTTGTTCGACAGAGTACGGCTTGTTCAGCAGCTCGAAGCCGTAGGTGCCATTCTGCGCGAGCACATGGCTGTAGCCCGAGGCGAGCCACACTGGCAGTCAGGATGGTTCTTGCGGATGCGGTCCGCCAGATCGATGCCGTTCATGCCCGACATGACGACGTCCAAGATGGCGGACCATCGACGAGCATGTCGTGGCTCATTAGCGACCGCTATACCAGGGTGATGCCTCGCCGTCGGCGAGCTTGCTGGACGCTGCGATGCCTAGCAGACGATGACCGCACTTGAAAGATACCGTCAGGTCGGCATCATAATGGCGAAGAGCGCCGCGGCGTCAGCGGGCAACGGCTATGGCGACCGCCTACCATCGCAAGAAGCAACCCGAGCTCGTCCGGCGCACCCTCCTCGATCGCGCCGCCAAGCTCGCCCTGGAGCAGGGTCTCGCCGCAGTCACCGTGCAGGCGGTCAGCCACGCCGCCGGCGTGACAAAGGGCGCGCTGTTCCACCATTTCGCGAGCAAGCAAGCCCTGGTCGAGGGCGTCGTCGCCGACCTCATCGCGCAGCTCGATGCGGATATCGACGCCGCCATGGCGAAGGATTCCGAGCCGTACGGGCGCTACACCCAGGCCTACGTCGACATAACCCTGCACGACCCGATGATGACCGAGGGCAGCCAGTGGGCCGCCCTGCATATCTCGATCCTCGCCGAGCCGGCCTTGCGGCGGATGGTGTCGGACTGGTTCGCCGAGCGCCTGCACCGCCATCGGGACACCGACGGGGACGCCGACCTGGAGTTCGTCCGGCTGGCCGCCGACGGCGCATGGATCGCCTACCTCGTGCGCGAGAAGCCGACCGATCCGGTCCCGGAGCTCGGCGCGCTCCGCGCGCGGCTCATCGCCATGACCCTTGCCGGACGACCCGGGCCTGCGGGCGACGACCGGGCCTGAACCATGGCACAGTCCCCTTCGACCGAACTCGCCGCGGTTCAAGCCCCGGACGAGCGCGACGCCGCCTATGACGAAATGGCGGCCAGGCACGTGTCCGCGGTCCGCGTCCTCGGCCTGTTTCGCCCCTACGCGGGCCGGATTACCCTCGTCTTCCTGCTCATCGCCCTGGCGTCGGCCGCCGGCTTGGCTGCCCCGCTCCTACTCCGGGAGATCATCGACGTCGCGCTCCCGCGAGGCGACATGCCGTTGCAGGCTGCCCTCGCGGCCAGCCTGATCGGCCTTACCGCCATCGGGGCGGCCATCGGCGTGCTGCAGGCCCTCTTCACTGCGAAGGTCGGGCAGGCGGTGATGCACGACCTGCGCGTAGCCGTGTACGCACACCTGCAGGCGCTCCCGCTCGGGTTCTTCGCCGCGACCCGGGCCGGGGACATCCAGTCCCGCATCGCGAGCGACATCGGCGCCCTCTAGGCGCTCGTCACGCATACGGCGGGCGAAGCAACGCGCAACACCAGCACAGTCGTGATGACGGCCGCCGCCATGCTGCTGCTGGAATGGCGGCTGGCGCTGTTCTCGTTCCTGGTCCTACCGCTCGCGACCTGGATCAGCGTCCGCGTCGGGCGGATGCGCGAGGAGACCACCTACGCGTTGCAGGGACGGATCGCCAAGATGGCCTCCGCCGTGCAGGAATCGCTCTCGGTCTCCGGGATCATCCTCGCCCACACGACGGGCCGTGACCTGACCGGCTGGCTTTGGATCGGGCTGATTGAGAGGATCAGCCTGGATCAGAGGAGTTGGGAATGAAGCGAGGACGGAGGCCGAGCGCGGAGCAGGTCGTGCTGATGCTGCGCCAGATCGAGGTACAGACGGCGCAAGGCAAGAGCATCGCCGTCGCGTGCAAGGAGGCGGAGGTCTCCGAGCAAAAGCTTCGTGACGAGTGCCTACGCCAGGAGATCTTCTACTCGCCGAGAGAAGCACAGGTCGTGATTGGCCTATGGCAGAACACCTACAACCGTGTCCGGCCGCATTCGTCGTTGGGCTACCGGCCGCCCGCGCCTGTCAGCTTCCCCGATCTGGCCTACCGGCTACCCATGGCCACTACCATGCAGTAGCCTCCCATCTGGCCCGGTCAAAAATACCGGTCAGGTCACGGGCGGCTGCTATGATCGAACGGTGCCCCGCCGCCTCAGGGCAGGTTCTAACAAGCGCATTCCATCGATTGTGAAGCGGTTCACGACATTTCATCGGAGTCGCTTGGCCTCAATGGGCTTATTCCGTTGAGCAGGGCAGCGAGTTCAGCCTGCCGTGACGTGCCAGTTTTTGCAAAGACTGCTTTTAACTGGCTGCGAATAGTGCCCTGGGTTACGCCAGCTTGAACTGCTGCCTCGGGTACCCCCAGCCCTCGAGCGATGTCGCGGGCAACCCGCGCCTCGGCTGGCGTCAGGTCGAACAGTCCCTGGACAAGCTCGGAACTTGGCAGGCATCCTGGCTCGGCCGTTGTGACAACGACGAGGCATGCCGTACGCGCGAAAATGTCCCGTGCTGCGCCGTTCACCGGCACTAGATGGAGGATTGCTGGCCCGCGCTCTAGCGCAGCAGGGATCGGGATTGAGGCGCCTGGGATGATATCTGCTGCCAAACGGGTGCGCGCCAAATAGGTCTGTACCTGCGCTTGTGCCGGCTGGTGAGACACAATGAGCCCACTTGGTCCATCCTGAACCAACGCTGGCATAAGCGCCTGAAAGCGAGCATTGCAGGCAATCAGGCTGCCCCTAAGCGATACAGCAGCAGCGGCGAGGCCGAGAGCTTCGAGGTCGCCGACGGCCGTTTCGTAGCGGTTCTGGGTATAGCGCGCGGCCAGCAAGGCTGCGCGGGCGAGGTGAGGCCGGTAGAGATCAAGCTGCTCGGCCTGCTCTCGCAGAAAGGCACCTTGCGTGTGGCGTCGCTCGATGTTGACGACGAGAGTATCGCCGTTTGGGACTGTGATGGCTGTACCGAGATGCCACCCGCCACCGATCCGGCGCATGTAGTCGTACATCGGCTCGGCATCGAGTTCGCAATGAGTGAACAGGTCGAGGTCGGTTAGAAAGCCAGCGTGGTTGCGACGGACACCGCGCTCGACGAGTGGGTTTTTCGCCATCCAGCCGGCACCCAGGAACTGCGCGAAGAAGTCTGTGGTCTGTGGGGACGCGACCCAGCGCGTCGCTTCAGGTGTGGCAGTGAACAGCATCCCGCCCCACGCATCCGTTAATTCGGATAGTCGGTCCAACAACACCGGCCACAGTTCAGGGATATGAGCCGCCTCGTAGATGGTATCGATGAGGGAGTCGTCGGGGCCGGGCATGTATAACAGCTTGATCGAGGCAGACGTACAGCATTGCCTCCGAAAAGCATGCTGCGACAAGGCGTAAGGACAACGTATCTCTTCATCCTATTAACCAGATGGACGCACGTAACAGGGGCTTGCGCGATCCGAAGGCACAGGCCGCCCATTGATTGTTAATTATGCCGCCCCCATTTGAGGGATATGCCGATCGCGATCCTGTCGCTTGATCGGACACGGCCACGATGCCGGGATTGGGGTGACGCCGGATGTACGCGCACCTTCGTTCCGGCTCCCGTGGCCGTTCACTTTTCCTGCTACCTCAGAAGGCGGCGGCCTGCTTCACCCGATCGTCGGTGGCCGGGACCTTCCACTGGACTGCGCCGGGAAGGGCATAGCCTCCCTGGCGGTGGACCAATCTAGTGTCAGTGGCGAGACCCCTGGTCTCCAGAGCGAGCGCACCGACCGTCTTGGTGTTGTCGATGCTGACCGGTTCGCCCGCGAAGGCGGTGGTGGCGACCAGGGTAAGCGCCAGGGTGGCGGCAGCGCCCGAGATGATCTGCTTGGACATGGTGATCAGCCTATTCATCGTTCTTGCGGCGGCCCCCCGTCGCTTCATGAAAAAGAATGTGCGGGCACCAGCGTCATGAATCAAATGGGATGATTTCATAATTGACATCGATGGTGTGCATTTTGATCGGCTCGATCTCAACCTGATCGTGGTGCCAGACGTGACGCAGCCGACTGGACGGTTCAGGCGTTGATGGAGGCTATCCCCGATCGCGGGGGTTGAGCGTCAGGGTTCCCGTCTGCGAGCGCGCCAGCTGCCACGTTCACCCCGTTCGTGCGCGGCCGGCGCGTCCCTCTACCCGTAGGGACCGCGGAAGAGATCTCCGAGCGCCTTCCGCCGGAACAGTGTCCGCCACTCCGCCGCCGATGCTCTAGCCCGTCGTGCAAGATATGGCAGCGCTGGCACCACGCCACGAGGTTGGCCGGGCTGTTGTCGACCGTGTCATGGTTCCGATGGCCGGTTGCGAGCACTAACCCGCGTCGTCCGAGCCGTTCCGAGCACATCGTCGGCACCGACCGCAAGGCAGACAGGTCGCCCAACTCCATCGCGCCAAGAAGCCGCCTCCTCGTCCCACCATCGGCCGTCCGCCGAGATGGATCACCGTTCGCCCGTGAGGCCGCCCGCAGCACTCAAACCGGCCCTTTGCACGGCCGAAGCGGATCACCGCCGAGAGCTGCGGCCAGTCGATCGGGTAGAAGAAACGGTGCTCGCGCCGGATCGGCATGGCAGCATGCCGCCTTCTGCCGGAGGGCTTATGCCGCGGCCCAGGCCAGAACGAGCACGCCGCTGAGGGACATGGCATAAGTGGCGAGCAGCGCGGAGATCTCGCGCTGCTTAGAAACGACGGCGCGGGACACAGACGGCATGGCGGCAATCAATCACGAGGTGACCGGATCGGCCTGATAGCTAAACCTTGACGGTTTTGGTGAGGTCGGCGCCCCACTTCACAAGAATTGATGAGGTCTTGCGGTCTGGCGACTCTTCTGAAGGGCAGCACCTAACGGGCGCCAAAGGCCTCCGTGAGTTCGAATCCCTCACCGTCAATCGACGCACGGATTGGCCGACGATGAGGCTTTGAAGTCGAGAAATCCGGGTATCAGCGACGTCTCGGGCAACCCCGGCGCTGAGGTAATGATAAGCAGTGCACAGAGTGCTCAGCCCAGTCGGTCATGCTTGCAAGCGGGAAACTGGCCAAGGACGCCCGCGCCTTCCTGTTCATCGGGCCGAGCACGCGCATCAGCCCGGTGGTGACCGCGCCGGGAGAGCGGCCGCACGACCGATCCGAGATCACGTCGGGCCGCTGACAACGTTCGCCCGAGAGACGCCGGAGGAGGTGGTGCGGGCTCCTTGAGCGTAAGCCCGAGCAGTCATCAGAACTTGGCGCAGCTCCACACGGAGCCCACAGGCGCTAATTGAGCAGAGGGGTGTAGAGGAGTCGAGCGAACGGTTGAGTTCGCACCGATTGCTATAATGGCGGCTACGACGTGCCTGCAAGTCGCTGCGCGATCCAGTCCTGCGCAGCGTCTAGATCGGCAAAGGTGGGCGGGTCGGGGTGATCAACGCGCCCAAATCCCGCCTCCAGAAACCACATTCCGGATCGATCATCGTGATCGTCCGAAAGCCGCACTAGAACGGCCACCAGGAGGCCTTCCGAGTAGACAAGCTGGCTCTCCATGTCGGAACTGCCCGTACCAACTTGGACGGGCTGAAGGCGAAGGGTCATCCAGCTGCTCGTTGTTCCAGCTGCAGGTAGGTAGGATCAAACTCTGAGACCCGGAGAAGTTCATCCCACGCTTCAATCACCAGCGTGTGATCGTGCAATGTGATTAGGGACCGGTCACGCATCTCCTTCACCACACGACTGATGTGCACGTTGGTGAGACCAAGGGCATCAGCGAGATCGATCTGGGTGATCGGTAGCGGGCAGCGGTAGTGCTCGGCCAGCCCCACCGCTTGCAGCTTTAGGTAAAGTTCGCAGAAAAGGTGCGCGACCTGCTCGAAGGCCAAGCGTCGACCCATGCCGACCATCCACTCGCGGAAGATCGCCGCATCGATCAGGGTGCTGCGCCAGAAGAGAGCGCCAACACTGGGATGCCGGAGCGTCAGATCCAGCAGGTTCTCGTGCGGGATGAAGGCCACGCTGGCCTTCGTCATGGTAGCAAGGCTGTGATCCATGGTGTGGACATGCAAGCTCTGCAAATCCGGGATGTCGCCTGGGACATGGAACGAAAAGATCTGCCGCCTGCCATCGTCGAGCAACTTGTAGCGGCAGGCCCAGCCATCGAGGATGAGGCAGCAGTGCGAGGGCTTGTCGCCGTCGCGCACGATGTCCTGCCGGGAGCTGAGGTTGTGAATTCTCATCGGCAGGCTCTCGATGGCCTGACGCTGCTCGTCCGTAAGAGTGTCGATGCTCTCCAGCTTGCGGATGAGCATGGTTATGGCGTGTGAATTTGGGGCTAAAGCCATAGCGCTTCGCCTCGCATTGCAGGCGGAAGCGCTCGCCTCTCCCAGCCATCAGCACCTGTGTCAGACTCGCTGATGATGTCCGCCACTGTAGGCCGATGTTACCGACTTTCACGAACTTAGGACGGGTTTGGGCGGCGATTGTGTCAAACAGCGTTGAACATTGACCCTGGATCGGCGTCGAACTTTGGCTCTGACTCACTCTCGCTGGTACCAGCGGCGTTGAGTTTGCGGACATCCACGATGGAGCCGCAGCATGCGCCCCCGCTTCCGGTCGTCGAGCCTCGTACCCGCTGGTTTCGTCGTCGATCATCTCGATAGCGACGCCGACCGGGTCGGTCTGGTCGTGAGATCGGGAGCCGCGGTGGCGGCCTGCCCGGATTGTGGGACGCCTTCGCGTCGCCTCCAAAGCCGCTACCGGCGCCGTGCCGCCGACCTGCCGCTCGGCGGTCGGCGCGTCGAGCTCCGGGTCGTCGTACGACGCTTTTGGTGTGGCGCAGCTGCCTGCAAGCGGAAGATCTTCGCCGAGCGCTTTCCCGATGACGTCCTGCCCGCCTTCGCGCGACGCACCTCGCGGCTGGAGCAGATCGTCCATCACCTCGGGCTCGCACTCGGTGGTCGGCCCGGTGCGAGCCTCGCCCAGCGCCTCAGGCTGCCCGTCAGTCGCGACACGCTCCTGCGCGTCATCCGCCGTCGGGCGACCACACGATCCGATCCGCTCGGCGTCATCGGCATCGACGACTTCGCCTGGCGACGCAATCACCGCTACGGCACCCTGGTCTGCGATCTCGAACGCCGCCGCATCGTCGCGCTCCTGCCAGACCGCGAGCAGGCCACCGCACAGACTTGGCTGAAGGAGAACGCCTCGATCCAGATCGTCGCCCGCTATCGGGGTGGCGGATACGGTGAGGCGATCGCCCGCGCTCTGCCGCAGGCTATCCAGGTCGCCGACCGCTGGCACCTCATGGAGAACGCCAGCCGCGGCTTCGTCGATGCCGTGCGCAGGTCGATGCGTCAGGTTCGCGAGATCATCAGCGCGGCCGTCCTTGATCCGGCGCTCCTCACCGCGGCCGAGCGCATCCAGTACGAGGGTTACCAGCGGCGGGAGGAAGCGGACGCGGCCATCCGCGCACTCGCCGAAGCAGGCGTTCCGATCCGCCGGATTGGCCAGCGCCTGGGCCACAGCCGCAAGGTGGTGCGTGCGGTCCTACGCGGCGAGCGCACGGACGTCTTCCGGGTCCGCCAGAGCTCGCTCGAAGCCTATCTGCCCTGGCTCGACGCCCAGTGGGACGCAGGCAGCCGCAATGCGACCGAGATCTGGCGACAGGCGAAGCTGCAGGGCTTCCGTGGATCACTTCGCGTCGTCGGGGAATGGGCGACGCGACGTCGGCGCGCAGAGCAGGCCAACATCGAGCGGCTTCAGCGCGTGCCGTCGGCGCGAACCTTGGCACGATGGCTGACGACCGGTCGCGATCGGTTGACCAAGGCCGAGACGCTGACCGTGGCCACCGTCGAGGACGGGATGCCGGCGCTGGTCGAGGCGCGTGAGGTGGTGGGCGCCTTCCAGACGATGGTAAGAGCGATGGAGCCTGGCCGGCTCGAAGGATGGCTCAGGCGAGCCGAGGCGAGTCTCGTCGCCTCCTTCGCGCGCGGCATTGGTCGGGACCGATCCGCAGTTCAGGCCGCGATCACGCTGCCATGGTCGAACGGCCAGACGGAGGGGCAGATCACGAAGCTCAAGCTCGTGAAGCGCCAGATGTACGGCCGCGGCAAGATCGACCTGCTGCAAGCTCGCCTGATCGGCCTCACGCCTCGATGATCAGCGAGAGTGCGTCTGAGCCAAAGTTGCACGCTGAAACACAGCGATTGTTTGCTTGAGGCGCTATCGTACGCTTCTGAGCGATCGGAGCGCGGGAGTGCTCAGAGCCTGATCATCGACCCTCCTCCCCCTCATTCGTAGCGCACTTAGCCGTACATCGGCGATTGGTGGCGGACGGGTGCGCTTCCGTTCGGAGGGGCGGCGAACTGAAGCGGACTATACGCCCGCCGCTATCCGTCTACCTCATGCCCGCCCTCCAGCGGGCGTTCCGCATATCGACCTAGACTTGCCCCGCCCGGCTCAGCCGCGGCGGGGTTTTTAGTTTCTGCCGTCCGCCGTCGCGAGCATCCGCTTCCGCACCTCGGCCATGCGGTCGTCAGCCTCGCGTCGCCCGCCAGCCGGCCGCCTTTGCCTCGTCCTCCGAGCAGAACAGGCGCTCGCCAGCGCGGTCGTTGATGCGGGTGCGCTCGTAATCGCGCGAGCCGGGCAGGTGATAGATCCGCTCTCCACCGGCTGAGATGTTGCCCTTGATGTTGCAGCCACTCGCCTTGCTCGGTGGCGTGACAGTCTCAGGCCTCGAGCGTTCACCGCCGGCACGCTTAGAGCGCCGCCACTCGGATGGATCCTGGAACGTGCCCGCCCAAATGCCGTGGCGGAGCGCCTTCGCTGTAAGTTCAGTGTTGACGTAGTCCTCGGTGTAGCGCCGGTACGCTACGGCGTGCCCTTGCCCGACCATCCAGGCGTTCAGGTCCTCCGCGTCGGCACGGCAGACGGCAACGACGCGGCCGTAGCGGTCAATCTCGCGCGGATCACATGTCACGAGGCGTTTGCCGATGTGATCGGCGAGAGCCAGGGCAGCCGCCTGTCCGCAGCGATAGTCCTTGCCAGCGGCGTCCTTGCAGAGCTGCGCGCTTTCCGGTGCGTCGATACCGTGAAGTCGGATGCGGGTTCCACGAACGTCGAGCGTGTCGCCGTCGATAACCGAGGCCCGGCCAACGAACGGCTCAGCGTCGGCTGGCGTGACGAGAAGCAGAACAGGAAGCCAGAACCAGGAACGCATTCCGTCACTCTATCACGCCGTTGCACGTCACCCCAATCATCTTGATCTGCCAGACACGCCTGCAGGTGTCTGCATAGGAGAGCGCACTTCTACGAACGGCTTGAAGTCCAAAGCGTCGGTTCTGCGATGGGCCTGAGCAGGCCGCTAAGCGCCGCCGCGGCCTGCCGCACGACCGGATTCGTCGGGTGGCGCCCTATGAGATCAACCCGCACGCTGCTTGCTCAGCAAAGCGCGCGGCCTTGATGCTGGACCGTCTGCAGGAATTTCAGCCTTAACGCCCCGCTTACCATCAGCCGCGAGACTGCACGCGGCCAGTGAGCACGAGGAAGGCATGACCGACACCACGGACACGGTAGGCGTCGCAGGCGAGCGAATCCGCTCCATCATCGAACGCGTCGAGCGCATCGAAGAGGAGATCAAGGATTTGATGGAGGCCAAGAAGGAGATTTTCGCCGAGGCCAAGGGCGAAGGCCTCGATGTGAAGGTGCTCAAGGAGATCTTGAAGCTTCGCAAGCAGGACAAGGACGAGCGCGACGAGCAGGAGAGCCTGATGGAGGTTTACCTGCGCGCCATGGATGCTCCTGCGCCGGTGGCCCGAGCAGCCTGACGCTTCCAGGTGGGTGGCAGCCCTTCCGCTGCAGCCCGCCGAAATTCTAGCCAGCAGAAGCGACCGCCTCATACAACTATGTTCGCGTCGTAGTGTTGCGCTACGGCGGGTGCCGTGAAAGTGCTGCCTTTGTAAGGAGCAAATCACTATGGAAGACAGCACATCGCCCGATCTGCTGACGATGACGGCAGATATCGTCGCCGCCTTCGTCAGCAACAACTCCGTTCCAGCAAGCGAACTGCCGAACCTGCTCGTTCAGGTGCATGGTGCGTTTGCGAGCCTGTTGGCGACATCCTCTGCCGAAGCCGGTAGTGAGATCGAGAAGCCGACGCCGGCGCAGATCAAGAAATCGATCACGCCGGACGCGCTGATCTCGTTCGTCGATGGCAAGCCGTATCGCACCCTAAAGCGGCATCTCACCGTGCATGGTCTCTCGGTTGACGAGTACCGCACCCGCTATGGATTGCCGAGTGACTATCCCTCAGTGTCCGCGAACTACTCAGCGACTCGCTCGGCATTGGCTAAACAGCTTGGCCTGGGCAATCAGCGCAAGAAAGTCGAGCCGGCGCCTGCGCCCGAGCCTGAGCCAACGCCGGCCTCTAAGTCGAAGCGTGCTGGTCGGCCTCGCAAAGTCGCCGAACCAGCCTAAGACCTAACGTGAGACAGGGCTCGGCGGCTGATGGAATGCCGAGCCCGAGCAGAACGTCAGGGCGGTTGCTGCTCAGTGTCCTTTACCGCCGGGTCGTCCTCTTCCGGCACGTCAGCTTGCGGCTGCGGGGGGGGCGGAGCGGGAGCACGCCGAACTGCCGAGGCGGTGAGATCGCGAATGGGACGAGGAGACGCCCGCGACAGGTGCCCGGTAGAATCGGCTTCCCAAGCTGCGACCCTGACGACGCGCTGAAGGTCGCGCTTCCCCCTCAGCTTCGCGTCAGACGGACCCAGCCCGATCAGGGGCGAGGGGGAAAGCATGTTCGGGGCAAAAGTTTTTGTGGTCCTCGCAGACGTCGTCGGTGCCATCGCATTCATGCTGTCGGGGCGACCAGCTTCGGACCGCTTCCTGCCATGGTGAGGCTGCGGCACGACCCGGAGAATCAACATTAACGGATCGCTAGCCACATCCGAACAGGGCGCTGAAGTTGGTACTCTGATAGGCGTTAGGCTGGTCTAGAGGCTCTCGTAAATGAAGCGTTGGCCATTGGCGGTGTGGGATGCCAGCCAGTCTGCCCCATGCATCATGTCGCAACTGCCGGCCGCCCAACGGTCGCAGATCGAGGAGGGCGAGAAGTCAAAGCTCTTGGCCGAAAGTTGGTCGGCGCCCGCTTGGTAGATGAGGTGCAGCAGCGTGACTGCTGGTCCATCCGGATCGAGTTGTTGGCGCAGAGCGTACTCTCGCCGGAGGCCCGCAATGGCACGCCGGCCTGCGCTGGCAAAAATAAGATCGTTCGCCCGCTCCAGCACTGCATCCAGCGAAGCCGGACGGGGTGCGCGTGGGCTGAACAGGTCCGATGCGATGCAGAGGAGATCGCGCTCTGGCTCGGTCACAAACAGTGGATCGAGGGGCAAGTTGTTCGTGAAGCCCGCGTCGCACAGGAGGCGACCCTCCACCTCGACTGGGGCGAACGCAGGAAGAATGGCAGTGCTCGCCAGGATGTGCTCGGGCCGGATGGTCTCACGGGTGGTGTCGAAATAGATTTCCTCGCCGGTCTCAACATCGATGCAGCCCACTGTCAGGCGTGTGTCACCCCGGTTCAGCCGGTCGAAGTCGACGAGCCGCTTCAGGGTGCCTAGCAGGGGGGGGTGGTCGAACAGAGCGACATCGTTCGGCATCCACGGTAGGGTGGACCACATTCCGGGAAAGCGGTGCTGGAAGATATTCGGCCGCCCCTGAGTCAGCGTTAGGAGAGCGTGCAGGGCGTTGTAGTACTGACGCGGCTTCAGCAAGCCTGTGACGCTGGGACCGGTGTGCTGCGTCGCCTCATCCCAGAACTGCCGGAGCTTCGCGACCCGTTCCTCGGCAGCGTTGCCGACTATGATGGCCGCCGTCACGGCACCGATTGAGGCACCAACGACCCAGTCTGGGCGGATGCCCCGTTCGTGCAGAACCTCGTAGGCTCCCGCATGGTAGGCGCCGAGCGCGTTGCCTCCAGCGAGGACGAGCGCGGTATCGCGTGCCCGAAATGGGCCCAGTGCAGACCAAGGGAGTTTGTTCAAGGAAGATGTCAATTGAGGATGTGACCCGATCGGTAGGGTGCGAGTATCTCTGTAACGTCGAAGTCCCGAGCGTTCGAGGGCAACCCATTGGATTGCGTAAGCTTCTATTTCTGCGCAGCGGGATTGGTAAGAGCATCAAGCTTGGCACCTGCGACACACTCAATCATGAATGTAGGCCGCAGATCCGCTCCGAGATTGTCATAGTTCGCTTTGTCTACGCATTGCTTTTGCCAACGAGCCTCACCGGCGGGTGCGTTAGCGGTGGCAGACTTTTCCTGAGCAACCGCCGTTGATGGTGTGCACGCAGCCAGGGCAACGAGAAAAAGAGCACATTTGATATTCATCGTGTCCTACCAGAGAAGATAGCTTTCTCTTTAGGAAGCCTAAGAATGCGCCTCTAGTTCAATTTTGAAGGATTTTATTTGAATCTAATGATTTTAGCAATTGAAAATTAGGCTCAGAGCTTGACCGGAGCCGCGGCAAATATCGGCATTGCCAATCCGATCAGCGGCCAGATGGTCACGATTCGCGTGCCTGCCCCACAGCCGCGCTGATCCAGTCATATTGTCCCCGCCCGAGCCACGGCGATGATCGTTTTCCCCTTTCTATCGCCTGCTGATTGCGGTCGGGCTCGTGCTGTCGAGCGCGGCGGCCACCTGGCGTGCAAGGAGGCAGAGATCTCCGAGCAGAGCTGCGCGATGAGTGCCTACGGCAGGAAATTCTTCTACTCATTGAGGGAAGCGCAGATCGTGATCGGGCTGTGGCAAAACACCTGCAACCGCGTCCGGCCGCATTCGTCGCTGGGCTATCGGCCGCCGGCGCCCGTCACCTTCCCAGATCTGGCCTTCCGGCTACCCATGGCTGCTGCCTTGCAGTAGCCTCTTGTAACTTGATCCCAACCTCGCCGGGTATGCTCCTCGGCGCGGTGGCGGGTGGGAGACCGTTAGCCTCTGGGGCCACCAAGCCCGCAAGTGAGCCAGGGTCCTCGCCCGCCGTTCCATCGAACCCGAAATGTCGCTTGGGCCGCTCAACGCGAAGCCCGCTTGCGCAAGGATGGGATCAGATGGACGCTCCTGTTGTCGGGATCGACGTGGCCCGTGACCGCCTCGATATTCACGTTCATCCCTCTAGAGCGAACTTCGCCGTTGACCGTACGACCGAGGGCGTGGAGCAGCTGTGCGAACGCCTCCGGCCCCTGAAGCCGAAGCTCGTCGTCCTGGAGGCAACCGGCGGTTTGGAAGCCATGGTGGCACGTGCTCTCACCACCTGGAGGCTGCCAGCCGTGATCGTGAACCCAGCACAGGTCCGTGCTTTCGCTCACGCCTTGGGCCAACGCGCCAAGACCGACCGCATCGACGCCACCGTGATCGCCCCGTTCGCGGCGGCCACCAACCCACCCGTTCGCGCTCGGGCCGATGCCGAAACTCAGGCCTTGGCTGATCTCGTCACAAGACACCGTCAGATCGTAGGACTGATCGCGTCCGAGCGGCAGCGAGCGAGCCAAGTGTCCGCGTCGAAGCCGTTCGGCAGAGCGAGGCCGCGCTGCGAGCGCACGAGGTCGGCGAAGGCCCAGACCGCCTTGCGCTCTGCCTGCTCGACCCATGCAACGCCGTCCCAGACCGGGATGATACGGGTGGCATCGACCCAGATCTCGGAAAAGGCGGTGACGGTCAGGCCTTTGCCCGCCCGCACCCGCATGACGATCTCGGTGGTGTTCGGCCGTATCCGGACGTCGTCTTCGATCGCCGCCATCTCGTCCCACGAGGCGGTGTTCTTCTGCTCGAACCCGACCGCCTCGGGATACATGTTCTGCGGCCGCACCTTAAAGGCGCCGCTCTTCGGCAGGCGGAAGTAGGCCGAGCGGCGCAGCGGCGTGGTGGTCAGCGCGGTCGCGCCCTCGCTGGAGCGCCACAGGTCGAAGATTGGCCCGACCGGCTCGCCCGTGGTCGGGTTGATCTCCTGCCCCTGGAACACGACGCCGGCCACGGTCGGCGCCTGCCGTCCCTGCGAGGTCATCCGGTAGATCGCCGGATAGGTCCACGACATCTGTGCCGCATCGGCGGTGACGCCCTGCGGGGTCAGCCGGAACCACGGCGTCCGCTCGTGATTGCCGCCCGGGCGCGGCATCTCCTGCCCGCCGACCGACGGCGAGGAGATGACGTCGCCCGGCGCGATGGCCGAGGGCTGGCCGTACAGGAATTCGACCTGCGTCCCGAACGTGCCATCCGTCGAGTTGAACGGCGCCTGGATGCCGCCACCCTCAAGCCAGAACGCCGCCTCGCCGACATGCACGGCGTGGATCTGGAACCGGCCGATCCCAAGCGTCATGCGGTTGGTCAGCGCCATCGTGTCGCCGTCGTATGTGATGAAATCCTTTTGGCTGAGCGGTGGGGTGGTCCAGCACCGGCCGTAGAGCAGCGGCTTGCGCGCGCCGGGCTTCGGGATATTGCCGCCGCCGGTGACGCTAAAGAAGCTGCGCTCGGTCTTCTTCTTGGCCGCAGCCGAGGCCTGAGCGGCGTCGCAGAGGGCGACACCGCCGATGACGAGGCCCGCCTGCACGGCGCCCGCCGACACCGCGATGCCGGCTCCACCCATCGCAGGTGCGAGTGCGGGCGCGGCGTAGGGTGCCACGGCAATCAGCGCGATCGACGCGATGGCAAGACCGATGGAGGCGATCCCGCCGCGGCCCGGCACGATGGTGACGAGCACCACGCCGTCCGGCCCGACCAGCGTGCGCCGCCGGTCCGCGCGCAGCCGCACCGCCCCGTCCGTCGGTCGCAGGAAGGTCTCGCCCTTCCGGTGCACCGAAATGATGAACCGGCGGCCGGGCGGCGGCTTATGGCGGGCGACGATCGTGGAGAGCCGACGACGGCGCCGATCAGGCAACTGCACGGGCTCGCCGCGGGTCTGCCCGGCGATGTTCGCGGTGACGACGAGGGTCATTAAGACTCGATGACGAAATTTATGCGGGGCGAGGACACTTGTGCTCGTCACGCGGCCCGTTCACCATCTGAGTAAGAAAACTTACTGATGGAAAAGCCGATGCCGCAGATGACTTTGGATGCGCTGACTTTGGATCTGCTGCGGGACAGCGCCGCGGTTGTGCTCTTTAAAACGAGCGACGATTACGTTGCGGGCAAGTTGCGGCACACCGAAATAAGAATACAGGTGCCAATTGGAGCGCCGGGCGATCAAACCGAAGCTGACCTGAGGCAGGTTGGGATCGGCGCTGCGAAGGCCGCACTTCGCGAGGCACTTGAGACACTCGAAAGCATGACCCCAGAGCAGCAGCAAGGGCAGGATTGATCTGCAAGGCGCCCAACTTGCGGACATGCTGTGAGAAGGATGCGGGCCGGGGAGCCTTGTGCGGCTCACCCGGCCCGTTCACCATCGGAGGTACCAACCAACCCGATGGGAACTCTGATTGTATCCATTCATACAAAACGAGTGGTTACTGCATCTATCGATGCAGAAATCTCGAATTATGCGCATTAAATTAGAGTTAGGAGCGCTATATTTAATTGGGCAAACCTGACCTGACCGGTATTTTTGACCGGGCCAGATGGGAGGCTACTGCATGGTAGTGGCCATGGGTAGCCGGTAGGCCAGATCGGGGAAGCTGACAGGCGCGGGCGGCCGGTAGCCCAACGACGAATGCGGCCGGACACGGTTGTAGGTGTTCTGCCATAGGCCAATCACGACCTGTGCTTCTCTCAGCGAGTAGAAGATCTCCTGGCGTAGGCGCTCGTCACGGTAGCTTTGCTCGGAGACCTCCGCCTCCTTGCACGCGACGGCGATGCTCTTGCCTTGCGCCGTCTGTACCTCGATCTGGCGCAGCATCAGCACGACCTGCTCCGCGCTCGGCCTCCGTCCTCGCTTCATTCCCAACTCCTCTGATCCAGGCTGATCCTCTCAATCAGCCCAGTCCAAAGCCAGCCGGTCAGGTCATCGGTCCAGTTGCTCGGGAATGCGGCCAGAGGAGCCGTGATAGACGGAGCAGCACATGACGAAGATCATCACGGCAGCACTGGCGCTTGCCGTCATGACCGGTTCTGCGATGGCTCAGCAGAACGGTGGAAACGCCGGCAATCCGAACAACGCCGGCGGCGGCAACACAAGCTCTGCTGGCAGTGGCGGATCGGGCCGCTAACCGGCCGGATCGAAAAAGCCCCGCAGCGGGCCGCCCGCTCGGGGCGGGGCGTCGCCGACCCCCGCGGTGAAGTAATGGCGGCGGTCGGCATCAAACCGACGACCTCTGAGCATGAAACTGCCCGACCGCCTTGGCCGACCAACGGGGGCGCTAGTGGCTGGATGACCTGCATGGCATACGGGGGGCATGACCAATTAAGTGCCTCACCCCCCTATTCTATCACTATCGAACCGCTGAAGAAGCCCGACGGCCAGTTCGGATGGGCCCTCAGGAAGCACGGTAAGCCGACCGAGAGGTCCGACCGTTCGTTCCCCACCGAGGCCAAGGCGTTCGAGAACGCGTTGAGAGCCGTTGAGAAAGATCAGGCTGGGTTCGGGAGCCGATAGGCTTCTGAGAGCTGTATAGCGGCACAGACCGCAAGCCCGCAGCCAGCCTCACTTCTGCGGTGAAACTGCCTCAGTCGCGGGGGGCATGTTGTTCTTCACGAGGTACTTCACACCGCGATCGAACGAGGTGTCGTTGTTGCCGCGAATGTCTACACTATAAGCTTGCTCGGGCGTGTCAGCCTTCAGATCCTTCACGTAGACGTTGATATTGAGGATCAAGTTGGAGACCTTCTGGATCTCGCCAGTGATCGCGACGTCCGCCTTGAGTTTGCGCGCAAAATCTTCGGCGCATCCGCCGCACTTGCGCAGGTCGGAACTCTTCTCGACCTCAGCCCTCACGGGATCCGTGGACACGATCTGATAGCGACCGCTCTCCTGTAGCTGCTGACGTAGCAGATCGGTGAGGGGGCCGAGGCGGGCTTGGTCCTCATCAGTTGGAGTTTGGGCGCCGAGGTTCGCAAGCTGGAAGTCGAAAACGGCAGCTTTGGGTGGCTCGGCATGTGCAGCCGTGGACACGATCAGTACTGCCGAGACTGCCACCAAAAATTGATGTGGGTTCATGTATATTCCTCCTGAGATTTCTTGTCTCATGAAGGAACGCGTGAACAGGAGATAGGTCGCAGCGAGGGTGCCGAGGCGTGGCGCGAGCGTGGTGAGGCGGGGCATGCCGATGCTCAGTCCCCACCCCCTCCGCCGCCACCGCTATCCCCGCCGGAGCAGGATGACCCGCTGTCCGAGTAGGACGAGGAGCCGGAGCAGTGCGACGAGGTCGAGTGATCCGACGCGCCATAGCTTGGCGAGATCGGGCTGAGCGGGCTCAGGATCATGCCGGATGGCGAGGCGGGGTTCATCTGGCTGTCGTTCGCTGCCGACCGGGGCGCGCCAGGCGCGTCGAGAAGACGGGCGCGGCGCAGGCGGTTCTCCCGCTCCTCTCTGCGACGGCGCTCTTCCTCGCGGCGCTTGCGGCCGAAGATGTCGAACAACGGCTGGTCTCCGTAAAACCGATCAGCGCCCTATATCCCCTAGCTCTGCGCCTTCTCATGAACGCGCAGAATAGGAGTACTCCGTTGCGCAAAGCCATTTTCGTCATTGCTGGCCTGTTGCTGGCACCTGCAGCCTCAGCAGCACCGTTTGCCGTCCCATCAGCACCTGAAGCCGTCTCTCCTGTCGAGAACGTCCAATACGGATATGGCGGTGGTTATGGCCGTCCTCACGGCTACCGCGGTGGAGGCTATGGTCGTGGGTTCGGAGGATACGGTCCGCGTCCGAGGTTCTACGGTCGGGGCGGATATGGGGGTCGGCACTTCGGCGGTCCTGGCCGCGGCTTCCGCGGCGGGTATGGACGTCAATTCCGCTGAGGCGGTCGCAGACTGCGTCTTAATACCGGCACGACGAGTCGGGGGCTACGGTCCCCGACCAGCCGTATAGGTTTGGGGGCGCCAGGCCCCCCGGGGTTCGAGGTAGGGCCGGCCCTCTTCACCCGAGGCATGAACCGCAGTGTAGCGGCTCCCAGACCACTTGGAGCTCGACGCCCCATCAAAGAGGGGACTGTTCGCCTGCTAGAGGGAACTTGGCAGCCCAGGATCACCTTGCTCCGACACCTACCAACCTCACCAAGGAGATCGCAGATGCTGCGGCATGCCCCGCTTGGGCTCGGTTTGATGACGATCCTGTTCGCCCAGGCAGCGGCTGCTCAGGGCAAGCCCGATACCCCGCCCAAGAGCGCGTCGATGCCGTCTGTGGAATTGAAGATCACCAAGCAGGACGGGAAGGCCGTCTGCTCTCCCACCGAACTCCGCCTTGCAGCGAACTCGAACGTGACGATCAACATCATCAGTCAGTCCGACTCGCCGGTGATGCTCACGTCACTGAACCAGTTCAAGAACGATCAGATCCTGCACCATGATGGCGATCTGGCCCATGCCGCCAGCGGCGACGGATACACGGTCAAGCAGAACGGCAAGGGCGTACTGAAACTGAGGACGCTTGCGGCAGGCGAGCAGGAGTACGGGTGCGCCAGCATCAACAATCAGAAGGAAGTCTTCCGTGGCAAGTTGATCCTGAGCCCGCCGTCCGAGTGAGGTTGATTTCGGTGGCTGCGGTCCGATGATTGAGGGCCGCGGCCCCTTCTCCTGCTCAATGAATAACTCCGCAACGGGGGTCATCCGCTCGGGGCACATCTTTCCAATCGTAAGAAGCGGCAGGGCCTATGGCGGCCTCACATCCGTTCTCGCGCTAGACCCGTCCATATTGTTCTGCAGTCAGCGCGAGTTGAATAAAGGTTTTTGAATGTCAGGTGTCAAGCCATCGCACCGGTGCGTCCACGATAAACTTGCTAAATCAGCCAGGATCGCTCGATGATGGTCAGGTCGCGCTGTCGTCACCCGTCGCAACAGTAACGCCATCACGATCCATCACGGTGAACATGACGGTCGAGGGAGGTCGTCCCAACTTGGCGATATGATCAGCAGCGGCTTCCTTGGCGTCTGCACACGTGTCGAAACTCTCGGGCAGCGCATAGATCGGCAGACCATCCTCGGACGATGGTGGATCGGCCAGCGTGATTTCCACTGTGTAAGGCATCGCTCACCATGGCAGGCGCAGTTGCTGGCCCCAAGGCTGGGCCAGCCTGCGAAGACTTCAACATGACCCGCTGCCTCTTGGTAAAGTGGGTGAGGCACACATGCGAATAAGGGGAGCCGAAGCTCCCCCGATCTTTAGCGGTGGATAGTCGAACCGGGCGTCGTAGACGTCGTGTTGACGTGATCATGCCTGCGACGGCCGAGCAAACCAGCAAGGCCCAGAAGTCCAATCAGCCCGAGCCAGCCCATATCGAAGTCGTTATCGCGATCAGCCGCTCGCGGGGTATTCTGCTGCGTGGCTGTAGGATTGGTGTTATTCTGCTGAGCAAGCGCCGGGGTAGCTACGAGAGCAACCGCAAGCAGGGACGCGGAAAGTATTTTCATTGGTGAACTTCCTAAGCCGGGAGAGGTGACGAGGAACGCCACTGGGTGGAAAAGGGTTCACAGCTCCGTGAATGATCGGAGCTCCCCAAGTGGGTCAGTTAGAAATTTGTCGGGGTTGACCCAACCTTGGTCCCGGCTCGCGGGCCATGTAGGCTAAGGACATGATCGAGCCCAACCAGACCGCCTTTATCGTCAAGGTGACGTGGCCTGATGCCGACACGCCGAACGGCCGGCTGACGATGCTCTATGCTGTCCTAGCAGATGACCCGGAGACGGGCGTTCAGATCGTGAAGAACGCCGTGAAGGCCGACGCCGAGGTTGAGTTGAGCGAGGCCCGCCTCTCTCAGGATACGGCGCAGGCGATCGGCCTGCTGCCCGGTTATGCGAGGGCTCTATGACCACCCCCAAGCGCCCCCGCGATCCCAATCGGCTCGCTAAGTTCATTGTAGCTGCGGCGACGGGGGAAGGAGAGTCGTCGCAGGCCGCCGCGCCAATGCCGTCATAGGCGGGAAGCTGCCACGGTCGGCGCAGGTGATGGCGTCCGCATGGCCGAGGTGTGGAAGCGGATGCTCGCGACGGTCATCTGACAGGTGCTGCTATTCGCGGGAACAGTAATGCTCGCGTTAAAGTTGCTCCTGGCCGATCGGCTGCAATAGCGCTTTAGCTCTCGGACTCAGGGCATGTTCCTATGGACACTCCAAACGCACTACCAAAGCGTGTGACCGAGCAGGACCGTCTTGTTGGACAGCGCATCAAGATGCTGCGCAAGTCCAAGGGAATTTCGCAGTCTGCGCTCGGCAGGGCCCTCAGCGTGACGTTCCAGCAGATCCAGAAGTACGAGAATGGCGTGAACCGTGTCGGCGCCAGCCGCCTGAGCGAGGTTGCGCGGGTACTTGAGGTACCGGTCTCGACCTTCTTCGAGGAAGGGGCCGGCTTGGTCGAGCAGGGCCAGAAAGAAGCGTTCGAGTTCCTACGCGTCCCGGGGGCCGTCGATCTGCTGAACGCCTTCATCACGATCGAGGATGACCGGCTACGCCGTGAGGTGCTGGCCCTCGTTCGCAGCGCGGCTCGCACCGTTGCGTCCGCCGCTCAGTTGGGCTACTCACGAGCCACGGTCAGCACCCGTAGCTCAGCTGGATAGAGCGTTGCCCTCCGAAGGCGGAGGACCCAGCTCTCTGATGAGCATGCTACCTCCAGTCCTTACAACAGGTTAGCAGATCCGTTCGTAGCGTGGGCGATGCGGTCGCGTTTTGCCGGCGCAAAAGGGCCACATCGCCGTGGGTATGCAGACTCAACGGTGTCGATCAGCAGGAGGCCGCCGCGGCAGCAAGTTCGCCCCGGCAGGCGCCGGCCCCCTGATAGCTTGGCCCTGCTGCTTTGCCGGCATCACCTGGCGCGCGAAGCTCCCCCGGCCGTGGATCAAAACCCCGATCAAGAGAAAAGCCCATTCCAGCGCCGGTAAAAGGATTGCAACAACAGTGGGGTGGCTTTTCCCACCGGATCCCGATCAAAACCCGATCAAGAACTAGGCCCAGTGCGGGACATAGCCGGCCCGGGGCGCCTCCGGATCCGCAGGACGGATCAGGCCGGCGGCCAAGGCATCCTTGATAATCCGGGATGCTTGCGCGGCATTCTGCTTAGCAATTCCGAGGCGTTCGCACAGGGAGCTGTTCGTCATTCTTGAGTTTGCCAGCACCTTGAGGACCGCATGCTGGTAGGCCGCTCGGACGCGCTCGACCTGTGTCATTTCTCCGAACTGCCGGGGTGCCAGCAGCACGGCTTTCATGTTGTCACCCTCGGTTCGAAAATCTGGAGGGGGAAGCTGGAAAATCTCAGCCGCGTTGACGGCCTTGTCGATGCCGGTGCCCTGCTCCTCGCAGATTTTCATTCGCCGCATCAGGGTGTGTTCAGGCTCGGCCTACATATCAGCCGCGGACGGGGCGGCGAACTGTCGGGCTGCCGGCGTTTTCCTAGCAAATCGCGCATCCAGCACCGGATTGGAACTCGGTAACTTTCCGGAGGCTTCTGTCCTGACCGTAGGGCATCCGAGCGCATGACAGACAGCCCAATTTTGCTGGATGGCGATGACGCTGCAAAGCGGCTCAGGAGCCTCCTGGCTCGCAGGGATGATGCGAGCCTCGGTATCGCATTTTGGGGAGCTGGCGCGCTCAAGGGACTTGGCCTCGATCGGCGACCAGCTGGCGTGGGGACGCGCATCCTCTGCGACCTGTTCAGCGGTGTCTGCAATCCAGGAGAGATCAAGAAGCTGCTCGATGCTGGCTGCGAGATCCGGACCCTAGATGACTTCCACTCCAAGCTGTCGGTTGTTGGCGACGTTGCGATCGTCGGATCGAGCAACGCATCCAGCAATGGGCTCGGCTTTGAGGGTGCGAGAGCAGCCGGCAACGTCGAGGCAAACGCGCTGCTCAACGGAGCCGACGTTCGTTGCAGAGGCGCTTCAACGCTTCAACCTGAGCTGGGAGCGTGCCCCCCCGTCACCGCGACTTTGGCCGATGAGGTAAAACCGCTCTGGCAGCAGAACCACGGTCGAGCCCAGCGCCAGTACGTCCGCACGTTGCTGCAGGTGGCGCGGGCAGAGCCGAGACGCATTTCGAAGATGGTGTACGTGCTCGGCTTTGTCGTCGCGGACGTGGATCAAGATGCGATCGATGCGTTCCAGGCAGGGCCAGCCGCGACTTATGCAATCTCAAGGTTGACCGCGCTTGAGGGAGAGTATCCCTTCTACGTGAACGACTCAGACTGGAGGCCGGAGGCAGGAACGATCTTCGTCGAACTCACCGCGTCGAAAAAGCGATCGAAGCTGAGATACGGTGGCATTTGGCGTGTGCGGGAGGACGGGAGCGTCCCGATCAAGCCGGGCGCGGACGGCAAGCCTCGTAATCTCATCCTTTGTGACGAGCTTCTGGATATCGACGGCTGGCGCTTGCCCAAGCAGGAGCAGAGCGAGCTTTCCAGGCTGGCAGGAGCCTACCTGACGAAGCACGGTTTGTGGGACGCGACGAAGGTAGAGGACGACGGCAGCCTCATCGAGATGCCTCTCGTCGAGTTCCTCATAAAGGCCGCGGTGTGATCGCCCGGCTTGTGTGCTCCGGCTACGGTCGAGATACGTGTGTCGCCGTCGGCGTGGACCCGGATCGAGCCCTGAACCAGCAGGGCATCGGCTGCGCCGAGGCTGCGGTGCGGATTGTCTGCGCCGCCCGACAGCAGCGCATCCCGATCGGCGGCGACCCGGCCAACGGCACCTGCCAAGTCGGCGGCTTCGTGCAACTCGCCCAGATCAACCGGGGCGCTGCTTCGAGCGTCATTGCCCATCGGTGGCCCGACGCCGTTGGGGTTCGCCTCGACCCCGCGAATGGGCCGGTGTGCCCGGCACCCACCTCCGAGCAGCGCACCAAAGGTTACATTTAGCATCGTTAAATCGGCCTGATCCTAAGTCTTTGTGTGCAACGACGATGCTACGTCGGCTCCAGAAACAACAAAATCGACGGCTGCACGCACACGACATGGTGAATGGACCGTTAATTTAACGCGACATCAACCATATCTGCGGTTGCTTGTGTCGAACACGAAAACCATAAGCACAGAAGATGTCCAGCATCTCGCTGACAGCAGCCACACGAAGCAATCTGCTCGCGCTCCAGAACGTCGCTGATCATCAAGCGCTTACGCAGAATGTCCTGGCGACCGGCAAACGCGTTACGTCTGCGCTCGACAATCCAGTCAACTTCTTCACAGCCGCGGGACTTTCAGACCGCCGAGCCGATTTGAGCGGCCTGCTCGATGGGCTGTCGAACGGCATACAAACATTGCAAGCAGCTAGAGCCGTTCCCGCTTACGTAGCGACGGCCAAATCGTTGTCGTAGCCGGCGGCGGCGAGGCAGTTGCAGCATTCGTCTGGGGTGAAGCGGGTGAAGGCGTTCCGGATGGCGTCCCAGAGGTCAGCCACGGTGCGGGCGGCTGCGGTCCGCAACAGCGCTTTCAGCTTGGCGAAGATCTGTTCGATCGGGTTGAACTCGGGGCTGTAGGGCGGAAGGTAGAGCAGCCGCGCGCCGGCCGCTTCGACCCGCTCGCGGATGCCGCTGACCTTGTGAGCTTGCAGGTTGTCGAGGATCACGGTGTCGCCGGGCCGCAGCACCGGGACGAGGCGGTTGGCGACGTAGTCGCGAAAGCGCTGGCCGTTTGTGGCGCCATCCGCGAGGTCGAGGGCGCACAGGCCGGTGGTGCGCAGAGCGGCGGTGACAGTAGTCGTTTTAGAATGGCCCTGCGGTACGAGGAGCCGGCAGCGCTCGCCGCGCGGGGCGCGGCCGTAGCGGCGGGCCATGTTGGTGGCAGCCGCCGTCTCGTCGAGGAAGACGAGCTTGTCGGGGTCGAGGTCGGGCTGAGCCTCGAACCACGCCTCACGCGCCGCCTTCACGTCGGCCCGCTCCTGCTCAGCCGCGTACTGCGCCCCTTTTTGCGGGTGATGCCGTGGCGAGCGAAGAAGCGTGACAGCCCGCTCGTGCTGGTCTGCACGCCCTGCTCGGCCAGGGCGTCGCGCAATTCGCGCAGGAAGAGTTCGGGCTGCGCCTCATCGAGGGAGAGGATCAGATCCGCATGCGCCTCGATCGCCGGCAGGCTGTCGTCGGCGTGAGTCGGTTTGGGCGCGACGTGACCCTGCTGCGCAAACCGCTGCGACCAGCGGCTGGCGCTCGACACGCTCACCCCGAACCGCGCCGCCGCCCAATGGAAGGAAGCGCCCCCGGCCACGGCCGCTACGACGCGTTCGCGCAGATCGACAGACAACGGTGAAGGCATCGCTGGCTCCTTCACCGGTCAACGCCCCAACCACCGTCCCGTCGCAACATCGCCGGGAACAGCTCTAAGTCATTGAGGAGTTTGGCGCGCCAATCAGAACAGAGCAATGAACACGTATATTATTGAAATACCGAGGCATATTCGGCCACAGATTCGAGGCCGGAGGCGGGTTTTGGCATCTCCGTCAGACCTCGAGCCGACGAGCGTGGTTGTCGGCGTCCGCGAACGTCTGCGAGATCAGCTCTGAGCGGCTCGTGGCAGCCATCATGATGGCGTTTGACGGTCGCGTCCTCGATCGTGCGGTTCATCCGCTCGACCTGACCGATATTCGGCCTAATGCCCTTCGGTACCGTCATGTTCCGACGGGATCAGTTCGCTGACGGGGTGAGGCTGTGTTCGACCTTCAGGGCGATCTCCAGGGTGTCGCCCGGCTGCAGCGCCTCGTTCTCATCGACTTGGCTGACTTTGGCTTGAGCGCCGTCTTTCCGATGAAGAACGATGGTCGGCTTGCCGCCGCTGCCACGAACGAGTTGCGAGCGCACGACACCCGTATAGAGCAGCTTCTCCCCGGTCGCCGAAAGTTTGGTGCGTGTCTGCGCCAGCTTGACTGACGCTTCCTGTAGCTCGCGCGTCAGGTCCGCGCGTTGCTGGTCGCCGAGCCTGACGATGCTGCGCTCCGCATCCAGCAGGTCCCGCTTCGACTTCTCGACTTCGACACCGATCTGCAGGGCGCGGGTGGCGGTGGTGAGGGAAAGGCGGCGCGTCTCCACGGCGCGGGTCAAGGGCACGACGCCGCGCTTGTTGAGATCGTTGATGCGCTCGATCTCGTCGAAATCGAACTTCGCCGCCTCGCTTTCGCGGCGATACTGATCCTGGATCGCCGTGAGGCGCTCCCCGGCCAGCCTTTCCGTCTTTTGCAAGTGCGCGAGTTCCTTCTTGTAATTTTCGCCTCGAACCTTGAACAGATCCTGTTCGTTCTGCCAGATCTGGTGCTCGACGCTTGCGGGAATCGGCGTGTTCTCGATCTTGCGCTGGTCGAGGGCGGCGGCTCCGGTGAGTTCCGCACGCAGCCGCGCGAGCGTGGCGAGGCCCTGGGCCAGCTCGACCCAAAGACTTTCATACTCGCTGCGCAGATCCGCGCTCTCGAGGATCGGGTTTTCCATGCGGAAGCGTTGGAGATCGTAGCCGCCCGCGAGGGAGACCGCTTGGCGCACGCTCAAGCCCGGCGCGTAGCGCACCTCCCCCGGCTTGCTCACATCCCCGAGGATGTAGACGGGCCGGTAATCCGCGATCACCAGGGTGATCTCGTTGGGCCCGATCACCGTCTGCTGTTCGCCCCCGTTCGCGGTGCGCATGTTGAGTGAGGTCTTGGGCAGAGTCTCCCGGATCGCGGCGCGGATATCGGCCAGCGTCTCGCCGCGCGCCGGGATGTCACCGACGAGCGGGATCGAGACCGTACCGTCGATGGTGACGGGCAGGCGCTGCCGGAGGTCTGGGATGCCCGAGACGGAGAATTCGAGGACATCGCCGGACTGAAGCCTGTATTCTTCGGCCGCACGCAGCGGCGCAGCCGATACGCCTATCAGAACGAGGATCGCCCAGGCCGACGCGCGAGGCACGAACCGGCCGCCGCGCCGACGCGTGGACGCCGCATTCCCGCTCCCGAACCTTCCAGAACGGACCATCATCGACATCTTGGCCTCTTCGAGTTCAACGCCCGGTTCTGGCAAGACGCGGTCAGACATCGTGCCGGATTGCCACGTCCGCCGTTACGATGCCGTGACCGAGGAGGCCTGCATCTGACGAGTACGGATGGCCTCGGCCATCATCGTGAGAAAGCCGGCCGACCAGCTGATATGCATGACGGCCGCCGCGAGCCCCATCGCGAGTATGGCGGGGTCCCGCATCCGCACGGCCGCGGCGACCGACCAACCGGCATACAAGGCGACGTAGGCTGCGAGCACCAGGAGGGCCAACGGTTCGATCGCGCCGATGGCGAGGCTTGTCACGGCCGAGGCCGTCATGAGCAGCGGTGCCAACTGCCGGAGCTTCGGCCGGGTCCGATGCCGGACGAGGTTCCGGGCCCGGCCCCGGCCGTAGTGATAGTATTGCCGCGCGAGGCTACCGATCTCGGCCCGGGGGTAATAGGTGATCGTCGCTTCCGCGCACAGCCAGATCCGCCCGTTGGCCGCGGCCGCCCGGGCATCGAATTCCGCGTCCTCGTTATGCGTGAAGGTTTCGTCGTAGCCGTTCACCCCGAGGAAGAAGGCACGCCGGAAGGCCGCATGGTGCCCGTGATCGACGAAGCGCGAGGCGGTGTTTCGACGATGGGCCGAACCGCCATTCCCCAGGATACTGTTCTGCGCGGCGGCCACCGCACGTTGGAAGGGCCGCAATCCGACCGTCCGCATCGAGACGACGACGGAATCGGCCGCGTTCGCGCGCAGCGCCTCGACGCAGCGAGAGACGAAGTGAGGCGGATAATCCGCATGGGCATCCGCCCGCACCAGGATGGTGCCGGGCAGATCGGAGGCCGCCGCGAGATTGACGGCGGCGGATTGGATGCGTCGCGGATTCATCAGGAGGCGGACATTGGGATGGGCGGCGCCAATCCGGGCCGCGATCGCCTGGGTCGCGTCCGTGCTGCCCCCATCGACGATCACGATCGTCATCGGGCCGCGGTAATCCTGCCCGAGCAGGCCTGCGATGCAGGCCTCCAGATGCTTCTCCTCGTTCAGGACGGGTACGACGAGCAGGACACTCTCTTCGTCTATCACCGCGAAATCCCCCAGGTGAGATCGATGTGAGATCGATTTCGTGCCTCATCGAGCGGCCCCGGCCCCACCGAGCGGAGCGAACGGCGTTCGGCGTTGCCGGTCTCGCGTCCGCATTCCATTCGGGAGCCGATCGTCCGAGTTCCGGCCGGCGACTTGAGAAGGTCGCTCATCGGCCGCCGCGCCCCACCTGATCGAGGCGCTCCATCATCCGCGTCTGCAACTGCGTGATCGTGCCGGGGGTGCTGGGCTGGCCAACCACACGAGCGAGCCCCGTCAGCGCCTCCGCAGTCCGTGCCGGCGACATATCGTAGAAGCGGTTCAGCAGCCCGCTGCGCTTCGCCCAGGCCTTCACGCGGGCCTTCATGCGGGCCTTGGCTGTCATGGCTGGGCGAGCGGCCTGCTCCGTCCGCCCTCGCATGTCGCGCATGGCGATCGCGTCGGTGACGCTGACGGACGTCCCGATTGCCGCCATCGGCCGTCCATACCGCAGGAAGCCCGTCGCGCTCGGCGGCGGCACGATCGTGAATTCGAAGCCGCGCCCCAGGGAGCGCGTCCAGTCGAGCCACTTCGATGCCTGGAAATTGCCCGAGGTCGCGAAGGCGGCCCAGGGGACGCCGTAGGTATCGGCCAGGATCGCCCCGTGAAGCGATTCCGTGAGAACCATGCGGGCGCGGGCGATGCGCCCGATGACGGCCTCCGGACTGCCCCGAGGGTCGAGCAGCACATATCCGGCCAGCCGAGCCGCCTCCTCCCAGCCCGGATCATCGAGGGTTTGCCAGTGCGGGATCAGCAGGATCTCGCCGGAATCGTGGTGCGCGGCCGGGAACCGCGACGGGACCAAGGGTGCGAGGATCGCGCCGTCGCACAGAGCCCGGTCCGCTTCGAGGCCCAGGAGCGCGGCGGTGATCGGCCCGCGCACGCACCAGAACGTCACGTCGCGGTCTGCCCAGCGGCCCAGCGGATCGTTGCCGGCCCCACTGGAGAACACGTTCAACTGCCGGTACGGCGCGCACGGAAATCCGATGATGGTCCCGATTCCCACGAAGGCGACGGTCTCGCTCTCATCGAACAGGTCCGGCCGGAGAGCGGGCCAGAGCACACCGTTGAGATCGTCGCCGAAGTTGGGAACTCGGCCATGATAGTAGGTCAGCCGCACGTCAGAGCCTTTTCTCGACCGGCACGCCGGGCATGTTCGTGTGCGGTCTGGCCTGCGCGCCGGCCGCATTGGCTGGCGGTCGGACCGAGGCGAGAAGCTCCGCCAGTGGATCCTCCCCCCCTCCGGACGCCGCGGACCTCAGACGGGCAAGGCCGGCACCGGCGAGTTCGGCCCGGCGGACAGGCGCGGCGAGAAGTTCGGTGATCCGCTCCGCCATGGCTGCCGCCGTGTCGGCGACGCGGACGGTGGGCTGCAGGATTTCGGCAAGGCCGCCCCGTGCGGCGGAGGTCGCGACCACCGCCTTGCCGCATCGCAACGCCTCGAGAATCGCCGAGGAATCGTCGGAGAAAATCTGGCGCGGAAACACCACGACGCCCGCCCCGGCAAGCACGTCCGCTCTCGGCTCGGCCCGGACGACGCCGGGGGGAAGAGGCGCCGTCACCCCTGCTAGTCCGCCGCCGAGCCGAAGCACCGCGTTCGGGTGGGTCTCTCGCACGCGCGGCCAGACCGCGGCGAGGAACCAGTTCAACCCGGCAATCTCGGCCGCATTGCGCGCGCCGGCGATCGACACATGCCCGTCCTCTCCCGGATCTGGCGCGGCCGCGACCGGGCCACCTCTAAAAGCGGCGGGCATCGCGAGAGATCGGGTTTCGACCGCCACCGCGCCGCGGCGATGAACGCGGACGCCGTCTGCGCTCGGTTCGAGCGTGAGGCTGTCGGCGCCGAGCCTGTAGGGGAGGGAGGCCGCCACGAGCGATGGCTCGGCCAAGAGGACGTTGCCCGCGACGCGGCCGTGGCGGGCCAATTCGAGGCAGACTTCGCGCCCGATCCACCGGGGATCCGGCTCGGTCGAGCCGAGGATCCGCGTCCGGACGCTGTAGCCGCCGTCCGCGAACAGGCGCACGAGATCCCGACGTCGCGTCGCCGCTCCCGAGCCGCTTGGTCTACTGCCCGAGCGCTGCAACACGAGGAGGGAAGGCGTGCCCTGTCGCCGGACGGCAAGCCGCTGGAGCCGCCGCTCGATCCAGGCCCGTAGCGGCATCCGGAGCAGAGGCAGCGCCCCAGGCGCGGCACAGACGGCATGGACGATCTGAGCCGGCGAGCGCTTCTTGAGACCGTCGATCAGGCTCGCGAAGGCCGCCGCCCGCTCGAGCGAAGCCAGCACGGCCTCGTGAGCGGATACGATCTCCGGGCCGAGCGCCGCATGGGCCCGCAGCAGCTCTCGCTCAGCGTGGATCAGGCGCTGCGAATCGGCTTGGCTGAAGCGGTACGAGATCGAGCCGCTGTGCTTGCGATAACAATACAGCAACCACGGATAGAGACGGAAGCGGCGGCCGGCGGCCAGCAGCCGTACCAGCAGATTCGCGTCCTCGCCGATCCGGAGGGTCTCGTCGTAGCGGAACGCGCCCAGGGCCTGACGCCGGAAGAGCGGCTTGCAATAGCCGAGGGCGCGACTCGGACCGTAGATCGCGTTCGAGCGGATGAAATCCGGCAACGCAACCCAATACGGCTCCGTTGTTGTCTCCGGCAACATGGTGTCGATCCGGATGCTGTCCTCGTAGAAGGTCAGCAGGTCGTCCGCGACGATGTCCGCACCGTCCCGATCCGCCGCATCGAGCAGGATGCCGAGCCGCTCCGGATGGATGAGATCGTCGTTGTCGACGATCGCCAGCCACGCACCGCGCGCGGCCTCGATGCCGCGGTTGCGCGCGCCGGCCGGGCCAAGATTCGCGTCGAGCCTGATCAGCCGGACACGGTCGTCGCGCTGGCGATAGGACTCGACGATGGCCGGGCCGTCGTCGCCCGAGCAGTCGTCGACGACGATCAGTTCGAGGTCGCGGACGCTCTGAGCGAGCACGGACTCGATCGCGGCTGCGAGATAGCGGCCGCCCCGATAGTTCGACATGACGACGGAGACACGGGGACCGGGCGTCCCCTCCGCAGGACGCTCCATCAGGAGACCCGCAGCCACGCGAACCCAGGGTGAGACGCCGTCATCCGCCGCCTACAGGGACTGAGGCGTATGGACGTTGTAGCGCGCCCCGGCCCCCTGGTTCCAGGGAAAGTAGCGGCCGAAGTTCGATCGCTTGGCAAAGTTACGGTTCGCATCGGCCCGATTCAGGATAGCGCCGAGGACGCGGGTGGCATCGAAGCGGTCGCGGGAGATGCACTCGGCAAGCTGCCGGCTGTTGGAGCGGTTGGATCCCACGACCATGAAGTAATGATCGACGAGTTCGTCGGTCGCCCGCACGTCCAGGAAGTCGAGCATCGGCGGATAGTCAATGACGATAACGTCGGCATTCATCTTCATGGAGTCGAGCAGGGCCTTGTTGTTCGGCGACCGCAAGATCTCCGTACTGTGCTCCGCCCGCTCACCGATCACCGAAGGCAGCAGGAACAGCGACGCCCCACGCGCCTTCAAGGTGACGAGGGCCGGCGCGCTCCCGTTCCGGACGGACTCGATCAGCCCAACCTCGGCATCCGGCGCCAGGGTGCGGGAGAGCGAGGGGTAGCGAAGGTCGTAATCGAGCAGGATGACGCGCTTGCCGGACATGGCGAGGTAGTGAGCGAGGTTCGAGGCGACGGTGGTCTTCCCCTCGCCCGAGATCGCCGACACCATGCCGATCACGCGGCAGCCGCCATTCCGGTTCGGTGCCCGCTCCAGCAGCAGTTTGATCTCCTGCATCGCCTCGGCCGTCTCGGACAGCGGATGGACCACCGCTTCCAGGAGCAGGTCGCGGGAAGTCTCGCGGGGCCTCAGCCCGAACTCGTCGAGGAGACGCGGCAGCACTGTGCGGCCGGACCGGAAGGTTCTGACGGAGGGGATCGTGGCAACACAGGGAATGCCCGTCGCCTTCTCGATATCCGCCGCCGTCCGCACACTGTTGCGAAGCAGGTCGCGCAGGAAGGCGATCACGATGCCGCCGCCGATCCCGAGCAGGAGGGCCAGACCCAGGATTACCAGCCCCTTCGGCCACGCCTTGCGGAGCGGCGGATAGGCGGGCTCCACGATTCGGGCTTCGGAAATCGGGAACGACTGGTCTTGGACCGCCTGGGTGTATCGCTGGAGGAAGTTCTCGTAGAGCGCTCGATACGTCTGCGAGGAACTCTCGAGCGAGCGCAGCTCAACCCGCGAGCGGTTGTTGAGTCCTGCATCCGCCACAAGCTCGTCGAGGCGCTTCTTGATCGCCTGCTCACCCGTCAGGGCGACCTCGTACTCGCTCGCATAGCCCTCGGCGACTTGTCTCAGTTCACTCTGTAGCGAACGCTGGATCTCGGCCATCTCCGCGCGGGCGTTCGCGGCGGCGACGTGGTTCGAGCCGTATTTAGCCGAAATGTCCGCCTCGCGCTTCTTCGTGTCGAAGTATTGCTGGCGAAGTCGCACGATGACCTGATTCTGGGTCGACTCGATGACGGAGCCATCGACGATGTTCTTGTCGATGATCTCCTTGATCCGTTCGTAGCGGGCCTTCGCTTCGGCCGTCTTCGCCTGAGCCACACCGACGGCGGTGTTGAGGTCACCGACCTGCCGCTCGCTCATGAGACCCTTGTCGGTGTCCACGATGTTGGTCTTGACCTTGTAGTCCTGAACCGCGCGGTCCGCGGCCGTCGCCTGATCCCGCAGCTCCGCCAGCCGCGTCTCGAGCCAAGAGCGGCCGCGACGGGTCGTCTCGTATTTCGCTTCCAGAAGCCCGGTCAGGAAGCTGTCGGCGATCGCGTTCGCGTAGCGCGCCGATCGCACGGCCGAAGGCGTACGGGCCGAGATCTGAATGATGTTGGTGATGCCGACGCGCTTGATCTGTACTTGGCTGAGCAGCTTCTCGGCGGCGGCGAGTTTCACCTCCTCCTGCGTCTGCGCGGGTGCGCCGCTGCTCCGGAACTGATCGACGATCGGGCCAAGCAGCGACTGGATGAAGCCCTTCTCACTCAGTTCGCGGTAGACGGAAGGTCCCAGACGTTCGATCGCTGCGAGCGCCGTCGTGCTCGATCTAAGGATTTCGACTTGGCTTTCGACGATCGAATTGAGCACCTGCGAGTCCGTCGCGGTGTTCTGCTGGCGAAACAGCTCAGCTTGGCGCAGGTCGATCAGGATCTCGGCCGCCGCATCGAACTTCGGCGTCGCGATGATGAGGTAGAAGACGGCGAGCCCGAGGCAGGCTGCGACCGTTGCGGCAACGATGACCCGGGAACGCCGGAGGAAAGCCAGGGCCCCGGGCAGCCAAGCGAACGGCTCCGGCTGCTCGACGAGGTCGCCCCTCGCGGACGCTGTCGAGCTATTACTGAACTGAAGCATAGCTCGTTCCAATCACATCGAGCACAGTGACGCACGAAAGAACACGCGCGGAACAGCGGAATAAAAAGATCAACCGATGTAAGACAGGGGCCGAGATCTAGCTAGCGATTGTAAACAGCGCAACATCGCTCGAAATATTCTGCACGAACTTTTCTTTGAGCGCCTCCGTGAGCAGATCGGTCGGGCCTTTGCTGCCGTTCAGCCGCTGCTCGTTGATGGAGGCAAGAGCAGCCTCGATATCGACGTGATGCGCAGCTTCGATGATCCGATTCTCGATGTCATGCATATGCGAAAGTGAAGACACCGTTTCGGAGAGTGCTTTGATGACGCGCGCCGAAAGCATGCCGGCCCTATTGTTCTGCGTCTGGGTCACGCAACGCAGGGCGATCACGAGCGTGTCGGCACCGTACCGGCGCAGGCAGGCGCGCAGGGCCCCGACCGCCATGGTTTGCCCCGGCGGCTGACGGTCCGTGGCGATCGGATAGCGCAACAGGATCACGTCTGCCCGCTGGCACACCTCGGTGATCTCGATCGCCCAGGCTTCGCGGGCGGCGAGGGCGGCGGCATAGAGGGCCATGGGTGTGATGGGGGTGGTGACGCCGTTGATCGCCTTGAAGGCGGCCGCCTGCTCGCCCTGCGCCGCGATGACCACTTGGCAGGGAACGCTCTCGAAGCCGCAGAGTGCCGCGGCCGTGGTTCGGTGCTGTCCATCGATGATGGCGAACATGCCGCCCTCGACCGGGGACACGACGACGGGCGCAAAGAACGTCCATCTGAAGTCGCGTGCGATGCGAGTCACGTTGATGCGGCCCCGACCGACAATGGGGCGCTGATAAGACATATCGACCACAAGATCGGAGATCTTGATCCATTGAAGCATGGGGGCTGGCCCTATCAGAGGAGCCTTCGGTGCTTCGAAACCCTCGGTCGAAATCGAGCGCAAGTCTAACAATCTCCACCAATCTCTAGCCCTTAGTGGGTAGCCCGATAGTAGGGTGTCAAGTGGTCAAAAAATTCCGATCGCGTGTTTTAGTGAAAAGCTGCTCCGGCTACCAATCCCCAAGGAGCTAAATCTTGCCTCTGCTTGGAAAAGATAGATACTTTGAGGCCACTGCTCCCGGGTGAGATTTGGGTCGAATTTTTTCGAATGAACAAGAAGAGGCGGGGCCGCTGTTCCGAAATTCTAGAGAATATCCACGTATTAGAAAGCTCTGTTGCGCTACGCAGCCTTAAACAAAACGGAGTTATGGGGTGGAGTAAAGCTACAGTCGTTCCTGCTTCATGGTTCAGCCATCGCAGAAGCGCGCCCGAAATTGCTCGCAACATTTTGTCGTTCATAAGCATGATGGTAAGTAAGGTGGTGGCAAGCGCAATGCTGCGCCGATATTTAGTGGGATTTTATCTCATTTACGACGAAATTGTGTTTTCTTATAGCAATTATACCTCAAATTTGGTTCGGCGCGACTTTCGGCTACTCGATAAATATGCGATTGACCGCCTTTTATAAAATACTAAAATATAGACATATAGGATGACGGGCTTTCGATACCTTACTCGCGCTCATGCCATAAAGGGCCAAGTATAGTTTTTGTTTAATTTATGTAATTCAATGGCCTTCCTAGGCTATTGGATGAATGACTCGGAGAACTCAACTCTTCACAAAATTGTGCACAGAAAAACGCCTAAACTGCGCCGATTGGAGAGCCAGGGATGGCTGATTTGTCTGATTTATATATCAAAAATAACCGACCTTTATCGCAAATGCGAATTATAGTGCAATTTCGGGCCGTCCTAGGCAGATCATCTCAAACCGACGCCGATGTGATTCGACGCGATCGCGAGACGGCTCCCTACCCAACATTGCCTTCTAGAGCTGCATCCGACCGGATTGCAGCGGACGGGCGTCTCCCGGTCTTTCCTTTGACGCGCCGTCCTTCGACGAACCGGGGACCGCTTTGTCGGAATGCGCTCTAACAAATCGACTGCGTCACCCCAGTTCGTGAATGGGCGGTGCAATAGGTTGGTGCTGTCCCCGTTTGTATGAAGCCGGGAAATCGGCGTTCGATGAAGATCGTCGTCGGCCTTGGAGCCCTTTCGGCGCGCCAACCGCCCGTCGAACGCCCAATCAGCACCGCGCGGCGTCGCCTGCGCTGCCGCAACAGGCGGGTGATGCGACGCCGCGGACAGGCGGCACGGGGGAGTGCAGGACGTGAGGGCGCCGTCAAATCTAGTTCTGCCGGACGGCTAGACGAGTTGCCTGGCGTCGAACGGCTGATTGGCCGGATCGGTGGTCAACTCCCCCCGCCGAAGCCGCGTCTAAAGTTTCTATAGCGCTCCAGAATCTTCAGCAAATACAAACTTCGCCATGCCGACCTACTGAAATAAAATGTAATATAAATCTCCGCTGAGGCCATTGCTGAGTAATACTGCGCAGTTGGCCTAGTTGATGCTTGCGCTGCAGTGCGGCAATTGGTAGTACCCACTTATTAACAGCCCGTTACAGGAAAATTGGATTTTCCAACTCGGAGAGTAGCGGCATGATATCTGATGCTGATCCCACTTCCATATCTGTCACAATTGCAGAACCGAGGGATTCGAAGGCTCGGGCAATCCAAAACAATATTCTGACGAAGCTGCGGCCGATCGAACCCGGCATCAAGCGTGGGCTCGACATCTCCATTGCCGCTCTGGCGTTGCTGTTCTTGCTCCCTTTGATGCTGGTGATTGCCTTTCTCATCTGGCGCAGCGATCGCGGGGCTCCGATTTTCCACCATGTTCGGATCGGGCGGGACGCGCGGCTGTTCGGCTGCCTGAAATTCCGTTCGATGGTGATGGACAGCGAGCGGCTGCTTGCCGAGCATCTTGCTACGAATCCGGAGGCTGCTGCAGAGTGGGCTGCGACGCACAAGCTCAGGAAGGATCCCCGCATCACGCGCCTGGGTCATTTCTTGCGCAAGTCGAGCCTCGACGAACTGCCGCAGCTCTTCAACGTGCTTCGGGGTGAGATGAGCCTCGTCGGGCCGCGCCCGATCGTTCCTGGCGAAATCACCCGCTATGGTACCGCCTTCGAGACCTGCTTCTCGGTCACCCCGGGCGTGACGGGCCTCTGGCAGGTTTCCGGCCGTAGCAACTGCACTTATGCGGAACGCGTCGCCCTGGATCTCGAATACGCCCGCAACTGGCACCTCGGCCGCGATCTTTCGATCTTGCTTCGCACGGTGCCAGCCGTGTTGGCGCAGCGCGGTAGTCGCTAGCCGAGACATCTCGCGCCCGGGGTCGCGCACCGATGCCGCCGGGCCAGATTCGCGCCGTATCCTCCGCCGTTCAGGGAAACCTGAACGGCGGACGCGTTATGGCCCGTTCGAAATAGCCTGCTGGTAGAGATCGTCCCAGAAGGCTGATGAACTCGGAATGTCGAACCGGGTCTCGATCTCCGCATACGCGGCCCGTCGCATCCGGCGGTAGCCGTCGTCATCGGACAGCTGCCGCTCCACGGCCGTCAGCGCCTCCTCGGCCAAGCGCTCGATGTCATCACGGACGATCGCCTCATAGGTCGCCGTGTGGCGGCCGGGATGGCCGCCATGGACCCATTCCCCCCAGGGATTGGTCGGCAGATCGAGCATGATCCCGTTCACGCCGTCGTGGATGAACTCAGGCAGGGCGCCCTGACGGCTCGCGATGACGGGCGTTCCACAGGCCATGGATTCCAGGGCGCTGTACCCGAAGGTGTCGGAGAACGTCGTCAGCACGCTGAAATGCATCGTCCCGAGTAGATCGAGAACCTCCCGATTGGGCAGGGTCGGGTGCAGCGTCACATTCGGCCTGTCCAGCATGCGTCGATAGGGATCGAAGAAGGCGTCCCGGGTCGGATCGGTCCAAACCGCGGCCCCCATTTCGAGCCCGGACACGATATGCACCTCGACGGGAATGCCGCGCCGGGCTGCGAGTTCGGCGATGCGCACCGCCACGCAGCCCCCCTTGCGAGCAAAGTGATTGCCCACGAACGCGATGCGGATCGGGCTCGGGGGCGGCCCAACCTGAAAGGGCCGCGTGGCGATGCTCGGATTGCGGACGACCATCTTCGCCTTCAACGCCGGCCACCAGGGTCGGTGCTCGTGATCGCGCGTGATCAAGCCACTCGCGTATCGGGAGATCGGGATGATCGCCCGGCACCGCTGCGAGGCGAGGGAGCGCGCCATTCGCTTGTAGAGGGCCGACGTCTCGATTCCGAAGCCGCGCGGGATGTGCGACTCGCAGCCGATGACATAGGGCGTCCGGCCGAGCGGGATGCGGTTGAAGGCGTGGACGAGGTCGAAAGGCTTGAAGAGCACGGTTGGGAAGGCGGTGATTCCCTCGATCTTGGGGCTGATCTTGTTGGCGGGGATGAAGAAGGCGCGCGTGATGTCATGCCGCGACGCCCGCGGGCCCGTGAAGGTCCAGGGGTAGCGCTCGGGTGCGAGGATCTTGAGCCGTTTCATCTGGAATTCGTCTGTCTGCTTGCCCGCAACGGACGGAATGACGTCGTCACCTCGATCGCACAGGCCTCACAGAACCCCGCGCTGCATCGCACAAACTTTAGAAGTGCCGGCACGATCAGGACGCTCCGATGGTCGGATGGACCTGGACCGGCACGGGCATCCGGCCCGTGATGGCCGGGGCGGATGCCGCGTGCAGCCGGGCGACCGCGCTCTGCTTGGCGTAGAAGGCCGACACCGCGAAAACGAGGAAGGCCGGCGCGAAGGGCTGCATCAGGTCGACGCCCTGCATCTGAATGATCAACGTGTAGAGGGCGATGGACAGATACAGCGCCGCCATCGTGCTGAAGTTGTTCCTCAAGGTCGACAGGGCGTGTCGCAGCGCATCCGCGATGTAGAGGCCCAGGAGACCGAGGCCGACCAGCCCCGTTTCCACCAAAGTCTGATAGATCAGATTGTGGAAGTGGAAGCCGGTACGGCTCTTGATCATCATCAGGCGCCAGAGAGCCTCGGCAGGGCCATATCCTTGTACCCAGAAGCTCGCACCGCCCATTCCTAGGAGGGGGCGCTCGGGCCAGATCCGCTCGGCGTAGAACCAGAGCGTCGTCCTCCCGGTCAGGGTCGCATCCTTCCCGACGGCTGCAAGCAGCGCGTCACGGAAGAAGTAGGCGCCGAGGCCGAGACCCACCAACGACGCGGCTCCAATCAGAGCCGAGATCTCGACGACGGAAGCCCGTTGGCGAGCCGGATAAAGACCCGGCAAGCTGAGAGCGACGAAGGTCAGGATGCCCATCGTCAGGGCGGCGAGGGCGCCGACCGATCCGGATTTGAGGGCCGTAACGCAGCCGATCAGGAGACCTAGGGCCGCCAGGCAGCGCCATAGCGGTGTCGAGGTCGCGTTCGTGAGGATGGCGGCCGAGATGATCGCAAGCAGGGAGGCGCAATAGCCGAGACTGTTTTTGTGGGAGAGAACGCCAACGAGGTTCATTCGACCCGTCAGCCCGTCCATGCCCATCCGGCCGGAAGCCAGACTTGCGACACACACCGCCCCACAAACCGCGAGCATGATCACCGCGAATTGCTGCCGGTTGACCAATCGGGTGATTTGGGCCGCGAACAGCAGGGTCAGACCGCTCTGCAACGCGAAACGTAGAGTCGTGTCCGGGACGAGCGACCACATCGCGGAAAGCGCCAGAAATCCTGGGAAGAGCCAGGGCACGATCCCCGTCATCCGCACGGTTTCGACCAGTTTATGTGGATAGATGAGGAAGGCGCAGCTCAGGCCGACCATGCAAAAATACAACGGGACCGAGCCGACCGTCTCAGCAAACAGGGTCGCCGTAAAGATGAAGCCGGCTACGAGTATATCGACGATGCGCATTAAGCCTTCGCGCTTCCGGAAGTAACGACCACAGTCCCCCTGGACACGACGAAAGGCGCCCGCTGAGTTGCTGTAGGTCTAGAGTCCAAATGGAGCGATAGACGATATGGGCCGTGAGGACAATGTCGAGCGCGGCCGTAAAGAAAAATTTCAGCTGAAAGTCATCGCTCTACGGCGGTCCGTCTTCACGCCGAACAGGATGTGTCGCGCGAGCAAGGGTTTGCCGTTGTGCATCGAATGAAAACCAGGGATCGACTGCTGTTTCCTGCCGGCCCATGCTGTCCCGGCCTGCCCTGCGGCCGAGACCGGCGGGGCACTTCTAAAAAAGCCGGTGTTTTCGCAATGTGCTCGACCAGTGAAGGAGACCGCGGAGGCGGTAGGATCGGAATGGCCCCTCGCAACGAGGGTGCTGTTTATTTTTTGGCCCCACTCAAGCCTAATCGCGAAGCGGCGAGCCGTCTGAGATCGGAGCCGAGGCGATGATCTCGAGGAAAATTGCCAGACCTGCCAAATAAAAACTGGCCAAGATCAACATGATGGCGTCCACTAAAGTGCCGCGCCCATCTGCGGCTTGAGACATATAACGCAATATCGAGTCTCAGGTCTCTAGTGGCGCTGAAATTTGTTTCAAAGCACCCAAAACTTAATCACCCCAAAGCTGATCACGCGGCAGGTTCGTCGACGCCCACGTCGCTGACGTTCTCTGCCACCGGACCGGCGATGCGGTTTTCAGACCATCAGGCCGATGACGAGCTCGCCGAGCCGGCGCGATGCCAAGGCTAAACCGAAACTTGGCAGACCGGAGGAGCGACGGATCGGTGTGAGACACTGTTTCGGAGGTGCGGCCGATGCCCCGCCTGCAAGCACCGCCCCCACCGCGTCCCGCTTTCGGCATGCGGCCCGGCTTGCCCTTCTCATGAATTCTGTTTGGTTTTCCCGTGGGGGCAAAATTCTAACGAATCTAGCATTCCACGGTGCGGCAGAGCTCGATTATAATAAACGGCACCTTAACGCTCGCATGGACTCCAGCAGCGACTCATGGTCTAAGCAAGCAAAGACAACATCACTCTCTGTTTTATGAGATTGCGCCGTGATCCTCGATCCCGATCCGCTCTGGTATGACCGTGAAGATCCGGATGAGCCGATGGGGCTCTTGTGTCTTGTGCTGAGCATCGGGCTCGTTTCGCTGGCGCGTTTGTTTTTCTTGCCTGAAGAAATTTGGCCCGAGATCAAGCGCGCGACCGTCGCCGCCTTCCGGGATGTCGAGGGGACGCATTCGTGAAGCCGTACACGATGGATTTTCCCCATCGTATACGGCTCTGATCCTCGAGTGTTGCGTCAGAGTTTTCTTTTCCAGGAAGTCTTGAGTCCTGGTCGCTTGTGCTGCGCTCAGACGAACATGAAGTAGTCGTGCGTAAGCTGTACCGGGGAGACCTGCTTCAGCGTGATGCTGTCATGAGCATCGAAGGTGATGACCGTGTCGGCGCCGACCGCGGTGATCGAAAGTTGATTGAAGTCGCTGGCCAGATCCCGGTCGATATGGATGACGTCTCGGGTGGCCGGGTTCCCGAAATGGAAGCCCTGGATCACGTCTTTGCCGAAATCGCCGTGGAACGTGAAGGTGTCGGAGCCAAGACTCTTGAACGTGTCGGCGACCTTCTCCGTCGACACGAACATCTGGTCCAGCTGGTAGCCGGTTTGCAGATGTGATCCGTCCTTGAGCGTCTGGTCGATGAACTTGACCTTCCCACTGGTATCGAAGGCGGTGTGCTGCTGCGTGTAGGCCCGGCCCGTGACATTGTAGAGGAAGGTGTCGCTCGAAGCGTCGGCGTTCCGGAACGTCTCCTGTGTCAAGATGCCGTTCGTGAACGTCTTCAGGTCGGCGACGATCGGCGAGCCCGCGGCATAGGTCTTGTGCTCGGACTGGATGACATCGTTGACGTACTTCTGCTGCGTCAGAGTCCCGTCGTTGCTTGAGATCGAGCGGTTCGACAACGTGCCGTTGGGCGCGAAAATCTCCGTCGTCTTGCTTCCGCTGTCGGTGTCGAATTCGTACTTATAGGTCGAAGCGCCGTTGGCCGCCGACCGCTCAATCGACAACAGCGTGTTGTCGGCGGCATATTTCTCGTGGGCAGAGACGTAGGCCTGTCCCGTCACGTTGCTGAGGTAGATGTCCTTGGTCCCGTCGGCGTGCGTTTCGACCTCTCGCACCAGCTTGCCGTTGGTGTAGCTGAACGTCTCGGTCGACCTGTCCGCGTAGGTCACGACCTTGCTGGCGATCAATCCACTCGCGAAGGTTGATGATGCGCTCGAAACGAAGGCGCCGTTCGCGTCGTAATCTGCGTCGTAGGTCGAGGTCCCGGACTGACGGGTGATGGTGAAGCTGTAGCCTCCCTTGATGGCCGCCAGGGCCGCCTTGCTGCTGGCCAGGAGGCTGTTGATCGTCGCGACGCTGTCGACCGGAAGCTCACGGCTGTCGGTCAGATAGATGCCACCGAGATTGGTCTTGGCCGCGAGCGTTCCGAGTTGGCCGACAATCTGGCCGGCGGTCCCGACCGCGACCGTGACGGCATTGCTGACAGCGCCGTCCCCGGTCCGGATCGTCACCTCGTGGCTTCCCGCGTTGAGGTTGTTGAGCGTCAGGGCGAACTGGCCCGTGCTCGCATCCACCTTGCCCGAACCGATCTCATTCTGGTTCGAATAGACGGTCACCGTCGTGTTGGCGGCCGCGGTGCCCGTCAGCACGAGCTTGGCGCCCCCAGCCGCCGAACCGGCTCCGAGATCCGCGACCTTCAACGTCGCCGGTACGACCGGTGCGGCGGGCGCGACCGGAACGACGGGCTTCGGAGCCGGCGCCGGCACGGCATCCGGAGCCGGGGTGACGAGGGGTGCGTCCGCGCTGCCCGATTTGGCCGCGTAGGCGCGGATGTAATCGATGTTCATGCGGCCGACCGCGGGCGTGGTGGCGTCGGTCGCGCCACCCCAGCTACCGCCCATGGCGAGGTTGGCGATCATGTACATCGGCTTGTGCATGTCGGCCGGCGTCGCCGTCTGCGCGACCTGATTGCCGTCGATGTACCAAGTGATCTTGTCGGCCTGCCAATTCACGCCGTAGGTGTGGAAGCCCTTCGAGGTGTCCACGGAGGTGATGATGCTCTGGGCCTCGACACGTTTGCCGGTCTGAGCGCTGTGGGCGGTGGCGTAAATGGTGTTCGGGTCCTTGCCGAGCACCTCGAAAACGTCGAGTTCCGGCGGCCAGGAATTGTCGGTCGGCATCAGCCAGAAGGCCGGCCAGTAGCCTTGTCCGGCGGGCAGTTCGGCGCGGATCTCGAAGTAGCCGTACTGCTGGGCGAACGACATCTTCGTGGTCATGACACCGGAGACGTAGTTCTCGTTCCAGAGCATCGGCTTGTACTGCTCGGGCGTCTTCTTCGCCGTGATGGTCAGAACGCCGTTGTCGACCGAGAAGGGGTTGAGGCCGACCGCATCCCAGGCGGCGTCAAGATAGACCTGTTCGCCGCCGTTCATGGTCCGGCTGGTCTGGCTGCCGACACCGCCGAAGCCGAACTCCGTGCGCCAGACGCCGGTCGGCGTCGCGGTCGGCGTCAGGCTGTTGTACCAGTTGAAGGCATTGAACTCGTCGCCGAAGGTCTGCGCGAATTTAGACATGTCGACCGGAAGGCTGAAATTTTCGGCCTTGAGACTCGAGACGGAAACGTCGCGCAGGGTCAGCGTCTCGCTGCCGAGCTTGATCACCACATCGGCGCCGACCTGGCTCATCTGCGACTTGAGTTTGGCGAAGCTGTTCAGGTCCGCGTAATCGTTGAGCTGAACGATATCCTGCCGGACATCGAAGCTGTAGATCACGTCCGATCCGCTGCCTTTGGCCACGAGGATCGTGTCCTTGCCGGCGCCGGCGATGATCACATCGTTTCCGCCCCCCCCGTTGAGGGTCTGCCGGCCGGTGCCGGCGGCCTTGATGATGTTGTCCAACTTGTTGCCGGTTCCCGAATGTCCGAGGACCGTGAGGTTCTCGACGTTGTCCGGCAGGACGTAATGGTCCGCCGTGGAGACGACGGTATCGATCCCCTTGCTCGCCTTCTCGATGACGAAGTCCTTGTTCGTGTAGATGTAGTAGGTGTCATCGCCGTCCTCACCCGCGAGCGTGGTGGAACCACCGGTGCGCAGGCCGTCGTTCCCCGACGTGCCGACCGTTGTGCCCTTTGCCGTCCCAAGAAATCCCTTTGTCGTCGCGCCGCTGACAAACAGGCTCCGGCCGGCAGAGTTGATGTACGCTTGCTTCGCCATGGCTTTTCCTCGAACAAGATCTCTTGTAATGATCAGTAATTCGTGGAACCGAAGCTTCGGTGGACTCAATCTGTCAAATTGTACGCATTGCCAGCAGAACAAGCATTCGGGCTTATGCTCCAAGACTCAGTGAATCGGGAATTAATGCTTGAGTTGGTCTGAATTTATTTTTCCAATGAACTGTCGAAAGTAGGGGCTCTTCACAGGATCAATCCGAGATGCCATGGAAGCGTCCGATGCCTTCCTCCAAGCCTAGGCGCGGATCACGGTCGGCCGTCTCCTCCTAACCCCGGCCCGCGCCCGGATGCACGCTCCAGGCTCGTCTCTCACGGGGTTGGCGCGAACCCGCTCGACAGTCGCACCGATGCCGGACCATTCCGCTCTGCGATCCGGATGGGTCGGTTCCACGCCGAGGTTTGATAGATATGCTCGGTCCGCTGCTCTGGTCGCTGCTCAATGCGGCCGCCACCGTCTTCATCCCGTTCGGCCTCTTCGTCGTGTTTGCCCGGACGGCGGAGGCTTGGCAGGTGGGGGCTGTGGCCGTAGCCATCTCGCTGGCTGAAATCCTCAAGGCCCTCTGCCCACAGGGACTCTATGAGTTGCTGCTGCGTCGGGCCGATCCCGGTCAGGACCGCGCCGCCTTCGGCCTGCTGCTGGTCTCCGGCGCGGCGGCGGCGGCGGTCTATGCCGGGTTGCTGCTCCTCGTGAGCCATCACCGGCCGGATTTCGCCGAGATCCTGCCCGCCCTTCTGGTGCTGACCCCGAAGCTGTTCTTCGACCTCGCGACCGTTCTCCCGCAGGCCGTCGTGACCCGGCAGCGGGCGCTTCGTCGATTGGCGATGCGCACTCTAACGGCGAACGCGGTGGCGGCGGTCAGCGGCAGTGCCCTCGCGGTGGCCGGGCACGCCCTGGCCGGGCTCGTCCTCTACTATCTGCTGCAATCGCTCTGCGGCTTCCTGCTCCTCGTCCGGGCCGGAGGCGCCGAACTCGAGCGGCCAAGCTTTAGATTCGGACCGTTGGCGCACTTGGCGCCCGAAGCAACTTACGCCTCGATGGTGCGGCTCGTCGGCACCGCCAACAGCTACGCCGACACGCTGGTGGTCGCATCCTTCCTCTCTCCGGCCCTCGTCGGCGCCTACAACCTGGGCAAGCGGATCGAGACGATCCTCATCACGGCGTCGGCCTCGTTCAGCTCGATGCTCTATCAGCCGGCCTTCGCCCAGGGCGACTTGGCCGAGCGTACGCGCATGACCGAAACCTCGATCCGGCTCACGACGCTGATCTTCGGTCTTCCCGTCATGCTCTTCGTGGCCTTCGACGAGGTCTTGATCCGGTGGGCTTTCGGCCCGCGCTGGGTCGAGGCCGCGCCCGCTGCCGCCATCCTGGCGGTGTCGGGGCTTTGTCGGATCTATGGCTCGATCCACGGCTCACTGCTCGCCGTGCGAAACCGGAACCGGGCGCTCCTCGCCTACGCGCTCGCCTCGGTTTCGGTCGGCCTGGGAGCCGTGGCGGCGCTCTCCGGATACGGCCTCGTTTGGATCGCCGCCGGCGTCGCGATCAAGAACGCCGCCTTCTGCGGCATTGCCGTGACTTTGACCCGCCACGATAGCGCGACATCGGCCATGGTCTACTTGCGGCACGTCATCCTGCCGCTCGGGCTCGGGCTTGGAAGCGCCCTCGCCACGCAGCGCCTCTGCGCAAACCTGCTCGCCGGTCATTCTCAGACCGAAATGCTGCAGGTGCTGGCCTGCGGCGTGGTCGTCGGCGGTGGCGCGGCGCTTCTGTATGCCCGCGACATCACCCGCGTCCTTCGCCGGTTCAGGCGCCGCGGCGCCTGAACCGGGCCACAGCTCGACCCGCGTCGCCACGCGAGCATACCGAGGCGGGTCGCTTCCTTCGGGATGACGGCTTCGGGCTTCGCCCAGGCGCCGTGCGGCCTCGCGAATCCGCCCCTCAGGCGGCGCGGGATTGCTTGCCCGCCGGCTTCGCGCGGTCCACGTCGCCCCGCTGCGCGATCTCGCGAAGGGCTTTCACCATCTGGTCCGTTTGATCATTGACCGGTTCATCGTCTTCGCAATCCTCGCCGGCCCAATCCTCACCGCGGCGCGCCATCAGGACGAAGGCTGCCACGGCGGCGCAGAGGCTCCCCCCGGGAATGGCGCAGGCCAGCGCGGTGCCGAGACCGTAGGACAACATCAGGGCACCGATCCCCACGCCGCCGCCGATCGCCGATAGGACAATGAACGCCATGACGCATCTCCTTCACCCCGCTCTCGCGGGACCAACGCCGCCACACGCACGAACCGAGGAGCGCGCTGAACCTACCAGAACAACCGGCCGGTTCTTGGCCGATGATACCTTCGCCTCATCTCTGCGCAAATCGGCTTAATGCGTCGCTAATAGAACGGACCGGTATTGTCGTGAATCGACGCCACCATGGTCCGCTGTCCGGGGCAAGATCGCGGAGGCCGCGGACGACGGGGGAAGCAAATCAACGCCTCGCGTTCGCGCCCGCCGATGCGAACGCCCGCACGGCGGTCCCTCCCCAGGGGCAAGTCTCGGCGGCCGGGGGACGCATCCTCCGAAGCGGTCACATCACCGTCTCTGCTCAGGAAGGCCTGCGCCGGAGGATGGTCGGGCCGGTCAGCCGACGGCCGTCTCTGATGTCGCGTCGGGAAGCCCTCGGAGCACGGCTTCGTGCAGGACTCTCAGCCAGTGCAGGGCTTCCTTGGCCTTGGCCTCGGCGATCTCCGCGCGCCGTTCGGCAGCGAGGGTGGACGTCCGACTCGAAGCCGCAGCCTCCACGATCTTTTCGACATTCGCGAGGGTGACCGACCAGTCGAACTCGTCCCCGGCAGTCGGCTTGTCAGCCTCGTCGCGTTGGGAGAGCGTGCTCGTAAAATTCTTTGGCAGGAGACGATCGAGGTCACTTTCGGGTTGCCGAAAAGACTTCACGAAGATGTCGCGAACGCGCTCGGCCTCGTCATCGACCGATGGCGTGTAATCTGGTTTTATTTCTGCTTTCATGGTGAGGTGGTCCTAAGCCTCAGGCTGAAGCCGCACAGTTAAGCAGGTTTCCGGTGGATATTTGGTTACAGGAAGCTGGATGGAGGGCTCTGCTTCGTCGATCGACGGGATTTATCGCAATCGACGTCGCGAACGCATGGATAAAGTCGCTCTCCGGTTGATCGGAACCGGCGGTGGATCACCAAATCCCGGCGGTGTTCGCGCGACGCCCGCAGCTTGCCGGTGACGAAGCTGACCTTGCGCGCCGTGAACAGTCGGGTCTCGCCCTCGGTTAAATGGGCCACGGGCGGGAAGGTGGCCGCCCCGGCGCGCTCCGCCTCGTCGCGGGCGCGGTGAGCCGAGAGTTCGTCCAGCGCGTTCAGGATGATGTCGAGGCTCGCCCGAGTCTGGGTTTCGTCGAGACGGATCAGCACGTCACCGGCCTGAACCCGTGCCCCTTCTCGCACCCGCAGCGCGCGGCCGCCGGTGGGATGCTGCACCTTCTTGATGTCGGGCTCGACCACGAGCTGGCCCGGCGCGATCACGGCGCCCGAGATCTCGAATCGTCCCTGGGCTGGATTCTTTAGAAAGCCGGATTCTTTAGAAATCGGAGCCGTCGGCAGACGCAGGTTCGCGCAGTTCCGCGCAACCTGGATCGGTCGCCTCGGCGGGCGGTCCTGCGGCTCTCTCGGGCACCGCTCCGTCCCGCGGCGAGACGACCGACGCTCTCCTGCCGCCGGCTCAGGCTTGGCGATATTCCTCCAGGATCCGCGGCTTCAGACAGTAAACGAACGCGCCGGCATGCAGGGCGCCGCGGGCGAGCCACCAGATCGCACGGGTCGGCCGCGGCAGGACAAGGGCCGCCCTCAGGACCGAGTAGACGGCCTTGGCGGTGGAGGTCAGCGGCAGCCGGGCGCGCGCCCGCTTGTCGAACCGCGACAGCATCAGGGCATGCGTCTGCCCGGACCGGAACTTACGCCGCATCACCCAGGACAAGGTCGCGCGCCCGGGCGTGACGTCCTCGTAGACGATGCTGTCCGGCCGGTAGGCCATGCCGCCGCCGGCGGTCGTGATGCTGCGGAAGAACAACGTATCTTCGCCGCCGGTCACCCCGCATTCCACCGCGAACCGGATCTGGTGTCGACGCACGAAATCGAGGTCGATCAGGGCATTCGAAGTATAGGCGTTGTCGATCCGTCCGGCATCGGCGATCCGGTTGCTGTGGAAATCCAGGCGGGGAGCCCAGCCGGGCAGCCCTTCCCCGTACACCGCGACCACCTGCCCGATGACGGCGGCCTGCCCGTCCCGGCCGGCGATCAGACGTTCGAGCCAATCGTGGGCGGCGACTTCATCGTCGTCGAGAAACGCGAGCCAGCGCGTCGGCGTGGCGTCCAGGGCGGCGTTGCGGGCGATCGAAATGTTGCGGTCGGGGGCGTGCACATAGGTCACGGCGCAGGGCAAATGCTCGTCGCACCACGCCACCAGGGACCGGGCCGATCCGGCCGCATCGTTGTCGATCACCACGACGTGGCGACATTGGGTGGCGACAGACTGTATCGCCTGCACAAGGGTCGCCCGCCGATAGGTGCAGATGCAGACCGTGACGTCGTCGGGGGCGAGGCCATCCATTCGCGTGGGATCCTGAGTTTGACCGTAGCCGTGTGATCGATCGTAGAGGATGTGCTGCTCCGAATCCGCTCCGCAACCCGATATCTCACGGCGTGCAGGCGGCATCACGACATCGGGCGCGCAGGGCCGCCTTCAGTCGCGCGGGATTGACCCGCGTCAGCAGGACTTCGCTCTCGCCCTCGCCGGCGAAGCTCGCGAAGGCGAAGCGCCCCTGCGCGTCCCAGGCATCGTATCCGGTATGGACGTTCAGGGCGCCGAGCCGGGGATCGAGGTCGGCGAGGCTGCATAGGCGCGTCGAGCGTCCGGTCGCGAGGTCGACCTCGTAGAGCAAGGCGGGTCCAGCATCGGGCGCGTAGCTCGTCGCGGCCGCATAGGCCGTCGCCCCAGCGGGATCGACCTGGAACATCCAGAGGAACGAGCCGGGCCGTTCCATCGTCACTTGGCCGATGGCAGTCCAGGCGATCGTGTCGCCTGCCGCATCCTCGCTGAAGCGGTAGAGGTGGCCCCGGCTATCGGCGGCGAAGCAGAGATGGCGATCAGGAAAGCAGCGGCCGGTCTCGAGGGCGCGGGGCTCGACCAGCGGCGAGATCGGGCCGCGGCACCGGGCCAACTCCCGGCTCGTAGCGGTAGAGATGGGCATAGATCCCGGCTGCGTAGCCCGACCCTGCTCCGGCCGAACCGTACAGGCGTCCCTTCGCGTCGGTGAACATGAAGCGGTTCAGGTAGAGGAACGGGCGATCGTAGCCCGCGGGGCGGCCAAGCGATGCGGTCACGCTGCCGGTCGCGTCGTATCGCACGACCTCGCCGGTCGGCACGATGGCGCCGAACAGCGCGTTCCGGGCGGGGTCCGCGGCGAGGGTGACCACGCTTCCGTGCGGAAGGCCGGTGCCGCCCTTCTCCCGTGCGCTGAGGTCGGTGAAGTGGTCCGTGTCGGGATCGTAGGCGTACCAGTGGAAGCCCCGCTTCGCCTTGTAATCGGCATCGAGACCCGAGGAATCCATGGTCGCGACATAGACCTTTCCGTTCATGAAGGTCGGGCGGGTGTGGAACTTCTCCGCTGTCTCGCCCCGGTGCCAATTGCCCGCGGCCTCCGAGGCCGAGCGGGCGTCGCCGACGAGGCGCAGGTCATCCCGGCCTGCTGGCAGGCGGTACAGGGCCGCATTGGTGCGATGATCCATGCCGGCCACGTAGAGATCGCCGTTCGGCGCCGATCCGGTCGCATGCCAGCTCTGGGAGGGGACGAGGCCGTTGGGCGTGGACGGCAGCTTCCACAACTGCACGCCCTCGATGCGGCCCGCCTGCGGGGATGCCATCACACCCGGTTCGGCCTGCGCCGGGCTCATCACGAGGGCAAGGCCGAGGGCGAGCCCGCGCGCCACGGCGCCGCCGGACAGGCTCGGCGGACGGTCGAATCGCGCCATGGCCGAAACCCCTGACGGTGCGGACGGAGGAGAGTCGGAGGGGGCCGTGCGCAACACGATCTCAGCCCGGCAGCTTCCAGGCGCTGACGCGCTGGATCACGAATTCCCCGGGCCAGGGTGTCGTCTCGTCCGGCCAGCCGCCCCACTTGCCGCCGATGGCGAGGTTGAGAAGGAGGTACATCGGAACCTGCTTCATGTCGGACGGCGTCGGGACGCGACGGACCTCCTTCCGATCGACGTACCAGACGATCTCGTCGGCCGACCAGGCGACCCCGTAGCTGTGCCAATCCGCGCCCGGGCCGCCGACCTTGAACGGCAGCTTGATCGGCATGGACGAGGTCAGGTGATCGGCGCCCGAGATGATGCCGGCATGGATCTGCTCCGGCTCGCCCAATCCCTCGAAAACGTCGAGTTCACCATTCTGGGGCCAGGCCCCCCGAACCGGAAGAAGCCAGAACGCCGGCCAGAACCCTTTGCCGACCGGGAGCTTCGCAGTGATCTCGAAATAGCCGAACAATTGCGAGAAGCTGAACTTCGTGGTCAGCACGCCCGCCCAGTAGGGGCGATCGAACATGATCGGCAGCAGCGCCATCGGCGTCTTGGAGCCGACGATGGCGAGCGAGGCGCCCGGATCGATCCGGAAGGGATTCAGACCCAGGGGCTTGTCGAGAACCCGCCCCTCCGCGACCCCGGCGAAAGTCGCGTCGACATAGATGCTCGAACCGCTGCCAGTGCGGTAGACGGCCTTGCTCGGGTCGCCCGCACCGAGAACCGTTCTCCAGCGCGTCGGCGCTGCGGGCCGCTTCGCCATCTCCGAGGCGTCGAGCCGCTCCCAGTGTTCGTCGAAGGTCTTGCCGCCGAGGGTGTCCGGATTGATCTGGCTCGGCAGCGGCTGCGCGAGACCTTGGAGCGGCCTCGCAGCCCCGGCGACACAGAGCAGGCAGCCAAGGACGGCAAGGACCCGCTTCATGCTGAGACCAATCGATACATGCAGGAACATGCGGATGATCGAACCTTCGGTAATAATTTAACCTTCGGCGGTGGCCTGAGCTACCGGATGCCGAGGTGGGCGCGAGGACATCGCTCCTGCCTTTGCAGAATTCGCGCCTTCATCCGTTGAACAATGCCCTGAATTGCCCTTCGTCGCGATGCGGGACCATCACGTAGTTCGTACGCGTCGCCTCGAAAGTGGGAGCGCCGAAGGTCATCGCCTCCTCGATCTTGAAGCCCGGCAGTGCTCGGAAACGGAGATAGCCGGCCTCTTCGAGCAATGCTTCCAATTGGAGGCAGCGCTCTTTCCGCCGCTCCATCGTCGCGGCTTCAGCCTCGGCGACCTCGGTCAGGTAGGGAAGGATCTCCATCACGATGATCGGCTGATCACGGCCGAGGGTGCTTCTCAGGCCGCGCAGCACCTCCAGCTCTCCGCCCTCGACGTCGATCTTGATCACGCCCACGGGCCCGGTGCCGGCCGCATCGAGAATCGTATCGCCGGATTCCACGTAGACGCGACGCTCGAACTTGCGCCGGTTGGCGGCCGTCCAGAAGTCGCCGACGAGGGTCGCCTGCGGATCCGATTGGTCGGAGAAATGCAGAGTGATCGTTCCGCGCGATTCGCTGAGTCCGAGCGGCACGACGATGCTGTTCTTGATGTCGTTCTGATCGATGATCTGATTGACGTAGTCGCAGCACGATACGGAAACCTCGAAGCCGATATAATCGCGCTCTCGGTCGAACGAGCGCAGCTTCAGAAGGATCTGTCCCACATTCACGCCGACATCGACGAAGGTGCCGCCCTTCATCTCGACAATCGCTTTGATGAAATCGTTTAGATAATCCTCGTGCCCGTCGAGGTGACTGACATGGAAATTGCCCTTGTGCGGAATGGCGAATGTCCGACCATCGATCTTGACCGGCGATACTTTTCTCAGTCGTCTCCGAAGTCTCGTTACGGCATGAATGAGATTTGCCATTAAATTTAACTCCAGATATGGTCGCGCAATGAAATTGTTCATGTTTCTAGGCTGATTCAACGTGTAAGTCTACTGTGGATCAATAATGCAAGGTCGGCATGATTGAGTTTATGACGGCCTATGCGGAGAATATGGCATGAACATACGCGGATTGATATTTTTATCCGCGAGTTATTGTTACGGAGCGGTGCTTCAATAATAAGGAATGATCGTGCATTAAAAGCTATAGATAGAGCAAGGGTATCATATATATACGGAGTATGTCTGCCGGAAAATTTATTGACGAACGTTCGAGGCGTGATCTGGAAAGATCTTGACCTTCGCTTGTCCCGGCGGCATGGCCGAGAACTTGCGTTTAACGTTGCCCGGGCAGTTTACCCCTGCGGCGCCAGAATCATGCGGGGCATGGAAGCGGATGGCACTTCGTCACCGGAACGATGACCGCAGTCGCCCAAGGCCCACGAGCCTTTGAGGATCCATGTCCCGTCCCGAATCCGTGCGGATCGCCTACTTCGTCCACGACCTGAACGATCCGGCGGTTCGCCGCCGGATCCGCATGTTCAAGGCCGGAGGCGCCGAGATCTATCTCGCCGGTTTCCGGCGCGGCCTGCCCGTCACGTCGATCGAAGGCGTTCCGGCTCATGACCTCGGCCGGACGGCCGATGGACGGTTCCTGAAGCGCGTGGCGGCAACGGCGTGGGCGGCGCTCAACGGAAGCCGCTGGGCAGGCGGCGTCGAGGGTGCGGATCTCATCGTCGCGCGGAACCTTGAGATGCTGGCGGTGGCCCAAGCGGTGCGGGGCGGGCGCACGCGAATCCCCGTGATCTACGAATGCCTGGACATCCACCGGCTCATGCTCTCTCAGGGGCCGGCTGGGCGTGGGTTGCGCTGGCTCGAGGGCGCTCTCGCCCGCCGGTCCGCGGCCCTCATCACCAGTTCGCCGGCCTTCGTGGAGAATTACTTCGAACCCCATTCGCAGGTCGGGCTGCCGGTCGAGCTCGTCGAGAACAAGGTGTTCATCGAGCAGGCCCTGCCGCCGCCTGCAGCGCGGACCAACCGGGGAGATGGAGCGCCCTGGCGAATCGGCTGGTTCGGTGCGATTCGCTGCCTGAAGAGCTTCCGCATCCTCTCCGCCGTATCCCGCCGCCTCGACGGGGCGCTCGAAGTCGTCCTCCGTGGACGTCCGGCCCATCGTGAGTTTCCGGATTTCGACGCGATGATCGCCGCCGAGCCCTACATGCGCTTCGAGGGACCGTATCGGAATCCCGAAGAGCTTCCACGCATCTACGGCGAGGTCGATTTCGCCTGGGTGATCGACTTCTTCGAGGAAGGCCAGAACTCGGAGTGGCTCCTGCCGAATCGCCTCTACGAAAGCGGCTGGGTTGGCACGGTGCCGATCGCGCTGGAGCGCACGGCCATCGGTCACTGGCTGGCCGCCCGGCGCATCGGCCTTTGCCTGGGAGACGATCTCGAAACGGCGTTGACCGAGACCCTGCAGGCGCTGGATCGTGAACAGTTCCGGTCGCTTCAGGAGGCCGTCGGCGCGCGCGTGACCGAGGACTGGGTCCATACACCGACGGAGTGTCGGCACCTGATCGCGCGCCTCATGGACGCCGCTCCCGCGGCCGACCGCTAGCGATCGGGCCGTGTCGCCGATCCGACCGAGGCGCGTAGTCCTCGTGGTGCTCGCCTTGGGCGCCTCCTGCGGGGCGGGCGGCGCGCAGGAGGGGCGCCCGATCCACCCCGCAGAGTCGCCCGGCGCCCGCGCTCGGCTCGGAACAGCCCAGAGCGCGCGCGCGCGACTAGCCCCCCCGGCGCTTGCGACGTCCCTGCGATCGAACCTGGTCGGGCGCTGGGAGGGATCCGATTTGACGCTGACGGTCGATCAGGATGCGATGCAAGCCAATCGCGACCCGGAAAGGCCGTTCCAATGGGATCCGCTGCATATCCTCGATGCCCGCGAGAACATGTTGGTGTTCGAGCTGGGCGGCGACCGCTACATCGCCCTGATCACAGGGGAAAGCATGACCCTGACCCAGGCGGGGTTGGCGGGCTACCGAAGTCTCACGCGCAAACGTTAGATCGCGTGTTTCGGCATGCGGACCACCCTGATGGCCGGCGGGAACGGCGCCAAGGCCCGGGCGCCTTCCGCACCTGGGCCGCGCGGTCAGTACGAGCGGGTCGCGGCGACGGCGCTCGCATTGCTGGTCAGTCCCGACAGGCTCGCCGTGAAGCGCTGAAGCCCGACAGCCGGAGCCTCCGCCACGAAGATGATGTCCCGGCTACGCATCAGGAACTCGCTCGAAACGAAGAACGCATCCGAACGGCCGAAGTCGCAGGTATAGATCGTCGGGATCTCGTTGCCGGCATAGCCGGTCAGATCCACGCCCATCTCCTCGAGCGCCCGGCGGGACTCGAGCCGGTACAGGAAGACGGCGCCGGGATCGGCACGGTTCGGATCGAGGCCACCGGACTTCGCGGCGGCTTCGGCAAGGCTCATCGTATCATTCTCGAAGGTGAAGCGGCGGTTGTTCAAGCCACCGAGCGAGCCCGGAGCCGGGGTCGCACCCAACGTTAGATAAAAGCGTGGCTCCTTGGTCAGGAAAACGATATCGCCCGGCGAAAGATAGGGATTCTGGTCCGGGATCTTCACGACGCTGCTCAGGAGGGTCTGGGTCGTGCGGTTGCCCCGCTTGAGCGTGACGATCGTCTCGTAGGGGGCGCTGCGTGGCCCCCCGCCCCGGGTAATGGCTTCGAGCAAGCGCAGGCCGCCGGGATCGATCTCCACCCGCGTCGGCTGGTTGACGTCACCAAGGACGCTGACCGAACCCGAACGGCGATCTCCGATGGAGACGACGACCTGCGGCTCGACGGCACGCTGCTTCAGGCGCTCCGTGATGTCGCGCGCCACCTGCTGCGGAGTTCGTCCCGCCGCCGCGACCTGACCGGCATAGGGCACCGTGATTGAGCCGCTTGCCTCAACCTGCTGCGGAGGAATCGCCACGAAGTTGCCGCCCCGCGGCGCACCGCCTTCCGAGGCGATGAACAGGCCACCCGCACTGGCCTCGAAGATCGTGATGTTCACGACGTCGCCTACGCCGATGCTGCCGTGCCGGCTCTCAGAGCCGCTGAGGACACGTGCCATCAGCGGCGTCAGCGCATGGGTCTGCGCATTGGCCGCGTTCACGGCGGCGGCGCTGAGATCGAGCTGGACGAACCCGACGGGCGCGCGCCGTTCCGATTTGATGACAGCGCCCGTCTCGACCGTCGCGCGGGCGGGACCGTCACTGGACAGGTAGGTACAGGCCGCGAGCGCCTCCATCAGCAGCAATCCAGCAAGGGCTGGAGCGACGAGCCGACGGCACATGCCCTGCCATCCGCCGGACGCGGACATCGACCCATTCGAATCGCCTCGGCAGGACATGTTCATGCGCTTCAAAGTCTAGCTCCCTGCCCATCCCGCCACCTTCGCGAAGCATCGAGCAGTCATTTCAATAATGTCGCGCGCCGTGATTGTCCTTAGCTTGATAGCCGTTATCCGCGTTATGCATAGCCTAATGGCTGATGAGCAACAGAGGTCTATAAAAATCGCTAGATTTTGGAAATTGTAGAGTTGACTGGGCTATCGGGTTTAATTCCGCCGGTCCGGTGATTATCGACCCGCGCTGAGGTATCGCGTTCCATCGGCGGAGATGCCTCCAGTCCGGGGCGGGTGCTGCCGACCGGTCCTTTGTCTGGATCGCGCCGGCTTTGACAGGGCCGGACGGTGCGCCTCGAACCCGAGTCTTTAGATCGTGGCCGAAAACCCCAACTAAATGTTCGCGGTGCAGGATGATGGCGTCGCAATCCCGGCTGCGACGAGGCCTGCGTCGGTTCATTGCGCGAGCGCGATACGCCGGTACATGCTCGTCGACGCCACGTTGGGATGCAGCCCGAGGTCGACACGACCGCTTTCCCTCGTGACACGCACCCGACGCAAACGTCGGACCACCTTTCCGCGAGCGGCCTTGCCCGTACAGTCCGGGGTGAGATGTCGGCGCGCTGAAGGCCCACTTCTGTCGCGCTGATATATTTTTCTTACAATACGAGATTGGCGCTGTGACGAGGCGCGACTTAAGCCGGTGCCAATTTTGCAACGAGTGCTAGGCATGAATTGAGAATCCGGCGATCTATTGTCTGATTTGATCTCGCCATGTCGCCATCAGCACGGCCGAATATCGATCAAAAGTACGTAGGATCTGGTTTTTTATTTCGATATCAGCCGTTTCAGCACACATTCGGGCCACAATCGGAAAATTTGTCTCAAAATAGGCTGTCATCGCAAGATTTGTACTGAATTCATTGGTTGACAAATCCTTAAGGCTGTCGATACAAAGCGCCGTCAGGCTTTCGAGTTTGAAAACCTTTTCGAGCGCAGGAGAATTCAAATGGCACTTCCTTCCACTGGTCCTGTCCTGACCGGCGTCAAGTACTTCGGCACCAATGGAGCCGATACCATTACCGGCACAGCCGGCGGCGATCTCATCGACGGCCAGCTCGGTAACGACCTGATCAACGGCAACGGTGGCGCCGACAAGCTGTACGGCGGCGCGGGCAACGATCGTCTGAGCGGTGGCGCAGGCAACGACCTGCTGCAGGGCGGCAAGGGCGTCGACGCGCTGTACGGCGGTGCCGGCAACGATACGTTTGCCTTTTCGAAGGCGGATTTCGACGTGTCTCTGGGCGCTAAGCCCCAGGATTTCGTGTGGGACTTTGAAGGTGCCGGCGTTGCAGGCGGCGACTTTCTGCGGTTCAGCGGTTTCGGTGCCGACTCGACGCTGACGAAGGTCACCACCGATTCTGTCGTGAATGCGCTGGCCAAGTACAATCCTGGCCTCGACTACTACACGCTCAAGGACAGCAACGACGGCGCATCCTACACCATCGCGATCAAGACCGGCGGCGTGGCGCTGAGCGACTCCTTCGACTACCACTTCTACGACACGGGCGCACTCTTGGTCTGATACAAGCCTCGCCCGGCAGCGGGGTTGCGCGGCGGTGATCCCGGAGGGTCGCCGTCGCGCCTATTGTATGGTCGTCGAGCGTCCGCCGTCCGAGATCGCGCCGCTAGCCGTTCCGCCGGCTGATGCGGAAGAATGTGACGGCGAGGGAGATCTCGTTCCGGAAGGCGTGGCTTCAGTCGATCGTCGATCGGATCGAGGTCGGCGCGGACGTGATCCGCATTATCGGCGACAAGACCATTCTAGAGGCCGCCGTCATCGGCGCAGGCTCATCAGTCGCGCCGAGTGTTCGCAGTTCTGCGTGGAAATGGCGCACCCGACACGATTCGAACGTGTGACCTTTGCCTTCGGAGGGCAACGCTCTATCCAGCTGAGCTACGGGTGCTGACCGTGGCTCGTGAGTAGCCCAACTGGGCGGCGGACGCAACGGTGCTGCGCGGGCCGAGCGAATGCCCTGATCGCTCAAAGGGATGGTAGCGTAGCCCTCCTCAGGCAAAGGTCACACATTCGAATCGTGTCGGGTGCGCCAGGGAGGGGTAGAGGGGCCGCTCGCGCGCCGGCAATGTGTCCGCGGTTGCGGACGCGGCGCCGATGGTGTGCCTTGGGTGCGCCGCTCTATCCTGTCTGCTGTCGGCACAGCAGCGGCGTAGGGGCTGGGATGATGGGCGCAATCGATCGCGGGACGCTCGACCGGCTGATTGCTCTGGGCCGATCTCGCGGGGAGCTGACCGCCGAGGAACTCCGCGCTGTGTTGCCAGTCGACAGCATGGACGTGGATGCCCTCGTCCTGGTGATGCTGGAACTGGAGGAAGCCGGTGTGAGCGTCGAGCCGGAGGCGTTCGGGCCTCGGGCTGACCGGCCTGTGCCCCTCGCGCCGGACTTGCCCTCGTCCGCCGGCGGTGCTCGGCCACTGTCCATGAGCACCGTAAGCGTTGGGTCGGCAGCGATGACGGCTCAGTCCACGGGCGAAGTCACCGAGGCTCCGGAGCCGGCAGGCGATCCCGGCGAGAGGATTCAGGTAGACCGGATTGTCCTTCTCTCTGGCCTCGCGGCCTTCCTCGTCCTGGTGATGGTGCTGATTCTGCTGTGATCCGCGGCTCTCTGCTGCGGCCTGCATCGCGGAAGGAGGCATTCAGCCGTTCGCTGCCGACGCAATGCGGTTGTGCGGTCAGCTCCCCGATGCGCATGGCTGGCAGCCGCACACGAGCTTCACATCCGTCGCCCGGCATCTCGGCTCAAGCGTTCCAGCGTCGAAAGCGCGTCACTCGTGGCCGCAAACTCCGCCGTGTTGTCGAAGATGCACCAGTTCGGCAGCCCGTCCTTCGCCTCAGCCACGAGACGCTCCGCTAGTGCGTCGAGCACATCCGGCCTGTAGGCCGAGTAGTAGATCCGAGGAGACCCGTGCAGCCGATGGTAGGCCAGGCCTTGCCAGCCGCCTGGTTCGCTCGCTTGAGGCACCGGTGCCGGATCGACTGCGACGCGAGCAATCAGCAGGTCTGCTAAGAGCGTGTTGACGCTGGGCGCAAACCAACTCGGATGCCGCGGTTCGCAGACGATGCTTCCCGAGAATGCCCGCCTGAAGCGCTGCAGGAACTCACCACTCGTCCCGTTCTGAAAGGCAAGGCTCGGCGGCAGTTGCAGCAAGAGTGGGCCCAGCTTGAGGCCGAGCCCGGCGATCTCATCGAGGAATCGCGCGAGCGGTTCGTCCACGTTCTCGAGCCGCCGCTCGTGCGTGATTGTGCGTGGGACCTTCACAGCAAAGCGGAATTGCTCGGGCACGGCCGCGGCCCACCGCTCGTAGGTCGCGACGCGATGCGGCCGATAGAAGGAGGTATTGATCTCCACCGCATTGAAGCGCTGTGCGTAGCGTTCGAGATGACTCCCGGTTTGTGGAAACCGATCGGCGTAAGCCCGCGGCACGTTCCAGCCCGCCGTCCCAACAGAAGTGACGCTCAGCAATTTCATCCCTGATCAGCCAGCTGTGCTGTCTTGGCGTTCCCCATCGGGTTCCAGTCGACATTGGTTGATACGCCGCGGGCAGCAGCGGCAGCTACGAGACGTTGACGGACGTCCAAGCTCGCCCGAGCAACCATGTAGCCCGCCTCACGATCGCCGATCATGATCGAGGCGTCGCGTGGGGCCAAGTGCCAGTGCAGGCCAATCAGCGCACACAGCACGGTATCGAGTCTGTCCTGATCAGCCTTCCACGGGGCCGCGATGCCGGCGAGGCCGTCAGCCTGTCTCTCGCGCTGGAACTGCCGCCTATTGCCGGCCATGTCTCAATGCCGATCGTGCAAGCTGCAGAAGGCACGCCGACAGGGGACCAGCCTAGGCCGGAAGTTCCGGCCTCAACGATCCATACGCCAAGATTTGGAATTCACGCCGAACTGTATCGAATGAGCAATAAACTACGCCTCGTCCGGCGAAACATTCTCATGAATATCGGTGTTCGTTTCCGTCCCACTGAAGCCGCCTGACTTTATTTTAGAGCCAACATTGGCAACGGCCTGCTTGAGAGCCTTATCGAATCTGATCATCGACTCACTCAAGACTTCAATCATTTCCTCCCAGCGCTCCCGATCAAAAACATTCGCTTCAAACTCGAATTTGATGCGGCACGCCCGTTTTGTTTCTAAAAGTTGCCACACAAGGGCCTGGCCAAAAATTGTCTCGATGGAATCCTTTTGCTTCCACAGATCATTGTAGATATCTTCGTTCACAACTTTGTTGCCGCGATCGATATAAAGCTCAACTCGACAAAAGGATTGGGTTGCTACAAAATTCAAGCTGAGCCCACGCACACCGGACGATGTGCCAAGCCAGCTCTGCTTCGTTGGGGCAACAGACGTGTAAAGACCTGAGATCGAATTCATCCTTTTGATCAACTTAGCCCAGAATTCACGCCGAAGAGCATATCGCCCCTTCTCAGCCTCAGCATCTCCCACTTCGTCGAGGGCCTTATTAGCCAGCCCTACCATGAAGTCCTCGGTATCCTTTGTGGGGATAATCTGCTCGATGCTCAAAAACAAATCATCGCCTAAGCGGTAGGGCCTTGTTCTGAAGCATTGAATCCTAATTTTAAAATTCATCAGCCAGAGAACTGTTGATGTAACCTCTTTACGGAAGTTCGCCGCAACCAAAATGATTCTCTGTGTGACACCCTTGTTCAGCTTAAGATCTTCGACATCATCAACCTCGAAGAAATCACAAAGCTTTTCGTCGGCGCTGTCAGGGCTCGCATTCTTGAGCAGATAGTCTTGATAAATTTTTCTAATGTCATCGCGGCCTAATCGAGCGCAATAAGATGCATACTTTAGCGCCTGCCAGGTTACATCACGGCCGGCATCGTCCAGTTTGTTCTCGATAAGAACCAAGGCTCCTTCTTTGTCGAGCGCTAAAAGATCGAGACGCTCATTGGTATCCGAGAAGCCGGCGAATTCCTTTTGTATGATCAGCAAATCCTCACCCAAAGCGCTGGGATGATGTGCAATCCACTCCTGTATATGGGCGCGCTCTTTGAATCCCAGCGCAGAAAATGTTGGGACTTCGAGCGCAATAATCCGGTTTTTATATCTGTCTATTTTATACATCACAACAAAATCCCTAGCGCTTACGCTTGTTTAAGATATCGATAGGTGAAGCCACATCCACAAGGAAACTGAGTTGAAATGCTCCGGCGCGAGGCTTTTACACAGGTGATGTGCATCATGAGGATAGCTGGCGCAATGCTCGGATGCCCTTATTCTCAGCGCTCTCGCAGCACGTCGCCTAGCCGTTTTCGGTCGGTTGTCCGGCTCCAGTCTCCATGGCCGGTCGAGCTACGTCCTTTCACGAGCGCTGAGGCCGGAGAGGGACTCGTGAAGGCGATATCCCTTGTCAATCGCAGGCAGTCATCCTGCGGCACGAGTGCCCTTTCTTCGAGGAGTTGCGCCCGCAGCTTGGCGACGTTCGCCGGGAGACTGTCGGTTGGGCTTGTGCTGATCAGCGACCCCGCCCGCAGCACGTAGCCATCTCCAACCATGTCGAGATAGGCCTTGTGGATCTCGCTGCGGGGCTGCGCGCTCGTGGAAAAGCTTTGCACCGCCGCGGTTATAACAGGGACGGTGAGCGCCTCAGACGTGTCGATCGAGGTTGTGCCGGGCTCCTCGAAGAAGGCGAACCCCAGCGCCTCCAACACGTAGGTCATGTTGCTGAGGAAGGTGCCCATACTCGCGGTCTCAGCCTCAGGCAGCTTTGACCCGGTTGGCGTCGCGCGGTTGGCAAGCTGCACCTTGCCCTCGTTTCGGCCGCTGGGTGCGGCTCCACCCCTACAACATCGCCAAGAAGGTCGAGATCGTAGTCGAGCACTACCGCGAGAACGTCCAGCCGCTGCTTCAGGGCATGGCGAAGGCGATGGTCGTGCTCGGGAGCCGCAAGGAGGCGGTGCGCTGGAAGCTCGCTATCGACGGCTACATCAAATCGAAGGGCTACGGGCTCGGCACGCTGGCGGCGTTCTCAGGGGAGGTGAGCGACGCGGAGTCGAGCGAGGAGCCGCTCACGGAGGCGAGCGCCGCGCTCAATCCGGGGCTCAAGGGGCGCGACATCCGGGAAGCCTTCGCGGGCGCCGACTTCCACCTCCTGCTGGTCGCCAACAAGTTTCAGACCGGCTTCGACCAGCCGCTGCTATGCGGAATGTATGTCGATCGGCGGCTTGCGGGGATTCAAGCGGTCCAGACGCTGTCGCGCCTCAACCGCGCCCATCCCGGCAAGGACACCACCTACGTTCTCGACTTCGTGAATTCCTCCGAAGAGATCCTGAACGCGTTCCGCACCTACTACGATACGGCGGAACTGGAGGGCGTCACAGACCCGAATATCGTCCGCGACCTCAAGGCCAAGCTCGACGCCAGCGGGCACTACGACGAGTTCGAGGTGGACCGGGTCGCCGCCATCGCGATGAACCCGAGGGCCAAACAGGGCGATCTGGTTGCGGCGATCGCGCCTGTGGCGGATCGACTGCTCAAGCGCTTCAGGGCTGCGCAGGAGCGCCGACAGCGAGCGACGGACCAGGAGGACGACAGGGGCGCAAGCGAGGCGAAGGATGAGCTCGACGCGCTTCTGCTGCTGAAGAGCGACATGATCACCTTCCAGAGTGCCTATAGCTTCCTGTCCCAGATCTTCGACTACGCGAACACGGCCGTCGAGAAGCGCTTCCTGTTCTATAAGCATCTGGTGCCACTGCTCGACTTCGGGCGCGAGCGAGAAGGGGTCGATCTCTCGAAGGTGACGCTGACCCACCACAGCCTCAAAAATGAGGGTCAGCGCCGGCTCGATGTCTCGGGCCGCGACGAGACGAAGCTGATGCCGATGACCGGGATGGGATCGGGCTCGGTGCAGGAGAAGGAAAAAGCGCTCCTCGCCGAGATCATCGCACGCGTGAATGACCTGTTCGGCGGCGACACGACCGACGGCGACCAGTTGAGCTACGTAACGACGCTTCGGGATAAAATGCTCGAGTCTGAGGCTCTCGTGACGCAGGCTGCCAACAACACCAAGGCCCAATTCGACAATTCGCCCACGCTAAAGGCCGAACTGATGAACGCCATCATCGATGCGTTCGAAGCTCACGCGGCTCTCAGTAAGCAAGCACTCGACTCGCAGAAGGTTCGTGAGGGGCTAAGAGAGGTCTTGCTTGGGCCAGCTCAGCTTTACGAGGCCCTTCGAGCCCGTGCAGGTCAGGAACATGCGGATGCATGAGGCCAGCACAGAGCACGAGCATCGCAGACCTGTAGGCAATTTAATATGCGAGGAGAAGTAGAGCCAGGTCTGCTCTACGAGAGACCCTTCACGGACGTGGCGCCTCAGGGGCCGGAGCAGGACTTTGACGGTGCGTAGACGAACCGGCTGTTCGAGGTCATCGACGCGCTGAACAGGCGCGCGGTGGCATAGGGTTCTGGTCCGATACAAGCGACACAGCTGAAGTTGCCCTCAGGGCACCGCAGGCTGGCCCTAAAGCTGGACCGCTGTGTCACGGACTCTGAGAAGGATAGAAGCTGCTAGTGCGGCCCTGATGCGATCTGAAGGGCATCCTACGCCAAGGATGCTGCCTTTTTGGATGGGGAGGCAGACGGCACTCCCTTTCGGCATCCGCGGCCATCTAGGACTTCGTGTCTTTGCCGACGCTGGTTCTCACCGTCCCGGCGGTTTCTGCGTTCCGGAACAGCACTCCTAGAATCGCCGGCCAGCATAAGCCTGGCGGAGCGCTGGGAGCGCGCAGCGCGACCGGAGCAGCCGCGAGAGGTTGCTGCATGTGTCCTGTAGCTGAGCGGGCGCAGCCCGCGAAGCGCTAGCCGGAGGGTGTCTGGAGCCTGTGCTCTCGAACGACTCCCGGCGATGGAAGCTGCGGACCGATGGTGAGCGAAGCGAACCTCGGTCCGGCGAGCGAAGCGAGCTTGCTGTAGATATAGATAAGTAGATGCATAGAATACATACATACTAAGGAAAAACTTGCCATGCCCTCATCGCGAAAAATCCTGCGAAGACAGCAGTTTGGCTCTCGAGGGTCACGCACCCCTTCTCTGGGAGGGTCACGCAGCAATCTTGCTCAAAAAACCAGGCTCCAACCGCTATAAGCAGACCGACAGGAGCCTTTTGTGAACAAGGCAGCCTTAAAAATTCCAACGTCAAGTGCAGAGCGATACATTCTCCTCAGAACGAACTGGACCGCTTGCTGGAGGAACTTGTGCTCTTCGATGCGGACAAGTGCATGGATGAGCCTGCATCTGAAGTAGAGAACGGAGCGCTGCCACCCATATGGAGAAAAAACCGAATACCTGAGAAACATCTGATCGCCAGGTTGAAAAACCCGACTCATCCGGCTGTTCAAAAATACGTGGAAGTTCGAAAAAAACAGGCGGAGAAGAAAAGGCGCAAATCCAACGAAAATGGCAATGAAAAAAAGAGAGATAGCAGAGCTGATTATAAGCTATCTCCAGAACATGAGATTGCGCAGGAAGCTGGGCGGAGACTGAAAGCGCTGATCCGCGCCGTCAAATGGCGATACGGGGACAAGTTCTTGGAGCAACTCGCCGGCCGCGAGGAAGAGCTAACGCTGTTTTGGCAGTCGATGCGTCTTGCTGCTCTGCAGACATCCGGCCGCGCCCCAAGTGATCATGAGATTGCGACTAAGTTTTCAGAACTTTCGAAAAAAAACCTACACCCGACACCAAGCTCGCGCGCGCCGGGGTATCGTTGAGAAGCTTCAGCAGCGAGCGGGGATCTGGCTTGGAATGAGCTGAGTTGTTGAACGTCGTTGCCGGTTATCCGAGGCGCTTTGCTAGATCATCAGCTCGCAGGTGTGTGTAGCGTGTCAACATCCTCAGCTCTCGATGCCCGGAAATCGAGGCGACCTCGACGACGTTGAGGCCTTTTTCAAACAGCCGGGATACTGCCTCGTGCCGCAGATCGTGCAGGTGCAGATCCTCGAGCCCCACACGTCGCCTCAGGCGCTCCCAGGCAAGCCTGACAGCGTTCGGGGCAGCGGTGAACACCGTCACGCTCTCGCTCGTCCTGAGACTCCTGAGCGTCTCCACGGCGCGTGTGGACAGGGGCACATCCCGGCTGGTCCCGTTCTTCGTGAGCGGCAGATGCGCAACACGCCGGTTGAGATCGATATTGTCCCAGCGCAAGCTCAGAAGTTCACCTCGACGCATTCCGGTCTCGACAGTAAGCTCGATCAGCGGGCGCAGGTAGGGCACCCGGCCCTTGTCAGCAGCAGCGAGCAGGAGCTTCTCCTCGTTGCCCTCTAAACGACGAGTGCGGCCCTTCGGGGGAGATGGTCGGCGCACGAGTTTGCAAGGGTTTGTCGCGATGTGGATGCCCCACTCACGCCGAGCGGTGTCGATGGCGTGTGAGATCGTGTTCAGCTCGCGGATCACGGTCGCGGGCGCCACGGTCTTGAGGCGAGATCAGGTTGAATGCATCGATCGTCTCATCCGCGAAGCGGTCGGGATCAAAGCGATCCGGCGCGTGCCACAGGCGCGGGTCATGATTGGTCCCGTAGAGATCCATGAGCACCCACTCGCCCCCATGGAAGTCGTGGCCGCCCCAGGTGAACGGTTCCCGCACGCGACCGCCGATGAAGGGGATGAACGGAAAGAACCTGCGCACTTCGTAGGTGAAGCGGTCGGCCGCCTCCTCGTCCTCTGCGATGGCCGTGCGCCAGCCCGGATAAACGTGTCATCCTGACCGGCCTGCCCCGCAGGAACTGGGCCGAGCCGCAGAAGCGGTGCTGGGCCGAGCGCCACTTCCCCGGCACGCCGACAATCACGACGACCGCTGCGCTGAAGCGCGAGCATTGTCGTCCGGGCGACGCGCTGGTCGACGACCGGGACACCCATCGGCACCGTTGGGAAGAGGCCGGTGGCCACTTCATCCATCATCAGGGCGCGGCCACGTCGATCCGAGCGCTGCGCGCCCACGGCTTCCTCTGATCACCGGGCGCCAGAGACAACCTCAACGAGCGTTCGGGCAGCACTAGGGAGCAGCCTGGGGCGTGTCCGGGCATTAGGAGCAGACGTTCATTCGAACAAGCCTTGCGGGGAGCCTCTTTACTGGAGCTGACCAAAAGACAGGCTATCGCTGAGCTTGCATGGATGCAGCCTTCCACCCTGATACTTCGGTGAAGTAGCAAGTTAACCCCAACACCCTAGGTCGCCCCCGATGCGCATCGCTGCCTCCCCTACGCGGCCGTAGCCTGAGACTGCTTCGAGGCAAGCTCCGCGGCGCGGACGTAAGGTCAGCAATTGCCAGTCCGATGAGTAAGTTGCTCGATGCTCACTTGCGCCGGGCAGGCGTCTTGTGGGGAAATCCGATGAAATGCCTTCGATGCGCCAAGGACAGTTCGGCGAAGCTCGTGGGCGCAGAAGGCACTCCCTTGCCGGACAAGCAGCTTTTCTAGGATCTTCGCTCTGTCCCCTTTCTCCGCCCCTCAGGATGCTCGATCCGGTCACGGCCCGCCTGCGTTAGCTTCTGCCGAGCTTGCACTCACCGCGGTCTGAATCGTCCGCATGCGCGCGTCGGCGACCATCGCAGTGTGAGCGAGCTTGAGCGGATCGACCTTAGGTGCCGGAGGCCCGTTGAAGGGGCGCCCGTGCATCGCGACCATTCCGAGCATCGTGATCATGGCGGTTGGGAAGATTGCGAGCGTGGTCGCCTGGGCTGAGGGCCGCTCCGAGTGGACGAGGGCAATCGCTGTCAGTGTCAGCACGGCTAGCACGGTCAGCGTCATACATTTGCTCTTGTCGCTCTATGCGGCGCTTAGAGCGGCGGGCTCACCGCAGGTGCGTGACCGTGTCGAGCAACGCCGTGCGCACGATCTGGCCTGCCTCGTCCGCCATGTGTGGCAACTTCGATGCGAGCGGGTGCCGTGCGCAGGGCAGCAGTCACTATGGCGGAAGCGGATTTGTGAGGTCCTGCATGAGGCGACGCTCATCCATCACGGGTCCCCTGAGGCCTCTAGGTCAGAACCCAGTAGATCACAGGATCAGATGATAGGTTGGGCACCAGTGACTGCGATGGTCGCACCTGAGACGTAGCTCGCTTCCGGGCTCGCGAGCATGACGTAGACCGGTGCGAACTCGCAGGGCTGGCCGGGCCGCTGCATCGGCACCAGCAAGCCGAAGGTCCGCCAATTTAACAATCTATGGCCGACCGCATCGGGGCGGCATCTGCAAACCTACGTGCCACCCCATCGTCGCGGTGACCGGCTAGTGCGGGGAGAGTATGGCTGGATTATTGGAAGACTATTCTAATTATCTTTTCTTTTGAGCAACAGAGCATTGTTGATCCTCCAGAATCCAGGCTTCTCTACGATACGACCATCTGACCCGAGAGAAAGCTGAGCCGAGGGACCGCCATCTAAATTCAAGGCAGAGTCGCAACCAAGCCCTCCGCTGCCCTCAGGGGATACTAAAAGTTCAGAGAGATCATACAAACTTAACCCAGATCCGCCGACAAACACCAAGATCAGGATATCTTTATTGACGCATATTGCGGCTCTCTCGAGCCGAACACGATCATTTCGGTAAACACCCATTCTTCCGCCGGTTTCCACAAGTATCGGTCCGGATTGGAGGCCAAATGTCAGGCTGCTGAGGCTGCTCGATCGCGCATCCGCGATGCTGGTCATATCTTCGCTGATTGCCAGCACTCCTGTTCCCGCGCCCTGAGTAACCTGCTTGATCACGGCCTTGTCTACTATGACGAGGCCAGAGGGACTGAGATTATTATTGGGATCGCGCTCAAAGAAGCCGCCAGGCAAAGCCGCAACGGAGCCGGTTTTCTCTCTTAGGGCTTTGGCAGTAGATCCCATCGGTTGATCTGCAATTGTCACACCCAGACCATATATGCCAGCGTCAGCTTTCACCGAAACCATTTCCAAATTATATAATCTAGAGCGAATTTCTTTCAGCCACAGGCCATCACCAATCGTCTGCCATTTTGAGTTCAGCATTTCGGTGCGAACTGCGGGCAATGGATCTACGGCCTGATATACAATCGATCTTTTAGGGTGATCAGGGTTTATTGATTTTGCCCTCTCTATAGCTATATCGGCTGTGTTAACATCTCGATTCTGCGATCTTAGTTCAGATATGTTAAATAATGCGGCAGAAAAATCTGGGTCTATCTCCACCGCTCGCAACAGAAATGTGAGTGCAAGATCCTTCTCATTCGATTTCGCTCGGCGATGTGCCTCCAACCAAAAGGCGTAGGCCAATGGTGATCTGGAGAAGCGTGATGATATCTCGGCTTGCAGGCACCCGGGAGAAGACGGCTGCATAGAGTTAATGAGAGCAGCTGGAAGAGATTGGTAAACCTGTTTAAAGTCTGATAGTGCGCCGTCTACGGTGGACTTCGCTCTCCAGACTCCATCCACGGAGCATTCGACAGTGATCGTGATGTCTCTGGCTCGAGAATGCGACCCCTCGGATAGTTCGATTACTCCGGATATTATCGCATCTATCGGTCGTCTTGACGGATTGGTGATGTTGCCCGCTAAGATTCTCGCTCCAAGTTCACTTAAGAACATTGCAATGTTCGTCTCCACCTTGTTTCTCAGCCAGCCTAGTTCATCATCTCCTGCTGGTGAGGAAAATCTCGTTACCTGAACTGTTGCTCCGGCGGAGAGGTGTGTCTGGCCTGATCTCTGCTCGCCCGCGCTACAGCTAGAATGAGAAACAGGTGTGAATGCAATCGCGGCTGTCAAGATCAGGCACTTGATCAGAGTTTGGAGGCTCCGAACCGCTGCTCGGCGCGGATTGCTGAATCTGCCGACGTTGCCACCTTTGAGGTGGCACTGGTTTTTCCTGCCGTCTGCGAGCCTTCCCGGCATCGACCTACTCCGAGCGACAAGTTTGTGGGGTTAGATTTTAGATGGCTTGATCGTGCTGGAAAAGCCCGATGCTTCGGGTTCTTAGTAAATCGTGCTTCCTCGTTTCTGTCGGCATCGCTGCGGAATGACCCTAATAACCTTGGCGGCAGAGATATCGATTCCTTCGTGCGCATCCGAGATAACGAGCTTTCCCCCGGCGCAGACAGCAGCACGTCCATTTCGGGAGGAGAGGCTTCCAGAAGATCTCGGCCTTGCTGGAGCGCCGTCCATGCTCTGCGCCTCGAGTCAACCGTCGGTGTTCATGCTCTTGCCAAGATCACGGCCGCTTAGACATCCTGCCGTCTCGGCGCACCTATACGAAGTTCGCGTCGATTGAGAGATCCGGCCGCTCCCTCGGCCGAGCGGTCACGATGTGCATTCACCCGCTAGTCGATCTCCCAGAGCCGTTTCTGATCAGCGTGAATCGGTTGTGGTTTCGGCGCGGTCCGGGATGTAACTGGATGCGCGGCTTACCGATGAGGAGAGCCGCATGCCCTCAGCCCTATCCACCGATTCGCGCGAGCAGGTTGTCGCCACGATCGAGGGCGGAGCCTCGCGACGGGAGGCGGCGCGGCGCTTCGCGGTCAGCCCAGCTAGCGCAATGCGCTGGCACGAAGCCTTCATGCGGGAGGGCCGCACGCGCGCCAAGCCGACGGACGGCGACCAGCGCCAACATGCGGTTGAAGCCCAGACTGAACTCATCCGACAGATCCACGAGGCGCAGCCTAGGTTGTTTCTGCTAGAGTATCGCACCCAACTGTCCGAGCGCGGAACACGGATCGGCGTGAGCAGTCTGCTCCGCTTGGTGCCAGAAACCTGTCCTATGCGACAATCGCAAGCTTCCAGCATTGCAATGGACCGTGACCCTGGCTGCTCAATCACCGGGATGGGGCACGGCGAACTGCTGCGCAGGCCCACAGAGCGAGAGGATGCAGCTCACCACAAACGACCGCTCAGCACCGAGGGCCTAACGAACCTGTGAGTGTTCGCGACTTCGAGAGACGCGGGCCCTCCGCGCCTATCCGTCCCATGTCACTGACGAAGAATGGGCGCTGGTCGCCCCATACTTGAAGCTACAGCCTGAGGTGGCCCGACAGCGCGAACAAAGCCGGCGGAAGGTGTTCAACCGGCCGCGCTACGTGGTTCGTTACGGCGTGGCTTAGCGCGCGATGCTCCGCGACCTGCCACCCCGGCACACCATGTATGATTAGGCTCAACGCGGGCTCAGGGCTCACTCCTTCGCGAGCTTGTCCGCCAACCTGCGCGCCGTGTTGCACCTGGCCGCAGGCCATGCGGAGGAGCTCACGACCGTGGTGCTCGACAGCCGCACCTGGCGATCGCTGCCGGATCGGAGCGCTCGCTCCGCCTGTGATGGACACAAGCGCACCCGCGGCACCAAACTGCATACGGCGGTCAATACGCAGGAACGAGTCCTGACACTGCATCTTAAGCTCGCCGATGCAGATGACCACGCCGCGGGGCCATTCTGGCAGATGCCGCGCAGGAGGCGATCGGCGACAGCGCGGATGCCGCTTATGTCAATCACGGCTATTTAAGCCAGGCTCGTCGCCCGCCCGCAGTCAAACCGACAGAAATAAGTCCGTTGTGAAAAAACCACTGCCCGCAATTATTGGAACAACTCTCGGAGAGCTATTTTCCGTCAGGCTCCCAATCAAATACTAACCGATTTTCGTCTGCAGATTGAACCTTCACCTTTGCGAACCGGTCTCCTGACCTCAGCCTCAGGCAGTAGGTAGCTCCGATAACGGCATCTTGCCAGTGTGCTTTATAGCCAGCTTCAGGACACCGCACAATTTTGTTCAGGTCATCTTCTTTCATTGCGATAACGCCACCCTTAGCTTCTTGATCACGAGGTCCATTATAAGGATCGGAACTGTTAGGTATAAAAAATGAAAGCTTCTTGTCAGTTGTCCTGTCTGCTTTTGCCACAAGTAGATCAGCATCTGGGGAGTCCCACGCCACCACCTTGGCTTTAGAAAAACTAAACCCACTTCGATTGTAATTCGTCCATCCGTCGAACACGATTGCACTTCCGCCCGCCTGAATGGCATTGTGGGTAGCAGTTGGTAGAGAAGAAGGCGCAGGCGGCCGACGATACCATTGAGCAAGCGCAGCATATGGCTCGAGTGCAGACTCCGGATACATGTAATTAACGCTAGTTGCAGGAACGCCGCCGGTTACTACACCGATCACTTCACCAGCGGAGTTGAAGACCGGTGCCCCGCTGCTTCCGTTTGTTACGCCAGCGCTCAACTCCCAAAGAGTATTTCCTCCTGGTCCGCCTCCATGGTTGGAAGTCAGGACTCCCGGACTTAAGCCAATAGGTCCAGTGAGCCGGAATCCGACTACATACAAAAAGTCTCCTATCGCCGAAGAGCGAGAGTCACCCCGTTTTAAAACGGGATACTCTGAAATTCCGTAGCTACTTGGATGTCGTAAGTTCAGTATGGCAATATCCAAGCCTATATCGAACATCTGCGGCTCTGCTGAGACTTCCTTCCCGTCGAGGGACCCTATTCGAACTTTGATTGGCGTCTCCTGACTATTTTTGTAAGCGCTCAGCAAATGTTTAGCCGTAACTGCAATACCATATTTGCCGATGATGAAGCCCGATCCAATGACCGAATTTTTGCTCGGGGAGTCGGGTGCAGCCGGAATCTCGACACGAATAACCGCCCCAGAATTCTCAGAAAAAATTTTTTTTGCTGGAGAAATCGCCTCTTGCCCATTCGCATCTTGCATTCCTAGCGCCAGGCAAGCCAGGAATAATAAAGTCCAGGATGATGGGCCGCAAGTTTTCATCTTAGCCTCACGGAAATAGAATCTTTACGGACTTTATATCTTTTTGACTCAACTTCCCGTTGTTGTTATAAACGGCGTTGCAGTAGTTCATAATCGAGTCTGGGTCATATGATGTGAGCGTCGTCTCATGGCCGGTTGGCCATTCCCACTGGCCAGTTCTCTGCAAGTGTTCTTTACACTCTGGCGAAGCATCCGGATGTAGCTGCTCGTGCTGGAACCCGATTGCATGTCCAAATTCATGTGCTGCAATCGAAATGATACACGATTTGCGATTACTTTGACATGAAGGCGACCAGCTCATGAAAGAGAAGTTTAGCCACATGCTAGGGTTTTTTGCTTGACTGTCCTTCCCGACATGTGACCTGGGATTGGAGTCGTCTATTTTGATTTTTATACCGGAAGGATTTTTAGCGCAGTGAGACCACCCCGTGAATCTTACGTTAGAGTTGGCTTCCCACGTATCTGCAATCGCTTGCCTGACCCAACCCCGTTCTTCTTCATGATCCGGACCCATTGACACCCAGCAAACGGGTATCACGTTGTTAGTCCACCGAGCCTCCCAGCTTACTGTGCCATACCGCGAAAGTTCCGGATCTACATCGGAAAATCTGATACTCTCCTGTGACGAAGCCGGCACGCTAATCAACAGAAACGTTGTTACTCCAATTATCATGCATGCGCCCGAGTTCATTGTATCCTCCCTAATCCGGAAGCCGGCGGCTGTAGGATCAAAAAGTTTGCATGCGAATCCAGCTTACGATAGCCGATTTTCTGGTCGGATGCTACCACTTTGTGGTGATACCGTTCGCAGCAATCGCTGTAGCCTGTCTATCGCATCGACCGCTCGTTTCCCGGGGCCGGTAATTCTGAGCTATAATAGGAAAACAGTTGCATTGCGCTCCAAGCAGATCGCGTGTTTCGCTGACGCTGCGGCCACCTGTTTCCGGAGAAGAAGCCATGATGCTGGGATCAAAACCTGAGATGGGTGACCCTATGAGCGAGCTGATGAGGTGGCTTCAGTTCGGAAAGAAAGCTGCCTATTTGACTGTGACTGATAGTTTAGGTTTGATTTTGATCGCAGCAGGCGCATTGACCTTATTGATGTTTACTTTGTCAATTTACAAGTTGATTTCTCATGCTGCCGCTTGGCGCAAGGGCGCTAACGTTATCCTAGGGATTGCTTCTCTCTGCCTAATTTCAGCAGGCCCGGCGGTTTCGTTGCTCCGGTATGGCAAATCTCAGGAAGAACTTGCCAAGCAGCGTGGTGATGCAATTGCTTCAATACTGAAGAATGACTTGAAGCCGCACGATATATCGGAACGCTTGAGGGAAAACCGAAAAGTTAAGTATGTGATTCGGCTGATATCGTATGACCCTACGTTGCAGCCTGAGCTTGCATTAGATAGACTATCTTCTGCTTTCCTCGGACCGCCGCAGCAGCGATTCACGTTTGTTGGCGATTACGATGAACTTAAAGGCTACACAGCTGCAGAAGCTGTGCGTCGCACCGGACTTCCGTTCCAAGAGGGGCAGAGAGTAACAGCGGTTATCTTCCCTGTCTTGAGCCCTCGGCAGCTGCTTCCAGTAAACGCCCGAGGGCTTCTTCAATTGATTGACATGACTGAGGCAAACTCGACGAAGATGAAATTCGATGTAAAATCTCGCCTGAGCAAGCCGGCATATGAAAGTCTTTCTGAGCGCCAAAAGAGCAGCTCCTGGGCATTTGAGGCGTATAAAAGGCACTATGGGGAATACTGTGAAGCTTCTTTCAAGTTCGTGTGCAATAAATCTGACTTCAATACGTCTAATTTAATCGGAAACGTAACACACGATTGGCATCCGTTAGGATTTGCCCGATCTGAGGCGCTTGCTATAGATCCATGCGATCAAGAGGAACTGAGAAAGTCTTACTGCATCATAAAAGAATGGCCATCGGAAGACACCAGAATTCTCGATCATATTGGGAGCCGGGTATTCATGACTGAAAATTCGGCCATAAGCAGCCTGGATGGCAGAATACTTATCGACTTCAACTACCCCTCGCGTCAAAAAATCCCCGCAATTAATTATGAGGATGGAACGGGTAGATAGACGTTGGCTTGCCGGTTGAATCGAATTTCTGCGGCAGGGTTGCTTCAACTAGCTCTGCGCAAGCTTGGTGCAGCGTCAAGCGTGGCCTTCAACCTGAGGCTGCCTGGCGATCGGCTACGGTGTGCGCCATGCTGCGTGACCAGTTCTACACGAAGTGCCGCAAGCGCAAGGTGGAGGATGCAGACGGAGCCGTAGCCGTAGCCGATCAGCTGGTGATGCTCGCAGCTCAGAAGCATGTGTCATATCTGCAGGTAGTCGGTGTGCACGTGGCGGGCTTGGGGCGTCTGATCTCGGCGCCGTGCCCGCCCATGCAGCGGTGCGTAGGCTGTGCCTTACTGGGCAAATCGTCGTCTTAGCCAACAGCCTCAGCGTGATCTTGAGCAAGCCTGAGAGTTGAACCCTCGTTGTGAGCACTGATTGAGTGCACTCTCCAGCTGATTCGGTTCCAACCCGCGCCGCTCGTAGCTTCCCCATGCTAATGAAATGACTTCGGAGAGCCAAGGATAGCTCGGCGAAGCTCGTGGGCGCAGAAGGCACTCCCTTGTCGGGCAGGCGACTTTTCTAGGACTTCGCTCTGTCCTGCACTGCATAGGAAGCGGCTCGGCCTGAATTGCACCGCACGGAATCTGCCTACTCGCATACGCATCAGGAGCGCCGATGTCGGGTTTTTGGTTTCCACTCCCGAGCGCTCGGGGATGTGGCCCTATTGCGCCGTGTAGCGCTCACAGCAGTTGAGTCGAAGATGCTCGGCGAGCTAAGTCTTTGATGTGGCAGGAAGCACTTAGTGGTCTGGAGAGCCGGGTCCTCCGCCTTCGGAGGGCAACGCTCTATCCAGCTGAGCTACGGGTGCTGACCGTGGCTCGTGAGTAGCCCAACTGAGCGGCGGACGCAACGGTGCTGCGCGGGCCGAGCGGATGCCCTGATCACTCAAAGGGATGGCTGCGCGCCCCTCCTCAGGCAAAGGTCACACGTTCGAATCGTGTCGGGTGTGCCAGTAAGCGGTGGAGGGGCCGCTCAAGCGCCGGCCATGTGCCCCGGATGCGGACGCGGCGCCGATGGTATGCCGCTGCTAGGGGCAGGTCGCTGCCGCGCATGCGCCGCCGGACCGCAGCGGCATCAGTCGGTGATCCTTATCGATCAAAGCTCAAGCCGATCGACGGCATGCTCGATCCGCAGTTGCCGAGAGCACCAAGGCAGATCACGTCGGAGAACATGGAGATGGCCGATGACGTGCCCGAACCCGTTACACGCTAGGCATGAAGCGCGAGACACTTTCGGCCCGACCTGCCGGCACGTTCCCGTAAGCGAGGGTGTTTAGCTGTCCGCACTCTCACCAAGCGAGATCATCCGCTCAACGACGTGCTCGAGTGGCGCGTTCTCGGCCACGAGTGTCAGGCGCAGCTTCCTTGTTGATCCCGAGCGCGCTTTTGCGGGTTGCAGGGTGAGGCTTGGTCTGGGGAAGCGCTTTGATCCGTATTCTCATTGCGACCGCGGCCGTGCTCACGATGGCTCTGCACCCTGCCGTGGCGCGGCCGCCTAAGCGCCTCAGCACCGAGAAGGCCGAGATCGCCATAGAGACCGTTGCCTGCAATCTTGACCATCCCTGGGGTCTAGCCTTTCTGCCGGATGGAGGCATGCTGGTCACCGAGCGCGCTGGCCGCCTGCACATCGTCTCAGCAGGGGGACAAGTCTCAGCCCCTCTCCGCGGAACTCCACCCGTCCATACCGGCGAAGGTGGGCTTCTAGACGTAGCGGCAGATCCCAACTTCTCAGAGAACCGCTTTATCTATCTAACCTACGGCGAACCGCGCGAGAACGGAGCGGCTACAGCCGCTGGGCGCGGAAGGCTCAACTCAGACCAAACCGCGTTGGAGGACTTCCAAGTCATTTTCCGACAGCAGCCGGTGGGTAGCAGTGACGCTGGCCACTTTGGCTCTCGCCTTCTCTTCGCGCCCGACGGCAAGCTCTTCATCTCAACCGGCGACCGGTTCACTCCGGACCTTGCCCAGGACCTCTCGACCGACGTCGGTAAGCTCATCCGCGTCAACCCGGATGGCTCCATGCCACCCGACAATCCGTTCGCGAACCATAAGGGCGCTCGGCCCGAGATCTGGTCCTACGGTCACCGCAACATCCAAGGCCTCGCGGCCCAGCCACAAACCGGTGCTCTGTGGGCAGGCGAGTTCGGACCGACCGGTGGGGACGAGATCAACATCATTGAGCCCGGGCGCAACTATGGCTGGCCTCTGGTCAGTTGGGGTCAGCACATGGATGGAAGCGCAATTCCAAGGCCACCGGCACGGCCGGACCTTGACGATGCCGCTTACCACTGGTCGCCCTCGATCTCATTCTCAGGAATAGCGTTCTACTCCGGCAGCTCTTTTCCGAGCTGGCGTGGGAACCTGTTTCTTGCTGGACTGACTTCACAGGCTGTCATTCGTCTGACGCTCGTCGCGTCGCGCGTCACCGGTGAGGAGCGCATTCCAATGGGTGAGCGCATCCGGCAGGTTGTTCAAGGACCAGACGGTCTCCTCTACCTCCTGACCGACGAAGATCAGGGATGCATCCTGCGTTTCAGGCCGGGCCGCTGAACGAGCTGACCGGCTGGCTTTGGGCCGAGTTGTCTACGTCGCTTGGAGCGACGGCTCTCGGCGGGCGCTCGCCTCGCAAGCAGCCCGGCGAACTTCTTCGAGACCGGCCAACACTCTGTGCGGTGCGGTGTGATGAACCATGTGGCCACACTCCTCCACAAGGTGCAGGCTGCTCTGCAGCACCTCGCCGTGGAGGCGACGGGATTGACCGTCGACATCGACCATCCTGTCACCGATCCCGGCGATGATGGCGATAGGCATCCTCAGCTTACGATAGTGCCTTTGGAGCACCGCCGCGTTCGGAACCATCAAGGCGGACTCTGCCGCACTCGCGTGAAGCTGCGACGGACGCATCGCCATCGATGAGGGAAATCGTGCAAACGAGGGAGCGACGGCGGCTGGGCTGAACAGGTTGCGCCGCATGATCGGCCATAGCAGGCGCGCTGTCAGCGGATATGCCGTGTAGCGCAGCACGTCACCGATCAACGGGAGGGCCGCTATCGAGAACAGGGCAAGATCGGCACGGGGTGACGGATAGTAGTAGCCACTCTCCAGAACCAGCCCGCGAACGGCGTCTGGGTGGCGTAGGGCTGCTACGATCGCAACCGAAGCGCCCCAGGAATGGCCGAGGGCGATCACTCGGTTGACGCCAATCTGAGCCAGCGCACCGATCAAGAGGTCGGCTTGCGCCGCTGGCGTCCAGACTTTGCTGTGCGGGCGCTCGCTGTAGCCGTAGCCCGGACGATCGAACACGATGACGCGGAAATGCTGCGCAGCCAAGGTGGCGAAGCCACTGAGGATGAATTCCTCCGCCATGCTCCCGTTGCCGTGGAAGATGACCAGCGGCTCGCCGGCACCGCACTCGATATAGTGAAGGCGCACGCCGTCGGCCTCGACGAAACGGCCCAGGGGCGGATGCGCGTCCTCGGCCTGTTTTGCCCGGGCACGGACGATGAGACCGGTGGCCATGGCTGCAGCCGCCACAGTTCCGAGAGCGACACGGGAGTGCACAGACGGTCTTCGTCGCGGAGACACGGTTGCGATTACCGAATGGAGCAGCCGGAAGGCAGGGAGAACGCTGGTGATCCCGTCTATGTTGCTCCGTAGCCATAGAGGGCAACAAGCAGATCGTCCGTCACTGAAAACCTGGCACGCGCAAAGCTCACACGATCGAACCGTGTCGGGGGCGCCAGGGAGCGGCGAAGGGCCCGCTCAAGCACCCGGCACTGTGTCCGCGGATGCGGATCACGTCAGTGAACACGGACATGGCTGATGACATGCCCGAGCCCGCTACACGCTGGGCATGAAGCGCCAGACGCTTTCAGCCGGACCTGCCACCAACTTCCCGTAAGCGAGAGTGTTTAGCTGTCTGCACCCTCACCAAGCGAGATCGTCCGCTCGACGACGTGCTCGAGCGGCGCATTCTCGGCCGTGAGTGTCATACGCAGCTTCAACGTGCCGCCCTGCGCGAGACCCTCGCGGGCGACACGTTCGATCTCACGCTGCGAGGTGACGCCGACTTCCTTCAAAAACTTGCGCAACTCGATGTTAAAGCGATCTTCGTCCATGGCATTTCTCCCGGTGTGATGTGCTCAGTCGTCAACTCGCAGAGCCGACGATCGATGCCACGCCTGCGGCACACAGCTCCCCATCATTCCGGCGCGGCATAACGAGCGCCTAAAGAGGGAGCTCCGCGGTCAAGACCAATGGCGCAGCATGCGCCAACCATGAGAATTCGCAGAGGGCTCACCCGCGGCAAACCTTTCGCTCCTGAGCCGGCGCGCACACGCATCTTCGGCATCGACCCGTCAACGCTTGCCTCGAATGCTGATGTTGAAAGGAGCCGCGATAGCGCGTCCCCCGCCGGCCCTGTTGTCGATAACAGAAGGCGTGGGAGATGAGCGATTTCGCGGGTGTTATGGTCTTGCCGAAATTTAGCTTCGCAGCCTAAGATCTGGATAAAATTCCTCGTGGGAGGGGCTGGTCGTTTTCTTTGCGCGACGCGTAACGGGAGCACCGGTGCGGGCATGCCCGTTGAGAGGGGACGATGAGCGACCGATCGAGTGGCGCTGGGTCGGGCCATGCGCTTTCGCGCGTGCCGCAGAACGTGGCAGCTGGCCTTGGCCTCGTCCTGCTCGGAATGTCCGGCGTCTGGGCCGCGGGCGATCTATCGCGAGGCACCCTCGGTGCGATGGGGCCCGGCATGCTGCCGCACTGGGTTGCAATCGGCGTGGCCGCCTGCGGGGTCTTGCTTGCCGCGACGGGCTTCGTCCGTGGCGGCGCAGGGCTTCAGACGTTTGGCCTGCGCGGCCCGATCGTCGTCGTCCTGGCGATTCTCGCCTTTGCCGCGACGATCCGGCCGACCGCCCTCGGCCCCATCACGACACCCGGCCTCGGCCTGATCGTCGCCGGCCCCCTCGCGGTCATTCTCGCGGGCTACGCGTCTCCTGAAGCGCGGTTTCGCGAGCTTGTGATCCTGGCGCTGCTTCTCACGGCCGGGTGCATGCTGCTGTTCGGCGATCTGCTCAACCTGCCGATCCCGCTCTTTCCCAACGCGCTCATCAAGGCGGCGAGCGGAACGGTCTCCTCACGGGTGCTCTTGCGACTGGCGGCCGGGGCGCTCGCCCTGGTGGGACTGGGTCTGCTGCTCCTGCTGCGCCGGTCTGCGCGGCGGGGCGGGACCGATGTCGCCCGGCACGCGATGACCGGTTGATGGGGAGCGCAAGCCCGTGCCGGATCTCCTCTCCAATCTGGGTCTCGGCTTCGGCGTCGCGCTGAGCCTGCAGAACCTGCTGCTCTGCTTCCTCGGCTGCCTCGTCGGCACGCTGATCGGCGTGTTGCCCGGCGTCGGGCCGATTGCAACCATCGCCATGCTCCTGCCGATCACCTTCGGCCTCGATCCGGTAGGCGCGCTGATCATGCTCGCGGGCATCTATTACGGGGCGCAGTATGGCGGCTCGACCACCGCGATCCTTGTCAACATCCCGGGAGAGGCGACCTCTGTCGTCACCACCCTCGACGGGCATCAGATGGCGCGCCAGGGCCGGGCCGGCATTGCGCTCGGCACCGCCGCGCTTGCCTCGTTCTTCGCCGGCACCGTTGCCACCGTCCTGATCGCGGCGCTCGGCGCACCGCTCACACGCCTCGCGCTGATCTTCGGACCGGCGGAATACTTTGCCCTGATGGTCATGGGGCTGGCCTTTGCCGTCGTCCTCGCGCACGGCTCCGTTCTGAAGGCCGTGGCGATGATCCTGGTCGGCATCCTGTTCGCGTGCGTCGGCACCGACCTTGAGACCGGCGAGGAACGGATGACCTTCGGCTTCACCTTCCTGACAGACGGCGTCGACTTCTCCGTGCTGGCGATGGGCCTGTTCGGGGTGGCCGAGATCCTGCGCAACTTGGATCAGTCCGACACGCGAGAAATCGCGCAGGCCCGTATCGGCCGCCTGCTGCCGGGGCTGGCGGAACTACGGCAGGCGGCGCCCTCTGTCTTCCGCGGCACCGCAATTGGGGCGCTGCTCGGAATCCTGCCCGGCAACGGCGCCGTCCTCGGCCCCTTCGCAGCCTACACCGTCGAGAAGCGCATCGCCCGCGACCCGAGCCGCTTCGGCCGCGGTGCCATCGAGGGCGTCGCCGGTCCGGAGAGCGCCAACAATGCCGGCGCACAGACGGCCTTCATCCCGCTCCTCACCCTCGGCATCCCGCCCAATGCCGTGATGGCGCTGATGGTCGGCGCGATGACCATCCACGGCATCATCCCGGGGCCCGGCGTGATGACCAAGAACCCCAATCTCTTCTGGGGCATGATCGCCTCGATGTGGATCGGCAACCTGATGTTGCTCGTCATCAACCTGCCGCTGGTCGGCATCTGGGTGCGCCTTCTGAAGGTGCCCTACAGGCTGATGTTCCCCGCGATCCTGATGTTCTGCTCGATCGGCATCTACTCGATCAACGCTCTGCCGACCGACGTGATGCTGATCGCGGCCTTCGGGGTGTTCGGCTACGCGCTCATCAAGTTCGGCTTCGAGCCGGCACCGCTTCTGCTGGGTTTCGTGCTGGGCAAGCTGATGGAAGAATACCTGCGCCGTGCGCTTACGCTGTCGCGCGGTGATCCCATGGTCTTCCTGGAGCGTCCGCTCAGTGCGCTGCTGTTCCTCGTCGCCTTTACCATTCTCTCGGCGGCGCTGCTGCCGTCGCTGCGGCGAAGCCGCGACGAGGTGTTTACGGAAGCCTGACCGGCTCGGCGCCCGGTGGGCGCAGGGATCTCCGGCGACAGGAAAACAAGAAAGGGATGAGGAACATGAGAAGGGCTTTCGCCATCGGCCTCCTGTCGGCGCTCGCCGCATTCGGCGCTGCGGCCGACACCTATCCCCAGCGCCCGATCACCATGGTGGTACCCTTCGCGGCCGGCGGCCCGACCGACGTCATCGCGCGGATCGTCGCTGAGCCGATGTCACAGGCTCTCGGTCAGCAGGTCGTCATCGAGAACGTGACCGGCGCCGGCGGCACGACGGGCATCACGCGGGCTTCGCAGGCCTCGCCCGACGGCTACACCATCATGATGGGCCATATGGGCACGCACGGTGCAGCACCGGCTCTGTTCAAGGGCCTGAAATACGATCCCGCCAAAAGCTTCGATCCCATTGGCCTCGCCGCCGGCACGCCGATCGTCATCGTCGCCAAAAAGGCCATGCCGGCGCAGGACCTCAAGGGCTTCATCGAGGGGCTCAAGGCCGGTGGCGCCTCGATCAACCAGGCCCATGCGGGCGTCGGCTCCGTCTCGCACTCGACCGGCGTGCTGTTCGACTCGATCGTCGGTGCCAAGCCCACCCTCGTCGTCTATCGTGGCACCGGGCCGGCGCTGAACGACCTGATGGCCGGACAGGTCGATTTCATGACCGATCAGATCGTCAACGTCGCCCCGCAGATCGCCGGCGGCACAATCAAGGCTTACGCCATCGCGACGCCCGAGCGCTCCCCGAGCCTGCCCGATGTGCCGACCACCAAGGAAGCGGGCCTGCCCGACTACGAGGTCAGCGCCTGGAACGCCGTCTTCGCACCGAAGGGGCTGCCGGTGGATGTCAGGGCCAAGCTCGTCGCCGCCCTCGATGCGGCGCTCAAGGATCCGGGCGCGAAGAGGCGTATCCTCGAGCTCGGCGGCACGGTGCCGAAAGACGCGGAGGCCGGACCCGACGCGCTGCAGAAGCTCGTCGAGCGCGAGGTTGCCCGCTGGACGCCGGTCCTTAGATCAGCCGTCGACGCCAATCCTTGAGGCTTGCCTAAGGGCCCGCTCCGAGCAGAGTGCCATCGGAGCTGGCTCAAGCCGCGCGAACATCTCCCACATGAAATCCTGATTGCGGATTCACCGAACCCGGGCGAAAGGGCGCCCTGAACCAGATCCTATTGCAGGCCGCGCGGCGCATCGCTTCGCCGATGCGATGAGGGGCCTCACACCCTACGCGTTCATCTGTCAGGCCTGGACGAAAGAGCCCAAACGCTTCAGGCTCGACCCGTCACACCACATCCGGGGATCGTTACACCGAGAGCGCCCAACAGAAGTGCCGGCCTGAGAGGAGAACCTCGTGGCACAGCCCGAAACCAGGGTCGCAATCGTCACGGGGGCTGCCTCTGGCATCGGCCTGGAGACCGCCAGAGCCTTGAAGGCCGCGGGCTACCGGGTGTTCGGCACGAGCCGAAAAGTCGACCAAGTCGTGGAGGGCGACATCACGATGCTGCCCTGCGACCTTACCTCGGATGCGTCGGTCGCCGGCGTAGTCGAGACAATCTCCTCGCGGACCGGGCGGATCGACCTGCTGGTCAACAACGCCGGCTTCGGCATCAGCGGCGGCGCGGAGGAGTCCTCCATCGAGCAGGCGCAGGCCCTGTTCGACGTCAACCTGTTCGGGGCCATCCGCATGACCCGCGCCGTCTTGCCCTTGATGCGAGCCGGCAGGGGCGGCCGCATCGTCAACATCAGCTCGCTCTTCGGGCTCGTCCCCGCGCCCTACATGGCGCTCTACGCCGCGAGCAAGCACGCGCTCGAAGGCTATTCCGAATCCCTCGATCACGAAGTCAGGACACAGGGCATCAGGGTCGTCCTCGTCGAACCTGCCTACACGCGCACCGCATTCGACCAGAACCTCGTCTCTCCGGACGCGCCACTCGCCGTCTACGACGCCGCGCGCGCCGGTCAGGAGCGCCTGATGCGCGACGTCATGGCGGCCGCCGACGCGCCAGCGGCGGTGGCCGAGACGGTCGTGAAGGCGGCGAAAGCGACGGTGCCGAAGGTCCGCTATACAGTCGGCAAGATGGCCCGGCGGGTTAGCCTGCTACGTCGTTTCGTGCCGGCAGGGGCCTTCGACAAAGGCATCCGCAAGCAGATGCGGCTTCCGCAATAACCGGGGCGCACTTCCACGGGGCATTCCCCAGGAGCGCTCCACGAGCCGCGACGCCGCAGGGGGACATCCGGACGTGGCGGCTCCTCGAAGCGCCGCTCATGTCGACCTTGGCAAGTCTCGCCCTTCCCAACGTCCTCGTCATACCGAGAGCACCCGGCGTGTTCCTCTTAGAGTCAAAGCGATCCGAGCCGAACGCACCAAGGTTGATTTCGGCCTCGCGCGAGATTTCCCGCTGGCCTTGAGCAAAAGAAAAGCCCCGCCAGGATCTGGCAGGGCTCATCAATTTGCAGGGTCAGTGCAGCGTGAGGGCTGGCTTATGCAGCGAGCTTAGCAGCCTGGGCCGGAACGTTCTCGTTGCCGGCCCGGACAGCACGGGCCTGGGCAGCAGCAGGAGTGGTCTCGGTGATGGCAACGAACTCGCCAGCGGCGCTACCGTTCGGAGATACACGGTCAGCCATGAAGGCGACCAAGGCAACGTTGGCAGCACCAGCAGCGACAGCGGCAGCAGCGAGAAGAGCGATCATGGTAGGCGTCCCGTTTGGTTGCTTGCGTTGGCAGGGTTATGCCACCGCCCGAGACTATCTGGTATACCAGATACCAAATACCAGATACCAAATGCCGATTATGCGCTCGGCGCATAGGTTGCCGCGCCTCTTGGCTGAGACTCAACAATTTTGCATCATGCTACTGCGACGATCGCGATCACGCATTATCTTTCCGACGGGCTCAGCCTCATCGCTCCACTCGTTCGCCTAATCATCACGAGCTGCGCAGCCCTCCGCTGCGCGTCTCCGTCAGATGCCCGGCTCACTAGCTCACTCGCTGGAGGTCCATGAAATTGGCCGAGGCATGTGAGGGGCTGGTGGTGTCCCTGCTGAGGTCGTGAGAGATCCGTACGCAGCCAGGCATGTCATCGGGTTGCACGAAGCAGGTGGCGGCCTCGAGGTCTCCCGGCCGGCGCAGTTCCCAGCTCATGTCGCCCTCGATGGTGCCAATCGGTGTCCAAAAGGGACTGACCGGCCACTTTACATGAGCGCCGACACAGGGGCCGATGTCGCGCAGCCGGTCGGGTCGAGCGGAGCGGCATCCGCCGCGACTCGCCCCTACGCGAGACGACCCGATTTCTGAGGCTTCCTCTCTAACTCGAACAAGCGATCGCAGCGGCCCGGACGAGCGTTTGATCATCTGTGTTGCTGCGGTAGATGAGCATCTCCGCTGTACCAATGTTGACATCTTCGATGTCTGCGGGGGCGACTTGATCGAGTTGCATGAGCAGGGATCGTAGCGAGTTTCCGTGAGCTACGACGAGCACGCATTCGCCGCTTTGAACGCGAGGTGCGATGGCACGCTCGAAGAACGGCCACAGGCGCGCTGCCGTCATGGCCAAGCTCTCGCCGCCGGGCGGCACCGCGTCGGAAGATTTCCGCCAGGAGCGGACCTGCTCGACGCCGAACCGGGCACGAGCCTCCGTCTTGTTCAAACCGGCAAGCGCGCCGTAGTCTCGTTCATTCAAGGCCGCGTCCGCATGCACGGGCAGGTCGGTTTGGCTCAGTTCATCAAGGATCAGCGCGAGCGTGTGCTGAGCACGCTGGAGCCGGCTCGTGAACGCGTGGTCGAAGCGATATCCGAGCGTCTTCAGCCTGCGGCCGGCGGCACGCGCTTCGTTGACGCCGCGAGCGGTCAGGGCAGGGTCTCGCAAGCCTGAAAACAGCTCCCGCTCGTTGTCCTCGCTCTGGCCGTGCCGCACGAGCACGAGAGTATGTGTGGTGCTGTCCATGTCCGTCCGCCCGCTTGGTGCCGCCATCGCGTCTCGACGCGATGGCGCGACGGCACGCGCGGAGGTCACCTATGGCTCCGCCCCGTCGCTGTCCGGCTGCGACGCCTATGACGTTGGCGGTCCGGCGCTTCAAGTCTCGATCCGAGCGCAGTGTCGCGCTTCATGTTGCCCGTGATCCGAAACCCGCGCCGCCTCGTTACACATCTGGCCGCGCTCGCGCGACCGCCAAAGCAGGACAATGAGAGAGTGGGGCGCGAGGATGCCGACGGTGTTTCTTGACTGCGACGGGGTCCTCGCCGACTTCAACGGCGGAGCGTCACGCGTACTCGGGATGTCCCCGGAGGATTTTCAGCGCCGGTTCGGAATGAAGCAATTTTGGAGCCGGCTGGCGGCGGAGCCCGACTTCTTCGCGGAGCTCGCACTGTTGCCGGACGCGCGGGAGCTCTACGAGGCCGTCAGGTCCTGCGAACCTGTCATCCTCACCGGTTTGCCCCGCGGAAACTGGGCCGAGCCGCAGAAGCGGTGCTGGGCCGAGCGCCACTTCCCTGGCACGCCGATGATCACGACGACCGCTGCGCTGAAGCGCGAGCATTGTCGTCCGGGCGACGCGTTGGTCGACGACTGGGACACCCATCGGCACCGCTGGGAAGAGGCCGGTGGCGTCTTCATCCATCATCAGGGCGCGGCCACGTCGATCCGAGCCCTGCGCGCCCACGGCTTCCTCTGATCACCCGGGGCTGAGGCACGCTCAACGAACGTTCGGGCAGCGCGAGAGGGAGCTAGCAGCCGACGACGCGTCTCCCGTGCTTTCGCCGTTCCTCAGAAGCTCAAGGAGCGAGAATTGCTGTTTGCCCCGTGGCCGTCCGGAAGCGACCGGATTGGCATCGGAACCTGACTGTTGCGGAAGGTCACGAGCATCCGCGCAATCGCGGCTGCCGTCGCTCTGGCGGCTAACGCTCGGCGCGTAGGCTTTTGAGGAAGCGTCGGGCCACCTCCCGCACCGCCTCGTCGTCTCGATCGTCGCCATGGGCCTTGTCCCACAGGTGGTCGAGGCTGCCGTCGAGTTCATCCAGGAGATCGGGATGACGCTTGGCGACGAAGCGGATTGTGCCGAACAGGAGATGCTCGATCGCCATCTCGCGACGGCGCGCGTCGATGGCTTGGTCGGAGGCTGGGGCAGACGATGGGTCGGACATACGTGCACAACGACGTCTCCCTCCTCTCGGTTCGCGCTCCGCACGTGCCGTAAGTGCCGCATCTCGCCCTGCACCGATTTTCGAAAAATGAGGGGAAGCGCCTCTCGTGGCACAGGCTCGCCGAGGCGTGCGGGGGAGCGGATCGTGTTGGATCGCGTTGAACGCGTATCCCCGATGCCCAGGATAACCGCGATGGACGTGAACCGATTGAACGAGACCGAAGCCGTTCTGGCTCGAACCGATCGCGCGTGGCGATCCGAGATGGTCCGCCTCTACGGTCCCGACGGCGTCCTCCGGTTCGGCTACGGTTGCGAGGGACGGGGGGAAGACGGCACACCCGTTCGGCGGGCCTTCGAGGCGCGACAGCACGCGATTGCGTCCTGGCGGTGGGAACGGCGTGCGCAGGCCTGAGCGCGAAGCGGGGCCGTGCCGACCTTGACCAGCGCCGTCTTGAGCCTGTGGTCCGCCTACTGGGCGGCGATCTTCGCACAAGTCGCCCACTTGCGAGCGCTTGATGATGGCGTGGGCGTCAGCGCGTTTGCCCGACTCTCGAGAAGCCTCCTGGCCGTGGGGTTCGGGTTCCTCCTGATCGCCAAGCTCATGTGAGGGTGCGTGTCCGGCAGATGGCGGATTGGGCGCGTTCCGACGCGTGGCGCAAGGCAGGCCATGCCGGCGGCGACCGGTCGATGAACTTGCAAGGCGAGCGCCGGGTTGGCCCCTCAAAGCGCGGCCGATGACCTGCCGGCCGGCCCGACCAAGGATCTCGCCGATGGCTCGCCCCGATGTCGATCCCGATCGTCCTGGAACAGACAAGCGCAGTGGGGCGGCCGGCGGTGTCCTGGTCCGAGGTCTGTTGGCAGGGGCGGCCGGAGTGGCGGCCATGACCATCGCCGAGAAGATCGAGCAGAGCCTGACCGGCCGGCCGAACTCGTTCGTGCCGGCCCATACCCTGCAACGGCTGCTTGGTCGCTCGCAGCCCGACCGAGACGATATCGTGATGAACTGGGCCATGCACTGGGGCCAGGGCATCGCCCTCGGCCCGCTTCGAGCCCTCATGGCCGAGCACGGCATGCGAGGTTCGGTCGCCTCGTTCCTGTTCCTGAACGCACGGCTCTTCAACGATCAGGCCCTGGAGAACGTCACGGGAGCCGGTGCCCCGCCGTGGACCTGGCCACTCGACGAGCAACGCGTCGATCTCCTGCATAAGGCGATCTATGCCTTCGTGACCGGCTACGTGGCGGACCGGCTCGCGGCGGGCGAGGACCGAAACAGGGAGCACGGACGCGCCTTCTACGACGAGGGCGCCCCTTGATGGCCTTGCGATCGAGAACGAATGCCGCCTCGCCCGGTTAGCCCTGCGAGATGGCCTCGACGCCCGCAGTGGCCGCAGCGACCGATGAGCGACGACGTGGAGAGCCCAGCGCATGACCCGGTTCAGCGGCAAGGTGGTGATCGTGACGGGATCAGGCTCCGGCATCGGGGCCGCGACGGCGCGGCGCTTCGCGCAGGACGGCGCATCGGTCGTGCTCAACGGCCGCACGCGGGAGAAGCTTGAGCGCGTCACCGCCGATCTCGAACCGGATCGCGTTCTGGTGCAGACCGGCGACGTGTCCGATCAGGGTGATGCCGAGGCTCTGATCGCCGCCGCCGTCGAGCGCTTCGGCCGCCTCGACATCCTCGTCAACAATGCCGGCATCGTTCCGACCGGCCCGCTCCTTGAGGCGTCCGTCGCCGATTGGCGCAAGGTCATGGCCATCGACGTGGACGGCGTATTTTTCTGCACGCGCGCCGCCCTGCCGCATCTGATCCGGAGCGGCGGCAACATCGTCAACGTCTCATCCGTATCGGGGCTCGGCGGCGACTGGAACATGAGCTTCTACAACGCGGCCAAGGGTGCGGTGTCGAACTTCACGCGCTCGCTGGCCCTTGAACTCGGCGAGAGAGGCGTGCGGGTCAACGCGGTCAATCCCGGCCTGACCTTCACCGACCTGACCGAGGACATGAAGGGCGATGCGGGCCTGATGAAGCGCTTCGCGGAGCGGATCCCCCTCGGCCGTGGAGCTGAACCCGATGAGGTTGCCGACGTGATCGCCTTCTTGGCGAGCGGGGATGCGCGCTACGTCACCGGCGTGAACCTTCCGGTGGATGGCGGCCTCACGGCATCGAACGGGCAGCCGAAACAGGCGTGAGACCTCGCAGGGGCGTGTCTCTCAACCTGCGCGACCGCGACGCTTGGACATGCGACGTCGGACGACCCGATATGGAGGATACATCATGGACCTGCAGACCACGCTCAGGGACGCCATCCTGACGGAACTTCAGCGTCAAGCGGAGGCGACGGATGCTGCACCGAAGGTCAGCCTCGCGGAGGACGGCTTTGTCGACATCCAAGGGCGGATCGATATCGACGCGTTGATTATGGTGATTACGGGCTCTCTCGCCGGAGGACCGTAAATCCGCTCCCAGCAGAGCAACCGCGACGGCCGCGATACTGATCAGGAATGGTAGACAATGAACAAGGCCTACGGTGTGCAGGTGACGGCGCGGGGACTTGACGGAGGCGAACCGAGGACCGTGCCGGTTCTGGTGGTCGCAGGCGACGAGCAGGACGCCCTTCTGGTCGTCTCCGAGGCGGTCGGTGCCGACGCCGAATCCGAGGTGCTGCGCGAACTTACCGATGCGGAGATCCGGGAGCACGGCCTCGATCTGGAGCAGCGCGGGGCCGCGAAATCGCTCGCGGTGTTGAAACTCTGAGATGTTCGGGCGGCCGGAACGCTCCGCGGCTGAGGGTTTAAGAGACGGCACGCAGTCGCGGGGGGCGGCTTGTCGCATCCCGGCCGTTCAACGACCGTCGAGACTGCTCTGGCTCCAGAACCGAAGGGACGATCGAGGCGCGTAGCGGGCGCGTCTGCGAAGGGCTGCAGGCACTCGGCCACGCTTCACGCCAAAACGAACGATCGGCTCATACGCGCTCAAGGATCAGCCCGGAGAGCACGTCGACGGATGCCTCGGATGGACGAGCGGGCTTGGCCAAGAAGCGCCGCAGCATCGAATCCAAGGAGACGACGGTCGCGCTTCACGAACCGGCCGCCGACCATGACGTCCGCGACATCCTCCGGGCGGGGCCGAGTAGACCAGCAGTCCCGATGGATCGCCGCCGTCGAAGCCGGCGAGGTGCCATGCGTCGAGCCGAACGATCTGCAGATCAGCCGCGCGGCCCGGCACGAGGGCGCCGATCTCCGCGTCCAGGCCCAGAGCCCGGGCGCCGCCGACCGTCGCCAGTTCCAGGAGCCGACGGGGCGAAACGGCCGTCTCGTCACGCGTGGCGCCGGCCTGGGTGAGTGCGACGAGGCGCATGAGGGCGAACATATCGGTGAAGCCCGCCAGCGCGCTCCCGTCGATGGCCGAAACCGAGGCGCCGAGTCCCGGCGAAGCGATCGATCCGGGTGAGGCCGTAGCCGACCCGATGCTCGGTCAGGGGCGTGACCACGAGGCCGGAGCCGGCCTCCTCCAGCGCGGCGAGTTGGTCGTCCCGGGCGTCCGTCGCGTGAATGACCTGCAGACTCGGATGCAGCATCCGCCGGCCGATCAGGGCGTCGAACATCGCCGCCGCCCGTCCCGGCACCGTGCCGCTGACATGGACCTGCATCGGCAGCCCGAGCCGTCGGGCCGCGTCCCATTCCCTCTGTTTGATCGTCCAGGCCTGCGCGTCGTCGAGGTCCTGCGGCAGGCGCCAGGCGAGTCCGAGGGAGAGGCGGCCGCCCGCCGAGCGCTGTGCCCAGCCCCGCTGCCATTCCTCGACATGAGCAAGATCGATCGGGTCCGCCGTGGTCTTGCTCTTCATCCCGTAGAGCAGCCTCGCCCGGATCGGCGCGTCCTGCAGCGCCCTGAGGCCGGCCTCGGCCGTGATCGCGGTCGCGCACGATGTCGAAGAAGTCTGCGGTGGTGGTGATGCCGGACGCCACGTTCTCCACGGCGCTCAGCAGCATGCCGAGATAGGTGTCCTCCGGCGTGTAGTGCGCCGAGAGCCGGTTGGTGACGGGGAAGAAAGCGGTCTCGGGCGTGTTGCCGTAGAGGCCCCGCATCTGGCTGATCGAGCCATGGGTGTGGGCATCGACGAAGCCCGGCAGGACCACCGCGCCCGCCGCGTCGACGATGTCGGCGCCCGCCGGTACCGGCAGAGCGCGATCGAGTGCAGCGATGCGCCCGTCACGCACGAGGATGTCGGCTTCGGGCAGGTCGCCCCGCGTGGCATCCATGGTCATGACGTAGGCGCCGCGGATCAGGGTCACGTTTCCGCCTGGGGCACCTTTGGGCGTGGCACCTCCGGGCGCGGCCTCGGCCGCCGCATCCGTCGAGGCCCCCGCCAGCACGGCGCCGTACATTGCCTTCCCGAGGTCGCGCCGACTCATCGCCATCGTCCTGACGAACCCTCCCCGGGATCCCATCCGTCCCGAGATTAGGGCATCGATGATCGGGCCGTCATGGCCGGGTTCGACAGGGTGTGTTGCCATTCCGGACAGTTCTGCCGGCCGCCGCTGCGCGTTAGTGGGTGACACCATGGACGGCAGCGATGGCCGGCCATGGTGCGCGCAAGTGAGATCCGTCGCCGACCGTGGACGGCAAGTTCCTGCCGAAAGGGAAGACTTTTGAGTTCGGACGTAGACGTCATCAATCGGGCTGCCAGCGTCAGCGCCGGCGATCGCTTCGTGCGCTGGCTCGGCTGGATCGCGACCATCACCGGCGTCCTCATGTTCGCGTCCTATCTCGACCAGATCCAGCTGAACCTCTCCGGTCAGAAGGGCTCGGTCATTCAGCCGCTCGCCACGGTGGTGAATTGCGGCCTGTGGACGACCTACGGCGCGCTGCGCCGGGACTGGCCGGTTTCTTTCGCCAATGCCCCGGGGATTGTCCTCGGCGCTCTCTCCCTGATCACCGCGCTCTGACGGGCCTGTCCGAAACCCGTCTTCAGCGGGTCTGTCAGCCCGGCTCCGCCTCGGCGAGGCCGGACCCGGTACGGCACCGGGCGGCCTCGATGCGCGGCTGCAGCTTCGCCAGGGCCGCAGCCTCGAAGAGACCGAGATCTGCGCTCGCGGCCAGGGCTTGTGTCATCTCGTCCTCCATGAAGGCGATGAAGGCGCGAACCCGCCGGGGCTGGTGCAGACGCGCGGGATAGACGATGCGGACCCATCGATCCGTCCCGCCCCACCATTCCGGAAGGATGCGCACGAGGCGGCCGGCCCGCACGTCGTCAACCACGTCCCATGCGGCCTTCATCGCGATGCCGAGATCCGCCAACGCAGCGACATGGCAAATCTCCCCGTCGTTGCCGCCGGCCGCGGAGCGGATCGGGACCGCGGCCGCTTCCTCACCGCGCCACAACTGCCACTGGGTCGGCGCCGGATCGCCCACCGTCAGGCAGGCATGACCGACGAGGTCGAAGGGATCGCGCGGGGTTCCGGCCTGCGCGAGATAGGCCGGCGAGGCGCACAGAACCCGCGCGTCCGGAACGAGGGCACGGGCGATCAGGCGACTGTCGACAAGGGGCGCTTGCCGCATCGCCACATCGATGCGGCGCTCCACAAGGTCGAGAACGTCGTCGCTGGTCAGGATCTGGACCGAGATGCCGGGATGGCGGGCGAGGAAGCGGGGCAGGCGCGGCGCGATCTGCCGCTGCGCGAAGGCCGCTGTGGCCGTCACACGGACGATGCCGCTCGCCCCGTCGCCGCAGACCTCCTCCGCCGCCTGGATGGCGTCCAGGGCCACCCGGCAGCGCCCCAGGAACTCCTGCCCCTCCTCGGTCAGCCCGAGTTGGCGTGTCGTTCGCTGGAGCAGACGGACGCCGAGTTGCGCCTCCAGGCGCTTGAGCCGCTTAGAGACCAGGGTGAGCGAAACATCGAGGTCCTGCGCGGCACCGGACAGGCTACCGGCGCGCACGATGGCGTCGAAGACGCGAAGATCATCGATACTGTCGAGCCGGCCCATCCGGCGCATTAGATCGCCGGATCTGGCGGTATCAAGCGCCCGCGAGGACCGTTGCCCTCCATTCACATTTGATTGTCAGCGGAATCGCTCGGTCGTGGCCGCGGGCTCGAACCGGCTCCGGTAACGGTTGAGACCGGCCGGCTCCCGCCATTCTTGCCTGCGAGCGCAATCAGCCTTGCCGGATCAAGGCGGAGCAGATCGCCCCCCGGCCTGTTGTCCGATCATGTGCGGCCCGAACGCGGTCTGCCCAACGGGGTCTGCCCCGAGGGAGGCAACGACATCGCGGCCGCCCGGCTCGTCCCGACCTTTCGTCAGCCAATCCCGCCCACGGAAAAGTCTTCCATGACCGGCCAGACCATCCCCCGCCCCGTCGAGGGCAAGACCGTGCGATATGCCTTCGTCGGCCTCGGCGACATTGCGCAAGAGGCGATGCTGCCGGGCGTGGCGCATACCGGCAACTCGGAGGTCACGGCCTTCGTCACCAGCGATCCCGAGAAGGCGCGCCGGGTCGGCGAGCAGTACGGCGTCACCGACACCTACGGCTACGAGCAGTTCGACGCGCTGCTCGCCTCGGGCACGATCGACGCGATCTACCTCGCCACCCCGAACTGGCGCCACGCCGAGTTCGCGATCCCGGCGCTCAAGGCCGGCATCCACGTGCTGGTGGAGAAGCCGCTCGAGATCTCCACGGAGAAGTGTCGGGAGATCATGGCGGCGCAGGCCAGTTCCTCGGCCAAGCTGATGGTCGCCTACCGGCTGCATTTCGAGCCGGCGACGCTGGCCACGATCGACCTGATCCGCTCCGGCAAGCTCGGCGAGATCCTCACCTTCTCCTCGACCTTCACGCAGATGGTCTCGCCGGAGAACCACCGGGCGAAGAACGGCGTCGTGGCCGGCCCGATCTTCGACGTGGGCCCCTAATCCGATCAACGCCGTCCGCTTCCTGTTCGGCGACGAGCCGACCGAGGTGGTCTCGGCCGTCGGCGTGCGCCACCCGGAGGCTGGGTTCGGCGATTTCGACGACACGGTCGCGGTGACGCTGCGCTTTCCGAACAACCGCCTCGCGCAGTTCGTGCTGTCCTATTACGGCAACGTGCTGGACAGCTACGCCGTGGTCGGCACCGAGGGCAGCGTCGAGGTCAATCCGGCCTACATGTACGGCAAGCCGCTGGAGCGCACGGTGACGCTCGGCGAGAAGAAGAGCCACGAGAGCTTCGAGAACACCGACCATTTCGGCGGCGAGCTGAAATACTTCTCCGATTGCATCCTCAACGGCACCGATCCCGAGCCCGATGCCGAGGAAGGCTACGCCGACCTGCGCGTGATCGAGGGCATCCTGAAGGCGCTGGAGAGCGGTGGCCCGGTTCGGCTCGAGCCGTTCACCCGCACGAAGCGCATCGATACGGCGCGACAGGTCCAGAGCCTGCCGGCGCAAGCCCCGCCGGACCTCGTGAACACCTCCAATCCGGGCCGGGGCAAGGACAAGTCGCCGCTGAACTGAGCGGCAGCGGGCCGAAGCTGCACCGGGAGAGACGAGGCCGGGACGGATCGGGCGTAACCGACGCCCGGTCCGTCCCGCTCGCCCTCTTTTCGTCACCTCTGCCTAGCCTGGAGCCGCGGTCGCGTCGGGGCTTGGCGCTTGCAAGCGATCCACGATGACCCTGACCGAGACGACCGAGAACCGCCCTCGCGATACAGAGGCTCCCGAGGAGGCGCTGCCTGCGCGTGCCGAGCGGGGGCGCCATCCCAGCATCGTTCTGCTCGCCCTCGCGGTCGGGGGCTTTGCCATCGGCACCACCGAATTCGCCGCGATGAGCCTGCTGCCGGCCTTCGCCCCGGAACTCGGTATCGATGCGCCAACGGCCAGCCACGTCATCAGCGCCTACGCGCTGGGCGTGGTGGTCGGCGCGCCGCTGATCGCGGTCCTGGCCGCGCGCTTCGCCCGCCGCACGCTGCTCGTCGTCCTCATGCTGCTCTTCGCCGCCGGCAACGCCCTCTCGGCGCTCGCGCCGGACTACGGCTGGATGCTGGCCTTCCGCTTCATCGCCGGGCTGCCGCACGGCGCCTATTTCGGCGTGGCTTCCCTGGTGGCCGCCTCGCTCGTGCCGCGGGAGCGCCGGACGCAGGCGGTCTCGCGGGTGATCCTCGGCCTGTCGGTGGCCACCATGGTCGGCGTGCCGCTCGCCAACGGCATCGGACAGGCCGTCGGCTGGCGCTGGAGCTTCGCCCTCGTGGCGGCGCTCGCCACCCTCACGGCGATCCTGGTGCAGCTCTTCGCGCCCCTCGGCCAGCCCGTCCAGGGCGCCAGCGCCTTGCGCGAACTCGGCGCCCTGAAGCGGGGGCAGGTCTGGCTCACCCTGATGACCGGTGCCGTCGGCTTCGGTGGCCTGTTCGCGGTCTATACCTATCTCGCCTCGACCCTGCTCGAGGTGACGCAATCCTCCCCTTCGGCGATCCCTGCGGTGCTCGCGGTGTTCGGCCTCGGCCTCACCGCCGGAACCTTCGTCTGCGCCTGGGCCGGCGACCGGGCCCTGATGCCGGCGATCGGCTTCACGCTCCTGTGGAGCGCCGGCGCACTCGCCCTCTACCCCGTCTCAACCGGGAACCTCTGGACCATGGTGGCGGCGGCGTTCCTGATCGGCTCCGGCGGCGGCCTGTCGAGCCTGCTGCAGGCTCGGTTGATGGACGTGGCCGAGGAGGCGCAGACGATGGCGGCGGCCCTGAATCACTCCGCCTTCAACACCGCCAACGCGCTCGGACCGTGGTTGGCCGGCCTCGCGTTGGCGGCCGGGTTCGGCCTACCGGCGACGGGTCTGGTCGGCATGGGCCTCGCCCTCTCGGGCTTCGCGATCTGGGCGGTGTCGTACCTGCTGGATCGCCGGGACGCCGCGCCGCGACCTTAGAGCGCTTTCCAACGAAGTGGTTGGCGTCGGCGAAAGAAAGCGGGTCACAGCAAAGACTTGTCGCAGCAAAGACTTGGGGGCGTGATCGGATCCAACGTGGTCGGGCACGTCTCTCGCGCATAGCCTCCCGTCCGGTCGAGCCGTAGGTTGGCGGATCAGCGATCCTGCCAGTTCTGCTTCGCGTCGACCGATCGCGCGCAAGTCGGTGCCGGCCCGGGCCGACACCTGTGCCCGGATCAGCCGCGGGCCGGGAACCGGCGCTCCTGGGTCGCGCCGGCGTCGTAGCGGAGCGGCGAGCGGAAGGTCATGAACTCGACCCAGGTGCCCCACGGCATCCGGCCGAACCAGAGCTGGTTGCCCGCCCCGGTCTCGTTGAGGCCGAGGTCGTTGGGGCCTTCGAGCAGCGTCCCGCCCGCGGCCGCGAACCGCTTCGTCGCCTGGGCGATGTCGTCCACGACCATGCCGAAATGGTTGAGGCCGATGTCGTTGATCCCCGCCGCCTCGGTGCGGCCGATCCCTGTGAGCTGGAACAGCTCGATATTCGCCCCGTTGCCGAGGCGCATCTGACAGGCGCCGCGCATGGTCGCGGTCTCCGGCAGGCCATTGATCCGGCCGACATCGGCCGCCGTGAGCGGCTGGTCCGTCAGCTTGAGGTGGCGGTAGAGCAGCGTCGCGCCGAAGGCCTTCTCAAGGAAGCGGATCGCCGCCTCCATGTCCGGGACCGTCATCGCGACATGCTCGATGCCGTAGATGTCGGACAGGCCTCGTGACGGCGGGCGGCCGGTCACCGCGTCGCCGAGCCGGATGCCGGCGAGCTCCCGCGGCAGTGGCAGGGAGAAGACCTGCCAGGGGGCCCGCGTGCGGTCGTCTCCCCCGGTGTTGGCGGCGAGGTTCTCGAGCTGGGAAGCCGGGATGCAGAGGCACCGCTGCCCGTCGATGAACAACGCGTCGGGCGAGGCCAGCCGGTCGTCCTGCACCAGCGTCAGCATTCGCCCCTGCGGCGTCAGCACGGCGATCCGGCGGTTCTCGGCATCGGACAGGTAGAGGTTGCCCAGCGTGTCCATCGCGGTGCCGCCGATGGTCGGGATCTCGGCGATGGTCTGGATCGCTGCCGCGAGTTCGGCATCCGTCAGGGTCTCGTCCGCGAGCAGGGCCGTCGCGATCCGGCGGACCGGCCCGGTCGGCGTCGCCCAGTAGAGCCAGGCCCCGTCGGCATCGAGTTCGATCATGTCGCTGGCGACCGCCGGGCGGCGGCCGGCGGCATCGGCCAGGATGCGGCCGGCCTGCCCCTTCTGCGCCGCGCCGTCGGGCTTGCGCAGCAGCGGATGACCGGAGAGCCGGCGCAGGGTCCGGTTCGCCGCCAGATCGTGGACGATGATGCCGCCGAGCCCGGAATCGGTGACGTAGAGCATGTGGTCGTGCAGGCGCAGGTCGTTCATCGTCGCGCCGGCCGGCAGGATGCCGTCACCGAAGCGGAGCACCGCGAGCACGGTCCCGGTGCGGGGATCGAGGCGGACGATCTTCTGGGCCCCCGGCACGGCGCGTCCGCCCACCGCACCCTGATCAACGACCCACAGCGTCCCATCGTTGAAGACGTGGATGGCGTTGACCATGACGAAGGCGTCGCGCCCGTCCTTGCCCTGGCTCCAGGCGTTCCACGTCCCACCGGGGAACGGCGACAGGGCCCCGTCCGGCTCGACCCTGACCAGGGAGGGTGTCTCGGTGTGGTCGGGAAAGCGCGGCAGGCCGAGGAACAACGTGCCGTCCGGCGCGGCGGCGACGCCGTTGCATAGCCAGCGGGACTGCGCCGCGACCGTGAGGACAGGCGTCTGCGCGGAGGCGGCGTTCGCCTCCGGTGCGGTGGTCATCGACATGGAAGGCAGAACTCCGCTGGCGGCAAGCGCAGCAAGCGCGGATCGACGGGTGAAATTCGGGGGCGCCATGGGGAGGGAAAGAGGAGGCGGAATCATTGGTTGCTGGCGGTCGGAGCAAGGGACACTTGCGCGCTGGGCGAGAGCCGTCAGGCAGGAGCGCGCGGCCGGTCAGGCACACCGCGCTCCGAGCGAGCACCCGGTGAAGATGCCCCTATCCGGCTCGACGAGCTTGATCGCGTGACCTCGTGGGGTCCGTCGCGAAGAAAGCTGCGATCCCGACATCGAGCCGGTCACCCCTACCGGTGACGGCGTGGATCTCCGATTTGCGGTACCGGACCGCAGGCGATCGGTTGCCGGAGCAGGGACGCCCCGGCCGTCAACCGCCCGGCGCCGCGCGGATCTCACGTCGACGGGATCAGACTGTCTTGCCGTGTGAGGACGGGCCGCGACGCACCGGCGCCGGATTTCCGCCGGCGCGGAGAAACACCATGTCCGTTTCGGCAAGAGACCGCCACGCGGGCTTGATTTATAGATATGATAATTCAACGAGAGGTCAGGCGGTTCCGGCACAATGATGACGCTGCCGTAACTGCCTAGCGTGCCGCTGACGCTGCGCGCACTCACGTTCTCAAGTCTTATGTGACGCCCGACCTTATTGCTTGCTCCGGATCGCATCGCGCTTCCGGCAGGTGAGCGATAATGCGCGTCGCACTCTCAAGGCCGTGCGCATGTCGACTGAATTGTCGACACGGGGGACGTATGAACAGAAGGCAGATACTCGCCTCGGTGGCGGCTCTTGCTGGCAACGCCTCTGCCGCGCAGGCCGCGGAACTCAGCGGCGAGATGCCCTGGGAACCGGGTCAGGCCAATGTTCCGCCTCTGCCCGAACCCGGTCCGGAGCGCTGGGCCTTCTTCACCCCCGCGGAGGCCGAAGCCATCGGCGCCATGGCCGATCGGATCGTCCCGGCGGACGACCTGAGCGTCGGCGGCAAGGAGGCGGGCTGCGCCCGCTTCATCGACCGTGAACTCGCCGGCCCCTACGGCCGGGCGGCGACGCAGTACCGCCTCGGCCGCTTCGTCAAGGGGACCGCCGAGCAGGGCATCCAGTCTCCCCTCGCTCCGGCCGACCGTTACCGGCTCGGCCTCGCCGCCCTCGACCGCCACTGCCGCGCCGCCCACGGCAAGGGATACGCGAACCTGCCGCCGGCCGAACAGGACAAGATCCTCTCGGCAATGGAGGCCGGAACGCTCGATCTCGACCCGGTCGATGCGAAGGAGATGTTCGAGCAAATTCTGCAGAATGTCCGCGAGGGCTTCCTCGCCGACCCGCTCTACGGCGGCAACAAGGACTTGGTCAGTTGGCGGATGCTCGGCTTTCCCGGAGCACAGTACGACTTCCGCGACGTCATCGACTTGAAGGGAAAGAAGCTCGACTTCGTTCCGGTCAGCATGATCGACAAGTCCCTTTGATCTCTGCCCTTCGGTCGTTCTGAAAGCTGTCGTCCGAGATGACCAACGTTCGCCCAAAAGTAGATGCCGTAATCGTCGGACTCGGCTGGTGCGGCTCGCTCATGGCCGAGGAACTGACCCGGGCCGGCCTCACCGTCGTCGCCATCGAGCGCGGTCCCTGGGTCGAGACGGCCGTCGACTTCCCGCCCTCCGTCGACATGGACGAGCTGCGCTGGGACACGCGGCGGGCGATGCTGCTGCCGCCGGCGATCGAGACCATCACCTTCCGCAACGACCCGTCCCAGAAGGCGCTGCCCGCGCGGGACTGGAACTTCAACGAATGGGGCTACAACGTCGGCGGGTCCGGCACCCACTGGGCCGGCATGGCGTGGCGCTTCCTGCCGTTCGATTTCCAACCCTACAGCATGACCGTCCAGCGCTACGGCGCCGAGCAGCTCCTCGACGGCCTGATCGTGCAGGATTGGGGCGTGACCTACGACGACCTCGAACCCTTCTACGACCGGTTCGAGAAGATCGCCGGCGTCTCCGGCAAGGCCGGCAACCTCAAGGGCGAGAAGATTCCCGGCGGCAACATCTTCGAGGGCGCGCGATCGGACGAGTATCCGCTGCCGCCGCTCAAGACGACCCGCCTGACCGACCTGTTCACCGAGGCTTCGGCCAGCCTCGGCTATCATCCCTTCATGGTCCCGGCGGGCCAGACCTCGGCGGCCTACACCAACCCGCTCGGCATCCGGATGGGGCCGTGCACCTATTGCGGCTACTGCCTGTATTACGGCTGCGGCAACTGGTCGAAATCGACGCCCAACAACTGCGTCGTCCCGGCGCTGATGCAGCGCGAGAACTTCAGCGTTCTCACCGAGTCCACGGTCCTGCGCGCCAACCTCGCACCCGACGGCAAGACCGCCACCGGCGTGACCTATGTCGACAAGGACAACCGGACCTGGGAGCAGCCGGCCGACATCGTCGTCTTCTCCGCCTTCCAGATGCAGAACGTCCGGCTGATGCTGCTCTCGAAGATCGGCAAGCCCTACGATCACGCGTCCGGGGAAGGCGTCGTCGGCCGGGCCTACAGCTTCCAGACCGTGTCCGGCGCGAATATCTTCTTCGATAACGAGTACCTGAACCAGTTCATCGGCGCCGGCGCGCTGTCGGCCCAGGTCGACGACTTCAACGGCGACAACTTCGATCATGCCGGCATGGGCTTCATCGGCGGCGCCGGCATCCTCGTTGTCTCCCGCGGCGCCCGCCCGATCGGCAATGCCGACTTCGTCCCGCCCGGAACGCCCCGTTGGGGCAGCGACTGGAAGAAGGCCTACACCCACAGCTTCCAGAACGGGACCTTCATCTTCGGCCAGGGCACGAGCTTCGCGCACACGGACGCCTTCCTCGACCTCGACCCCGAGTACAAGGACATCCACGGCCTGCCGCTGCTGCGCCTGACCTACGATTACAACGAGAACGACCGCCGCTCGGCGAAGCTGATCGAGGACAAGAGCGTCGAGATCGGCCGGAAGATGGGGGCGAAGGTCGTCGTCGGCACCAACGCGACCAACCAGCACGCCTCGCCCTATCAGCTCGCCAGCGACCACACCAATGGCGGGGCCGTGATGGGGCTCGATCCGAAGACCAGCGCGCTGAACCGCTTCCAGCAGAGCTGGGACGTGCACAACGTCTTCGTCCTCGGCGCGTCGTCCTTTCCCAACAACGCCGGCTACAACCCGACCGGAACGGTCGGCGCCCTGACGCTCTGGACTGCGAAGGCGATCATCGAGACGTATCTCGACAAGCGCGGTCCGCTGGTGGCGAATTGAGGTGACGACCGTGACCTTGCGCTTCCGCACCCTCCTCGCCACGGCGGCGCTTGCGCTCTGCCTGCCGCTCGGCCTCGTCGCCTCGGCCGAGACCGAGCCGGCCCCGGTTCAGAAGAACGACGTCGATACGCCTCAGGTGGTGGAGGCGCCGAAGACGGAGCCCGATCCCGCGATCGAGCGCGGGCGCTACATCGCGGTCGCCGCCGACTGCGTCGCCTGCCACAGCAATCCGAAGAGCGGGAAGCCGTTCTCCGGCGGCTATGCTCTGGAGACGCCGTTCGGCACGCTGCTCTCGAGCAACATCACCTCGGACGAGGAGACCGGCATCGGCCGCTGGACCGAGGCGGAGTTCACGCGCGCCCTGCGCGAGGGGCTCGGCAAGGACGGGCAGCACCTGTACCCGGCGATGCCGTATACGAGCTACACCAAGATGTCCGATCAGGACGTTCACGACCTGTGGCTCTACATGAAGACGGTGCCGCCGGTCCGCAACGCCGTCGTCACCAACCAGCTCCCCTTCCCCTTCAACATCCGCGCCCTGCTGATGGGCTGGAACCTGCTGTTCTTCGAGCAGAAGCGGTTCGAGCCGCGGGCCGACCGATCCGCCATCTGGAACCGCGGCGCCTACCTCTCCGATGCCCTCGCCCATTGCGGCGCCTGCCACACGCCGAAGAACGTCCTCGGCGGCGACAAGACCAGCAAGGCCTATCACGGCGAGGTTCTGCAATCGTGGTACGCCCCGGACATCACCACGAGCAAGGCCGGCGGCATCGGCGACTGGTCGAAGGATGACATCATCCAGTATCTCAAGATCGGCAGCAACCGGATGGCGGTCGCCTCGGGGCCGATGGCCGAGGCGGTGACGAACTCGACTCAGCACCTGACCGACGCCGACCTCGCTGCCATCGCCGATTATCTCCAGACCCTACCGCCGGGCCCCGCGACCGAGACGCCGCGCGCCACCGTCACCGGTCCCGTCATGGCCCAGGGCAAGCGCGTCTTCGACTCGCAGTGCAAGGCGTGCCACGCCTCCGACGGCACCGGGATCCGGCACATGACGCCGAGCTTCCCCGGCAACAGCGCCATCCAGTCGCACGAAGTCGCCGGCATCGTCCGGACCGTGCTCGCGGGCGCCCGCGGCGCCATCACGAGCGAGAACCCGACGGGGGCGGCGATGCCGTCCTTCGCCTGGAACCTGTCGGACCAGCAGATCGCCGCTGCTCTGACCTACATCCGCAACAGCTGGGGCAATTCCGCGCCGCCGGTCACCGCCGAGGCCGTCGCCGGCACCCGCAAGACCCTCAACCTGAATGCCGTCGGGCGTGCGCCCCATCCGGCACCGTGAGCCGACGCCCGGTCGCGCGCCGGGCGAACCCTTCGCTCCAAGGCTGATTCAGATCGCCGCCATACGGCGATTGGTTGGGCAAGGGACGACCTGACCGAGCAGGCCCTATCTCAGATCGGGCGATCTACAGATTTGATTGAAATATAAGCAGCAATACCGATCAGTATCACATTATAATTCCGTCTATCCAGCACCTTGACTCAAGCAAAAACAATAACCGGCCGAAACATTTCATTAGCACAAGTTAAGGAGGACATATGTATAGCAGCTTTGAGCTGCTGGCCTTATGCAGTACTGCAGTTTCCGCTTTTAGAGAGGGCGGATCTGTAAAACTCCATCCGGATCACTGCATAGATCGGCCTACTGCCCGGATAGTGAAGACGATGACGCCCCCAGGAAGATGCCTCGTTCTGTCGCTCTCGCTTGCGATGGTGCACCTCATCGCGTCAGGGAACGCCCCTGCCCTCGCGCAGGCCGGTCCCGAAATCGGGTCCGTTCCCCCTGCCGAGAGCGGCGGCTCAATTTCGCGCCAGCGCCGTCCCTCCGTGCCGGGACGACCGGCCTTCGATACCATCCCGTCTTTGGCGCGCCCCTCGACGGCGGATTCGGCCCGCCCGACCCCACCCGGCAGCCTCGACACCCTGAGCGCCACGCCGCAATGGGGCGTGCTGGGCAATTTCGGAGGCCTGCGCGACGACCTCCTCCGCGCCGGCATCCGCACGGATGGCAGCTTCGACTACCAGACCTCGACCAATATCCAGGGCGGTCCCTATCAGTCCCTGCGCGGTGCCGGACAGCTTGCCCTGCGCGCCGCGGTGGACATGGACCGCTTCGCCGGCCTTGCGGGCGGCACCTTCAACCTCGCCCTGACCTACCGCTTCGGTCGCGGCCTCACTGCGGACCAGCGCCTCGACGTGCTCCAGCAGACCGAGGAGATCTTCGGCCGCGGTCGCTTCCCGCGCCTGACTCAACTCTCCTACACGCAGCGCTTCAGCGAGTTCGTCGATCTCAAGTTCGGCCGCCTGCCCGTCAGCGCTGACTTCGCCGGCTTTCCCTGCGAGTTCCAGAACCTGACCTTCTGCGGCAACCAGCCCGGCAACCTCGTCGGCAATTACTGGTACAACTGGCCGGTCTCGCAATATGCCGCCCGCCTGCGGGTCGGCAATCTCGACACCGGCTACCTCATGGCCGGCGTCTATCAGGTCAATCCGCGCGACCTCGAAGACGGCTTCAACTTCGATCCCACCGGCGCCAACGGTGCGCTGGCCATCGTCGAGGCCGCCGCCTTCCCGACGCTCCCGCCTTTCACCTATCGCGGGAGCTACACGGTCGGTGCGTGGTACCAGACCGGCGGCGGCCCCGACCTCTTCCTCAACCGCGACGGCCTGCCCCTGACGTCGGCCGGCGGGCTTCCGATCGCCAACCGCGACCGCAGCGGCGTCTACGGCGTGGCCGTGCAGGAACTCTACCGGCCCGATCCCGACAACGCGCTGCGCAACCTCTCCGTCTTCGTCCGCGTCACGCTGGCGAACGCCTCGACCTCGGTCATCGACCGGCAGGAAACGATCGGCCTCGTCTACAAGGGCTTCTGGGCGGAGCGCCCCCTCGACTGGATCGGCATCGGCATCGGCCAGTCGCATGCCAGCCGTTCGCTCGCTCAGAGCATCCAAACGGCGAACCTGCTCGATGGCGGCTTCCGGCCGGTCCCCGGATACGAGCGCGCGCTCGAGGTCTTCTACAGCCTCGCCCTCTCTCCGGACGTGGTGGTCCGGCCGAACATCCAGTTCATCCACCGTCCCGGCGGCGTCGCCGAACGGGCCGACATCCTCGTCTTCGGCGTCAAGAGCGGTGTCACGTTCTGACCAAGACAGCCATCGGCCCGGCGCAGCAACGTGACCGTGACGACTTCATACAATTCACAGCCTCACAATAACAGCTCAGACGAATACATCTTTCCGAGGATTCACTGTCATGCCGACCGGCAAGAGACTCCGCTCGATCAATCTGCGCTCCATCACATCGAAGATTAGCGGAACGTTCGCGCTCCTCGTGGTGCTGTCCGGCCTCACCGGCGGCTTTGCGATCCTCAAGGTCGATCAGGTCTCGGCGATCGGCATGGCGCTGGCCCGCCAAGTCGAGGCCGTGACGCTGCTCGGCGACCTCGCCCGCCTCAGCCAGCAGCTCCGAGCGCTGACGGCGCTGCAGCACTACGGCCCCCCGGGTGGGACGCAGCGCAGTGCCTATGCGCAGGAAGCCGAGGACAGCCGCATCGCCTTCTCCAAGGCATGGGGCGACTACACCGCCCTGGTCGAGGGCGCGCGCGAGACCCAGCTCGCCGAGACCCTGCGCACCGCCTGGCAGCACTTCCTGGCGGTCGAGGAGGAGATCCTCATCCTCGACAAGGCCGGCCTGACCGAGACCGGAACCGCCGTGCTGCAGGGCGACATGCTCTCGGAGGCTGCCAGCTTCTACGCCGCGGCGCGGGCCGTGCAGGCCTATCGTCAGCAGGAGGTCGAGGCGGCCACGGCCGCAGCCCAGGAGATCCGCACCTCGGCTCGGTTCTGGATCCTCGCGGCCCTGGCCTGCCTGCTAGCGCTCTGCACCCTGGCCGGCTGGCTTCTGACGCTGACGATCTCCAAGCCGATCGGGCGCATGACGACCGTGATGGGCCGCCTCGCGGATGACGATATCGGCGTCGAGGTGCCCGAACAGCGCCGCCGCGACGAGATCGGCCAGATGGCGGTCGCGGTCCAGGTCTTCAAAGACAACATGATCCGCAACAAGGCCCTCGAAGCCGAGGTGGCTGCCCAGCGAGCCGGGGCGGAGGAACAGCGCCGGGTTGCCATGCGGCAGATGGCGGACGTGTTCGATCAGTCGGTCGGCGGCATCGTCACCGCCGTCTCCTCGGCGGCCGTGCAGATGCAGACGACCGCCCGCCTTCTCTCGGTGTCGGCCGAGGCCACCTCGGCGCGCGCCGTGGCGGTCTCCGCGGCGACCGAGGAAGCCTCCGTCAACATTCAATCGATCGCAGGTGCCGCCGAGGAACTCGATGCCTCGGTGACCGAGATCGGCGTCCAGGTCGAGCGCTCCTCGGCGATGTCGCAGGCCGCCGTCCGGGAGGCGGAGGGGGTGAGCACGCTGGTGAACGAGCTGACGGGCGTGGCCACCAGCATCGGCGACGTGGTCGACACCATCGCGAGCTTGGCCGGCCAGACCAACCTGCTGGCGCTCAACGCCACGATCGAGGCCGCGCGGGCCGGGGAAGCCGGCCGCGGCTTCGCGGTCGTGGCCTCGGAGGTGAAGGAACTCGCCAACCAGACCTCCCGGGCGGCTGGCGAGATCACCGCCAAGATCGAGGCGATCCAATCCTCGACCGGCCGCACCGCCTCGGCAATCGGCGGCATCTCGATCTCGATCCGCTCGATCAATGAGACGTCAACCGCCATCGCCTCGGCCGTCGAGGAGCAGGGAGCGGCGACGCGCGAGATCGTTCAGGCCATCGCCCAGGCCTCAAGCGGCATCGGTGAGGTCACCGCCAACATCACCGGCGTGGCGAGCAACGCGGAGGAAACCGGCACGGGCGCCTCGCAGGTGTTGGGTGCCTCGGACGATGTCGCCCAGCATTCCGACCAGCTGCGCCGACAGGTGCAGTCCTTCCTCGACACCGTCCGCGCCGCCTGACGCTCACCGCTCCCCTTCGAGGCTCGCCATGAAGCAACTCACCCGACGTCTTCCCGCCGCCCTGCTGCTGACCGCGCTCGCCGCACCGGCTGCCGCCGCCGAAACAAGAATCGCCCTCCTGATGCCCGAGGCTGGTGACCGTTTTCTCGACAGCCTGCAGGCCTCCCTCGTCAGCACAGCCGCGTCCAAGTTATCCGCCTCGGTCGACGTGGCGCAGGCGGCCGGCAGCAGTGGCACCCAGATCGCTCAGGCCCGGGCCGCCCTCGAGGCGAAGCCGGCGGCCCTGATCGTCAACCCCGTCGACGACACCAGCGCCCAGACGATCCGGGAGATGGCCACGGCGGCCGGAATCCCGCTGGTGTTCGTCAACAGGCGTCCGAGCGGCGCGGTGACCAAACGGATGGCGATCGTCAGCGCGAACCATCTCGTCGCGGGCCGGGTGCAGATGCGGCTGCTCGCGGAGCGCCTCGGGGATCGCGGCAACGTGGCGATCCTGCGGGGCAAGGACAGCGACAACGCCGCCCAGGAGCGCACCGCCGGCATGAAGGAGATCCTGGGGCAACGGCCCAGGTTGAGCCTCCTGGCGGAGGCGAGTGCCAATTGGAACCGGCAGCAGGCGCAGGATCAGGTGAGGGCTTGGCTGCAAAGCGGCCTGAAGCTCGACGCCATCGCCGCCAACAACGACGAGATGGCGCTCGGCGCAGCGGCCGCTCTCAAAGCGGCCGGCCTGTCGGGCAAGGTCCTGGTCGGCGGCGTCGACGGAACGTCGGACGGGATCGCGGCGGTGAAGAGCGGTGAGCTGTGAGTCAGTGTCCTTCAGGATGCCCAGATGCAGGGCTCCCAAGCGGCGATCGACGCCATGAAGCTTGCCCGCGGAGAGTACGTGCAGCCCTATGACTGGGTGCCCCACGGCCTGATCCTGGCGAGCCGCCAAGAGTCGGCAAACGGGCGATAACGCGTCCGTTCGTCGGTATGCGTCCCGGTCGGCGTCCTTTGGGATAGACGGCTCTCGATGTGCGCCTGACCTGCCGCGCTGGGCTTCCGGACGAGGCGAAATCATCGCTCGCGATCGGACTCACAGCGCGGCGTTCAAGCGGCAGGTCGCACAAGCGTATCTCGCGCGGAGCGCTGCGTGGGCTTGCCCAGCGCCACGATCGTTCGCTCGATTTGATGCGAGTCTGGGCGGCGGACGACTTCGAAGAGTGCGTGCAAGCTTCCGACTTCCTGCTCCGACCTGTCGCGCTACGTCAAACCGCCGTGCATGCCCGCTGAGAGCGCATTCCGGCGAAGTGGCCACCGGTTCGTCGAAAGAACGCGCATCAAAACGAAGACCGAGAGACGCCTTCCCGATGCCATCAGGTCGGATACGGCTCTGGGTGCGCGCCGGAAAACGCCGTCGATCAATGTTCGGTCATGAGCTGGGCGAGACTCGAGGCGAGCTCGTCCTTTCGGAACGGCTTGTTCAGCCGCGCCAGGTCTGGGTCCACGCCCTCGCGCTCGGCGTAGCCGGACACCAGCAGGACGGGCATGCCAGGTTTGGCCGTCCGTATCGCGCGGGCCAAGTCGGTTCCGCTCATGCCCGGCATCAGGTGATCGGTCACGAGAAGGTCGAAGTGCTCGCCCGTGTTGACAAGACGGAGAGCCTCCTCCGCGGAGGTGGCTTCCACCACCGCGTAGCCCAGATCGGTCAGCATATCCGCCGTGCTGATCCGCACGACTTCCTCGTCGTCGACGAGCAGCGCCGTTCCGCGCGTCGCCGGCAGCTCGGACGTCCCAGCCGCGGGCCTGACCGCTTCTTGCCCCGCCGTGCTTTGCGGCAGCCACAGCTCGATATTGGTGCCGAGCCCGGGTCGGCTCTGGATCACGAGTGCGCCGCCGAGCTGGGACGCAAGCCCATGCACCATCGAAAGTCCGAGACCCGTCCCCTTGCCGACGCCTTTGGTCGAGAAGAACGGCTCGACGGCGCGCGCAATCGTCGCCTCGTCCATGCCCGTGCCCGTGTCAGCGACCGACAAGCAAAGGTACGGGCCGGGCCGTAGCTTGGTACGATGACCCGCTCTTACGTCTTCCACCCGGGTCGAGATGCGGAGCGTGCCGCCGCCCTCCATCATGGCATCCCGCGCATTCACGGCAAGGTTCAAAAGCGCCATTTCGAGCTGGTTCGGGTCGGCCTTGGCCGGCGGCAGGCCGTCCGGGGCCTCCACCACAATCTTGATCTGCGGACCGGTGGTGCTCGCGACCAGTTCGCCCATGCCGGTGACCAGCTTCGCCACATCGACCGGCACCGGCTGCAGCGGTTGACGACGCGCAAACGCGAGCAGCCGCTGGACCAGCGTCTTCGCCCGCTCGGCCGATTGCATCGCACCGGCGATCAGGCGCTGCTCGCGCTCATTTCCGAGCTGCTTTCGTTGCAGCATGTCGAGCGAGCCGATGATCGGCGTCAGCAGATTGTTGAAGTCGTGCGCGACGCCGCCGGTCAGCTGCCCCATCGCCTCCATCTTCTGCGACTGGCGCAGGGCGTCATGCGCCTCGGCGAGTTGCGCCTCCCGGCGCAAGCGGTCCGTGACGTCGGTCACAAATTGGTAGAAGCCGACCAGCTCGCCGCTTTCGTCGCGTAGGGGCCGGAAGTTCACCTCGTAATAGGGGCGGACACGGGTCGGGTCGCCATAATCCTCAACGAAGGTGACCGGCTCGCCGCGCATGCCCTGGGCCCAGCCAATCCGCACCTGCTCCTGGTGCTCCGGCTGGTCGGCGAGCAGCGCCAAGATGTTGTCGCCTGCCTTCGGGCGTACACCGTAGATGCGCTCGAACTCGTCGGCATTCGCGGCATTGATGGCAAGGATGTTGTAGTCGAGATCGATCGCCATGATCATGACGTCGGTCATCTCGACGAGCTTTGCGAGCATGTTACGCTCGGCAAGCGCCTCGGCGACCCGCCGCTCGAGCGTGTCGTTCAGCTCGCGAAGCCGATCCTCGGCGCGCGCGCGTTCGATGGCGGCTTTGACGCGCTCGCCGACCTCCCGGAACAAACCCTCTTCGGAGGATGTCCAAGTCCGGGGTTTGGCGCTCTGCAAGGCAAGCACGCTCACCCACCGCTCGTGCTCGAACAGCACCACATCGAGGTAGGCCCCGACTTGCCGGGCAAGGAGCCCCGATCGCGCGTCCTCACTGAACCGCAGGTCCGTGCGGACGTCATCGACCTTGACGATCGGGCTATCGTGATAGGCGCGCAGCAGGTCCGGTCCGAACGCCGCCAGGTCGTGCTCACCGACGAGCGAGCCGACCCCCCTCGTATAGTCGCGCTCGACCCGCATCAGGCTGCCGAAGAACTCGGCGTAGAACACCCGGCTCAGGTTGAAACGCTCGGCGAGACGCTCGGCCGCCAGCGAGGCGATGTCCGCCGGCGTCTTGAGCGAGCGCATCGCGTCCGAGAGCGAGAGCAGGAACGCCTGCCTCGCCTCGCTTTCGCGCAAGTTTGCCTGAGCCGTCGTCCGTTCGATCGCGTCGGCCGCTTGGCGGGCGAGCACGTCGAAGAGCTTGAGGTCGCGCTCCGGAGGCGTGTACGGCTGTTTCCAGTGCGTCGAAATCATGCCGATGGGCTTGCCCGAACGTGACAACAGCGGCGTCGTCTGGATCGCGCGCATCCCCGTCCAGCGGTAGGACTGAAGGTCGCCGCTGCGGTGGGCGAGGCCGCTATCCTCCACGTCGGGCACGATCACGCGCTCGCCCGTCGTCATCGCAAGGCCGCACGTGCTCTCGGACCGCGCGTCGACCGTCTGCCAATACGCCGCCGAGCGCGGGTCGTAGCCGCGGTGCGCCAAGAGCTTGAGGTCACCGGCTGCATCCAGCATCTGGATGCTTGCGCATTCGGACCCCATCAGGTCGGCGGCGGCGGTCAGGATCGCGTCGTAGAGCGCCTGCGGAGCCTCATCGCCGACCAGCCGGGTGCTCACCTCCTGCAGCCGCCCGAGCGCCGCGACTTCGGCGGCCAGCGCCGCCTCGGCCTCGTGCTCGGCGGTTCGGTCGCGGAACATGTTGAGATAGCTGCCGCCGTCCGCGTCGAGACGCATCATGAGCCCCGACGCCCAGAACCGGCTGCCGTCCTTGCGCATGTGCCAGCGTTCGTTCAGCGCTCGCCCCTCGCTCCTCGCCCGGTTCAACTCGGCCTCAGTCCGGCCCAGGGCCCGATCTTCGGGGGTGAACAGGATATCTCCGGGCTGCCCGATCGCATCGCGCTCCGTAAAGCCCGTGAGACGCTCCGCGCCCGTGTTCCACGTGGTGATGATCCCGCGATCGTCGAGGCGCACGATCGCGTAGTCTTCGGCACCTTCGACGATCTGTCGGTAGCGAGTTTCGCTCTCGCGCAGCGCCTGTTCGGCGCGGCGCTGGTCTTCTGCGGCTGCCTTGTTGCCGGTCACTTCAGAGAGCGGATGAAAGACACCTTCGACCGTCCCGGTCTCATCATGCAGGGGCTGAAAGCTGCCGGTGAAGAACCGCTGCTCGACACGCCCTGACGGCGTCCGCAGCGGCACCGCATACTCGTCGATCCGGACCGTCTCGCCATCGAACACACGATCGAGGATGGGGGCGAGGAACGCCTCGTAAGCGTCGCTCCAATTCTGGGCCACTGGCTGGCCAAGCGCGTCCGGGTGCCGCTCCGCCGCGATCGGAATGTACGCGTCGTTGTAGATCTGGACGCGCTCAGGCCCCCAGAGGATCGAGACCGGGCCCGGCGACGTGAGCATGATGTTGACCGCGGTCTTCAGGGTCGGCGGCCACCCCTCAATCGGCCCGAGCGGGGTCGCGGACCAATCCCGCGAGCGGACAAGTCGGCCGACCTCGCCGCCGTCGACGACGAAGGCATGCTTGGCAATGGAGGCCAGAACAGAGGCCACGAACGATCCTTTCCGTGGGCGCCCCCGAACAGACGGCGACGGATTGGCTCGACCCTTACCGCAGGAGGATCACGTCGTCATGAGCGAACCTGTCCGGCCGAGCCTGATCGGCGGCACCGAAGCGTGAGCGGACCGTATCGCTTGCCGCGGCGTGAGGAAACGTTCGCCGCCGTGCATCAAGCGAGTTTTCGCCAAAAACTCAATTCAGGCCTTTCACGTTCCGCCCTGATCTGGTGCTGTCCACGATCTTCCACGGCGATCAACAGCACAATCCAAGTTTTCGAAGCGCAATATGCTAAATTATATCCTTGGAGACGCAAGATACCCAAAGCGCACGTCGGGTAAGGTTTCCATCCGGCAGCCGAGCGTAACGTGAGGTTTATTACGGAGCGCAGTGCGTCAATCGAACGTTCATCACATGAATTCGTCGTCGAAATAATGTCCGGTCTGACCGTATCCGCGAGGGACGAACTGCGAAAAACTTAACGATGGTGGCGGAGGGTCGCGACGGAGAGGTTGCCGATATGTCATCCGCAGGAACGTTTCGGGTATGCGAGGCGGGCGGTCCGCCGCTTCAGGAGGCGCTCGCCGAGGCGGTCGCGTTGCCGTCCGTGCTTGCCACGATGCTTCGCAGCCTGATCGAGGCGTGGCCGGACGAGGTTTACACGCGCCCGCTCGTGACAACGCGCTTCCTCGGCCAGCGGACGACGTATGTCTGCGCGCCCGGGCATATCCGCAGCCTGATCGTCGATCAGGCCGGAGCTCTGGAGCGCGAGCCTTTCATGCTGCGGGCGCTGGCGCCCGCCCTCGGGTCCGGTATCCTGACGGCGGACGGCCCGCACTGGCGAGGGCAGCGTAGAACGGCAGCCCCGATGTTCCGGCCGGACCGGGTTAAGGCCTTCATCCCCGCCATGGCGGAGGCCGCCCACGCCACGCGCCTGCGCTGGCTCGGCCAGATGTCCGCTCACCAATCCGCGGATGCGCCCTTCGACGGCGAGCGGGACATCCTGCCGGAGATGATGCGCACCACCTTCGACGTCATCGTCGCGACGATGGTATCGGGCGACAGCCAGTTGAAGGTCGAGCCGTTCGGACGGGCGATCGACGCCTATCTCGGCCAGACCCCCTGGAAGATCGCGCTCTCGATGTTGCGGGCGCCGGCCTGGATGCCGCATCCGGGGGCGCGGGCGGGAGCGAGGGCGGTCCGTTATCTCAGGAGCGAGGTGGCGCGAACGGTCGAACGGCGTCGTGCGCGCGGCGAACCCGGTGCCGACCTCCTCGGCCTGTTGTTGCAGGCGAAGGACCCGGAGACGGGGGAACGCCTGTCCGACGAGAGCCTGATCGACAACCTGCTGACCTTCGTCGCAGCCGGCCACGAGACCACGGCGCTGGCCCTGACATGGACCTTGCGGGTGCTGGCCGACCACCCGGCGGTCGAGGCTCGCATCCTCGAAGAGATCGCAGGCCTTGGTGCGGATCCGGCCCCCGAGGCGCTGGACCGGCTCGCCTTCACCCGACAGGTCGTCCTCGAAGTGATGCGCCTGTACCCGCCGGCACCGCTGATCGTCCGTCGGACGGCGGAGGAGGTTCGCCTCGGCGACACGGTCATCCCGGCCGGGGAATCGGTGCATGTGCCCGTCTATGCCCTACACCGGCACCAATCGCTGTGGGACCGGCCGGATGTCTTCGATCCGGATCGCTTCGCACCGGAGTTGACGGCTTCGCGCGATCGCTACGCCTACCTGCCGTTCGGCGCCGGGCCGCGCGTCTGCATCGGCATGGGCCTCGCGCTGACGGAGTGTCTCGTCATCCTCGCCACGCTTCTGCCAGCCTTCCGCTTCGTGCCCGCGAAGGCGGAGATGCCGGCGACGCAGTTTCGTGTGACGCTTCGGCCCAAGGGCGGCATGAAGATGAAAGTTGTCCCGCGTCATGCCCACTGATCCCGTCCCCGAGATGCGCCGCGACGGCACGACGACATCGGACGACACCACGACATCGACGCAGAGCTTCAGTGCCTTGATCAATCGGCTTCGGCGCATCGACACGCTCGACGGGCTGCCGGCGCGCTACAGCCTGCAGGTTCGCGCCGGATTGCTCGACGAGACCTTGAAGCTCGCCAACTACTCCGCTGTCACCCACCTGATCATCGCGGTCGCGGTCGCCTACTTCTTCTGGGATTCGGCGCCGCGTGCCTATCTGCTTGGTCTGCTCGCCGTCGTCACCGTGGTGATCGCGGCGACCATCTACACGACCTGGCTCTACCAGCGCCTCTACGGCGACGCCGTCACCGAGGTCGGCGTCGGGCGCGGCTACCGGATCTCCGCCGGGCTCGCTCTCGCACTGGGTCTGGCCTGGGCCACCATGCCGGTCGTGCTCTTCTGCTCAGCCAGCAGCGACGAGCGGCTGCTCGTCGTCAGTATCGCCGCCGGCCTGATCTCGGACGCCTACGTGGTCGGGCCGCTCCTGTCGGTCTCCTACCTCTTCGCGATTCCGGTAATCGTCGGCAGCTTCATCGGGCTGGCCCGCAGCGGTGAGCCGATTGCTCTGAGCATCGCCGTCCTGCTCCTCGTCTACGCGACCTTCGTCGGGGTGAGTGTCCACCGGATGAGCCGCCTCTCGCGTCAGCGCATCCTCGACCGCGTCCGCGTCGAGGATCAGAGCGAGACCATCGGCCTTCTCCTCAACGAGTTCGAGGAAAACACGAGCGACTGGCTCTGGGAGACGAACGAAACCGGCCGTTTCCAGCACGTGTCGCCGCGGATGGCCGACGCTCTGGGCTGCCCGATCGAGCAGCTTCAGCGCAGTTCGTTCCGGGATCTGCTCCGTGCCGGGGAGGACCGGGACGAGGATCGGACCACCGACCTGCTCGGCCATCTTCGGCAGGGCAAGGCCTTCCACGAGTGCCTCGTCGCGATCGAGACCCCGACCGGCCTGCGGTGGCTCGCGTTGAGCGGCAAGCCCTTCACCGATCAGCGCGGGACCTTAGCGGGGTTCCGCGGCGTCGGCTCCGACGTGACGCAGCGCCGGGAGGCGGACGCCCACATCGCCTATCTCGCCACGCGCGACCCTCTGACGGGACTGTCGAACCGGGCCGTTTTCCACGATGTGGCGGGGGAGGCCTGCACGGCCTCCATGAGCGGAGGCCCACGCGTCCACCTGCTGTATCTCGACCTCGACGGCTTCAAGAAGGTCAACGACACGGCCGGCCATTGTGCGGGTGACGACCTCCTGCGGCAGGTCGCCGACCGCCTGTGCGCCAGCGTCGATGCGAACGCGCAAGTGTTCCGCCTCGGCGGCGACGAGTTCGCAATCCTGCACCGTGGCCGGGAGAGCGCGGAGGCGGAAATCCTGGCCGAGGCCGTCATCGCGTCCCTGCACCGGCCCTACCTCATCGAGGGCATGCAGGCCGAGATCGGCGTCAGCATCGGGATCGCACGGGCACCGCAGGACGCGACCGAGCTTCAGGACCTGATGCGGAAGGCCGACCTCGCCCTCTATACCGCCAAGGAGGCCGGCAGGGGCCGCTGGCAATGCTTCGAGGCCGACCTCGAACGCCGCGTCCAGCGCTGGCGGGAGCTGGACAGCGCCATGCGGGCCGGCCTGACGAATGGCGAGATGGAGCTGCACTACCAGCCGCTCGTGAGCCTGCAGGACGGGGAGGTCGTGGGATGCGAGGCGTTGCTGCGCTGGACCCGGCCCGGCCTCGGCCCCGTCTCGCCCGCCGAGCTGATCCCGATTGCCGAGAGCACCGGCTTCGTCATCACGATCGGGCGCTGGGCCTTGCGGACGGCCTGTGCGGAAGCCCTGACATGGCCTGTGCCGATGCGGGTTGCCGTGAACATCTCATCGACCCACTTCCGTCTCCCCGACTTCTTCCAGGAGGTCGAGGCGGTCCTCGACGCGACAGGGCTCGCGCCGGAGCGGCTCGAGATCGAGATCACGGAGTCGATCTTCCTCGCCAACACGCCGCATGTCCTGGAAAACCTTCAGGCGCTGCGTGCGAAGGGGGTGCGGATCGCTCTCGACGATTTCGGGACTGGCTACTCGTCGCTGAGCTATCTGACCCAATACCCTGTCGACAAGATCAAGATCGACCGGGCCTTCGTGCGCGACCTGAGCAGCCGGCCGGAATGCCTGGCCGTGATCAAGGCGATCATGGTCATCGCGGGCGACCTCAGGATCGACGTCACCGTCGAGGGCGTCGAGACGGAGCAGCAGGCGGAACTGCTCCGGCTGCGGCGCTGCAACAGCGCGCAGGGCTTCCTCTACAGCCCGGCCCGCCCCTCCGGCGAGGTCACCGGGCTGATCGAGCTCATCCCCCAGGCCGTCAGGCAGGCGCGCCAACCTGTCCGAAACGTCGCCTGACGGGACGGCGCGGGAATGTCGGCCATGGCGGCGGGCTTTTGCCGGCCGCCGACCTTGGCCCCTGGATCGCCCTCGTACCGAGGACCTTTCCTGCTCCGAACGGCAGGGCGTTCCGCGAAATCCCGTTTCGCTTGAACCCGTCGCCTGATTGCGAGCGCTGACGAAACCGGGTCACTCGTCGCGCCGCCCCGGCGCGAGGCCGCTGACTTCGATCACGAACTTCCGCCGCAGGGCCCGCGAGAAGTCGCCGTAGCCTGCCGCTTTCAGGAGAAAGGCGCCGGGACCGGCCACGACGTGGGACCTGTACCACTGCGTCAGATCCGTGCGCTCCTGCGGGAGCGGCGTGGCCCGAAGTCCGTAGCCCGGAGCCCGGTAGGCGCCGGCACCGACGACGTCGTTCTCGCCCGGGACCAGGATCGGCAGGCCGTTGATCGTGGCGCCGGCCGCCAGAAGCGCCGTCCGCTCCGTTTCGAGATTCTCGGGATCGGTGCAGTTGTCGATGCCGTCGCCCGAAACGTCCACGACGATCCGCTCCGCCGGAACCGGCATCGCCGGAAGGACGCTTGCGGTCACGGTGCGGAACATCTGGCCGAGGCAGGTGAACTCGCCCGATTGCCGGGGCGTGACACGGACCTGGGACGCGGCTGCGAACGCGTCGGCACGGCTGGCGATCCGCCGCCAGCCCACGGCGAGGCCCGCGCGGTCGGCCCAGGTGACCATGGCGAAGAGCGTGCCGCCGGGATGGCCGGTCATCGCCGCGATCACGCCCGGATCCTCCAAAGCCTCGGCGATGCCCTCCATCTGCAGAACGAAGCGGCTGTCATCGACCGATTGCGATACGTCGACGGAGACGACGAGGGCGACTGCCGCCGCGCCCGCCGGTTCGGCCCTGGCGCCGTCGGCGGTCGGGCCGATCAGGAGCGCTGTCGTGGCCGCGAAGCCGGATCGGACGACACGGCGAAGCGTCCTTGCAAGGTCTCTGCGGAGGCCGGATCGGAGGGGGCGCATCATCGGTGCTCGCGATCAGGCTTTGCCGACGAAGCGGACGGAGCAGCCCGGCCACTGCGCCACGAGCCGCCCGCCTGCCTCGGGTCCGAGCACCATGCAGGCCGTGGACAGGCCGTCCGCGAGGAGACCGGTTTCGGCCGTGACGGTCACGGAAGCGAGGCCGCGCGGCGAGCGTCCGGTGGTGGGATCGAAGATGTGGTGGTCGGCGCGGTCGGGCGAGAAGCTCATGGCGTAATCCCCCGAGGTCGCGGCAAAGCCCGAGAACGGGGTGAGCGTCGCCGTCAGTGTCTCGGGCCGGCGCGGGTCGGCGATGCCGAGCTGCCACGGCGTGCCGTCGGGATGCGCGCCGATGGCGCCGAACTCGCCGGTATCGACGAAGGCGTCCGTGATGCCCTGCGCCCGCAGAGCCGCCATCACCCGATCGGCGGCGTAGCCCTGGATCAGGGCGTTCAGCGTCAGCGCCGTGCCGGGCTCCAAGACGATACGCTCCGGCCTCAGCGCAACGCGGCGCCAGCCGATCCGGGCGACGGCGTCTTGCAGGGTCTGCGGATCCGGCTGTTCTCCGCGAGCAGCGGCACCGGCCCAGGCCGGCCAGAGCGGCTGCACGGTGGGATCGAACGCCCCGCCGGTCCGCTCCGCGAGGTCGAGGGCGAAGCCCAACATCGCCGTGAGGTCAGCCGGCGGTGCGTCGAGCCGCCCGTCGCGGTTGAGGCGCGAGAGGGCGCTGTCGGCGCGAAACAGGCTCGCGGCGGCCTCGACCGCGCGCATCGCGGCAAACCCGTCGGAGAGGGCGGCGTCGAGCGCGGCCGGGTCGGGACCGGCGGCGGTGAGCGCGACGGTGGCGCCGAAGGCGATCCCGGCGAGGGTGCGGGTCGTCAATCCTCGCTCCGCGGCCAGCATGCGGAAAGCGGCCGGGCCGCCGAAACCCGCCAGGGCGGCGAGCCCGGCCATGCCGAGGAGGACGCGGCGGCGGGGCGTGCGTGCAGTCACCGGCATGGCCTCACTCCGCCGCGACCGGCTGCGGCACGATCCGCTTTCCGCGTCGGCGCGCCAGCACCTCCGGCACGCATTGACCGGGATCGCGGATGATCGTGACGCAATCCATGCACTGGAAGCACTCGGGATAGTCGATCCGGCCGTCGGGGCGGATCGCCCCGTAGCGGCAGCGCACCTTGCAGAGCTGACATGGGCTGCCGCATTCGGCCCTGCGCGGAATCCAATCGAGCAGCCGAAGGCGCCCGAGGACGGCGAGACTCGCGCCGAGCGGACACAGGTAGCGGCAGAACCCCTTGTAGATGAACAGGTTGAGGACGAGCAGGCCGAGCGCGTAGGCGACGAACGGCCAAGCTCGCACGAAGTACAGGGTAATCGCCGTCTTGAACGGCTCGGCCTCGGACAGGCTATCGGCGAGCGGCGAGCCCGCGGCGGCAGCAATGAGGATGCCGGCGAGCAGGACGTATTTCACCTGCCGCAAGGCGCGGTCGAGCCGCGGCGGTACCGCGACCGGCCGGATGCGCAGGGGCTTGGCCAACCACGCAAAAAATTCCTGCAAGGCGCCGAACGGGCAGAGCCAGCCGCAGAACGTGCCGCGCCCCCAGACGACCAGGGTGGCAATGACGAAGGCCCAGAGCAGCAGCGAGGGCGGGTCGTAGAGCAGGAAGGTGAGGTCGTGCGTCACGGTCGCGGCACGCACGAGGCCGACGAGCGTCACGATGGAGAGCTGCGCCTGGGCGTACCAGCCGATGAAGAGCAGCGTGAAGGCGAGGTAGGCGAGCCGGAACACCGGAAAGCGGCGCCGGTCCGCCACGAGGCCGCGCTGGCGCGCCAGCACCGGCACCAGGCCGGCAAGGGCCAGGGTGATCACGCCGAGTTCGACGCCGCGCGCCCGCCACGGATCGGTCCAGCTCGGCCCCGCCTCCGCCGCCTCGCGGATGAACAGCTCGGCCGGGAGCGCGTAATCGGCGGAGAACTCGCGCGCGATTTTTTCCGGAAAGATCTGGCCGCGCTCGCGCACGATCTTCGCGCTCAGCGTCCAGGGCGCGGACGGATCGAAGCCCGCGGCCCCGGTGATGCGAAGGATGGTCCAGGGTCCGTCCGGCAGGCCGGGGGCGGCTCCACGGCGCTCGATCGCCATGTCGCGCGCGTTCACGGCGAGGCCGCCTTGCGTCACCGTCAGCCGGTCGGGGATTGAGCCGAGCACGAACTCGTCCCCGAGCGGGTTCTCGGCGCCGTGGCTCACCACCAGCACCGCGTGATCGCCGGGCCCGAGTTCGCGGGTCAGGGCGGCGAAGCGTTCGGCCCCGAACAGGGTACGGCCGATCGCCGGCACGTTGAGGTCGGCGAAGCTCAGGTCGACCAGCGGCGCCTCGACCGGGCCGTCACCCCCGCCCGCCACGCCCGCGTCGCGGAAGGCGGTCTCGGCCTGTTCGTTGGTGACGGTCAGCCGCCGGAGCCAGCCGCGCGCGGTCAACTCGGCCACCGTCAGGGCTTCGCCGGTATCGGGCCGCGCCTCGACCTTCAGGCCGAGATTGGCGGCCCCGAAGCCGAGCTTTGCCCGCGCGACCGCGAGGGAGGCGGCGAGGATCGATTCGTTGATCACCCGCGTCGAGGCGGTGGCCATCGAGATGCCGTCGACCGTGGTCTGCGGCGCGGCGCCCGAGCCGCGGGCGTTCGGGCGCCCGACCCGGATCGGGCGGCGGGCGGACAGGCCGACATACTGCTCCACGAAAGCGAAGAGCGGCTCCGAGCCGAGCCCTTCCAGAAACACCGGCTCGTGGTGGGAGATCACCTTCACGTCGCGGAACGTGCCGTCGGGAGCGAGCGCCACGAGGAGGTCGGGGGGCGTGCCGCCGAAGCCGGGGATCGGCGCAAGGTCGATCGACTCGAAGGCGTAGGCGAAGACTTCGTAGCTGCCGGCCTCCTGCTTCAGGATCGGCCAGACCGGCAGCGTCGCGTCGCGCTCGCCGACGACGAGCGGCGCGGGAAAGTGGCGCTCCATCCCGGCCCGGTCGAGGGTGCCCGCCGTGGCCAACGGGACGGCCAGGAGCAGGGCAAGCAGTGCGAGCAGCGCTGACCGCAGGACGTTCGATGCGATGTCGCCGCGTCCAGATCGCGTCACGGGGCGGCGCCCGCGGCCCGCTCGGGCGTGCCGGCGGCCGGGCGCACGGCCACGCCCCAGGGGAAGCGGCCGACCTTGACGCTGCGGATCGGGCGCTGGGTCGCCACGTCGATCACGGTGACGTCGCCCGAGACGCCGTTGGTCGTGAACAGCCGCGACTCGTCCGGCGTCATCGCAAGCTGCCAGACCCGGCGTCCGACGAGGATGTAGTTCAAGACCTTGTAGGTCTTGGCGTCGATCACCGCGACGCGGTCGGAGGGGCCGAGCGCGACGAAGGCGAAGCGCCCGTCCCGGGTCAGGGTGATGCCCACCGGCTGGAGCCGGTCGGCGGCAATGCCCTTCACCGCGAATTCGATGGTCTCGACCACCTTGCGGCTGGCAGTGTCGATCACCGCGACGGTGCCGCCGATCTCGGAGGAGGCCCATAGCATCCGTCCGTCCGCCGAGAAGGCGGCGGCGCGCGGGCGCTGGCCCACCGGGGTCGCGTCGGTGGCGCTCAACGTCGGCACGTCGATCCAGTGGACCATGTTGGTAGTCTCGGAGGTGGTGACGGCGATCTTGCCGTCCGGGCTCACCGCCATGCCCTCGGGCTCGATGCCGACATCGATCTGGGCCAGAACCTTGCGCGTCTGCGCGTCCACGACCGTGGTGGTGGCGTTCTCCTCGTTGGCGATGAACAGGGTGCGGTCGTCGGGCGCCAGCGCGAACTGCTCCGGATCCTCGCCGGAGGGCAGGTTGTGGCGTAGCGCCCCCGTCTCGGGGTCGATCACCTGCACCGCGTCGGAATCGCTGGCGCAGACGTAGAGCGTGCGGCCGTCGCGGGAGAAGGTGAGCCCGCGCGGGCGCCGGCCGACGGAGAAGAAACGGACCACCTCGAGCGAGGTCCCGTCGATCACCGAGACGGTGTTGTCGCGCTCGTTCGAGACGAAGATTTCCTCCGCCCTCGCCGATCCCGCCGCGAGGCCGAGCAGGCCGGCGCAGAGGAGAAGGCGTACGGTCCAAGCGCGGCTCATGCAGAACCTTCCGTTCTCGTATGCGGCGTCAGCGGATGGCACGCGCATCAGCCCGGTTTCCGGAAAGCCCGGCACGCGCTTTCCGGCTCGTCGGGGCCGAGCGTGTCGAGTTCGGTGCGGTGGTGCTGGAAGCCCTCGATCGGCGCGGTGGCGGTCACCGCGCCCGGCCAGAGCAGGAAGACCGGCTGGCGCAACTGCCCGTCCCAGGCGCGGAAGCTTAACGGGCGCCCCTTGAAGCCGCCGACCTCGAAGCGTGGCGACAGCATGAGGGCCGCCACCGTGTCGGGATCGGTGCTGCGCGCCTGCACCGCCGCCTCGCCGAGCGCGTGCACCGCCATCCAGCCGGCATAGTCGATCGGACGCATCGCCCGCCCCGCGAGCCGCCGAAACCGGGTCTGGAGCTGCACCGCCGCCCAGGCCTCGACCGGACGGCCCCAGGCCGCAGGCGTGAGCCCCTGCGTGCCGACCACGGGCCGGGCTGCGGCGGTGTTGTAGACGAGGTTCGCCCCGAACGCCCCCGCCTCGTCGGCCACCGCGACCACGTCGTGCTCCGGGCCGCGGGTGGGCAGCACGAATTCGCGCAGAGCGGTGTCGCGGGTGTCTCCCCCCTGCGGGTCGAAGCGGGATTCGGCGACGATCCGCGCGCCGAACTTCTTGGCGCTCCTCTTCAACGCTTCGGCGTAGAGCGCATCCGCCGGAGCCGGGCCGGAGAGCAGCAGGATGCGGGTCCAGCGCTTGTAGGCGAGGAACTGCACCAGCGCGTCGGCGAGCATTGCCCGCGAGGGCAGGACGTGGAGCAGTCGAGGCCGGCAATCGGCCTCGCGCAAACGCGAATCCGGCGCGCCGACATTGAGGAACACGGTGCCCTTGGCCTCGGGCATGTCGGCGAGCGCCAGCACGTCCTCGGCCGGCACATTCAGAACGACGAAGCGGGGTTTTTCGCCCAGCGCGCGGAAGGCGGCGCGAAGATCCTCGTCGGGCTCGACGACGCGGCTGTCGAGGCGGAAGCCGAGGGACACGAACCGACCGGTGGCGTTCGAATCCTTGAGCCCGAGTTCGGCCCCCTTCAGCCCCTCGTCATCGGGGATTGGGTCTTCGTTGTTGAGGGGCGTCGGGCGCTCGATGCGCCGCTCGAGGTAATGGATCGCCAGCGGCTCGGCCTGGGCCGCGACGGGCAGCAGGCCGAGCAGAAGCAGCCCGACGCCGCGCGCCCTGCGCCGCGGCTTCGTTGCCCGAAGCGGGCCGCCGTGCCGTTTCCCGAGCCGCGCCAGCATCGCGCTCTGCTCGCCTCCCGATTGTTGTTGGGAGAGTGATACGTGCGAACGGGGCAGTCCCGGTATTGGACCAAGGTGCTACCGACCGCCCCCCACCAAAGCACAATGGGTTCGGCCGGGCGCGCTTGCTAACCCTCCCTTCAAGAATGGGAGGAATGAGAATGAAGGCTGCACCCCTCAAGGGCGGGCTCCTCGCCGTCGGCCTTGTCCTGTCCGTCTCCGCCGCCCTCGGCCACGGCGATGTGCAGCCGCAGCCCGTGGATACCGCCGGGCTTGCGCCTCTGGGCGAGACGTGGCGCGAGGAGAATCCCTATCGCGGCGACGCGAAGGCGATCACCATCGGTGATTCCGGGTTCAACCAGAACTGCGCCCGCTGCCACGGCCTTCAGGTGATCTCCGGCGGTCTGGCGCCGGACCTGCGCTACCTTCCGCTCGGCAAGGAGGGCGACGAGTACTTCGTCGAGCGGGTCCGCCACGGCGCGACCACCAACGGCGTGATGAAGATGCCGGCTTTTGAGGGCGTGCTGTCGCAGGAGGCCCTGTGGGCGATCCGCACCTACATCGAAGCCAAGCACGAAGAGTAGGACACCTGTCGCCGATGCGTGTCCTGTCCCGCCGCGGCCTCGCCGCCCTCGTCTGCCTGACCGTCGCCGGAGCGTTCGCGGGCGGGCCGGCGCTCGCGCGTCCGCTCGACGAGGTGACGGCCTCCGGCGTCCTGCGCGTGGCGATCTACGACGACAACCGGCCCTTCTCGGAAGCGGGGAAGGCCTCGCCCCGCGGCATCGACGCCGACATCGCCCAGGCCATCGCCGAGCGGCTCAAGCTGAAGCTCGACCTGCGGGTGGTGGATGCGGGCGAGAATGTCGACGGCGATTTCCGGCTGAACCTGTGGCGGGGCGACCTCGCCGGCACGCCGCTCGCCGACCTGATGCTGCACGTGCCCCATGACCGCATCCTGGCCACCCGCAATGAGCAGATCTTCCTGACCAATCCCTATTTCGAGCAGCGGCTGGCCTTCGCCTATCACCGCGGCCGGATCGAGGGGTTCGAGGGCGTGCGCGACCTGGAGGGCCACAGCGTCGCGGTGGAGGGCACGAGCGCGTCCGACAGCCTGCTGATGAACGCCGAGGGCGGCCGTTTCCGCGGCAATGTCCGGCATTTCCGCAGCTTCGACGAGGCGGCGAAGGCCTACCTCGCCGGCGAGACTCCGATCCTGGCCGGAACCCGCGCGGGAATCGAGGCGGCGCTGGCGGCGGCCGGCGCCGCGGGGGAGGACAATCCCGTGGTCGAGGTGCCGATCCCCGGGCTCGTGCGGACGCGCTGGGATCTCGGCGGCGCGGTGCGCAGCGATTCCCGCGACCTCGCCTACGCGGTCGGCGATGCCCTCGCCGCCCTGGCGCAGGAGGGACGCCTCAAGGCGATCTGCGCGACCTACGGCGTCACCTACACCGCGCCGCAAGGGTACTGATCTCCCCGCCGGTCTTCGCCAGCGCAGGCAGCCTCGCCCTGCAAGCCCCGAAGGCTGTCGGCCTGTCCGTTCGCCAGCGTCTTCGTCCTGCCTCGAAGGCGGGGCGGAAGGTGCTGCTCGCACAGACTACGAGCGGATCAGGACAGCGTTCGACCAAAGGCCAATAAGAGTTTGCTGAGAAGCGCTCTAGGCTTCGTCTCCAAGAGGCAGCCGGCCGAGTCGGTCAGGACAGAGAAGCCTCGCAGTCCCTGAAGAACAGGGGCCCCTATGATCCACGGAGGACACGCCACATGAGAATGCGGAACCATTTCCTGACGGCGGTGGGGCTCGCCGCCCTCAGCGTCGGCCTCGCCCTTCCCGCGATCGCAGAGGTGACCGAGCAGGACATCCTCAACGACGCCAAGACGACGGACGACGTCGTCACCTACGGCCTCGGCCCGCAGGCGCAGCGCTTCAGCCCGATCAAGACGCTCAACCGCGACAACATCAAGGGCCTCGTCCCGGCTTGGTCGTTCTCCTTCGGCGGCGAGAAGCAGCGCGGCCAGGAGAGCCAGGCGCTGGTCAAGGACGGCGTGCTCTACGTCACCGGCTCCTATTCGCGCCTCTACGCCGTCGATGCGCGCACCGGCGAGAAGAAGTGGGAATACAACGCCCGCCTTCCCGAGGGCATTCTGCCCTGCTGCGACGTGGTGAACCGCGGCGCCGCCCTCTACAAGGACAAGGTCTATTTCGGCACGCTCGACGCCAAGCTCGTCGCGCTCGACCAGAAGACCGGCAAGGTCGTCTGGCGCAAGGATATCGACGACTTCAAGTCCGGCTACAGCTACACCGCTGCGCCGATGATCGTGAAGGGCAAGATCATCACCGGCGTGTCGGGCGGCGAGTTCGGCGTGGTCGGCCGCGTCGAGGCGCGCGATGCCGAGACCGGCGAGGTGGTGTGGAAGCGGCCCGTCATCGAGGGCCATATGGGCGAGCTGAACGGCAAGCCCTCGACCATGACCGGCAAGGCCAACGAGTCCTGGCCCGGCGACACCTGGAAGTTCGGCGGCGGCGCCACCTGGCTCGGTGGCACCTACGACCCCGAGCTGAACCTGATCTATTTCGGCACCGGCAACCCGGGCCCGTGGAACTCGGCGCTCCGCCCGGGCGACAACAAGTGGTCGGCCTCGCGGCTCGCCATCAACCCCGACAACGGCGAGATCGTCTGGGGCTTCCAGACCACGCCGCATGACGGCTGGGACTACGACGGCGTCAACGAGTTCGTGCCGTTCGACATGCAGAAGGACGGCAAGACCGTGAAGGCCGGCGCCACCGCCGACCGCAACGGCTTCTTCTACGTCCTCGACCGCACCAACGGGGCGTTCCTGTCGGCCACGCCGTTCGTGTCCAACATCAACTGGGCCAAGGGCATCGACGAGAACGGGCGCCCGATCTACGACGACGCCAACCGCCCCGGCGACCCGGCCAAGTCCGAGGACGGCAAGAAGGGCAAGTCCGTCTACGCGACGCCGGGCTTCCTCGGCGGCAAGAACTGGAACCCGATCGCCTACAGCCCCGACACCCGGCTGTTCTACGTGCCCTCCAACGAGTGGGGCATGGATATCTGGAACGAGCCGGTGAACTACAAGAAGGGCGCCGCCTATCTCGGCGCCGGCTTCACCATCAAGCCGACCTTCGAGGACCATATCGGCTCGCTGAAAGCCATCGACCCGGCGACCAAGAAGGTCGTGTGGGAGTACAAGAACAAGGCCCCACTCTGGGCCGGCGTGCTCACCACCGCGGGCAACCTCGTCTTCACCGGAACGCCCGAGGGTTTCCTGAAGGCGTTTGATGCCAAGACCGGCGAGGAAGTCTGGAAGTTCCAGGTCGGCACCGGCGTCGTCGCCTCGCCGATCACCTGGGAGCAGGACGGCGAGCAGTGGATCGGCGTCGCGGCCGGCTGGGGTGGCGCGGTGCCGCTCTGGGGCGGCGAAGTCGCCAAGACGACGGCTGGCATCAACCAGGGCGGCAGCTTCTGGGCCTTCCGCCTGCCGAAGGCGCTCGCCTCCCGATAGTTGGGTTTCCAAAAGGATCATCCTTTTGGCGGGGAGCCGGGGCAGAGCCCCGGCTTTCCTTTATCCAGGGCTCTGCCCTGGACCCGCGAAAGGACTTGTCCTTTCGAAACCTGAGCCCTCGGTTGCACCGAGACGCGCGACCAAGAGCTCGCGTGACGCGGCGACCCTTGCGACATCACGGACGGGTGACGGGGTCAGGCAGGCGGCGCGCCGCATGAGACTGCCAATGCACGCCTCAGGCTCGGGCTGCATCGACACGGACCATGCGCCGGTCGAAGGGCCGGCGGCCGATCCCTCTCGCTCGCGAAGAGGCAGGATGAGTCAGTCCCTCTGACCGCGCCCGTCGCGCCCATGGCCGACGGTCTCCTGCAACGGGCGCTCCTCGACCAGGCTGAGGCAGCCGAGCGCCAGAACGAGGCCGAAGCAGGCGGCGAGGAAGACGAGGCGGAAAGTCTGCCCGAGCTGGCTGGCATCGGCTCCCCGGATCAGCGCGGCCATGTCGTGCACCGCGCTTTCCCCGGCCCCGCCCGCCCCGCCAAGCACGAGGGTGCCGAAGATCGCGACGATCAGGGCGCCGCCGAGCGAGCGGAAGAAGTTCATCGAGGCGGTGGCGATGCCGAGCTGCTGCGGCGCGACGGCATTCTGGACCACGATCGTCGAGAGCGGCAGCACCGTGCCGATTCCCATCGAGAGCAGCACGAACAGGATTTCGGTGAACCAGAGCGGAAGCTCGGGCCCCATGAAGGCGAGCAGCCCGCAGGCGCCGACGCTCAGCGTCAGCAGCGCCAGGGGCAGGCGCTTGTAGTGCCGGAGATAGGCCATCGAGCGGCCCGAGAGGGTGGCACCCACGACGGTCCCGACCATCAGCGGCACCATCGCGAGGCCCGAGCGGCTGGGATCGAGCCCGATGACGCCCTCGAGGAAGATCGGGACGTAGATGCTGAGCCCGATCAGGGTGCCCATGGCGAAGCAGGCGGCGAGCGTCGCGCTGGTGACGACGCGGTCGCGCAACACGCTCAACGGGATCAGCGGTTCACCCGCGGTCGCGAGGCGAGCCGCGAAGGCCACCCCGCTGAGTAGACCGAAGGCGGCGAGCCCGAGCACCGGTGCCGAGCCCCAGGGATAGCGGACGCCGCCCCAGCTCAGGGCCAGCATCAGGCTGGTCGAACTCACGACGAGGAGCGCCGCGCCCGGATAATCGACGCTGTGCCGCCGCTCGTTGCGGGGCAGGAGCTTGAGCTTGTCGTTGGTGAGGATGAAGGCGGCAAGCCCAATCGGCAGGTTGATCCAGAAGATCGCCGACCAGTGCAGGTGCTGGGCGAAGAAGCCGCCGAGCAGCGGGCCAGCCACCGAGGACAGGGCGAACACGCCCGCAATGTAGACCTGATAGCGAGCCCGCTCCTTGGCTGAGAGGATGTCGGCGAGGATGATCTGGGACAGCGCGATCAGGCCACCGCCGCCGATGCCCTGAAGGCCGCGGGCGAGCGCCAGCGCAATCATCGTCGGGGCGAGCGCGCAAAGCAGAGAGCCGACGCTGAAGGTCGTGATCGCGATCAGCAGCATGATCCGCCGGCCGTGGATGTCGGAGAGCTTGCCGTAGAGCGGCGTGACGGCGGTGGAGGCCAGGAGATAGGCCGTGACGATCCAGGGCAGGTTCGCGGCGTCCCCGAGTTCGAGCCCGATCGTCGGCATGGCGGTCGCCACGATGGTCTGGTCGAGGGCCGCGAGCAGCATCGCGGCGACGAGGCCGATGATGATGGAGCGGATCTCGGCCGGGCTGAGGCGCGGCGCTGTGTCGGCGCGATGGGGTGCGTTCAAGACCGGTTTGCCTTGGGTGGAGTAGAAGTGCGTCGTCGACGTCCAGGCCGCGGGCTCGCGGGTGAGGCGGTGCCGCCCTTTCGGTCGAGCCACACAGGGCTTGATTGGGGCGGGAGGGAGGCGCACGGACGGATCGCCCTGTCAGGCCGCCGACCGGTCCAGTGTTCGCAAGGAGAGGCATCGTGAACGGCGAGCGTGCCGCCGACGCGGCTCTGTTCGCCCCGGCCGCCGCCCGCAACGGGGCGGTCAATCTCGATGTGCTCCGAGATGTCCTGCCGCGCCGCGATCGGGTCCTGGGGGTGGCGAGCGGGCCGGGCGAGCACGCGGTGCGAACGGCAGGCGGTCACGCGCCGATTCGCGCATCCGGGCTGGCTGGCTCCGGCTGCCGAGAGTAGGGCATTCCGACAGGAGCGGCCGGAGCGCGGCTCGCCCCAGCGACAGGAACAGCCACACAATGCCGATCAAGGCCCTGAACGATCGTAAGAAGCTGTCCGGCGACTTCAACGAGGCCAACGACGCCTTCATCGACGCGGTGCTCACGGCACTCCAAGCGGGCGAGATCCCGCTCGATCTGGCCCGGGCCTACCTCGCGCATCCGGTTGCCATGATGCATGCGGATGGCGCGCAAGCGGTGGCCAACTACTTCGAGCGGATTCTGTCGCAGAAGCCCAAGATCAACTGGACACCTGGCGATTGAGCCTCAGGCCTGCGCCGCTGACCGGACCGGGCCGAGGGAGACGATCTGCCCGGATCAGAGTGCGGTGAAGTCAACAAGACGAGCCCGGAGCGTGTCCGCCTCGGCCGCGAGGTTGGTCCGGGCGGCTGTTTCGAAGCGGTCGCGAAAGGGGCGGGTCTGGTAGAGGCCGGGCCGGGCGAGGAAGCGCTCAAGCACACCCGCGCGGCCGAACCGCCATGCCGCTTCGGGAACCGCAGCGTATTCGCGCCGGATCGCCGCCGCATAGGCCTCGTAGACCGGGCGGGGTGCGCCCAGCACCGCGAGATCGAGGTCGAGCATCAGCCGCATGGCCGTGTCGTCGCTCGGCGCGTGCGCGGCGGTCGCGCGGATCATCGCCTCCGCCGCCCGGATCGGGCCGGATTCCGCGGCCGGTCCGGCGTGGGTCAGCAGCAAGGCGGCGCTGCACCACTCGTTGTCGGTGCGGGCGGGGTCGTAGGCCGCATCGTGAAAGAAGATCGCGAGATCGATCGCGTCGTGATCGAGCGCGGCGAAGTCCGGAAGCGCCCGCACCGCGTCGTGCCCTTCGAGCAGGTCCGCGATGTGGCGCCAGCCGTGATAGTAGCGCCCGGCCTCCCCGTACCCGGCATCGAGCGCCCGCCACGCCGCCTCGGCACCGTTCCCCCGCACCGTCCGACCCCAGAGTTCGCCGAAGCGTGCGCGCAAGGGGGCATTCATACGGTCGTTCATGCGCTCGTTCACGGCGGGCCTCAATTCACGCGGTGGGCGGGCCTCTGCCCGCGGAGGGATCGGCCGCGGCGCTTCAGGGCGCGGCGGCCAGGGCGAGGTCGGCCTCCGGCAGCCAACCCGCGACCGGCTTCGCGCCGCGCCGGTAGAGCGCCCGCACCCAGCCGTCCCGCCGCTCCAGAATCGCCACCGGATCGTGGCGCACGAGGTAGGCACCGCGCTCCGGGGCCGGACCCGGTTCGGGCCGGATCACAGGTTCTTTTCCAGCACCTGCACCACCGCCGCCACCCGGTCCTTGAAGTCGGCGACGTTGGAGAAGGGCCGCCAGTTCACGTCGAGGACGCCGCCATCGAATTTCAGACCGTTCGGGTAGTTCGAGGCCGGCGCCGTCTTCTCGTCGAAGCGGATGCGGATCGACTTCAGCTTCGCCTGCAGCGCCTCGCGGCCCATCTTGTCCTTGCCGACCTCCTTCAGCCCGGCCGCGATCGGCTCGAAGATGGTCTTCTCGAAATAGCCTTCGTCGGCATAGTATTTCGCGTCGCCTGGCAGGGTGATCTGGTCCCACGCCACCTCGACCGGCACGGGAAAGCCCGCGGCCTCCTGGATCGCCTTCTCCTGCGCCGGGTAGCGGCTCTCGCGGTAGGCGGCGATCGCCCGGCGTTCGGCGAGCCCGAGCGTCGGCTCGGCCCAGGCCGCGGAGGCGCAGAGCAGGGTCGCGGCGGCGGCGAGCGCGTTGCGGCGTGAGATCATGCGGCGGTTTCTCCTCGAAGGGCGGCCCGCATCGCGGGCACGGGGGTAAAGAGCGGGTGCGCCGTCACGGCGTCGGCAGGCATCGCACCGGGCCGTCGGCCTCGATGGCGAGACTGCCGGTCCAGACGAGCCGCACCGGGAAGGAGACGATGCTCGGGGTATCCTTAGGAGCCTTGCCGGCGCGGTAGGCTTGCGCGCAGGCCTTGGCCGGCACCGGCAGGGCCGCGACCGGTGCCGGGATCTTGTCCTCGCGCACGATCCGCGCCCAGCAGGCCGCGCCCCCTTCCGGGATCGAGCAGGGGGCCTGCACCCCGCGGCGGAAGCCGAGCCGCAGCGTCGCGCCCTTGGCCGCGAAGCTGTCGATGCCGTCGTAGGTGGTCGTGTCGGTGAACAGCCTGCGGCCGGTTCCGGCATCGATCACCGCGAAAGGCATGGTGCCGTTGGTGCTCGCATCCTCGAACACGAGAAACCCGTCCGCCCGCCCGATGAAGCGCTGGCCGCCGGTTTCCAGCGTACGCGCGCTCGGGCCGGGCGCGGCGCGGCAGGCCACGGGCGGGCCGCCGCGGATCGGGATGAGCGCCGCATCCCCGGGCTCGGGCGTGCCGGTGTCGCTCTCGCGGATGACGAGATCGGGATAAAAGGTGCAGGTGATTTCCCGGCCCTCCGCATCCGTGGCGGTCTCGACCTTGGCGGGCGGATCGAACCGCGCCGCGTTCCAGCCCTCGGCCGCGGCCGGGGCGAGGAGCCCGACCGAGAGCGCAACGAAGAAGCCGGTCGAAAGCCCGACAAGGGCGGCGCAGGAGGATAGAGGCTGTGCGCGTCCGGGCGTCATCTCAGTCTCACGTCGAATCCCTGCCGAGCGGGGCCGCAACCATGAAGGGAAGAGTGTGACGATGACCCGATCGTGGACCGCCGCGCTTTTCACCGCACTGATGCTCGCGCATCTGCCCGCCCCGGTGCGGGCCGATCCGGCCCTCTCGCCCGCGGAGAGAAAGAGCCTGCCCGCCGAGGTCGTGACCTATCTGGATCGGCATATGGGCTGCAACCACTGGTCCGGAGAGGAGGCCTATGATGCGGCCCGCGGCCGGCAGATCGCCGCCGCCGTCAAGACGCTGCGCTGCAACGCCATCGAGGCGGACGCGAAGCGGCTGCGGCAGCGCTACGGCCGCGATCCGGCGGTGCGGAAGGCGCTCGATGCGGCCGCGCATGCGGAGGGCTGATCCGGCCGGGACCGCCCGTTACCCGGCCGCACCGGAGGCGGCGCGCCGGTTGCGCACCAGCGAGAGGAGCGCCCCGACGATCGCCGCCGCGAGCGCGGCCATGATCACCGCGAGGGTGATCGTGCGGTTCCACAGCCGGTCGAGGCCGAGATCGGTGGTGATGAGATCCGGGCGCGCCGGATCGGCCATCGGCCCGGCGCCGAAATCGCCGACATGCAGGCCGGCGAACACGTAGTTCACCCGGCGTGTCACGGTGCCGGTGGGTCGGCGCAGGCTCAGGGTGAGGTCGCAGATGTGGATCGCGATCTTGGAGCTGCATTTGCCGTCGCTGATCCGGGCCTCCGCCACCGGCTCGGCCGCCGCGCGGACCTGCCAGTCCGAGACCAGGGCCGGCGCGGTGTAGAGGGCGCAGGCCCCCAGCAGCGCCGCGAGCGCCACGACGCCGAACAGCACCCAGAAGGTGGCCATCCAGCCCTGGCCCTGGGGCGGCAGCCGCAAGGGTTCGGCGCGATCGGGCGATGCGGTCATGGAGCCTCGGCGCGTTGGGGGTTGGAGGAGGATCGCTGCGCGCTGGCCGCGGTCTCGGCGAGGAGGCGCCGGGCCTGCGCGGCCATCTGGTAGCGGCCGATCAGCTCGGCGAAATCCCGCGGCTTCATCCCACGCGGCAGGCCGATCGGAAGCGTGACGACGCGGCGCTTCGCGTCGAGCTTGATCCCGTGCCGGCCGGGGCTGCGCTGCGGCCAGTCCGCCTCGGGCGGCAGCAGCAGACGCGTAAGGATGCCCGTCTGGTTGAACGTCATGTCGAGGTCGGCGATGGCATCCCACGGGATCGTCCGGTCGAGCCCCGGCGCCTTCAGCCCCTCGGGGCTGAGGATCAGCGTCACGGGCTCGCCCCGGCGCAGGATGAGGGCGCCGGCCCCGCCGAGGAGCACGGCGAAGCCGAGCGCGATTGCGAGGACGACACCGTTATCCTTCGGCGAAATCCCCGGCACGCCGAACACCGCAATCGCGAGGGCGATGACGGCAAAGAGGCCGCCGCCCACCGCGAGCGCGATCCCCCGGGAGCGGTAGTTCGCGCGCAGCACCCGTTCCTCGGTGCCGACCTCCGCCGCCGTCGCTTCGAGATGGGCGCGGTACGCCGCATCCTGCGCCCGCAGCGCGGCGAGGAAGTCGTCGGTCGCCGCCCGGCTGAGCCCGGCCGGGTCGGCGAAATAGGCGGCGAGCTGCCCGAGCGCGTGGGGCGGCGGCACGGCGCCGGCCGCGGCCAGGAGGTCCGCGTCGATGGCCCGCCCTAGGGCGGCGACGCGCTCGCGGGTCGGCGGGTGGGTATCGGTCGGGTGGGCCTGCTCCTCCTGCCAATGCGCCGCCGGGTCGTCGAGCCCCTGCGCAATCGCGCGGTCGAGCGCGGCGGCCACGAGGTCGGGCGGTGCGGCGTCGGGTGCGTCGGCGGCGGCCTGGAGCGTCTCGAAGATGCGCGGCCCCACCGCGCCGGTGCGCAGCAGCGCGCGGGCCGAGGCATCGATCGAGGTCACGCTCGCTCCCGCCGCGTCGGCCGCGAATTCCCGCGTCCGGCTCCAGTGGCGCACGGCGAGGTGGAAGCGCTCCATCACGAAGACGCCAAGGCGCAGCGACGGCCCGAGCAGCCCGAGCGAACCCTGATGGCCCTCGGCCACCGCATCGAGGGAGCGCTCGACGCCGGCATAGATCGGCAGGAAGCGCTGGCTGTAGGTGGTGTCGCCGCCGGCATAGTGGGCGAGTTCGTGCCCGATGATCGCCGCGACCTCGTCGCCCCGCATCAGGGCGAGATAGGGCAGCGGCAGGTAGAGGATCCGGCCTGTGACCCGCGCCCCGCCGGGCTCCAGCACCGCCGGCCCGGCGCTGACGAAGAAGCCCTCGGTGAGCCCGACCACCACGGCCTCGGGCTTCAGCGCTCCAAGCCGCGCGGCAAGCCCTTCGAGGAGGCGCCACAGCCCCGGCGCCTGTTCGGGCGTCACCGTCCGGCCGATGATCGGCAGCGGATCGGGCTCGAAGGCACCGAGCGCCCGGCGCAGGCCGAGCACCGTGCTGCCGGCGACGACGACCACGGCCCCAACCGCGACGACGGCGATCGCCAGCAGCTTCAGCGCGCCGCCGTCGAAGCCGCCTTGGAGGAGAGCCGCCGCCTCGAAGGTCACGGCGGCGACGAAGCTCGCCGTCGCCGCCAGGATCTGGAGCGAGAGCGTCGCGGGAAGCAGCCGGCGCATCAGCGAGAAGCCGCGCACCAGGGCATCGCGCGAAGCGCGGCCGAGGCGGCCCAGGACGGCGCCGGCGAGCAGCACGAGCAGGGAGAGCGCGGCGGCCAGCGCGCCGCCCGCGACGACGACCGGCGGCAGCACGCGGCGCCACTCCATGAGCCTGGCGAGGAACCCGGCCTCGTCACGGGCCTCGCGCGCCTTGTCCAGGGCGAGCGGCCCGCCATAGGTCCGGCCTTCGTAGCGGAACTGAAGGCGGGGATCGAAGCGCCCGTCCCGCGGCGCCCGCGCCTCCATCTGCGTCACGAGACCGGCCAGCCGTTGCTGTTCGGCCTCGAACGCGGCGTGATCGTCGGCGCCGCGCTGCACCTCCCACAGGCCGAGCAGCAGGAGAACGAGCGGCAGCAACACGGTGGCCGCGACGAGGCGCGCCAGGGCACGCGGACGCGAGCGCGCGGGCGAAGTCGTTGCTTCGGGGATGCTCGGCCTCCTGAAGCGCGGGCGGGCGACGGCAAGGCCCGCAGGCGCAAGGCTCGCAGGCGGATGAGCCGGACATGCGAGGAATGCCGGCGGACGACAGCGATGACGACTCCGCAGATGTCGTCAGTTCCAGGCTATTAAAGTTGTGCGCAAGACAGGAGAGGCCCGGATCGCTAGGATTTCTACCCTGCTGAGCCCATAGGTCAACCGAATGTTGTCCTGCCAGCGGAGGAGCCTCGACCCGGTGGGATCTCACGCCGGCCGGCGGGCGGATCAGGCTCGAAAGAGGCGCCGTGGCCGCCCGTTACCGGTTGACCGTCAGTCGATCGCCGGGCTAGCCTCGCACCAGCAGAGTATTGCCGTGGCGCAGCTCCGTCGAGGCATGGCCTTTTCCGGGCGCACACCATGATCATAAGCCGGGTAAAGAGCGCCGAGCGGCCCTTAAGTCAGACCTTTCTCTTAGGAAAGGGGCAGAGACGGGCATGTGGCGCCGGGGCAATATCTTCATGCGCGCGATTTCGGCCGTTCCGCAGGAGGCCGCTGCCGCGTACCGTGCTCGCGCATAGCGAGCTGACCGGCCAGAGCCACCGCGTCGTCGATCCCGCCGCGCGGTTCGCCGGAGACGGCTGTTTCGACCTCGACCTGCGCGCCGACCGGGCGACGGCGAGGTCCGCCGCTGCCACATGGTTCCGGCCCGGATCGGCAACCTCTACGATCCGGATTTCCATGCCGCCCTGACGCCGCGGCCCTGCCCGCTGGCGCAGTACTGCGGCCATCTCAGCGTCCGCGAGCGGTTCGGGGCGGGACTGCTGAAGCGGGCGCTTCCGCCCCCTTCAACGCCGCGGCGGGCACGCCCGGCCTCGCGGGAGGTCGGGCGCGGATCGAAACGCACTCTGCGCGACCAGACGAGGAGCCGCTCTCGGCGTCGTCTCGCCGAAAGCGGATCTGAGGGTCGAAGTTCACGGCCCGGCATACTGCCCTTCGGTGACTGGCTCCATCCATGTCACGGCCTTGCCGTCCAGGCGCTCTTGGATCGCGATGTGCGTCATCGCTGTGGTCGCCGTGGCCCCATGCCAGTGCTTCTCGTTCGGCTCGAACCAAACGACGTCGCCGGGCGCGATCTCCTCAATCGGGCCGCCTTCGCGCTGAACCCACCCACGGCCGAACGTAACGATCAACGTCTGGCCGAGCGGGTGCGTGTGCCACGCCGTCCGCGCGCCCGGCTCGAACGTCACGCTCGCCATCGCGACGCGGGCGGGGTCGGGCGCATTATGGAGCGGGTCGATCCGAACCGCGCCGGTGAACCACTCGGATGGCCCCGGGCCTGAGGCCTGGCTTCCGCTGCGCTTGATCTCCATTCGATCTCTCCTCTGTCGTTTCGGAAACGCCGCTCAGAGCGACCAGCCGCCATCGACCGAGATCGACGCGCCGGTCACGAAGGCACCGAGATCCGAACACATCCAGAGGACGGCCTCGGCGATCTCCTCGGGCTTGCCCAGCCGTCCAACCGGCTCAAGGTCGATCGCCTTCTGGATGTCGCCGCCCGTGAAGCGCTCCATCATCGGCGTCTCGATGTTCCCAGGCAAAACGGCGTTCACCCGGATGTTCGCCTTCGCGTAGTCGAGGGCAGCCGATTTGGTCAGGCCGATCAGGGCGTGCTTCGAGGCGGCGTAGCTCGCCCCTCCCGCTACGCCTCTGACGCCCGCGCCGGAGGAGGTGTTGACCACCACGCCACCGCCCTGGCGCAGCATCTGCGCGATCTCGTGCTTCATGCATACGAACGTGCCGCGCAGGTTGATGTCGAGGATCCGGTCCCATTCGTCGAGGGCGATCTCGTGGACGGGGGCAGCCTTGTTCTCGACGCCCGCGTTGTTGAAGGCGCAGTCAAGGCGGCCGAACCGTTCGACGGTCCGGGCGACCGCAGCCTCGACGTCCTCCGGCAACGATACATCGCACCGGATCGCGATCACCTCGCCGCCATTCCCCTCGATCTCGGCGCGCAGGCGTTCCAGACCCTCCTCCGTGCGGTCCGTGATCGCGACCTGTGCCCCCTCCTTTGCGAACGCGATGGCGGCGGCGCGGCCGATGCCGCTGGCCGCGCCCGTGATGAATGCGACCTTCCCGTTGAAACGGCCCATGTCTCGATCTCTCGGCTGATGTTCCTGAGGAGCCTGACGTAGACATCGGGCGAGCCGCCGATCAGGCGTGTGTCCCTCAATGGAACGATGAGCAGAGTTCATCGTCGGACGTGCAGCCGCTACAATCCGAGCGGCTTCACCTCCCGGATTAGGTCGGTGAGAAGCCGCAATCCGGTCGGCAGTTGGCGACGTCCGGGATAGTAGATGTGGAAGCCGGGCCCGATTGGCCCCCAATCCGCCAGCACGACGCGAAGCTCGCCGCGGGCGACCGAGGGTTCGACACAGGGCTGGGGAAGATAGGCGAGCCCGCCTCCTGCCAAGGCAAGAGACAGCCCAAACTGCGTGTTGTCGATCGTCACCGCACCGGGAACGTCCATCGCGATCTGCTCGTCCGCTCTCTCGAACTCCCAGCGGTAGAGACGGTCGTCGCCCAAGCGGATGCGCAGGCATCGGTGAGCCGCGAGGTCGCGCGGATGGTCAGGAATCCCCTGCCGATCGAGATAGGCTGGAGCGCCAACGACCACCCAGCGCAGATCGGCAGACAGGCGCTGTGCCACCATATCCTGAGGGACCGTTCCGCCATATCGGATGCCGGCATCGGCTCCAGCGTCCACGACGTCGAGCAGATCGTTGGACACCCGGACATCGATCTCGACCTGCGGGTGGCGCGCGTGGAAGAGGGGCAGCACGGGGGCGAGCAGCAACGTGCTTGCATGTTCGAGCACGTTGAGGCGGATCCGCCCGGTCGCTGCCGTCGGGTCTCGGTGCTGGTCGAGTACGTCGAGCGCGGAGCCGATCGCCGCGAATGGGGCGTCCAGCGAAGCGAGCAGATCTTCCCCTGCTGCGGTGAGGGTCACACTGCGGCTGGTGCGGTTGATGAGGCGGACGCCGAGGCGCGCCTCCATCGCCTTGAGCGCGTGGCTGAGCGCGGAGGCGCTGACGCCAAGCTCCAGGCCCGCCCGCCGGAAGCTGCGGTGGCGCGCGATGGCGAGGAAGGTCCCGAGGTCGGCCAATTCGGTTCGATTGATCCGCATCGGGGCAATGGAGTGTCTGCCCGCGGGAAAGCAATCCGTTTCGGGGGCATGACCGCTTCCGGCCGGTGGCGGAACGCTCGCTTCGAGGCGGAAGGCCAGGTGCCGCTCCCCACCCTCAGCAGCCCTGAGCCGGGTCGAGCCAAAGGGGTTTCGACTCTCGGGATCGCCGCCGTCAGGCGGGGAGGCCGAGGGCGGAACGGGCCTGCGCCGGAGTCGCGACGCGGCGGCCGTGCCGGGTCACCGCCGCGACCGCGAGGCCGACCAGTTCCGCGTTGCTGGCCGCCAGCCGCTCCCGGGTGATCCGGATGTTGTCCTCCAGCCCGGTGCGGACCGCATCCGCCCCGCGGGCGAGCGCCCAATCCATCACGCGGGCCTGCTCGCGCCCGATCCCGGCGGCGGTCCAGGTCGCCTGCGGCAGCAGGCAGCGCAGTTCCCCGAGCAGGAGGTCGAGCAGGTGCTCCTGCGCCGGCAGCGCGTTCTGCACACCCATGACGAACTGCACGTGCGGGCGCGCATCCATCAGCCCGGCCTCGACGAGGCGCTTGGCCCCGTGCAGGTGCGAGAGATCGAAAATCTCGACCTCCGGCCGCACGCCGTAACGCTGCATCTGGCCGGCGAGGTCGGTCACCAGGGTGGTGTGGTTCTCGTAGACGATGGTCGGGAAGTTGACCGAGCCGGTCGAGAGCGAGGCCATGTCGGGCCGGTGCTGCAGTGAGAGGCCGCGGCTCGCCGGGTCGCGGCCGCGCCCGCCGGTCGAGAACTGGACGATCATGCCGGGGCAGTGCTTGCGCAGGCCCGCCTGCACGGCGGCGAACTTCTCCGGATCGGACGAGGGGGTCTCGTCGTCGTTGCGCACGTGGATATGAGCCAGCGCCGCCCCGGCCTCGAAGGCGGCGTGGGTCGATTCGATCTGCTCGGAGACCGTGATCGGCACGGCCGGGTTGTCGCGTTTGCGCGGCACCGAGCCGGTGATCGCGACCGCGACGACGACGGGGGGCTGGCCGGTCATGCTGGTCTCAAGCCTCGCAGATGGACGCGGCCGGCCGCAGGCCGGCGCGGCGCGGGCCCCCTCGACCCGCCTTGCGCTGGATCAAGGCACCCATACCGGCCGGCGGCAAGGATGCCCCCACGAAGGATGGCCCCACCGAGCGGAGGGGGACGCCCCGGGAGGCGAGCATGGCTTACGCGAACATCCTGGTCTCGGTCGACCTCGACGAGGCCGCCGCCGACCGCATCCGGCTGGCGGCCAGTCTCGCGCGGCGCTTCGAGGCGACGCTCACCGGGGCGGCCGCCTGCAAGGTGCCGGCGCCGGATTACGTGCGCGATATCGGCGAGATCTACGACGCGGATCCGCATTTCGAGGAGAAGGCACGCGCCCTGCTCGCACAGGCGCACGCCCTGTTCGAGCGCTCCACCGAAGCCCCGCTGCGCCGCGACTGGCGTGAGGCCCTGGCGGGCCCGATCTCCCATCTCGTCGAACAGGCGCGGGCAGCCGACCTCCTCGTGGTGGGACGCCGCGGCTCGGACGACATCCCGCTCGGAACCCTCGGCGTGTCGCCCGGCCCCGTCCTGATGGAGGCCGCCCGTCCGGTCCTCGTGGTGCCCCCGCGCGTCGAGCACCTTCGGGGCGCCCGGATCGTCGTGGCCTGGAAGGACGGCTCGGAGGCGCGCCGGGCCGTCTCGGCCGCGCTGCCCTTCATCCGCGAGGCAGATCAGGTCTTCGTCGTCAGCACCGGCGAGGGCGCCCGCAACGAGGGCGCGGAGGATGTCGCCGGCCATCTGGCCCGCCACGGCGCCGCCGTCACGACCCACCTGCTGCGCACCGTCGTGAGCGACGGCGACGAACTCCTGCGCTTTGCCGTCAAACAGCAGGCCGACCTCATCGTGATGGGCGCCTACGGCCATACTCGCCTGCGCGAGTGGCTGTTCGGCGGCGTCACCTACGAGATGCTGCACCGCAGCCCCCTCCCCTGCCTGATGTGTCACTGATGCGTATCGCGACCACCCTCCCGATCCTGGCCGCCCTGCTGATCGCCTGGCCGGCCGCCGCCCGAGCGCTCGATCCCAGCGCCCAGCGCGGCGAGACCATCGCGCGCACGAACTGCGCCCGCTGCCACGCGATCGGCCGCGTCGGCGCAAGCCCCTTGGCGGACGCGCCACCGTTCCGCGAGTTGCACCGCCGCTACCCCGTGACGGATCTGGCCGAGGCGTTGGCCGAGGGCATCACCACGGGCCACCCGACGATGCCGGAATTCCGGCTCGATCCCGACCAGGCACAGGCCCTGATCGCCTACCTTCAGACCCTCGAACGGTGAGGCGCCCCGCCGAAGTCCGGTCGATCCCTTCGGGATCGGGGCGTTCGGCTTCCGCTTCGATCAGGGGTGCCCGTCTCAGCTCGCCGCGATGCGTTCGAGCCGGGCAAGGTCCAGCAGGCGCACGCCGCCAGGCACGATCAGAAGCGCCTTCTCCCGGTCGAGCCGGGTCAGCATCCGGCTCACCGTCTCGATGGTGAGACCGAGATGGTCGGCCATGTCCTGCCGGCCCATCGGCAGCTCGACGGTGATGGAATCGCGCCCGATGCCGGCGTAGCGGGTGCGCAGGCCGAGCAGGAAGCTCGCCACCTTCTCCTCGGCGGTGCGGCGGCCCAGCAGCATCATGTGATCCTGTGCCAGCGTCAGCTCATGGCCGGCCCGCTCGTAGAGGCGTTGCAGCAGGTGCGGCGTCCGCGCGACGAGGCCAGCGAAGGCCCGCTTCTCGAACCGGCAGAGCGTCGTCGGTGACAGCGCCTCGGCGGTGACGGTGAAGCGCTCGGGCAGAGCGAGGCCGAGGAAATCGCCGACCATGGCGAAACCCATCACCTGCCGCCGCCCGTCCGGCAGAAGCCGCGACAGGCGCAAGGCCCCCTCGGTGACGTTGTAGACGGCGCCCGCCCGGTCTTCCTGCTGGAACAGGGCTTGGCGCGGATCGAGATGGACGGGCTGGCTCAGCGCCTCCAAGCCGGCGAGTTCCTCGCTCGTGAGCGCCGCGCAGACGCTGACGAGGCGGACCTTGCACGCGGCGCAGCCCCGCTCCGAGCGGTCGTGCGCGCAAGGCGGCTCGGCTGGGATCGGCTCGACACCGGCGCTGTTGCCAGAGCTTTGCATCGCAAGCCTCCCGTCCCGCACCCCGCCCCAGATGACTCAATAGCCTGCCTCCGCACGACCTGTGAAGTCGAAACCGGGCAGGGCCGAAGCGAGCGGATAATGAAGGACGACCGAGGAGGCGCATTACGGCGGCGCGGGCGGTGTCTTCCCACTGAGTGATTTCTTCCGCGGCCGCATCTTTATTCTGATCTTCTCAGAATTCTTGATCGGAACGGATGCCGTGAAGGGATCCAGGCCGATTCTCGCGATGGCGACAGCTTCGAGAGAGGGGGCGCATGGCTGCCGCGACGGCGCCTGGCCGCACAGACCGGCCGGCACCGAGCCTCGCCGCGGCCCGAATCTCGGCCGAGCGTAATGGGGAGTCTCAGCGTTCGGGCCGGGCTTGCCTCAATCCAGCCCGAGCGAGACCCGGCGCCCGGGCAGTCTGAGATCCGGGCGGTGGCTCGTCAGCACGACGATGCGGTCGTGCCAGTGCGCGAGCAGGCGCCCGAGGATGCGCGCGGCCTGATCGTCGCCGAGATGCTCGGCCGGCTCGTCGAGGAGAATGACGGGGGCCGGGCTCAAGCTGGCGCGGGCGAGGTTGAGGCGCTGCGCTTCGCCCAGCGAAAGGCCGCCCTCGGCGATCCAGGCATCGAGGCCGCCAGCCGCGCGAATGCGGGCGTCGAGTTCGACGGCTTCCAGCGCTGCCCACAACGCCGCGTCGGAGGCGGTGGGCGCGAACAGGTTTTCGCGGACGGTGTCGGACAGGATCGCGGCATCGTGCAGGCTCAGATGCGTCAGCGCCCGCCGCTCCGCCGCCGGCCGCACAGTCCCGCCGAGCCGGATCGTCTCGCCGGGGCGCTCCGCGCTCCAGCCGGCGAGCGCCTTCAGCAGGGTGGTCTTGCCGCAGCCGCTGGCGCCGACGAGGGTCAGCGGCGTGCCGGGCACGATGGCGAGCTCCGGCGCCGGGCCGAGATCGCGCCCGTCCGGCGCCCGCAGGCGCAGGCCGTGCAGGGTCAGGGCACCGAGGGCCGGACCGGGCCGGGGGTCAGGCTCCGCGGCGGCGCCCTCCTCCACGGCGAGGGATTGGCGGGCGAGGCGGGCGCGGACGGAGCCGAGCAGCGCCCGTGGCAGGGACAGGATCGGCTCCGCGAGGGCGAGCCAGGTGAAGGCCAGGAAGGCGGCGGGCAGGAGCCCGGTGCCGCGGGCGCCGGCGCTCCAGGCTGCGAGCAGCACGGCCAGGGCGAGGGCGGGACCGGCCAGCGCCAGCACGGCCTCGAGCCGGGCGAGCGCCCGCTTTCCGCAGGCGGCTTCGCGTTCGGCATCGCGCAGGGGATCGAGGGCGATCCGCAGGGCCGGGCCGCGCCGCCCCTCGGCGTCGAGGGGCACCGCGCCCGCCAAAGCCGCTCCGAGATCGGCCGCGGCGGTGCGCCGTGCGCGGCGGACCCACGCCTCGATGGCCGCGAGCCGCGTCAGCGCGTGGCGGGCCACGAGGCCGCCCGCCAGCGCGAGCGCCGCGACGGGGAGGAGCGCGAGCGGGGCCACGAGGGCGGTGGCGAGCACGAGACCGGCAAGCGCCGCGCTCGTCATGGCGAGGGGAAAGCCGACGCGCAGCCGGGCGTAGTCGATGTCGGCCACGTCGTCGATGAAGTCGGCGAGCCGCTCCGGGCGTCCGAGCTGCCAGCCGGCGCCGCGGCTCTCCGGCGCCCGCGCCAGGGCCGCGAACAGGCCGGCGCGGCGGCGGATCTGATCGGTCAGCGCCGCGCGGTGGCCGGCCATGCGCTCGCCGTAGCGCGCGCCCGTGCGCAGCAGCGCGAACAGCCGCACCAGGGCGGCGGGATGGTGGAAGTTGAAGGCGAAGGCCGCCGGCCCGGCGCCGGCCAGGGCCACCGCCGCCAGGAAGCTCACGGCGGTGCCGGCGAGCGCGAGGTTTGCCGCGAGCGCCAGGGCCGCGAGGGCGAGGGCGAGGGTCCAAGCTCGGGACGTTTCGGCGCGGCCGGGACCGGGGGGCGTCGTATCGGAGCGGGTGCGCATCACGCGGCCTGCCTCTCGGAAAGGGTGGCACCGAGGACAATGCGCCGGTCGGCGAGCGCCGCCAGCGCGGGATCGTGGGTCGCCACGATGACGAGGCGGGTGCGGGCGGCGCAGGCCAGGGCTTGGCGCACCCGCGCGGCGTTGGCGGGATCGAGCTTGGCGGTTGGCTCGTCACAGAAGCCGGTGCCCGGCCGCAGCAGCAGCCGCGCGACGGCGACCCGGACCCGCTGGCCGCCGGAGAGGTTTTCGGCGCCCGCCAGAACCGCGGCGTCGAGGCCGCCCGGCCAGTGCGGATCGTCGCTCAGGCCGAGCGACGCGGCAGCCGCCGCCACGGCCTCGGGCGTCGCGGTCGTGCCATCCGCGATCGCGGCGGCGAGCGTGCCCGCCGGGATCGGCGTGTCGAGGGAGACCCAGGTCGCAGGAAGGCCCGGCGCGGGCAGGCGAAAGGCCCCGGCAAGCGGCGCCTCGACGCCGGCCAGAACCCGCAGCAGGGTCGATTTGCCGGCCCCGCTCGGCCCGGTCAGGGCGACGAGCCCCGTCTCCGGCAGATCGAAATCGGCGACGGACCCGGCATGGGGCAGGACGAGGCCGCGGGCGCCCGGCGCCGCCGAAACCACGCCGCGTTCGGGCCTCGTCTCGGCCTCTTCGGAAAACACCCAGGCGAGCGCCTCGGCGGCGGCCTCGCCCTCGGCCTTGGCATGGTAGAGTTCGGCGTAGCGGCGGAACGGCAGGAAATATTCGGGGGCGAGCAGCAGGATCAGCAGGCTCTGCCACAGTGCCAGATGGGCGAAACCCGGAATCTCGGCGAGGCCGAGATGGCCGAGCCCGAGGAACACCGCCAGGATGGCGATGGCGAGCGAGGCGAAGAAGTCGAGCACGCCCGCGTTCAGAAAGGCCACCGCCAGCACGCCCATGGTGCCGTCGGCATAGGCCTGGAGCCGCCGGTCGAGCTTGGCCGTCTCGCGCGGCAGGCCGTGGGCGGCGAGGATCGTCGGCAGCGTCCGCACCCGGTCGGCGAACTGGGTGGCGAGGCGCCCGAGCGCCGCCTCCTGCGCCGTGGCCCGGTCGCGGATCAGGCCGCCGACGAGGGCGAAGAACACGATCATCACCGGTGTAGCGAGGAGCAGCGCCAAAGCCGCCTGCCACGAAACGACGGCGACCGCCCCCGCCGTCAGCACCGGCCCGACTCCCATCATCCGCCGTGCCGCGGCGTGGCCGACGACGAGGCGGGCGAGCGCGCCGGGATGCCGCTGCAATCCGGCGATTACCGCTCCGCGCGGCAGGTCGGCGGCGGCGCGGGCCGGCATCACGGCGAGCCGCGCCTCGGCGGCATCGATCAGCGCGACGGCGACCTCCGCCTCCAGGGCGGCGCCGCGCGTCTCGATCAGGCTCCCGAGCCCGGCGCCTGCGAGCAGGCAGGCCCCGGCAAGGCCGAGCGCGAGCCCGTCGAGCCCGCCCGTCTCGATAAGCGCGCCCGCGAGCCGCGCCAGCGCCACGGCCAGCCCGAGCGTCGCGACGCAGCGCAGGACCTGGAGTCCGTGGAGGCGCGACAGGCCGGCCCGCGCCGCCCCGCGGGCGAGGATGAGCGCCGCGGGCTCGAGGGCGGCGCGGCCGGATCGGGCGCGGGGGGATGGTCGGGTCATGCCGCCTTGTGCGGCGGGGGCGGCGAAAGCGGCTTTGATCTGCGTCAAGGATCGCCAAGCGCGGCGGCGCGAGAGGCGATGTCGGACAAGGAGCCTCCCATGACCGATCCGCTGCTCGTCGATCTGTCGCGCCTGCAATTCGCGCTGACGGCGATGTACCACTTTCTGTTCGTGCCGCTGACGCTCGGACTTTCGATCCTCGTCGCCATGATGGAGACGGTCTACGTCATGACCCGCCGCAAGATCTGGCGCGACATGACCAAGTTCTGGGGTCTCTTGTTCGGGATCAACTTCGCGCTGGGCGTCGCCACCGGCCTGACCATGGAGTTCCAGTTCGGGATGAACTGGGCCTACTACTCGCACTATGTCGGCGACGTGTTCGGGGGCCCGCTCGCCATCGAGGGCCTGATGGCCTTCTTCCTCGAGGCGACCTTCGTCGGGCTGTTCTTCTTCGGCTGGGACAAGCTTTCGGCGCTCGCCCACTGCGTCGTCACGTGGCTGATGGCGCTCGGCACCAACTTTTCCGCGCTCTGGATCCTGATCGCCAACGGCTGGATGCAGAACCCGGTCGGCTCCCTGTTCAACCCCGACACGATGCGCATGGAGGTGACCGATTTTGCCGCCGTGATCTTCAATCCGGTGGCGCAGGCGAAGTTCGTCCACACGGTCTCGGCCGGCTATGTCTGCGGCGCGGTGTTCGTGCTCGGCGTCTCGGCCTTCTACATCCTGCGCGGGCGGCATCTCGAACTGGCCAAGCGCTCGTTTGCCATCGCGGCGGCCTTCGGCCTCGCCTCGGCGCTCAGCGTCGTCGTGCTCGGCGACGAGAGCGGCTACGCCGTCACCGACCACCAGAAGATGAAGCTCGCCGCCATGGAGGCGATGTGGCACACGGAGCCCGCTCCTGCCGCCTTCACGGCGATCGGCGTCCCGGATCTGGCGAACCGCACCACCCGCTACGCGCTCCACATCCCCTATGCGATGGGCCTGATCGGCACCCGCTCGCTGACGACCGAGATCCCCGGCATCACCGAACTGGTCGGGCACGCCAAGGACCGCATCCGCAACGGGCTCGTCGCCTATTCCGCGCTGGAGCGGATCAAGGCCAACCGCACGGATGAGGCGGCCCGCGCCGAGTTCGCCCGGACGCAACAGGATCTCGGCTACGCGCAGCTCCTCAAGCCACTGATCGGCGATCCGCTGAAGGCGACAGACGCGGATATCGACCGGGCGGCGTGGTCCACCGTGCCGCACGTGCCCTCGCTGTTCTTCACCTTCCGGGCAATGGCGGCCTGCGGCTTCCTGCTGATCGCCCTGTTCGGGGCGGCGCTCTGGTACACCGCCCGCGAGGCCGAGGCGCCGCGCTGGCTGTTCCGGGCCGCGCTCTTCGCCCTGCCGCTGCCCTGGATCGCGATCGAGTTCGGCTGGTTCGTCGCCGAGTTCGGCCGCCAGCCCTGGATCATCGAGGGCGTGCTGCCGACCGCGCTCGCCACCTCCGAACTCGGCATCCCCTCGCTCCTCATCACCATCGCCGGCTTCACCCTCGTCTACGGCGTGCTCGCGGTGATCGAGGTGCAGCTGATGCTGCGCGCCATCGCCAAGGGGCCCGAGACCCTGGCCGAGGACCCGACCGCCCTCTTCCCCGGCGCCGGCGCGAACCGGAACGCCGCCGGCCTCGTCGCCGCCGAATAGCCCCTCCCCCCTTCGCCGGCCGACCCCGTCGTCGCGCCGGTTCCCCGAGGAGTTCCCCTCCATGCTCGCCCTTCTCTCGGACTACGAAAGCTTACGCCTGATCTGGTGGGTGCTGCTCGGCGTGCTGCTGATCGGCTTTGCCGTCACCGACGGCTTCGATCTCGGCGTCGGCGCCCTGCTGCCCTTCGTCGGCCGCACCGATGTCGAGCGCCGGGTGGCGATCCACACCGTCTCCGCCACATGGGAAGGAAACCAGGTCTGGCTGGTGCTCGGCGGCGGCGCGATCTTCGCCGCGTGGCCCGCGCTCTACGCGCTGAGCTTCTCCGGCTTCTACCTCGCGATGTTCCTCGTGCTGTTCGCCCTGATCCTGCGGCCGGTGGCGTTCAAGTACCGCTCCAAGCGGGCGAGCGCGGCTTGGCGCTCCCGCTGGGATTGGGCTTTGTTCGTCGGCGGCGCGGTGCCGGCGCTGATCTTCGGCGTCGCCGTCGGCAACGTGCTCCAGGGCGTGCCCTTCCACTTCACGGGCGACCTTCGCCCGATCTACGGGGGAAGTCTCCTCGGCCTGCTCAACCCGCTGGCGCTGCTCTGCGGCCTCGTCTCGCTGGCGATGCTGGTGGCGCACGGCGCCGCGTGGCTCGCCTTCAAGGCCGAGGGGCCGGTCGCCGAGCGCGCCCGCGCCATCGGGCTCAAGGCCGCGCTCGCCACCGCCGCCCTGTTCGCCCTCGGCGGCCTCCTGATCTGGGCCGGCGCCTTCGGCGGCTACCGGGTGGTGAGCCCGCTCCCCGGCGACGGCCCGTCCAACCCGCTGACCAAGGCGGTCGTGGCGGATGCGGGCGCGTGGCTCGCCAACTTTTGGGCCCATCCCGCGCTCGCCGTGGTGCCGCTCCTCGGCATCGCCGGCCCGCTGCTGGCGGCTTTGGGCTTCCGCGCTCGGCATGTGGGGCTGACCTTCCTGGCCTCCAGCCTCGGCATCGCCTGCATCATCGCCACCGTCGGCCTGTCGATGTTCCCGGTCATCCTGCCCTCGAACACGCATCCGGGCCACGCGCTGACCGTGTTCGACGCCTCCTCCAGCCGGGCGACCCTGCGCAACATGCTGATCGCGACGGTGATCTTCCTGCCGATCATCCTCGCCTACACCGCCTGGGTCTACCGGGTGCTGTGGGGCAAGGTCTCGGATCGCGACATCACCGCCCCCGGCTCGGCCGCCTACTGACGCTCCCGGCCCCGGCGCCGCCGGGGCCGGCTTTCCTGGCCCCCTGCCCTCGCATCAGGACGCACGACGATGTGGTACTTCGCCTGGATCCTCGGCCTCGGACTGGCCGCCGCGGTCGGCGTGCTCAACGCCCTCTGGTACGAACTGCGCGCCGTGCGCGAGACGCCGCCCGAGGTCACGCCGCCGCTGCCGACGCCGTGAACCCATGATCGAGGCGCCGTCTCCAAGCCACCGGCCTCACCCGCAGATCAGGTCGACGTCGTGCCGGCTGAAGCGCTCGGCGAAGGGCTCGGGCGGCGGCCGGTCGGTCACCACGGTGAGCGGCGCGGCCAGATCGAAGGTCTGGAGGTTGGCCTGGCGCCCGAACTTGCGGGAATCGGCGAGCAGCACCGCCCGCCGGGTCTGGCCCCGCAGCGCTTGGCGCAGGACGGATTCGTGATCCTCGTAGTCCATCCAACCCTGCGCGAGGTCGCAGGCGGCGATGCCCATGATCGCGAGGTCGAAGAAGTGGCGCCGGGCGTAGTCCACGGTGTCGTAGCCAACGAGCGCGTTGTCGTTCGGGCGCAGCCGGCCCGGCGTCAGGTTCACCCGCGCCGGGCTGTCGGCCAGCAGCAGCGCGAGGTCGATGGAGTTCGTCGTCACCGTGAGCTTGCGGGTGGTGAGCCGCCGGGCCAGGGCCAGCGTGGTGGTGCCGGTGTCGATGAAGATCGACATCCCGTCCTCCACCAGCCCCTCGGCCAGTGCGGCGACGCGGCCCTTCTCGCGGCTGTTGAGCCCGCTGCGCTCGGTGAGCGGGCGCTCCTGATCGAGGCGCGGCCGCACGGCGCCGCCGTGGATGCGCCGCAGCAGCCCGCGCTCCTCCAGCATCTTCAGGTCGCGCCGGATCGTCTCGTCGGAGACCGCGAGGGTGGCGGCGATGCTGGTGACGCCGACGCGCCCCGTCTGCGCGAGCTGCGAGAGAATTTCCTCGTGGCGATGATCGGTCAGCATCCCGGCCCTGTCCCCCTTTGAGATCAGGATAGCGCCGCGGACACAGAACGGTCGCGCACAATTTCCACGACGTGCACAGGGCACGATAACCACAGGGTGCAAGCGCAGTCAGCAGGCCTGCCCGGCCCCGTGGGAGCTGGGCAGGCTTGTGTCCCGATTGCGAAGAATCAGGCGTCGAGGGCCGGGGCGCGGCGGTGATGCGTCGCCTGCTCGTAGGCGTAGGCGTAGGCGAGCAGGTCGCCCTCGCTCCACATCCGGCCGACGAAGATCAGGTTGAACGGCGAGCCGGAGGCGTAGGCGCCCGCCGGCAGCGTCACCCCCGGCAGGCCGGCGATGTTGATCTCGCAGACCGTGGCTTCGAGCAGCGTGCCCGGGCCGTGCAGCGGCGGCAGCTCGGCCCGCATCTGCGGGAAGACCAGGGCGTCGAGCCCGTGCTCCGCCATCACCCGGTCGAACAGGGCGAGATAGGCCTCGCGGGCGGCGAGGAAGTCGGAGAGATCGGGCGGACTCGCCGGGTCGGCGAGGCAGGGAGCGAGCCCGGGCAGGTTGGTGATCGGGTGCAGCACGCCGCCGGGCGCAAAGGCGTCCTCGGCCTTGGTCGCCTCGGCAAAGGCGGCAAAGCTGCGGATCGCCACGTCCGGCCCCATCCGCTCCAGATAGAGCTGGAGGTCGTAGGGCGCGGATTCGAAGCCGCGGGCGTCGAAGTAGACGAGGCCCGGCGTCGGCTCGGCGATGGCGGCAAAGCCCGTGCCGGCGAAGGGATCGGCCACCAGGGTGGCGCCGGCCGCCTCGAGTTCCTTCTGCGTACGTGCGTAGAGGGCGCTCGCTTCCTCCGAGAGCGGCAGGTCGCGCCAGCCGGGCCCGTAGAGACCGAGGCGCTTGCCCGCCAGCGCGCCCGCATCGAGCCCCGCCGCGTAGCCCGCTTCTGGGCGCTTGCCGATGCCGGCTACGGTTTTGGGATCGGCCGAGGAATAGCCGGCGAGCGCGTCGAGGGTGAGCGCGGCATCGCGCACGCAGCGGGCGATCGGCCCGACCACGTCGCGGGTGCTGCCGGCCAGCGGCATCACGCCGGCATTCGGCACGAGACCGAAGCTCGGCTTGATGCCGACCAAGCCCTGCGCCGAGGCCGGGTTCTGGATCGAGCCGCCGGTCTCCTCGGCGAGCCCGAGGACGGCGAGGCTGGCGGCCACCGCCGTGGCGGTGCCGGCGCTGGAGCCGCCGGGGATGCGGTCGGGTGCCGCCGGGTTGAGGGTGGGGCCGGCCCAGGAATCGTTGGCGTGGCTGCCGGTATGGCTGAGCACCGGCACGTTGGTCTTGCCGAGGATGACGCAGCCGGCCTCGCGCATCCGTGCCGTCACCGGCGCGTCGGTGGCCGGGATCAGGTCGACGCCGCCGGCCTCGGCGCTGAGGAAGTGCCAGCCGCCGGTGCTCGGCAGGCCGGCCATGTCCATCGTGTCCTTGATGACGACGGGCACCCCGGCGAGCGGCCCCAGCTCTTCGCCGGCCGCGCGGCGGGCATCGATGGCGCGGGCGTCATCGAGTGCCTGCGGATTCATCACGATGAGCGCCTTGTAGCGCGGGTTGTAGGTCTCGATCCGCGCCAGGAAGGCTTCGGCCAGCGCCTCCGCGGTGACGCTGCCCTCGGCAAAGGCACGCTGGCAATCCTCGACCGTCATCTCGATCAGTCGCTCCGCCAGCGCATCCTCGGTCATCTCGGGGGCGACGGCGACGGAAAGGGCCATTGCGTTCATCTCGATCTCGCGCTCCGCATCCTTGAAGACGGCGAGGCCGATTCCGTCCCGTTGGAATCGCTCACGCGGGCCTTCCGCGTGGGGGCAACGCGGGGGCTCACGTGCTCGCCGTCACCGGCCCTCACGACCGGCGGACAGGTCCTAGCAACGCCTATGCCACAAAAACCACAAAACCCTCGAAAGGCGGTCGGACGACGTCGCGTCCGATTCGAGGAGGCTGCCGGTTTGCCGGCCCGCGGCAAAGCTTTCGATGTTTCTTGCGTGCCAGGCGAGGCACTCCCGGACGACACCTCGAGCGCATTCCGACGACGTGGTCACCGGTTTGTCGAAAGAAGGCGCGTCAAACCAAAGACCTAAAGGCGCCGGACGGATGCCATCCGGTCGGATACGGCTCTCAGCCAGCCGGCGATGCCGCCAGCATTAACCGGCCCTTAAGCGCTTCGCGGCCTCGTCTAGAGGGCAGGACGACCAATCCCGGTTTCCTGCGGCCGGCAAGCTGTGCCGGCGGAGCCCCCGCATGCTGGATTCCGTCCGGATCTCGCTCAAGGTGCTGAACGCGGCCCAGCTCGCCCTGATCGCGGCGGCGGCGCTCGGGCTCGCCTGGATCGGGACCGCTATGTTCGGGGCCGGCCCCGCCGCGGACGGCGCGCAGCGTGCCGCGATGACGGGCGCGCGCGCCTTCGCGGACGCGGTCGATGCGGAGCTGCATGGCAGCGTCGCGGATGCGCGCACCGTCGCGCTGCTGCTGCGCCCCGGCGATCCGACGCTGGGTGAGGCCGAGCGTTCGACCCTGCTGCGGGACTGGCTCGCCCTCAACCCGCGCTACGGGGATGCCGCGCTGATCGGTGTCGATGGCAGCGTGCGCGCCGCCGCCGACCCGCGCCGGCCGGGCAGCAGCGTCGCCCGGCAGCCCTGGTTCGCGCGGGCCCGCAACGCCGAAGTCGTCATCGCGACCCAGGGGGACGAGACGGCGCCCTTCGATATCGTCCTCTCCCTCGGAATGCCGGGACGCTCCGACCGGATCCAGCTTCGCGCCGGCCCGGCCTTCCTCGAGATCGGCCCTCGCTTGCGCCGAGCGCTCGACTTGCCCGAAACCATCGCCTTCACCGTGAGCGGCGCCGACGGGCGGCTGCTCGCGGGCACCGCCTCCGCGCCCTGGGGCGAGCACCGCTCGGCCTCCGCGCCGGTCCAGGGCGGGCGTGAACTCAGCTCGCCCGGCTGGGTGGTGACCGCCTACGCGCCGCCCACCGTGACGGCGGGTCTGCTGCCCGACGGGCGCCTCCTGGCACTGGCGCTCGCCGTGGTGGGTGCCGCCGCCGGGCTCGGCTACGCCATGGGGGGCCGCGCCGCGCAGCCGCTGCAACGCCTCGCCCAGGGCGAGGCCGGCCCGGACGAGGCGGCAGCCTCCCCGGTGCGCGAGATCGCGGCGCTGACCGAGGCGGTGGCCGGCCGCTCCCAGAGTCGCGAGGCGGCGCTGGCGCTGGCGGGAACCGGCCTCGACCGGATCAAGGGCCGGCTTCAGACCTTCGAGGCGATGTCCGGTTGGACCTGCTGGGAGATCGACCCGGAGACGCGCCAGGTCGTCTGGTCGGATTCCGACCGGACCGGCACGGCGACGGCCTCGGACCACGCCACCGACCTGTCCGATCTCGCCGAATGGTTCGAGCCGGAGGACCACGCCCTCCTCGACCTCACCCTCGACGCGGCGCGCCGGGCGGACGGCCCGCACGACGTGGTGCTGCGCGCCCGCGCCGACGGCGCCGAGCCGGTGCCTGAAGCGGAGCGGCGGGTGCTGGTGCGCTTCCTGCGCGCGGCGGGCGACGGCAGCCGCATTCACGCCCTGAGCCGGGCGATCGAGGGCGGCGTCTCGGAGACGCCCTCGGGCCTGAACGAGCAGCGGCGCAACGCGATCCTGCGCCGCGTGACCGACGGCATCGTCCACGACTTCAACGACGTGCTCACGATCGTGCACGCCAACCTCGCGACCGTGCGCCGGCGCCACGGCCTGAACCCCGAGCCGGCACGCCTCGTCGATGCGGCGCTTGCGGGCGCCACGCGCGGGGCGGCGCTGACCCGGCGGATGCTCGGGCTCGTGCGCGGCGAGAGCGAGGCTTTGGCCGAGTGCGACGTCGCCACGAGCGTCGAGGCCGCCCTCGCCTTCATGGGGGCCAACGTGCTGCGCGACGTGCCGGTCATCAACCGCGTTCCCGGCGACCTGCCGAAGGTGCTGTGCGCCGAGCGGATCCTCGAACTCGTCCTGCTCAACCTCGCCTTCCACTTCCGCGATCACGGGCTGCACGGCTTCGCGGTCGGGGCCGCCGAGGAGGTGACCGAGACCGAGACGGGCTTCGGCCTGCCGCCGGGCGCTTACGTGCGCCTCCTCGTCGCCAGCGGGCAGCACGAGCCCAGCCGGACGGCGCGGACACCCCGCCCAGGCTCGCTGGAGACGGTGGCCCGGCTCCTCGAAGAGATCGGCGCCGGCTGGCGCCCCGTCTCCGACGGGACCGGCGAGGACGCCTTCGTCGCCGAGATCTGGCTGCGGGCCGCCGAGCGGCCGCCGGAGCAGCCGGCCCTCTGGTACTCTACCCTGCGCATCCTCCTGGTGGAGAGCGACAGCCTCGTCCGGGCGAGCCTCGCCGAGGCGCTGGCCGATCTCGGCCACGACGTGGTTCAGGCCGCCTCGGGCGAGCATGCCCTCGCGCTGCTCGGCGAGAGCGCGGATTACGACGCCATGATCGCCGACCAGTCGATGCCGGTGATGACCGGCCTCCAGCTCGCCGCGACGGTGGTCGAGCGCCATCCCGACATCCGGATCATCCTGGCGAGCCCCCACGGGCATCTGCCGGCCGCGGCGCGGCAGTTCCTGCAACTGGACAAGCCGTTCCGCCCCGACGATCTCGCGGCGGTGCTGAGCGCGGCGGCCCCGCAGGCCCGAGCGGCCTGAATCCGCCCAGCATCGGGAACGCCTGATACGGTTTCCGCTTGATCAAAGCGGGAACCGTATCGGTCAGCCCGCGCGGCGCTTGAGCGAAGCCCAAATCCGCCATCCCGAAGGGATCAAACGGATTTGGTATGACAAGATCTCGGCCGAGATGAATCAGGCTTTCCTGGATTCGGGGAGGCTCTTGTTAACCCTGGACCCTGATAAATCGGTGCGTAGCGTGTGCGTATCCGAGGATCGAATGGCTGTGGTTTCTCGCAACCATCAACGGGCTCCCGGGAATCTCTGTATTCTTGTCTGCGGGTGTGCGGCCGTGTTCGCCGCCCCGGCCCGAGCCGCCGACCTGCCGGCACCGGCCCCCGCGGCGGCCAGCGTCGATTGGTACACCGGCGCGCAGGCGCAGGCGGTGGACGACAGCTGGGCGGTGGCCGTCGATGGCTCGACCAGCATCACCTCCAATTCCTCGGCCTTCGGCTCCGTCACCGTGACGACGGCACTCGGCAGCCCGCCGACGGTGAGCGGCGCGCGCGTGCGCGTCGAGGCCGTGGCCGGCACCTACTCCTATCCCGGACAAGGCGTCGGCGCCCGCGTTACCGGCTACCAGCAGGAGGGCTCGCTGCTCACCGGCTACGAGTGGATCTGGCGGGAGGCGGCGCTCGCCGGCTATGTCGGCTTCAACGTCCGCAGCAACCAGCTCTCGATCCCCGACCCCGGCAACCCGGTCGTCGGAACGGGTGTGGGCCTGAAGGTCGCTGGCAACTTCTACGCCACGCCGACCGACCGGACCATGGTCTCGGCCTACGGCTCCTACTCGACCAAGTTCAACGCCTACTATTCCCGTTTCCGGGTCGGCTACATGGTTGCCGACGGCGTCTATATCGGCCCGGAGGCGCTGTTCCTCGGCGACGACTTCTTCCGCCAGTACCGCGTCGGCGCCCATCTCTCGGGCCTGAGCTTCGGCCCCGTCCAGATGTCGCTCGCGGCCGGCTACGTGCGGGACCGCGTCCAGGGCACGGGCTACTATTCCAGCATCGAGGCACGCGCCAACTTTTAGAGCGCATTCCGACGGCGAGCGGGCCGCCGGTCGCGGCGGCGGCCGAAGTCAGGCGTTTGGATCAATGCGGACAATCCGCCGCCTTGTCCCCGCGTCTCACGGCAAAGTACTGCTGTTCCAAGCGAAGAATGGCTTTCATATCAGGAAGACATTCCTCGCCATCGCATGTCATTTCCGCGAAATTCCTGCCGAATCTTCGGACATTTTCTACGGATGACGCTACGCTCTGCATCGCAAAATCAACCTTGTTCGCAGAGCGGGACGGCGGCGTCGTGAACGCATCCGGAAATCGTCGTATTTTAATGATGGATCCGTCCACGAGGCAGGGGTGGCGAGTGTGATACGTGCGCTGCGGTGGCTGGCCTGGATGGGGACGACGGTTGCCGGCCTCATCCTGCTGAGCCAACCGGTCGGGACGCAGAACCAGCTCGCCATGAGTCTCGCCGCCATGGCGGCGATGATCGTGCTTTGGCTGTTCCTCGACGGGCCGCGCACCCGCTTCGTGTTCCTGGCGCTCGGGAGCCTCGTGGTGCTCCGCTACATCCTGTGGCGGGTCACCGATACGCTGCCCTCCCCCGGCGATCCGGTCAGCTTCGGCTTCGGCCTGCTGCTGCTCGTGGGCGAATTGTACTGCGTCTTCATCCTGTTCGTGAGCCTGATCATCAACGCCGACCCGCTCAAGCGGGCCCCGCCCCCTGTCGCGCGCGCGGCCGAGTTGCCCACGGTCGACGTGTTCGTGCCGAGCTACAACGAGGACGCCGCCATCCTGGCGATGACGCTGGCGGCCGCGCGCCAGATGAACTACCCGCCCGACAAGCTCACGGTTTGGCTTCTCGACGACGGCGGGTCGGACCAGAAATGCGCCGACCCCAACCCCGAGAAGGCCAAGGCCGCCCGCGACCGGCGGCGCGAGCTGACGGTGCTGGCCGAGGAACTCGGTTGCCGCTACCTCACCCGCGCCCGCAACGAGCACGCCAAGGCGGGCAACCTCAACAACGGGCTGGCCTTCGCCAGCGGTGAGATCGTCGTCGTGCTCGATGCCGACCACGTCCCGTTCCGCTCGTTCTTGAGCGAGACGGTCGGCTACTTCGCCGAAGACCCGAAGCTCTTCCTCGTCCAGACGCCGCACGCCTTCCTCAACCCCGATCCGATCGAGCGGAACCTGAAGACCTTCGAGCGGATGCCGTCGGAGAACGAGATGTTCTACGCGGTGACGCAGCGCGGGCTCGACAAGTGGAACGGCTCGTTCTTCTGCGGCTCGGCCGCCCTGCTGCGCCGCACCGCGCTGGACGAGGCTGGGGGATTCTCCGGCATCACCATCACCGAAGACTGCGAGACCGCGTTCGAGCTGCATTCCCGCGGCTGGACCAGCGCCTATGTCGACAAGCCCCTGATCGCCGGTCTCCAGCCGGAGACGCTCTCGGCCTTCATCGGCCAGCGCTCGCGCTGGTGCCAGGGCATGTTCCAAATCCTGCTCCTGAAGAACCCCGCGTTGCAGAAGGGGCTCAAGCCGATCCAGAAGATCGCCTACCTCTCGAGCATGACGTTCTGGTTCTTCCCCGTGCCGCGGCTGATCTTCATGTTCGCGCCGCTGCTGCACATTTTCTTCGATCTGAAGATCTTCGTTGCCAGCGTCGATGAGTCGATTGCCTATACGGCAACCTACATCGTCATCAACCTGATGATGCAGAACTACGTCTACGGCAAATTCCGCTGGCCCTTCGTCTCGGAGCTCTACGAATACGTTCAGGGCCTCTATCTGTCGAAGGCCATCGTCTCGGTGATCTGGTCGCCGCGAAAGCCGACCTTCAACGTCACCGACAAGGGCATCAGCCTCGACCACGACCATCTCTCGTCGGCCTCGCTCCCGTTCTTCGCCGTCTACGGGCTGCTGGCGGCGGGCTGCGCGGTGGCGACGTGGCGCTACCTATTCGAGCCGGGCGTGACCAACCTGATGCTGGTGGTCGGGCTGTGGAACTTCTTCAACCTGCTGACCGCGGGCGCGGCGCTCGGGGTCTGCGCCGAGCGCCGACAGCTGGAGCGGACGCCCTCGCTTGCCATCAACCGGCGCGGCCAGATCACCTTGGGCGGCCGGGCCATCGACGTGTCGATCGAGCGCGTCTCGGCCGAGGCCTGCACCGTGCGCCTGCCCGCGGCCCTGCTGCCGACCGGGGGCGGACACCGCAAGCTCACCGGCGCGCTCACCGTCGTCCCGGTGGCGGGCGCGCGCCCGGCCGGCGCCCTGCCGGTGACCTTGGAGCGGATCGACCGCACCAAGGACGAGGCTTTCGCCCGCCTGAGCTTCGGCCGCCTGCGCCCGCAGGATTACGTGGCGCTCGCCGGCCTGATGTACGGCGACGCGGAGGCGATGCGCCGCTTTCAGATGCGCCGCCGCCGCCACAAGGACATCCTGACCGGCACGCTGCAATTCATCTGGTGGGGTCTGTCCGAGCCGTTCCGCGCCGTGCGCTACGCCTTCGCCGCCGATGCGCGGCCGGCGGTGGCGCCGCTGATCGACGGCACCTCGCCGATCTACGATGCGCCGGAACGGGCGCCGACCGGGGCGAACCTGCCCGAGCCGCTGCTTGCGCCAGCGGTGCCGGCTCACGCGTTTCAGGCCGCCCCGCAGGCGCCGAGGGCGCTTGTGCCGGCCGAGGCGCAGAGCCCAATCCCGGCGGCTCAGGCCCCGGCCAACCCCTCTGCCAACCCGCCGGCCCGCGCCTCGAACGATTGGGTGCGCATGATGCTCGATTACGAGAACGAGCGCGCGCTCGCCGGTCGGACCGGCCGCGGCACCGGCACGGCATGAGCGCGATGGCGGTGCGGCCTCTTCCACGACCCGGCCTCGGACCCGCGCGCCGGGCTGCCCGGGCGCCGACCCTGGCCGTCGCGCTCGTCTGCGCGCTCATGGGCGGGGTGCCGGCCCGCGCGCAGAGCTTCCTCGGGACCGGTCCGGCCGAGCGCCTGACGGTGCCGCCGACCGGAGACGCCCTGCGAAAGCAGAGCCCGGCGCCGGCTCAAGCCCCTGCGCGCGCGCCCACGTCGTCCGCCGCCCCGGCGCCGACAGCGCAAGGCCGCCCCTCGGCCCCCGACAGCGCCGACGGCGGACGCCGTCCGCAGATCCAGGCGACCATCGCCCCGGCCCGCCGCCTGCCCGCCGGCACCCGCGGCTTCCGCCTTTCGGGCGAGGAGGACGTGCTGCAATACCCGGTCTACCTCACCGAGGGGCAGGCGCGGGGCGGGGCACGGCTGCGCGTCTCCTACCTCTCAGCGATCTCGGTGGCGCCGGAGGGCTCGGAACTCACCGGCCTCGTCAACGGCACCAAGGTCGGCTGGACCCGGATTCAGGCCCCCGGCGCCGTCAAGGTCGTGGAATTCGCGATTCCCGACGGCGTCCTCAAGGCCGGCTACAACGCCGTGACACTGACGGCGAGCCAGCGCCACCGGGTCGATTGCGCGATCGAGGCGACCTACGAGCTCTGGACCCAGATCGATCCCTCGCGCTCCGGCCTGGTGATCGCGCCGGCCGCCGACCTCGACCTGAAATCGCTGGCCGCCCTCGAACCCGACGAGAGCGGCGCCCTCCCCATGGGCGTGCTGCTCAACGAGAAGCCGACCCTGCCGCGCCTGGAGCGGATGATCGGCGCCGTGCAGGCGCTTGCCGTCGTGAGCCGGCTCGCCCGGCCCGCGGTCAGCTTCGGGCCGCCGCTCGCCGGCCGCAGTGGCGTCAACCTGCTGGTGGGGACCGCCGCCGAGATCCGCGGCACGGACGGCGTCGAGGATCTCGGGCCGATCACCGGGCCGCGGCTCGCCCTTTTGCCGCCGCGGGGCAACCGCGCGCCGACGCTCGTCGTGACCGGCCTCGGCCCGGACGACGTGCGGGCGGCGACCGCTCAACTCGCCGCGGCCGGCGATGCCGGCGGCAGCGGGCCGGGCACGGCGCTCGCGCCCCTGATCCGGGGCTACGAGGTGCAGGGCGGCGAGCGGCTCGAATTGCAGCGCCTCGGCGTCACCAGCCGGGAGTTCAACGGGCGCCTGCTGCGCACCCGGATCGAGCTGCGCTTTCCGCCCGATTTCGTGCCCGCCGATTACGGCAAGGCCATGCTGCACCTGGCCGGCGGCTACGCGGCCGGGCTCGATTCGAGCGCCCAGATTGTCGTCGACATCAACGGCCGCAACGCCGCGAGCGTGCCGCTGCCCTATGCCCGCGGCGAGGTGTTCGACGATCAGGCCATCCCCCTGCCCTTGAGCCTGTGGCGGCCGGGCCTGAACAGCGTCGAGATCAGCGCGCAGTTGCCCAACGCGGCGGACAAGGTCTGCGACACCCTCTCGCCCGCGGCGCGGCAGCCGCGCTTCCTCTTCCTCGACCGCACCCGCCTCGAAATCCCGTCCCTGGCCCGGGCCGTGCGCAGCCCCGATCTCGCGGCGGTCAAGGCGGGGGCCGTGCCGTTCACCGCGCCGGGCCCGCGCCCGCGCCTCGTGCTGCCGGTCGCGGACCGCGAGACGGCGGATGCCGCCGCGACGCTGGCCGCCCGCCTCGCCATCGCCGCCAAGCGCGTCATCGATTTCGAACTCGTGCCCGATGTCGGCGGCACCGAGAGCAGCGCGAGGCTCGTGGTGGCGCCCGCCCGCGCCCTCAATCCGGTGACGATCCAAGAGGTCGGGCTCGATCCCGAAGAGATCCGCCGCATCTGGGGCGGGCGGGCCGAGACGGTGGCGACACCGGGCCAGTTCGGCCCCGAGGGCGTGCTGACCCTCGACCGGCTGCGCCGCAACCTGCCGATGCGCTGCGCCCTGCCGCCCGCCGCGGTGCCGGTCAGCGTGGCTGCGGCCCCCCCGTCGACGTCCACGGCCGCCCCCGCCGCTGCGGCGGCGCCCGCACCGCGAAGCACGCCGCGGCCGGCGGCCCCGGAGACCGACGAGGAACTCGTGGCCCGCTGGGATCAGACAATGTCGGGCGCGGCCTTCGTGCCCAGCGTCCTGCGGGAGGGCTGGACCCGGCTCGCGAACGGGGCGCTGCGGCTGCGCAGCGGCGTGACGGGCCTGATCGCGGCACCGGCGGCAGACGTGCCGGTCAATCCCCGCGCCTCGCTGATCATCGCTGAGGACAGCGGCGACACCCGCCTCGGCGAGACCACAGTGCTCGTCACCGCGCCGAACCCATCGATGCTCAAGGCTTCCGTCTCCTGCCTTGTCGATCCCGTGGTCTGGACCCGCCTCGTCGGGCGCGCCGCCTTCCTCGATGCCTCGGACGGCACCCTCACCACCGTCCAGCCCGATCGCGTCGCGCTGATCGAGACTCGCTCGTGGTCGCTGGCGAACTTTCGGCTCGTCTCGGCGGCCTGGCTCTCCCTCAATCCCGGCTACTATGTCGGCATGACCCTGTTCATGGCTCTGTGCCTCGGCCTCGCCACTACGGGCCTCGTGCGCCAACTCGGTCGAAGGAATTCCTGATGCGGCCCCCCCGCACCCCGCGCCGCTCTTGCCGCTCTTGCCGCCCCGGCTTCACCGCTCCGCGTATCATCGGATGGGCACTTGCCTCGGCGCTCGCCCTCGCGGCGGCCGGATCCGCCGCGGCACAGACGACCCCGCAGCCGGCATCCCCACAGCCGGCCTCCCCGGAGACGTCGTCCCAAGTGCCTCAGCCCGCGCCCCAGCAGACGGAGGCCACCACGGTGCCCCCCGCCACGGCCCTGCCGGGCCCGCCGCGCGCCGAGACGTCGGCGCGGACCGATTCCGGGCCGCTGCTGGCCAACACCCTGGGCGACGATGCGGCGTGGCGCGCCTACCGGTCGCGGTTCATCACCGAGCAGGGCCGGATCGTCGATACCGCCAACGGCCTGATCAGCCACAGCGAGGGCCAGGGCTACGGAATGCTGCTCGCGGTCGCGGCCGGCGACCGTCCCACCTTCGAGCGGATCTGGGGCTGGACCCGCGCCAACCTCATGGTGCGCTCCGACGAATTGCTGGCATGGCGATGGGCGCCCGACCACCGCCCGGCGGTCTCCGACATGAACAACGCCACCGACGGCGACATCCTCGTCGCCTGGGCGCTCACCGAGGCGGCGGAGGCCTGGGGCGAACCCTCCTACCGCACCGCCGCGCGCCGCATCGCCGTCGAGTTCGGCCGCAAGACCATCCTGTTCAAGGACCCGCACGGGCCGGTCCTGCTGCCGGCCGTTTCCGGCTTCTCGGCCCGCGAGCGCGCCGACGGTCCGCTCATCAACCTGTCCTACTGGGTCTTCCCCGCCTTCCAGCGGCTGCCGATCGTCGCCCCGGAATACGATTGGGCCTCGCTGATCCGCAGCGGCGTCGATTTCCTGCGCCAGTCCCGCTTCGGACCGAGCAGCCTGCCGACCGAGTGGATCTCGGCCAAGGACAGCTTACGCCCCGCCGACGGCTTCCCGCCGCTATTCTCCTACAACGCGATCCGGGTGCCGCTCTATCTCGCCTGGGCCGGCGTCGGGCGGCCGGAGGATTACGCGCCGTTCAAGACGCTCTGGGGCGGGATCGAGCGCGAGCGCCTGCCGATCGTCGACACCCGCGACGGGCAGCCGGTCGAGTGGCTGAGCGAGCCGGGCTATATGGCGATCTCCGCGATCACCGCCTGCGCCGCGGACGGAACACCCTTTCCGGAAGCCTTAAGGACGGTGCAGGACAATCAGAACTACTATCCCGCCACCCTCCAACTCCTCTCGCTGATCGCCGCCCGGATGCGGTATCCGTCATGCGTGAAATCCTGACGCCCCCGCGGCGTCCTGCGCCGAAAGGCCCGGCGGCCCGGCGGACGAGACCGCGCCGGGGTCTGACATCCCGGCCGTTCGCGACGGGCGCGCTCCTCGGCGCGCTCCTGGTCGCCAGTGCGGCGCCCGCGATGGCCCAGGGCAGCGCGGCACCGGAATCAGCCACGCGCCTCATCTACGGCGACGGCGCCCGCGCGCCCGCGATCGTGGTCGATCCCGAGACCGGGGTCACGCCCGGCATGGTCGATGAGAGCGCGCTGCGCTACTACGCCTCGCAGAAGCAGACCGCCCGGATGAAGGCCGAGATCGCGCGGCTGAAGCGGCTCTATCCCGGCTGGACCGAACCGGGTGATCTCGACACCCTGCAGCCGAGCCCGCCCGAAGAAGCGCCGCTGTGGGATCTGTTCACCGCCGGCCGCTTCCAGGATCTGCGTGCGGCCATCGCGGCGCGCCGCTCGCTCGAACCGAACTGGCAGCCCTCGGACGAACTCGCGCGCAAGCTCCGCCGGGCGGAGTTCCGCGCCAGCATCAAGGCCACCGCGGAGAAGAGCGGACCGGGCCGGAATGCCGACGAGGTGGTCGCCCTCTACCGCGCCGATCCCAGCGCCCTCGACACGACGGACCTCGAAAGTCTCTGGATCATCGCCGACGCGCTCGCCACGACGGGGGCGGGCGAGGACGCCTTCGACCTCTACAAGTCGGTCCTCGATGGCCCTGCCGATGCAGGCGCGCGGCTCGCCACGATCCAGAAGGCGATGAGCCATCTCAAGATGGATCAGGCCGAGCGGCTCATCGCCATGGGACGCACCAACCCGGAGGGCGCTTCGGAATTCGACGCGATCCGCCTCGACATCACCCGCGCCCGCATCGCCGCCTTCCTGCACGACGAGCCGGCCCAGACGCCGACCCTGGCTGACCTCACCGCCTTCCAGACCTACGCCCGCAAGAGCGGCGACCCGAGCCAGACCGGCCTGCTCGGCTGGTACGCCTACAAGCGGCGCCAGTTCCGCGAGGCTCTGGAATGGTTCAAGCTCGCCATCGGCCGTGGCGGCGACGCCATGGTCGCCCACGGCCTCGCCCATACCCTGCGCGAACTGAACATGCCGCGCGAGGCGGAGGAGGTCGCCTATGCCTGGCGCGACCGCTTCGTCGGCAACGAGCTGCTGTTCATCGACGTGCTCGAACGCAAGCTGACGCTGGCCAACCCGCCCTTCATCGAGCCCGCGCGGATCGAGCGCTACGCCAAGGTCGTGATCGCCTCCGCCTCCGGCGAGGGGGCGCAAGGCTTGGCGTGGTACGCCTACAATTCCTGCCAGTTCGACACGGCGCTCGAATGGTTTCAGCGCGCCGTCGCCTGGATGCCGAGCGAGACCACGGTGTTCGGCTACGCCCTGACGCTGCAACGGCTGAAGCGCCAGCGCCCCTATCTCGAAACGGTGAACCGCTACGACGGCCTGTTCCCGAAGGTCGTCGACATGCTGTTCCGCGAGGATACCGGCGGGCCGCCACTGCCCTGCGCCGCGCCGCAGCCCCCGCGGTCGCCCGCGCGGGCGGAAACGCGACCGGAGCCGAAACCCGACGCGCCCTCCTACGGCCGCGTACCCCGGCCGGACGCGGCCACGATCGGCGCCCAGACCGGAACGGTGCCGGCGGCGGTCCAGCGCAATGAGTTCCCGCTGAGCGTGCCGCTCGACAATCCCCTGCGCTACCCGCCATCCTCGCTGCAGCGGGCGCTCACCGAGCCGGTCGCGCCCGGCAGCTACGCCCGCGAGCCCGTGACCGCGCGGCCGCCCCTGGTGGCGCGGCGCGTCAACGGGGCCGGCGCCATGCCCTACGAGCGCTACGGCTTTGCCCTGCTGCCGGGCTA
>NZ_JAQGDU010000001.1:0-166399 GCF_029504475.1 Methylorubrum pseudosasae | reverse complement strand
GTCGCGGTTTGCGAGTGGCAGCCCGCCGGCCGACGCCAGGGGCAGGCCGTCGCGGTTGAGGAAGAGGTCGGGGCCGCCGCCGGTCTGGTACCACGCGCCGACCGTGTAGCTGCCGCGATAGGTGAAGGGCGGGAGCGTCGGGAAGGCGGCGGCCTCAACGATGGCCAGCGCACCGGCGGCACCGGTCGGGTCGAAGTTGAAGCCGTTCTCGAGGTCGCGCGGATTGACTTGGTAGACGCCGGCCATGAGGTAGCCGGTGTCGAGATTGCCGAGCCGCAGGCGGGCGGCATATTGCGAGACGGGCCAGTTGTACCAATAATTGCCGACAAGGTTGCCGGGCTGGTTTCCGCAGAACGTCAGGTTCTGGAACTCACAAGGAAAGCCGGCGAAGTCGGCGCTGACGGGCAGGCGGCCGAACTTGAGATCGACGAACTCGCCGAAGCGCTGGGTGTAGGAGAGCTGGGTTAGCCGCGGGAAGCGGCCGCGGCCGAAGATCTCCTCGGTCTGCTGGAGCACGTTAAGGTGCTGGTCCGCGGTGAGGCCGCGACCGAAGCGGTAGGTCAGGGCGAGGTTGAAGGTGCCGCCCGCGAGGCCGGCAAAGCGGTCCATGTCCACGGCGGCGCGCAGGGCGAGCTGTCCGGCGCCGCGCAGGGACTGGTAGGGGCCGCCCTGGATGTTGGTCGAGGTCTGGTAATCGAAGCTGCCGTCCGTGCGGATGCCGGCGCGGAAGAGGTCGTCGCGCAGGCCTCCGAAGTTGCCCAGCACGCCCCAGGTGGGCGCGGCGGCCTGCGTGTCGAGGCTGCCGGGCGGCGCCGGCCGGGACGAATCCGCCGTCGAGGGACGCGACGCGGTCGGGACGACGCCCGGAGATGCCTCCCCTCCCGCCGCGGGGGCGTGCCGGGATCGTGCGCGGGAACCATGCCCGGGCTCGGCCTGCGCGGCGCTCATCAGCGGCACGGCGGCGATTGACAGCGTGGCGAGAAGCCGTCTTTTTAGGGGCGACATAGACTTGAACACCCGCAGTTTGATTGGTGGATTCTCAGTAATAGCGCGATGAAAACGGAATTATTCCGCTCAATAAATTATATTTGCGAAGCATTGACCGTCTACTTCGCGCCGATCAACCCGCAGGCGGAAGGATTCGGAGCGAGGCGGCGCGGGGCAGGGCGCAGGTGACGGCCGAGACGAAGCGGAGGCTCTGGCCTCAACTTCTCCCGCTCGTGCGGCCGATCCCGCGGGTGTCGTTCTCTACCGGCTCCGCGCGCGAGCACGGCTCGCCCTGGAGGTACAGGGCGGTTCGCGAAACGTCCGCTCCCGACCTCATCCGCTGTGAGCGCGGCGGTGCAGCCGGCCTTTCGCGCGGGGCCATGCGTCGGGCGCCGCCCCTCACGGGACCGGGTGGGGCGCGCGCCCGACGGCGTTGAGGTTGAGGGCCTTGCGGGTGGCGGCGACGGCCTCGGTGGTGACCGGCGGCGCGGCGTTGCCCCAGCTGTTGCGGATGTAGGTCAGAGCCGCGGCGATCTGCTGGTCCGACAGGTTCCAGGCGAAGGACGGCATCGCCGCCCCCGTCGGATTCTCAGCCGTGATCGCGCCGCGTGCGCCCGCCAGCACGGTCCGGACGATGCCGGCGACCTCGTGCGACTGCACGGCGGTGTTGCCGGGGAAGCTCGGCGTCATGTGCCGGATTCCGGTTCCGTCGGAGGCGTGGCATGCCTTGCACTGAGCGTCGAAGACGCGCTTGCCCTGGGCCATGACCGGATCGGGGGCGGCGACGCGCCTCGCCTCGGTCGCGGGGCTCGGCGGCAGCGACTGGAGATAGTCGGCGACCGCGGCGAGATCGGCGTCGCTCAGATGCTGGGTCGAGTTCGTCACCGCCTCGGCCATCGGCCCCGAGGCGACCGCCATCCGGTTGCTGCCGATCTTGAGATACTGGACGATGTCGTCCTTCGACCAGTCGCCGATGCCGCCGGTCTTGCTCGTGGTGATGTCGGGGGCGTACCACGATTGCAGGACCTCGCCGTGATAGGCCTTGCTCGTCTTGTCGCCGCCGAGGACGTTCTTCGGCGTGTGGCAGGCGCCGCAATGGGCAAGCGCGTCGGAGAGATAGGCGCCGCGGTTCCAGGCGGCGGACCGGTCGGCCCTCGGCTGGAACCGCTTCTGCTCGAAGAACATCAGGTTCCACCCCATCAGCAGGGCGCGGATGTTGAAGGGAAACGGAAGCTGGTTGGTGACGACGGCGTTGCGGACCGGCGGCACGGTCTTCATGTAGAGCCACAGGTCGTGGACGTCGCGATCGGACATCTTGGTGTAGCTCGTGTACGGCATCGCCGGATACAGGTGCTGCCCCTCCTTCCCGAGCCCCTCGCGCAGGGCGCGGGTGAACTCCGCCTCGGTCCAGCGGCCGATGCCGGTCTCCGGGTCGGAGGTGATGTTGCTCGACAGCAGCGTGCCGAACGGGGTCTCCAGGGCGTAGCCGCCGGAGAACGGCTTCCCGCTCTTCGGATTGGTGTGGCAGGCCACGCAGTCGGCGGCCACCGCGATGTAGCGCCCGCGCTCGATGGCGGGGTCGGCCTCCGTCTTCGGCGCCTCCACCACCTTGGGCGCGTCGACGTCCTTCGTCTGGATCGGTGCCGGCTCGGACTGGGCCGAGGCGACGCTCCCGAGGGGAAGGCAGAGCGAGAGCGCTGCGGTGGCGAGGAGGGTGCGCAGGAGCAAGGTCACGGTCGTCACCTCAATTCGCCACCAGCGGACCGCGCTTGTCGAGATAAGTCTCGATGATCGCTTTCGCAGTCCAGAGGGTCAGGGCGCCGACCGTTCCGGTCGGGTTGTAGCCGGCGTTGTTGGGAAAGGACGACGCGCCGAGGACGAAGACGTTGTGAACGTCCCAGCTCTGCTGGAAACGGTTGAGCGCGCTGGTCTTCGGGTCGAGCCCCATCACCGCGCCGCCATTGGTGTGGTCGCTGGCGAGCTGGTAGGGCGAGGCGTGCTGGTTGGTCGCGTTCGTGCCGACGACGACCTTCGCTCCCATCTTCCGGCCGATCTCGACGCTCTTGTCCTCGATCAGCTTCGCCGAGCGGCGGTCGTTCTCGTTGTAGTCGTAGGTGAGCCGCAGGAGCGGGAGGCCGTGGATGTCCTTGTACTCGGGATCGAGGTCGAGATAGGCGTCCTTGTGCGCGAAGCTCGTGCCCTGGCCGAACAGGAACGTCCCGTTCTGGAAGCTGTGGGTGTAGGCCTTCTTCCACGCGCTGCCCCACCGGGGCGTTCCGGGCGGGAGGAAGTCGGCATTGCCGATCGGGCGGGCGCCGCGGGAGACGACGAGGATGCCGGCGCCGCCGATGAAGCCCATCCCGGTATGGTCGAAGTTGTCGCCGTTGAAGTCATCGACCTGGGCCGAGAGGGCGCCGGCGCCGATGAACTGGTTCAGGTACTCGTTCTCGAAGAAGATGTTGGCGCCGGACACGGTCTGGAAGCTGTAGGCCCGGCCGACGACGCCCTCGCCGGTCGCGTGATCGTAGGGCTTGCCGATCTTCGAGAGCAGCATCAGCCGCACGTTCTGCATCTGGAAGGCGGAGAAGACGACGATGTCCGCCGGCTGCTCCCAGGTCCGGTTGTCCTTGTCGACGTAGGTCACGCCGGTGGCGGTGGTCCCGTCCGGGGCGAGGTTGGCGCGCAGCACCGTCGATTCGGTCAGCACGCTGAAGTTCTTGCGCTGCATCAGCGCCGGGACGACGCAGTTGTTGGGCGTCGATTTCGACCAGTTGCCGCAGCCGTAATACAGACAGTAGCCGCAATAGGTGCAGGGCCCCATCCGGACGCCGAGCGGGTTGGTGTAGGCCCCCGAGGTCTGGCCCGCCGGAACCATGAAGGGATGGTAGCCGAGGCTGGCCGAGGCCTCGGTGAACAGGTCGGTCAGGCGGGTCGTCTTGAGGGGGGGCAGCGGATACTCGTCCGAGCGCGCCCCCTCGAAGATGTTGCCGCCGGGGATCTTCTCGCCCTTGAGGTTGCCGGCCTTGCCGGACACGCCGGCGATCTTCTCGAACCGGTCGTAGAATGGTTCGAGGTCGTCGTAGGTGACGCCCCAATCCTGCACGATCAGGCCGTCGAGGAGCTGCTCGGCGCCGTAGCGCGCGACGGTCATGCTGTAGGGCTGGAAGTCGAACGGCAGGAAGCGCCACGCCATGCCGGCCCAGTGGGTGCCCGACCCGCCGACATTGTAGCCCCACTCGTTGAAGTTCCAGTCCCGCGCGGGCAGCGCCTTCTGGGTCGGGTCGTTGCGGAAGGTGATGGTCTCGATCGCCGGCGGCAGCAGCATCGCCCGCCGGGTGTCCCAGCGCAGTTCGTCCATATCGACGGAGGGCGGGAAATCGACGGCCGTCTCGACCCAGGGGCCGCGCTCGATGGCGACGACATTGAGGCCGGCCCGGGTCAGCTCCTCGGCCATGAGCGAGCCGCACCAGCCGAGACCGACGATCACGGCATCGGCTTTTGGACGAACATTGGTCATCGGACGACAGCTTTCGGAACGATCAAGGGGCAGAAATCAAAGGGACTTGTCGATCATGCTGACCGGAACGAAGTCGAGCTTCTTTCCCTTCAAGTCGATGACATCGCGGAAATCGTACTGTGCTCCGGGAAATCCGAGCATCCGCCAGCTGACGAGATCCTTGTTGCCGCCGTAGAGCGGGTCGGCGAGGAAGCCTTCGCGGACGTTCTGCAGGATCTGCTCGAACATCTCCTTCGCATCGACCTCGCCGAGGTCGAGCGTTCCGGCCTCCATCGCCGAGAGGACTTTGTCCTGCTCGTCCGGGGGCAGGCTCGCGTAGCCCTTGCCGTGGGCCGCGCGGCAGTGGCGATCGAGGGCGGCGAGGCCGAGCCGGTAGCGGTCGGCCGGGGCGAGAGGGGATTGGATGCCCTGCTCGGCGGTTCCCTTGACGAAGCGGCCGAGGCGGTACTGCGTCGCCGCCCGGCCGTAGGGGCCGGCGAGTTCACGATCGATGAAGCGGACGCAGCCCGCCTCCCGGCCGCCGACGCTCAGGTCGTCCGCCGGGATGATCCGGTCGGCCATGGCGCCCACGGCCTCGGCTTCCGCAGGCGTGAAGAACACGAAGCGCTCCGACCCGGAATCGGGCAGCGGCGGAACGTTCGCCTGACCGGGCTCCCAGGGCATCTCGCCGCTGAGTTCCGCAGCCTGCGCGGTGGAGGCGTTGCCGGCAAGGGCCGCCATCGAGGCGAGTATCTGCCTTCTGTTCATATTCCCCCCGGCGCCGACACTTCGATCGACATGCGCTTGGTTTTGAGATCGTGACGCGCGACTGCCTATCGGCCGGCACCGCGGTGCGGCCCCATGCGAGCGACAAGTCGGGTCGCCACACAATTCTTGCGGACATGCGTGCGTGCAGCATTGGCAGCACGCTCGATGACTATCGAAATCTCACGCCGCGCTCGAATTGCTGATCTCTCGTTGAATTAGCATATCTATAAATCAAGCTTGCGCGGCGGTCTCTTTCCGAAACGGACACGGTGTCTCTCCGCGCCGGCAGAAATCCGAGGTCGGCGCATCGCTTCCCCCTCCCGCCCGGCAAGACAGCCTGGCCCTGTCGGCGAGAGACCGGCGCGGCGCCGGGCCGTTGACGGTCGAAGCGCCCTTGCGCGCGGCCCTTGAGCGCGGCGGCCGGTCACCTGCGGGCCTCGGGTGCCGCGCCTGCGAAGAGGATAGCCATGATCCGCGTCACGCGCCTGCATCACACGGCGATCGCCGCCCACGACCTCGACGCGATGCGACGCTTCTATACCGAGGTGATCGGCCTCGACGCGCATCCGACAAAGACCAACTGGCTGCGGGCCGGGAACGGCTTCGTCGTGCACCTGATGCCGTCGCCCGACGCGCCCGCCTCGGGCCGGATCGAGCAGCACTTCGCGCTGGAGGTCGAGAGCCTGCGCGAGACCGCGGCGGCGCTGCTGCGCCAGGGCGTGACGCCGTACATGGCAAGCCTCGAATACGAGACCCACGCCGTGACCGATGCCGGCGACCCGCTCGATTTCGGGATCGGCACGCTCTTCGTGGCCGATCCGGAGGGCAACACGATCGAGTTCGTCGAGCCGGATACGGGCATCTTCGCCGAAGTCCCGCTCGAAGCGCAGGATACGTAGCGGCCCGCCGCGCTCGTCCTCATCCGGACTCTCGCCGAGGACGCAAGAGTCCCTTGCCCCCGCGGCCAGCCACTATCGATTGTGCCTCCCGTTTGCCTCCCTATGCTGCCGCCGCATTTCACCCGTCGATCCGCGCTTGCCGTGCTTGCCGCCAGCGGAGTTCTGCCCCCCATGTCGATGACCACCGCACAGGCGGCGCGTGCCGCCTCCGCGCCGACGCCTGTCCTCACGCTCGCGGCGCAGTCCCGCTGGCTGTGCAACGGCGTCGCCGCCGCCCCGGACGGCACCCTGTTCCTCGGCCTGCCGCGCTTCCCCGACCACAGAGAGACCCCCTCGCTCGTCAGGGTCGAACAGGACGGGGCGCTGTCGCCGTTCCCCGGTGGCGCGTGGAACGCGTGGAGCCAGGGCGGCGACGGGCAATCGGCCTTCGTCATGGTGAACGCCGTCCACGTCTTCAACGACGGGACGCTGTGGGTCGTCGATCAGGGGGCCGTGGGCGAGCGTGCCGTGCCGGGCGGGCAGAAGATCGTCCGCCTCGATCCGCGCACCGGGACCGTGCTCGCGGTGCTCCGCTTCGGCGACGACATCCTGCCGGCCGGCGCGACGATGAACGACCTGCGCCTGCACGACCACATGCTCTACGTCACCGATTCCGGGCTCGGCGGCATCATCGTCCACGATCTGGCGGCGAACCGGACCCTGCGCCGCCTCTCCGGCCACCCGCTTCTGCGCAAGCCCGAGGGCGCGGCGCAGAAGGGGCAGGGCGGCCGCATCCTGGCCGATGCCGACGGCCGCCGGCCCGCGGTCGCCAGCGACATGATCGAACTCGATGCCGACGGGGCCTGGCTCTACTGGGCGACGCCGACCGGGCCGGTCCGCCGGATCGCGACGGCCCTGCTCACCGACGAGAGCCTGACCGATGCCGACCTCGCGTCGGCGATCCAGACCATCGCCGAGATCCCGACCATCGGCGGCACGGCGATGGACACGCTGGGCAACCTCTACCTGTCCGACGCCGAGAACCGCCGGATCGCCGTGCTGACGCCGCAGGGGCGGATGCTGACGCTGGTGCAGGACGACCGGCTGGCCTCGCCCGACGCCATCTGCATCGACGGGCAGCGCCGCCTGCTGGTCCCCGCCTCCCAGCTCGAGAACCTCGCCTCCGGCACCGGGGGCGACGACCGCACGCGGGCGCCCTGGCAGGTCCTCGCCCTGCAACTACCGCGGGAGCTGGCCGGCATCCGCCTCGGCGACGCGGTAACCGGCCGTTCGCCGCCGCGGGGCCTGTCCAACATCCACGGCATCGAGCACGTCGCGATGACGGTGCCGGACATGGAGGCGGCGATCCGCTTCCTCGAGGAGGCGTTCGGCGCGACGGTGCTCTACCGCCACCTCAAGCTGACGGACGCGCCGCTCACGGCCGCCGATGTCGGCCGGATCAACGGCCTGCCGGAGACCGCGACCATGCGCGGCGCCTGCCAGATGCGCCTCGGCGACGGGGCCAACATCGAGCTGTTCCAGCTCACGGGGATCGCCCGCACCGAGGCGGCGGGGATCAACGATATCGGGCTCAACCACTTCAGCATGTTCGTGGACGACATCGCCCTGGCGACGGAGCGGTTCGCGGCCGCGGGCGGGACGCTGCTCGAAGGCCCCAATGACCTCGGTCTCAGCGAGACCGGGGCGGGCAACCAGCTGTGGTTCGGCCGGATGCCGTGGGGCACCTGGGTCGAGTTCATGACCTTCCGCTCGCCGCTCCGCTACGATGCCGGCGCGACCCAGGAGCGCCGATTTCCGGCCCGCGGCTGATCCGGGTTCAGGTGCCGGCCGCCGCCGGCACCGACCGGCGCGAGATCGCACCGAGGGAGGCGGTGAGGTCGCGCGCGACCTTCCGGTCTCCCGGCACCCGGCGCCGGCTCAGGTCCGCCAGCAGCGCGTCGCGCGTGGAGAGAACCTCCAGGATCAGCGCGTCATGCTCGACCTCGAACCGCGCCTCCGTGGTGGAGAGGCTGATCCCCAGGAGGTCGCCCGGACCGGGGCCGGCCTGGAGCGTGAAGGCAATGCAGCAGCGGCCCTGGACCAGTTCGGAATGCTCGACCGCGTAGCCGCGCAGGCGGACCTCGGCGAGGTTGCGCAGGAGGGCGCCGGAATCGGTGATCGTGTTCCCGGTGAAGCGCCGGAGTTCGCCCCGCCCGTAGAGGGCGCGGATCTCCCCGTCGTCGAACCGGGCGAGCAGGGCCTTGCCCATGGCGGTGGCGTGGGCGGGCAGCCGCTTACCGACCCGCGAGACCGCGAGCACGGAGTAGCGCCCCTCCTCGCGCATCACGTAGAGCACGTCCTCGCCCTCGATCGTCGCCACGCTCGCGGTCTCACCGGTCCGCTGCGCCAGGGCGCGCAGGGCGGAGCGGACGCTCTCCTCGAACGGGACGTTGCTCTGGTAGGCGCCGCCGATCTCCGCCGCGGCCGAGCCGAGACGGTAGTGCAGGCTCCCCGAAATCCCGGGCGCGGCCTCCTCGACGACGAAGCCGCGGGTGCCGAGGGTCTTGAGGGTGCGGTAGAGCAGCGAGCGCGAATAGGTCGTCCGCTCGATCAGCGCCGCCAGCGTCATCGGGCCGTCCGCCCGCGCGAGGGCGAGCAGGAGGTCGGCGGCGCAGGCGGCGGCCGGGGCGCTATACTTGAGCTTCTCGTCGGACTGCATCGGCAACTCCCCGTCGTCGAGGATCGACCTCGCCGAGACGGCGCCTCACGTCAACGCCTTGGCCGCCCGGATCGCCTGCCGCCCGCCCTGGGCGATGAAGGCGGAATCGGAGCCGATCCCGACGAAGGCGAAGCCCATCTGGACGTAGCGCGCGGCGCTGGCCGCGTCGCCCGCGAGCACGCCGGCGCCGATGCCGGCACTGCGGCAGGCGGAGACCACGCGGCGCAGGGCGGCGGCGAAGTCGGGCGCGTCGAGGGAGGGCGTGGTGCCGAGGGCTGCGGCGAGGTCGCGCGGCCCGACGAAGAGGACATCGACGCCGGGCGTGCGGGCGATGCGCTCCACGTCCGACAGGGCCGGCTGCGTCTCGATCTGCACGATCGCCACCACGGCGTCGTTGGCACGGCCGAGATAGTCGGGATCGAGGCCGAAGGCGGCGGCGGAGTGGTAGGTCGCGACGCCGCGGTCGCCCTGCGGCGGGTAGCGCAGGTGGCTGACGAATGCCGCCGCCTCCTCGGCGCTGTCGAGCCGGGGCGCCATCACCGCCTCGACGCCGAGGTCGAGCACGCGGCCGCAGCGGATGCGCGTCGGCGTCTCGACGCGCACCGCCGTGCCGACGCCGTGGCGTTTGGCGACGGCGATCTGGCCGATCAGGTCGCGCTCGTTGCCCGCCCCGTGTTCGAGGTCGAACAGCAGCCAGTCGAAGCCCGCCAGCGCGCAGACCTCCGCCGCGACCGTCGAACCGAGGCCGACGAAGGTGCCGTAGGTCGTGCCCGATCGGACCAGTTCCCCGAACGGCATCGGCTTGGTGCCCACCATCTTCCGCGTCTCCATTAATTCATATCTGAACTGCGTGTTTTCGATATGAAGCACCCTGACATCGAGAATGCAATATCGATCCGCCAACGAATCAGGGGTTGCACTGTTGATCCGGTTGTTTTAGCAGTCTTACTCAGAAACGCTAGTTCAAATATGAACAGCCAGTCACTCCGTCGAACGGAGTGCGGGAGGAGACATGACACCGGAGCATCTGTGCGAACGGGACGTTGAGCGCCGTCGTCGCGACGACGCCCGAGAGCGTGTTTCTGCTCTCGGGCCATCTCACGTGGCTGGGCGAGCGGATGCGCGGCTGGATGGGCGGCCCCGCGGGCGACGCCGCCTTCCAGGCCGGATACGCCGTCCTCACCCGGGACGGTCGCGTCGGGCTGGCGGCGCGTGCGGTCACCCGGATGGCGGCCGAGGCGGCGGCGCCGGACAGCCTCGTGCTGTACGGCCGGGCCTGCCCGGCCGCCGACGCCGACGCCGCGCTGTCCCTGTTGCTGGCCGAGATGGGCCTCGCCGGCCGCACCATCGGTGTGGAATGGGACGGGGCCGGCCGCGGCCTCGCCCGAAGCCTGGAGCCGGTGGCGACCCGGGACGCCTCGCTCTGGCTGCGCAGCCTGCGCGCGGTGAAGACCGAAGCGGCGCTCCGGACGATGCGGGAGGCCGCGACCGCCACCGAGGCGGCGATGGAAGCCGTCTTCGCCGCCTGGACCGCCGACGCCGATCCGCGGGCGCTGCGGACCGTGTTCCGCGTCGCCCTGGCGGAGCGGGACTGCGACTTCGACCACCTGGTCTTCGGAGCGCCCGGCGGCGGCGTGTGCGACGCCGCGAGGCCGCCGGAACCCGTCACGGCCCTCTTCTTCGATGCCGGTGCCCGCTGTGGCCGCTACTACTCGGATACCGGCACGACGCTGACGCGGGCCGGCTTCACGGCCGCCGACCGCGAGCGTCACGCCGGCGCGCTCGCCGCGCTGGCGGCGGCCGAGCGCGCCCTGCGGCCGGGCCGGCCCGCTTCCTCGGCCTGGGCGGCGATGCAGGACGAGGCGCGGCGGATCCCGGGCCTCGTCGCGCAGGGGCACGGCCTCGGCCTCGGCATCCGCGAATGGCCGCTGCTCGGGCCGCCGAGCGACGCCGTGCTGAGCGACGGCCTCGGCACCTACCCGGTCGATGCCGTGCTCGCCCCCGGCATGGTGGTGAACCTCGAAGCCGGCGGGCACTTCGCCGACGGCACCTCCGTGCAGGTCGAGAAGAGCTTCGTCGTCGGCGCCGACGCCGCCGTCCCGCTGGCCGCGCAGCCGCGCGACGCCCCGATCCGCCTCCCGGCCTGATCCCCCATCCGAACCGATCCCCACCCAGAGGAAAGGCAATCCGCCCATGACCCGACAGAAGACCATCCGGCTGACGACCGCCCAGGCGATCCTGCGCTACTTCGCGGCCCAGCACACCCGGTGCGACGGACGCGAACGGCCGCTCATCGGCGGCGTGTTCGGCATCTTCGGCCACGGCAACGCCAGCGGCTTCGGCCACGCCCTCGCGACCGGCGCGGGCGGGCTGACCTACCATCAGGGCAAGAGCGAGCAGGCGATGGTCCATGCGGCGATCGGCTATGCCCGCGCCCACAACCTCGCCTCGACCCTGGCGGTGACGGCCTCGATCGGGCCGGCCGCCACCAACCTCGTCACCGGCGCCGGCACCGCCACGCTCAACCGCGTGCCCGTGCTGCTCCTGCCGGGCGACGTCTTCGCCAGCCGCCGTCAGGGCCCGATCCTGCAGGGGCTGGAGATGGCGGGCAGCTACGACATGACCGTCAACGACACCCTGCGCCCGGTCAGCCGCTTCTTCGACCGGATCACGCGGCCCGAGCAGATCATCCATTCCCTGCCGCACGCCACCGCCGCGCTGCTCGACCACGGCCAGGCCGGCGCCGTGACCGTGGCGGTCTGCCAGGATGTCGAGGGCGAGGCGTTCGACTTCCCCCTGGCGTTGTTCGAGCGGCGCGTCCACGACCTCGAGCGGCTCGCGCCCTCCGAGACCGCCCTGGCGGCCGCCGCCGAACGGGTGCGGGCCGCGCGCAAGCCCCTCATCATCGCGGGCGGCGGCGTCCGCTATTCCGAGGCGGAGGCGAGCCTCGCCGCCCTGTCCGACGCCTGCGGCATCCCGGTGGTCGAGAGCTTCGCCGGCCGCGGCGCCGGCCGGGAGGCGCGCCTCAACGCGGGCGGCGTCGGCTTCATCGGATCGCCGGCCGCCAACGAACTCGCGACCGAGGCCGACCTCGTGCTCGCCGTCGGCACCCGCCTGTCGGACACGCTCACCGGCTCGCACACGCTGTTCCAGAACCCCGATGTGAACTTCGTGACGCTGAACCTCGCCGAGCGCGACCTGCGCAAGATGGGCGCACTGGCGCTGCGGGCCGATGCAAGGGCCGGGCTCGACGGGCTCGCGGCGGCCCTGGAGGGCCATACCGCCCCGGCCGAATGGCGCGACCGCGCCGACCGGGCGATCCTGCGCCATGTCGCGCGGGTCGGCGAGATCGTCGGGACCGAGAATCCCCGCATGACCGGCTACGAGGCGGTCGCCGAGATCAAGGACGCCGCCCGCCGCGAAGACCGCGTGGTGTTCTCCTCCTCGACGGCGATCGGGCAGGCCCACACCATCTGGGACAGCCGCAGCGATGCCCCGGTCGACATGGAATACGGCTTCAGCTGCATGGGCTACGAGATCCCGGCCGCCCTCGGCGCGGCGATGGCCGGCACAGTGAAGGGCCGCATCCTCGCGCTCATCGGCGACGGCACCTTCCTGATGGGCAACACCACCGAGATCGTCACGGCGATCCAGGAGGGCCTCGCCTTCACGATCGTGGTGGTGGTCAACCGGGGCTGGCAGTGCATCCGCGGCCACCAGCTCGGCTCCTACGGCGAGGAGTTCGGCACGCAGTTCCGCCGCCGCGAGGGGGACGCCCGCAACCTGACCGGCGAGACGCTCGCGATCGACTACGTCGCCAACGCCCGCTCGCTGGGCGCCGACGGCCTCGACGTGCACAGCCGCGCCGAGTTGCGGGACGCCCTGGAGCAGGCACGCCGCTCCGACCGGCCCTTCCTGATCGCGGCGCATGTCGAGGACGCACCGCTGCCGATCGAGAACGGCGCGTGGTGGGAGTTCGGCATTCCGCAGGCGGATGCGCCCGAGGGCCTGCGCGAGACCCGCGCCGCCTTCGAGGCGGCCGCCGCGAAGCACCGGTGGTTCGTCTGAGGGAGGGGATCATGAAGGGTACGACGATCACGCGCGTCTCGACGCTGCGCAGCGCCCTGCAGCCGAACCTGCTGTGGGTGGAGATCGAGGATGCCGACGGCGTCGTCGGCCTCGGCGAGACCTTCTCGCTGGCCGAGACCGTGGAATCCTACATCCACGAGGGCGCGGCCGACTACCTGCTCGGCAAGGATGCGGGCGACATCGCCGGACACTGGACGACGCTGTTCCGCCAGCGCGGCCGCTCCGGCATCGGCGCCGAGACCCGGGGTGCGGCCGCCATCGACATCGCCCTGTGGGACCTGCTCGGCCACCGCACGGGCCTGCCGCTGTGGCAGCTCCTCGGCGGCCGCTCGCGGGAGCGGATCCGCGTCTACAACACCTGCGGCGGCCCGAACTACGTGCGGGCCGCGGCGGTGGCCGGGCGGCAATATACCGGCGACTTCGTGCGCGACCCCTACGACGACCTCTGGGGCTTCATGAACGAGCCCGAGCGGCTCGCCGAGAGCCTGCTCGCCGAGGGTGTGCGCCACATGAAGATCTGGCCGCTCGACGACATCTCGGTGGTGAACCAGGGGCTGCACATCTCCGCGTCGGAGCTGCGCACGGCGCTCGCGCCCCTCGCCCGCATCCACAAGGCCTTCGAGGGCGAGATGGAGGTCGCCCTCGAGATGCACGCACGCTGGACCGTGCCGGTGGCGAGCAAGATCGCCCGGGCCGCCGAGCAGTACCAGCCGATGTGGATCGAGGACCCGGTCAAGCTCGACAACCTGCGCGCCATCGACGAGGTCTGCCGCGCGACGACGATCCCGGTCCTCGTCGGCGAGACCCAGGGCTCGCGCTACCCCTACCGCGAGATCCTCGAACGCACGGGGGTCGGCATCATCATGTCCGACCCGTGCTGGACCGGCGGCGTCACCGAGCTGCGGCGCATCGCCGACCTCGCGGCCACCTACCAGCGCGCGTTCACGCCCCACGACTGCACCGGCCCGATCGGGCTCGCCGCCGGCGCGCACGTCGCCCTGCACGCCGAGACCGCGATCTTCCAGGAATTCGTCCGCGCCTTCTATCACGGCTGGTACCGCGAGGTGAGCGAGGGCCTGCCGCTGATCGAGAACGGCTGGCTCACCGCGGCCGACCGGCCCGGCCACGGCGTCACGATCCCCGAAGAGGTCCGCAAGCGCCCCGAATGGTCGGCGCGCACGAGCCGGAAGGGAGCCTGACCATGGCGAGCCCCACTCCTGCGAGCGGCCTGCGCGAGGGCCTGAGCTACGCGCCGCCGCACCGCCCGTCGGACCGGCTCGCGGGCGAGACGGCCGTGATCACCGGCGCCGGCAGCGGCGTCGGGGCGGAGACGGCCCGCATCCTCCACGCCGAGGGTGCCCACGTCGTCCTGAACGGCCTCACCGCCGGCCGCCTCGAAGCGCTCGCCGCCGAACTCGGCCCCCGCACCACCGTCCTGCCCGGGGACGTCACCGACCTCGCCTACCTGGAGCGCCTCGCCGAGGAGGCGCAGGCCGTCGGCGGGGGCCGCGTCGGCGTCCTCGTCAACAATGCCGGCGCCACGATCCGCGGCTCCCTGGCGGAGACCACCCCCGACAACTTCATGTCGACGGTGGAACTCAACCTGAACGGGGCGGTGCAGCTCACCCGCCTCCTGGCGCCGGCCATGTGCGAGGCGCGGCAGGGATCGATCGTCAACATGGCGTCGATCACCTCGCTGAAGGGGTTGGGCGGTGCCGTCGCCTACACCGCCTCCAAGGCGGGCATGACGGGGGTCACGCGGGCGCTGGCCGTGGAGCTGGCCCCGTTCAACGTCCGCGTCAACGCGGTCTGTCCCGGCGTGATCGATACGCCGATGACCTGGGAGCACGCCGAGGCGCAGCCCGATCCGGCCGCCCACTACGCGATGCTCCGGGCCCGCCAGCCGATGAACCGGCTCGCCTCCGCCCGCGACTGCGCCCTGGCGGTGCTGTTCCTGGCGAGCCCGGACTCGGCCTTCATCACCGGAGCCGCGCTCCCGGTGGATGGCGGGCGCCACGCTGCCTGACTTCATGTCGACGGTGGAACTCAACCTGAACGGGGCGGTGCAGCTCACCCGCCTCCTGGCGCCGGCCATGTGCGAGGCGCGGCAGGGATCGATCGTCAACATGGCGTCGATCACCTCGCTGAAGGGGTTGGGCGGTGCCGTCGCCTACACCGCCTCCAAGGCGGGCATGACGGGGGTCACGCGGGCGCTGGCCGTGGAGCTGGCCCCGTTCAACGTCCGCGTCAACGCGGTCTGTCCCGGCGTGATCGATACGCCGATGACCTGGGAGCACGCCGAGGCGCAGCCCGATCCGGCCGCCCACTACGCGATGCTCCGGGCCCGCCAGCCGATGAACCGGCTCGCCTCCGCCCGCGACTGCGCCCTGGCGGTGCTGTTCCTGGCGAGCCCGGACTCGGCCTTCATCACCGGAGCCGCGCTCCCGGTGGATGGCGGGCGCCACGCTGCCTGAGGACGCCGCCTGAGAACGCGGCCTCCGGCCACCGCCCGAGGCCGCCGACCTCGGGCCGCCGACCTCGGGCCGCGACGACAAGCCGACAAAAACCACACCGGGGAGGAACGAGCACATGTCCCATGGAACCATGGCGCCGGACACGGTCGCCCTCGATCTGCCGGAACTCGGCAAGGGTCGTCACACCGCCCGCCTCAGCCTGATCGGCGTGATCGCCACCTTCGGCGGGTTGCTGTTCGGCTACGACACCGGCGTGCTGAACGGGGCGTTGTCCTACATCGCCGACTATTTCGGCCTGTCGCCGCTCCAAGAGGGGTTCGTCACCTTCAGCCTGCTGATCGGCGCGACCCTCGGCGCCCTGGCCGGCGGGCGGATCTCGGACCGGATCGGGCGGCGGGTCACCATCACAGGCCTCGGCGCCCTGTTCTTCGTCGGCGCGCTCGGCTGCGTCCTGGCGCCGACCTACGACATCCTCATCGTCTTCCGCGTCGTGCTCGGCCTCGCGGTCGGCGGCGCGTCGGTCACGGTGCCGGTCTACCTCTCCGAGGTCGCCCCGGCGGAGCAGCGCGGCAGCATGATCGGCCGCAACGACATCATGATCGTGTCCGGCCAGTTCCTGGCCTTCCTGTTCAACGCCGTCATCGGCAACGTGCTGGGCGGCAACGAGCACGTCTGGCGCATCATGCTCGCCGTCGCGCTCCTGCCCGCCGTCGTCCTGTTCCTCGGGATGCGCCGGATGCCCGAGAGCCCGCGCTGGCTGATGGCGCAGGGCCGCTCCCCCGAAGCCCTGGACGTGCTGCGCACGATCCGCTCCGAGGCCCGCGCCCAGGCCGAGATGGAAGAGGTGCGCGTCCTCGCGCGGCTCGACGCGGTCAAGCGCTCGACCAGCTGGCGCGACCTCGTGGCGGAGCCCTGGCTGGTGCGCCTGCTCTTCGTCGGCATGGGGCTGGCCGCGCTCGCGCAGCTCACCGGCATCAACTCGGTGATGTATTACGGGACGCAAGTCCTTGAGCAGGCCGGCTTCACCCGGAACACGGCCCTGATCTTCAACGTGCTGAACGGCCTGATCAGCATCGTGGCGATGCTCGTCGGCGTGATGGTGGTCAACCGCGTCGGACGCCGCTCGATGCTGATCCTCGGCTTCGGCTGCGCGACGGCGCTGCACGTCTTCATCGGCGTGATCGGCATCGTCGTGCCGCTCGACAACCCGGCCCGGCCCTACCTCCTGACCGTCGGCATGTTCGGCTTCCTCGCGATCGTGCAGGGGACCATCCAGCTCGTGAGCTGGATCATGATGTCGGAGATCTTCCCGCTGCGGGTGCGCGGGCTGATGATCGGCGCGAGCGTCGCGGTTCTGTGGCTCACCAACGCGCTGATCTCGCTCGCCTTCCTGCCCGTCGTGCAGACCCTCGACTTCGCGACCTTCTTCCTGTTCGGCGGCTGCTGCCTGTTCGGGGTGGTCTTCACGGCGCGCTGGCTGCCGGAGACGCGGGATCGGAGCCTGGAATCGATCGAGGCGGAGCTGTCCGCGGGAGGCGCCCGTGTCTGAGCGTATCCGCTTCGGGGTCAGCCCCATCGCCTGGATCAACGACGACCTGCCCGAACTCGGGGCCGGGACACCGCTGGAGCGGATGTTCCACGAGGCCGCCGCGATCGGCTACGACGGGATCGAACTGGGCGGCGCCTTCCCCCGCGAGCCCGCGGCACTCTCGGCCCTCCTGGCTCCGTCCGGGCTGGCCCTGGCCGCGGGCTGGTACGCCAGCAGCCTGCTCACCGTCGATGCCGAGGCGGAGATCGAGGCGCTCCAGCCGCATCTTCGGCTGCTGAGGGCGATGGGATGCGACGTCTTCATCGCCGCCGAATGCTCCACCTCCATCCACGGCCTGCGCCGCGTGCCCCTGGCCCACCGGCCGGTGCTGGACTGGGCGGGCTGGCGCCGCTTCGGCCGGGAGCTGACGCACCTGTCCGAGTACCTGGCCCGCGAGGGCTTCCGGCTGGCCTACCACCACCATCTCGGCACCGCGGTCCAGAGCGTGACCGACCTGAGCGCGATGCTCGCCCACACCCCGAGCCATGTCGGCCTCGTGCTCGATACCGGCCACGCGGTGTTGGGCGGGATCGATCCGGTCGCGCTGATCCGCGAACATCCGGAACGGATCGCCCATGTCCACTGCAAGGATGTGCGCCCACCGGCCTTCGCCGCCGTCGAGGCCGCGGGAGGCAGCTTCCTCGACGGCGTCCTGGCGGGGATGTTCACGGTGCCGGGGGACGGCAGCCTCGCCTTCGGCCCTGTGCTCCGCGCACTCGCCGACATCAAGTATCGCGGCTGGCTGATCGTCGAGGCGGAGCAGGATCCCCAGATCGCCGATCCGCGCATCTACGGTCGGATCGGGCTGGAGACCGTGCGTCGGGAGGCGATCGGTGCGGGCCTGACGACATGGACGGGGTCGCTCGCCCGCGCAGCGGTCGGAGCGCCTTCGCCCCGCAACGCCCCATCGCAATCGCCCGCAGCGACGCTGTTCCCGCTCGCGGAGCTGGCCCTGTCCGGGCTCGCATAGAGCGCATTTCGACGAAGTGGAAGCCGGTTCGCCGAAAGAATGCGCATCAAATCAGAGGCCTAGAGCATCATCCCGAAAGGTGGTTTCCGGCTTTCGGAAAAAGATGATGTAAAAACAAAAGCCGAGCGCATCGTGCTGGATCCGATATCCAGCACGATGCGCGAGAGACGCCGACCTGATGCAATCAGGTCGGGTACGGCTCTAGCACCTTCCAGGATGCGCACGCGGTCGGGCAGCCCGGCGGCGGCGAAGTCGTGCAGGATGCCGATGCCGGTCCCCGCCCGCACCGCCTCCCGTTGCCCGACCGCGCCGGCGCCGACTTCGTCATGCCGACGATGCGGTGAGGACGGTGATTGCCCGATCTCGTCGGATCTCGTCCGCGACGTTTCGTGGGCGAGGCCGGGCGCGGGGCGCAACGCTCTTTAACCGAAGAAGGCCGGTTCCGGTCAGCGCCGCACCGCAACGGCCCGGCGATCCAGCAGGTACGACACCGCCCAGATGGCGAAGCCCGAGAGGGCGAGGCCCATGCCGACCACGCCCGTCGTCGGCAGGCCGTATCCGGCCGCCAGCGCGAGGCCGGCCAGCCACGGTCCGAGGGCGTTGGCGGTGTTGAAGGCCGAATGGTTCAGGGCCGCCGCCATCGTCTGCGCATCCTCGGCCACGTCCATCAGCCGAGCCTGGAGCAGGCTCGACAGGCCGCCGCCGGAGCCGATCAGGAACACCGCCGCCACCATGGTCCAGACGTTCCCGGTCGCGAGGGGATAGAGGGCGAGCGCGCCGGCGCCCCACAGCAGGGTGAGGCCGATCGCCGGCATCAGGGCCCGGTCGCCGGCCCAGGCGCAGACGAAGGTTCCGGCGGTCAGGCCGAGGCCGAACACCGCGAGCACCGCGGGGATCACCACGGGAGAGGCGTGCGTGACCTCGAGCAGGGTCGAGGCGAGATAGGTGTAGACCGAGAACAGGCCGCCGAAACCGATGGCGCCGGTCATCAGGGTGAGCCAGACCTGCCCCCGCTTCAGGGCACCGAGTTCGCGCAGGGCGCTGGCACCCTGGACGGGCCGGCCGAGGGGAGCGAAGAGCTGGACCAGGATCGCCGTGAGGGTGGCGAGCGCCGCCACGAGGGCGAAGCTCCAGCGCCAGCCGACGACCTGCCCGATGCCGTTGGCGAGCGGCACGCCGACGATGGTGGCCACCGACAGGCCGAGGATCACCCGCGAGACCGCCTGCGTCCGGCGCTCCCGCGGCACGAGCGAGGCGGCGACCAGAGAGGCCACGCCGAAATAGGCCCCGTGCGGCAGCCCGGCAATGAAGCGGAAGGCCAGCATCCAGCCGTAATCCGGCGCGAGCGCCGAGAGGGCGTTGCCGACGGCGAACAGCAGCATGAGGCCGACGAGCAGGGTCCGGCGGGCGAAGCGCGCGGCCAGGACGGCGATCAGGGGGGCGCCGACCACCACGCCCAAAGCGTAGGCGCTAATGACGTGTCCGGCCGTCGGCGCATCGATGCCGAGTTCGGGAGCAAAGGCCGGCAGCAGGCTCATCGCGGCGAATTCCGTGGTGCCGATGGCGAAGCCCCCGACCGCGAGCGCGAGCAGGACGAGAGTCGGGTGGCGCCCCGGCGCGGCGCGCACCGGACGTATCTCCTCGGCGGCCTCGGGATCCGTGGGGCGGTTCTCGGTCGGTTCGGTCAGGGTCATGGTGGATCGCTTGCAAGCGCCAAGCCTCGTCGCGACCGGCGGCGCCGGTCCGGGCCAAGCGGGGGGTGACGAAACGGGAGCGGCCGGGCCGGACCGGGCGTCGGTCACGCCCGGCCCGGCCCGGCCTCGGTTCTTTCGGTACGGCTTCGGCCCGCCGCGCCTTCAGTTCAGCGGAGACTTGTCCTTGCCCCGGCCGGGGTTGGACGCGTCAACGAGATCGGGCGGAGCCTGTGCCGGCAATTGCTGGAGCTGTCCCGAGAGGTTGATGCGCTTCGTGCGCGCGAACGGCTCGAGCCGCACCGGGCCGCCGCTCTCCAGAGCCTTCAGGATCCCCTCGATCACCCGCAGGTCGGCGTAGCCCTCCTCGGCATCGGGCTCGGGGTCGGTGCCGTTCAGGATGCAATCCGAGAAGTACTTCAGCTCGCCGCCGAAATGGTCGGTGTTCTTGAAGCTGTCGTGGTGCTTCTCGTCGCCGATGGTCACCGTCCGCTCCAGCGGCTTGCCGTACATGTAGGCCGGATTGACCTCGACGCTGCCCTTGGTGCCGACGACCGCGTAGGTGTCGAGCACGCTGCCGTAATAGGACAGCACGAACTGCGCGAGGCGATTGCCGGGGAAGCGCAGGGTGACCGCGACGGTGTCGTCGAAGTCGCCGAACCCGGCCTCAGGGTGGCGCACGCCGACGGCCGAGACCACCTCGGTCGGCTCGTCGCCGAACACGTAGCGGGCGGCGTTGATCGTATACGGGCCCATGTCGAAGATCGGGCCGGCCTCGACGCCGCTCTTCGCCCGATGGTTCTCGGGCGAGACCATCTGCGTGAAGGTCGAGGTGAAGGTGAGGAGTTCACCGAGCGCGCCGGAGCGGATCAGGCCGATGGTGGCGAGCGTCGCCGGCTCGAAATGCAGCCGGTAGGCGACCATCAGCTTGGCCGACGAGGCGGCCTGCACCGCCATGATCTCCCGGCATTTTTCGCTCGAGATCTCGAGCGGCTTCTCCACCAGCACGTGGATGCCGGCCTTGAGGGCGGGAATCGCGAACTCGGCGTGGCGCCAGTTCGGGGTGGCGAGGTAGATCGCGTCGATGGTCCCCGAGGCCAGCAGCGTGCCGAACTCATCGTAGCCGTAGGTGTCGGTGACGCCGTATTGCTCACCGACCCGGCGCGCCTTCTCGGGATTGCCGGTGACGAGGGCGGTGACCTCCGAATTGCCGGTGTGGCGGACCCCGGGCAGCATCCGCCTCCTGGGTGATGTCGCCCAGGCCGACGAAGGCGTAGCGGACGGTCTTGCCCTGGACGGGGCGGGGGAAGGTCGTGCCGGTCATGAAGAACTTTATCCGTGGGCGGGACGGGCTGACGAAGGGTCAGGACATGCCGGGCGGCCGCGATGCGGCCACGCCTTCCGTCAGCGCATGAATCGAAAACAGACCGGGTGGCGATCCGCTCCCCCTCGATCCGGCAAGGCTGATTGCGCCCATAGGCAAGAATGGCGGGATTCGACCGTTCCCGGCCGCAGCAGAGCGATTTCGCTGACGATCAAATATGAATCTAAGGCACGGGTCCTCGCAATCTCTTGATAGTGCGAGAACCGGCGCTCTAAGAGCCCGTCCGATAACGTCCGGCAGGGGTTGAGTGGCCGGAATGGCGGTGATTCCAGAAGGGTGCTGAAGCCTCATCTGGACGTGCCATGTGGACCCCGACCACTCGCCGGCAGCATAACCGTGCGCGCCTTCGATACGAAACCGACCTGACGGATACGGAATGGGCGGTGATCGCGCCCATGATGCCAGAGCCCGCCTCGCGTGGTCGTCCGCCTGTCTGGACGATGCGGGAGGTCCTGAACGCGATCTTCTACGTGCTGCGCGGCGGCATCGCATGGCGGTTGATCCCAAAGGATCTCCCTCCGCGCAGCACGACGTTCGGCTACTTCAGCCGCTGGCGGGACGAGGGATTGTTCGGGCGGATCAACCACGCCCTGGTCATGGCCGACCGGGAGCGGGCCGGTCGCGAGGCCTCGCCGACGGCGGCCGTGCTCGACAGCCAGAGCGTGAAGACCACCGAGAGCGGCGGCCCGCGCGGCTACGACGCTGGAAAGAAGGTCAAGGGCCGCAAGCGTCAGGCCCTGGTCGACACGGACGGGCGCGCCCTCGTGCTCGATCCGCAGACCGCCGACATTCAGGATCGCGATGGGGCTGGACCGGTGCTGCGCCTGTCGCGGCGGACCTTCCCGTTCATCGTCAGAGCTTTCGCCGATGCAGGCTATGCCGGCGACAGACCCGCGACCGCCACCGTCATCACCATCGACATCGTGCGCAAACCGAAGGATCAGGTCGGCTTCGCCGTGCATCCACGCCGATGGGTGGTGGAACGCTTCTTCGGATGGATCAGCCGCAACCGACGCCTCTGGAAGGACCCGGAAGCGACCCTCGCCTCGGCCCAGGCCTTCCTCTACGCCGCCGCCGTCATGATCCTCGTCCGAAGGCTCGGGCGAGCATCATGACTTATCGGACGGACTCTAAGATCATCGGGGCTGATGGTCTCATCAAGCTCGTTCAATGGCATGTCTGAGGCGATAGAGCATCGTCCCGAAAGGTGGTTGCCGGCTTCCGGAACAGATGATGCGAAAACAAGAGCCTAAAGCGTCGTCCTAAATCAGGTATCCAGGACGATGCTTTAGACATGACGACTATGCCGCGAGAACGCCCCATGGCACGCATCCCCCGGGCAGCCCTCGCAACGCTGCGGACATCGCGTGCTCGGCCATCGCGCCAAAGACCCGTGCTCGCTCGACCCGAGCGCCGTCCGTGCGCCGAAGGGTCTGTCGTAGGGGACACCACGGCCGAACGTTGCCGCGGCCTGCCCCGCCCGCAATGGCTCGCGGAGTTCCGCCACGTTCTCCCGTCTGCTCGAAACCCGGCTTGGGCTCGCATCCGACGGAGCGTGCCTTCGAGCATCATCCCGAAAGGTGGCTGCCGACTTTCGGAAAAGGATGATGCAAAAACAACAGGATAGAGCATCGTCTTGGATCCTATATCCAGGACGATGCTCTATCGCTCAGGCGAGAGAGCCCGAACTCCTCGGGCTCGACGAAATGACGTCCGTGGGCCGTCACACGCCCCTGGCGTAGCGGGCCAGGGCGAAATCTGCGGCCGGGATCGGCGGGGCGCTGCCCGAGACCACGTCGGCGAGCACGCGGCCGGAGCCGCAGGCCATGGTCCAGCCCAAGGTACCGTGACCGGTATTGGTGAAGAGGTTGGCGAACCGTGTCGGACCAACGATCGGCGTGCCGTCCGGTGTCATCGGTCGCAGGCCCGTCCAGAACGTGCCCGCCGTCGGATCGCCACCCCCCGGGAACAGATCGCGGACCGAGCGCTCGAGGGTCGCCCGGCGAGGTCCCCGCAGGGTGTGGCTGAAGCCCGCGAGTTCGGCTGTGCCGCCAACCCGGATGCGGTCGCCTAGGCGCGTGATCCCGACCTTGAAGGTCTCATCCATTACCGTCGAGACGGGAGCCCCCTCGGGGTCCATGACGGGCAGCGTCAGGGAGTAGCCCTTCACCGGATAGACCGGGAGGTCGATCCCGAGGGGCCGCAGCAGTATCGGCGTGTAGCTGCCCATGGCGGCGACGTAGGCGTCGGCGGTGAGCACGTCGCCCGTAGCGGTGACGATCCCCGTGACGGCCTCGTCGGCGTCGCGCAGGCCGGCGATGGCCGTGCCGTAGCGGAAGGTGACGCCGAGCTTCTCGCAGAGTGCGGCGAGGGAGGTCGTGAAGAGGTAGGCGTCCCCGGTCTCGTCGGCGGGCAGCCGCAGGCCTCCGACGATGGTTGCGCCAACCCTCGCCAGAGCCGGTTCGGCCTGGATGCAGCCGGCGACATCGAGAACCTCGTAGGGGACCCCGTAGGCGTCGAGCACCGCCGTGTCATTGCCGACCTGATCGAGCTGCTTGGCCGTACGGAAAATCTGGAGCGTGCCCTTCTCGCGGTGGTCGTAGGCGATGCCGGTCTCGGCCCTGAGTTCGCGCAAGGCATCGCGGCTGAACTCGGCGAGGCGGACCATCCGGCCCTTGTTGCGGGCGTAGGCCTCCTCCGTGCAGTTCGCCAGCATCCGCGCGAGCCAGCCGTAGAGCCGCGGCTCCACCCGGGGCCACATCACCAGGGGGCGATGCCGCATCATCAGCCATTTCAGCGCCTTCACCGGGATGCCGGGCGCGGCCCAGGGCGCCGAGTAGCCCGGGGAGACTTGGCCCGCATTGGCGAAGCTGGTCTCCAGGCCGGCACCGGGCTGGCGATCCAGAACCGTCACCTGATGGCCGGCGCGGGCGAGGTAATAGGCCGAGGTGACGCCGACGACGCCGCCTCCGAGGATCATGACGTGCATGGATGATGCCCTCAGGCGTCGAGATAGTGACGGTGGAAGCGATGGCCGAGGCTCGTGAGAACCTCGTACCCGATCGTACCAGCGGCGTCGGCCACGGCATCGAGGCTGCGCGCCGGGCCGACGACCTCGATCCAGCTTCCCGGGGCGACGGCGCCGGGGGGGGCATCCGTCGCGTCGATCACGATGCTGTCCATCGAGACGCGGCCCAGAATGGGCAGGCGGTGGCCGTCCTGCCAGACCTCGCCGCGGCCCGATGCGCTGCGCAGGAAACCGTCCGCATAGCCGATGGCCACCGTAGCCAAGCGGCTGTCGCGCGCGACGCGCGCCGTGTGGCCGTAGCCCACCGCGGTCCCGGCCGGCACCTGCCGGACCTGCATCACGCGAGCCGCGAGACCGACAACGGGCCGCATGGGGTTGGGGCGTCCGGGCTGGGGGGCGATCCCGTAGAGTGCGGCTCCCGGCCGGATGAGGTCGTAATGGAAGTCCGCGCTCAGAAATGTGCCGGAGGAAGCCGCTAGGCTCGCAGGAACCCCGGACAGGCGGGCTTGGAAGGCGTCGAACACCATCCGTTGCGCGGCATTCGCCGGATCGTCCGGTTGGTCGGCGCAGGCGAGATGGCTCATCACGAGGCGCAGGTCGAGGCCGTCGAACCCGCCCGTGTCGAGGCAGGCGGCGGCCTCGTCCGGGGAGAAGCCGAACCGGGCCATGCCGCTGTCGATCTGCAGGATCGCCGGCAGGCGTCGTCCGAGCCGGGACGCGAGGGCACACCAGGCGGCTCGCTGCCCGTCGTCGTTCAGGACCGGCGTGAGATCGTGCGCATGGCACTCCGCCTCGGTGCCGGACGGAAGGCCGTGCAGAACCGAGATCCCGGCGGCCGGTCCGAGTATCTTGCGCAACGAGAGGCCCTCCTCGGCATGGGCCACGAAGAAGGAGCGGCAGCCCGCCCGCGCCAGGGCGGGGGCGACGCGTTCGATCCCCAGACCGTAGGCATCCGCCTTGACGACGGCGGCGCACGCCGCCCGCGCAGCCATGGCCTGCAGGGCGCGGTAGTTGGCGGCGAGCGCCGCGAGGTCGACCGTCAGGACGGCGCTGGTCGTCGCCGGTACGGGAGGTCCAGCGGATGCGATGGGAGCGGTGCGGGCAAGGGCAGGCAAGGCGTCCGTCCGGAACGGGTTATCGGTACGGCTACGCTACTGCATGATTCATCGAATTTCTCATCAATCCGTCGAATAAGATATACGATTTGACGGAAAAAGGGTATATGCTTCGACGATATCGGACATTCTGTGATAAGGTCATGGACGACATCGATCGGCGGATCATCCGCATGCTCAGGGCGAACGGCCGCATCAGCAACGCGGACCTCGCAGATGCCGTGGGTCTATCGGCATCCGCTTGCCATCGACGGATGGGCTTGCTGGAAAGTTCGGGGGTCATCCGCGGATACACGGCGCTGATCGAGGCTCCGTCCGAGGAGGGCGGACTGGTCGTGCTCACGCAGTTCACCCTCGACCGGCAGACCGAGGAGTTTCTCAACCAATTTGAGGCCGCGGTGCGCCGCTGCCCGGAGGTTCAGGATTGTTATCTGATGACCGGAATCGCCGATTATCTGGTCAAGCTTAAAGTGAAAGATGCGGCCGATTACGAGCGCTTGCACAAGGAGGTGCTCTCTCGGCTTCCCGGTGTCTCACGGCTGCAATCCAGCTTCGCGATCCGGACGGTTGTGTCGCCAGCGAGTAGCATTTGATCTCGTAGAATTTTCAAATCCTTCAATTGAAGATCAAGCTCTCCCCAATATAAACATTCCAAATGTGAATAAACAGTGTAATGAAATCCAATGACAGCGATTTCAGACTGTGCACGATTGTTGAGGCAGAAATACTGTGCTCTGGTTACGTTTACTGGCCTGTCTCCTGAAATAGTCCTTCCAAAAGTACGGCTTCAAGCCGTGTGGAAGATGTCATCATGGAACGGAAGAAGCATAAAACTAAAGAGATTGTTGCGAAGCTGTGCTAAAACGGAGGTGCATCACGCTTAGTATCTGGGACCAATAGGTTCGCACCCTGGCCGATGTTGTGATGAAGCAGTGTGGGGCTCCCACTTTTATCTTATCCGCGAGCGAACGTTCCGCACCCGACTCTACGAATTCATTCGCGCTCGCTACGAAGCCGACCATTGGCGAGAGGCTGGCCCGCCTACCGGTCCGGAATGTCAGGCGCCCGTGCCGCCACCATTCGATTACGCCAAGCCCTTCGTCATCGGCACGTTGAAGATCTGCCAAGGCTTCGGATATGCTGATCCCCTTAACGAGCCTGCCGCGATCACCCGTTGATACCAAGACAACCACGACGCACCGTTCCGCGCAGCATCCCCGGTTGCACACCTCTTATGTCGGCAGGGAAGGCAGACTCGCACGGTACCAGCCAGGAGGTCGCGCGGAACAAACCACATGCCACGGTCAGCCGGGTCCGGACTCGGCGGGGGTCGGCTCGGCCCGATTGCGGGCGGTCCGGGGCCGGCCGCTCGGCTTGGCCGGCTCCGGTGCCTCGAACAGGTCCAGCGTGGCGCATGCGGCCAGCGCCTGCGTCATCTCGGCCTCCATGAAGGCGATGAACGCGCGCACCCGCCGGGCCTGATGCAGGCGGGCCGGATAGACGAGGCGGACCCACCGGTCGCGCCCGCCCCACCAATCCGGCAGGATGCGGACGAGGCGCCCGGCGCGCACGTCCTCGACCACGTCCCAGGCGGCCTTCATGGCGATGCCGCCGTCCGCCAGCGCGGCGGCGTGGCAGATCTCGCCGTCGATGCCGCCGACCGCCGAGCGGATCGACACGTCCACCGACTCCCCGCCGCGGCACAGGCGCCAGTGCGTCGGCCGGGGATCGCCCACCGTCAGGCAGGCATGGTCGGCGAGGTCGAGTGGGTCGCGGGGCGTTCCGACGCGGGCCAGATAGGCCGGGGAGGCGCAAAGGATGCGCGCGTCCGGCACCAGGGGCCGGGCGATCAGGCGGCTGTCGACGAGGGGGGCCTGCCGCATCGCCACGTCGATGCGGCGCTCGACCAGGTCGAGGACGTCGTCGCTGGTCAGGACCTGGACCGAGATGCCGGGATGGCGGGCGAGGAAGCGCGGCAGGCGCGGCGCGATCTGGCGCTGCGCGAAGGCCGCGGTCGCGGTCACGCGCACGACGCCGCTGGCCCCGTCGCCGGCGACGTCCTCCGCCGCCCGAATGGCCTCCAGGGCGGTCCGGCACCGCACGAGGAATTCTCCGCCCTCCTCGGTCAGGCCGAGCTGGCGCGTAGTCCGCTGGAGCAGACGGACACCGAACCGCCCCTCGAGGCGCTTGAGGCGCTTGGAGACGAGGGTGAGGGAGACGTCGAGGTCAAGCGCGGCCCCGGACAGGCTGCCCGCCCGCACGATGGCGTCGAACACGCGGAGGTCGTCGATGCTGTCCAGCCGGCCCATAGCCGCATTAGAGCGCGGGCGGAACGGACTGCAAGGCGCCGTCCGGGCCAACTCCTTCATTCACATTTGATAAGCGAAGAGATCGCGTGCGCATAGAAACTGCCGACGCAGCGGGCGCTTGGCCCGCGGGACTCGACCGACCCGGCGCTCAGAGCGCGGTGATCAGGGCGACCGCGCCGAGCACGACGCCCGGAGCATTGGCGAAGGAGACCGGCCAGTCCCGACGCAGCGCGCCATAGGTCGTCCACAGCCCGCAATTCACCACCGTGGCGAGCGGCTGGAGCACCGAGCCCTTCTGACCGGCGAGGTTGAGCTGGATCTGGTCGAGATAGGAAACGAACATCAGCACGCCGGTGACGGTCGCGATCCAGCCGAGCCAGCGCACGAAGCGCTCGGTGCCGCCGTCGCGGCGGTCCGGCGTGCCGGCAGCGGGGGCCTGACAGGTCGGCTGGGTATGGGCGAGGGTCATCGCGAACGGGGTCCCGTTGTGTCTGTCGAAGAATCGAGGGGGCCGGCCGCTTCCGCACGGTACGGTCCGAGAACCGTTCGCCGTCGTCGTGCCCGCGCTTCGAGCTTCAACGCCCTCAACGCGCGTCGAGGGCCTGGCGAACTGGCCGGAACGGAAAGACACCCTCCGCGATCCGGCGACGATGATCGTTGGGCCGACGCCCTATGTCGGGTACGGCAGCGGTTCGGAACGGGGCATGTCGAGGCGATGGACATCAGTCGGCGCGACCTGGGGAAAGCTCTCGGCGGCGTCGTGCTCGTGGGCGCGGCGAGCGATGCGCGGGCGGCCGACGGTCTGCCGGGCGGCGTCACACTGATCCGGGGCGGCTACGTCATGACCATGGATGCCGGGCTGGGCGATCTGCCCGGCGCCGACATCCTGGTGCGCGACGGACGGATCGCCGGGATCGGGCGGGGCTTGGCGGTGCCGGAAGGCGCCGTGGTGGTCGAGGCCGGCGGCATGGTCGTGCTTCCGGGCTTCGTTGATGCCCATACCCACGGCGCGATCAGCCAGATGCGGGGCCTGTACGGCAACACGCGCGAGACCGCCTTCTTCACCGTCACCAACCGCCTCCTGGCTCACTATACGCCGGAGGACACCTATATCGGCATGCTGCTGAGCGCGGTGGAGAGCGCCGCCTCCGGCATCACCACCACGGCGGACTTCTTCGACAACGTGCGCGACCGCGCCCATGCCGAGGCCGGCCTTCGGGCGCTGCAGGATGCGCCCGTCCGGGCCAGGCTGCTCTACGGCATGAAGAGCAAGACCGACGCGGACCCCATCGATCTCGCCCATGTCGCGGAGTGGCAGCAGGGATGGGCCGAGCGCTCCGTCGGCGGCCGCCTGTCGCTGGGCCTGGCGTGGCGCCTGCCGCAGGACCTCGACGATGCGGCGGCCTGGGCGATCAAGGCCAGGGAATGGGAGACGGCCCGCCGCCTCGACCTGCCGATGCAGGTCCATGTCAGCGGCACCGTCCCGGGCCGGGCGACGGCGATGTTCGATGCCCTGATCGCCCGACGGATGCTGCATGCCGGGCTGCAGGTCGTCCACGGAACCGATGCGCGCGACGACCAGCTCGCCGCGTTGGAGGAGGCCGGCGCCGGCCTGGTGGTGACGCCGCTGACCGAGCACCGGGTCGGTTACGGCCCGACCCGGATCGACCGCTTCGATGGCATCCGGCGTCGCGGCTTCGGCATCGACGGCAGCGCCCTCGCCGGCGCCACGGACATGTTCGCCCTCATGCGCCTCGCAGCGCTCACGCAGGCCGGCGCGGCGCGCGACGAGACCGCCGTCCGGCCCCGCCACCTCCTCGAATGGGCGACGGCCGGCGGTGCTCGGGCCCTCGGGCTCGACGCACAGACCGGTTCGCTCGTGCCGGGCCGCGCCGCCGACCTGCAACTCGTCCGGCTCGACTCCCTGAACCTCGCGGGCTTCGACGGGGGCGACCCGTCGGCCCTGCTGGTCTATTCGGCCCGCCCCGAGGACGTCGCCGCCGTCATGGTCGAGGGCCGCTTCGTGAAGCGCGACGGCCGGCTCGCCGGCTTCGATGCCGCGACGCTCCTCGACCGGGCGCGCCAGTCCCTTCGAGGCGTCCGCGCACGGGCAGGCTGACTACCCCCCGCGCTCGGCTAGAATATTACCAGCGGCGCCGCACTCTCCAGAGGCGTCGCGCCCTGGATCGCGCGATGGGGCACCCGGTCTGAGGGCCGGGAAGCCTCGCCACGGGCGCGCTTCACGGCCTCGTCCAGCGCCTGCGAGGCCCATCTGCGCGCCCCGGACGGGCGCCGGTCCGCAATTCGCCGGCCCCGTGATCCCATCGGCCGCTCAACGGCGGCGCCGACGAAGACTTCGCCCAACGGACCGAGGGCTCTTGCCCGGCGGCCCCGGTCCGGGCTCTCGCCGAACGTGCAAGAATCCCTTGCCGCAGTCGCGAGCAACGCGCGATGGCAGCCCCGGTTTCCGGACGTTCCCATCAACAATCAGATTGAGCAACACCACGGCCAAAGCTGCACCGAGATTTGCCAGGATGTGAAGGCCATCGCGTTTCCAGCGATCCGAACCGCGGCCTGGAAGGCCGAGGCCGGCACGCCTGTCTTAGAAATCGTACGGCACTCTTTCGGCTTGCGACCCATCCAGCCATGAAGACCGCCGTTGGCGCATCCCGAGAGCGGTCAGTCGTCAGTCGTCCAGCAACTCAGGCTGGCGGCAGTGAGCGGACCCCGACCATTTGACCAGAAGCGGGCATTCAATATGCGACCCAGGTGTGTTGTATAGGGTACAAACTGGCGCAAATTCATCTGTGTCTATATCGTTCCGGTAACATGCTCTACTGACGATTCATCGTGTGACGACGGCATTCGGTCAAATGAATGCCGTCATCCGCTTTGGCGTGATCAGTTCGTGCGTTCGAGATAGCCCGCAGGAAGTTGGCCGGGGGCCGCGTTGATGACCTCGTCGTTGTCGCGGCCACGCCGCTCCATAAATGTGATCTTGGCGAACTCGCCGATGACCACGTATGGGTATGCCGGGCCTTCGTCTCGGAAGCGGTGCATATCTTCCATAAAGTCATTCTGGTAGCAGATCGTCTTCTCGGGATGTGCTCCTTCACCCGCGATCCACTGCGGGAAGAAGATGGTGCCGTGCACCAGCCGGCGCTTCGTATCAAAATACAGGCTGACGCAGGTGCCGGTGGGCTCGTGCCAATCGATTTTATACATGTCCGGCGCGAGTTGGACGAGATCGATCGCTTGGTTGGTCACCCAGCGGCCACCGACCAAGCCTTGGTGTATTCGGTAATCGCAGGTCTTCTCGTTGCGAGCATACCATTCATATTTCCAGCCATTGGCATATGTATAGATAAAATGAGTTCCAACGAAATCAGACAAGTCGCTTGATAAGTCAAGGCCAAGATCGTTTGACATCAGTATTTTCCCAGATTATCACAGATAAATTGAGTGCTGTAGTGTGTAATTTGTAGAAGTTGTTCGCTCTATTGAACGAACGCTATGCCCATAAAGCAATATCTCTTCAAATGCAAATATCGATCTGCCTGATCACCAATTTAGCTAGAGGCTGGTGTGAACCTGAGAGTGTAGGCCTCAAAATTAGGAGGCATGACCTTCTCGCTCGCTGCCTACCCGTCCGACGTTTCCAATAACGAATGGGCGCGGGTCGCCCCTTACCTGACGCTGCTCCGCGAGGATGCGGGGCAGCGTGAGTACAGCTTGCGCGAGGTGTCCAACGGACTGCGCTACGCACGTCTTTCCGCCTGACACGTCCGAGGGCGCCAAGCTCCCGATCTTACATGACTGTTCCCGAAAGCCGCGATCCGCCTTTCGGAATGTTGCGCTATGCGGCGCGCAGGCTCTCCAAGAACCTCGTAACCTGATCGGAGAGCTGCTTTGACTGGCGCGTGAGGTCAGAGGCCGCACCGAGCACTTGGTCGGCTGCCGTACCGGTCGCCTCGGCAGCCTGGGCCACGCCGGTGATGTGGCCCGTCACCTCCTGCGTGCCGACGGCCGCCTGGGCGACGTTGCGCACGATCTCCTGCGTGGCTGCGCCCTGCTCCTCCACCGCGGCGGAGATCGATGTCGCAACGCCGCTGATCTCCCGGATGCGCATCGCGATCCCGCTGATCGCGCCCACGGCCCCATCCGTCGAGCCCCGGATCTGCGTTATCTGAGCCGAGATCTCATCAGTCGCCCGTGCGGTCTGGTTCGCCAGTTCCTTCACCTCGGCGGCCACCACGGCGAAGCCCCTTCCCACCTCGCCGGCCCGCGCGGCCTCGATCGTGGCGTTGAGCGCGAGCAGATTGGTCTGCGCTGCGATGGCGGAGATCGTGGCGATTACGTCTCCGATCCGCGCCGCCGTCGTGCTCAGATCCTGCACCAGCGCGCCGGTCTGCGCGGCTTCGCCGACCGCCGTCTGCGCCAGTTGCATCGATCCGTCGGCCTGCCGCCCGATCTCCAGTACCGACGATCCGAGTTCCTCGGCCGCCGCCGCGACGGTGTTAACGTTCATCGAGGCCTGCTCGGCGGCCGTGGCGACGTCGATGGACCGGCTGGCCGTCTGCGTCGCGGTTCCGGCCATAGTCTGCGCCGTCTCCTGGAGCTGCGCCGCAGCGGCCGCGACCATGCCGATGATCCCGCTCACACCCTGCTCGAAGGAATCGGCCATCTGCCGCATGGCGTGCTTGCGCTGCGCCTCGGCACCGGCCCTGGCCAGGGCTGCCTCTTCCTCAAGGCTGCGGTTCTGGACTAGGTTCTTTTTAAAGACCGCCACGGCCTCGGCCATCGCGCCGATCTCGTCGCGTCGCTGCAGGAACGGAACGCTCACGTCGAGCTGATTGTGGCTGAGCCTTTCCATCGTATCCTGCATCGCCAGCAGGGGCTTGACCACGCGGAACTGCGTGATGGCCAGGCCGCCGAGCGCGACGATCAGCACCGCCACGATGCTGGCGACGGCGAACAGCACCGCGCGCTCGGCACTCGCCGCCGCCCCCTCGGTCACGGCGATCACCGCGTCCATGGCAGTCGTTGCGACCGCGAGCACGGTGAGATGACGCGCATCGGTGTCGCGCTGGAAGTCTTTAAGCGGCATTGGGAACGTGCCGGTAACGAGGCCGTCGCCCATGGCTTGGCGCAACGCGGCGCTCTCCGGCGAGAACATGCTCGTCTGCGCCGTTGTGTAGACTTGCCGGAGTTCGTCCGGAACGCCCGGACGGCTCATCAGAGCCCTGACATATCCCCAATGCGCCTCGGTCCTGCCGAGTTCGGTGGCGACGAACGCCGCTTCGGCCGGTGCCAGCGGCTTGCCCCCTGCGATGACCCGGATGATGGTCGCGTAGACGCCTCCGACGGCGGAACGGGTGTGCCAAGCCGCCGCCTTGATGTTCACAAGGTAGGCGGCGGCTGGCGTCATCCGCTTGATGTTCTCGCCCACGTGCCCGGAGAGCTGCCCGAAGCTCCCGAGGGTCTTGTCCGCCTGCGCCGTCAGGGTTCCGGCGAGGAGGGCATCCCGCGCGCCAACCTCCTTTGTTAGCGCTTCATCGACCGGCGACCTAAGCAGGGTCAGCCGATGATACTCGGCGCGCGCTTCGATCAGGAGCGCATCGAAGGCGCCATCGTCCAGGTAGCGCGCCTGCGCCGCGATCGATTTTAGATGCTTCTCGATATCGGACCGCGCCTTGCCGATTCTCTCGCGAAGCGCTCCCGCTTGATCCGGCCCGACCTGAAGCGCTTGAGCACCGATCCCCCGCTCCAATCTCAGCGCCTGCATCGTCTGGAGGATGGCCTTGTCTGCCACCGCGCTATGCCTGGACGCCTCCGATGTCCTGACGACAGCCAAGGCTTCAAGAAGGTGATTGCCGACGCTGCCGATTAGAACAATACTGAGCAAGCCGACAACGGCGAACAGGCACGTTCGAACGGAAATAGATTTATCGTGCATATTGCATAACTCGATGTTGAGATTCATGTTTTGCGGGGTATTGGTTGGGATTGGTTAACATATATTGATATTGCTGGATGGTTTTATTTATAACATCGACAGGGAGTGAGTAAGCTGCTCTCCGTCTAACAGTAGGGTAGCCAGGCGCGTGCCGACGTCGAGGCAGAGTCGACCTCGGCTTCGGAACGGGGTGTTGATTAGGGATGGAGTTCCGCTTGAGCTGCCCACCGTTGCGGCGGGCCGAGGCGCGACGGCTTCAGAACACGGAGAAGCTCAGGCCAGCGAGGAATGAGGTGAATTGCGCCCCGGGAACGACGCGAGAATTGGCGCCGAGCAGATTCTTCTGATGCAGGACGCCGATGAAGGCCTTCATGCGATTGGGCTTTTGGTAGAGGAGTTCGCCGAGGTCGAGGACGAGGTTGCTGCGCATCAGAACCTCGGCCTTTCAGCCGTCCGCCCTTCGGGTCGTCGCCGCGGGGCGGGTTGTAGGAGGCGAAGCCCGTCAGCGACAGCGGCAGGCCCGTGAACGTCAGTGGCACCAGATAGGTCGCTTCGACGCGGGGCACGATGTCCGTCCCAGTCTGGCGAAGGGGCGGCAGCAAATCGGCAAAGCGGAACCAATCCTTCTGGGCAAACACCGCGAGGTTGAAGAAGCCGATTGGGACATCGAACGAGAAGCTGAGGCCGCCCATCGCCCGGGTCCGCAGCAGCGACAGCCGCGTGTTATCACTCTGATGATCGACGCCGTAGGCCAGCGACACGTCCTTGATGATGCCGGGCAGGATGAAGAGCGGAGTTCCCGCCATGGTGTTGCCGCTCAAGGTGCCGCGATAGCTCAGGAATAAGGTGGTCTGGCCGTAATCGAAGGTCGTGGCCAGTCCGGGATAGGGCGGTCTGCCGGCCGGGATCTGCGAACCGTAGCGCCGCAGGTCGATGTTGAGGAAATTGGTGCCGTATTCCCAGCCATGGAGATGGGTGAGGCTCAGCATGTTGCCCGGAGCGCTGCGGCCTTCGATGGAGCGTCCGGCTCGGCCACCGGTGACGCCCGGCTGCCGGAGATCGTTCAGGTATGTGTAGGTCACCTGCGTATCGCTGAACCGGAAGAAGGGCGAGGAAGGTTTTGGAGGTTCGGGACCTAGGGGGGCGCCCGACGGGCCCTGGATCAGTTCTTCCGCCTGCACCCAACCCGGCGTAACGCTTGTAAAGAGCAGCAGAGAATTAACTAGAAGCGCCCCGGCTCGCACCAAACTGCCCCATCCGCCTCGCGTGGTTCTCCGGTGAAGCGCCAGCGGACGCTTCAAGGGTAAGCCGACAGTCATTCATCCCTCCTCAAATCATGTCTTCACAACTCCCGCTCTGTTTGAGTATCATATGTTATTTTTAGGTTAATAATCTGATAGGGCGTGTCCGTCTTGCGAGAGAATTTAATTCTATCTATCTGCTGGATTTTATGTGAGCGCGCTCATCTGGATGATCGATACCCCATTCGCCGGAAGAATCCGGGATCCGAGTACTTCCGTCAAAAAGTCCGGCTTCCCGGCCGGTGAGAGAGGTCATGACCTGACCAGTATTTTGGACCGAGCCGAGTGAGCGACTGTCTTGCTGGTCAAGCGGGTTGCCATGGCGTTCCGTCTCTTAGGATGGCGTTGAGGATGGTGATCAGCTTCCGAGCGGTGGCAATCAGGGCGACGAGCTTGGGCTTGCCGGCTGCGATGAGCCGGTCGCGGAAGGTTTTCAGCGCGGCGTTGTGACGGCTGGCCACCAGGGCACCCATGAACAGCGCCGTGCGAACAGGTGCGCGGCCGTCTGCGATGAAGCTCCTCCCTCGCCACCGACCGGATTGCCGCGTCCAAGGGGCCAAGCCGACCAGCGCGGCGACTTGCTTTCCGTTGAGACTTCCAAGCTCGGGCAGCTCCGCGATCAGGGTTCGTGCGATCGTCGGTCCAACACCAGGAACGGAGGTCAGGAGGGTCTCCTTCCTGCGCCATTCAGCGACCGGTCTACCTCTGCATCGATCGAGCGGTCGATTACATCCTGCTCCTGCTCCAATGCCTCTATGACGCGCCGGACGCTGTCTCGAATGCACGATGGAGCTTGGCTCGCTCGCTGCCGCTCGGACGCGATCAGCCAAGGCCTGAGTCTTGGCATCGGCCCGAGCGCGAACGGGTGGGTTGGTGGCCGCCGCGAACGGGGCGATCACGGTGGCGTCGATGCGGTCGGTCTTGGCGCGTTGGCCCAAGGCGTGAGCGAAAGCACGGACCTGTGCTGGGTTCACGATCACGGCTGGCAGCCTCCAGGTGGTGAGAGCACGTGCCACCATGGCTTCCAAACCGCCGGTTGCCTCCAGGACGACGAGCTTCGGCTTCAGGGGCCGGAGGCGTTCGCACAGTTGCTCCACGCCCTCGGTCGTACGGTCAACGGCGAAGTTCGCTCCAGAGGGATGAACGTGAATATCGAGGCGGTCACGGGCCACGTCGATCCCGACAACAGGAGCGTCCATCTGATCCCATCCTTGCGCAAGCGGGCTTCGCGTTGAGCGGCCCAAGCGACTGTTCGGGTTCGATGGAACGGCGGGCGAGGACCCTGGCTCACTTGCGGGCTTGGTGGCCCCAGAGGCTAACGGTCTCTCACCCGCAACCGCGCCGAGGAGCATACCCGGCGAGGTTGGGATCAAGTTACAAGAGGCTACTGCATGGCCGCTGCCATGGGTAGGCGGAAGGCTAGATCAGGGAAGCTGACAGGCGCGGGCGGCCGGTAGCCCAGGGACGAGTGCGGCCGGACACGGTTGTATGTGTTCTGCCATAGGCCAATCACGACCTGTGCTTCTCTCAGCGAGTAGAAGATCTCCTGCCTCAGGCACTCGTCGCGCAGCTCTGTTCGGAGATCTCCGCCTCCTTGCACGCCAACGCCAAACTCTTGCCCTGAGCTGTCTCCACCTCGATCTGGCGCAGCTTCAAAACGACCTGCTCCGCGCTCGTCTTCTGTCCTCGCCGCATGTCCAACTCCTTCGGTCCTGGCTGATCCTCTCAATCAGCCCGGTCCAAAGCCATCCGGTCAGGTCACCTCCCGCCGAGGCCGAAGCGCGCTACTATGCCCAGACCGAAGTCCAAACCTTGGCAGCCTGACCCAAACCAAATGGCCTCCGGGAAAACCGGGGCGGTTCAGCTGGCGCCGTGCCCTGCGGGCTGGAGCGCCTGCACCGGAGATGTCGTCCCCCTGGGCTTCATCCCGCTGGCGCTGCCGGCACCGCCCTCCCCTGTCCGGGCCGAGCCGCTCCGCCCCAGTGCCATCGAGATCGAGATGGCCGGCGGTCATCGGCTGCGGGCCGAGGCGGGCGTGGAGGTCGTTCTCCTGCAGGGTCTGATCGCAACGCTGCTGGGCCGATGATCCCGGTCCCTTCCGGCTTACGGGTCTTGCTGGCACCCGCGCCGACATCGTGCGGATCATCGGGACGGCCAAGGTGCTCGACCGGGCCAAAACCCGCTGTGGGGAACGAGCGCTCGCCTGGAATCACGCCGTGCGCCGTGACCTCGCGAAATGAACCCCCCCTCCCCTATTGCCCTCCCCGCCCGGCCCCGATTCCCGGGAACGTCGGGCGCGGGGATGCCCCAACCACCTGCCCGTCGGCGGAGGCCGCCATGATGCACGCCTTGTCACGGCTCGACCCAGCCATCGCGCGATGGGCCCGGGCCACAAGGCGCCGTGACATGCTCACCATGGTCAAACGCATCACCGCCGGGATCACCGGCCATTTCAAGACGCGGATCACCGAATGGTTTGCAGCCGTTCTGCTGTTGCAGCTTGGGTGGACGCTGGTCAGTCCCCCCGCGTCGTTTCCCCCGTCCACCGCGTGGTCCGTGATGGCGGCACGGATGCCGGAGGAAACATGGGGTGCAATCATGCTGGCCATCGCCGGCACGCGCTTGCTCGCCCTCGACATCGACGGGACGTTCCGGTCGTTCCGTTACTGGCCTGCCCCCTGAAAAGTGATCCTCCTTGAAGGAGGCTTTTGAGCCTTTGTGGAGTTGACCCCGTTTGTGGTCCACGACCTACGCAAGTTCTCGGGCTGTAATGAGGGTCCCCCGGATCTTGGTCCGGCCGAAAGGTGAGCCTCCGGGTCTCATTCGGCGGGCTGCAGGGCCGCCGCCAGGGCGAATTCCTGGGGCGTTCGCCACCCCAGGGCGGTGTGAGGACGCCTCTCGTTGTAGTGCCGCCGCCACGTCTCGATCTTGCTCCTCGCGTCAGCCAACGACAAGAACCAGTTCGCGTTCAGGCACTCGTCGCGCAGGCGGCCGTTGAACGACTCGACCAGTGCGTTGTCGGTCGGCTTGCCAGGGCGCGAGAAGTCCAACGTGACACCGTTCTCGTAGGCCCAGCGGTCGAGGGCTTTCGAGACGAACTCAGGCCCGTTATCGACTTGAATCGCGCACGGTGCTCCGCGCAGCAGCGCCAAGCGGCCGACGACAGCCACGACCTGTTCGCCTTTGATGCCCTGGTCGACCTCGATCGCCAGAGCCTCGCGCGTGAACGTATCGACGACCGTCAGGGCCCGCAGCCGGCGGCCGTCGAACAGCGCGTCGGAGACGAAGTCCATCGACCAGCGTTCGTTCGGCTGGAGCGCAGCAGGCTGACGCTCACGGTGTGCCGCGCTGACGTGCCGGCGCGGTCGCTTGAGCCGCAGGCTCAGCCCCTCGTCCCGGTAGAGACGGTGGACCCTCTTGTGATTCACCCGCCAACCCTCCCGGCGCAGCAGGATGTAGATTCGGAAGTAGCCGTAGCGCACCCGGCTCTTGGCCAGATCACAGATGCGCATCCGCAGCGGTGCCTGATCGGGCTTGGTCGCGCGGTAGCGGATGCTCGACCGGCCGACGCCGAGCGCGGCGCAGCCGCGCCGCTCGCTCACGGCATCCAGGCGAGCACGAGCAGCCTGTCGCGCTTCTTCGCCCGGCCTGTCCCCGACGCTGCCGACCGAGGGCTCGACCCCCGCCTCCGCCAGCCGCTCCGTGTAGCGTACGGCGAGGTATTGCGAGCCCCTGTCGCTATACAAGGTCCGTCAAGCCGAGCGGGACCAGGGCCAGTGGCCCGGACCAACGACGGACGAGCGCGAGCGGATCAAAGCACTGGAGCGCGAGAACCGCGAGTTGCGCCAAGCCAACGAGATCCTGAGGAAGGCGTCGGCCCATTTCGCGATGGCGGAGCTCGACCGCCGGTCGCGGACATGATCGCCGTCATTGACGATCACCGGGAGGCCTACGGGGTCGTCCTTCGAGAGCCTCAGGATGAGGCCGATCTGCCGCGTGCTGCCGATCGCCCCGTCAACCTATCACGCCCATGCCGCGCGGCGGGCCGATCCCGGCAAGCTGCCGGCTCGGGCTCGCTCGGACGCGGCGCTCATGGTCGAGATCCGGCGCGTGTTCGAGGAGAACTTCCACGTCTACGGAGTGCGGAAGGTCTGGCGGCAACTCGGTCGAGAAGGGATCGCGGTGGACCGTTGCACGGTCGCCCGGCTGATGCGGGTCATGGGGCTGCAGGGCATCGTGCGGGGCAAGAAGGTTCGCACCACCATCCCGGACCCGGCCGCGGCCTGCCCGCTCGACCGGGTGAACCGCCGGTTCAAGGCCCCGCGTCCCAACGCCTTGTGGGTCGGCGACTTCACCTACGTCGCGACCTGGACCGGCTCTGTATACGTGGCCTTCGTGATCGACGCCTATGCCCGGCGCATCGTCGGTTGGCGGGTCTCCCGGGCTCCATGCCGCCTTCGTGCTCGACGCTCTGGAGCAGGCCCTGCACGAACGTCGTCCCCTCCAGGGCGGCGGGCTCGTGCACCATAGCGACAGTCAGAAGATTGGCGCCAGTTCCCGGGCGGTCTGCCCCGCACTCTGATCGACCGATCGTGTCTTCCCCCGGACCTGTCGGCCGCCCGGGAACGCCCTGCGGTGAGGTTTTACCTCGCCGATGCCTGTGACCCGAGAAGGGCGTGGCCTGGTTCCATCGGCAACGGGTCCTGCGTGCTGACGAGCGCCTGAATTTGGCTCTTCTCGTCGACCGAGAGCACGACGGCATGGGCGGTTGGGTCGACGTAGAGCCCAACGACATCGCGCAGTTTAGCGGCGAAGGCCGGGTCGGTGGAGAGCTTGAACTGCCGGACCCGATGCGGCTGCAGCCCATGCCCACGCCAGATCCGTTGCACTGACGAGACGCTGATGGCCGCGACCTTGCTCATGGCGGCGGCCGTCCAATGCGTGGTCTCGCCGGGCGGCTCTTCCTGCGTCAGAGCCACCTCCGGCCCCAGCGGCGGGATGCGCGCCGGCCGCGTCTTATCCCGCAGGAGCCCTGCGACGCCTTCCTGCGCGAAGCGGTCCTGCCAGCGCCAGACCGCCGTCTTGGAGACGCCCGCCTCACGCATGATCGCGTGCGTCCCGAGCCCATCGGCGCTAAGCAACACCATGCGAGCCCGCCAGACGTGCTTCTGTGGCGTGTTTCGATCCGCGACCAGGGCCTCCAACCGAAGGCGATCCGCGGCGGAGAGCTTGAAAGACGCGCCCGTGGCGCAGCAGCGCCCAGACGATGCGCGCCATCTTGGCTGCCAAGGCCACCACCGCCGTGTTGGTGTGCGCTCGCGCCAGCAACCCGCGCAGCCACTGCCCGAGCCGCGTGTCACCCTGCCGGAGCGTCTGCATCGCGGCCCGGGCGCCCTGGATGAGCGTCTTGCGCAGGTACTTGCTGCCGCGCTTGGTGATGCCGACGAGCTTGGGCTTCCCTCCGGTCGTGACCTGCCGCGGTACGAGGCCGAGCCAGGCTGCCAGGTCGCGCCCGCGCGCGAAGGTGGCCACGTCGCCGATGGCCGCAACCAGCGCGGTCGCGTTGAGCGCGCCGATGCCCGGGATGGTCGTCAGCCGCCGCGCGTTCTCGTCCGTGCGCGCCTGCTCGGCGAACTCGGCATCCAGCGCGGCGATGCGCCGGTCGAGGCTCTGCCAGCGCTCGCGCACCTCCGCCACAAGGGTGCGCATGCGCGCTGTGAGGGAGGAGACCGCCTCCGTGTCGAGTAACTCGGTTAGACAGGCAGCCAGCTTGGCCCGCCCCTGCGCTACGACATAGCCGCGCTCCAGAAGGATGGCGCGGACCTGGTTCATCAGCGCCGTGCGCTCGCCCACGAGCTGGTCGCGGACCCGGTGCAGGGTCTGCACGTCGAGCTGCGCCTCGGTTTTGAGCGCCACGAACCGCATCGTTGGGCGGGTGGCCGCCTCGGCGATGGCTTCGGCGTCGCGGTCGTCGTTCTTCTGCGCCTTGACGTACGGGCGCACGTATTCCGGCGACATCAGTCGGACCGTGTGCCCCTGCTCCACGAGGGCTCGGCCCGTGTGGTGCGCACCGCAGCACGCCTCCATTGCCACGACGCACCCCGGCAACTTCGCGCTGAAGGCGATCACCGTCTCGCGCCGCATCCGGCGGCGCAGCACGACCCGCCCAGTCCCGTCCAGCCCGACCAGGCTGCAGCTGTTCTTGCCCAGATCGATCCCCAGCACCGCGATCGTCATCGTCCCGCTCCGTCCCTTCAACTTAGCGACCCTGCAAGGCTAGCAGGGCAGCCCGGTGAGGGGCGGGCCATCCATAAAGGGGGGGCTGCCACCGGCCCGAACCCGACGGACCGGGGCAAGCCGGGCACGAAGCGCCACCTCGTCATCGACGCCGGCGGCACGCCGCTGGGGGTGAGGCTGACGGGGGCCAACCGACACGACAGCCCGGAGATGGCACCGACCCTCGATGCCATCCCGCCACTGAGCGCGGGCCGGCGCGGCCGACCGCGCCGACGCCCTGACAAGCTGCACGCCGACAAGGCCTACGATGCCAAGGCGCGCCGGCAGGAGTGCCGGGCGCGGGGGATCGTTCCGCGCATCGCCCGCAAGGGCATCGAGAGCAGCGAGAGGCTTGGCCGACACCGATGGGTGGTCGAGCGCACCTACGCGTGGTTCAACCGCTTCCGCCGCCTGCCCATCCGCTACGAGCGCCGCGCCGACATCTAGGAGGCCTTCACCACCCTCGCGGCAAGCCTCATCACACTCAACCAGATCTACCGGTTCTGTTAGGCGCTCTTAACCACCAGCAGCACGGCGTGCGAGTCGGCCGCGGCTGAGCGCCTGCAGCACCGGCCCCAGGCTGAACTCTCCTCGCCGCTGCCGGTCGACCAGCGCGCGCAGGTAGCCCCCCGGCGCCTTGATGTGCTCAGCCCGCTGCAGGATCGCTGCAAGTGTCACCGCTGCCGCATCATCGCCCATCACCTCACGGGCTTCGCCCCAAGCATGAGGGCTGATCCCAAGTATGGACCGGACGAGACCTGCGGTGTCGATGAGATCCCGCCAGGAGCCGATGCCGCCCCGAGCGTAGCTCCGAATGTCGGGGCATGCGTCTAGGACGAGACCGAGTGGGTAAGTGGTGCGGGTCGGGAGGTGAGCGGTGGCCGCCCCCTGCCCTGCCTCACCGCGTGCGGCCGGCGCGTCGTTTACCGGACCGGGCGATGTCGATCCCTTCCCCCCCATCTTGGAGGCTGGTTCATAACTAAAAAGTTCGGGGTTTGAATTCTGACAGTGCCGCTCATCCTGACCGGCATTGCCGCTCGAATTCGCGACTTCTTGATGCGCAAGCAACAGCTTGCCCACGTCGGCCGCCAGCCCAGCCAGGGCCTCTGCAGTCGCGTCCAAATTGGCGCGGGCAGCCACGCGGGGCAGGGCGCCCAGGATCGCGCCGTAGCGGGCTCTCAACGGCTCCGCGGCGCCCGGCGCGCCCTCCGCCGCCTCCAGAGCCTGGATCAGCTTCACGCAGTCCCGGCGCAGCAGCGTAACGCGCTCGCGGACCACGCGCAGCGCCATCGCCGCGGCGCGCACGGTCTCGGCTAAATCAGCGAACTCGGACGCGCGGGCGACAAGCGGGGCGAGGTCGAAGCCGTAGGCCTGTGCGACTTGGCCCCCTGCCCCGCGCCGGCAGTAGCGCTTTCCATTCGGGCTATCCCGGCGGATGACGATGCCGGCCTCTACCAGGGCGGCGAGATGGCGCCGGATCGTGGACTCGGCCATACCGCGCGTGCGCGAGCCCAGCGCCCGGTTCGACGGGAAGACGACGAGCCCGGGCCCCTCCCCGATCTGCAGCGCGGTCTCTGGCAGGAAGCTTGCCAGCGCGTCGAGCACGGCGAGGCTCGGCGACGAGAGGCCGAGCTGCGCGCGCGCCTCGGTGATGTCGCGGAGCACGGTCCACTTCTGGACGGTGGTCTCGCGCAGGCAGCAGTCTGCGTTCGCCTGCGCTCGCACTTGCGCAGCCGTCAACGATCGCCGCCCGAAGGGCGTCGTAATGTGGAGCATGCTCGGATCGAGTACCGGGCCAAGATGGGGCGTTCGCCGTCACGCAATCACGCGCGGTCGGCGGTGTTCAGCCTTGCGATGTGCCGGGAGATGTGATTCTCTGGGTCTGCCAGGACTACAGAGAGGGGGTCTGCCGCACTTCGGTTCGGTGGGCCCTTTCTTTTGACGGTGTCCTCGTCTCCTTCCTGTTGGTGGTGGATCGGCGGGGTTAGCCCTTGCTCGCCCGGTAGGCGGCAAGGATCTCGTGAAGCCGGCCGGCAAGGTAGTCGCCGAATCCGGGCTCGATCTTCTCGTCGGTCGTCACGCGCACGCCGGACGTGCTGCGCTCGACACGGGCGAATTTCATCCCCTTGGAGTCTTTCATCGTTTCACCCTTCGGCTTGCGAGCCGGCTTCGGCGCCGCGGTGAGCGCGGTCAGCACCACGGCGAATCGCTCGTCCGACGGCTTACCGGCAAGGTCCGGGGAGGCGAGGGCGGTATCGACCTGCTCCGGTGATGCGCCCTGAATCCGGTCGGCGAGCGTGAGCCAGCGCGGGCGGCCGATCTTCGGCGCTGGCCCGATCGCGGCGAGCACGGGTGCGGGGATCGCCTCCGCCACCGCGAGGTAGTTCACGAGGTCCGGGCGATGAACGCCCATGGCCTTCAGGATCACCTCACGCGCGACGCCGGCCTGCTCCATGTTCCGGGCGAAGTGGGCCCGCTCGATGTAACTCAGATCCTCGCGGGCCAGGTTCTCGGAACCCTGCGCCACGACCAGTTCGGCGTCGCTCAGGTCTCGCACCACAGCCCGGACTGGCTTGCCGATCTCGCGGGCCGCGCGCGTGCGGCGGCGCCCGTAGGCGATCTCGTAGCGTCCCGGCGCCGCTGGATGCTTGCGCACAAGGATCGGCGTGTGCTGGCCTTCCTCCCGGACCTGGTCCACGAAGGCGGTAAAGGCCGCATCGGTGGCGTCCGGCACCCGGTCGGCGATGGCGGACGGGTCGCAGAGGTTGGGGTCCAGTTCGACAACCCCGTCTTCCGCGAGAGCGGGGGCTGTCTGCGCGAGCCAGAGGGAAGCCATGGAACGCGCAGCCCCAGATCGCTTCTCAGGCGGGGGGCGGGGCTGTAGCACCTGCTACAGGGGGTGAAGCCGTTGATTTCTCAGCATCCGCGGGGTGCGGGGCATCTGCCTGGATCGGCGAGCCCATTATCGCGGAAAGGCGTTTCTTCTGGCTCATGCGCGGCCCCACGCCCGGCCGATCAAGCTCTCGATCTCGCCGTTCACTGCGTCGAGCGCGTCAAGGGCGCGCCGGTAGGTCGATCCCGTCACTTCGTCGCGGCGTAGCGGGGTCTCGTAGACGGTCTGCCCGCGTAGTCCGGAGTTCGCGACTGCGGCCGAGTCGAGCATGGCCTTCGTCAGCACGCGCTCGCCGAACAGCCCACGCAGCATCGCGACAACCTCCGTCTGTGGGGTGTCGTTCGGCTCAAATCGAGTGACGAGGTAGCGGAACCAGTCGTGGGCCGGCGCGCCGCCCTGGGCGCGGACCGGCTCCATCAGCTCGTCCATCATGGTCAGGAATTGCCGCATGCTCGAGACATCGAGCATCTGCGGGTGGATGGTGATGAGGAGCGCCGTCGCGGCGGCGAGCGCCGAGATCGTGAGATAGCCGAGCCGGGGCGGGCAATCGATCACCACGGCGTCGTAGGCGTCCGCCACCTCGCTCAGCGCCAAGCTGATCCGAGCAAAGAAGGGGGGCTCGGTGTCGCCAGGCTGCCGCCGTGCCAAGTGCATCGGTGCCTCGAACTCGAACACCTCAAGCTCAAGGTCGGCTGGCACGAGATCCAGGCCGGTGAAATAGGTCTGCCGGATCACCTCCTGCATGCCCCGTCGCTCCGCCCCGTAGCGGATCGCGTCATAGATAGTGGGGTAGGGGGTCGCCTCGTTCTCCGGCCGGACGCCGAGCAACGTAGAGAGCGAGGCCTGTGGGTCGAGATCGATCGCCAACACGCGGTAGCCGCGCAGCACGAGGGACTGCGCGAGGTGGGCCGCGGTCGTGGTCTTGCCGGACCCGCCCTTGAAGTTCACGCAGGCGATGACTTGCAGGTGCTCGCCTGCTTCGGCATTTCGATGTGGCTGGTAGCGCCGGCCGACCCGGTCGATCTCGTGCAGATGCGCGCGGAAGGCGTGGATGTCGGCAAGCGTGTAGAGCCGGCGCCCGCCCGGCGCGACCTCGGGCTCGGAGACGAGCAGATCGGGCGAGAGTTGCCGGATCCGGCTATCGGTCACGCCGAGGATGCGTGCGACCTCGCCCGAGGTGAAGCGCCGGAGCGTCTTCGTCTCGGAGGGCGAGAACACGACGGCCGCGATCTCGCGCAGCTTCCGCTCAAGAAGGCGTGCGTCCTTCCCGGCTGTGGTGTTCGGCGCGGGCGCGAGGGGCCCGAGAGGAACGTGCTGATTCATGCTCCCGACTCGTTTGCGGTTTGGTGACGAATATCACCCTAGCACCGCAAGCGAGCATAGAGGACCGATTCGGTTTCGGGAGTCGAGTCCCGCGCAAGCCCGGCACAAGCTCGATCGCGGATTCGCGTGTGGAGGAACCCGCGGGTCGGACCTGCGTTCCGGACGCCTTGATGCAGGGCTCGGTTCGACAGACCAGCGCATCGACGATGCGGACCTGTCCGTGCTCCGGCTCCGCGATCAACACTGCGGATCGCAGGCGCAAGAGGTAGGTGTTGAAGGTACCACCAGACGCCGTGAGCCTAAGCGTATCCGCAAGGGCAGCGCGCGCGGTTGCCACCGGCCACGTCTCGGCGAGTTGCCAGAGCATCGACCCCGCGCCCGGGATACGCTCGGCCCAGAACGCGGCGAGGTCCGGTCCCGGCTCGGGCACGACCGGGATCTTCATCTCGCCGAGCGCAAGGAATCCTTCGTCCGTTGCGTAGAACAGGCTGCCGCGCTGTTCGATCCGGCACGCACCCCACAGGCGGGAACTCGTAGATCTTGAAGGTGTCGCCCGTGCGCTCCAGCCCAGCGGCGACCGCCCACTGCGCTTCCATCATGCCGGTAGGGTGCGCAGCCGCCAGCGCGGCGAGCGGGCGGCGCTCGGCACCGATGGTGGGACGGTGGAGGGCGGCGGCGCTGCGCTCTTAGGCAGGCCTGACTGCACGCTGCAGTCCGGGCCGCGTTGGCCAAGCCGCAGCGGCGTTGTCCGCGCAGGGTGCGGCTGGCGCAGCAGACCCATGAGGGGCCAGCCCGGCGCCGCGGACGCACCCTGAGCGCCGAGGGCCCGACAGGCCTCGGCAAGCGCGCGGGCGGCATCCATCAGTGTCCCCGCTTGGCGGGTCAGGTCGGTAGAGCGGTCGCACATTTCAGCGCGCCCCGCCTCCCGCTAGGCCGCCTGCCCGCAGCTCCCAGCCGATCCGTGTCGGCAGGCATGGTGGCCGATGATGGAAAAGCCCGAGAGGGCGCGGGGCGTCGCCTCTCTGCGGGCCATAGCACCGACCAGGGAATTTTCGATGCCCACAATCAGGGAGTATCGGTTCTCTGTCACCTTGTGGGGCGGTGAGAATAAGAACGGGAGCCTTCGCTCTGGGCGGAGATTCGGAGGATTAGAGGTAGCCCGGATCCGCCCATGCCCAAACGTTTGCTCCCCTTCATTCCAGCCTCGCTGCGCGTCATCGCGGTCTCGCCCGAGCCCGAGCGGGTGACGGTGCTGGCAGTGCCACGATCGACTACGCCGAGCTGTCCAGCCTGCCGCAGGCGATCGGATCGCGCCCACGGCCACTACAAACGCTGCCTCGCCGATCTGCCCTGGCAGTGCCGCTCCGTCTGTCTGCGCCTGCACCTGCGCCGCCTGCGCTGCGGCAATCCTGCCTGCCCCCGCTGCACCTTCACCAAGAGCTTGCCGGACCTCGCGGTCCCGCATGACCGGCGAAACCGCGCTCCACTACGGCGCATCATAGGATTAGAATGCTGATGCCCGAGCAACGGCGGCCGGTGGCAGCGTTGGCGGGCAATCCAAGCGGTGCCCGGATGCGGCCGGAGGACCAGGGCTGGACCCAGGGCAGGCGGCCGCCCTCCAAGTCGACGATGATGCAGTCGGTAACCTCGCGATACACGTTGGTACGATCCGGCGTGGGCCGGGGAGGGGAGTGCGCCATCGGACAGACCTTCGCGACGAGCGGCCGCGGAGCCTCTCTCCCGACCTCTAAACCCGTCACGCGCCGCGCACTTGACCTCTCCCTCTCGACGGGGCGCCCAACGGCGACCGCAACAAGGGAGCGTGCGGGCAGCGCTCCGGCCCCATCGGTGCCGCAAGTCCTGCCAGCGCGCCGGTTGGCATCGGCTCAAGACGCGAGCGTCCCCAACGGGGCGGCACGTGACGGCGGACGAGGGCGAGCAGGGCTGCGGCAGTCTCGGCCCGCCCGCTGCAGGCCTTCACCGCGTCGGGATCGGGAGCGGGCACGCGGTCGATCACGGTGAGCCGTGTGGCGACCCGGGTGCCGTGCGGGGCGAACAGGCGCACGTCGAGGGCGGCGCTGAAGACGATGTGCGCGGTCCGATCGCGCCGCAAGCGAGCTAAGGCTTCGGCGCCGGTCGGGCGATCTGGCGCGAGCGCTTGCCCGGTGATCGCGACCAGACGTCTGCCCGGTGCGAGGCGGGCCAGGGCGGCGTCGAAGTGGCGTCGCGCAGCATCGGTGACGCGCCGCGGCACCCCATGGGCGGCGGCGATCAGCGCATCGGCCGTGGGGTGCCGCGACGCGAGGGGAGGGGACGCGGGACGGCAGGATGGCAGCAGACGAGATCATGGAAGGCTCCGTTGAGATGACGGCCGCGTCGCGGGCCTGCTCTTGCGCGCGCCTGCGACTTTCGCGAACTTCCCGACTGTGCCCGGCCTCTCCTGCGCCGTGGGTAACGCCGCATCGCCGCGGCAGCCCGGGCATGCAGAGCGACGCGCAGCCCATCTCGGGACGGGCAACGGGCGGCTCCCACCGGACCAGCGCACGGCCCGCTGCGCAGCGGGCCGGCGTCGGTCGAGGCGGAGGAAGGCCCTGGCGCTACTCGGCCGCTTGCGGCCAGGCTTCTGCCTCCGGCAAGGCGCTCGCGTCCGGGTCGGTCAGGAAGGCGGGAAGCACGGTGCCGGTCTCCGCGGCCGCGCCGTGGTCGACACCATTCCGGGGCAGGGGAGGGGGCTTCGTCGCCCTCCTCAGGCGTGCGCAGCGGCTGCGGCAGCCATCCGGTGCTGGCCACGAATCGTTCCGCTTCCGCGGCCATGTCGGCCTTGCGCAGATGGTCGATGAGTTGAACCGCCGTCTCGCCCTTCGCCTCTCGCACCGCGGCGAGGATGCCGGCCTTCGTCGTGCGCCCGAAATAATTCGCGACGTTCGGCGTGAAGCTGCGGGTCATGTCGAGGCCGACTTGCCGGGCGATCCGGTCGGCGGGCGACACGGCGCGGTCGAGCTGAGCGTGCGGCAGGATCACGGCATTGAGGCTGAGTGACGTGCAATGCGCGAGGAGGTCATGCCGGCTATCATGATCGGAGACGCGCAATGCCGACCAGAGATCCTGGGGCCGGGATGGTAGTTGCTGGGACCAACTGGCATGCCGCTCGGCGATCGCAGCCGCCGCCGGGTTGTCGGCAAGCCCCGGCACGGCGCTCGCCAGGGCGATGTGGCGCGCCTTGATCTCTAGGCATGTCTCCCTCGCGCCGCTCCCCCGCTAGAAGGTCCGGAGCGTAAGAGCATGCAGCAGAGCGAGCAATGCGGCGTCGGGATCGCGGGCGAGCGCGTCGCGCAGGCCGAGGGCGTGCACGCTCATCAGATCGGTCAGAAGCCGGTCGGAGATCACGGCCCCGGCCTGCAGCGGCGAGGTAGGCTCGACATTCAGCTGGCGCGAAGCGGGTTAGGCTGCGCCGTATGGCGTCCCAGAGATCTGGGATGGTTCGCGCCGCGGCGCAGCGCAGCAGCGCCTTCAGCTTCGCGAAGGCCATCTCGATCGGGTTGAAGTCGGGCGAGTAGGCTGGGAGGTAGAGCAGCCGGGCTCCCACCACCTCGATCTGCTCGCGGACGCCGCTGACCTTGTGGGCTGGCAGGTTGTCCATGACGACCGTGTCGCCGGGCTGGAGCGTTGGAGCGAGCACGTCGGCCACGTAGGTGCGGAAGGCATGCCCGTTCATGGCACCGTCCAGCAGCCAGGGTGCGGTGATGCCGCTGGTGCGCAGACCCGCCGTGACGGTGGTGGTTTTCCAGTGGCCCTGTGGCACGCTCATCCGGCAGCGTTCGCCCCGTGGAGCGCGCCCGTAGCGCCGGGCCATGGCGGTGTTGGCTGCGGTCTCGTCGATGAAAACGAGGCGATCTGGGTCGAGGTCGAGTTGGCCCTCGAACCACGCCTCGCGCGCAGCTCTCACGTCCTCCCGGTCCTGCTCGGCCGCGTGCCCCGTACTTTTTTTCGCGAGATGCCGTGGCGCTTGAAGAAGCGCGAGAGGCTACTCTGGGCCACGCAGATGCCGTGCTCGGCGAGAGCCGCACGGAGTTCGTGCAGGTAGATGCCGGGCTGCGCCTCGTAGAGGGAGACGATCAGGTCGGCCCGCGCCTCGATCTGGTGCGAGCGCTGATCACCGCCCATCGGCTTGGGCGCGACGTGGCCCTCACGGGCGAAGCGATCACACCACCGACTGGCGCTCGCCAGGCTGACCCCAAAGCGTTCGGCAGCTTTGTGCCGGGAGGCGCCGGCCGCGACGGCAACGACCACGCGCTGACGCAGATCGACGGACAGGGCTGAGGACATCGGCGCTCTCCTTCGCCGACCAACCCGTCACCTCGCTAGCCGTTTCATCACGCTCGGATGGTGCTCTAAGCGGCCTCCAGCGTCCGCCGCAGGAATGTGATGAGCCTGAGGTGGTGCTCGTTCTCATCCTCGCCATGCGGGCTGTGATCCTGGCCCGCCAACAGATGCACTTCCGGGGTGCGCCCAGCTTGCAGCAAGCGAGCTTCGAGCCGCTGAGTCATCGCCACCGACCACATTGCGTCCCGTGTGCCGTGGCTGAGGAACATTCACCGCTTGCCGAGCGCCAAAGTCCCATCTTCCATGAATGAAAAGACGATGCCGTGGCTTCGGAGCGCCTGGATTGTCGCTTGGCAGGCGCGCCGGGAGGCACTCACGTCTTCGTCTTCGAGCCGGCGAACGGTCGAAAAAGAAAGGCCAGCCGCTTCGGCGAGTTGCTGCATCGACCATCCGAGCAGGGCGCGACCCGCGCGTAGATGAAACCCGCGGACGAGCTGTTCCAGGCTCTGCCGCACCGCGCCGGGCGTCATCCCGGTGAGTTGAAGGGGCGCGATGTAGTTCACCCAGCCGTCTGGGCCGCCGGCAGCGTTCCGCATCGGCACCATCACCATCCGATACGGTCTGATCTCGCCGCTGGCCAGGATGAGACGGGGCTGTGTGTGGACGACCTGTCGCGCCAGATAGAGTTCGCGACCATGGTCGCGCCAGCGGGCGCGCTCCTCCTTCAAGACAGGGAGCGTCGGCTCCTCGAGCAATTCCTTCCGCGGCAGCCCGACCAGCTCCAGCCATTCTGGTGAGAAGTCGGTGTAGGGATAGACGGGAGTTGCGGAGGTGAACGCGCCGGTTTGCTCGAAAAGAGTCCTCTTCCGCCGACGTTCCGCCGCCTGTGCGCGCGCCAGCATCTCGCGGTCGCTCACATCGATCAGCACGCCCATGGCCTGCAGCGGACGCCCGTCAGGCGCCACAATCACCTCGCCACGGCTCATCACGGTGCGCATCGTCCCGTCCGGACGGATGATCCGGAAGGATTGCTGCGTCATCTGACCGGTTTGGAGCAATTCCGACGTCGAGGTGACGTTGTCCCGGTCCTCTGGGTGAACGAGGGCGAGGAGAAGGCCGTATTCCGGTCGGGCCGAATTCGGCTCGAGCCCGAGGATCCGGAACAGGCCCGGCGACCAGACATGCTCGTTCGCGGCGAATGTCCACGACCACGTCCCCGTTAGCCCGAAGCCTTCGACCAAGCGAAGGATACTCTGTGATGGAAGGGGGCGCGCAACGTTGATCATCGTCAGCGTTTGTTTAGCTGCTGAGGCAAAGTTGTGTCAGATCACGAAATTTGCTTTGACGTGTTTCTGAGATCGCTATGGTCTTTTTTTGCTGAATTCGGCTGTACCAAGCTAAGGTTGCAAGCGAAGCGGCGATTTCAGATATGGGACGTCTGCTTCTTGGCAGAGAGCCAGGGTCTGCTCCCCACCGAGGCTGTGTGAAAACGTAGCGGTTCTGATAGTCTCTGTGGGACAGCGGAGGCGTGTATGGCGCGGTTCATCTGTGGTGCGGATCGCCACCAAGTCACGCTGTTGCCGAACCGGTTGGACGACTATGTGTCCGAAGACAATCCGGTGCGCGTCGTCGACCTGTTCGTAGACGAGCTCGATCTCACGGCCCTGGGCTTTGCGAGCATGATGCCGGCCGCGACCGGACGGCCCGGGTACCATCCCGCGACGCTGCTGAAGCTCTACCTCTACGGCTACGTCAACCAAGTTACTTCCAGCCGCCGTCTGGAGCGTGAGGCCGGTCGCAACGTCGAGCTGATGTGGCTGACCGGCCGCCTCGCCCCCGACTTCAAGACCATCGCCGACTTCCGGCGCGATAATGGTCCTGCGATCCAGGCCGCCTGCCGCCAGTTCGTGGTGCTGTGCCGACAACTCGGCCTCCTGGCCGGTGGTATCGTGGCTCTCGACGGCAGCCGCTTCAAAGCGGTGAACACGCGTGATCGCAATTTTACCCCGGCGGCGGTCCGGCGCCGCATCGAGCAGATCGAGGCCAGCATCGCGCGCTATCTCGCCGCCCTCGACACCGCCGATCGCCAGGAGGACGAGGTCGCCCACGTGCGCAAGGTGCGCATCGCGGAGCGTCTGGACGCCCTGCGGACGCGGATGCGCGAACTGCAGGCGATGGAGACGCTCGTCGAAGCCGCCCCCGACCGGCAGATCTCGCTGACCGATCCGGACGCGCGGGCGATGGCCACGCGCGGCAAGGGGACGGGGATGGTCGGCTACAACGTGCAGGCGGTCGTCGACACCGAGCATCATCTGATCGTCGCCCACGAGGTCACCAACGTCGGGCACGACCGCACCCAACTGGCGCACATGAGCCGCCAGGGCCAAGTCGCAACCGGGCATGAAGCGCTCAGCGTGCTGGCTGACCGCGGCTACTTCTCGGGCGAGGAGATCCTAGCCTGCGATCAGGCCGGCATCGCGGTGACACTGCCCAAACCGCTGACCTCGGGTGCCAAGGCGGAAGGGCGCTTCGGCAAACAGGACTTCGTCTACGAGGCGGAGACGGATACCTACCGCTGTCCGGCCGGTGAGCAGCTCCCCTACCGCTACACGAATGTTGAGGGTGGGCTGACGCTACGGCGCTACTGGACGACAGCCTGCCACGGCTGCGCGCTCAAGGCGCGCTGCACGCCAGCCAAGGAGCGGCGGGTGACGCGCTGGGAGCACGAGGCGGTATTGGAAGCCGTGCAGCGCCGGCTCGACGCGGATTCTCACGCGATGCGCACGCGGCGGCAAACGGTCGAACACGTGTTCGGGACGCTCAAGGGCTGGATGGGGGCGACCCACTTCCGGACGCGACGGTTGAAAAACGTGGCGACCGAGATGAGCCTACAAGTCCTGGCCTATAATCTGAAGCGGGTGATGGCGATCCTCGGCACTGGACCGCTCCTCAGCGCCCTCCGGGCGTGACAGCACGCCGCACCTCGCGCACCATCTCCGCTCCGCACCGATAGACCAAAACGCGTTCTCACACAGTCTCCACCCTAAGCGGTCGTGAGGCGATCGCGCGCTACGGCTGCTCGTTGGCCTCAGGGCGCCCCTGCATTCGGCATTTCCATGAACCTCTGTTGGTCTCGGTGCTGGCGTCATCTCGCTGCCAATCCCCAGCCCCAGTGCAATCTCGGAGGATCAGCGTCCGTCGATCCCCCGAGAAAGCGTAGGTACATTCCCTCTCGTCGTCATATGCACTGGGAGCCGCGAGGCGCTGTCCACGCACATGCCAGCGTTCGCAGTAATCCCAACCATCACCTGCATCGAACGACACGCCGCCGAGCATCCGGCCACGTTCGAAGCACCACGTCGAGGTTGAGGTCGGCCAACGCGTGCGCTTGGGATGCGTGGTGGTTCGCGTCCAGCATCCGTAGAACAGGCGCTTGGCACGGTAGGGTGTCGCCGTATCCAACGCAGAGGAATGGACCACCGTTGCCAGAAGGCTCAGACAGGCCAGCATCAAAGCGGCAGACCTGGGCAGGAGGTTTGAGACAAGCTGCATCAGCGCCTTATAGCCCGAACTTACCGTAACTTTATTGCGACGACTGCTTCCAACCCCGAGCGGTCTTCTGGTTGTGCGATCATGCATGTGAGAAAAACGAAGGTTTATCATCCACTTAAATCTGTAAGGTTTGCGTGCCTGCTAATCAAACGGTGAGGAGCGGACGAAGCTGCATGTGAGTACGGCGACGCCAATCGCTTGGGGTCGTACCCGTCCAGTGCAGGAAGGCCCGGCTGAAATGGGCCGCATCCGCATAGCCGAGTTCGACGCCGATCCGACCAATCGGCAGCGTTTCGTCTGACAGGAGCGCCTTCGCCCGGCGGATCAGCACGCTGCGCTGAAGGTCGGCATACCGCCTACCGGTCTCCTCCAGGCGGCGCTGCAGCGTCCTGCGCGAGAGGCCGAGACGGCCGGCAATGCCATCGATGGTGGGGCGGGCCCCATCCAGCCCGAGTTCGATCAGGTGCGTGACGCAGGCCACAAGGTCCTCGCCGATCGGCTCGTCCTCAGACGCATGCACCTGGGTCGGATCAAAGCGTTTCGGGTTCCCGGCATCGAGATGGTCGGCGGGGAAGACCAGGCCGGCCCGAGCCCCAAGAACTATCTCGCAGCCGAGCAGCGCCTCGATCCTGGGACGTTCCGCCAAATGCGCGCCCGTTACCACGGCTCGCTCTGGCCGCCATGCGGGGCCAAGGAAATGGCGCACCGTACCGAGCAGGTAGCCGAGCGCGAGGATCTCGTTCGCCTGACGCCCGCTGTCGATCCGCTCGGCCACGGCGTAGCCGTAGAACGCGCTCCGATCCTGTCGGCGCAGCCCTGTCCAGGTCGCGGTCTGAAGGAGAAGCGGGGTGACGATCTCGACACGTGCGAGGGCGGCCCCGAGCGTGGCGGCAGACTGAACCTGTTGGCCGATAGGCCCCAGTCCGGTGATCCCGGTGCGCATTGAGAGCCGGGCCGGTAGGGCCGGGTCGCCGATCTCGCGCATGGCCGCATCGACGAGCCGGAGCTGATCACGCAGCAGGATCAGGCGGTCAGGCGTGTCGAGAAGCGTCAGCGGTATTCCGGCCCGGCCGAACACCCGCGCGACCGAGCCACCCGCCGCCGTGATGGCCTCCGCGATCGGTCCCATGGTGCGTGCCCGGGTCAGACCGTATGCCGGCATGAGCGTCTCCCCACTGCAGGGTCGGTGCATTGGCACCGAATGGCAAGGGCGCGCGCTGCAATCCGCTTAGGCCTGGATCTGCCCGCGGGGCACAGTCGCGGTGGGATGCTCTCAGGCGTCCTGCGCGTCGGCACGGAGAGGACCCATCAGGAGCACGCCATGGCAAGGCTCGCATTCGATGATCGCAACATCGTCTGGCGGACGGTCGAGGGCTTCGATCACGCCGCCTATCATATCCTGAGTGTCGATGAGGATGCCCGGATCGTCGACCTGCTGTTCAAGTTCGCCGCAAACGAGCGGATCGCGCTGCATCGCCATGCAGCGGCCTACCGGACCCTCGTCCTACAGGGCGAGCTGCGGATTTACCGGTCGAACGGGGAGCTCAAAGAGGTTCGACCGTTCGGGAGCTATGTCGCGGGCAAAGCCGGAGGCGAGCCTCATACCGAAGGCGGCGGCGACCAGGACGTGATCGTCTACTTCACGAACCGCGATATCGACGGCCCCGTCTACGAGATCCTCAACGAGCACCACCAGGTCGTCGCGACCTTCGGGATCCCGGAGTTCAAGGCGCTCTACGAGGCACAGTCGTCATGCGCCGCCTGATCCTTGCGAACCGCCCGCGCCTGAACCCGATCGATCGACGCGCGCGGATGAGGCCCATTGCGGAGGCTTGGGTCTCGAATGCGCGCCGATCGGTGTGGGTCGGCGCGCTCGCGCTTCACCTGATGGCACTTGGAATGTCCCAGGCCGACGCGGCAGAAGCGCAGCCGGTCCGGCTGGCAGTGTTGCCGATCAAGCTCCTCGACACCTCCGGCGAGCCGGTCGACCAATCGCGGCAGCATGCGGAACGGATGCAGCGCCTTGCCAAGGATCTGGCGTCCGATCTCACTCGCTCGGGACGATACCAAGCGACGCTGCTGCCTGCCGAGCGCCTGCTGAAGGACTGCCCCGTTGGTGACGCTCAGTGCCTGCTGCGGGCATCCCGGGCGCGGGGAGCCGAGTTGGTTCTCGTTGGCGTCGTGCACAAGAGCAGTACGCTGATCCTGCAGCTCTGGGCCCGACTCGTGGATGCCCGCACCGGCCGGGATGTCTTCTCACGCGATCTCAACTTCCGCGGCGATACCGACGAGGCGTGGCAGCGAGCCGAAGCCTTCCTTGTCGCTCAGATCCGTGACGCCAGCGCGGAAGAGCCGGCAGGCGACTTGGGCCGCCGCCCCTGAAGGCGACTGGCGCAACTGGTATGTGGGCGACCGCTCGTCAAAGATCTCCTTCGTTCTGGCCCAGCCCGGGCTGCAGGTTTTTGCGAAGCACCATGTTAACTGCGTGCTGCTACATAGCTGATTATGAAGCGCTTCGTCTTCGGTGTATTGGTTTACCGTTGCGCATGGACGCATTCTCCGATCCGCAGGCTGTAGCCCGCTACGTTGAAAATCCGCAGCGGCTGGTACCCGGCTACGCCGACCCACAACGTATGGCAGGGCTACTTCTGGCAGAGCGTGCGCCGAACGATGCGCAAGTGCTCGTTCTCGGCGCAGGCGGCGGCCTCGAACTCACCATGGAAGACCATTCTGAGAGCGATTTCCTCAGCCGCGTGGGGATCTCTGCAATCAAGACAGCTATGCCCATAGCCCGGAACTCGAACTAAAAGCTCTCGTCGATCTTCGAGCCTTGCACCAGTTTTCCGCCAACTTTGCCGATTGAACATGCATTCGCTCGACACCTCTGAGAAGGCCGGACTTTCCAAAACAGGACGAAGATTTCGGCTGAAGCGGCGACCGGAAACGATGTACATCTTGCAATCCGTAATCATCGTTGCAGCTTTCGCAACTCTACCGACCGCCTTCGCCTATCTGGCTTTTCCCTACGGGTTCGAGGTCGCATGGTTGATCGTATTCATCTGCTGCAGGCTCTTTCCCGGCCTCCTGCGAAAGCATTGGGCCAATGTCATCGGAGGCCTGCTTGCGGGTGCGGCCGTTGTCGCGTCGATCTCGTTGCACCTTTTCTCCGTCGGTGAGCAGCAAGCTATTGAAGCGGCCAGCTCGTGGTCGTTGCTGGTTCCGTTGACGAACATGCGGCAGTTTCTAATCGAGCGATCGGGAATCAGCGCTGTCTATCTAAATACAATTATATGCTTTGGAGCGCCTGCGTTCCTGCCTCTATTTTTTTGGGACTATAGCAGAAGCGAGAATTGCGAGACCTATCCGATCAAGGCGACGGTGGCCTACATAAGAAATTATTGGATAGGGTTCGGAGCTCTCGGGCTGCACATGAGCATGATGAAGCTTAACCACATGGTCTATCCATTCTATCGCCAGACGACACCCGAACAGGCAACCGCGATACAGCACAAGTACGCTTGGTTGCCCAATGCCAGTTTCGACAGCTGGGCGGTGGTAGGACTGGTCACGACAGCGACGCTTTGTTCCATCATGCTCAGCGGCTGGGTCCAGCTCATCGAATCCTTCTTGCGGCGAACGCCACGGTAATCAGGGATCCGAACCCAAGGGGACCAGTCCCACTAGGTAGAACGTCGCTCCCGCTCCCAAAGCGCCAGCAAGGATTAGCTTGCTATCCCCGCTGGTAATCATTTGGGTCAGCCGTTCGGCGGTCGAGTGCGTCATCCACCATTCGTTCTGGCTACTGGTTAAGACCATGACAGAGATCGCCGTGATCCAGGTCACAAAGGATGCCGCGAGCGTCCATAGGGCCGTATTGTTGGCGATCTGCCTGCGGAAGATCGCCCCTGCCTCAGGCACTCGTCGCGCAGCTCTGCTCGGAGATCTCCGCCTCCTTTCACGCCAGCGCCAAGCTCTTGCCCTGGGCGGTCTGCACCTCGATCTGGCGCAGCTTCAGCACAACCTGCTCCGCGCTTGTCTTCTGACCTCGCCGCATGTCCGACTCCTTTAGTCCTAGCTGATCCTCTCAATCAGCCCGGTCCAAAGCCAGCCGGTCAGATCAAGAGCACGCCGCTCCATGCGCGCCATCTCCGCTCCGCACCGATAGACCAAAACGCGTTCTCACACAGTCTCCACCCAATACGGACCTTCAACGCCGCAGCTCGAATGTCCGCTCGGGATCAGCAGCGGCGGTCTGATGTGCGAGAGGGGAGGGGACAAGTTTGCCCTCATGACTTGAGCACGCCCTCCGCCACCTCGATGAAAGAAGCGGTGCCATTTGGGTTTGGCCAGGGGGTGTCATCTCAATTTTGCGCCTACACCATGTATTCGCATAATATACGTTATGGAACCAAAACTTGCAGATGCATCGAGACCGGCGATGAAATTTAGCCAGACAGTAGAGAGCACAAGAACACAATGAAGGCAATTCTGCCGGGCTCGGCCAGCGAAACGGCAGGGCAGGGCGCTTTCTCTGAACAACACGTTGCGCCCTCCCCTCCCCCGAGCATCCGAGAACGACCCAACCCCGCCCCCCCCCAGACCACCGTTGGCGCTTCCCGAAAGAGTCATACGCTGATTGGTTGTGAGGGGCCCTGCTAGGCCAAAGCGCAGAGCGTCTCGATCGCTCGGTCTGGATCGGAAGCCCCACCTAACGCTGCAAGGCCGATCAGCAGCCCCCGATGTGCGGGCGGCCCTGCGAAGCAACGCCACAGCGGCGTCACTGAAATTCCGTAAGACGAGGCGTCCGCCGCCAAGGCCACGTCGTCGCCCCCATGCCTCAGCATGACCATAAGCTGGAGGCCTCCCGGCGACCGCTCAACCGCGAACACGTCCGCGCCCCGTGCCGCCAACGCGGCCGCAAGCCCGTCCCGCCGCGCTCGGAAGAGCCGCCGCATCCGTCGGACATGCGCGCGGTACAGCCCTCGCTTCAGGAACAGGCCGAGCGCCTCCTGCACATGCGGGGGCACAATCAGTCCCCAGCCGCGCCGGACCGCGTCGAGGGCCTCCCGCAGGCCGGGCGGAACCACGAGGTAGCCCACCCAAATGTCCGGGGTCGTCGCCTTCGCGAACGTGCCGACATAGACGACGCGCCCGCCATCATCGAGCCCTTGCAGGGACGGGACGGGCGCGCCGTCGTAGTGGAACTCTCCATCGTAATCGTCCTCGACCACGACGGCTCCGTGCCGCGCCGCTGCAGCCAGCAGAGCGTGTCTCCGGCCCACCGGCATCAAGCGACCGGTGGGATAGTGGTGCGAAGGCGTCGCGAAGATCAGCCGCGGGGCGTCTCCCTCGGGCACGGTGAGCCCCTGGTCGTCGACGGTGACAGGGACGATCACCGCCCCAGCACCGGCCAGCGCCGCGCGGATGCCCGGGTAGCCCGGCTCCTCGATCCAGGCCCGTTCGCCCCGGGCCAGCAGTGCGTTGGCGATGAGCGACAAACCGGCCTGTGCGGTCGGCACGAGGACGATCTTGCCTGGCTCGGCGCGTACCCCACGAAACTCGGCGAGATGCTCGCACAGGGCGTTCTGAAGTGAGGGACGATCGTCGCTCAGCTCACCACGCGGCATCCTGCGCGCCGCGTCGCGGAGACACGACGCCCAGAGTTCGTAGGGGAACGTCGCCGCGTCGGCCAAGCAGGCCCGCCCCGCCGGCCATGCTGCTGGCTCCTCCGCGATCCGGATGATCGCGCTTGGCGCAATCGCTTGAGACCCAGTTCGATCGGTTTTCAGGGGGATCCCGATGAGACCAGGAGCGACGCGCGGGCGGCACCCCCGGCGGGTCAGCAGGTAGCCTTCAGCCGCCAACTGGTCGATCGCCGCCGCGACTCGTGTTGCAAGCCAGCCCGAGATCCCGAGCCAGCACGCGGCCGGCAGGCAGTGCTGCTCCCGGCGCAAGTCGCCCGTCCCGAACGAGGGCACGCAGGCGCGCGGTGAGGCCCTCGGTCGCACGTCGGCGGTCATGCGAACCCGGCCCGATCAGATCGCGCAGCAACTCGGTCACAAACTGGCCCTCCGAGTTTGAGCGAACTGGCCGTCCTCGCCGGGCCAGACATCTCATAACCTCCGTTGGGTGCACAAATCCCTCCTGCGAGGTCCCGCAAGATGGCCCTGTCCCGCCGCGCCGCCTTCGCCCTGTTCGGCATCGTGGTCCTGGCCTGGGGCTGTAACTGGCCGGTGACCAAGGTCCTGGTCGTCAGCATCCCGCCGCTCTGGCTCGCGCCGCCCTGCGCGCCTGGATCGCCTGTACAGCCTTGTTGGTGCTTCTCGGGGCGAGCGGGCGGCTGATCCTCCCACCGCGCGCCGACGCCCCCGTCATCCTCGGGGTCGCGCTGCTGCACATGGTGGCCTTCTTGACGCTGACGGCGGCCGGCCTGGCCTGGCTCCCGGCGAGCAAAGGCATCGTCCTGGGCTACACCACGCCGCTGTGGTTGACGCTGGCGGCTCCGGCCGTCCTCGGGGAGCGCCTGACTCGGGCAGGCGCGGTCGGTGCCGGGATCGGCCTGACCGGGCTGGCAGTGCTGCTGAACCCGATAACCCTGGACTGGTCGCGCCACGAGACAGTGCTCGGCTGCACCTTCGTGCTAGCGGCAGCGATCTGCTGGGCGGCCAACATCCTGGTGGGGCGGGTGCACCGGTGGATCGCGACGCCGCTGCAGCTACTCCCGTGGCAGGCGGCGTTGGCCGGCGTAGTGCTGACGGCGGCGGCTTTAGCGCGGGGACGGCTGGCCGCAAGTCGCCTGGACGCCGCGGGTGCTCGGCCTGTTGGCGTATAGCGGGCTGGTGGGGACCGCTCTCGCCTATTGGGCGATGTCGATGGTGACACGCTCGTTGCCGGCGCTGACCACGGCCTTGGGGGTAACGGCGACACCGCTGGTCGGGATCGCGGTGGCAACGGCTGCGCTGGGCGAGCCGCTGAATGGATCCCTCGCCATGGCGGCCGGTCTGGTCGTGGCTGGCATCGTCGTCAGCACTCTGGCTGCGTCGGCCCGACCGATAGCAGCCAAGTGAAGACCGGATACCTGCTCATCTGTGGACCCAACATCTACAACTGACGGTGAGGTCGGCGCTCGCGCAGGCACGCAAGGCCCCTGGAACAGGACGGTCGTTCATATTATGTTCCCTCGCGCGCTAAGGTCGTACAAGGTCGCTGCGTTCGGCTGTCCGATGTTGTGGACGACAGGGATGGTCAGCAGAGTACCGAAGATTCGATCCGGGGGAGACGGTGGCGCCCTTCAGGTCATTTGATTAGGGTCTCGTTCGTAGGTTCCGCAGCAAGGGCGTTGAAGCGATCGGCGGGCGAAGCGGAGGAAAGGAGGCGAGCATGTCAACCAAGCATCTACTCGCGCTCCTCAGTTCGCACATTGAGGGTGACGAGGAGCAATTCCTCTCGATTGCACTCCAAGTCGCCGCGCAGGAGGCTCGACAAGGGCGTCCTGAAGACGCCGACAAGCTGAAGCGCCTCGTGCAGAAGGCCCGTGATCAGCAGCGCGCGGGACGTCCGGCAGGCGGGCAGACGCCCATTCCGCTCGCGCGGCCACGCGGTGAGCTCCAAGGACTGGTGGAGAGCGTCTACCCGAAGGTGACCCTTGCCAGCATGGTCTTGTCGGAGGAGGTCCAGAACCGGCTGACGCGCGTCGTGCGGCAGCAGCAAGAACGCGCAACCCTTCGTGACCACGGTCAGGCACCGACCACGCACATGCTGCTGGTCGGGCCCCCCGGCACCGGCAAGACGATGACCGCGTCCGCACTCGCGGGCGAACTGCGCCTTCCCCTGTTCACCGTGCGGCTCGAAGCGCTCTTCAGCCGCTTTTTCGGCGAGACGGCGGGCAAGCTGCGCATGCTCTTCGACCAGATCGCCCAGGTGCGGGGGGTCTATCTGCTCGATGAGTTCGATGCGATCGGCGCACGCCGCGGCGACCCGAATGACGTGGGCGAGATCCGCCGCGTGCTGAACTCCGTGCTCGCTTTCATGGAAGAACCCAACACGACGGACAGTTTGGTGCTAGCTGCGACGAACCACGTCGAGGCCTTGGACGAGGCGCTCGCACGCCGCTTCGACGAAGTCATCGAATACGGGCTGCCCGATCGCCGGGCGGGGCGTGCCATCCTGGAGCGGCGCCTGGGCAAGTTCAAGTTGGCCTCCCGCTCCTGGGAAGCGATCGAGTCCGCGCTGGAGGGCCTCAGCCAAGGCGAGCTCGTGCGCGCAGCCGACGCCGTCGTCAAGGACGCCATCCTGGAAGGGGCCACCAAGGTTTCACTCGACGCACTCGAGGCCGCGCTTCAGAACCGCCAGACCCTGAAAGGCAAGTTCCGTCGCCAAACCGGACGGTAGAATGGCTGCCGGCCAAGCGGGTGGAATCTACTTTCTAAGGGTTGAATTGTTATGGCGGGGCCTGAAGACTACGGGGAGCGGGATCGCCCCCATATTTTCGTCGATGCATTCCGGGAATCCGCCCAGTACGGCTATCCTTCCAGAGCGCAGCAACGCAAGCCACTGCGCGAGGACTATGCCGCGCACGCAGACGCGCTACTCGACCAGCTTACGAGAGCGCTGGGCGACCAGCCCGCGCCGACCGCTGACACGCGTCTGCAGATGGGGGGCCTCAAGCCGGGCAGGATCGTCGAGGTTTCGACCGCACCGCCGCCGGAGGGATCGCGTACGAAGGCTGTCAAGGTTCCCGCAGCGCTCGAGTTCCCCGGCCAGGATATCGTGCTGCTTCGCACCGAGCGCCGCGACGATCGAACCGAGAGCGCCTTGCTCTTCGTGCCCGACGAGGCCCGCACCTTTCTGCGCGGTCGGATCGCAGAGTATGGACATGACCCGGGAAACGCGCGGCGGCCCAACGTCGAGCGGTTCGAGCCCGTCGAGACGATCGCCAGGGCGCCTGCCCGCTCACTCTTCGTTGGCGCCGTCGACCTCGCCGCGCCCGACATCGTGTGGTGGGAGCTTTGGGTGCAGGGTGGGGCGGGACGCGCCGAGCTCCTCGTCGTGCTCGCGCGCGGAGCCAACCTCGACGTTCACGCCGATCGCCTCCTCTTCCCGGATACGACCGTGGTGTTCGTGCATGCAGCGGCGGCCGCCCTTGAGGCGTTCGCCGAGCGCCTCCCGGGTGCGATTTCCGAGATCAGGCGGGCCACCGGCACCATCGAGCCGTTCCTCGACCGGGGTACCGGTGGTCTCGCGCAGCATGACTGGGTGGCCGAAATCGCCGCCCGCATCGTTCCGCCCTCCGACGACGTTCCCGTCGTCTGTGCCCTCGACACGGGCGTCGCGGCCGGGCACCCACTCATCGAACCGGGCCTCAAGGGCGCCTGGGCATATGATGCTGCCTGGGGTGCCGACGATCATGCTCCGCACGGGGGCCATGGCACCGCGATCACCGGACTTATCATGTACGGCGATCTCGAGGCGCACATGAACGGTGCTGCGCCGGTCGAACTCACCCATGGCGCGGAGTCGATGAAGCTTCTGCCGCCGCAAGGCTTCCCGGCCACGAAGCCGCCGAGTTACGGAGTGGTGACGCAAGGGTCGGTCGCGCTGGTCGAAGCGGAGCGCCCGAACGTGCTGCGCGGCTTCTGCTTGGCGACCTCCGCGACGGACTTTCTGTCAAGCAGCCCTTCGAGCTGGAGCGGCGCTCTCGATCAGATCGCGGCCGGCTCGATGCCCGGCGACGCCCTGGAGGGTACGCCGGCCGCGGACGGTCCGAAGCGCCTCATCCTCGTGGCGACCGGCAACGTGTCAGGCGGGATGATGGTCGATGTCATGCCGTCGCAATCGCTCGAGGACCCCTCACAGAGCTGGAACGCGCTCACCGTGGGCGGTTTCACTCGAAAGGAGCAGGCACCAGCGCCTCCGCCCACGCTCGAACCGGTCGTGCCCGCGAACCATCGCAGCCCGTTCAGCCGCGGCTCGCAAGCGCTTCCCGACGACCTGACGCCGATCAAGCCCGAGGTGCTGTTCGAGGCCGGCAACATGGTTTCGGACAACACGGGCTTCTGCGGCTGGCACGAGGCGGTGTCCCTGCTCGCGCCGGGCTCGGATGTCGAAACCGAACCGCTCGTACCGTTCTGGGCAACGAGCGCGGCGGCCGGCGTGGCAGGAAACTTCATCGGTCGTCTCCAGGCGGCGCTGCCGGATCGATGGCCCGAGACGCACCGTGCTTTGACGGTGGACTCGGCTGCTTGGCCCCAACCGATCCGCAGATTGCTCGTGGGGCGCGGTGCGCACTGGAAAGCGGGATCCAAAGCGCAGAAGCAGCAGATCCTGCGTGAGATAGGCTACGGCGTGCCGGAGATCGAGCGGGCGATCCTGTCCGCTCGGAATGACATCACGCTTATCGCCGAAGCCGAAATACAGCCTTATGCGTTGGGCGCGGATGGGCGCAGCGCTGTATTCAACGAAATGCACTTCTACGATCTGCCCTGGCCCAAAACAGCCCTGGAGCGGCTTGAAAACGAGATCGTCACGATGAAGGTAACGCTCTCGTATTTCATAGAGCCGAACCTGACTGGCAAGGCCGCGACACGCCCTGACACTTATCGATCCTTTGGCCTGCGCTTCGCCATGAAGAAGAGAACGGAGACGGACGCCAAGTTCCGCAGCCGCATCTCATCGACGCAGGAGAAGGACGGCACGGAAGCCGAGGGCGAGACAAGCTGTTGGCTGCTCGGCCCGAAGGCCATTCAGGCCGGATCGCTCCACTGTGATCTCTGGAGAGGGCGCGCGATCGAGCTCGCCGGTCACGACGCCATCGCGATCTACCCCGTTAGCGGCTGGTGGAAGTCACACTTCGGTCAGCGTCGCTTCACCGACACGGGCCGCTACGCGCTCGTCATCTCACTGTCCGCCCCCGGGCACGCGGTCGACCTTCACACCGAGGTGGCGAACCTGGTCGAGGTGAAGGAGGTCGAAGCTGTCGTCGCTTGAGGGCAGACGGATTCACATCATTACGAGCGATGCCGACAATCTCGCGCCGCAGCAGGATGAGCCCGGGCTTCAGGAGCGGAGGATGCTGAAGGCGCACAACTTCCGCGAGGGGCGCACCGCTACCCTATGACCTCCTGTCGCCCTATCGGCGGCCCGCGGTCGCGTCAGCGGATGATCACGGCGATTGTCAGTATGCGGGCGGCGCTCGACGCCACCGAAGTGACGATGATACGACGCGGGCTGGGGGTCCGCTTTCTATGTCGGCGCACCCACGATATCCCGTCAAGTTGCATCTGCGGCATCGGTCGCGCTCATTCGATCCAAGGCGGAGTCGATGGCCCTCAATCCTTATCGCGCGGGTCGCGGGATGACGCCGAATTACGGCGACGTAATCATCAAGACCGGAAAAATCTGCACCCTCAGCTTTCAACCGAACCAGGACGGGCTGGATGCCGCTCTTCGGAATGACCCCACCTTCGTAGCGCCGCCTAAACCCATCCTCATTGCGCGGATCGACGATGCCGCCGGGACATTGGAAATCTATCCCCTCAACACGACCCGCGAGAGCGGCGACCTCTTCGGACCGAAATATGATCGCATCGAGTCAATCCGGTTCGAGAACTTCAATCTCTCACTGAGGCACCCGACTGATCGGCCCCCACGCGGTGGTCCAAGTTCTAAGTTAGTGCAGGGTCGGCCTTTGCTCCACGGGTCGCTTGGCCGGCGGAGCCGACCGGGTGAGCGCAGCCGGCCAAGCGGTGAAGGCCGGCACGAACACCTCCGGGGCCGGTGGTCGGTAGCCGAGCGAGGCGTGCGGGCGCACGCTGTTGTAGTGTAGACGCCAACTCTCGATCACGATCTGCGCCTCCTTGAGCGTGTAGAAGATCTCACCGTTCAAAAGCTCGTCCCGTAGTCGTGCGTTGAAGCTCTCGACGTAACCGTTCTCCCATGGCGAACCGGGTGCGATGTAGGCTGTTCTGGCGCCGACATCGGTGATCCAGGCCTGCACGGACTTGGCGATGAACTCCGGACCGTTGTCCGAGCGGATATGGCCGGGCACGCCGCGCAGGATGAACAGGTCGGACAGCACGTCGATCACGTCCGCCGCCTTCAGCTTGCGTGCGACGCGGATCGCCAGGCACTCCCGCGTGAACTCATCGACCACGTTCAGCATCCGGAACTTGCGGCCCTCGTGCGTGCGGGCTTCGACAAAGTCGTAGGACCAGACGTGATCGCGACGCTCCGCCCGCAATCGCAGGCAGGAACCATCCCCGTCCCAGATGCGGCCGCGCTTGGGCTGCCGAGACGGGACCTTCAGCCCCTCGCGCCGCCAGATCCGCTCGACCCGCTTGTCGTTGACGAACCAGCCCGCCGCCTTCAGCAATGCACCGATCTTCCGGTAGCCGTAGCGCCCGTACTGGCGAGCCAGTTCCACGAGGTCGGCTGTCAGCGCGGCCTCATCCTCTCTTCCCCGCGGCACCTTGCGCTGCGTCGAGCGATGCTGCCCGAGCGCCCGACAGGCGCGGCGCTCGGAGACGTCTAGGACGTTCATGACATGCGCGATGCAGGCGCGTCGGCGCGCGGGGCTGGTCAGTTTCCCCGAGCGGCCTCCTGCAGGATCAGCTTGTCGAGGGTGAGATCCGCAATCGCCTTGCGCAGCCGCTGGTTCTCAACCTCCAAGTCCTTCATCCGTCGAACCTGATCGCTCTTCAGGCCGCCGTACTCCTTGCGCCAGCGGTAGTAGGTCACTTCCGTCACGCCGATGGCCCGGATCGCCTCCGCCACGCTCTGGCCCTGCGAGACCAGAACATCCACCTGCCGCAGCTTGGCGACCACGTCTTCCGGCTTGTGCCGCTTCGTTCCCATCTGTCCGTCCTCATCTGGCTCAAAAGCCATACCTCAGGGCGGACCACTTCAGTGGGGGCGGATCAGCCATCCTTGCCGGCGGCGCGGGATCTGTCCCCGACCGATATGGGCAAAGTGTGCGTCGAGCTGGCCTTGCGCTACGTGAAGGCCCTCGCCAATGGGAACAAGGCTGCGCTTGCCGAGGTCGAGGACGAATACAGGACCGGAACCTGCGACGTGGAATGGGTGACGACCCTGCGCGCCTACGCGGAGTATTTCGGTCCGGATGGTAAGCGGAAGCCGATCCCGTACGTCCGGCCCGCGCAGGCCGGTCCGGGGACGCACGAGATCAAGGCCGGTTCGCGGCTTGCGCTCTTGAGCGATTGGGGCACCGGCGCACGGCCGGCCATAGAGGTCTTGAGGTCCATCGCAGGGGAGCGCCCGGACGTACTAGAGGCTGTTATGAACTGGCTGCGAGTAGAGCGGCCTTTTTGAGCATGATGCAGACGAAGGCGACGATGTGGAGGTCAGCCAGCGTGCTGGCATAGCGCTCGTAGTCTTTGACGAGCCGGCGGAAGCGGGTGGCCCAGGCAAAGGAGCGTTCCACGACCCAGCGCTTGGGCAGCAGTACGAAGCCGCGCTTGGCCTCCGGCAGCTTCACGACCTCCAGTTCGATGCCGTGCCTGCGCGCGGCTGTGGCTGGCTTCTCGCCCGTGTAGCCCTGATCCACGAACGCGATCTCGACGTGATCGTCGGTGGCCGCCTGCACAGCCTTGGTCAGACGCTCGACCTGGGCGCGGTCATCGGCGTTGGCCGGCGTGACATGCAGGGCCAGGAGGTGGCCGAGCGTGTCCACCGCCATATGCAGCTTCGAGCCCTGCTTGCGCTTGGCCCCATCGTAGCCGGCCCGCTCGCCGCTCTCGGGCGTCGCCCGCAGCGTTCGGCTGTCGAGGATGGCCGCCGACGGCTCCGCCTTGCGCCCGGCCGCCAGGCGCAGCACGGCGCGAAGGTCCTCGGCCAGTTGCTCGAAGCAGCCCGCCTGCAGCCAGCGTTGCGCCTGCTGGTAGACGGCCGCCCAGGGCGGCAGGTCGTGGGGCATCCAGCGCCACGGCGCGCCCGTCTTCACCACGTAGCGCAGCCCGTTGAACACCTCCCGCAACGGATGCGCGCGCTGGCCAGCGTCCTCGCGGACCAGCGTCAGATACGGGGCGACCAATGCCCACTCATCATCGGACACATCAGACGGGTAGGCTTTCCGGGACAGGCTCATCGCCCATCATCTGAGCCTCACAGCTGACAGGTCCATAACAGCCTCTAATCCACCTCGGGGACATTTATTACTCGGGAACCGGGAAGGAGTGCGAGGACAACTTCCTCCGCCCGGTGACGCGGGAATTGCGGACCAAGCGACCGACCCTAGTGTACACGCTGTCCGGAAACCACGACATGTACTGCGGCGGGGTCGGATATTACGATCTGCTGCCGAAGCTGAACGAAGACTCCCTCCGGCAGCGCGCGAGTTTCTTCTGCCTGCGCTCGACGGACGAGAGGTGGCAGTTCCTTGCCATGGATACCGGCCTGCACGACGACAATCCCCGCTCGATTGCCGATGCCCTGACCCACCTCGAAGACGACGAGCTTGATTGGCATTGCCAGCGGATCGAGGAGTTCGGAGGTCGGACCATACTCATGTCGCATCACCAGCCATTCTCTGCGTTCTCGGCCATCGGCGCCAAGCCGGCGCAAGGCAAGCGGAAGGCGAGCAACCCCCACCTGATGCGTGCCTTCGAGCGCATGAACCGAGACGGCCGCGTGGCGGCCTGGTTCTGGGGCCACGAGCACTCGCTGGGGATCTACAAGCCGTTCTCGGGGATAAAGGTCGGTCGGTGCATCGGCCACGGCGCCGTCCCGGTGTCCGTCCTGGACGACATCTACAAGCCTCTCGACGACCTGGAGCAGACGCCTGCCATCATCGAGGGCACGAGGCTTCAGACGCGTGGCGGGGTCTTCGCCCATGGCTACGCCGTCATCGACGTCGGTGTCGGCTCATGTCGGGCCCGATACCTGCAGGTCACCGATGCCGGCACGGAGGAAGTATTCTCTGAAGAGATTTCATGACGTTCAGGCGAGGGACCATCGAGGGGCGGCGTCATGTCGTCGGCCCGGTGTAGCGCTGACGTCCGCGTCCCTCGATCCACCGCGAAACTGACAATCAGGCCGGTCCTTGCCCGGTCCGGCGACAGGCGGAAGTTGACATGGCACATAGCTGGAAGCGTGACCGGGCGGCCGAACACATCGCCGCCAAGATCAAGGACGTGAAGAAGGTCGAGATCGTCAACTTCACGCGCGAGATGTCGCTCGGCAACATCCCCACGGCGAAGGCCTATCGGATAGAGGCCGTGCATCTCTACGCGGACATCCTCAACCTCGACGACATGCTGAACTGCACGTCGACCGAGGGGGAGATATGCCACAAGCGAACGCTCCGGTTCCTCGACCTGCACGGTCGAAGCGTGCGCCGCATCCTCAACAGGGCGGATGCGCTGCGCGTCGATTTCCATAATCAGCGGCTGCACGCCGTCGTCCACAAGCCCTACGACAGCGACGACGACGAGGACGGCAGCGCCGAAGCCCGGAGGCTGCATCGCGCGGTGGCCATCGCCCAGCTCATCATCGACGTTTGCGCGGCCACAGGCGACGACGAGTATGTTCCCGCGGCCAGGGTCAGGGTCGGGATAGACAGCGGTCTCGCCCTCGTCGTGAACAACGGCCGAAACGGCGGTCGCGAGCCCTTGTTCCTGGGGGATCCAGCGAACCATGCCGCGAAGTTCTCGGCGGCGGGGGCCGCGGTCGGCATATTCCTGACGAACAGCGCCCGGCGCGCGATAGGCCTGCCCGAGGTCAAGGAGCCCTCCAAGACCAAGTTGACAGCCAGCGAGGTTGCCATGTCGCAGGCCGACGCCGAGCTCGGCCTCGACGTCGAGGATCTCGCGGAGGAATGGCGCACCGACCTCGCTAAGAACCCGCTCTCCAACTACGGGTTTTCGCGCCACACGCCGCCGTTACGCACCATCGACATCATCGCGCTGACACCATCCAACTCCCGGCGCCAGGAGGCTGTCTCCGTCTATGCCGATATCGATGGCTTCACGGCCTACGTGGCCCACCACCTGGAAGCGGGCACGTCGGAGGATGTCGTGCGCGCCCTGCACGTCATCCGCGCCGAACTCGACCGGGTGCTGGGCGTCGACTTCGAGGGCCGGCGGGTCCGTTTCATCGGCGACTGCGTCCACGGCCTGCTTTGCGAGGGAACGGCGCAGACGACCGACGACGAGGAGACCGTGAGCACGGCCGTACTGTGCGCCGGGGCCCTTCGGAGCAGCTTCGAGCTCGCCTTGGAGAAGCTCGACGAGGAGGGAGTCGACGTGGAAAAGCTCGGGCTTGCGATAGGCATCGAGTTCGGCCCGATGACCCTGACGCGGCTCGGCGTGCACGGGGATCGCTTGCGATGCTCGGTGAGCCGCGGCGTACTGGCGTCGGAGGCCGAACAGAAGCGCTGCACGGGCACGCAGACGGCAATCGGGCAGGTCGCATACAACTCCGGAACGCAAGCGGTCAGGGACCTGTTCGGCCCGTCCCGGCGCTTCGACGGCCTCGACTACAACGAGGCGGTGGAGGGACTTGCAGCCGACGGCGACCGGACCGCCAAGGCCATCAAGGCCGAGGCGTTCGCCGCCGCGGCGCCGGCGGTCAAAAGGGCTTCCGATCAGGTGGTCACACCCTACGTCGAGGTCGGCGGGGAATGACCGAGCCGGCGGCGGTCGAGATCCTCGCGTTGGCAGCCCCGGCATATGGGATCACGCCGCTTCTCTCGACCATTGGTCGCCTACGCGCGGCCGTGCCCGTCCTGATGACGGACGGGAGCCTCCAGGGCTACGAACTTGAGGTCCAGGCGAGCGGCGGCCGGCCTTATGTCCGGGAGGCGACCCTAGGGGCTCGTCTCCCGGCGTTCTGTCCCCTGCGGCATATCAATGCCGATGGGTCGTTCTGCCTGAACTGGGAGCCCTACGAAAGCCTAGCGCTCGAAGCCACCGCGTACGGTGCGACGTGGTGGGGTGCCGTGTTGCAGTTCCTGCGCCTGCAGGAGCGAGCGCGACGCCTGCGCCGATGGCCGGACCGTCGCGAATGGGCCCATGGTGGCGCTGCCGTACACCAGCGCAAGGCGCTTGAGGCGGCCGCGGCGGTCTCACCCCGGCTGCGCGACCGGCTGTTTCAGGGACGCGTGGCCACGGTTCGGTCGAAGGGGTGTTCGTCGCGGGGGAGCACGGTTCGGTTGCAGGTTGATGGCCGGACGATGGCGCGCATCTTCGTCAAGCAACGTCGCCCGGCGACGCTTCGGCAAGCCTGCCCGTGCGGGGAAGACGAACGCCCCCTGACGCTCCGGCGATGCCGCGACCATGCCGACCGCCTAGTCGAGATCGTCGGCGCGATGCAGGACATGGCGACCGCGGAGCGGGCGTTCTGGAAGTCGTTCGAAGACAAGCCTTGTTGCGGGACGATAGACGGTTGTCCGCTGGCAGTCGTCAGGCCGTGAGACCCCAGCGTGGCAGCGGCACATCGGGTAAGTGCGCGTGACGGTCGGGAGAATGTGACATGTTCGAACGGTTTCAGGGCGATCGGGGTCAGAAGCATCTCGTGGAGGAGATAGCGCGTCAAAGGCTTGTCAACGGGACGCCCGGCCTCGCCGAAGCTCTAGTCGAGGTGGGGCACCTTACACGCGTTGCGCCTGGCACATCGATTATTCAGCAGGGAGGCACCGATAATGACCTGTTTTTCATCGTAGTTGGCGATTTCGAGGTCGTGGTGAACGACCACCGCGTTAGCATGCGCGGCCGAGGAGATCAGATCGGGGAGATGGCCGCCATCGCGCCATTCCAAGCACGCGCAGCGACCGTGACGGCAACGACCGAAGCCGTCGTCCTGAAGGTCACCGAGGCCGAATTCTCCACCGTCGCTGACCAGTACCCCGAGGTCTGGCGACGCATGGCGCAGGAGTTGGCGCGACGCCTGGAGCAACGGAACGCACTAATCCGACCCGCAAACGAGAAGCCGCGCGTATTTCTGTTCTCGTCCTCGGAGGCCCTTCCAGTAGCGCGGGCCATTGAGAATGCGCTCGCGAACGACCCGTTTCTGACCGTCGTGTGGGCGAACGGCGTGTTCAAGGTAACGAACTACACGCTGGAGACGCTCGAAGAAGAATTAAGGCAATCCGACTTCGCAGTAGCCGTCGCTCACCCCGACGACAAGACCGAGGTCCGGGACGAAGAGTGGCCAACGCCCAGAGACAATGTCGTATTCGAGTTAGGGTTCTTCATGGGTAGTCTCGGACGACAGCGCGCCATTCTTATGGAGCCAGCAAGCACAAAGCTTAAGCTACCAAGCGATCTCGCTGGTATTACAACTATCAAGTATCAATTCAAGCCTAGTAGCGACATAGGTGCCCTTATGGGGCCTGCCTGCAATACGTTGCGCGACCACATCATGCGACTCGGACGGAATATATGATTATTGAATTTATTTTGATCAATTTAATTACTTTTTATAAAATTAATATAATTAATATTCTTTTTATATAATCAGTTTAAGCTCTGTTTTGTAACGTTGCCAGCTTTCGGGCGGCTCCCCGTTGCGCGCGCAGGCGTTCGCCGTAGCGCGCCGGCATCGCCGGCGTCTTCCACGAGCCGGCTTGCATCACCTCGAGCAACTCGAAGCCGGCCGCGAACATGTCCTGCGTCGCCCCGACCCGCGTCGAGTGCCCGGAGGGCAAGCGCGCCAATTTCAGCCCGGCCGCCGTGGCGAGATCACGAAACACCCGCGCCACCTCCCCTCCCCCCAGAGCTGTAGCGCCGATTTGCCCGCCCTTTGTCAGCGGCCGGAAAAGCGGCCCGCTCTCGAGGTGCGCGGCCGAGAGCCAGGCCTCGATGTGCGCCATGGTGTCGGGGGCGAGGTACTTGATTGCCCCCTCCCCTTCCTGGTCGGCCTTCGAGCGCCGCACCAGCACGGTGCCGCAGCCGTCCGCGCCCTTGTGCAGATCCCCTATATATAAAGAGACGAGTTCGGAGCGGCGCAGCAGCGTGTCGTAGGCCACCGCGACCAGCGCCGCGTTGCGTAGTGCGATCAGCGGCATCTCGCGCTTCGCCTCGGTGACGCGCCGGTGCAGTCGGCCCGGCGTCTTCACCTCCAGCATGCGCTCGATGCTGCCCCGATTGAGCGGCTCGGCCTGCTTCTGGCGCCGGCCCTTGGCCCGGGTCATCCGCTTCACCGCGAGCCGGACGATCTCGTCGGCACAGGGGTTTTGTAGACCGGCGGCGCGGTGCAGCGCGGCGATCGAGGAGCGGTAGCGCTCGACCGTAGCGCGCGCCTTGATATCGGCTTGCGCATCGATGAAGGCCGCGACCGTCTCAGGCGTCGCCGGCAGCATCGCCCTCCCCGCCTCTCGGCACCAAGCGGCGAAGATCCGGCTGTCGGCGGCGAGCGCGCGGACCGTGTTGTCAGCGAACGCACCGCGCGCGGCGCGGGCGTGCTGCTCCAGCCGCTCGATCAGCAGGTCGAGGCCGGGCGGCAGCGCATCGGCAAACGGGATCGGCAGCGCGAACGCGTCGCGCGTCGGTTCGGAGGTGGGATTGGCGGCGTCAAGCTCCATGGTCGGAGCGTAGCCGTTCAAATCCTAACGATCCACAAATTTTCAACGATAGTTGGTATTATCGGATGCAATATCACACTCGGGGATGAACGTCACTTCATGTGATAACCGGCATTTCTGGCCACCCCAGCTTTTTTGGTATAGATACCACTGTGCTACCCAAGCGGCAGGAATACCATGGATTCGCGCTCAACCAAAATCGTGGATGGAGGGAAACTCGTCATCCCTGCCAGCTTCCGTCGCGAGATGGGGCTTCAGGTCGGTGATACCGTCGTGATGGAGATGGTCGATGGGGAGCTTCGGGTCCGATCGCGCGATGCAGCCATTGCCGAGATCCAGAAGCTCGTTCGCGGTCTGGTCACCGACGGGGTCAGCATAGTCGATGAGCTGATCTCTGACCGGCGTGCGGAAGCGGCCAAGGAGTGACTTCGTGGCCGCCAATTACGCTCTGGACGCATCCGCCCTGCTCTGCCTGCTTAATCAGGAGGATGGACAGGACCGCGTGCGTGCAGCCCTCTCCGAATCGGTCATCTCCGCGGTCAACTACTCGGAGGTCGTGGCCAAGCTCGTGGAGCGTGGGGGGGCCGTCGCGACGGTGGGTCGCGCGCTCGAGCACCTGCACCTGACGGTGGTCGAGTTCGATCGCGTGCAGGCCGTCGAAGGCGGTGCGCTTCGTCAGGCCACGCGGCAGGCCGGTCTCTCATTCGGGGACCGCGCCTGCTTGGCGCTGGCGAAGTCGAAGCGCCTCACCGCTCTCACGGCTGACCAAGCCTGGGCTGATCTTGACGATGCAGTCGGCGTCAAGGTTGAACTCGTGCGCTGACGATGACCGGCACCGCTTCTATGGCAAAAGCTGACGATCGGATCAGAGACGAAACAGGAGTGCTGAAGGATGAGCGCTGATTGCGTCAACCCTGAAGTTGTTGAGACGGTGAGCCGTATGGCTTCTGTCTCCGCATGCGGCCGGAGCGACTTGGTCACATCAGGTCATGCGATTTCGTCGATCACCGCACGTATAACGGAGGCTACCGGATGCTGAACGGCCTCAATGGTCACAAGAAGTGTGCCTTCTCGCTTGAGGCCCGGGGATATTCTTTGGCTTGTGAGGAGCGCTTTTAGCCCTCGCGAATCCTATGACGGTCAGTCGGCCCTCATCTCCTTGCCGGGAGGTGGGGGCCGATGGCTTTTCAGGGTCTGACTGCGGCGGCGGTTTCTCTAGGGATTGCGATGGCTTCCGTAAGGGAGTCGTGACAGGCCACATCGGTGCCGTCCTCGACGTAGGAGGCGACGTAGCCGCCGCCGCTGAGGATCTGGCGCTCCTCGGACGTGAGCCACTGATCCGGGCCGAGGCCCTCGGACGGCGAATGCCCGATTGCGCCATTCGCGCCGAAACGCCGCCCGACGGCCTCGGCGAAGGCGAGCACCTCGGCCCGCAATTCGGGCGTCGAGACAGCTTCCACGACCGCGTCGTCGAGGGCCTTCGTAGCCGGCATGCGCCCGACCTTGGCGAGCGCGGCCGCCGCGATCGGGGACACGCCCGGCACCTCGATCAGCAGGCGCTTGCGGTACAGCATCTCCGCCGCGCGGCCCTTCTCGGCCGAAGCCTCGAACTGCGCCTTGAGCCCGCTGGCCACGTTCGAGACTCGCTCATACGCAGCCTCGGCATTCACCCGTTCTTCCTTCTCGGCCTTGGGGACGAACCAGCCCTTGCGCCCCCGCAGCCCCCCATGCTGATCGGGGTCGGACAGCAGCGTCCCGACCCGTTCGGAATAGACCTCCAATGGCTGGCGCAGCTCGGCGAAGATCGCCTTGTAGAGAGGGCCGGGGCTCTTGACCGCCACGCGCAAATCGGAGCGCAGCGCATCGAGCATGAGCTTCAGATGCGTCTTCGGATCGACGCGGTCGTAGAGGGCTTGCTTGACCGCTCAGAACCCCGGTGCCGATGCCCGCGCTCTGATGCGTCGGGCCGACATTCCGCTGTTCTGCGCCGTGATGTTCGCGGGCTTCGTCGCCTTCATCACACCGCTCGTATCTCTCGTGCGTGTGAAGAAGACGACGCGCGGATACAACAAGCCGATCCGCTCGAAATCCGCTGCTTACGGTGACGCCGAATGGGCAACGATGAAGCTCGCGGGCGAGCTTTTTCCCGAGGATGGCGACCTGGTTCTCGGCGAGCGGTATCGTCCCGATCTCGACTCGAAGAGCACGTCACGCGTGTTCAAGCCGAACGATCCCAAGACGTGGGGTTCGGGGGGCCGGATGCCGATGATGGGCTTCAACTGCGATATCGGCTCGACTCACGGTCTCGTGTTCTCCGGATCGGGCGGCTTCAAGACCACCGGCACGGTGATCCCGATGCTTCTGTCGTGGCCCGGAAACGCGGTCGTGCTCGATCCATCGACCGAGTTGCATCCGATGCTATGCGACTATCGCCGCAACCTCCGCGGCAAGGGGGCCTCTCGACGCGTTCATTGCATCACGCCGAAGAACCCTATGAGCGGGTTCAACGTGCTCGACTGGATCGGTCGGGGTGAGAACTCCGCAGAGAACGATATCTCGGCCGTGGTCGGATGGATCGCCACGGGGCCGGTCAAGCGCGACGATCCGAAGGACTTCTTTCGCAACTCGGCCTTGCAGCTCCTGCGCGGGGTCCTCGCCTACATCTGCCTCAACCGCTCGTTCAACGAAAAGCCGCGCACCCTGCGCACCCTGCGCGAGGTGATCTCCGAGCCGGAACCGGACTTCCTCGAGCGGCTCAGCAAGATCCTTCGGGCGGAGGATAACGGCTCGTTCGCCAAGCTGGCGCTGGGGCCGTTCAAGAGCATGACACCGCAGACGTTCTCGGGCGTCTACGCCACGGCGGCCGACCTGACCAACTGGCTGTCGTTCAAGGAATACGCCGCGATCGTGTCGGATGGAGAGTTCTCCAGCCTCGACCTGATCGACGACGATATCGATGTCTTCATCGCCATCGATCTCCAGACGTTGCAGAATTTTGCGGGCTTGGCACGGGTCATCATCGGTGGGCTGATGAACGCGCTCTATCACGCCAATGGCGAGATCAAGGACCGGGTCGCCTTCCTCCTCGACGAGGCGGCGCGGCTCGGCAACATGAGCCTGATCGAGGTCGCACGCGACGCCGGCCGGAAGTACGGCATCACGCTCGTGATGGTGTACCAATCGCTCGGTCAATTGCGACAGCAATGGGGGGGCGACAAGGATGCCGTGTCGGCCTGGTTCGAGTCGACGGCCTGGCAGAGCTTTTCCGCGATCACCGACATCGATACCGCCAAATGGCTGTCGGAGCGCTGCGGGTACTACACGCAGGAGATCATCTCCTACAGCCAGCAGGCCCGGTCCGGCGGCAAGGGCTCGGGCGGGGTCAGCCTGTCGGCCTCGACCAGCCTACAGAAGCGCGCCCTCATCATGCCCGACGAGATCATCACCATGCGGCGCGACGAGCAGATCCTGCTCGTCGGCGGCGTCGAGCCGATCCGGTGCGGACGGGCGATCTACTTCCGCCGTGCAGACATGAAGAAGCTGGTCGGCGCCAACCGCTTCCACACCCGCGAAGCGCAGGAGGCGATTGATGCCGAAAGCGATGAATTGAAGGATGCCAGGGAGGCGGCCTGACGGGCCGCTTGGCGCGGCGTCAGCGGCGGCGAAACCCGTCCGCAGGGACGGTTCGGCGGCCTCCCTGCGGGGGCCGCCGATGGCTTATTGATCCCCCTGAAAACCCGATATTCTCGGTCGCAACCCGCGGCACGAACCAGGGTGCTGCCTCGCCCCGTTCGAAGGATTGAAGGCCGCCGTGGGGCGGCCCTGGAGGAGGGGGTTCAGCCCTCCGTGGAGAGCTGGGCGACCCGCGCCTGGGCGGCCTTCAGCTCGGCTGTGATGGTGCGCCGCTCGCGCGGGCAGGAGATGGAGGCCAGCTCGGCCTGGAGTTCGACGACGTGGGTCACGAGGGCGTAGCGGGCGTGAGCGGGGAGGCTCGAGGTGGGGCGCGGCATCGGCTGGGTTTCCTGAGGCGCTCGGGACCGTCCCTGCGCGATGCGACCCCTCAAACAGGCGACGGCGCCGCCCGCACCCCGCAGGGGCCGGAGCGCAGCGGAGGACCGGGAGGCCTGACGATTTTGTCCCGCGAGGAATGGCGCGCAGCGCCAGGGGAAAATCGTCTGGCCGGACGGTTGCGGGCGGTGACGGCGTCTGTTCCCTTGTCGCCATCGTGTTGGGACGGTCCGTCGCTGTGGCGAACGTCGGCGCCGCGTTTCATCGACGTTTCCGCTTGGGCGGATCGACCGGACTCCGGGCTTGCCGGATGGGGCGAGGTGGCCGTCTCCCACCCTCGCCGCTGCCCCGGATTGGCTCGGGAGGACGCCCCCAACGCACCGCCGCGTCCCGGTATGGCGCCCGCTCCGGACGCCTCCAGCCTCGACGCCTGACCGGCTGGGCACCTCTCGCTGGGGAGGGCCGCTTCCAGCTTGCCTCCGGTCGGCTCCGCTACCGTGCTAACCCGGCCTCTCGGACATCCTCCCCGGCGTCCAAGGATCCCTTCCGGCGGCCTATTCTACAGACCCGGGCCGCCTGGCTATTGCGTCGCGTCGAGGAATAGCGGCCCTGTTGCAAAGCCGCTGATCGAGGGGGCCGGCGCTCACGCGCCGGCCTTCACGCCCCGCCGGACGGGGATGCCCTTCGCCATTGCCTTGTCGGCGAGGTTGTCGGAGATCCCGCCGCCGGGGAAGTGCACGATCCCGATCGGATCCTGCTCGAGGAGAAGGTCGTTGCGCCGGAAGGGCGCGGCCCGCTTGTGGCGCTTCCAGTCGGGCTTGAACACGACCTGCTGGACCCGGTGGTTCTCGGCCCACTTCGCGGCGATCAGCTCGGCGCCTTCCCCGCCACCGTGCATCAGCACCATGTCGGCGTGCTTGGCCCGGACCTTGTCGAGGGTGTCCCAGATCACCGTGACGTTCTGGTATTCCTTGCCGCCGGTGAAGGCGATCCGGGTGCCCTGCGGCAGGTGGATCTCGGTCTCCGCCCGGCGCCGCGCGTTGACGAAGTCCCGGCTGTCGATCATCGCCGCGGTCATCGTGGCCCGGTTGACCTGCGAGCCGGAGCGCGGGCGCCACAGCGACCGGGTGGTTCGGGTGAAGAGGTGGGCGGCGGCGTCGCGGGCGTACTCGAAGCTGTTGCGGCGCTCCGACAGGGTGAGCCCGAGGGCGGTGAGGCGCTCCAGCTCGACCGAGAGCACCTCGCTGCCGTCCTGATCGCGCTGGCTCATGCGCTGCGCCTGCTCGTTCTCGTCGAGCTTGCGATCGATCTGCTCGACCCGGCGGTGGAAGACGTTCACGAACCCCCACAGCACGTCCTCGAGGTCGTCCTCCAGGCGGGTGCCGGCGAAGGCTCCCTCGAGGGCGGTGATCGCCACGGTCAGGGCCCCATCCATCGCGCGCTTTGCCGGTAGCGGCCGGGGGTCGTCGTGCTCCTCGAACGGGCGGTAGCCGGTCAGCGCCAGTTCCTCGAGCAGGGTGGGATCGGCGGGCAGGTCCTCATCGAGGTCGTGGGTCAGGTGGTCGAGCATCGCGGTGGTCCTTCGGGTCCGGCAGGCCAGCGTCCATCGTGGCCTTCGTGGCGACCAAAGGCCGGGCCGGGGGGCCTGGCGCACCCGCGCGAGGGTCCGCATCGCACCGTCAGGTGATGCGGCCGCGCGGGCCGGAGCGAAGCGGAGGACGACCCTGGCCGTCGATTTTGCCTCGCGATGCAAAGCCGCCGTCAGGCGGCGGCGGAAAATCGTCGGACAGGGCCGTTGCGCCTAAGGCCCCCGACCCGGCACCCGTCGCCCTCTCAGGAAGGCCGTGGACGCAAAGGCCCTCTCACGGGCCCGGACAGCCTGCGGATCGACCCTCCCCGAAGGCCCCGGTCAGGCTGCGATCGACTCCGCTGCCTCCTCGAACCGGAGGTGCGCCACCGCGTCGTTCGGGTCGAGCTGGGGCGCCAGATGCAGGGCGAGATCCTGCGGGCCGAGGTGGCGCAGGTCGGTGTTGAAGTCGTCCTCGCGAGGATCCAGGTCGGTCACCAGGATGCCCTCGGCCTCGGCGCGCCGGCGCAGGATCGCCGCTCCCCGCTCGCCGGCTGGATCGGCGTCGCGGGCGATGTAGAGGTGGCGCAGGCCGGGAGGAAGGATCAGGGCGGCGAGGTGCGCCCCCGACAGGGCGGCGACGTGCGGAACGCCCGGCAGGACGCGCTGGACCGACTGCACGGTCTCGACCCCTTCGCCGGCCACCATCAGATCGGACACCGTGCCGGGAAAGCGCACGCCATGGCCGAGCTGGTTGCCGAGGGCCCGTCGCGGGTTGCGCAAGGCGGCCTTGTCACGCCCGTCCGCAGCGAGCCACGTCCGGCTGACGGCCATGACGGCGCCCGAGAGATCGGTGACCGTGGCAAGCAGGGCCGGATGATAGGTGTCCGGGCCGGCCGGGTCCTTGCGGGAGAGCCGGTACAGGCAGCGCGGGTGGAAGCGTAACGCGGGCTGGGTGACGGCGTGCTCGAGCCCGCGCGAGCGCAGGTAGGCCTCCGCCACGGTGCCGGCGATCGGGCGGCCGTAGCGCAGCATCCGCCGGGCCGAACCGGTGGTGTCGCGCGCCTCCGGGAGCGGGCGGGCCCGCTCCGACACGGGCGGCTGGGGCAGGCTCAGGAACCCCCGCGCCTCCTCCAGGGCATCGCGCCAACTCTCGCTGTGCTGGATCCGGAGCACGTCGAGCAGGTCGCCGTGCTCGCCGGTCGCCGCGTCCGTCCACTTGCCGCGGGCGCCCTTGCCGCTGCTCGGGCCGGTGAGCCGTACGTACAGCGACTCGCCTTGCGTGTTGTGGACGTCGCCGACACACCACCACCGGCCGTTCCGGTGGCCGTTCGAGAGGTAGCGCCGGCAGAACGCCTCGACGTTGTCGGCGAGCTGGCGGGAGAGATCAGCGGCGGTGGGATGGGTCGGCATGTCGGCCTCCTCCGGTCTGCGCATTAAGCGTGAGTGGCGGCGGCGACGCAACGTAGGAGCGCATGGCGCTCGAACACCGCCGCCAGGATCTGCGCTCCACGCTCGCCGCTCGGGATGAACAGGCGGGTTCGCCAGGCGATCACCTCGGCAAACAGCCCGATGGCCTTGAGCCCAGCCCGCGCACCCTCGCTCGCCCCGATCACCTCCACCCGGTTCTCGCTCATCACTCGGGCTCTCCTGACCTGGAGGCCACCGGCGAGTTGCAGGCTGGCCCGCCCGCCGAGCACGGCGGCGAAGGCCTCGGCCGGGGCCAAGGTGCTGCCGGCGCCGAGGTTGAGCCGCTCGCGGGTGACGTGCAGGTCTTGCGGCTCCACCACGCGGCCGACGATGCGCTCGCCCGCATCCGTCATGAGGCGGGACACCCGCATGTCGATGCCCGTTAACCGGTCCCAGATCGGCAGCAGCAGGCCCGTGACCACGTAGAGGGTCCGCTCCTCGAACTCGGGCAGGGCCGCAAGCTCGGCCTTCCACGCGGCCCGGAACGCCTCCTCCGTCACCTCCTCGAACCGCGAGTGGGCATAGGCTTCGCGGTCGAGGATCTGGCGCTGGAGCGGGCGCACGAGGCGCACCCGGGCCACCACCGAGCCGTCCTCGCGGGTTTCGCTGGCCGCCTTCCCCATCAGCGCCGGACGGCCGGACTTCGCGTTGACGACCGGCGTGTAGCCGTCGGCGATCAGGTCGAGTGCGGCGTCGAGGTCGAGCGGCCGGAGCCGGCGCCGCTCGGCAATGGTCAACAGATGGGTGCGCGCGCCGCTCTGGGGATGGGTGTAGGCCACCTCGCGGTCCGTGACGGTGAAGGATTCCGCCGTCAGCACCTCGACCCCGACGTCGTACACCCCGGCCGAGATCGCACCCTCGATCACCAGGGACAGGCGCTCCTCGAAGGCCTCGAACAGGAGGTTCTGGACGTTGATGCGGAGTGCCAGCACGCGGTTGAGGAAGCGGCCGATCGGCGGCAACTCGTCGAGCAGGCCCCCGGTCTCGTTGGTCAGGGCGAGGCCCGTCATCGCCTCGAACTGCTTGAGCGGGCAGCCCTCGATCTCGCCCCGCACGAGCGCCCAGTAGAGTTGGCGCAGCGCCGTGGCGGCGTAGGGCCCCTCCAGATTGTCCTCGGGCCGGAACAGCCCCTGGCCGCCGGTCTGGCGCTGGCCGCGCGTGATCGCCCCAAGGGTGTCGAGGCGCCGGGCGATCGTGGAGAGGAAGCGCTTCTCGCCCTTCACGTTGGTGGTGACCGGCCGGAACAGTGGCGGCTGCGCCTGATTGGTGCGGTTGGTGCGACCCAACCCCTGCACCGCCGCATCGGCCTTCCAGCCTGCCTCGAGCAGGTAGTGCACGCGCAGGCGCTGGTTCTTCGCGCCCCGGTCGGCGTGGTAGCTACGCCCGGTGCCGCCTGCGTCCGAGAACACGAGAACCCGCTTCTCGTCGTCCTGGAAGGCCTGCGTCTCCGAGAGGTTGACGGCCCCGGGCCGGTTCTGGAGCACGAGGCGATCGACGCCGTCACGCCCGGTCTGGCGCACGATCCGGCGCGAGCGGCCGGTCACCTCGGCGACGCTCTGCGTGCCGAAGTGGTGCAGGATCTGGTCGAGTGCCGACTGCACCGGGGCGAGGGCGCACAGGTGTTCGATCAGGGCGTCGCGGCGCTCCACCGCCTCGCGGCACTGGACGGGCCGGCCCTCCTCGTCGGTCACGGGCCCGGGATAGGACGATGCCACCGTCGTCGGTGTAGGGTTCGTAGAGCTGGGTCGGGAAGGCGCTGGCGAGGTAGTCGATCACGTACTCGCGCGGCGTGACGTCGACCTGCAGGTCGCCCCATTCGGATGAGGGGATCTCGGCCAACCGCCGCTCCATCAGCGCCTCGCCGGTCGAGACGATCTGCACGACGGCGGCGTGGCCCTCGACGATCATTCCCTCGATATCGGCGATCAGGCTCGGGCACTTCATCGCCGTGAGCAGGTGGTTGAAGAAGCGCTGCTTGCTCGACTCGAAGGCCGAGCGCGCCGCGGACTTGGCCGCCCGGTTCAGGGTGCCGGAGGCGCCGGTGACGCCCGACGCCTTGAGCGCCGCGTCGAGGTTGGTGTGGATGACCTGGAAGGCGTCGGCATAGGCGTCGTAGATCGCCGTCTGCTCGGGCGTGAGCTCGTGCTCGAGGAACTCGACTTCGATGCCGGCGTAGGACAGCGAGTGGGCGGTGTAGATCCCGAGGGCCTTCAGATCGCGGGCCAGCACCTCCATGGCCGCCAGGCCACCCTGCTGCATGGCCGAGACGAAGTCGGAACGGGTCGGGAACGGGAAGGAGCCGCCACCCCAGAGCCCAAGCCGGTGGGCGTAGGCCAACTTCTCGACCGTGACGGCACCGGTGGCGCTGACGTAGACCACGCGGGCATCCGGAATACGGTACTGCAGGGCGAGCCCGGCTCTTCCCTGCTGCGAGGCCTCGACCACGCCGCGGTCGCCGGAGCCGGCGGCGGCGTTGGCGAGCTGATGCGCCTCATCGAGCGCGATCACGCCGTCGAAATCCGGTCCGAGCCAGGCGAGGATCTGATCGAGGCGCGAGCCGGACCCGTTGCGACCGGCCCCGCGCAGGGTGGCGAAGGTCGTGAACAGGATGCCCTCGGTGAGCGCGACCGGCTTGCCGGGCGCGAAGCGGGAGAGTGGGACGATCTGGAGCGGCTCCTGGCCGAGATGGCGCCAGTCGCGCCGGGCGTCCTCCAGGAGCGTGTCCGACTTCGAGATCCAGAGCGCCCGGCGGCGGCCCTGCATCCAGTTGTCGAGGATGATCCCGGCGACCTGGCGGCCCTTGCCCGCGCCGGTGCCGTCGCCGAGGAAGAAGCCCTGGCGGAAGCGCACAGCGCTCTCGCTGCCTGCTGCGGCGGCCGACAGGATCGTGCCGGTCTCGTCGACGGTCCAGTGGCCCGGCAGGTGGCGATCATGGGCGGCGCCGGCGTAGATCACGGTCTCGAGCTGGCACTCGGAGAGCAGGCCCTGGCTCACGACCGGGGCCGGCAGGCGCGGGGCGTGGCTCGGCCGGGGCAGCCGCACCGAGGCCATGGCGGTGGATTGGACGAGCGGAGTCGGATGGGGCTGGGCTCCCTCGATCCACAGGGTCTCCAGCGTGTAGGCCTCGTACAGGGCGGCCTCGGTCACCAGCGTCGCCGGCAGCTCCTCGATCACCGTGTAGGCGATCGGGTCGGCGGTCTCGGTCGCCACCGCGGTCGCGGTGGGCGCCGGACGCGGAGCGGACGGTCGAACGGCGGCCGGCCTGCGTGACAGGCCGGGGATCGCGCTGCGCAGGACCGGCGCGCCGGCCTGGGAGGTATCAGGGGAAGACGGCGGGGCGAGCCGGGGCGGCACGTTCGCCAGCACGGCCTCCAGCAGGGCGGCCGGATCCTCGGACACGCCGAGGGGCGCCACGCATGGGCCGGCCTCGCCCGTTGGCAGGCGGTCGAACACGGACAGGCGCACGTCGACGGTGGTGCCGTGCTTGGCATAGGCGCGGCCCGACAGGCCGGCGGAGAACACCAGCCGCCCGCCCCGCGCGGCAAGGGCGGTGAACGCTCCCGCACTCGCGGGCCGGTCCGGCCGGAAGCTCTCGCCGGTGATGGCGACCAGGCGTCCGCCCCTGGCGAGGCGGGAGAGGGCCGAGCGGAGGTGGTCGGCGGTCGCATCGCGATAGCGGCCCTCGACATGCGCCGCGACGGAGAACCGCGGGTTCATCAGCACCACGCTCGGCGCCACGTCTTCGGGCAGGCGATCGTGGATCTGCGCCGCGTCGAGCTCGGTGACGGAGCCTGCCGGGTAGAGCGCCCCGAGCAAGCCGGCCCGGGTCGCGGCCAGCTCATTGAGATGGACGCGTGCGCCGGCAAGCTCGGCGTGGACCGCGAGCAGGCCGGTGCCAGCCGACGGCTCCAGCAGCACCTCGCCCGGGCACAGGCCTGCGGCGAGCGCCGCCACGTAGCCGAGCGGCAGTGGGGTCGAAAATTGCTGGAAGGCCTCGCTCTCCTCGCTCCGCCGCGTGTGGGTCGGCAGCAGGCTGGCGATCCGGCCGAGCATCGCGAGGCGGGCGGCCGGGGTCGCCGCCTTGGCGCGGATCGCCGGCCAGAACCGGCGCAGGAACACCACCTGGGCGACCTCGCCGGCCTCGTAGGCGTCCTTCCACAGCCACAAGCCCTCGGAGTCGCTGCCGCCGCAGGCCGTCTCCATGGCCTCCCGCAGAACGTCCGTTCCGATGGCCCGGCCCTGCGCCAGGATCTCGGCGAGGCGCGTGCCGGCCTGAAGGATCGCGGCCGGTGCTGGAATGGGGGTGAGGGCAGTGCTGACGAAGTGGTTCCGGCTGATCGAGACGTTCACGGGGCGGCCTCCTGTAGGGCTCACGCCGGTCCGCAAGGCTCTCTCTCTCGCGCTCGCGCCGGCTCGATCTCCGGCTTCCTTCCTCTGCCTTTTAATCCCCGCTCAAATATACTTCAGGGGGTATCCAAGACATAATCGGCCATGCCCGCACCTCGGGAAAGGTAGTGAAACTTTCAGACGATTGACTCAATGAAGAAATCTTCTCATGCATGCGCTCGAAAGAAGTCGCCGAGGGATAATTCGGTTGAGCCGGCCGCAAGCGAGCGAAAACGACGAGATCGTGCGGTGCACGGTTCAGATCGTGAAGGGGTACGTCGCCGGCAACAGGTTACCGCCGGAGGCGCTTGCCGCACTCATCACGACGGTGTCCAGGGCGCTCCGGTCCGCGCCCGACGACGAGATCGAGCCGGTCGTGCCGCAAGATGTCTTGCCGCAAGATGCTTTCGTCGGGTCGGACCGCCCCCGCATGCAGGCCGCAGCGCGCGCCCTCACGCGCAAGGAGATTGCGGACTCGATCCACTAGACGTTCCTGGCCTGCTTCGAGGACAACAAGCCCTATCGCATGCTCAGCAGGCATCTGCGTCTCTTCGGCCTGACGCCGGATGCCTACCGCGCGAAGTGGGGCCTGCCGGACGACTACCCGATGATGCCGGCATTCGACATGAAGCATCGCGCCGAACTCGCTCGGCAGAGGAAGCTCGGGAAGTACGATCGCAGCACGGCCAAGCCGCGAAAGGCCTACGTCCTCAAAGCCAAAGCCAAGGCGACGGTGCAGCATGACGGGACCCCGGCCAAGCCGAAGGCGTCCAGCTCGGATCGCATCCGAGGCGAGCGGCCCCGGCCGGAGCGTCCTCTCTCGCTCCACGACCGCAGCGCAGCCAAACCCGACACGAAGAACCCAGAGCCGAAGGGCTCGGGGGAATGGCACCGGCGCGCGGCGCCGGCGCAGGTCGCGAGCGCCGTCTGACGCCCAGCGCTCACTCGGCGGCGATGGCGTATGCCCGGTCCTCCGGATCGCTGCCGATTCCGTCGTCATCGGCCAGGAACTCCGGGAGCGCATCGACCGCCCCGGCCTCGATCTCCTCGCCGACGGCGGCGTCCGCCGCCGGCAGGGCGGGTCGGTCCTCTTCCACCGCATCCGCATCGAGGCCGGGCGTGCGCAGCAGCTCGGGCAACCAGCCACTGTCGGCCATCAGGCGCTCGGCCTCGCGCGCCATGTCGCCCTTCCTCAGGCTGTCGAGGAGGCGCGCGGTGTCCTCGCCCTTCGCCTCCCGCACCGCCGCCAGGATCTTCCCCTTGGTCACGCGGCTGAAGTAGTTGGCCGCCGTCGGCGTCCAGTCGCGGGTCATGTCGAGCCCGACGAGCTGGGCCAGCCGGTCGGCGTGCGGCAATGCCTCGGGCCGCCGATCGTGGGGCGTGTGCATCGCGTTGACGCTCAAGCCCGCGCAGAGCGCGAACAGCTCGGTGCGCTGCTCCGGATCCAGGCCGACCAGGAAATCCCAGATCGCGCCGTGGTCGGCCGGCAGGCGCTTGGCCCACGCCTCGCGCTTCGCATCGAGGGCGGTCGCCGGCCGGTAGGCGCCGATGGTCTGGATGATGTTGTCGACGCGGGCCGAGGTGGTGGAGATCTCAAGGCACGTCCCGGTGCGGTAGCCGTTGACGATGACGCGGATCACCATGGCGTGGACCACGGCGATGAAGGCGGCCTCCGGATCGTCGGCCAGCGCCTCGCGCAGGGCGATGGTGCGATAGCTGGTCAGCTCGCTCCGGTGCTGCTCGGAGAGCGGGCGGTCGGCTTCCTCCGGCTCTGCCACCGGGCCGGCTGCGGTCGAGCTGCCGCCGATGGTGACGATCGTCCGCATCACCGCCGGGGCTGACGCGACACCTTCGCCCCCGCCCACGGACGGCGCAGCCGGATCACGGGCCGCCTCCGGACCCGTCGCGCCAGCAACCCCGGTCTCGTCGGCGCACGGTTCCTCCGCTGGCTCATCCTGCGGCCGAACGTAGCCACGCCGCACCGTCGGCTGGCCCTGGTAGTCGAGCGTGACGAAGGCGCCGCCGATCGCGATGTCGGCCGGGTCGTAGATCTCGGCGCGCGCCTCGAACGCGGCGATCTCATCCTCCAGCGCCGCCATCCGATCCGCAGCCTCGGCGGGCCACTCCTCGTCGCTGTAGCCGTAGTCACTGTCGAGTTGTTCGCGCTCCTCCAACGCAGCCTCGAACGCCTCCTGCTCGGCCTCGCTCAGCTCGGAGCGGGTCGGCAGGTTGCGCAGGCCGTAGGTGCGCCCCGTCATCAGCGACAGCGACACCTCGATCCACTTCCAGCCCTCCGCGGCCACGCTCGCGCTGAACTCGGCCAGCTTCGCCTCTGCCAACCGGTTGAGCAGGGCCTCATCCTCGAACCACCCGTCGCCGCGCTCCGCGAACAGGTCGCGCAGGACCGTGCCGCCCGCCGCCACGTAGGCCTCCTCGCCGACGTAGCGGGCGCGGGCATCGCCCACGCTCACCGTGCGGTCGGTCAGGGCCTGCCGGATCCCCCAGTTGCTCAAGCTGCCACGCTTGCTCAACGCCTCCCAGACCCGAACCTGCCGCTCGGCATCCTCGGTGACGGAGAACGCCATCAGGCATTCCAGCGTCATCTCGCCGGCACCGTAGGCGTCGAGCAGCACCGGGCTGATCGCGGCAAGCCGCAGCCGCTGGCCGACGATCTTCTCCGAGACGAAGAACCGGCCCGCAATGTCAGCGGTCGGCATGCCGGCGTCGGCGAGCGCCTTGAAGGCTCGGAACTGGTCGAGCGGGTGCAGGGCCTCGCGGTGGGCGTTCTCGGCCAGCGAGTCCTCCTCGGCGCTGATCGCGCTGTCGGGGGCGCGCACCAGGCACGGGACCTTGACGCCCTTGGCCATGCGGCGGGTCTTCACGAGGTGCTCCAGCGCCCGGAAGCGCCGGCCGCCGGCGGGCACCTCGTAGCGGCCGGTCTCCTGACCGGCCTCGTCGAGGATCGGGCGCACGTTCAGGTTCTGCATCAGGCCGCGATGGGCGATGTCCTCGGCCAGGTCCTCGATGCTCTGCCCGTTGGCGATCCGGCGCACGTTCGCCTGGCTCAAGACGAGCTTGTCGAACGGGATCGCGGTCGGCTCGCTCAGCGTGATCTTGGCGGCGGCCTTCGTGGTGGTCTTCGCGCTGGTCATGGTCCGTCATCCCTGGCTCGGGCGGCCGGCTCTCTGTCCGACCTAAAAACCCTCACGAAGGCGAAGCCCCCCTCTGACTCTCGGAAGGGGGCCTCGGGACGGGAGCGGGAAAGGATCAGGCAGCGGCCTGCCAGGCGTCGGCGTCCTCGACCAGGGTCAGCGGCGGCACGGCGGCAGCCTCAGCCTTCTCGAGCCGCGCCAGGATGTCGGGTAGGGTCTCGCCGGCGTCATTGCAGTTTCTCAGCGCCGCCAGGGTGATGACCGGGTCGCCGCCCTCGTCGGCCGCTTCCTCCACCGGGCTCGCCATGCCCGGCTTCCAGTGCTTCACGCCCGCCTCGAACACGCCGGGCCGTGCGATCCAGGCTCGGTGGTAGGACAGCCCGTACTCCCGACAGAACGCGTCGAGGCTCGGGGTCAGCCCGAAATTCTGTTCGCCCTCGAAGGTCACGCTCGTGCCGTCGGCGATGGCGTCGCGCACGAGGCTTTCGGCCTCGGCGAAGTACGCCTCTGCCGCCTCGACCAGCGCTGCGACGGCATCCCGGCCCCGTAGGGGGCCGCCAATGGTCACGGTGGTCATCACGATCTCGCCCATGGTGCTCGCTCCTTCGTCGCGGATCCGCTGGAAGCCGGCGATCCTGCACGGGCGAAGGGGCCTCCTCTCGCTGTGAGGGGCCGGGCGCCTGATCTGGCGAAGGTCTGTGCGATGCGCTATATTCGCCCCTGGAGTGGGAGGGCAGGTTTCCCCGCCCCCCCGTTTCGCTTAGATGATGAATCGGACCCGGAGACGCAGCGTCCAACTGCTCCGGGTCCTTTTCATATCAAGCGTAATGCTCAGTGGCAGAAACCACATCGGCATTACTCCATTGCAAGCGGGGCCTCCGCCGAGGCCGGGGCGGCCGATCCTCCCCGGCAGGGCCGGCTGGCACGGCCCGTCTGCTTTCGCCTGCAATACCGTGCGCCTTAGACGGCGATCGGGTCCGCGTCGATCCTCGGCGATGGGGTCGGATCGGGATTGGGCTTGCAGTCGATGTGCAGGACCACCGCCCCGGCCGAGGTGAGGTCGTGCAGCTCGATCAGGATCGCGAGCGCCTTCGGCACGTCTCCGGCCAGAAGCGCCAGGGCTTCGTGATCGAAAGCGGCGAGGCGGCGCCGGACAAGCTCACGGGCGGCTTCGTTGAGCACCCGCACCGGGTTCTGGACCGCGAGGTCGAGCGCCATCGTGTAGGACTGGGCGTCGGTCATGCGCTCTCGCTTGGGTACGAGGGGCCGAGAGGCTCTCTCTCAGCTTTGCTGATCCCTCGATAGGGCGTTGCCGCCCCTCTCGTCTCGTTCGGCCCGGCTCACGGCCGCCGGACGACGATGGGTCGGGTATCCATCGCCTGGGCGAGCTGGCGGATCAGGGCGAGGTCGGCATCCGAGCAGGTGCCTCGCACCGCGATGTCGATCCAGTGCCCGCCGCGACCGACATGGCTGTCGCGCAGGCGGTGGTTCGACGAGGTGTAGAAGCTCTCGTTCGGCTCGCACAGGCGCACGCGCGAGGTCAGGAACACGATCCCCGAGCCGAGATTGCCGCAGAACAGGCGCTCGTCGGCGCCGGTGGTCTTCGGGCCGCCGCCGACCGTGCGCTGGCCGATCTGCCGGAAGGCCTCGGCGAAGCTTGCCGGGTTCGGCGTCGTCCGGGGGGTGAATGTGTGCCGACCGCCCCACGGAGGCCGAGCCGGATCGATCCGGCCGGTGGCGATCTCGTGCAGCAGGGTCCAGAGGTAGCTCGGATCGGCCGGATATGGGCAGACCCGCCACAGCGCCCGGATCGCCAAGCGCTGGGCGGTCGGGTGCGCGAAGAGACGGGCGCGGGTCCGGCGCCAGCCGTCGGCCCGCTGCCGGCGGCTCTCCTGCTGCTGGCGCTCCCATTGGCCGGTACGCCGCACCATCTCGACGTCGACGTCGAGCTGGCGCTCGGCGATCGCTACGGCGAACAGGGGAAGCGCCCCCTGCTCGCGGACTTGTTTGCGCCGGTACGCCGCGCGTTTGCGCGACGTGTCCTCGAACGGCGTCGGACGCGGCCAGCGCTTGAAGCGCATCACGCCGCCTCCTGCAGGGGCGCCGTCTCGTCCTCCGGCCCATCCTCCTCGATCTGTTCGCCGACACCGGCCGGGGCGAGCTCGGGCGGCAGGCGGCCGAGCAGCCAGTCGGCCGAGCGGCTGGCAAGCCCCGCCGCCTGCACGATGGCGCGGGGATCGGAGCGCAGCACCTCGAGCCAGGACGCGATGTAGTCGGCGTGGCGCACCGTCGGTACGATGCCGAGGCTGGCGCAGACGTAGGCTGCGGAGATCTCGGCGACGAGCTCCTCGCGGGCGTGCCCTTCGCTGCCGTAGCGGCCAGTGAAATCGCGGGCGAGCCGGGAGGGATGGCCCGTCGCGTGGCTCATCTCGTGCGCCGCGGTCCTGTGAAAGTTGATCGGCTCGTGGAAGGCCTGCGGCGGCGGCAGCACGATCGCGTCGTCGGATGGGCGGTAGAACGCCATCTGACCACCCATGTGGATGGTCAGGCCGCTCGCCTCCATCAGGGCACGGAAGCGCGGCTCGATCAGGTCCTCGCGCGGCGGCGGGGGCGGCAGGTAGAGGTCCTCCGGCAGGCCGTCGCACTGCGCGGCGTTGAACACCCAGTACTGCTTCAGGAACGCGATCGAGCGCGCCTCCTCGCCCGCCTGCGAGGCCCGCGCACGCTCCTGCTCGGGTGTGAAGCGATTGGCGTAGACGACCGGCGTGCCCTTCTCGCCGCGGCGGACGCAGCCGCCGAGGGAAAGCGCCTGGCGGAAGGTGAGCCAGCGCTGGGTCGGGTAGCCCATGGCCATGCCGCTTCCCCACAGCAGCATGACGTTGATCCCGGAATACGCCCGGTCGGTCTGGGCATTACGCGGCATCCCGACCGCGGCGGTCCCCGGCAGGTCGCTCCACGGCTGCACCCACGGCACGCGGCCCTGGTCGAGCTGGGCGATGATCGTATCGGTGATGCGCTGGTAAAGATCGACGTGCGGGGCTGGAGTGGCCTCGGTGCGGCGGGCAGCGGCTTTCCGGGAGGAGGAGGGGCGGCGGGCCATCGGCGGTGCTCTCGCGACGGGCGCCGGAGCCTCTCTCCAGCCTGATCTCCCGTCACGCAGCGCAGCGCCCCCTCTCCCTCTGAAGGGCAGCGCCACGCGGAAGGGTGAGCGGGGAAGGCGCGACGCCGGGGGGAATCCGCCTATCCCTGCCTGGGGCTGGAATGATCGAACACGGGCAGGTCGAACGTCGTCGGCTCCAGCTCGGTGTCGGAGAGGATCCAGACGGCGTCCTGCGCGTGCGCGGCGCGCAGCACCGCGACGAGGGAGGCGGGCAGCCCGTCGGGCATGCCGGCGCCGACGATGCCGGTGTGGATCCAGCAACCGTGGCTGTGCGGATCGACGATCAGCGCGTGCCAGGGATCTTCGGGCTAGTAGGCCGCCCCACCCGGCCGGCCGGGACCGGTCTCGGCGACGTCGCGTAGCTTCGCGTAGGTCTCCGGCTCGAGGTACTGAACCGAGGCCGGGCAGAAAAACAGGCAGATGGTCATGGAAGGGATCTCACGACGGCTGCCGGAAACCATCTCTCCGGACACCGAACCGTCGCGAAACTCAGCCCTGTCTCCGGCTCTTCGGCGCCCCGCCCAGCGGTGCGAGGCGCCAGAACCCGATCAGGTCAGCTTGATGAGGGCTGCAAGCGCTGCAAACCCGGCCACGAAACCGGCCGCGACGATGCCGCCGAGACGCACCGTCATCTGGAGCGTCTGAAGCTCCATCGCCGTGCGCAGATCTTCCTTGGTGACGAGTTCGTGCATGATGAACTCCCGGGCCGCCTCGGCATGGGCCTCTGCCTGTTCGACAGGGATACCAGCCGTGCGCAGGGTCTTGGAATATCCGAGTGTGTCAAACGCGTAAGCCATTCCGATGTTCTCCGCTTGATCCTGAACCCGCCCCGCCCGTCGGGGCGGGGCGCCGAGGCTCCGGGGCTCAGTCCCGGCGGCTCGGCTGGCGGCCCTGCTGGCGGCCCGTGGGGCTGGCCTTGGACCGGCTCCAGATCGCCTGGAAGGTCTTGCCATCTTCGTCGGCGGAGAGGTTGGCGAAGAGCGGGGCGGGCAGGCTCGGATCGTCGATCTTGAGGGAGATGTAGTCGCGCTGCTCCTGCGAGCGCTTGGCCCAGCCGCCGCATGGCCGCGCCGTGGACGGCGTGCGCGCCTTGAGCGGTCGCGCGGCGGTTCGGCATAACTGAGTCGGTGAGCACGGCTTCGGCCCGCTGCGTAAGGGGCAGCGCATAAGAGCATACTGGGCTCTGGAAAGGTCCGCTTCCAGACTGTCGATAACTCAGAACCCCACGGCGGGCTCGGGTGGAAAGCTTCCGGTCTGCTTCTGGAGCCGAATTGGCGAAAAGCTGCCGTTCTCTTACTACGAGCACCGTTCTAGGAATGATGGATGAGGGATGTTTTCTATCTGCGATTTCCTCGCTGAGTGGACCGCAGCTCTCTATAGCTAATTCGCCGCACACCATGTCGATCAAGCAGAGCTAAAACACTGGGGTCAGTCAGCGTTGCGGCGTCATGCGCGCGAATGTCTGCATGATGACGGTCATAGCCACGCAACTCCTCGCCGTCCAAAACAGGATGGGCAAATAGCTCCGTCACTCCGCAAGCCATAGTAGGAACCATCTCAAACATCACGTCACGTGTCGGGCGCGGCCAAGTATAGATCAGCTGGTCTACCGACAGGATTCCCCTTGCTGCCGCCAGTTCACGCGCAGAGAAGGCCGCTTGAAATGGCAACCGGATTGGGACTGCGAAATGCTGGGCAAGATCGAGGTAAATCGTGAACAACGGCTCGCTCGCATGGAGGACATCCATGTGCGTGTCGATGTGCGTGACATCGATGCCCCATGCCAACGCGGTCTCGATCTGCGCAAGACACTCGGCGCGCACGTCGTCGGCATCCTGCTGCGCGACCGCAAGCGCAGTCGAGAGAGGCAGAAAACCGCTGGCCTCGTGTAGAGAGGCTGCCCCGGTAAGGCTCCGCCAGCGATACCCTGAATGCTCGCTGGTCAGGGTCAGATGGACCCCGACCGGCAATCCATCGAACATGTGTGCCGCCTCGGCGGCCCAAGGACAGGGGACCATTACAGAGGCGCTGGTGGCGAAGCCATAGGTCATGGCCCGGAACGCTGCTACGTTTGCGCTATGGCTCGATCCCACATCATCACAATTTACGATGAGAAGCCGATCGTTGGCGTGAAATCCGAGTTGCCGTGCAAGAGACGGCACCTCCGGCTCGTTGGTGATGGTGACTGTCATCGCCACCTGCTCTTAATCGTTTCTAGGGGAGCGCTTGTTTGGCCTTGATCGCATGGGCGAGCAATGACCGCTTTGAAGAAGCGCCGACAGCTGCCCCAACGGCTGGGGTGGGTCGCATTCGGAAGGACCGTTCGGGGTGGATTTCTGCTGGTCCGCTTCGGAGCGCAGACGCGATGAAACGGACGTTGCCTGCTCGCCTGCTCCCGACCCTTTGTAGAAGCCGGAAACGTCCGCTTGCAGGCTGCTTGGTAAGCCGGTGATCCATGACCGGGACGGGTGGCTTTTTGCCGGTCCGCTCTGGGGCGGCGATCCAAGGAAGCGGACATCGTCGGTGAGCCTACTTCCGACCCGTTGCAGCCCCTTGGAAGGTCCGCTCCTAGGAAGCATAGAGTCGTGACTCGATCAGCACTAGAAGGCGAGGACAGCAGCGAGCGCGAGGGCCGAGGCGTAGTTGCGCGCCAGCTTGTCGTAGCGGGTGAAGGATGCCGTGCGAAACGGTGCGTTGCGGATATCCCGCGTGTCCGCGGCCGATCTAAGCGACGTCGAGGCCGTCTTCGACGACCTTCGCGGTTATTCCGTGCGGGTCGACGACGAACCCCGACGTCGGGGAGCCGCCGAGGAGTTTGCGACGGCCGTTCCACCGGGATGCGGGCTCCAGGACAAGCATGCCTTCGTGGCCAAGCGGGACGGTCTGCCGGTGGGCCTGTTGGACATCATCGACGGCTATCCGGGCCAGGGCGTGGCTTTCATCGGGCTGCTCGCCGTGAACGAGAGCCTGCACGGTGCCGGAATTGGCCGGCGGCTCTACGCGGAAGCGGAACGATACGTGCGAGACCGTCTCGGAGCGTACACCATTCGGCTCGCGGTCGTCGAAGCCAATCCGGTCCTCGGCTTCTGGCAACGGATGGGGTTCTCACCGACGGGCGAGTCGAAGCCCTACGGAGGGGGCGTCGTCGCGTCGCGCGCCATCTTTCTGGAGAAGGCACTCGGATCGGAGTCCGACTGACGTGCCAAGCTTCCGGCGGTTTCACGGGACACTGGAGGCGCTCGCCTGCGACGCGATCTGGTTCATGGCGGCGGGCTCGTCGAGGAGGTCGGTATATCCGAGGTCCTGGCGGATCTTCGACGTGTCGATAACGAAGGGCTGGTCATAGTCGAAGGGCGGCGGCACGGGCGCCTCGCCGCTCCGGGCGGGCAGGCGGGCTAGCCTCTCGCCCATGGTCGGCGTCGTTGCCTCGCCGATGTTGAAGACGGCATTGCGCGCGGAGGGATGCGTCGCGGCCGTCGCGATCGCGGCGGCGACGTTTTGGACATGGCCGTGCGTCCAGCGCCAGTCGGGAACGCCCGCGAAGCCGTAAAGGGTGCCTAGGTCGGCATTGTCCTCGGGGCCGTAGACCTTGGCCAAGCGCGCAATCGTCCAGTCGAGGCCCACCGCCCCGCGTACCGCCTCCTCCGCCAGTATTTTCTCGTAGTCGCGCGCGTAGGCTCCGATCTGTTCCTCCATCCCGCGATAGGGATACAGGACCGAGCGCAGAGGCGCGTCCTCCCGCAGCGGAGTTGGTTCGGGGGGCCCCGGCTCGGCTTTCGTGAGCCGCCCATAGGCGCGATAGACGTCGCTGCTAGAGATCAGGACAAGGCGCCCGGCGCGCCCCGTGAAGGCTTGCGCCGCAGCCGCTCCATCCGCTGCGCCCATGGCCACCATGTGGACCACCACGTCCCAGTCCCGCCGAACCGTTTCAGGAAAGGCCACGATGGGATAGGCGGCGCCAGCGTCGACGACGTGCTCGACCTCCGGCAGGATCGGGTTCGTGCTGCGACCTCGGTGCAGGACCGTCACTGCCGATCCGGCCTCATGCAGCTGCCGGACCACGTGCGCGCCGATGAAGCGGGTGCCGCCGATGACCAGAACCTTCATCGCATCTCGCTGCTGCCGGGTTGGCCGATCCGTCCGGGAGACATGGACGGAGGGTTGAAGGCGGGTAGGATCGAATGATGGACATTCTCGCTCTACCGAAGGACCAGCAGGCCATCCGCGATCGTGTGGCGCATCTCTTCGCGCGCCTGCGGGCGGAGCTGGAAGTGGCGCTGCCGGCAGACTGCCACGTGTTGCACGTGGGCGCGACCGCAATCCCCGGCTGCCTGACTAAGGGTGATCTCGATCTCGTCGTTCGCTGCGAAGCCGCCGATTTCGCCAAGGCGGACAAAATCCTCGCCGATCGGTTCGCGCGCAATCTCGGCTCCCTCCGCACCGCCGACTTTTCCGCCTTCGAGGACGCGTCCAGCGTCCCTCCATGCGGCGTGCAGTTGACTGTCAGAGGCGGCCCCCTGGACGTGTTCCACCTCTTCGTAGACGCCCTGCGCAACGACCCGGTCCTCGTCGGCCGCTACAACGTAATGAAGCGTCACTACGACGGCCGGTCGATGGACGCTTACAGAGACGCGAAGGCCGCCTTCGTTCATTCAGTTCTGAGGCTCCCGTACGATCATCCTTCCGCGGCCGGAACGGCCGCTTCCGGCGAGACGGAGTGAGCTTGGGAACGGCTGGCATGGGCGGGAACGGAACGTCCGCTCTCGGGCAGCGGGGTAGGGCCCGCTCCCCACCCCGAGCCGAAGTCGCCGGACGGTTGGCGAACGACCGCTCTGGAGCGGCAAAAATGAAGCCTCAACCGCACGCCATGTCACACTGAGCCAAGCTGACTTGTCATGTCTGCCGAAGGCATTCGAGCAAGAGGCCATGATGAGCACGATCAACACGCATCATCGCGATGACGCGCAGAGGGACGCGGGGATCTACGTCGCGATCGTCTACCACAGCGGCTACGGACATACCGCTCGGCAGGCCGAAGCCGTGGGAGAAGGAGTATGGCAGTCCGGGGGGGCGACACCTGTGCTCCTCTCCGTCGATGAGGCACAGCATCGCTGGGATGAACTCCATGCCGCGCATGCGATCATTTTCGGCGCACCGACCTACTTGGGCGCGGCTTCGGCATCGTTCAAAGCCTTTCAGGAAGCGACCTCAAAGGTGATGATGGCTGAAGGCTATCGCTGGAAGGACAAGATTGCTGCCGGTTTCACCAACTCCGGCGCGCGGTCCGGCGACAAGCTGTCGACGCTGCTGCAGATGGTTCTGTTCGCCGCGCAGCACGGCATGCACTGGGTTTGCCTCGATCTGCCGCCCGCGAACAACTCGACGACCGGCTCGGAAGACGACCTGAACCGGTTGGGGTTCTGGATCGGTGCCGCAGCGCAGTCGAACACCGACGAAGGCCCGGACAGAGCGCCACCGGAAGCCGATCTTGCCACCGCTCGCCGTCTTGGGGAGCGGGTCGCACGGGTCACACGCGACTTCGTTCGCGGCCGAAACCTCGCAGGCACATAGTTCGGGGATGACCTTCGTTTCCGACCCTGACCTGCACGAGCTTCGCCCATGCCTCATCCGGCTTGCCTACCGAATGCTGGGATCTGTTGCTGATGCGGAGGACGTAGTGCAGGATGCCTATTCGCGTTGGCTCATGGTCGATCGCGCGTCGGTGCAAGAACCGGCTGCCTTTCTGCGTGTGGTCGTGACGCGCCTTTGCCTCAATCAGCTGAAGTCGGCCCGCCTTCGGCGTGAGAGCTATATCGGCACTTGGCTGCCAGAACCGATCTTCGATCCAGAGGACGGCAATCCGGCCGATGACATCACCCTGCCGCTGATGATTGCGCTCGAAAGGCTATCGCCGCTGGAGCGCGCGGCCTTTCTGCTGCACGACGTATTCGGCATGGATTTTCCCGAAGTAGCGCAAGCCATCGACCGGTCCCCTGCCGCATGCCGTCAACTCGCCAGCCGAGCGCGAGTGCACGTTCGGCGAGAGCGCTCGCGCTTCATCGTCAGCAAAGAGCATGGCCTCAAGATCGCCGCCGCTTTCTTCGCAGCATCTCGGAGCGGCGACATGAGCGCTCTGCGCACCATGCTGGCGGACGATGTGACTGCTTCTGCCGACGGCGGCGGCAAAGTTTCGGCGACGCTGACACCACTCGTTGGCATCGAAGCGGTGCTGAAGCGCCATGCCGAGATGGCAGCCATGTTCGCGCGGTCTCCATCGCGACTCCTGCGCTATGCGGTCATCGATGGCCTACCGGGGTTTATCACTATTGAGCCAGGCAACGTTATGCAGGTAACAGCGCTGCACATTCACGACGATCAGGTTCTCACCATCTATGTGATGCGCAATCCGGACAAGCTGAAGCGGGTTTCAAGCTAGATTGATGAGACCGATGTCGACCCAACTCGGGCTGACCTACGGCATTCCCGAATTCAGACTCTCGCGGCGCCCCGCCCAGCGGTGCGAGGCGCCCGACCCCGATCAGGTCAGCTTGATCAAAGCTGCGAGCGCTCCGAACATCGCCACGAAGCCAGCCGCAATCAGGCCGCCGAGACGCACCGTCATCTGGAGCGTCTGAAGCTCCATCGCCGTGCGCAGATCTTCCTTGGTGACGAGTTCGTGCATGATGAACTCCCGGGCCGCCTCGGCATGGGCCTCTGCCTGTTCGACAGGGATACCAGCCGTGCGCAGGGCCTTGGAATATCCGAGTGTGTCAAACGCGTAAGCCATTCCGATGTTCTCCGCTTGATCCTGAACCCGCCCCGCCCGTCGGGGCGGGGCGCCGAGGCTCCGGGGCTCAGTCCCGGCGGCTCGGCTGGCGGCCCTGCTGGCGGCCCATGGGGCGGGCCTTGGAGCGGCTCCAGATCGCCTGGAAGGTCTTGCCATCCTCGTCGGCGCAGAGGTTGGCGAAGAGCGGGGCGGGCAGGCTCGGATCGTCGATCTTGAGGGAGATGTAGTCGCGCTGCTCCTGCGAGCGCTTGGCCCAGCCGGCGCCGATCTCCGCCTTGCCGAGGTAGATGCGGTGCGTGGGCGCGTTCTCGCTGTCGCCAGTCGTCTCGACGATCGTGACCCGCTTGGCATGGATCGTCAGGGTCGCGATCTCGCCGGTGAAGCCGTTCTGGGTCCGGGTGAAGGTGCCGATGGTCGCCATGGTGAGGTCCTCTCTCGCTTCGGAGCCGCGCCCTCGCGGCCTCGATGGCGGTCGTTGAGCCGGAGGCGGCCGGCGCCGCACCAGCGTGCTGGCCGAAGCGCAGCGGAGGACGGCAGGGGGCCGGGTTTGTTGTTCCGCGAGGAGCCGCCCGCAGGGCGGCGGGGAAGAAACCCGAGACCCCGCCGTTGCGGTAGTCCGGCCGAGGCGAAGCCGTCCCCGGTTAGACCAGCCCATCTCGAGAGGCCGCAGGGCAGCGGTTCGTGCGCGGGGGTTCGAGGACAGCCTGGCGTCCCCTGGCCCTCCGGACCGCCCTGACACGCGCTCCGGTCGATGACGCTCGCTCCGAGCTCCCAGCCAGGATCACGCCGCCTCGATGTCGGTCCGCGCGAAGCCGTCGCCCTTGTAGAGCAGCGGCAGCCGGTAGTAGCGGGCACAGGCATAGGCGAGGCAGTCGCCGAAGTTGAGGGCGGCCGGGTGCCGTCCCTCGCCGTAGCGATCGTAGGCGTCGAGCGCACCGTCGGAGACGCTGGCGGGCACGCTGACCACCTGGATGCTGGCGAGCGCCAGATACGCCTGGAGCGCCTCCCTGGCCTCCGGGATCGGCAGGCCGAGGCTGCGGGCCATCACGACGGTGCTCGCCCATACCGCGGGCGGCGTGGTGATACGGCGCGGCGCCCGCTGGAGGCGGGCCACAAGAATCCGCGCCTCGGCTTCGTCGGTGAGGATCGCGATCAGCGCGGAGGCGTCGACGAACATCAGCGGCCTTCGCCGTAGAGGCTGTCGATGAGCGCCTTGTCGACGGGCTGTCCCGGCCCGGAACCGGCGCGCTGCTTCAGTTGGCGCACGAAGGCGACCGACTGCTCGACGAGATCGGCCTTGCCTTTCTCGCGGGTAATCTCATTCTGAAGCGCCTGCCGGACTGCTTCGGTCTTTGTGCTGCGCGTCAGCGCCGCGAGTTCATCGGCCAAAGCATCGACCTGCGGATCCTTGACGTAGAGCGGCATGAATATCCCGCGCGGGCCGAAAGGCTCAAAAGGGTAGAGCAATGCCGAGGTGGCCCGCCGACCAGCTTCTCCGGCACGGCCCGGAACTCCCGCTGGCGGAGCAGGTCCGGCGCTACCAGCACAACATTCGCACGATCCGGGAGGCCGGCTGCGTGGTGCCGCGCTCGGCCTATGTCGACACGCTCGATCCGGTCGAGATCGAGATGTGGTTCGTCGACAGTGCGGAGAGGAAGCACCGACTGAAGGCGGCGATCCAAGGCTTGGCCGCCCTGCCGCCGGAGCCCGAACCGGAGTGAATGGAGGCCTCGGCCGGAGGCGGAGCAATTATTTAATTGACTTCTATCGCTTACGCGCGACGATGGCCTGCATCCGGTCGATGGTTACATCTATCTCGACAGAGAAACCTATCGTGCGTAACTCATCAGAGATCGATGATGGAACAAGACGGATCTTTCGATAGCTGCTTTTACTAAGATGCCATCCATTGTTCGAACGGAGATAAACAAGATCGTTTACTACGACATGCTCGGGCTCATACAGCAGCGCGCATAGCATAATACGCCGGTCGTCTGCGCGCACTGGTATAAATCGGTCGGCACCGGTCAGCTCAACCGAGAAATCCCGAAACGTCAGTGCGAGCCGGCCATTGGGACGTAATGTGTGGTAGGCATCGTGCAACAGCTTCGACACATCGGCTCGATCATCAAGGTGGGTGAGTGTATCCCCCATGCAGACAATGGCGTCGGCACCCTCTGCACCAACGATTGACGTAAATTCACGCAAGTCTGCAAGTTGAGCATCGATGGATCGACTACCGGCAACAGACTTTAACTCATCAAGCAGTGCCTGGCTTGTATCGAAAGCAATAACTGATTGGTACCCAAGATCACATAGAGCCGCTGCTTGATAACCTGGACCGCAGCCAAGATCGAGAGCCACGCCTTTCGACACGGCTAGGAAGCCAAGCACCTCCAACAACTTGCGCTGCTCCGCAACCTTGTCCAAAAATGTCATTCCACTCATCCATGAATAATGACTGGCTAGCAAATCTTCGTAGTGGCGCTGAACTTCGCTCATGAGCGGTGCTCCATGGATCAGATTGTCGGCTCGCGGCTATCGACGATCTCCGTCTCTTGTCCAAGCCCATGGGACGGGGAGGCCCGACGACATGCACGACGGGCGAAGGCTCTGCCGCGGCAACGAACCGATCCCGTCCTGCTCACCGACTGAAGAGCACGGTCCAGGGGCAGGCCGCCCTGCCGCGTGAACCCGAGGCGGATTGAGCAAAGGCCTCGGCCGGGGCAATCCCCCGGCCCGGCGCACGCCGCTCTCATTCGCCGTGGGGGTCGAACTCGTGGATCACGCTCGCCGGGTCGCCGTCGAACTCGTCGCTGGGCATGACGCCGTAGCCGCCGTCGGTGACAAAGAGGGTGACGCAGACCATCAGCGACTGGGCCAGGTGGTAGGCGCTGCTGCGGGCGAGGGTGAGATCGTGCGCCATGGTGCGGCTCCCGTCCTGCGGCGGGGACCGTCCCCGCTCGACAGGCGCCCGAAAGGTCCGGACGGGGCCGCGATCACCGCGGGAGGCGAAGCCGGGAGCGGCCGCCCGCGCATGCGGAGCGGACCCCTTGAGGGTTGATCGTGGAAGGCCCCGGGAGTGACCAAGGGTCAGCGCCGATCAGAGCGGGGTGGCCCCTGCACGACGCGCCGAGGTATGCGCCGTCGTCGGCCTCTCGTGATGTCGTCGCCAGCGTTGCCGGATCTGAGCGGGTCGGGCATCTCTCGGATGGAGCGCCAGAGCTCTGTTGCCGTCACGATGGCCGCGAAGGCTTGGTGGCGGGGGCGATCCCTCGCGCAACCAAGCGTGGCAAACCGCAGCTTCGGAGTGGATCGAGTCCGCACGAGCGCCTACGATCCGGTCAGGGTGGTACGCGCCGCCCTGGGGCGTGGAAACCCCTTGTCTGACGGTATGGCGCCGGCCGTGACGGCGCCGGATTCCTTGACCTTCTTGGTCGGGGAGCCTGCGACGCATGTCCAGGCGCCCCACTGCTAAAGGTCGTAGGGACCGTTCAGACACGGTTTTCCAACTCCCCGACTATGGGTGGTTGAGGCTCGTTAGCGGGGGCGCACCGCGGACACGGGCCTGCAGGGGTGGTTCGATGCACCGCTCGCACGATCGCGAAACCCTGGAAGCGCGGACGATCGAGGCCCAGCGCCTCTACATCAAGGCCCTCGTCGAGCTTGAACGGGTGCAGGACGGGATCGATGAAGGGTCGCTGATCGTCACCCATGGCGACCTGATCCAGGCCGAATGCCTGCTCGCCGAGCGTCGTTTCGCGCTCGTGGATCTGCTGAGCGCGCTCGGCTACACGCCGAAAGGCTTCACCGCCAAGCTGCCGCGCAGGTCGGGCAAGGGCGGCCACCGGCTGGACGCGACGTCCGATCCGGACATCGCCGCTCTGCGCCTCTGCTACCTCGCATGGCAGGGCAATTCCGTCTCGGTGGACACCGGACGGTCGATCCGCTCGATGCTCAACCTCGGCAGGGTCCTGATCCTGCTCGGAGCCCTTTCCGAAGAGGACATGGCGGCGGAGGAGCCGAGCGGAGAGGCCATCCCCAACTGACCCCTGCGAGGCGGGGATGTGCTGGCTGCGCCAAGCGCGGGACCGTGCGCGGGTCCGGGCAAGAGCCCGGATCATGGTCGCGCGCTATGGCGGCCCGGCCTACTGGCTGGCCCGGGATCGGGCTCGGGCCGCGCGCGGCGCGGATGCGGCCCGGGATCGGTTCTGGGGGAAAGTGGCCGTCGAGATCGCCCGGCTCGACGGTCGGGTGATCGGACTCGGGACCGGCGAACGCTGGCGCTAGGGCCCGGCCCCGCAAGAGGATCGGCGCGCCCCTCGTTCGAGAAGCGCAATGCGACAACGCGAAACGTAAGGCCGCCAGTCCTCACAAATCCAGGTCCTGTTGGAGGAAGCGGGCCGGGATGTCCTCCTCCCTGCCCTGCCAGGCGATGCGTCCATCCTGCCAGATCGTGACAAAACCGCCGCCGCGAGGGATTGGGAGCGGCGGAGCCGCCTCGAAGTTGTCGCAGCCGAACTCGGCCGAGGTGGCCGAGAAGGCCGGCCTGGGATTGTTGCCGACCAAGACGCGGTCGCAGGCGCCCGTCGGCCGCCGGACGCGGCGGCGGGACAGACCGAGGTGGAACCACTCGTAAGCCCGCTGCTCCTCGTCCGAGGGCGCCATCCAGTGCCGGCAGTGCTTGCACCGGCCGGGGCGCGTGTCGGCCAGCTCACCGAGGGCCGGCCCGCCGTTGTGCCCGACGCGAGCGGTCATGATCGCCCTCCCTGCACCGAGGCGGCCTCGAGCAACCAATGTCGAAGATCTCGCCGCATCAGGCCGATCGGCCCGTTGATGACGGTGATGCGGGCGTTCGGCCAGACGCAGCCCATGGTGACGAAGCCCGCCACGAATGCCTGCATGACGTCGAGGTAGAGTTGTCCACCCACCAGCGCGACATCCTCGAACGGCTCGGCGCCATACCCTGTCATCGAGGCGATCTCGGCGCCGGCGTGCATGCCGTAGGTGTCGGGCCGCCGCGGCGAGGGCGGCCTGGGCCAGCGCGTGGTCACGCCGTCGGCGACCATCCGCTCGGCGAGGTCCTGGGTCAGCCGCGCGTCGTAGGCCGCGATCGGCGTCGCCGCGTCGCGGAAGCCGTAATGGGCCGACAGGAATGCGACCCGGGCCCGCCGGCCCTCCGGGTCGGCGGCGCGCAGGGTCCGCCACAGCGGGCCGTCGTAGCGCGCGAGTGCCGGGATGCGTTCGGGATCGGGGCGCTTGGTCGCCGAGCAGGCAAGGACGAGAAGACGGGGCATCGGCTTAGCTTTCGCGACGGGCACCGGAGCCTCTCTCCGGTCGATCATCCCATCGCGAAGCCCCTGGTCTCCTCCGACTTCTGAGCCCAGCCCAGGCTAGGGTCCAACCCCAATCAGCTTGGCCGCTTGAAGGGCCGCTGCGGGTGGGAAGCGGACCCTGACGCTTCGCCCTGAAGCAGACGTTCCGCAGCCGACCCAGTCTAGTCGGCTGGAACGCTGTCGTCGTCCCCCGAAGCAGACTTTCATCGGCCGTGCGGCAAATTCAGCTCGGGGTGGGAGCGGCAATAAATTTTTCGCCCGGAAGCAGCCTTTCAGCTTCACGCCCCTTTCAGAGTTGGGGTGGTCTGGCGGCAACTTTCAAAACTGACGCTCGGCGAAGGCCCCGTTTATCGGCATCCTTTGACCGAGTAAATTCGCACCAGACTTTTGCAACGGCTAGAACCGCTCCCGCTCATTTAGCGACGGCCAAGTCGGTGTCGTAGCCGGCCGCGGCGAGGCAGTTGCGGCACTCGCCGGTCGTAAAGCGTGTCATCGTCCGTTTGCCCGCTCATTGCCCCCCAGAATCAACTGATGGGACACCCAGTCGTAGGGCTGCACGTACTCTCCGCGGGCGAGCTTCACGGCATCGTTCACCGCCTGGGCCCCCTGCATCGGCGCATCCTGAAGGACGCTGACCAACAATTCGCCGCTCTTCACGGCCGCAATCCCGTCCGAGGTTCCGTCGACGCCGCCGACCAAGACCTTGCCCGACAGGCCGGCCGCTTTGAGGGCGGCCACCGCACCGAGCGCCATCTCGTCGTTGTTGGCGGCGATGGCGTCAGGCTTCAGGCCGCTGCGCAGCCATGCCGTCACCTGATCCTGCGCCCGCCGCCGGCTCCAATCGGCGCTCGCCTCCGCCAGGAGCTTCAGCCCCGGCCGTTGCCCGAGGATCTCCTTCATGCCGGCGGTGCGCTCCTGGGCGGCGTTGTCGCTGTCCTTGCCGCGCAGTATGGCCACGTTGCCGCGATCCCCGAGACCCTGCGCGAGCAATCGCATCTGAACCCGACCTGCGACGAGGTGGTTCGCGCTGACGATCGCCATCCTATGGGCCACCGGACCGCTCGGGCGCTTGTTCACGAACACCACCGGAATCCCGGCCGCCGCGGCCATCTCGGTGATCGTCCTGGCGCTGGCGTCGTCGACGGGATTGACGATCAGGGCTGTCGGCTTCGCGTCGAGGGCGGCCCGACCCTGGACCACTTGGGTTCCCCCGTTACCGGCCGCCTGCGCCACATCGACCGAGGCGGAGAACTTGGAGGTGGCCGTGTTGAGGACGGAGGCCTGCAGGCTGTCGAGCAAGGGATCGCCCACCTCCGACATCAAGAGGGTGAATTTCGTTTCGGCGGCGGCCGGTGCGGCGAGAGCGATCAGCAGCAGGGCGGCGGGCAGGGATCTGGTGAGTTGCTTCATGGCAAGCCTCGGTGGAAGCGCGGACGTCAGGCGGCACGGACGGTGTCGAGGAACGACTGCACCTGTCGGCGCAGCAGATCGGATTGCTGGGCGAGTTCGCCCGAGGCACTCAGAACCTGCGCGGCGCCGGTCCCGGTTTCCTCGACGTTGCTCGCCACGCCGGAGATGTTGGCGGTCACCTCGCCGGTGCCGCTCGAGGCCTGGGCAATGGCCTGAACGATCTCGCGCGTCGCCGCCCCCTGCTCCTCGATGGCCGACGCGATGGCGGTCGCCGTCTCGTTGATCGAGCGGATCGAGGCGGAGATGCCATCGATGGCCGTGGCGGTCCGTCCCGTCGAGGACTGGATCGCCTCGATTTTGGCCGTGATCTCGCTGGCCGAACGGGAGGTTTGGTTGGCGAGTTCCTTGACCTCCGTGGCCACGACCGCGAAGCCGCGGCCGGCTTCCCCGGCCCGCGCCGCTTCGATCGTGGCGTTGAGCGCCAGCAGGTTGGTCTGGCCCGCAAGGCCGGCGATGGTGTCGACGACGTCGCCGATGCTGGCGGCCACGCCCGTCAGCTCGCGCACCAGCGCAGTCATTCCCTCGGTCTCCCGAACGGCGGCCTGCGACATCGCCGAGGAGCGCTCGACCTGGACGCCGATCTCCGTCACCGAGGCATCGAGTTCCTCGGCAGCGCCCGCGATCGAATGGATGTTGACGGAGGCTTCCTCGGCCGCCGCGGAGACCGCCACGGCGCGCACCGAGGTGGCCTCGGCCGACACCGAGAGGTGGCGGGCGGTCGTCTGCATCTGAACGGCCGCCGAGGAGACGGCCGTGACGATCCCGCCGACCGACTGGTCGAATGCGTCCGCCAACTCGCGCATGGCGGTCCGGCGCTGCGCCTCCGCCCCGGCGCGCTGGGCGGCCACTTCGGCCTCGAGAGCCTTGTTGCGGATCATGTTGTCCTTGAAGACTTGAACCGCGGCTGCCATCAGGCCAATCTCGTCGGAGCGGCGCTGATCGGGGACCTCGACGCCGATGTCGTCATCCGCGAGCCGGCCCATCACGCCGGTCATGCGCCCGATCGGGTGGGAGATCGTCATCGTCAGAAGCCAGCCGGCCAGCGTGCAGAGCGTCAGCAGACAGGCCAAGGCCGAGACGATCCAGAAGCGGGCCGAGGCGCGGATCTCCTGGGCGGCGGCCGTGGCGATCTCGACCTCCTGTTGACGATAGGCCTGCACGGCCCGCACCGCGGTGTAGAAGTTGGCGGCCTCCGAGAGCATGTCACCCTGCAGCACAGCTGTTCCGGTCTCGTTCAGGCCGGCCCGGTCGAGGATGAGGATCTCCTCTTCGATCGCCAGGAAGTGCTGCCACGCGTTACGCAGGGTTTCGGCGAGCTGGGTCTCGCGCGCGCCCTCGATCAGGGTCGCGTAGTCGCCCCAGGCCTTCGAGAAGGCGACGCGGCCCTCCTCGGCTTCCCGCGCATAGGCGCTGCGCTGCGTCTCGTTCGGGCTGTAGTGCTGCAGCGCCGTCAGCGCACGGAGCTGCTGGCTGAGCCGGGCGAGGTCGCCCAGCAAGGTCACGGCCTCGACCTGACGGGCCAGCGCCGCGCCGATCGCCGAGACCTGATCGACCTTGAGGATCGCGAAGCCGCCGGTCAGGCCGGACAACACAACCAGGATCGCGAACGTACCGATGATTTTCGACTTGATGGATCGTAGATTGATCGAGCGAATTCTCTTGCTGATCGGCATGGCGGCGAACCTTTGAGGAGGACGGGTCCGAATGGAGTTTGATCGTGGAAGGGCGGGGCGTTTGCGTCGGCGCGGGCCGCATTGCTGCGCTGGCCCCATGCCTGTCCGGGTCAGAACGTGACGCCGCTCTTGACGCCGAAGACCAGGATGTCGTCCCGCCCGCCGACGCCGCCGGGACGGTTGATGAACTGGATGTTGGGCCGGACCACCACGTCGGGAGAGAGGGCGAGGCTGTAGAAGACCTCCAACGCGCGCTCGTATCCGGGGAGCGCGCGGACGCCACCATCGAGCAGGTTGGCCATCTGGACGCTCTGCGCCAGGCCACGGCTGGCATGCGACTGGCCGATGCCGAAGCCGATCCAATCGAGCGGACGCGCAGCCCAGAAGCCTTTGTAGACGAAGCCGATGGTCTCCTGCCTGTCGATGAACGAGGTCGAGGAATTGGCCATCGTGACGCGGACGAAGGCGGAGAAGCTGCCCAACGGGTTGGCGGGGTTGGGACGGTAGAGTTCCTGTACGGCCACGCCGTAGAGGCCGCTGCGCTCGCGGTTCGCCACCGGCGCGCCTCCGACCACCGCCAGGGGCAGGCCTTCGCGGTTGAGGAAGAGGTCGGGCCCGCCTCCGGTCTGGTACCACGCACCGACCGTATAGCTGCCGGGATAGGAGAAGGGCGGGAGCGTCGGGAAGGCCGCGGCCTCGACGATGGCCAAGGCGCCCACGGCGCCGGACGGGTCGAAGTTGAAGCCGTTCTCGAGGTCGCGCGGATTGACCTGATACACGCCGGCCATCAGATAACCGGTGTCGGTGTTGCCGAGCCGCAGGCGGGCGGCATATTGCGAGACCGGCCAGTTGTACCAGTAGTTGCCGACGAGGTTGCCGGGCTGGTTGCCGCAGAAGGTGAGGTTCTGGAACTCGCAGGCGAAGCCGGCAAAGTCGGTGCTGACCGGCAGGCGGCCGAACTTGAGGTCGACGAACTCGCCGAAGCGCTGGGTGTAGGAGAGCTGGGTCAGGCGCGGGAACCGGCCGCGGCCGAAGATTTCCTCGGTCTGCTGGAGCACACCGAAGTGCTGGTCCGCGGTGAGGCCGCGGCCGAAGCGGTAGGTGAGAGCGACGTTGAAGGTGCCGCCGGCGAGTCCGGCGAGGCGATCCATGTCGACGGCGGAACGGACGGCGAGCTGCCCTGCGCCGCGCAGCGACTGGTAGGGGCCGCCCTGAACATTGGTCGAGGTCTGGTAGTCGAAGCTGCCGTCCATGCGGATGCCGGCACGGAAGAGATCGTCTCGCACACCGCCGAAATTGCCAAGCACGCCCCATTGCGGGGCTGCGCTCTGGGTGTCGAGGCTGCCGGCCGGGGCCGTGTTGACCCCGGCCGCCGTCGAGGGGCGCGCCAGGGGCAGGCCGGCGCCACCGAAGGCCGGTCGTGCGGGTCCGGAGAGGCGGCGGAGGCGCGGAATGGCCGAGAGGGTGGGGGGCTCGGCTCCGTGAGCCGAAGCCATCCCGCGTTCGGGGCCGGTTTGCGCGAGGGCAGGGATCTTCCCCGACGCGACGATGTGCGCCATCGCAAGCGAGAGCGACAGAATGAGCGGTCTTCCTGGCGGCGACATGGATTTCACAGGTCCGGAGAGGAGGCGATCGGCGCAGGAAACCTGCCGCATAGTCAACACTACTGCATTATTGCAAATACTGTCACTAACCCGGAATATATTGCGATCGATTGGTGGAACCAGATGAAGATGCAGCTGTTATTATTGAAACTGACCGGAAATCGAATGATTTTCTCTAATCTCTAAGCAAGCAAATTCGGACTATCATATATCAAATTAACAAATGATTGCCGTGCGCTAGGTCGCAGCGAATTCGAATCCAATTCTGAGCGTAAAATCGAACAACCTTAGATGCGATACGCATTATTATGCCGTATCTGACAGGTCAGATTGCAATATTATATCCCAATTCGCAGTGAGACGAAGAAATACGACCAACCTCAGATTGCAATGCTGTCGGATTAGCTTCGCAGAGAAGGGTTAGCTCAGGCGACGCCTGGGCAATGGCTCACGGTGCCGGACGGGGCGCACGCCCGACGGCGTTGAGGTTGAGGGTCTTGCGTGTGCTGGCGGCGGCCTCTGCAGTGACGGGGCGCGCGCGTTTGCCCCAGCTGTTGCGGATGCAGACGTCATCCGAAAGCGGACCGTCGCAAAGCCACCCAACCCGGTCGTGCGGCTCTGGCTCATCAAGTGCCCGGAAGCGGACCTTCCGACCTTCTGCAAGGGATCGGAAGCAGCCCCTCACATGGTTGAGCTGATTAGGCTTTGACCATAGGACCGGGCGACCGGCCTGAGGTAAGGGGCCGGGATGTCAGTTCCCCACCCCGTCGCCACCGACCCTTCACCGAATTTTCACTCCTGGCGCGACCGCATCGAGCGCATGAACCCGGCGACGTCCCCCTGCCCCGGCCTGCATGGCGAGACGTGGCAGAGGGTCCACGCGGCGATGCTCGTTTTCCTCGAGCGCTTCGGAGCGGAGGCGGTGGATCTCGGCTGGAGCGAGCTCGACCTGTTCGGAGTCCATCCCAAGGTCGGGATCATTCGGGCGGACCATTGTGGTGCCCTGGTGGTGGGTGGGCGCGCGGCGCAGTGGATCGACCCGACCCGGATCAACTTCGGCAACCTGACCTACTATCGCGACACACCCGGCCAGCCGCGCGGCATTCCGATCTGGGCTTATGGGGGCTGAGGCGATAGGCCGGGCGCGAACACCGCGAGCGTGAGGGGAGCTGCGATGAGCCGTCGGATGTGGGCCGTGCTGGGGCTGGCCGTCGGCTGTGCGAGCACGCTGGCGATCCGGCCGGCGTCGGCCGAGCGGTTCGATGGCGACCGCCTGATCGTCCTCGACGGCGATACCGTCGCCCTCCCCTGCGCCGTGCCCGCGCGCGGTTGTGCCGAGAAGGTCCGTTTGAGTGGGATCGACACGCCGGAGGTGTCCCGGCCGCGCTGCGAGGCCGAGCGGATCTCTGGCCTGAAGGCGAAGGAGCGCCTGGCCGGCCTGATCCGTGGACAGGCCGTCGAGCTGGCGCGCGCCGGCGAGACCGATCGCTACGGCCGGACGCTCGGGACGTTGCGGGTGCCGGCGGGAGAGGTCGGCGCGATCCTGATGCGGGAGGGCCTGGCGGTGGCCTACCGGCCGGGCCGGAAGGCGTGGGAGGAGCGGGCGGATCACTGGTGCCGCTTGGACCGGCGCTGAGGAGCCGGGCGACCGAATTCCGAGGGACGACGAGGCGCCGGGGGGATTCCTCGGACTCCTTGCCGTGCTAGCGTGGCCGGACCGTGCCGATCCGCCCCGAACACCGCCACTTCTACCCGATCGACTGGCCGCAGCTCTCGGCGGTGATCCGCTTCGGCCGGGCCGGAGGGTTCTGCGAGCGCTGCGGACGCCCGCATGGGCGGGTCATCGTCTGCGTCGATGACGGGAGCTGGTACGATGCCGACGGCGGCGTCTGGCGCTCGGGCCGGGGGCGCATTCTGCGGCGCATGCCAGACCTCGCGAGTGCCCGGCTGACCCGGCCGATCCTCGCCGCCTGCCACCGCGAGCACGACACAAGCCGCAACGGCCCCGCCGATCTCGCCGCCTGGTGCCAGCGCTGCCACCTGGAGCACGACCGGCCGGAGCACATCCGGCGGCGACGCCTGACCTTCCTGCGCCGCCGGGCGCTGGGGGACCTGTTCCTCGGGCTGTATCCGGTGCTCTGATGACAGTCGGATCCGACAGGTCACGCCTGGCCGCGCTGATCGATGGGAAGGACCGTGCGCTGCTCGCCGCGTTCCTGCGCGACGAGGGGACCGACTTTGCCCTCAACCCGTTCCCGTCGACCACGGCCGGCGCGGCGCGCCTGACCTGTGCCGGGCTGGCCTTCGAGTATCCGATCCTCGGCATCCTCTCGGCCGGCCTGCCGTGTCTCATGGAGGCGCTGGCGCAGTTGCCGAAGACGACGCCGCTCACGCGGTGCATTCTGAAATCCGCGGCGCATACCTGCATCGTGTTTCTGACTACCGAGGAAGCCTGTGTCGGCGCGTACCTCCACGGGAAGGCCGGGGTGCCTCTGCCGGTATTCGCGCCGGCTGCGCCCAAGCCGGCGCCGCGCAAGGGCCGGACGCGCCAGACGAAGGCCGAGCAGCTCGATCTCTTCTTCGACGTTGCCTGAAGCCGCCCGGTTCATGCCTCAACGGCAGGATCGCCGGCATACGGACTTTCCGTGACCCGGCTGCGGATCGCAAGCTTGAATAGCCTGCATCATCAGCAGTGGTCAAGCGATCAATCTTTGAGAAATGCGCTCGCGTTGCAGATCTCATCGACCCCAATTACTGTCTTCTGGGTGTGCACGCTGCCGGTCGCGAGCGGATCACTGCGGCAGGTATCGGGCGTGTGAGCTGAAAGGCCGTCGATGAGTCGATACGAGTTCGATCAACCGGGCGTCAGTCTCGCGATCGGCTGGGATGCCCCGCTCTCCACTTTCTACCTCCAGATCTGGAACGAGGCGCTGCACACCGCCGAGATGGACGATGAGGAGCGCGCCTCACCACAGATCTGGTTCGGAACCGAGTACGCGGAGCACCTCAGTCCCAGCCTACTGCTCACCCTGGCTCGCCAACATCTCCCGAGCCTCCCCGAGGACATCGAAGAATCGCTGATGCGCGATATGGTCAAGGAGCCGGCCCGGCCGCTCTCGGCCGATCACGCCGAGATCCGCCTGATGCTGGAGGCGCTCCTGGGCGAGGGTCCATCCGTGATGGAGGCCCCGCAGCGCACCCCTGACGAGACCGCTCGCCTGGAGATGGAGGCGCTCCTGAAGGGAACGACCTCCGAGACGAGGCGCCAGTAGCCGGGGTCAAACTGCTGGATCGGTTCTGGTGATCCTGATCCTCGACGCGAGCCCGCGCGATGTGATCGTCACCCGCAGGGCCGAAACCCGGTCACGGGGTTCGGTGAGCGAAGCGAGTAGAGCACGGTCCCGAAGGGACGCGCCATCTCATATTCAGATTTTCAGCTTCGTGCTTATGGACGACACTCCTCGAACGACCGTCAGGATTTCGCGGCGCACTTGGTCACCGTTAGATCTATTATGAAAAAGTCAGCTTTAATCCGTGTCGCAATTTCATCGCTAGTCTTGGGAGCCGCATATTGCGCGTGGGCGAAGGGTGGATATCAATACGCTCAGGTAAGTGGCATTCGATATAAAATACGCAAATCATACAACGCCGCAGGCGAAAAAGAACTCGGATTTGACGTAACACTAGACAGTTTTTTGCCTTTTAATAAAATATTCGCCGGTTGGAATAATTATATTCTGATTCTGATAACAGAATTTCAAAACGATACCGCAGCAGATCTGTGGAACCGATTGTATGGACCGAACCGTCAATTTCCGGGTCGGGACTATAATTTTACTTCGCGGAAGCGAATTAACGAAAACATGACTTGGTACACTACCGAGTCCAATAAAGACATATATGTCCCCGATCAAGACATGGCCACTATGGACGTGGAATTTATAATTTGTGATAGAAAAAGCGAATTATTTCCAAGCCCATCTTGCCAATTATATTTTGTAAAAAAAAGGCCAAAGATGGAAAATTACTTTTGGAACTCAACATCTCGACAGCTTCGTAGATATAAAAAATCAGACTGTGAAATTCGTGTCAGATTTTGAGGAGAAGTAAAATGGCGGAATATCTCGGCCTCATCAGGCCTTCTGATGTTCGTTATATTGTGGACACTGAGGCGCTCTTCAAAGGGAGCACCTCGCATCCGGGTCCCAGGCAGTCAAAGTGAAGCTGCTGCACGGTCGCGGATCGCCCTGATCCTCGACGCGAGCCCGCGCGATGTGATCGTCACCCGCAGGGCCGAAACCCGGTCACGGGGTTCGGGGAGCGGAGCGAGTAGAGAACGGTCCCGCAGGGACGCGCCTAACCGGCTCACCTAAAGAGTATTCGGATATGGTCGAGACAATTATTCTCTACATCATTGGGACCATAGGCCTGATTATAACATTAATCCAAGTACTTGCTCTCGCAGCTATATATATCGCCCACCCTTTTTCAACAATAATCATATTTATTGGCCCCTTCGCGATTCCGATTATTTACGTAATATATCTCTGCATCGAACAAGGGTTTAAGACCGCGATACGATTTCTCATCACAGCATCAGCCATTCTAGCAACAAATTATGGAGCAGGATTTTTTATGCAATCCATGAATGCCGCACGCAAGACAAGACGCGGCGTTGATTTGACGATGCTGTTTTACTCTATGACAGGACTAATGATCGCCATTACGATCGTAGCAATATCGGCAATTCGGCTACGGAGAAAAGAACGCGCACATGAACGCAACCTGATCATCGCAGCAGCGCGAAAGAAAATGTCAGAACACTCAAAGTGATTTTATAGATGTAAGACGAGAGATGGTGAAAGCCCCCTCCCCTGCTGCCGACGCGAAGGTTTTCACTCAAAACATTTTATAGGATACGCAGGGACGCGCCCTCACATTCATTGATCGGTGGCATCGTCTGGGCCGTTCGTGCCGAGTGCGCGGTAGACGCTGGCCCTGGCGATCCCGAGGCGGCGCGCGATTTCGGCCGGGCCCAGGCCTTCGGCCTTCAGAGCGCGCACCTTGGCAGGGTCGATCGAGGTGGGACGGCCCTTGTAGACGCCGGCGGCCTTAGCCTTGGCGATCCCCTCCATCTGGCGCTCGCGCCTCAGGTTGGTCTCGAACTCGGCGAAAACCCCGAGCATGTCGAGGAAGGCCTTGCCAGCAGCCGTGCCGGTGTCGATCGGCTGCTCGGTCGCTTGCAGGCGAGCTCCTTTGGCCTTCAGGGAGCGCACGATGTCCTGCAGATCGCCGATGGAGCGGGCGAGGCGATCGATGCGTGTGACGACGAGGGTGTCGCCCTTGCCGATGAAGTCCAGCACGATCGACAGTTCGGTGCGGCCGCTGGTCGAGGTGCCGGAGGCCTTCTCGGCCCGGATCGGGTCGCAGCCGGCGGCCTTAAGGGCTTCGAGCTGGATCGAGAGGTCCTGATCGAGGGTGGAGACGCGTGCGTAGCCGATGCGAGCCATGAAACGTCCCGTGCGGGTCTAGACCCATCGTGCTTAGCGTCCAAAAACCCGAAAAGGAACCCTAATGAGACACCTTCCCGCGTCTCACGGCCACGCCTCATTCGGGTATACCCTTTTGAGGCGCGAAAGTCATCCTCTGATGACGGAGTGACACTTAGTCGCCATGGCGCATATCCGTCGCACTGTCATTCGAGCATAGATGACAGTGCGTGATCGAAACGATATGATTGTTTGAACCCAATAAAGCGGTGGCCCTCTAATGTCGTTTGTCACTGATGTAAAATTGGCCGCTAACGGCCGCATGGTTCTACCTCAGGCGGTCCGCGAGGCGATGGGCGTATCCGGCGAGACGCGGATCATTGTGACGGTCGATGGCACCGAGGTTCGTCTGTCTCCGATCGCGAACGTCGTTACCAAGCTCCAGGCTTTGTACCGCGAGCATGTCAAAGACGATGCCGACGCCGCCTCGTTCCTGGAAGAGCGGCGCGCGGATGACAGCGACACCGTGGGTGCCAAAGCGTGAGCGCCGTCGTCTTCGATACCTCTGCCGTGATCGCGCTCCTGCGCAGCGAGCCGGGAGCGGCCGTGGTCGCCGCGCGTGTCGGTCAGGCCGCCATGTCAGCCGTCAATCTTCAGGAACTCGTCAAGGCCCTGATCCTGCGCGGGTTGGCGCTCCCGGTGATTGAGGAGGTGGTGCAGGAGTTGCGCCTCGATCTGTACTCGCATGATCGCGAGGCCGCCTTCGCCGCCGCGCAGATCACGGAGGCGACGCGACAGCACGGCAGTGGGCTCGGTGACCGGAGCTGCATGGCGCTCGCGATAAAGCTCGGCGTGCCGGTCCTCACCACCGATCGGGCCTGGGCGAAGCTGAAGATCCCCGGCCTCGTGGTCGAGCTGGTACGTTGAGGCGATGGCGGGCGCCGCGGCCCTCGCAGCGATCGCGACTGGGCTGAACGAGCGGCAGCAGGCCAATCTGCTCGCGGCTTACGATGAGGATCAGGCCCGCGAGGCCTCCCACCAGCGACCTGGCGGGCCGCCGGCTCGGCAGTGGCGCTGGATCGAGTATGGCCCCGTTGGCCACAGATGACTCGACGGGCCGGGATCTCGGCTGCTGCGGGCCAAGCTGGCCGAGTCCGGCATGGTCAGCTAGGGCACCGGCGCCACCTGGGCGGCGTTGGCCGAGCGCGGTCTTCTGAGCACGAGCTACGCCCATACCGGCCTGATTGACACGCGCAGCCGCTGGCCCATCAGATCCCTCACAGTGCGCCTGACGACCGACGGCCGGAAGGTCGCTCGCCTCCTGCGGGGCGAGCCGCCGACGCGGCCGCGGAGCAAGGAGCCGAAGCCGCTCTCCCTGTCGGCCCTGCGGATGGTGGCCTACGGCCAGCAGCATCCGAAGGAGACGTTCGATTTTCACGCGCCCTGGGGCATCTGCCCGCTCGACTACCTTGTGGCCCTCGGGATCTGCCGCGGCCTCGTCAAGCGTGGCCTGCTCGATGGAGATCCTCCGACGCACCTCCGGATCACGCCGGCCGGGCTCACGCTGGACGTTTCATCCATCAACATCAACCGCCGAGCCACAACAGCTTGAGGCGGCATACGCTGTAAAAACGAACAAAGGTTGTGAACCCTCGTTGACTGAGAGGGACTGCTGTCTACGGTGCCGCTCGGCCTCCGCGTTCGCGCCGAGGAGAACCGACGAGGCGGGTTATATCCCCCCGATCACTCGCCTCGTCGGACCAAGCAACGCCGACGTATCCTCGGAACCGACCGACCTCAGGACTCCCTTGTTCAGCTACGCCTCCACGGCGAGGCGGGAAGGCCTTCAGATGGTGCGGGCGAAGGGCGTCTGGGGGTCGGTAGCGAGCCGCCGCCCCTGTTGCTCGGGGGACAGATCGTGGAAGAACTTCACCTCGTAGTTGGGGGTCCAGGCCGGCGGTGCCGGCTGTTTGGGCGAGGCGCGGAACACCTCGACGACCGGCCCGCCGAGCAGGTCGGTTTGGATACCGATCAAGGCTCGCTCGTACTGCGCCTGGCGGTAATCGGCCCGCCAGCGGGCGTCGCTGCCGGCCGGCAGCCGCGTCACGTCCTGGCGGATGTGGTACGTTTTAAAGCGTGGGATTTTAGGCGGGACCGCCTCACTCGTCCCAGGGATTGACGGGAGGTACGACCAGGTCGGGGAAGTGCCGGACGTTGCGGGTTGCGAGGGTGGCCCGCCGCGCGATGGCGGTACCAGCGATCATGCTGTCGCGCAGCTCTTGCGGTTGGCCCCGTCTCTGTCGAGCCGCCATGAGGGTTGCCGTCTCGCCGGCCGCAGCGGCATCGAACGGGGCGATCCTCCTTTGGAGCATTTCTGCGACGAGGCGATCGAACGCAGTGCGCAGGCCTGCGGCGCGCCGGCCATCCGGCATGAGGTCGAGGCCGAACTGGATCTCGAGGACGGTAATCGTGGTGATCCAGACGGAGTTTCTGGGTTGGCTGTCGAGCCAACTGACGAGAATCGGATCCGACGACGCGCGCATCAGACCGGATACGACGTTCGTGTCGAGGATGATCATGCGAAGGGATCAGCGAGGCTGTGCCCGCGGAACTGGGTCAGTTCCTCGTCGGGCTTCAGGCCGATTTCTTCGAAGAGGGACGCGATCTGCGTCCCCAACCCCGTGGTTAGTTCATCCTCGGCGGCGGCGGAGCGCAGGATGTCGCGCAACTCGGCCTCCATGCTGCGACCGTTCCGGGCAGCGCGCTGCTGCAAGCGTTCCTTCACACCGTTATCGATGTCGCGGACAAGAATTTGGGCCATGGCATCTCCTCTTGCTATCATGATAGCATACGAAATTCCTCCCACAAAGTGGGGCCAGTTGAGCTTGCCGTTCTCGTCCTCCAGTTGCTTGAGCCGTCGGATCTCCGGCACGCCCATGCCGACGAACTGCTTCTTCCAGCGATAAAAGGTCGGCTCGGATACGCCCATCTTCCGGCAGACCTCGTCCACCGTCGCGCCGTTCTCCGCCTGTCGCAGGGCGAAGGCGATCTGTTCAATCGTGAAGCGTTTGCGAGGCATGGCATCCACCCTCCTTCAGGGTTCAGGATGCCCGAAAAACTTGCGCTCAGCGCGGACCAGTTTGATGGGTCAGGGTCAAGGGGGACGTCGGTCGGGCAGCCATATCGAATCAGTCTTCACTGGGTCTGTACAGGACGCGCGGAGAATCACCTGACCCAGCCGCCGCTACCTCAGTCGGCACGACGGAATGCGGAGGGGCTCGATCCTGTGACGCGCGAGAAGTAGCGCGAGAAATACGCAGGGTCGTGGAAGCCGAGGTCGTAGGCGATCTCCGCCACCGGCAGGTCGGAGTAGCGCAGGGAGCGCTTGGCCTCCAGGATGACCCGGTCGGCGATGAGCTGGCCCGGCGTCGCGCCGGCCACAGCCCGGCAGGCGACGCGCAGACGCCCGACCGTGGTGCCGATCCGGTTGCAGTACTGCTCCAGGCTGAGGCCGGCGCGGTAATGCTCCTCGATCGCCGCTCGGAAGCGGGCGACGATCCTTGCATGGGCGGCCAGGCGAGTGGGACCATCGGCCGCCCGCGCGTCGGCAAGGCGCGCCAGTTCGACGAGGAGCAGCGTGAGATGCGCTTTCAGGGCGGCCCGCTGGGCCGGGGCCGCGCTGGCCCGCTCGCGGTCCAGCCCGTCGAGCGCCGCATCGAGGTGCGCGGTTCCGTCCAGAGCGAGGCAGCGCACCCCCTCGAACAGGGCCGCAAAGGCGCGCTCGTCCCGCCCGAGCCCGCGCAGGACCGCGTCCGAGACGGTGAGGACGCGGCCGGTGCTGCCCGCCTCGTAGACGAAGCCGTGCACCACGCCCGCCGGGACGACCAGCGCACAGGGTGCCGCGAAAGCGGTCTCCTCGCCCTCGGCCGTGACGGTGCCGCGGCCGTACCGGATGCAGAACACTTGGTGCAGGTCGGCATGGGCGTGCGGACGAATCCGCCAGGCCGCCGGGCGGCTGCGATCGTCCAGGTCTTCGAGGTGCAGAAACCCGTCATCCGCAGTCTGCGGTGGCTCGCCGTAAAGGAAATACCGGGGCACGACAGGTTTCGGCATGGGGCACGCGGCCTTTCGATAAACGGCACAAAAGTACAAGAAAAACGCCGCCGCCTCCATACCCGCGCGGCGCCGGCATCGGCAAGATCCTGCACAAGCCGGTGCGGATCGACCGTCACGGATCAGGGAGGGCCGGCCATGCGCACGCAGGTCGCGATCGTCGGTGCCGGGCCGGCCGGGATGGTCTTGGCGCATCTGCTGCACGCGGCCGGCATCGCCAGCGTCGTGGTGGAGCGCCGCACGCGCGACTACGTCGAGGGCCGCGTGCGTGCCGGCGTGCTGGAGCAGGGCACCGTGGACGTGCTCGCGCGGCTCGGCCTCGACGGGCGCCTGCGCAGCGAGGGCCTCGTCCACACGGGCGCCAACCTCGCGGTGGACGGCGAGAGCTTCCGCATCGACATGGCCGCGCTGACCGGCGCCGCAGTCACGGTCTACGGCCAGCAGGAGGTGATGCGCGACCTCTTCGATGCGGGCGAGGCGCGGGGCCTCGCGGTGGTGTACGAGGCCCAGGACCTGCGCCTGCACGATCTCGACGGCGCCGCCCCGAGCCTGACCTACCGCACGCCCGCGGGCCCGCAGCACCTCGTCTGCGACTACGTTGCGGGCTGCGACGGCTTCCACGGCATCTCCCGCCGGTCGATCCCGGCGGACGTGCTGAGAACCTTCGAGCGGATCTACCCCTTCGGCTGGCTCGGCATCCTCACGGACGTGCCTCCCGCCGCGCACGAGCTCGTCTACGCGAGTCACGCCAACGGCTTCGCGCTCGCCAGCATGCGCTCGGCGACACGCAGCCGCTACTACATCCAGTGCGGCATCGACGAGCGTCCGGAGGACTGGCCGGACACACGTTTCTGGGACGAGCTCTGCTTGCGCCTCGGCCCCGGCATCGCGGGCGGGATCGTGCGCGGCCCCGCCTTCGAGAAAAGCATTGCGCCCCTGCGCAGTTTCGTCGGCGAGCCGATGCGCTGGGGCCGGCTGTTCCTGGCCGGGGATGCCGCCCACATCGTGCCGCCCACCGGCGCCAAGGGCCTCAACCTCGCCGTCTCGGACGTGGTGATGCTGGCCGAGGCGCTGGAGGCCTTCTACGCCCGCGGCACGGGTTCGGGTCTCGACGGCTACTCGGCGCGGGCGCTGGCGCGGGTGTGGAAGGCGGAGCGGTTCTCGTGGTGGTTCACCCGCCTGATGCACCGCTTCCCCGAGGAGACCGGCTTCGACCGGCGTATGCAGCTGGCGGAGCTCGCCTATCTCGGCACCTCGCGCGCCGCCCAGACGGTGCTGGCCGAGAACTATGTCGGCCTGCCCCTCGATCCCCCCCCGGTCTCGACCTCTGTTGCGGACTTTTTCTCGGCCCCGAGCGCGAACCTGCGCGGGATGTGCGCATGAGCCACGAGAGCGCCGCCGGGATCCTCGATGTCCCCGCCCTGATCGACGCCCGCCCGATCGGCGCGGCGCAGGTCCTGACCTTTCTCCTCTGCTTCCTCGTGGTGCTCCTCGACGGGTTCGACACCGCGGCCATCGGCTACATCGCGCCCTCGCTGATGACCGAGTGGGGCGTGGGCCGCGCCGCGCTCGCCCCGGTGCTGAGCGCCGCCCTGTTCGGCCTCGCGATGGGTGCGCTGGCAGCGGGGCCGCTGGCTGACCGCTACGGGCGCAAGGCGGTGCTGGTCGCAGCGGTGGTCGAACTCGGCTTGGCCTGCCTTGCTTCCGCCTTCGAGGCTGATCTCCCGCAACTCGCGGCCCTGCGCTTCCTCACCGGGCTCGGCCTCGGGGCGGCGATACCGAACGCCGTGACGCTGACGAGCGAGTACGGCCCGGTCCGGCGCCGGGCGCTGCTCACCAACATGATGTTCTCGGGCTTCCCCCTCGGCGCGGCGCTCGGCGGCTTCCTCGCCGCCTGGATGATCCCGACGCTGGGGTGGCGCAGCGTGCTCCTGCTCGGCGGCGCCGCGCCGCTGGCCCTGGCTGCGCTGCTGGCGCTGCTGTTGCCGGAATCTGTGCGCTACCTCGTGGCCCGCGGCGCGGCGCCGGCCCGCATCCACGCGGTGCTCCGCCTGATCGCCCCCGGGACTGGACCGGCCGCCGGCTACGACCTCGGCGCGGCGGCCGCGGGGCCCGGCCGGCCGGCCGGCCTCCGCCTCGTCCTCTCGCCGGCCTACCGGATCGGATTGGTCATGCTGTGGGCCGCCTATTTGATGGGGATCGACCGGTTCGGCGGCATCGCCGGCTCCTTCCTGGTGGCGGAACTTGCCGGGACGAGCCTGCCGGTGACCTTCGCGTTAGTCGCGGTTCCGGCCCTGCTCGCGGCCGCCGCCGTCGCCACCAAACGCAACGCCCGCCGCGGCGCGGCCCCGGCCCGCGCCGCCGCCCTCGGCCACTGACCGGCGGCGCGGGTCGCCCCACCGGCCGCCCGCGCCGCCCAGCCCTCACGCGACCCGAGGATTTCGATGTCCGACGCCACGTTCGACCACCCGCGGGATGCGGGCCAGCCGCCCTCGCTGTTCCCCGCCTACCGCTCGACCGTTCTGCGCAGCCCGCGCGAGCCGCTGGTGCGAATCCCCCACACGCTTACCGAGACCACCGGGCCGGCCGGGACCTGGGAGGCCCTGATGGGCCCGGCCATCGCCGACCTGACCCGCCACGACCGGGGGCCGGGCGTGGCGATCGGTCAGCGCATCGTGGTCACCGGCCGCGTTCTCGACGAGGCGGCGCGGCCCGTGCCTGACACGGTGGTCGAGGTCTGGCAGGCCAACGCCGCCGGCCGCTACATCCACCGACGCGATCAGTGGGATGCGCCGCTCGATCCGAACTTCACCGGCACCGGCCGGGTCGTCACCGATGCGCAGGGGCGCTACCGCTTCACCACGATCCGGCCCGGAGCCTATCCATGGGGCAACCACCGCAACGCCTGGCGCCCGGCCCATATCCACCTGTCCCTGCTTGGGCCGGCCTTCGCCACCCGGCTGGTGACGCAGCTCTACTTCCCCGACGACCCGCTCATCGAGATCGACCCGATCGCCAATGCCGTGCCGATGCCCTACCGCAACCGCCTCGTCGCGCGCTTCGACATCGACACGACGCAGCCGGATTACGCCCTCGGCTACATCTTCGACATCGTGCTGCGCGGGCGCGACGCCACGCCGTGGGAGCATTGAGATGACCGACGCCCTCGAAGGCCTGCCCCGCAACGCCGCTCCCCGCGCCGACAACCAGGACCCAGCCTTGTTCGGCCAGACGCCCTCGCAGACGGTTGGTCCGTTCTTCCATTACGGCCTGCCCTGGAAGGGGGGCGCCGACCTCGTCGGCGCTTCCGACATCGGCGCGCGCCTCGACCTGTTTCCGGAGGAGCATGACGTCCTCCACCTAGCCCCCCCGCGCGGGCCGGTGACGGGCGAGATCGTCTCCGTCGTCGGTACGGTGCGGGACGGGGCGGGCGAGCCGGTCACCGACGCGATGATCGAGATCTGGGGTGCCAACGCCGCCGGCCGCTACCACGGCGCCGCCGACACCCGGGCGGAGATCCCCCTCGATCCGGGCTTCATCGGCTTCGGGCGAGCGGCGGTCGATGCCGCGGGCGGCTTCCGCTTCCTCACCCTGCGGCCGGGCCGTGTGCCGGTCGCGGTCGAGAGCAACCGCTGGCAGGCGCCCCATCTCGCCATCGGGGTCTTCGGCCGCGGCCTGCTGAAGCGGCTCGCCACACGGATGTACTTCGCCGACGGGACCGACAACGACGCGGACCCGATCCTCGCCCTGGTGCCGGAGGCGCGCCGCCGCACGCTCATCGCCCCGCGCGTCGCCGAGGCACCGCCGACCTATCGGTTCGACATCGTGCTGTGCGGGGCGGACGAGACCGTGTTCTTCGCGCTGTGAGGCGGGAGACGCGTCATGGGGCGGGAGTGGTGAGGCGAAAGCCTGAGGCAAGTTCGTGAGGCAAGGTCGTGAGGCAAGAGAGATGAGCAGCAATTCCGTCGTCGTCGCGGTGGCGATCACCGGCTCGGTGCCGCGCAAGGCCGACAACCCGGCCGTGCCGATTGCGGTCGCGGAGCAGATCGAATCGACCCATCAGGCCTTCGAGGCCGGCGCGACGCTGGCCCATATCCACGTCCGCAACGACGACGAGACTCCCTCGTCCGATCCGGACCGGTTCGCCGCCGTGCAGGAGGGGCTGCGCCGCCACTGCCCCGGGATGATCGTGCAGTTCTCCACCGGCGGGCGCGGGCGCGACCCGGCGAGCCGCGGGCTGTCGCTCCGGCACCGGCCCGACATGGCCTCGCTCTCGACCGGTTCGGTCAACTTCCCGAGCATCGTCTACGAGAACCACACCACCCTGGTGACCGATCTGGCGACGCAGATGAAGGGCCACGGCGTGCGGCCCGAGATCGAGATCTTTGACCTCTCGCACATCCATGGGGCCGGGCGCCTGATCGCGGCCGGGCTGATGGACCCGCACCCCCACGTGCAGTTCGTGATGGGTGTGCAGAACGCGATGCCGGCCGAGGAGCACCTGCTCGACCTGCTGCTCTGCGAGACCCGCCGGGTCATCCCCGGGGCGACCTGGACGGCGGCCGGGATCGGCCGCAGCCAAGCGGTGGTGATGGACTGGGCGCTGGCGCGCGGGGCGGACGCGGTGCGCACCGGACTCGAGGACAACATCCGGGTCACGAAGGACCGGCTGGCGGCGAGCAACGCCGAGCTCGTCGGGCTCGCGGTCGAGGCCGTGCAGCGGCACGGCCGGCGTCCGGCGACGCCCGCCGAGGCCCGCGCCGCCCTCCGGCTCGCGGCCTGAGGATGAGCTTCTCTGCCCTCGATTCGGGCCTGCTTGGGCCGCTCTTCGCGAGCGCGGCGATGCGCGAGGCCTTCTCGGACGCGGCGCGCCTCGCCGGGATGCTGCGGGCCGAGGCGGCGCTCGCCCGGGCCGAGGCAGAGGTCGGCCTCGCGCCGGCGGCCCTCGCCGACGCCATCGCGGCGATCGCGCCGGAGACGCTCGATATCGACGCGCTGGCGGCCGGCACCGCGCTGGCGGGGGTGCCGGTGATCCCGTTCGTCGCGGCCGTGCGCAGGCGCCTGCCGCCCGAGCTGGAGCCGGCCTTCCACAAGGGCGCCACCACCCAGGACATCGCCGACACCGCCCTCGTCCTGCAGATGCGGTCGGGGTTCGACCTGATCGCGGCCGAGAGCGAGGCCGTTGTCGCCGGGCTCGTGCGCCTCGCCACGGAGTACCGCGCCACCCCCTGCGTCGGCCGCACCTACGGCCAGCACGCCGCGCCGATCTGCTTCGGCTACAAGGCGGCGACCTGGGCGCTCGGCCTTGCGGAGGTCACCGACCAACTGCCGGGCCTCCGGGCGCGCGTGCTCACCGCCTCGCTCGGCGGTCCCGTCGGCACGCTCGGCGCTCTCGGCGGGCAGGCCGAGGCCGTGGCCACCGCCTATGCCCGGCATCTCGGCCTCGGCCCCGAGACGGTCGCCTGGCACACCCGCCGCGCCCGCATCGCCGAGGCCGGAGGCTGGCTCGCCCGCCTTCTCGGGGCGCTGGCGAAATGTGCGGGCGACATCGCCCATCTCGCCTCGACGGAGGTGGCGGAAGTGTCCGAGCCCTTCGTGCCCGGCCGGGGCGGCTCCTCGGCGATGCCGCACAAGCGCAACCCCGTCTCCGCCACCGTCATCCTGGCCGCCTTCGGGGCCGCCAAGGGCCATGCGGGCACGCTCCTCGACACGATGGCCGCTGCTCACGAGCGGCCGGCCGGCGCTTGGCATGCCGAGTGGCATGCCCTGCCCCAGCTCTTCGGTCTCGCCTCCGGGGCGTTGCGCGAGGCGCGGGCGGTGGCAGAGGGGCTCGTCGTCGATCCCGGACGGATGCGCCGCAACCTCGATCTCACGCGGGGCCTGCTCTTCGCCGATGCCGCGGCCGCGGCCTGCGCGCGCCGCTGCGGCGGCGCGGCGGCGCACGCCCTGGTGGAGCGCGCCTGCGCCGAGGTGCACGCTTCCGGCCGCGACCTGCACACCGTGCTCGCGGCGATGCCGGAGGCGCAGGGCATCGATCTCGGCGCCGCCTTCGACCTCACGCACCCCGTCGCCGCCGCAGCGGCGGCCACCGACCGTGCGCTCGCACAGATCGCGGCGCGCGCGGATTCGACTGCATCGCAATGATCCTGCCGAGACGGAGCCTCGACCCCGCATGCCCCTGATCCGCATCAACGATATCGACCTGACCTACGAGTTCTCTGGCCCGAGCGGCGCGCCGGTCCTCGTCCTTTCGAACTCGCTTGGCACGACGCTGGCGATGTGGGACGGCGTGGCCAGACGGCTGCACGGGCGCTACCGGATCCTGCGCTACGACACCCGCGGGCACGGCGGCTCCGCGACCCGCGACGCCGAAACCCGGATCGAAGATCTCGCCGCCGACCTGCTCGGTCTGCTCGACGCCCTGGGCATCGCACGGGCGCATCTCGCCGGCCTGTCGCTCGGTGGCATGACCGTCCAGGCAGCGGCGGCCGCCGCGCCCGAGCGGGTCCTGAGCCTCACCCTGATGGCGACCTCGGCCCACCTGCCGAGCCCCGAGAGCTGGGGCGAGCGGGCCGCCACCGTGCGGGCGCAGGGCACTGCGGCGATCGTCGAGGCGACACTCGGGCGCTGGTTCACCCCCGGCTTCTCGGCGCACGCGCCCGCCGCCATCGCGGCGATCCGCGAGGCCTTCGTGGCCTGCGATCCGGTCGGCTACGCCGTGTGCTGCGGGGCGATCGGCCGGATGGACCTCCGGCCGGTGCTCGGCCGCATCGGGGCGCCGACCCTCGTCATCGCCGGGCGCGACGACCCGGCGACGCCGCCCGCGATGGCCGAGGCGATCTGTGCGGGCATCCCGCAGGCGGAGCTGGTCCTGTTACCGCGCGCCGCTCATCTCCTCGCCGTCGAGCACCCGGAGGCGACGGCCGCCCATCTTGGCGGCTTCCTCGACCGGCAGCGCGGCGACCGTGCCGCCACCGGCGCCGTGCCCTTCGCGGAGGGGCTGGAGAATCGCAAGGCCGTGCTGGGCACGGCCCATGTCGAGCGCTCCCTGGCGGCGGCCGGGCGCTTTGCCGGACCCTGGCAGGACTTCATCACCCGCACGGCCTGGGGCGAGATCTGGGGCGATCCGCGCCTGCCCTGGAAGACGCGTTCCCTGGTGACCCTCGCCCTGATGGCGGCGCTGGGGCGTGAGGAGGAGTTCAAGCTCCATATCCGTCCGGCGCTCGCCAACGGACTCGACCTCGACGAGTTGCAGGCCCTGCTCCTGCAGACGGCGATCTATGCCGGAGTCCCGGCCGCCAACGGTGCCTTCCGCTGGGTGCGGGACACGCTGGGCGAGGCCGCCGATGCCGGCCCCTGAGGCCGGGGCAGGAACCTGCGCCGCCCGGCGCAGATGCGCGCCGCCGGGCGGGTCGCGGTCCGGCGCCGCTTGTGAGCGCGGGTGCAGGGCTCAGGCATCCTTGCTACCGATGCGGCGCAGGAGCGCGATCAGCTGGGCGCACTCCGCCGCATCGAGCTCGGCGAGCAGCGTCGCTTCGTGGGCGTGCAGCTGCCGCCGCACCTCCGCGAAGACCGCCTGTCCCTCGGGGGTCAGGTCGAGGACGAAGGCGCGGCGATCGGCCTCGTCGGCGCGGCGCGAGATCCAGCCCTTCTCGATCAGCTCGTTCACCAGCACGACCATGTTGGCGCGGTGGATGCCGAGCACGCGGCCGATCGCCCCTTGGTTGATGCCGGGATTGGCCTCGACGACCGACAGGATGCCGAACAGCACCTGCCGCATGCCGCTGCCTTCGATGACGCGGGCAAAGTCGTTCCGCACGGCCGTGCTGGCCCGCCGGAGATGGTAGCCCACAAGATCCTCGATCGCGCCGAGCCGCGGCTGGAGATCCGCCGGGGCAATAACCAGTTCTGTCGCTTTCGCCACGCGGAGCCTCCCGAACCGGCGTGGCTTAACGAGGCGGGCAGCAGGGTTCAAGCGGACGCCGACGCGCGCCGGGCCGGTTACCGGACGCGCAGGGGCGGGGCGCCTCGGGCAGAGGGGTCCGCCGGGCGATTCCGCTTGCGGTAGGCGGCCGGACTGATCCCCGCGCGCTGGGCGAAGAAGCGCGAGAAATAGGCCGGGTCGTTGAAGCCGAGATCGAACGCGATCTTCGAGATCGGCAGCGCGGTGTAGATCAGGGCGCGCTGAGCCTCGAGCATCTGGCGCTCGTGCAGCACCGACTGCGGCGGCTTACCCACGACCTGTGTGCAGGCCGCGTGAAGGCGGTCAGGGCTGACCCCGAGATCGGCCGCGAAGCGGGCGACCGGCCAGTTCTGCCGGAGATTGGCCTCAAGCAGTCGGCGGAAGCGTCGGTAGAGTCCGGCCCGCGCCGCCGCGGCGGGCTCGGTGAAGGCACGCAGGGCGTGCGTGCGTACGACGCCGACGAGCAGAAGCTTGACCAGCGCCGCCACAGCGCTGAACGAGCCCGGCTGCGCGCCGCCGACCTCGCGCCGCAGGCCCTCGAACAGCGAGACCACGTTCATGTCGATCTCGTCGGGCGCGCCTGGGGGGCCGCTGAACACCGCCGCGGCTGTCGCGTCGAGGCGCGCGGCCTCGTGGTCGTGGGTGATGACGGACCCCAGGAAGTCGTCGGAGAGGGAGAGAACGACCCCCTCTGTCTCCGGCCGGAACGAAAAGGCGTGCACCGTGCCGGCGGGGATCCAGAGCAGCCAGGGCGCCCGGAAGCGGTCGTTGCCTGCGTCGATTCGGACCTGGCCGCCGCCCTCCGTAACCATGAGAGCCTGGGTCAGGTGGTCGTGGCGGTGGGCGGCGATCTCCCAGTCGTGCAGGCGCGCGCTCGGCCCGATCCGCTCGGCGTGCACGAAATTCGGCGCGGCGGCCTCCGCCACCTCGCCGTAGAGGCGGAAGACGGGAATCGCGCGCGTGTGGTCCGGCTGCATCGCTGGTCCTGGCCTCCCCATGGCGCGGGCGTCTCGGCGCCCAAATTCGTCCAAGTCTTTCTTGGCGGCGTGCAGGAATCCGGAATTCCGGACCTGTAGGCTCCATTGCTAGAGTGAACTTGTTCTCGGCCGGGATCTACGCCCCGGGAGCCGGAACACAGAACACGAACCGGATACACTTCGGGAGGAGATCGCCCCGCCGGCCGGCACGCGCGAGCGGCCGGATCGCGTCCGGGGCGGCCCGTGCCGCGACGGCAGGGGCGCGACCGCCGCGGGACCCCGCGTCCCGCCCGGCCGCGGTCTGCCGCGCGGCCCCTCCGCCCGGCGACGCGATGGCAGCAAGGAGGGCCTGATGACTGCGCCGAAGCCGTTCCCGATGAACGCATGGTACGCCGCGGCCTGGGATTACGAGATCAAGCGCGCGCTGACCCCGCGCCGGATCTGCGACACCCCAGTGGTGCTCTACCGCCGCGGCGACGGCGGCGTCGCCGCGCTGGAGGACGCCTGCTGGCACCGCCTTCTGCCGCTGTCGCTCGGCCATCTCCGGGGAGACGAGGTGGTGTGCGGCTATCACGGTCTGGTCTTCAACCCGGCCGGGCGCTGCACCTTCATGCCCGCGCAGGAGACCATCAACCCCTCGGCCTGCGTCCGCGCCTTCCCTGTCGTCGAGAAGTACCGGCTGATCTGGGTCTGGATGGGCGACCCGGCGCTTGCCGACCCCGCGACGGTGCCGGATTTCCACTGGAACAGCGACGCGCCGTGGGTCGGCGAGGGCGGGACCTATTACGGCCTGAAATGCGATTACCGGCTGGTGGTCGACAACCTTATGGACCTCACGCACGAGACCTACGTCCATGCCGGCTCGATCGGCGACGAGGCCATCACCCGCAACCCCTTCGAAGTCACCCATGCCGGCCGCAAGGCCGTGGTGGAGCGCTGGATGGAAGGCATCGAGCCCCCGCCGTTCTGGGCTCGGATGCTCGGCCGCCCCGGCCCCGTGGACCGCTGGCAGATCATCCATTTCGAGGCGCCCGGCATCGTGGCGGGCGATGTCGGCGTGGCTCCGGCCGGGACCGGCGCGCGGACGGGCGACCGCTCGCAAGGCGTGAACGGCTTCTTCCTGGCAGCGATCACGCCCGAGACCGAGACGAGCTGCCACTATTTCTGGAACTTCGTCCGCAACTTCCGCACCGACGACCAGTCCCTCACCAAGACGCTCAACCTCGCCCATGTCAACGACGGCAACGGCGTCTACGATCAGGACTTCGCCGTGCTGGAGGCGCAGCAGCGGGCGATCGACCGCAACCCGCGCCAGCCCTTCTACAACCTGAACATCGATGCCGGCGCGCTCTGGGCCCGCCGCCTGATCGACACGATGCTGGCGGCCGAGCAGGGCGGCCCGGCCGGGGACCCGCCGCGCCTCGCGGCCGAGTAGGGCTGGCCTTCCGCGGCGCGCAGACGCCGCCGGAGGAGGAGAGGGAGTGGGACATGCACGCGAGACCCGAATGGCAGGGCGCCCGGCTCAGGGAGATCCGCGATCTGACGCCGGACATCCGCCTATTCACGATCGAACCCGAGCGCTTCGAGCGCCCGTCGCCGGGCAGCAACATCGCGATCGGCGTCCGGATCGGGGAACGGCCCGACACGCGGCGCTACTCTCTCGTCGGACTCGCGGCGGACGGGCTCTACCGGATCGCCGTCAAACGCCTGCCCGACAGCCGCGGCGGCTCCGCCTACCTCCACGGCCTGGCGCCCGGCGCGCGGCTGACGATCTCCGCGCCGGCAAACCACTTCCCGCTCAACCGGGGACGCCCGGACTACCTCCTGGTCGCGGGCGGGATCGGCATCACGCCGATCTACGGCATGGCGGTGGCGCTCGCCGAGGCGGGCGCGCCCGTCCGCGTTCTCTACACGGCGCGCGCCGCAGCGGACCTCGCCTTCGCCGACAGCCTGCGCGAGCGCCTCGGCGCGCGGCTCCGGATCTTCCTCGACGAGCGGGGCGAGCGGATCGACCTCGCAGCCGAGACCGCCCGCCTCGCTTCAGGGGGCGAACTCTACATCTGCGGCCCGATCGGCCTGCGCGAGGCCCGCCCAGCGCGCCTGGGCGGCGAGCGGCCGGCCCATCGACGGCCTGCGCTTCGAGACCTTCGGCAGCAGCGGTCGCTATCCCGCGGAGCCGTTCCGGGTCCGCATCCCGCGCCTTAGCCGGGAGATTCTCGTGCCGCACAACCAGAGCCTGCTGGACGCCCTGGAGGCGGCCGGGATCGCGGTGATCTCCGATTGCCGCCGCGGCGAGTGCGGCCTCTGCGCCGTGAAGGTCCTCGACCTCGCGGGCCGGCTCGACCACCGCGACGTCTTCCTCAGCGACGCCCAGAAGGACACGAACGCGCAGATCTGCACCTGCGTCTCGCGGGTGGCAGGCGGCAACCTCAGTATCGACGTCGCCGACCGGAGCTGACTGCGCCGATCGACTGCGAACCGGCACCCCGCGCCCGGAATTACAATCTAGAAGCGCTGTCGCGAAAAGGCGGCGAAGACGTCGGGATGGGATGGACTACGGACGACTTCGCTCTTGTCTGCCGTCGCCATTATGTTATGTCACATAACAAGAGTTGAGAATCATCGGGAGGAAACCATGCTGGACACCAGCACGGAGCCGGGCGCCGCGCCCGCGGATACGTCGTACCTGGAGCGGCGTAACCCGCTGACCGGCGCGGTCGCGACCCGGATGCCCGCCCACGACGTGGACGCCGCCCGTGCGGTCGCCGACGCGGCCGAGGCCGCCCTGCCGGCCTGGTCCGAGCTCGGGCCGACGGCCCGACGCACCGTGCTGCTGCGGGCGGCTGAGTGCCTGACGGCGCGAGCCGACGCCTTCGTGGCGGCGATGACGGCGGAGATCGGGGCGACCGAGGCCTGGGCCCGGTTCAACCTCCAGCTCGCCGTCGGCATGACCCGGGAGGCGGCGGCGCTGACCACGCAGATCGGCGGCGAGGTGATCCCCTCCGACAAGCCGGGCTGCCTCGCCATGAGCGTGCGGGAGCCCGCTGGCGTCGTCCTCGGCATCGCGCCCTGGAATGCCCCGATCATCCTGGGCGTGCGCGCCGTGGCGGTGCCGCTCGCCTGCGGCAACACGGCAATCCTGAAGGCCTCCGAACAGTGCCCGCGCACGCATGCGCTGATCGTCGAAGCCTTCCGGGAGGCCGGTCTGCCGGACGGCGCGCTCGGTTTCGTGGCGAACCGGCCTGAGGCGGCCGGCGCCGTCGTCGGCGCGCTGATCGACCACCCGGCCGTGCGCCGCATCAACTTCACCGGCTCCACGTCGGTCGGGCGGGTCATCGCCCGGCGGGCGGCCGAGCACCTGAAGCCGGTGCTGCTGGAACTCGGGGGCAAGGCCCCGCTCCTCGTGCTGGAGGATGCCGACCTCGACGAGGCCGTGAAGGCCGCGGCCTTCGGCGCCTTCATGAACCAGGGCCAGATCTGCATGTCGACCGAGCGCATCATCGTGCTCGACGCAGTGGCCGACGAATTCGCCGAGCGCTTCCGCGCCAAGGCCGCCGCGCTCAGCGTCGGCGATCCCCGGGAGGGCAGGGCGCCCCTCGGCGCGGTCGTCGACCTGAAGACGGTCGATCACGTGCGGGGCCTCGTGGAGGATGCGGTGGCGGACGGCGCGACGCTGCTGACCGGCGGGGCGGCCGACGGCGTGCTGATGCCCGCCCATGTCGTCGACCGGGTGACGCCCGCCATGCGGCTGTTCCGCGAGGAGACCTTCGGCCCGGTGGTGGCGCTCGTGCGGGCCCGTGATGAGGCAGAGGCGATCGCTCTCGCCAACGACACCGAATACGGCCTCTCGGCCTCGATCTTCACCCGCGACACTGCGCGGGGCCTGCGCGTAGCGCGGCGGATCAAGTCAGGCATCTGCCACGTCAACGGGCCGACCGTGCACGACGAGGCCCAGATGCCCTTCGGCGGCGTCAAGGCCTCCGGCTACGGCCGCTTCGGCGGTCGGGCCGGCATCGACGCCTTCACGGAGCTGCGCTGGATCACGGTCGAGACCCAGCCCGGCCATTTTCCGATCTGACGGAGGCGCGCGATGAACCGTCTCACGACACGCTGCGCGGCCGAACGGCTCGCGCTCGCGGCTGGCGCCGCCGCGGCGCAGGAGGCCGGCGCCGCCGCGCCGGGGCCGCACGACGGGATACGCCGGACCCTGTTCGTCGCGCACGGCCTCCGCAGGCCCGACCACGTCGCGGTTGATTCCTCCGCGTCGCGGTGAGGACCGGTCCCGGCCCGCGGCACCCGTCTCAAGTCTTCTCCGAACTCCCGTCGCGAATCTCATTTCGGATCTTGTCCCGCATCCACTCGCGGACTTCATTGGAACAACAGTCATGGCCAACGATCACGACACCGTCGCCTACGAGGTCCAGGACCGCGTCGCCTGGGTCCGCTTCAACCGGCCCGAAAAGCGCAACTGCATGTCGCCCGCCCTCAACCGGCGTATGATGGAGGTTCTGGATACGCTGGAATTCCGCGAGGACGTCGGCGTCCTGGTGCTCACCGGCGAGGGCACGGCCTGGTCGGCCGGCATGGACCTGAAGGAGTATTTCCGCGAAACCGAGGCGCAGGGGCTGGCCGGTACCCGCAAGGCGCAGCGCGAGAGCTACGGCTGGTGGCGGCGTCTGCGCTGGTATCAAAAGCCCACCATCGCGATGGTCAACGGCTGGTGCTTCGGCGGCGGCTACGGGCCGCTCTACGCCTGCGACCTCGCTTTTGCGGCCGAGGAGGCGCAGTTCGGCCTCAGCGAGATCAACTGGGGCATCCTGCCGGGCGGCGGCGCCACGAAGGTGGCGGTGGCGCTGACTTCGTTCCGCAACGCCATGTACCACGCGATGATGGGCGAGACCGTCGACGGCCGCACGGCCGCCGCCTGGGGCTTCGTGAACGAGGCGGTGCCGGCTGATCAACTCCGGGCGCGCGTCGCGGCGGTGGCAGCCGTGCTCCTGAAGAAGAACCCGGTCGCCCTGAAGGCCACGAAGGACGCAGTGCGGCGGGTCGCCGACATGACCTACGATGACGCCGAGGATTATCTGATCCGGGCTCAGGAAGCGGCGAACAGCTTCGACAATGAGGGTCGGAAAGAGGGCATCCGGCAGTTCATCGACGAGAAGAGCTACAAGCCGGGCCTCGGCGCCTACGACCTGTCCAAGCATAAGACCTGACGAGAGCGCCCCGGCGGACACCTGGGCGGCGGAGGCCGCCCGGCCCGTCGGCAGCCGCTGCCGCAATCCCCGACCCATCCCGATGAGCCCGCGCGCATCGCCTGCGCCGCGAGGGAGAGCCGAGTCATGCCCAACCTTGCCCGCCTGCTCCGGCCCCGATCGGTCGCGATCGTCGGCGCGTCCGACAAGCCGGGCGCGCTCGGCTCCTCGGTCCTCGCGAACCTGACGCGGGCCGGATATGCCGGCCCGATCCACCTGATCAATCCCCGGCGCGCCGAGATCGCCGGCCGCGCCTGCCTGCCCTCGGTCGAGGCGCTGCCCGAGGGCATCGACGTCGCGGTGCTGGCCATCCCCCGCGCGGCGGTGCTGGAGACCGTGCGCGCCCTGGCGGAGCGCCGGGTCGGGGCAGCGATCATCTTTTCGGCCGGCTTCGCCGAGGGCGGGGAGTCCGGGCTCGCCGAGCAGCGCGCGATCGCCCAGATCGCGCGGGACGCCGACATGGTCGTCGAGGGGCCGAACTGCCTCGGCCTCATCAATTTCGTGGACGGCGTGCCGCTCACCTTCGTGGAACTGCCCGTGACGCCCCTGGCCGGCCGGCCCGGCATCGGGATCGTGTCGCAGTCCGGCGCGATGGCGGCGGTACTCGGCGTCACGCTGCTGGCTCGGGATCTCGGCCTGTCCTACTCGATCTCGACCGGCAACGAGGCCGCGAGCGGCGTCGAGGACTACGTCGACCACCTCGTCGACGACCCCGATACCCGGGTGATCGCGATGATCGTCGAGCAGTTCCGCCGACCCGCCCGCTTCCTGGCCGCGGCCGAGCGGGCGCGCGCCGCCGGCAAGCCGGTCGTGTTGCTCCATCCCGGGCGCGGCGAGGCGGCACGCCGCTCGGCCGCGACCCATACGGGGGCGCTCGCGGGCGATTACGCGGTGATGCGCCTCAAGGTCGAGCGGGCGGGCGTCAGCGTCGTCGGCACCCTGGAGGAACTCGGCGACGTCGCCGAACTGCTGCTGCGCTGCCCGCCCTTCGGCGCGGGTGGCACCGCGGTGCTCACCGAATCCGGCGCCTACAAGGCGCTGACCCTCGACCTTGCGGAGGATGTCGGCCTCGCCCTGCCGCCGCTCGGCGACGCCGACAGCCCGGCACTGCGGGCGGCGTTGCCAGACTTCGTGCCGGTGAGCAACCCGGTCGACCTCACCGCTCAGGCCCTGGTCGATCCCGACCTCTACCGGCGTGCGCTAGCCGCGCTCTTGGACGACGCGCGAGTCGCCGCCGTGGTGCTCGGCATCATCCAGACCGACACGGCGACCTGCGCCCTCAAATTCCCGCCGATCATCGCGGCCCTGCGCGCCCTGAAGCCGGGAAAGCCCGTCGTCTTCGGCGGCCTCGACGAGGGCGCGGCTGTGGCGGGGGAGCATATCGCGGCCCTGCGCGCCCTCGGGGTCCCCTATTTCGCCACCTGCGAGCGGGTGATCCGCGCGCTAGCCGTGGCGGCGCGGCGCGGTGGGACGCCCGCGGAGGCCGTGCCGGTGCCGCCCCTGCCACCGCGCTTCGCCGACGACGTCCGGGGCGTCGCACCGGAATACCGGGCCAAGGCCCTGCTGGCACCCCTGGGCATCCCGTTCCCGGAGAGCCGCATGGCGACGACCCTGGCGGAGGCACACGAAGCGGCCGGACAGCTCGGCTATCCGGTCGTCCTCAAGGCGCAGTCGGCGGAGCTGTCCCACAAGAGCGATGCCGGCGGGGTCATCGTCGGCCTCGCCGACCCGGGCGACCTGGCCCGGGGCTGGGCGCAGCTCGCCGCCAACATCGCGCATCACCGGCCCGGCCTGGTGCTCGACGGTGTCCTCGTCGAACGGATGGGCGCGCGCGGCGTCGAACTGATCGTCGGCGGCCGCAGCGATCCGGATTGGGGGCCGGTGGTGCTGGTCGGGTTCGGCGGCGTCCAGGCGGAGGTGCTCAAGGACGTGTGCCTGCTGCCGCCGGACCTGGACGAGGCCGCCATCGCCGACCAGATCCGCACCCTGCGCAGCGCCGCCCTGCTCGACGGGTTCCGCGGCGCTCCGGCCCTCGACGTCGCGGCGGTCGCCCGCGTGGCCGCGGCCGTGGGCCGAGCGCTCCTCAGCGAGACGCGCATCCGGGAGATCGATCTCAACCCCGTCGTGGTGAGGCCCGTCGGCGAAGGCGCCGTCGCCCTCGATGCGCTCATGATCTTCGCGCCGCCCTGAGGGCGCCCGTCCTCGCCGCGACCGAACACCAGGAACCGATTGTCGGCGAGGCCAGGGGCCGTGAGCCGCGGCCCGGTTCCGGACCGGACGACAGATTTCGGAGAAGAGCCCGAACAAGGGCCGCTCATCAGACCTTTGAAGAGGGAGAGGAACGCATGGCTGACGCATTGATACTGGGGCGCAGCACCCCGAGGGCAGGAGCGGTGACGGTCGGCCTCTGCTGCCTCGTGACCTTGATCGAAGGGTTCGATCTCCAGGCGGCCGGCGTCGTCGCCCCACGGCTCGTTTCCATCTTCAACCTCACCCCTGGCCAGCTCGGCCTGTTCTTCTCGGCAAGCACGATGGGGATGCTGATCGGCGCCGCCTTCGGTGGCCGCTTCTCCGACCGGTTCGGCCGGAAGAAGACCCTCATCGTCTCGGTCGCCCTGTTCGGCCTCATGTCGATCCTCACGGGGCTGGCGCACAGCTTCGAGGTGCTGCTCCTCGCCCGTCTTCTCACGGGTGTCGGGCTCGGGTCCGCCCTGCCGAACCTGATCGCCCTCGTCACCGAGAGCACCGCGCCGGGGCGGCGCGCGAGCGCCGTGGCCCTGCTCTATGCAGGCCTTCCGGCCGGGGGCGCGCTGGCAAGTCTGTTCACGCTTGTCGGAGCGGAATCCCACCACTGGTCGACGATCTTCATCACCGGGGGTGTCGCGCCGCTTCTGGTCGTGCCGCTGATCTGGGCTTGGCTGCCGCACAGCAGCACGGCCAGCGCACAGCGGGGTGGGGGCAGCGTGAGGAGCGTCCCGACGGCCCTGTTCGGCGAAGGACGGGCAGCAACGACTCTGATCCTGTGGCTTGCCTTCGTGCTCGGACTGCTGGTCCTCTATCTCCTGCTCAACTGGCTTCCATCGCTCGTCATCGCCCGTGGCATGAGCCGGGCCGACGCCTCCTGGGTGCAGTTCGTGTTCAATCTCGGCTCCGCCCTGGGCAGCACTGCGACCGGTCTCCTGATGGATCGCTGGGGAAAAGTGACGACCGCGGCCCTCGTGTTCAGCGCGAGCGTCGCCGCCCTGATCCTGATTGCCTTGGTTCCCTCTGACCTGTCGGCGCTGGTCTTCGCGGGCTTCTTCCTCGGGGTCGCGCTGGCCGGAACGCAGGCCGTGCTCTACGCCTTGGCGCCGAGCTGTTATCCGACCGATGTCCTCGGCACGGGAGTCGGGGCTGCCGTCTCGATGGGACGTTTCGGCTCCGTCCTCGGGCCGATGCTGGCCGGAACGCTCGTCGGCGCCGGCCGGAGCGACGTCGAGGTGCTCGTCGCGCTCATTCCGATCCTGATGGTCTCGGGCGGCGCGGCCACGATCCTGAGCCTCCGTATCCGGTCAGCGTAAATCGCGTCACTTGTCGGGACCCGTCGGGACGCCGGTTTTCCAACCGTTTCAACCCGCTCCATGCGCGGAAATGCAACCACAGCGTGCTTCCGTGACGCAAGAGCACGCAGCCGCACAGCGTGGCACGCTCGAATATCAAGAATAGACCACGGCCGTTGATGCCAACCACAAGCAAATGGGGAGAGGGATGAAAGTTAAAATATCGATTTCATGCCTGTCGTACTACCGGCGGGAAAATTCGCGAAGCACACGCGGCAGAACAGCACGCGCCGCCGCTCTTCTGGCCACCACCTTGATACTTGCCGGCGCTGCGCCGGGCGCGGTGCAGGCGGAAGACCTGATCCAGGGGCCGTCGGGCGCTCCCCTGGGGCCCGAACCGCCGAAACCGTCCTCGCCCTTCTTCCGGTTCAGCGATACGCAGGTGACCTACACATACCTGAACGATCTCCGGCAGCCGGGCGTCACCGGCGGCCGGGCCGGACGCTCCATCGAAGGCCGCAGCGCGCCGGGCAACATGCTGAGCCTCACCCATGTCAATGGCTGGGAGTACGGCACCAATTTCGTCAACCTCGACCTGCGGCGCTACGGTTCGCAGATCCCGGCCGGCAGGCCGCCCTATCCCGGACCGGCCACGACCTTCGATTACGGCCAGACCACCCTGTTCCTGACCTATCGCGGCACCTTGAGCGGCAACGCCATGGCGGGAACGCCGCTCTTCGTCCTGCCCGGCATCATCAAGGACGTGTCGCTGGCCTACGGCGTCGATCACCAGAGCGACAACACGCGGCTGTCGCTGCTGCGGACCCGGGCGATGGGCGGCCTCAGCGTCTCGTTCGATGTCCCGGTCGGCTTCTTCAACCTCGCGGTGTTCGCCCAGAAGGACTGGTTCCGCTTTGCCGATCTGCTGCCGCCCCTTCGCCAGACCGGGACGGACATCGTGCCCCGCGTCGAAGCGACCTATCTGGTGCCCCTGACGTTCACGGGCCTGCCGCTGTCGCTGACGGGCTTCGCCTCCTACAACCCGCCCCGCGGCGACGACCCGAAGGGCGGACGGCTGAAGGCCGAGGTTCTGATGCGCAGCAACCTCGTCCTCGACCTCGGCGACCTCCTCTACCAAAAGCCCAACCGCATGAAGGCCTTCATCGGCGTCCTGCATCAGAAGAACCTGCTCGGCGCCAATTCCCGCGTCGTGCCCGGCGCGCAGTTCACCTCGTTCCTCGCTGGCCTGAGCTTCTCCGTGTTCTGAACGGGCCATCCATCCATTAGAGCATCGTCCCGAAAGGTGGCTGCCGGCTTTCGGAAGAAAGATGATGCGAAAACAAGAGCCTAAAGCATCGTCCTGGATCAGGTATCCAGAACGATGCTTTAGACTTCTCCGACGCTCTCCCACCTCCTATCCGAGGCGGCATGAGCGGACGCCGCCCCTATGGATACTCCGGATCGGGGTCGAGGCCGTTCCTGCCTCGTCTCTGGCGGGTCCGGTTACGCGATGAGAGGGATTTGCGGACTGCATCTCTGGCACTTCCGATCACATCGGCATCGTCTCCGCTGCGTGCGAGGACGCACCGTCGTTCCCCGCATTCGGTCCTCCTGGCTGGAACAGGCGGTCCGCTGACGGCCCAGGCTGTGTGAAAAGCGCGCTTAATGATCAGGCTGACCTTACATCGCGGAAGGTCGCCTTGAGGTTTTGCAGGACATGCGTGTCGTCGGCGGCGACCTCGTAGAAGCTGCTGTCGATGGCGCGCACGATCAACACGGGCACCGTAGTGCTCGCATCCGCGTAAGCTTGAAACTCGCCGCAGATGACCTGCTGGGTTCCGTTCGCGAGGTCTCGCAGCCGATCTCCTTTGATCCGCCTGCCGGAGGTCGCAAGCTGATCGAGACGTCCGGCCTGTCCGCCCGTCGCATCGAAATCTGCATCGTATGCGGCGACACCGCTCACCATCCATGAGCATTCGATGGCCTGCGTTCCGCAGCGCTGCCAGGATATCACGCAGGTCGAAATCAAAAATGCCGTCTCATCTCGTATATACGAACGATTTTCCTGAGAACTCTTCTTGTTAAAGTTTCGTGTAAAATAGGATATTCTTTCTTCCAAGGCGGGAAATGAAATATGGCACGCTTTGTCAAAGCCGCAGACCGCAATCACGCTACGTTGATTTCTGCCTGTCTGGACGATTGGGTTGCCCGAAATAACCCGACCCGCGTCGTCGATGAGCTCGATCTCACGGCCCTCGGCTTTGCCGGCCTGACGCCCGCCGCCACCGGTCGACCCGGCTATCACCCTGCGACGTTGTGCAGGGCGGTGACAGAACGATCCACTGGAGCGTCGGCGGAGTGCTGATGCGGGCGGGGTAAAAGCCGGCCAGTGGAGAGGCTTCTCTTTCGAGAGGGGCCGAGGATGTTCGTCGTGCAAGTCTACGCGGCCGTTCGGCAGTTCGTATTGAGCCGGGAGACGATCACCAAGATGGGTCGGTTCTCGCTACCGCCGGGCTACACACGCTCGAAGCCGGTCGAGAAGCCGAAGCTCGGGCCCCTGCTGCCGGTGATCGCGGCGATCCTGGATGCGGACCGGATCGCACCGGTCAAGCAACGGCATACGGCCAAGCGGACCTTCGAGCGCCTGCGCGACGAGCATGGCTATGCTGGCGGCTACACGGTGGTGAAGGATCACGTGCGTATCTGCCGGGCACAGGGGCAGGAGACCTTCGTGCCGCTGGCCCACCCGCCCGGTCACGCCCAGGTCGACTTCGGCGAGGCGGTGGCCACGATCGGCGGCGGCAGCCCTCCAGGGCTGGGATTGACCTGACCGGTATTTTGGACCGAGCCGAGTGAGAGGCTACTGCATGGCCGCTGCCATGGGTAGCCGGAAGGCCAGATCGGGGAAGCTGACAGGCGCGGGCGGCCGGTAGCCCAACGACGAATGCGGCCGGACACGGTTGTAGGTGTTCTGCCATAGGGCGATTACGGCCTGGGCTTCCTTGAGCGAGTAGAAGATCTCTTGGCGCAGGCACTCGTCGCGCAGCTTGCCGTTGAAGCTCTCACAGTACCCGTTCTCCCACGGCGAGCCCGGGGCGATGTACTGGATTTGTGAGCCTGCTTTGGCGACCCACTTGCGCAGTGCCTTCGAGATCATCTCAGGGCCATTATCGCAGCGGATGTGCTCTGGGATGCCATGCAGGCACATGGCGTCGGCCAGCGCCTCGATCACACCGAGGCTGTTGATGCGCCGCGCCACCTTCAGCGCGAGGCAGGCCCGACTGTGCTCATCGATCAGCGTCAGGATGCGCAGGCTTCGCCCGTCATGGGTTTGCGCCTGAACGAAGTCGAAGCTCCAAACGTGATTGCGGCGAAGCGGCCGTAGTTGTGTTTCGGCGTGCAACTTTGGCTCTGACGCACTTTGGCTGATGATCGAGGGCCTGGCGGTGGCCTACCGGCCGGGCCGGAAGGCTTGGGAGGAGCGGGCGGATCACTGGTGCCGCTCGGATCGGCGCTGAGGAGCCGGGCGACCGAATTCCGAGGGACGACGAGGCGCCGGGGGGATTCCTCGGACTCTCTGCCGTGCTAGCGTGGCCGGACCGTGCCGATCCGCCCCGAACACCGCCACTTCTACCCGATCGACTGGCCGCAGCTCTCGGCGGTGATCCGCTTCGGCCGTGCCGGCGGGTTCTGCGAGCGCTGCGGACGCCCGCATGGGCGGGTCATCGTCTGCGTCGATGACGGGAGCTGGTACGATGCCGACGGCGGCGTCTGGCGCTCGGGCCGGGGGCGCATTCTGCGGCGCATGCCAGACCTGGCGAGTGCCCGGCTGACCCGGCCGATCCTGGCCGCCTGCCACCGCGAGCACGACACCAGCCGCAACGGCCCCGCCGATCTCGCCGCCTGGTGCCAGCGCTGCCACCTGGAGCACGACCGGCCGGAGCACATCCGGCGGCGACGCCTGACCTTCCTGCGCCGCCGGGCGCTGGGGGACCTGTTCCTCGGGCTGTATCCGGTGCTCTGATGACAGTCGAATCCGACAGGTCACGCCTAGCCGCGCTGATCGATGGGAAGGACCGTGCGCTGCTCGCCGCGTTCCTGCGCGACGAGGGGACCGACTTTGCCCTCAAGCGGCTTCCTATTACCCACATCCTGGTGATGCTCGGGCGAACGTGGCACCGAGCATGATGTCGGCGAGCCGGGCGAAGCCGCGCCACATGACGAGATTGCCGGGCGGCGGGTCCCGTGAGCGGGCGAGGTAGCCGCCGAGGCGCGCGACCTTCACCACGTAGGCCGAGAGAGTTCGCCCGCCGGCCGCCCGATCGGGGACGAGGCGATCGAGCAGCGCGATCTCGGCAGCGGTGACGGCCAAGCGCGGGTCCGCACCCGGCGCCGCGCGGCCCACCATGGTCGTCCAGAACACCCGCCACGCCAGGATGCAGAACACCGCGATCAGCTTGACGAGGCGCTCGGCCGTGCGCAGCCGTGCATCTTCGGCGCGGCAGCCGGTCTTCAGGATGTGGTGGAACACCTCGATCTTCCACCGCCGGGCATACCAGCGCAGTTTCTCGACGGCTTGGTCGGGATCGTCGACGGGCAGGTCGGTGATCAGCCGCCAGTCGATCGCGGGGCGGTCCTTCGGCGTCCCCGGCTCGCGGGCGTGGAGGACGGTGAGCGACAGCGCGGGATAGCATTGCTGCTTGCCGATCGGCGGCGGCACTGTGATGCGGCGGTAGCGCAGTTCGACCGCGGCCGTGCCGAGCCGCCCCGCCCGGTCGCGGACCTCGACGCGATGCAGGCCCTGGACGGCGACCTCGCTCATCGCGTCGGTGATCGTGTGCCGACCGTCGCCGGCCAGCCGGTCGACGCAGCTGCGCACTATGAAGTGCGTGCCGAGGCCGTGGGCCAAGCAGAACAGCTCGTAGATGTCGCTCTCGCGGTCGCCGACGTGGACGCAGCGGCTCGGCGCGCCGAACAGCGACGTCGATTGCCGCAGGTTCTCCAGCCAGCGGAAGCTCTCCTTCTGTTCGATCGGTACGCGGGTCGGGTTGATCTTGCGTTTGAGCGCGTTCGTGCCCTTGAACTTGTCGCGCGACCGGAACTTCACCGCTGCCAGCCCGAGTGGCAGACCGTCGGCGGTCACGGCGAGCGAGGCGTGCATGAGCAGGCCGCAGAGCGTGTGCATGCGGAACTGGCCCGCTTTGTCCCGACCGCTGTTGACGCGGCGGGTGATCCCGACCGTCTCACGGCTCTCGCGCTGGAAGGTGAACTCGGTCGTGTCCTGCAAGACCAGCACGGGGCCATCGCTGGCCCGGACGCGCTCACCCGTCGCTGCGAAGTGTCCCGACAGGATCTGGGCCTCGCTGACACGCCGGTTGGCGAAGAACCGGTACGCCGCCTTGGTGTTGGCCCAGTCCTGGCAGGCGAACGGCAAGCTGGCGCCGAGGCTGCGGTCCATCTGCGCGACGAGGCGGTGCAGCCGCTGTCGCAGGCGGGCATCGTTGAAGGTGCACGCAGCGAGTTCATCCTCCCACCAGCACCGTGCGACGGCGTTCATGGCGCACCTCGTCCTCCTGGATCAGGTGCGCATCAGCGAATCATGCATGAGCAGGCCGCGCAACGTCCCCGACGTCGGCCCAGATCTGGGTAATAGGAAGTCGGTGACGGCTGCCTTGTGCGGATAGGGCTCGGGTCTGGATACAGGTGATGGCGCGGGATGGCGCTGTATCGGCCCTGTGTCTGGACCTATGACGAGCACGCCTCACATCGTCGTCGCGGGAACGCGACGGACCTGGTCGCCCGAGCGGAAGCGCGCGATCCTCGCCGAGGCGGACGATCCGGCGACGACGGCTTCCGAGGTGGCACGTCGGCACGGGCTTCATGCGAGCCTGCTGTTCCGCTGGCGCCGTGCCCTGCGGGCCGGAGCGCCTGCACCGATGGCGGGCTCCCGCCCGCGCTTCATCCCGCTTGGGCTGCCGGCTCCCCCCTCCAGCGTCCGGGACGAGCCGCTCCATCCCGGCGGCATCGAGATCGAGCTGGCCGGCGATCATCGGGGGCGCGCCGAGGCGGGCGCTGAGGTCGCCCTCCTGCAGGGCGTGATTGCGGCGCTCCTGGGACGATGATCCCGGTCCCCTCCGGTTCCCGGGTCTGGCTGGCGACCGGCCGCACCGACATGCGCAAGGGCTTCGACGGCCTGGCCAGCCTCGTGCAGGATCACCTCGCGTGGTTTCCGTTCTCGGGACAGGCCTTCGTCTTCCGCGGGCGCAGGGGCACTTGATCAAGGGGCTTTGGCGGGACGGCCAGGGCCTGTGGGCCCCACATCCTTGGAACCTCTGCAGAGGAGGTTGATTCCATCACCGGACCGGTCGTGAGCGCGCAGGCGCTGCTCGCGGTGGTCGGCTGGAGGGCCCTCCGGAATGGCCGACACGATCCCCTCGCGAGCCCCGTCCTGGTCCGACCTGCCTTCGGACCGGAGAGCGAGACTGATCGTGCTGATCGGCCGGCTGGCGGCGCGGTGCCTGGGCATCCTCGTCGAGGAGACCACGCATGATCCGGGTCGCCCGCTCCCCTCCTTCTTGCATCGAGCCCGCTACAGGGCGCAGGGATCACGCGCTTCCGGCCGCGTCAGGCGATTTTGGCCTCGTGTGGGCGACCGTGGCGCAGACCGAAGCGGGGAGCGTCCTGGGAATTGGCACAGGCGCGCGATTGCCAGGAGACGGTTCCCCCCGTCGCCTGCAGTTCCAGATGCGTGAGGCAGGCGCACCGCAGCAGGGAGGTGAAGTTGCGCGCTTCACCGTGGCGATCGAGTACCTCGTCGTACAGGACCGTGAGGAAGCGCGGGAGCGAGACGTCCTGGGACGCCGCGAGGTCCTCCAGCACGCGCCAGAACATCGTCTCCAGCCGGATCGAGGTCGAATGCCCGCCCAGGCGGACCGAGCGCGTTTCTCCGTCGTACTGGGTCGAGGGCAGATTTGAGAACAGTCCACACATCGCGTTCGTCCCGGATCCGATGACGCAGAGTAGGAGAGGTCCGGGCGCCGGATCAATTGCGGTTCCGGCGACGGGCGCCGGGAAGCGGGAGAATCACGGCCTGTATGTCATGCGGAATCCAGCTTAGTGCCTCGATATACGGGTTTAGCTTCTCTCGGACCCCGCGCCGCGATGAGGCGGAAGGACCGGCGAAGGCCGGCCTGCTCCGCGACTTCGCAGCGATGTGGATAAATCCCGGCGCAGGGCGGGTTAATCGGTCGAAGGAAAGTCCCGACCGTGAGACTGGAGACGCGAAATCTGTCTCACGTCTCACAGGGGCGGTTTGAAGGTCCTCGCTCAATCGGAAGGCCCGCCTGCGCCGGGGCGGCGAGGCAGGCTCCGCGGGGCGGGGATCGATGCGCCCGGTCAGGCCGCCGAGACGCCCGCCGCCAGGAGATCCGTGGCCAGTATGGCGTCGGCGATAGCGTCGTCGGTGAAGTGCGGCGATAGGTTCTGCAGGGTGTCGTTCGGGCTGTTGGCGAGTTCGCCCACCTTAACGAGATCGCGGCGCGAGACGCCCTCGATATGCAGTTCCCGCAGCGACACCGGCATCCGGATCGCGCGGAAGAGGCGCACGAAGCGCTCGAAATCCGCGATCGGCTGCTGGTCGAGCACGAGCTGGACGAGAATGCCGTAGGCGACCTTCTCGCCGTGGGTGAGGTGATGGATGTCGCCCTCGAGCGCCGTGAAGCCGTTGTGGATCGCGTGGGCGGCCGCCAGCCCGCCGTTCTCGAAGCCGAGGCCGGACAGGAGCGTGGCCGCCTCCACCACGGCCTCTACCGCCGGAGTTACGAGGCCCTTCTCGACAGCCCGGTAGGCGCTCAAGCCGTGGGCGAAGAGCGTGTCCTCGCAGACCTGCGCGATGGCGCCGCCGGCGATGGTCTGTGCGCCCCCCGCCATCGTGCGCGCGCGGCTGCGCCACGTGGCCTTGGCCTCGACGTTCGTGGCCAGCCCGTCGGCGATGCCCGACGCGAACAGCCGCACCGGCGCCCTGGCGCAGACGGCCGTGTCCACGAGGACGAGATCCGGGTTCTTGGAATAGAACCGGTAGGTCTCGAACACGCCGTCCGGCGAATAGATCACCGACAGCGCGCTGCAGGGTGCGTCCGTCGAGGCGATGGTGGGGACGATGGCCACGGGCAGGCCGAGGTCGTCGGCAGTGGCCTTGGCGGTATCCATCGCCTTGCCGCCGCCCATGCCGACGATCACCTCGGCGCCCGCCTCGCGCGCCAAGCCCGCCATGCGGCGGATCTCGGCGTTCGAAGCCTCACCCCCGAACGCCTCGCGGCGGAAGGTGAGCTTGTCCTGCATCGCCGCCTCGGCGTCGCGCCCGACGATGCCCCAGGCGGTGTCGTCGGCCAGGATGAAGGCGTTCCGGCCGAGGGCCGACAGATGCTCGCCGAGATGGGCGATCATGCCGGCGCCCTGGACGTAGCGCGAGGGCGACGCGAAGACCCATTTTGCCATTGTTCTCTCCCTTGCTGGTCTTGCTGGTTCGTCGAGGTCCGGGGACGGTGGCGTTCCGTGGTGCCGGACGACACTGGTCTTTCACCGCACGCATGCGACGCGGCAGGCGAGGAGCCCGATGGCCCGGTGGCTCAGCAGACCGGCGAGGCTCTCGCCTGCCATCTACGATTTTGGGGATTCAGTCCAGAGAAATATTGCGGGTTACCGATGGTTTTCAGCAAAGCTCTCAATTTTATACTGTGGTAACATCATACTACCCGAGCCGTTATTGATTCTATATTCTCCATCCGGCTGCGCTTGCGCTGGACGAGACGCTCGCGCGCACCGTGCTCGTGCCGGACGACAGCGTTCTGGTCCAGCCGAGCCGCGCTTCGCCCCGGCAGCCCTGCCGCGACAGTCGCGAGCCCGTCCCGCTCCCGAATGCGTGGACACAATACGACATATGGGGGCGGCCTCGTTTTCCGGGGTCTCGGCTTACCTTGCAAAATACCGGGATTCAGCTCCGGAGCGCAGCAAGCTACGATGCAGTATCATGCTACTACCGCGTCGTTCTGGAGAAGTTCTAGTGTGTCATGATGGTTGGCGGTGGCAGGTTCGGGTCGCCGCGGTGAGGAAAGCCCATGAACGACGTTCCCAAGCTCATCCATTCGATGATCCGTGTCCGCGACGAGGCGGCATCCGTGGCTTTCTATAAAACGGCTTTCTCCCTCGACATTGCCGATCGGCTGGACTTCGAGAGCTTCACGCTGATCTACATGTCGAACGCTCAATCCGGCTTCGAGCTGGAACTGACGGTCAACAAGGGCCAGGACGGGGCCTACGATCTCGGGAGCGGCTACGGGCATCTCGCCGTCTCGGTCGCCGATCTCGAGGCGGCGCACCGGCGCATGGGCGAGGCCGGCCTCGGGCCGAAGGACATCAAGTCCCTGCGCCATCCGAGCGGCGGAACCGCACGGTTCTTCTTCATCGAGGATCCGGACGGCTACAAGATCGAGGTCCTCGAACGCGGATGGCGCTTCGCCTAGAGCATCATCCCGAAGGGTCGCTGCCGACTTTCGGGAAAAAGATGATGCAGAAACAGTAAGCGAGCGCCTCGTCCGCGCGCGTCCTCTTTCGAAGGACGGCGCCGGCCCGCCACGCGACTGCACGACACGGAACGAACGAGGGAGGAAGCGAATGAGGATGCAGGACAAGGAGCCCGCGCGCCTATCCCGCCGCGTGTTCCTGGGGGCGGCCGGTTCCACGCTGCTGGCCGTGGCGATCATGCCGGATGGGCTCGTGACCGGCAGGGCCTGGGCGCAGATGCCGAAGGCGACGAAGCCCGAGACGTTGGCGTCCCTCGTCCAGATGTCACGCGACTGCTACCCTCACGCTCGCGTCGCCGACCGGTTCTATGCCGCCGCGGTCCGGATCCTCGACGAGGCGGCGCGCGCCGCCCCGGTGGAACTCGACCTCCTCGAGGACGGGATGGCCGCCCTCGACAGGGAGGCCGCTGCCCGCCATCGCGTGCCCTACGCCAAGATCGAGCGAGAGGCGGACCGGGACGCCCTGCTCAAGGCGATCGAGCCGACTCCCTTCTTCCAGAAGGTGCGCTCCAACCTCATCGTCGGCCTCTACAACCAGAAGGAGCTGTGGCCGATCTTCGGCTACGAGGGTGCCTCGTTCGACAAGGGCGGCTACCTGCATCGCGGCTTCGACGACATTAACTGGCTCTGACCCGAACCCGGCGCCCCCGCGCCGACGCGCACGTGTTCGCCGCCCGGACCGACGATCCCGCATGAAGACGGGGTCGGGCCGGCGCGGAGCAGGAGGAAACCATGTCAGCCCCTTACGATCTCAACGACGGCTCGGTGTTCGTCATCGTCGGCTCGGGTGCCGGCGGCGGAACCCTCGGCACGCAGCTCGCCCTCAAGGGCATCGACACCGTTATCCTGGAAGCCGGCGACCGGCACGAGACCTTCGATTTCCTCAACGACGAGTGGGATTCGTTCTCCCAGCTCGCCTGGAAGGACAAGCGCTTTGCCACGGGTTCCTGGCAGGTCGCCGAGGATTTCCCGAATCTGCCGGCCTGGATCGTGAAGGCGGTCGGTGGCTCGACGGTGCACTGGGCGGGCGCCTCCCTGCGCTTCCAGGCCCATGAGTTCAAGACGCGCACGCATTACGGCGACGTGGCGGGCGCCACCCTGCTCGATTGGCCGATCGATCTGTCCGAGATGGAGCCCTGGTACGCCATGGCCGAGGACAGGATGGGCGTGACGCGCACCAACGGCATCCCCGGCCTGCCGGGCAACAACAACTTCAAGGTCATGGAGGCCGGTGCGCGCAAGATCGGCTACAAGGAGGTCAGCACCGGCCGGATGGCGATCAATTCCGAGCCGCGCGACGAGCGCGCCTCCTGCATGCAGATCGGGTTCTGCTTCCAGGGCTGCAAGTCCGGCGCGAAATGGTCAACCCTCATCGCCGAGATCCCGAAGGGCGAGGCGACCGGCCGGCTCGAAGTTCGGTCGGGCTGCCAGGTTCTGAGGATCGAGCACGACGCCGCCGGCAAGGTCTCGGGCGTCGTCTACGCCGACAAGCAGGGCGTCGAACACCGGCAGAAGGCGCGCGCGGTCGCAGTGGCCGGCAACTCCCTCGAGAGCCCGCGCCTGCTGCTGAACTCGCACTCGGCCCGGTTCCCGGACGGGCTGGCCAATTCCTCCGGCCAGGTCGGGCGCAACTACATGCGCCACACCACAGGCTCGGTCTACGGCATCTTCGACAAGCCGGTGAACATGCATCGCGGCACCACCATGGCCGGGATCGTGCGCGACGAGGCCCGGCACGACCCGAGCCGAGGTTTTGTCGGCGGCTACGAGTTCGAGACGGTCTCCCTCGGCCTGCCCTTCATGGCGGCCTTCCTCGACCCGTCGAAATGGGGCCGCGACTTCGCGAGTGCCCTCGACAACTACCGCAACACGGCCGGCCTCTGGATCGTCGGCGAAGACATGCCCCGGGCGGAGAACCGGATCACCCTCGCCGAGGACAAGGACGCCTTCGGCATGCCGGTCGCCTCGGTCCGTTACGACGATCACCCGAACGACAAGGCCATGCGCAACCACGCCTACCGGCAGGGCAGCGCGATCTACGACGCGGTGGGCGCGGTCCGGACCATCCAAACCCCGCCCTATCCTTCGACTCATAATCTCGGCACCAACCGGATGAGCGAGAAGGCGCGCGACGGCGTCGTCAACCGCTTCGGCCAAGCCCACGATGTGGCGAACCTGTTCGTCTCGGACGGCTCGCAATTCACGACCGGCGCGGCGGAGAACCCCACGCTGACCATCGTCGCCCTCGCCCTGCGCCAGGCCGACCACATCGCCGGACGGATGAGCCGCGGCGAGATCTGACCGGCCCGCCGGACCCGCCATCACCGCTCATTGACACGGACGCCGGGGGACAAGCCTCCCGGCGAACGCGCCGGCCTGCGCCTCTCCTACGCCCGGGGGGAAGCGGGAACGGACGCGGCTGGGACGACGCGAAACAACGATCGAATGGGGGGAGGACAGCATGACATCGCCATTTCTGGGTGAACTTCTCGGGACGATGGTCCTGATCATCATGGGCAACGGCGTCGTGGCCGGCACGCTGCTCCGGGGATCGAAGGCGGAGGGGAGCGGCTGGGTCGCGATCACCGCCGGGTGGGCCTTCGCGGTGCTCGGCGCGATCTTCGTGGCCACCGCCACGGGCAGCGGCGACGCCCACATCAACCCGGCGGTGACGCTGGCCGCCGCGATCAACTCGGGCGACTGGAGCAAGCTCCCGGTCTACGTCCCGGCCCAGATGATCGGTGCGTTCCTCGGTGCCGCGGTGGTCTGGCTGCACTTACCTGCCGCATTGGGGCGCGACCGAGGACCAGGGCCTGAAGCTCGCCTGCTTCTGCACCGCGCCGGCGATCCGGAAGCCCGGCGCCAACTGGCTCTCCGAGATTATCGGAACCTTCATGCTCGTCCTCATCGTCGGCGCCCTGCTGTCGAAGGCGGTGGGCAACGCGGGCAGCATTCCGACGGGCCTTGCGCCCTATCTCGTCGGCATGGTGATCTGGGGCATCGGCCTCTCCCTCGGCGGCACCACGGGCTACGGCATCAACCCCGCCCGCGATTTCGGCCCCCGCTGCGCCCACGCGCTCCTGCCGATCGCCGGAAAGGGCGGCTCGGACTGGGGATACGCCCTGATCCCCTTCGCCGCACCCCTGGTGGGTGCCGCCGCGGCAGCCCTAGCGATCCGGATGATCGGGTTCTGACCCGGGCTGCGTAAGAGTGCCTCGCAAAACTCCCGGTCTCTGACCGTTCTCGCTCTGGCGATGACAGCGCGGCGGGAGTTTTGTGAGAGACACCAAGGACGGAAGGCTCGGGGGCGTCTCATCCGCTTCCCGAGGGCATCACGAGCGCGAACGCGACGCCCTCCGTTCGCGGCACGAGGGACTCGCCAAGCGCGCAAGCGGGGAGCGGACGATCTCGGCATGGGAATTTCGAGGGTCGGTCCCTACGACGGGCTTCTGGCGTTCGCGCTGAATGACATCGAACTCGACATGCTCCGCGTGAAGGAGCACGCCGGTGATGCGAAGGGGCCTGTCGCAAACGCAATAGCGCCGACGTTTACTCCGCGTTGAGCATAGAGCCCGCATGGCCCCTCCCGTTTCGGAGGCCACCCCATGATCCTGTCTGCCATCGCTGCAAAGCTGAAGCAGCGTGCCCGCGCCGACTTCAAGGGCCGGCACTACGAGGCGGCCCTGATCGTTCAGGCCGTCTCCTGGTACCTGCGTTACCCGCTGAGCTACCGCGACATCGAGGAGCTGTTCACGGAGCGCGGCGTCGAGGTCGATCACAGCACCCTGAACCGCTGGGTGCTCGCCTACTCGCCGTTGATCGAGAAGCGGCTGCGCCAGTTCCGCAAACCACATTGCGGATCAGTCCGGATCGACGAGACCTACATCAAGGTGCGTGGCGAGTGGCGCTACCTGTACCGAGCCGTCGACAAGCACGGCAACCCGGTCGACTTCCTACTAACTGCCAACCGGGATCTCGACGCGGCGAAGCGCTTCTTCCGCAAGATGCTGGCGGACCAGCCGCTTCTTGCACCTGACCGGATCGGCACGGACGGCGCCAGCACCTATCCGCCTGCCATCGCGGCCGTGAAGACCGACGGCCTCCTGGCCTGTACCCCAACCCACTACATCACGAAGCACCTGCAGCAGGGCATCGAGAGCGATCACTTCCGGGTCAAGAAGAACATGCCCCGGATCGGCGGCTTTCGCTCCTTCCATACGGCCCGACGCACCATCCAGGGCTTCGAGGCCATGCTCTGGCTCCGCAAGGGCTTTGGGTTTGCCGGCGCGTGGAGTGTGCGCGAGCGGAACTGGTTGCTTGGGCTCCAGCTCAAAGTAGGGATAGATGTGTTGCATGGTGTCGACGCCGTCAGAGGCGGATAGAACGCTTTCGAATTTTACAGTTGACGTCCGGCCGAGCTGCAACAAGCCTGGTTCTCAGAACCAATTGATCTCCCAGCCTTAACTATAAAAATTATTCTAAGGTTATATTTGAAGAGCGATTATGCTCGATCTGGACTAGACGAGCTTAGGAGATCCTCTCGAAACTTTGCGTCGAGACGCTGCATGAAGTGCTCAGCACAGCACATGTGTTTGTGCATTTCAACGCTGACCGCATCTGCATCCTCCGCGCGTAAGGCAGTGACAAGTGCCCGATGGCTGGCAACGTTGTGACTTCCAAAGGCTTCGTGTTCAACTAGGCTTTCACTGCGAAACTCAACCAAGTCGCGTAGCAGGCTGTTTAGGAACCGACACATAAACACTAGCAAGTGATTATCACTTGCATCACATAACATGTCGTGAAAATCGACCTCAATAATACGGCCGATCCTGCGCTGACCGCTCGTGTTAGCTGCCTCGCACTCTGCAATATTTGCCTCCAGACGTTGGAAGTCATGAGGCTTCAAGCGCCCGATCACGCTGATGCTCAGCGCTACCTCCAAACTGCGGCGTAAGGCGTAGACATGGGCAAAATCAAGTTCCTGGAAGTGGAAGAAGCGACGCAATTGTTGTGCGGCGGCATCAGTGGAGATCGGGCGGATTTCGGCGCCGCCATTCGGACCGGACTGCATCGCCACAAGGCCCTGGACCTCGAGAGCCTTCAGTGCTTCTCGGATCGTCCCCTTAGCGCAGCTATAATGCTGCATCAGGGCACGTTCGTTCGGCAGGCGATCACCCGGCAGCAAACGGTCGCGGGCGATGCGCCTACACAGGTCCTCGGCAATCTGGTCGGAGAGTTTGATGCGGCGCATCGGCGCCGGGTTCTGCTTCATCCTTGGACCGGGCGCAGTCATTGCGGATTCCAGGCCACGTTTTGGTCCAGAGGAAAGATCGGGCGGGCGAGCTTCTCGAACGTGAACAGCCCGTAGTCGGAACTGGTTACGCCGCGGCTCGCGCACTCCACGACGGTACATGCGATTGGCTCGAAGACGGGTCGACAGTACATCCGCGATTTTAGGATCAGGACTCGTGCCGTGGCCGGGTTGATTCCGCAAGCGGTGAACACGCCGAGGTCCCATGGCTCGTGCGGCTGCTCACTGACAAGGATGCGGGCCCTCCCCGTATCGATCACCGCCGCCCGGCCCATGCTGCAGCGCTGTCCCGTATAGGTCGGGCCGGTGATACGATATTCGCCGTCGCCGACCGCTGCCACGGTGCCGGCGACTGTGAGGGGCAACCTAGGGCCGAAACCCGGCAGGGGGACGCGATTGCCGATCTCCAGTTCGACCCGGGCGCCGACGCCGGCCGCGTGCAGGATGGAGACGGCGCGGGGGTCGCAGATCGGGCCGGCAACGATGCCCTCGAGGCCGGCCTCGAGGGCGTTGGCGAGCACGTCCATCACGTCGCAGGTGCCCCCCGACATGCAGTTGTCGCCGTGGTCGAGGAGAAGCACCGGGCCGTCGCCCGGCCCGGCTAGCGCAGCCTGTGCCGCTGCGATGGACTCGGCCAGGGGCGCCTCGTCATAGACGAAGCTTTCGCGGTTGCCCCAGAGCCCTGCGGCGAGGTCTCGGGCTGCCTCGTCGGCGGCCTCCTGACTTTCCGCCGTGACCGTGACGGAGACACCGGTCTCGGCGAGATCCGCAAGGGAGAAGCCGCCGAAGATCGTGGCCGCCAGTACGCCGGGACGGGTCTCGACTGTCTGAGCCGCCAGGACGGCGTCTCGCATCGGTCCCGCCACGCGGGTGTCCATGCGCAGGGTGTGGGCGAGCATCGGAGGATGTATCCAGGCCCTAGCCGGCCGTAGCCCCTCGTCGAGCATTCGTCCGACGATGCCGGCCACGCGCTCGCCGGTCTCGGCCATGTCAACGTGCGGGTAGGACTTGAAGCCTGCCAGCACGTCGCAATTGTCGACCACCCGGCCGGTGATGTTGCCGTGAAGATCCAGAGCGACCCCGATGGGCGTGCCGGGCGCGATTTCGCGGATGCGGGCGAGAAGCTCGCCCTCCCCGTCGTCGTGGCTCTCGGTCACCATCGCCCCGTGAAGGTCAAGGAGGATGGCGTCGCAGCCGGGGCGGATCGCCTCGAGAAGCGCGGCGCAGAGCGCCTCGAAGGCGGAGTCCGCCACGGGTCCGCTCGGATTCGCTTGAGCCGACACCGGCACCGAAACGACTGCCCCGCGCGCCTGCGCGAACCGAATGAAGGCGCCTAGCGCCGTGGAGGCGTCCCGCCCGGCCGCCAGGGCATCATCCCCCCAGAGCGGATTGAAGCTGGTAAGCGGGGTCGCGAGGGGCGAGAACGTGTTGGTCTCGTGGTTCACCCTGGCTGTGACGATACGCATGAACGCGCCTTCTTGAGCGGCGCATCAGGCCGCCGAGCTGCTTGTGCGGGAATCATAGTCGAGCACGGCGTCGAGGAGAACCTGTGCGCCGGCCGCGCATTCCGATGGCGTCGTCGATTCCGCCGGGTTGTGGCTGAGGCCGCCGGCGCTCGGCACAAACACCATGGTGGTCGGCACGAGGCCCGCCAGATGCGCCGCGTCGTGGCCGGCGCCCGAAACGATATCGCGGGTGGCGTGCCCGCCCTTATCGGCCGCGCGCCGCACGGAGGCGATGCAGTCGAGATCGAAAGCGACCGGGGCGGTCCGGGCAATGGGACGCAGCTGCGAGGCGAGGGACAGGTCGCTGGCGATGCTGTCGAGCACCTCGCTCATGGCCGCCTCCATGGCGTCGAGCACGGCGTCGTCGGGGTGGCGCAGATCCACGGTGAGAAACACGTCGGCCGGGGATCACATTGTGGGAGTTGGGCGTCACGCAGAGGTGGCCGACCGTGCCGACGGCGTCGGGGGCGTGCGCGTGCGCCGCGGCATCCACCGCTTCCACGAGGCGCGCGGCGCCGAGGAGCGCATTGCGCCGCATCGCCATCGGGGTCGAGCCGGTATGGGCGGACTGCCCCTCCAGGGTAACCTCGTACCAGCGCATGCCCTGCACGCCCTGCACGACGCCGATGGTAGCCCCTTGCGCCTCCAGGATCGGCCCCTGCTCAATATGGAGTTCGAACATCGCGCCGAACGGCACGGAGCCCGGTGCCGCCACGCCGCGATAGCCGATGGCGTCGAGCGCTGCGCCGAAGCAGGTTCCCGCCGCGTCCTCACGGGCCTCGGCCCAGTCGCCGGCATAGATGCCCGCATAGACCCCAGAGCCGAGCATGGCGGGGGCGAAGCGCGCGCCCTCCTCGTTGGTCCAGTTCACCAGCAGCAGCGGCGCCTCGGTGACGTAGGCGGCCCCGTCCAGGGTGCGGAGCACCTCGAGCCCGGCGAGCACGCCGAGCACACCGTCGAACCTGCCGCCGGTGGGCTGGGTGTCGAGGTGGCTGCCGAATGCGATGGGCTTCAGGTCCGGGTTCCGGCCGGGGCGCAGGGCGAACATGTTGCCCACCGCATCCACCGTGAGGGTGCAGCCGAGCGCTTCGACCTGGACCCGGAGCCAGTCGCGCACTTGGCGGTCCTCGTCGCTCAGGGTCAGGCGGGCAATGCCGCCGTCGGAAGTGGCACCGATGGCGGCGGTCTCGGTCAGGGTGTCCCAGAGGCGCTCGGCGTTGATGGTGAGGTTCGACATGGATGTCCTGGGTTCGCTGCAGTTCACGCCGCCTTGACGCCGAGGAAGCGGTCGCGCGCCGCCTCGTCGGCCATGAATTCGCCATTGGCGGCCGCGTAGGCGACGCGGCCGAGTTCGAGGATGTAGTGGCGGTCGGCCAGCGCGGTGCAGACGGCCAGATTCTGCTCCACCAGCAGAATCGGCACGCCCGCCGCCCGGATGGCACGGATCTGCGTCACGATCTCCTCCACGATGACGGGGGCAAGGCCCTCCACCGGCTCGTCGAGCATGAGGAGCTTCGGTCCGCTCAGGAGCGCGCGGGCGATGGACAGCATCTGCTGCTCGCCTCCTGAGAGCTGCGCGCCCCCGTTGCGGCGGCGCTCCTCCAAGCGTGGAAACATCGCGAAGATGTCCTTGAGCGCCCAGGGCGAGCCCTTGCGCTCGGCGATGGCCAGGTTCTCCTCGACGCTGAGCAAGCTGAAGATGCCGCGATCCTCCGGCACGAGGGTGAGGCCGGCCCGGGCGATGCGGTGGGCGGGCCAGCCGGCGACCTCGGTGCCCTGAAAGCGCACGCTGCCCCAGCGCGGGGTGATGAGGCCGCATATGGCCTTCAGGGTCGAGGTCTTGCCAGCGCCGTTGCGCCCGAGCAGGCAGACGATCTCGCCGTCCCGCACCTCCAGGCTGACGCCCTGGAGGATATGGCTCTTGCCGTAGAAACCCTGGACCCCGTCCAGGGCGAGGGCGATGGGGCCGCTCATGGCACGAGGTCTCCCGTGATCATGTTGCCGAGATACGCCCGGCGCACCTCCGGGTCGTCGCGGACCCGGCCCGGCGGCCCCTCCACCAGCACGCGGCCGGCCCGCATCACCGTGACGGTGTCGGAGATGTTCATCACAATGCCCATGTTGTGCTCGATGAAGAGCACGGTGTGGTCGCGTCCGAGGTCGCGAATCAGCACCGTCATCGCCGCAATGTCGTCGATGCCCATGCCGGAGGTCGGCTCGTCGAGGAGGATGACCTTCGGCGCCGCCGCCATCGCCATCCCGACCTCGAGGCGCCGCTGCTGGCCGTGCGACAGTTCGCCGGCCGCGCGCAGGGCCACCCGTGTGAGGTCGAGGCGCTCCAGCATCGCCTCGGCCATGGCCAGCGCCGGCCGGTTGGCTTCGGTCCGGCGCCAGGGGGGGCAGCGCCTGCCAGGGCGTCTTGCCCTGCGCTGCCAGTCGCAGGTTCTCGCGCACGCTCAGGGTGGGGAACAGGCTGGTGACCTGGAAGGAGCGGGCGAGGCCGAGGCGCACGCGCTCGTGGTCCGACGTGCGGGTGATGTCCCGGCCGCCTAACGTGATGCGCCCGCCCGAGGGCGCGATCCGGCCGGTCAGCGCGTGGAACAGCGTGGTCTTGCCGGCCCCGTTCGGCCCGATGATCGAGTGGACGCTGTTCTCGGCGATGCGAAGGGTTACGTCTTGCAGGGCGACGAAACTGCCGTAGCGGACGCCGAGCGCTTCGGTGGCGAGGAGGGGCGCACTCATCGGGCGACTTCCGGTGCGTGGGCGACGGGGGGGGGCGTTACGACCGGCCGGGCCGGGTCGTCGGGCGGGGGCGCCTGCGTCACCAGGGCGATGGCGCGCTCGATCAGGCCCCAGAGGCCGCGCTGGAGGAACAGCGTGATGACGATGAGCAGGAGGCCGAGGGCAAGGAGCCACCGCGGCCAGATCTCCGAGAGGGCGTCGGCGGCCAGCAGATAGGCCCCAGCGCCGAGCAGCGAGGCGAACAGATTCGCGCTGCCGCCAATGATCGTCATGATCAGCAGGGTCTCGCTGGTGTGGTAGTCGATGTTGGAGAGGGGCGCGACGCCGATCAACATCGCGTGGAGCGCGCCGGCAAACGCGGTGACCGCGCCTGAGATCGCGAAAGCCGCGACCTTGAAGGCCCGCACCGGGTAGCCGATGGCGCCTGCCCGGGCCTCGTTGTCGCGAATGGCGAGCAGGGTTCGGCCGAAGGTCGACAACGCCACCCGCTGGAGTGCTGCGAAGAGGACGAGAAAGAGCACCGCGACGTAGGCGTAGTAGGTCCACGGATCGGTCAGGCGCGTGCCGACCAGGGTCGGGCGCGGAATGTCGAGGAAGCCGTTGTCGCCCCCCGTGATGCCGCTGAACGTGTAGGCCAGGAAGTAGAACATCTGCGAGAAGGCCAACGTCAGCATCACGAAGTAGACGCCCTGGCGGCGGATCGAGATCCAGCCCACCACCGCCGCCACGAGAGCGCCTACGCTCAACGAAACCGCAAGCATCACGGGGGCCGGCAGCCCGGCCCGGACAAGGCCGAGGCCGGCCACGTAGCTGCCGATCCCGAAGAAGATGCCCTGGCCGAAGGAGAGGAGGCCGGTATAGCCGAGCAGCAAGTTGCAGGCAGCGACCGCCAGCCCAAAGATCAGGATCTCGCTGGCGAGGGTGCCTGAGCGCATAACGAGCGGCAGGATCAGCACGGCGGCAGTTGCAAGGCCAAATTGGACAAGGGGCCGGTCGAGGACGGGGATCATAACAGATTTCTCCTCAGGCCCGGCCGAGCAGGCCGCGCGGCATCGCCATGATGATGCCGGCCATGCCAAGATAGATCACGAGGCGCGCGCCCTCGGGCCAAAGCGTCGCCATCAAGCTCTGAGCGACGCCCACTAGGATGCCGGCGGCGAGCGCCCCTGCGTAGCTGCCCATCCCGCCGATCACCACCACCACGAAGGCGATCCCGAGCGCCTCGACGCCCATGAAGGGCTCGACGCCCCGGATCGGAGCCGCGAGCGCACCGGCGAGCCCGGCGAGCCCCGCACCGAGGGCGAAGACGGCCGTGTTGATGCTCAACGTATCGTAGCCGAGCAGCGCCATGTTCTGCGGCGATTCTGATCCGGCCCGCACGATGGCTCCGAGGCGCGTCCGATCCAGGAGCCACCACAGGGCGGCGGCGAGAATCACCGTGAAGCCGATCACGAAGAGTCGGTACTCGGGATAGATGAAGTCGCCGAGGATCATGACGCCGCTCAGTTCGTCGGGCGCCGCTACGTTACCGCCGAGCGGCCCCCAGACGATGATGACGAGTTCCTGCACCACGAGCGCGAGCCCGACGGTGACGAGGATGTGGAAGGTGTGAGGCAGCTTGTAGACCCGGCGTAGGAGCAGCCGTTCCGTCATTCCGGCAAGCGCCGCGACGATCACGGCCGCCATAGGCATCGCCACCCAGAAACTCAGACCCCGCTCGACCCCTTCGTAGGCCAAATAAGCGCCGAGCAGGTAGAATGCCCCGTGAGCGAAGTTCACGAATTGCAGCAGCCCGAAGATGATGCTCAATCCTACTGCTAGCAGGAAATAAAGCAACCCAAGTCCGACGCCGTTCAGGATCTGAAAGAGATAGGTCACGCAAGGTCCTAATGTTGGACTTCAACACTCACCCTTGCTGCATCTTGCAGCCGGCAGCTTCGGGAGAAAGGAACGACTTGCCGGCATTTACGACGTTGGCAAAGTCGTCCTTATCCTTCATTGCGGACTTCGCCTTGCCCTTCAGCAGGTAGTAGTCCTTGATGACCTGGTGATCGGCGGCACGAATCTCCTCATGCCCCGTCAGTCCAGAATAGCCGAGGCCCTCCAGAGCTTTGATGACAGCAGGACCTTCCGCAGAGCCGGCCTTCGCGACTGCGTCGAGGAGCAGCTTGGTGATCTGGTAGGAGCCGGCGAAGGAGTAGTTCGGCGTCATCTTCGCGCTTTCACGGAGCTTTGACACCAACTCCTTGTTGAGGGGCGAATCGATGCCGTGCCAGTACTGCGCTCCGAAGTATACGCCCTCGCACAGGTCTGCTCCCAGAGCCTCGAATTGCTCCAGGCCTGAAGCCCAGGCCAGCACAATGGTCATGCGCTTCTTGAGGCCGAAGCTGACGGCCTGACGGAGCGCATCCGAAGATTGCGAACCAAAATTGAGGAGCAACAGCACGTCGGGCTTGGCTGCGATGGCATTGGTCAGGTAGCCGCTGAATTCCTTCTCGGCCAGCGAATGGTAGCTGTTGCCGACATGTTCGATGCCCTTCTCCTGGAACACCACCTTGGCGGCGCTCAGCAGGCCCTCGCCGAACACGTATTGCGGTGTGATGGTGTACCAGCGCTTGGCCTGCGGCATCTGCTCGATCAGCGGCCGCACGGTCTGCGCGATAGCCCCGAAGGTCGGCACGCTCCAGCGGAAGGTGCCGCGGTTGCAGTCCGAACCGGTGATCTCGTCCGCCCCCGCCGTGGTGATGAAGACGCCCTCAGACTTCGTCGCTTCCTTGCCCATCACCAGGGCTTCCGATGATAGAATGCCGCCGGCGAACAGACGCGTTCCCTGCGCCATGGCCTCCTGCAGCTTGCGAGCTGCCGGTGCCGGCTTGCCCTCGGTGTCGATGTCCGTGACCACGATCTTGCGCCCGAGCGCCGCGGCAGCCTTCCGGGCGGCAAACGCAGCGCCAAGGGATGCGAATTTGCCGTTGGCGGCGAAAGCTCCGGAGATGGGCAGCGGTGCCCCGATGACGAGAGGCCCATCGGCCGCGCGGGCACTTCGCAGCAAACCAGGAAGCGCGACGCCGGAAACGGCGCCGGCACCGACAACCAAGGAACCCTTTAAAAATGCGCGACGATCTTGCATCCCACCTCCCTCGAACTCTGAATTTTATGAAATGATTCGAACTATACGCATAGAATGATGTTTGCTCCGCTCCGTCAAGCGGGGAGGCTATGTATGGCACCCCAGTAGTATGAAATTTGAGCGATTGCTCTGATTTCAGGCACGGTCGCCCTTGCAGGCGGCAAATCCGAAAAAATCGGCGTCAAAACAAATATAGCATCCGCTTTTATCAATACGGCACGGGCGTTCCGATTGGCGCCCGAGCCGAACTGCCGGGCTACGGTCGTGGCGGCCGAAGGTGGCATTCCTTCATTGCCTCACCCACTCCGGGATCAAAGGTGCCGAAAAGTTCAAAGTGGTTCGTATTGATTCAGAGTGCCTCATAAAACTCCCGATCATCGCCGCTTGCCCTGAACACGACAGCGCAACAGGAGTTTTGTGAGAAACAATCAGAACGTTGGCGGCGTGCAAGCACTGACCACCTCGCAGGCGACCGGACCGATGCAGCGGAAGCGATGAGGACGGCGGCTCTCGAAGAAGTAGGCGTCGCCGGGACCGAGAATCCGCCGCTCGTCGTCCACGAACACTTCGAGCCGGCCCGATAGGATGATGCCGCCCTCCTCGCCGTCATGGACGAGGGGCACCCGGCCCGTATCGGCGCCGGGTTCGTAACGTTCCCTGAGGATCTGCAGCGATCGGCCGAACAACGTATCTCCGACCTGACGGTAGGAGATCGGTCCCTTGCCGATCTCGGTGAGTTCATCGGCCCGGTAGAAGGCCTTGCGCGGGCTCTCCGGCTCGACCGCGAAAAACTCGGACAATCCGATGGGGATGCCGTCGAGGATGCGCTTCAGGGCGCCGACGGAAGGGTTCACCCCGTTCGACTCGATGAGGGAGATCGTCGAGTTCGGCACACCCGTGCGCTTGGCGAGGGCGCGTTGCGAGAGGCCGTGAAGGCCGCGAACGTAACGAAGCCGTGCACCGAGATCGATGCTCATTGAAACCTCGCTGAGCCGCAGCCGTGTTAGGGATGTTCAGGATTTGCAAACATCTGTCATGGCGGCCCAAGCTTTTCAAGCACATGGCGCGGCAGAGAAAAGGACTTGTTCGCGATGCACGATCGGTGCTTTTTCCCAGCCCATCGACGTCAACCCGAAGGATTGCCATGGACCCGCACACCGCTACGAATTCACCGGGCCTTGACGCCTACTGGATGCCGTTCACAGCCAACCGCCAGTTCAAGGCGGCACCCCGGATGCTCGCATCCGCCAAGGACATGCACTACACGGCTACAGACGGGCGCAGCGTTCTCGACGGAACCGCCGGCCTCTGGTGCGTCAATGCCGGGCACGGACGCCAGGACATCGCCTCGGCGGTGGAGCGCCAACTCACCACCCTTGATTTCGCGCCCTCGTTCCAGATGGGGCACCCCGCCGCCTTTGACTTCGCCGAGCGACTGGCCGCCATCGCGCCGGGCGGCCCCGAAGCGAAGCTCGACCGGGTATTCTTTACCGGTTCGGGGTCAGAATCCGTTGATACCGCCCTCAAGATCGCGCTCGCCTACCAGCGCGCCATCGGCCAGGGCACGCGCACCAAACTGATCGGGCGCGAGCGCGGCTATCACGGGGTCGGCTTCGGCGGCATCTCGGTGGGGGGCCTCGTCAACAACCGTCGCGTCTTTCCGCTTCTGCCGGGCGTCGATCACCTGCGCCACACCCACGACCTGGAGCGCAATGCCTTCACCCATGGCCTGCCGGAGCATGGGGCGGACCTCGCAGACGACCTCGAGCGCCTCGTCGCCCTTCACGGGGCCGAGACCATCGCAGCCTGCATCGTCGAGCCCGTCGCCGGCTCCACGGGCGTGCTTCTGCCGCCCAAGGGCTATCTCGAGCGTCTGCGGGCGATCTGCGACCGGCATGGAATCCTGCTGATCTTCGACGAGGTCATCACCGGGTTCGGCCGCCTCGGCACGCCCTTCGCCACGGATTACTTCGGCGTCGTTCCCGACCTCGTCACCACCGCCAAGGGCCTCACGAACGGCGCCCTGCCGATGGGCGCCGTGTTCTGCGCGCGGGCGGTGCACGATGCGATGATGCACGGCCCCGAGGCGGTGATCGAGCTGTTCCATGGCTATACTTATTCGGGGCACCCGGTGGCCTGCGCCGCCGGCCTCGCCACCCTCGACATCTACGAGCGGGAAGGCCTGCTGACGCGCGGTGCCGAGCTTGCGGACGCGTGGGCCGGCACGATGCATGGCCTGCGCGCCGCCGGCCACGTCATCGACATCCGCACCATCGGCCTCGTCGCCGGAATCGAACTGGCGCCCCGGCCCGGTGCGCCGGGCGCACGGGCCTACGACGTCTTCGTCGATTGCTTCGAACGCGGCCTGCTCATCCGCGTTACGGGCGACATCATCGCCTTGTCGCCGCCGTTGATCGTGGACCCCGAGCAAATCGACACGATGGCGTCGATGCTGGGCGATGCCATCGCCCGCGCCGCCTGATCTTTCGTCAGTTTCTGCCCTTCAAGGATTCTTCAATGACCACTGTGATCAACCACTACATCGGCGGGAGAACCGTCGCCGGCACCAGCGGGCGCAGCGCTCCCGTTTTCAACCCCGCTACGGGCGAGGAGACCGGCCGCGTCGCCCTCGCCGACACGGCGGACGTGAACGCCGCGGTCGCGGCCGCCAAGGCCGCCGCCCCCGGCTGGGCGAAGACCACACCCCTGCGCCGCGCCCGCATCCTCAACGCCTTCCTGCGCATCGCCGAGGACCGCACCGACGAGCTCGCCGCCCTCATCACCGCCGAGCACGGCAAGGTGCTCTCCGACGCGCGCGGCGAGATCCAGCGCGGGCTCGAGGTGGTGGAGTTCGCGACCTCCGCGCCGCAACTCCTCAAGGGCGAGGTGACGGAGAACGTCGGCACCCGCGTCGACAGCCACTCCCTGCGCCAGCCGCTCGGCGTGGTGGCCGGCATCACGCCGTTCAACTTCCCCGTCATGGTGCCGATGTGGATGTTCCCTCTGGCGCTCGCCTGCGGCAACTGCTTCGTCTTGAAGCCCTCCGAGCGCGACCCGTCCCCCGCCCTGCTGGTGGCCGCCTGGCTCAAGGAGGCGGGCCTGCCCGACGGCGTGTTCAACGTGGTCCACGGCGACAAGGCGGCAGTGGACTCCCTCCTCCGCCATCCCGACATCGCCGCCGTCAGCTTCGTCGGCTCGACCCCGATCGCCCGATACATCTACGCCACGGCTACCGCCCAGGGTAAGCGCGCCCAGTGCCTCGGCGGCGCCAAGAACCACATGATCGTGATGCCCGATGCCGACCTCGACCAGGCGGTGGACGCCCTGATGGGCGCGGCCTACGGCTCGGCCGGCGAACGCTGCATGGCGATCTCGGTGGCGGTGCCGGTGGGTGAGAAGACCGCCGACGCACTGATCGAGCGGCTGATCCCGAAGGTGCGTGCGCTGAAGGTCGGCCCCGGCACCGACCCGGACTCCGAGATGGGTCCGCTGGTGACGCGCCAGCACTACGACAAGGTGCGCGGCTACATCGACCAGGGGGTGGCCGAAGGCGCCGAACTCCTCGTCGACGGGCGCGACCTCAAGCTCCAGGGCTATGACGACGGTTTCTTCCTCGGCGGCACGCTGTTCGACCGCGTGACGCCCGACATGACGATCTACAGGGAGGAGATCTTCGGCCCCGTCCTCGCCGTGACCCGGGCGCCCGACTACGCCACCGCCGCGCGCCTCATCAACGAACACGAGTTCGGCAACGGCACGGCAATCTTCACCCGCGACGGCGACGCCGCGCGCGAGTTCGCCCACGCGATCGAGGTCGGAATGGTGGGCATCAACGTGCCGATCCCGGTGCCGATGGCGTTCCACTCCTTCGGCGGCTGGAAGGCCTCGCTGTTCGGCGACCACCACATGCATGGCCCCGAGGGCGTCCGGTTCTACACCCGGCTCAAGACCATCACCACCCGCTGGCCGACCGGCATCCGGGCCGGCGCCGACTTCGTCATGCCGACGATGAGCTGAAGGCGGGGCTAGCATCAAGTACAGGGCGGGCTACGGAGGATCGGAGCCCGCGAACGTGATCGGCCGGCTGTTGCGACATCGTCAGCCGGTCGATCGAAGCAAAATCATGCGTTCGGTGCGCCCCGCACCTAAGAGCCCGTCCGATAACGTCCGGCAGGGGTTGAGTGGCCGGAATGGCGGTGATTCCAGAAGGGTGCTGAAGCCTCATCTGGACGTGCCATGTGGACCCCGACCACTCGCCGGCAGCATAACCGTGCGCGCCTTCGATACGAAACCGACCTGACGGATACGGAATGGGCGGTGATCGCGCCCATGATGCCAGAGCCCGCCTCGCGTGGTCGTCCGCCTGTCTGGACGATGCGGGAGGTCCTGAACGCGATCTTCTACGTGCTGCGCGGCGGCATCGCATGGCGGTTGATCCCAAAGGATCTCCCTCCGCGCAGCACGACGTTCGGCTACTTCAGCCGCTGGCGGGACGAGGGATTGTTCGGGCGGATCAACCACGCCCTGGTCATGGCCGACCGGGAGCGGGCCGGTCGCGAGGCCTCGCCGACGGCGGCCGTGCTCGACAGCCAGAGCGTGAAGACCACCGAGAGCGGCGGCCCGCGCGGCTACGACGCTGGAAAGAAGGTCAAGGGCCGCAAGCGTCAGGCCCTGGTCGACACGGACGGGCGCGCCCTCGTGCTCGATCCGCAGACCGCCGACATTCAGGATCGCGATGGGGCTGGACCGGTGCTGCGCCTGTCGCGGCGGACCTTCCCGTTCATCGTCAGAGCTTTCGCCGATGCAGGCTATGCCGGCGACAGACCCGCGACCGCCACCGTCATCACCATCGACATCGTGCGCAAACCGAAGGATCAGGTCGGCTTCGCCGTGCATCCACGCCGATGGGTGGTGGAACGCTTCTTCGGATGGATCAGCCGCAACCGACGCCTCTGGAAGGACCCGGAAGCGACCCTCGCCTCGGCCCAGGCCTTCCTCTACGCCGCCGCCGTCATGATCCTCGTCCGAAGGCTCGGGCGAGCATCATGACTTATCGGACGGACTCTAACTTGCGACACTTGTCTCAAGCTCGAATGCGACATTTGTTGCAAAGTAAACCGCTGACATGCCGCTGGATAGTTTGAAGGAGCCTTTTCTTGTCGAATTTGTTGCCGCAATTCGATCCTTGGCGGTCTCTGCAAAGCCATGTGAGCCAGAGCATGGTGATGCCAAGCGTGACCATGGCGAGGTAGTTGGCGGCCCGTTTCTCTTAGCGGGTGGCGATGCGGCGATGCTGCTTGAGCCAGCCGCGTGAACCCGCGCCAAGCCCGCGACTTCGCACGGGCCATGGGGGTAATCGGAAAGACCGACCGCGTGGACGCGCGCATGCTCGCCGAGCTGGGTGCCCGGCTGCGACCGGCACCCACGCAGCCGGTAACGGCGGCGCGTCGCGTGCTCCAGGCCCAGGCGACGCGCCGCCGTCAGCTTGTCGAGATCCGCAAGCAGGAGGCCACGCGGCTCCAGCAGACTACAGACAAGCAGGCCCGTGCCGACATCACCAGCCTGATCGCTCTTCTCGACCGGCGCATCGCCAAGGTCGAGGCGCTGATGGCCGCCTTGGTCGACGCCGATCCCGAGACACAGGCCATCGGCCGCCGGCTCCAGACTGCGCCGGGCGTCGGCCCTATCGTCGCCGCGACACTGATTGCCGAGATGCCGGAACTCGGGCAACTCGACCGACGCCGCATCGCAGCCTTGGCCGGCTTGCCCCCATCGCCCGTGACAGCGGCAAGCGCGTCGGCCCGCGTAACATCGGCGGAGGGCGGCCGGTCGTGCGAACGATCCTCTATCTCGCGGCGCTCCAGGCTTCGCGCCGCTCCGCCGTCTTCCGCACGTTCCGCGAGCGTCTGGCCTTGGCCGGCAAGCCGACCAAGGCGGCCCTGATCGCGACTGCGCGCAAGCTCCTCATCACGCTCAACGCCATGCTCGCCACCGGCACCGATTACGATCCCGCCACCGTTGCGTGATTACAGTTGCCGGGAAACCCGGCGCGGTTCAATCGACGATTGGCATCGCGACCTGCGTGGGCGATCGGGAGATCGTTCGCGCTTCAGCCGCGATGGAGGTGATCCGACCTGACCGATAGCCGATCGGCGATGTTGATCGGCCAACAGCGTTCGAATTCCTGCGCCCGGTAGAAGGCGATCGCATCGACAACTTTCGCCCGGCGCGGCCAATCTGGCGAATCGGGGTCAAGAGTCACAGACCCTCAGATAACGCAACGCCTTGGCTTGGTTTCGATTCTATGAACTGCACACGTCATCGTCCGTTTGCCAAGTCGCCGCGCGTCGGCAGGATCAATCGATGGGGCACCCAGTCGTAGGGCTGCACGTACTCTCCGCGGGCGAGCTTCACGGCATCGTTCACCGCCTGGGCCCCCTGCATCGGCGCATCCTGAAGGACGCTGACCAACAATTCGCCGCTCTTCACGGCCGCAATCCCGTCCGAGGTTCCGTCGACGCCGCCGACCAAGACCTTGCCCGACAGGCCGGCCGCTTTGAGGGCGGCCACCGCACCGAGCGCCATCTCGTCGTTGTTGGCGGCGATGGCGTCAGGCTTCAGGCCGCTGCGCAGCCATGCCGTCACCTGATCCTGCGCCCGCCGCCGGCTCCAATCGGCGCTCGCCTCCGCCAGGAGCTTCAGCCCCGGCCGTTGCCCGAGGATCTCCTTCATGCCGGCGGTGCGCTCCTGGGCGGCGTTGTCGCTGTCCTTGCCGCGCAGTATGGCCACGTTGCCGCGATCCCCGAGACCCTGCGCGAGCAATCGCATCTGAACCCGACCTGCGACGAGGTGGTTCGCGCTGACGATCGCCATCCTATGGGCCACCGGACCGCTCGGGCGCTTGTTCACGAACACCACCGGAATCCCGGCCGCCGCGGCCATCTCGGTGATCGTCCTGGCGCTGGCGTCGTCGACGGGATTGACGATCAGGGCTGTCGGCTTCGCGTCGAGGGCGGCCCGACCCTGGACCACTTGGGTTCCCCCGTTACCGGCCGCCTGCGCCACATCGACCGAGGCGGAGAACTTGGAGGTGGCCGTGTTGAGGACGGAGGCCTGCAGGCTGTCGAGCAAGGGATCGCCCACCTCCGACATCAAGAGGGTGAATTTCGTTTCGGCGGCGGCCGGTGCGGCGAGAGCGATCAGCAGCAGGGCGGCGGGCAGGGATCTGGTGAGTTGCTTCATGGCAAGCCTCGGTGGAAGCGCGGACGTCAGGCGGCACGGACGGTGTCGAGGAACGACTGCACCTGTCGGCGCAGCAGATCGGATTGCTGGGCGAGTTCGCCCGAGGCACTCAGAACCTGCGCGGCGCCGGTCCCGGTTTCCTCGACGTTGCTCGCCACGCCGGAGATGTTGGCGGTCACCTCGCCGGTGCCGCTCGAGGCCTGGGCAATGGCCTGAACGATCTCGCGCGTCGCCGCCCCCTGCTCCTCGATGGCCGACGCGATGGCGGTCGCCGTCTCGTTGATCGAGCGGATCGAGGCGGAGATGCCATCGATGGCCGTGGCGGTCCGTCCCGTCGAGGACTGGATCGCCTCGATTTTGGCCGTGATCTCGCTGGCCGAACGGGAGGTTTGGTTGGCGAGTTCCTTGACCTCCGTGGCCACGACCGCGAAGCCGCGGCCGGCTTCCCCGGCCCGCGCCGCTTCGATCGTGGCGTTGAGCGCCAGCAGGTTGGTCTGGCCCGCAAGGCCGGCGATGGTGTCGACGACGTCGCCGATGCTGGCGGCCACGCCCGTCAGCTCGCGCACCAGCGCAGTCATTCCCTCGGTCTCCCGAACGGCGGCCTGCGACATCGCCGAGGAGCGCTCGACCTGGACGCCGATCTCCGTCACCGAGGCATCGAGTTCCTCGGCAGCGCCCGCGATCGAATGGATGTTGACGGAGGCTTCCTCGGCCGCCGCGGAGACCGCCACGGCGCGCACCGAGGTGGCCTCGGCCGACACCGAGAGGTGGCGGGCGGTCGTCTGCATCTGAACGGCCGCCGAGGAGACGGCCGTGACGATCCCGCCGACCGACTGGTCGAATGCGTCCGCCAACTCGCGCATGGCGGTCCGGCGCTGCGCCTCCGCCCCGGCGCGCTGGGCGGCCACTTCGGCCTCGAGAGCCTTGTTGCGGATCATGTTGTCCTTGAAGACTTGAACCGCGGCTGCCATCAGGCCAATCTCGTCGGAGCGGCGCTGATCGGGGACCTCGACGCCGATGTCGTCATCCGCGAGCCGGCCCATCACGCCGGTCATGCGCCCGATCGGGTGGGAGATCGTCATCGTCAGAAGCCAGCCGGCCAGCGTGCAGAGCGTCAGCAGACAGGCCAAGGCCGAGACGATCCAGAAGCGGGCCGAGGCGCGGATCTCCTGGGCGGCGGCCGTGGCGATCTCGACCTCCTGTTGACGATAGGCCTGCACGGCCCGCACCGCGGTGTAGAAGTTGGCGGCCTCCGAGAGCATGTCACCCTGCAGCACAGCTGTTCCGGTCTCGTTCAGGCCGGCCCGGTCGAGGATGAGGATCTCCTCTTCGATCGCCAGGAAGTGCTGCCACGCGTTACGCAGGGTTTCGGCGAGCTGGGTCTCGCGCGCGCCCTCGATCAGGGTCGCGTAGTCGCCCCAGGCCTTCGAGAAGGCGACGCGGCCCTCCTCGGCTTCCCGCGCATAGGCGCTGCGCTGCGTCTCGTTCGGGCTGTAGTGCTGCAGCGCCGTCAGCGCACGGAGCTGCTGGCTGAGCCGGGCGAGGTCGCCCAGCAAGGTCACGGCCTCGACCTGACGGGCCAGCGCCGCGCCGATCGCCGAGACCTGATCGACCTTGAGGATCGCGAAGCCGCCGGTCAGGCCGGACAACACAACCAGGATCGCGAACGTACCGATGATTTTCGACTTGATGGATCGTAGATTGATCGAGCGAATTCTCTTGCTGATCGGCATGGCGGCGAACCTTTGAGGAGGACGGGTCCGAATGGAGTTTGATCGTGGAAGGGCGGGGCGTTTGCGTCGGCGCGGGCCGCATTGCTGCGCTGGCCCCATGCCTGTCCGGGTCAGAACGTGACGCCGCTCTTGACGCCGAAGACCAGGATGTCGTCCCGCCCGCCGACGCCGCCGGGACGGTTGATGAACTGGATGTTGGGCCGGACCACCACGTCGGGAGAGAGGGCGAGGCTGTAGAAGACCTCCAACGCGCGCTCGTATCCGGGGAGCGCGCGGACGCCACCATCGAGCAGGTTGGCCATCTGGACGCTCTGCGCCAGGGCCCGACTGGCATGTGACTGGCCGATGCCGACGCCGATCCAATCGAAGGGCCGCTCGGCCCAGAAGCCCTTGTAGACGAGGCCGATGGTCTCCTGCCTGTCGATGAGCGACGTCGAGGAGTTGGCCAGCGTGACGCGGACGAAGGCGGAGAGGTTGCGCAGCGGGTTGCCGGGATCGGGCCGGTAGAGTTCCTGCACGGCCACGCCGTAGAGACCGCTGCGGTCGCGGTTT